>NZ_RZHG01000029.1 GCF_003989795.1 Vreelandella andesensis
TACGTGACCGAAGCCGATGCCATCACGATCGGTGAAGTCGCGGCGATCACCACCAACCGTGTGCTGACGGATGGCACAGTCACCGAAAGCAGCCAGACGGATGCGGCGCAGAGTGATCTGGCCTCCGACGGCCAGCTGGTTCTGCAGACCACCGCAGGCAACATTGAGACGCTGGCCGCGGGCGGTTCAGTGACAGCTGCGGGCAACCTGCTGCTGAAAGCCGGTGGTGCCACCAGTGACATCATCCTCGGGGCCACTGTCACCAGCTCGGGCGGACATATCAGCCTGGACGCCGGGCAGGGTATTGCCCAGAACGCCACCATCGAAACACAAACTGATGGCAAGACCATCGACCTGCGGGCGGTCGGCGTCATCACCATGGATGACGGCGCACAGACCATCACCAATAATGGCAATATCCGCTACATGGCCAAGCCAGCCGGCGTGGCCAATGCAGACAACGTGATCACGCTGGGTGGCCTTGACGCGGGCACCGGCAATATCAGCCTGGTGGCCGGCTCTATTCTGGATGGCGGCGACACCCACACGGATATCATCGCTGATCAGCTGCGCCTGAATGCTACGCTGGGCATCGGCAGCGACGGTACCGACGTCAACGCCATCGACACCCAGATAAATACGCTGAGTGCCTCGTCGCGCGCCAACGGCGTGTTTATCAATGAAACCGATGCACTGGTCATTGATGCGGTGGATGCGATCACCGTCAACACTGTGGCTGCTGATGCTTCAGTGTCCGGTACCACTGACAATCTTCAGGAAGACGTCAACACGATCAATGACGGATCGGTGGTGATAGAAGCAGACGATATTCGCGTTAATCAAGGAGCAACTACCAGCAATTCACGGGCGATCTATGCGATTGGTACCGGCCACATCCTACTTAATGCTCGTGATGGCAGCTTGACTCTGCAAGGTCAGGTGTTAGGTGATGACGGCCACGTGACCCTGCTCGCTTTGAGTGACCTCGAGATGCGCGGTATCGCTGGAATCGTCAGTACGTCTAGCACCAGCATTTATGCCAAGGCTGGTGGAGATCTCGCTATGGCCGATGGCGCAATGGTTACCTCTGGCGGTGGCCACGTGCGTTTCGAAGCGGGCGCTAACATCAACCTCGGCCTTATCAATGCGGGCAGTGGCAATGTGGCGCTGATCTCCGGTGGCGCCGTACTGGATAACCAGACGCCGGTCACTGGCGCTAATGTGTTTGCAGCGGGTCTGTTGATTGACGCGGATGCTGGCATTGCGAGTTCGGGCAACCGGCTGGAAACGTCGGTTACAACCCTGTCGGTCAACAGCGCTGCGGGCAATATCTTCCTGCATGACACCGGCAGTGTGGCCATTGGCCAGGTGACCACTACGGTTCAAGAAGTTGGTAATACTGCGGACCTTACGATAGTTGAAGGCACGCAATCGGACGTCACCACCGTAGCTGGCGACATCACGCTCAGCGCGGCCACCGATTTAACGCTGAACGACGGCGATGAAAATGGAAAATCGGTTGCTAGCATTAGCGGTAATATAACCGTGGCGGCTGGTCGCCATCTCAACTTGCAGCCGAGCGGCAGCATCGTCACTTCTGGTGGCAACCTGGATCTAGACAGCGTTGGCAATACTACGTTAAGCGGCACTGTTGACGTCGCGGGCATCTCTGACCTGACGGTGGGTGGTGCCCTAGTCATCACTGGTGATTACACCGGCGGTGGTAGTGTCACGATAGAGGTGGCGGGCACAACCACTATTAACAGCACGTTTAGCGTTGGGGATGAAGATGCCAATACCGAGAGCAGCTTCACGCTGATCGGTGATGGTGCGATTGTGCTAGGTAATGATGTTGCAAGTGACATTATCTTTACGACGGCAGGCAACACCACGGTCGATGGCGGCGCTGATGTGACAGCCAGCGGATTGCTAACGGTCGGTGGCAATCTGAATCTCGATAGCGTAGGCAGCACCGCGCTGAACGGCACGGTCAATGTCGCTGGCATCTCTGACCTGAACATCGGTGAAGACTTGGCCATCACCGGTTCTTACACCGGTGGCAACAACGTCACGCTGATGGTCGCGGGTATCACTGATTTAGACGGCATGCTAGACGTCACCAACGATCTGCAGATCGACGGTACGGATGCCATTACTTTGGCAGACAGCGTCACGGTCAGTGGCAATGCCACGATCAACGGCGGTTCCTCTGTCAATGTTGATGGCACG
>NZ_RZHG01000003.1 GCF_003989795.1 Vreelandella andesensis
GCGTATTCTACGCATTTCCTGGTGTTTGTCAATCACTGTTTTAGTGAAGGGAGCGAGAAAATTGACGAAGCGAGCGAAGCTTGTAGCCCGCAACCGTATTTCTAACCCTCTGACAAACCAAAGGTTTTCACCTTTGAACTAACAAATAAACACCGCTGGTAACGCTGTGCGTCCCCGGCAGCGGATGCGTACTCTACGGATTCGCCGCCGCGTTGGCAAGTGGTTTTGCGAAATATATTGAAATAAAAAAGCGGCAGACATTGTTCTAAGGTCAAAGCTGCCGCGAACCACCGATCAGAACGCCTGAACAAAGAGTATTCAGTTACCGATACTTATTAACTGTCTTTTCAAAAAAGCGTGCTAAAGACCGGCCTTAACGGGCATCTCAAATATAAAGCGGTTAGATCTCAAAACCCAAGCCAAAGTCATCGCTTGAGATTGCCATCAGACTTCCAGCGCCTGCTTGGATCATCTGAGCATGCGCTTTCGTACGTGGCAATAGCCGCTGATAGTAGAAGCGTGCAGTATTCAATTTAGCGGCATAAAACGCCTTATCGTCGCCATCTATCGAAACTAACGACTGCTTAGCAGCCCGCGCAAAAAGGTAAGCTAACGTGACATAGCCGGAGTACATCAGATAGTCGACGCTGGCCGCCCCTACTTCTTCACGATCCTGCATGGCTTTCATGCCCACACCCATCGTCAGTTCGCCCCACTCGGCATTCAGCTTCGCTAGTGGCTCAACAAATTCTTTTAACGCAGCATTATCGGCTTCCGTCTTGCAGAACTTATGAATTTCTTTGGTAAATGCTTTTAGCGTCTCACCCTGGCTCATTAGCACCTTACGACCAAGCAGATCTAGCGCCTGAATACCGGTAGTACCTTCATAAAGGCGAGTAATACGCGCATCGCGCACTAGCTGCTCCATACCCCACTCTTTAATAAAGCCGTGCCCACCAAAAATCTGCACGCCCTCATTGGTGCACTCAAAGCCCACTTCAGTAAGAAATGCTTTCACGATAGGCGTTAGTAGACCGAGCAAGGTTTCAGCATGTTCTTTCTCTTCACCCGGCTGACCATACTCAACGATGTCGAGCATTTGAGCGGTATATAGCACTAGCATACGGCCACCCTCGGCAAATGCCTTTTGGGTTAGCAGCATGCGGCGCACATCCGGATGCACAATAATAGGGTCTGCTGCTTTATCAGGTGCCTGAGCACCAGACAGTGCACGCATTTGCAACCGATCACGTGCGTAACTCAGTGAGTTTTGGAAACTGGCTTCAATTAAGCCTAGGCCTTGAATACCTACCCCGAGACGCGCTGCGTTCATCATAGTGAACATGCATGCTAAACCTTTATTGGGCGCCCCAACTAAATAGCCGATCGCTCCGTCAAAGTTCATCACGCAGGTAGCATTACCATGGATGCCCATTTTGTGTTCAAGTGAGCCACAGGTGACACCGTTACGATCACCAGGATTGCCTTCAGCATCGGGCAAAAATTTAGGCACTACAAAAAGTGAGATCCCCTTCGACCCCTCAGGCGCATCAGGTAGCTTTGCCAATACAAGGTGAACGATGTTTTCTGCCAGATTATGGTCACCAGCAGAGATAAAGATTTTGGTACCCGTTATAGCATAAGCACTCTTGTCGTGAGGCACCGCCCGCGTTTTGATCAAGCCAAGATCTGTACCACAGTGCGGCTCAGTAAGACACATCGTACCCGTCCAAACACCCTCTACCAACTTAGTGAGATAGGCTTCTTTTTGTTCGTCAGTACCATGGTGCCTAAGCGCATCGGCAGCACCATGGGAAAGCCCTGGGTACATACCCCATGCCAAGTTAGTGCCACAGATCATTTCAGACAGCATCATCGCCAATGAAGGTGGGAGGCCTTGTCCACCTTGCTCAGGGTCTGCCGCCAAGCTCGGCCAGCCACCTTCTACATATTGCTGATAAGCCTCTTTAAATCCTTGCGGCGCTTTCACTTCGCCACCCTCTAACAGACACCCCTCTTCATCACCACTTTGATTAAGCGGCAGTAGCACGTCACGAGCAAAACGCGCGCCCTCTTCAAGAATCGCATTCACAACGTCTGGAGACGCGTCATCACCACACGGAAGTGCCGCATAGTGGCGGGGATAGTCAAACATTTCGTCGGTTACGAAACGCATATCACGAAGGGGGGCTTGATAGCTGGGCATGATGTCACTTCTCCTAAACAGGGGGCTGAAAGCGGCTTATGTTTTCGAAACAGCACAAATCTCAAAAAAACACGAGTTTTAAAAATAATACAAATTTCGAAAATCAGCTTTCAAACGAGTGTTTGAAAGCTAGCGCGCACCCAGCTTATAGTCAAGCGGTCGTTTGAATATAACATTCAAAATCACTACAACTTTGGTCGCCTATACGCTAAGGCTTTATTTTTAGATTAAAAAAACCTGCCAGCAAAATGCTGGCAGGTTTTTTGGTGAAACACACTTTCTGACCTAATTATTGCATTCGAATGCCGCCATCCAGCCGAATCACTTCACCGTTCAACATCGGATTAGTGATGATTTGCTCAGCCAATTGGGCAAATTCATCAGGTTTACCCAACCGCTTTGGAAACGGTACCGCGGCGGCCAGAGCTTGAGCCGCTTCGTCAGGAATTTCACTCATCATGGGTGTTTCAAAAACGCCTGGCGCAATCGCTATAACGCGAATGGCATGGCGCGATAGCTCTCTAGCCGCTGGCAGGCTCATTCCCACTACACCCGCTTTCGAAGCGCTGTAAGCACATTGGCCCACCTGCCCATCAAATGCCGCTATAGAGGCTGTGTTAATGATCACGCCACGCTCGCCGCTTTCATTAGGAGTATTTTTAGCCATGGCAGCCGCTGCCAAGCGCATGACATTGAATGTGCCCACTAAATTGATATTGATCGTTTTTGCGTAGCTTTCCAAATCTGCGGGGTTGCCATTGCGATCAACCAGCTTGGCCACGCTCACTACGCCAGCACAGTGAATAACACCAGAAAGGCCGCCAGCACCTCCCATCCTAACTGCTTCATCAATTGCCTGTTGCATTTGCTCAGCAGAGGTAATATCGGCTATGCAGGCCGCTGCACAGTCGCCTAAGCGCTCAGCGTGTTCTGTCACGCTATTATTCATATCGCACAGCACAACGTTGCCACCAGCAGCCACTAGACGCTCTGCTGTTGCTGCGCCTAGCCCTGAAGCAGCCCCTGTAATTAAAAACGTACAATCCTTTACCTGCATTTCATCTTTCCTTTCATTATTTGTCGTTGCGTGCCTGCTCAGTTGCTTGGGCACGAAGCTTGAAGCGTTGGATCTTACCGCTAGGCGTTTTTGGCAGCTCATCGACAAACTCAATGACCCTTGGAAATGCATGAGTAGAAAGACGTTCACGCACTTGCTGACGTATTTCATCGGCAAGCGCATCGCTAGCTTCATATCCCTCACGCAACACGATATAAGATTTAATGATCTCACCACGAATGTCGTCTGGCTGACCAACCGCTGCAGACTCAGCGACCGCTGGGTGAGCCATCACACTGTTCTCAACATCTGTAGGGCCAACCCGGTAACCTGCTGTGGTGATGATATCGTCATCACGTCCCGCAAACTGAAATGACCCATCCTCATTGCGAATAACCACATCACCTGTTAGATAGTAACCGTTCACAAACGGGTCTTTTTCTTGCCAGGTATATCCTTGGAAGAAGTGGGCAGGTGAGTTTTTAATATCCACTGCAAGTACACCCGGCTCGCCGGGCGGGAGTTCGTTATATTCGGCATCCAAGATGGCCAAACGGTAGCCAGGCATTGGCACACCCATCGCACCCGCATGTTTGGGGTGGTCAAGGGAGTGATGGTTATTACAGGTCATACCGGTTTCTGTTTGACCATAGTGATCCATAACTGGACATCCCAACGACTTCTCAACCCAAGTCACTACTTCTGTATTTAGAGGCTCGCCTGCTGAGCTTGCCGCGCGGAGCTCCAGCGTTTGGTGAGCATCATCGAAGAGCCCTGACGCTTTCATTAAACGATAAGCCGTAGGCGCAGCAGCGAAGTTAGTAATATGATGGCGCTTCATGAAGGCTAAGGCACCCTCAGCACTGAAACCGGCCTCACAAAAGTGCGTGGTAACACCTAAAAGTAGCGGCCCAGCAATCGCGTAATACAGCCCGTATGCCCAACCAGGATCAGCCATATTCCAAAAACGGTCGTCGTTACGAAGATCTACTGCCAACTCCATGTAAAGCGCAAACGCGGTCATACCGGAAAGCGGCACGGCCACACCTTTTGACTTGCCTACAGTGCCGGAAGTAAACATCTGAAGAAAAGGTTCTTCGGGGGCAAGACGAGGTGGTTTTCCGCTCATTGACGTATGCGTCAACGCAGTCTGCCAATCATGGTCATCAGGGTGCTCACTTGTGGCACCACCTACCGCTAAGACAGGAGGGCACTGGCTTAGCCCATCAAACTTATAACGGTTAATATGATCGGTAATTACCAGCTTAGTGTCAGCGCGTCCCAACCGATAATCCACCGCGTCCGGGCCAAACGCGGTAAATAGCGGTTGATAAACCGCACCAATTCGCCATGTAGCAAGAACAGCCACCAGCAGCGCTCTTGAACGCGGTAGCATGCAGGCAATACGATCTCCTTCGCCAAGTCCTTGCGCTTTAAACCAGCCAGCAAGCTTGCCACTCTGCTCATCTAGCTCTGCGTAAGTCATTGTATGGGTTTCCCCATTAATGTCTTCGTGCACTAGCGCAAGCACATCACCTCGCCCCTGGCGCACATGACGACCACAACAAGCCTCAAAGGCGTTGAGACAACCATCCTGATGGTCATCCAGCCTGGCAATCATGGTGTCAACCGTAAAACTTTCCAGGAATGTCGTATATGTTGGTAATGACGCTGATGTTGCTGTCATGGTGGCTCTCTTATGTTGTTAGTCGTGAGCAGTTGTACGCAAACAGACAGGCCAGGGTTCCGATTTTATGCATTATTATTGTCCGTTTACGTTAACGGAAACCTTGCAGTTAAACTAACGCTAAAAGTATTTACGCAGTAGCGCAAGCAATCAGCGTCGCAAACGGATTAGACGTTGGTCGAGCGAGTATTAACGAGCCATAATCATGGCGACCAGTTCATCGGCTAAATCATCAGGTGTACGCGGCCCACTAGGGTCATACCAGCGCACTGTCCAATTTAGCGCACCCAGTATAAATCGTGACACCAGAAAGCGGTCACCGTGAATAAGTCCTGCGGCCAACGCATCGTCGATAACGTCTACCCAAAGTGCTTCGTAAGCATCCCGTAAATGGCTTAAGTGAGCACTCGCATCAGGGTCTAGCCGCCGCCATTCAAATAGTGCGACCACATGAGCATTGCGATCAGCGAAAAGCGTTTCCAGATGCGCCCGAGCCATAGCATGCAGGCGCGCCTCAGGATCATCATCACATTCTTGCAGCGCTGCTTTAGCAATATTGAGAGCATTCTGAGTGCCCTCCTCTATTACCACGGCCAAGATTTCCTGCTTATCTTTGAAGTGATGGAACAAGCTGCCAGACTTGATACCCATTTCTTGTGCCAACATACGCACCGTTGTGCGATCAAAGCCTTCTTGGACGAATAGCTGAGCCGCTAAACGTGTCAATTCCTTGCGGCGGGGAGAAGCATTCATTACATTCATGTCATTTACACTAGCGCTTGCTTGGTTACTAAGGAGAAGACCACAGCCCCGCCGATGGGTCAACGCATCACTCGTTCTTAGCCAATAATGACAGGCAAGATAATCACAACAAATCCGTCAGGAGACGCAAAAATGAATAACACCACCGAGGTTGTATTTTTATCCGCCACCCGTACCCCAATGGGCGGCATGATGGGTAGCCTTTCCAGCATGACAGCCCCCGAACTTGCAGCCGTTGCAATTCGCGCAGCTATAGAACGCGCTGGCATCGAAGCATCGGCTATTGAAGAAGGCATTATGGGCTGTGTTCTGCCCGCCGGCGTAAAGCAAGGGCCAGCCCGCCAAGCCATGCGTCAGGCAGGCATTCCCGACGCTAATGGCGCAACCACCATCAATAAATTGTGCGGTTCTGGCATGAAAGCCACCATGCTAGCTCACGATTTGATCAAAGCAGGAACAGGCGAAATCCTGCTCGCAGGCGGTATGGAATCGATGTCTAATGCCCCACACGTACTCACTAAAGCGCGTAGTGGCTACCGCTTGGGTCATGGCGAGTTGAAAGACCACATGTTCCTAGATGGCTTAGAAGATGCAGAAACTGGCAAACTGATGGGCGTCTTCGCTCAAGATGTTGCTTCAGACCGTGGCTACACTCGCGAGCGCTTAGACGACTTCGCTATTGCTTCCTTAGAGCGCGCCATGGACGCCACCAATAACGGCCACTTAGCAGCTGAAATGGCACCGGTAACGGTAACCACTCGCCAAGGTGAAACACTGGTTGAGCATGACGAACAGCCCTTCCAAGCCAAACTGGATAAGATCCGCCAGTTGCGCCCTGCGTTTGCCAAAGACGGTACCATTACTGCCGCCAACGCCAGCTCAATTTCCGACGGCGCATCAGCGCTTATTTTAGCAAGCCATGAGGCCGCAAAGCGCCATGGTGTGAAGCCACTGGCAAAAATGCTTGGCCATACCACCCACTCCCGCCATCCAAGCGAATTTACTATTGCGCCGGTAGGTGCCATTGAAAAGCTGATGAAAAAACTTGGCTGGAGCGTTAACGACGTTGATCTCTTTGAGATTAACGAAGCGTTCGCGGTCGTCACGTTAATAGCCATGGATGACTTAGGGCTACCCCACGATAAAGTCAACGTATTTGGCGGTGCTTGTGCTCAGGGGCACCCAATTGGCTCAACAGGCTCGCGTGTCATTGCAACGCTCATTCATGCCCTGCGTACCAAGGGGGGCAAGCGCGGCATTGCCAGCTTGTGTATTGGTGGCGGCGAAGCCACCGCCGTCGCCGTTGAACTCATCGATTAATACCATCAGCCCCTCCGCGCCTTGTGCCTAGTTGCAGGCACGAGGCGCATAATCGTAGGCATTAACCCTCGCCTAACGACCTATGCAGCGCACGCATTCATCAACGATAACCTAAAAAGTTAGTTTCAGGCTGAGTCGTATCGCTAGAAATATACGAAAAAACATATATCATGAGCATCAGCAATTTCCCCTTCGATGTGAAAGAGACACCTCTAATGGCATTACTTGACGATTTACCTAACGTGGACAGCAGCCTGTTTAAAGCACCCAATCATGAAGCGCTAATGCTTCCTCCAAGCGACCAGCCAGCGCCCAAAATACTGCTACTCTACGGCTCCCTGCGTGAACGCTCGTTTAGCCGGCTGGCAGTTGAAGAAGCCGCTCGACTACTCACTGCTATGGGCGTTAACACTGCGATTTTTGACCCTCATGGCTTGCCTCTACCTGATGCTGAAGACGCTAGCCACCCTAAAGTGGAGGAACTGCGCACACTGGCGCAGTGGGCCGATGGTATGGTGTGGTGCTCACCTGAACGACACGGTGCGATGACCGGCATTATGAAAGCACAAATTGATTGGATTCCTCTTTCGCTAGGCGGCGTTCGCCCCACTCAAGGTAAAACCCTTGCTGTAATGCAAGTATGCGGCGGCTCACAGTCGTTTAATACGGTGAATCAGCTGCGCATTTTAGGCCGCTGGATGCGCATGGTGACGATTCCAAACCAGTCATCAGTGCCTAAGGCCTTTATGGAATTTGATGACAACGGCCGCATGAAACCTTCACCATTTTATGACCGCATCGTTGATGTTATGGAAGAGTTAGTGAAATTTACCCTACTGGTTCGCGAGCGCAGCGATCTTCTAACCGACCGTTATTCTGAGCGTAAAGAGAGCGCTGAGGAAGTCTCAAAACGCGTCAATCAACGTGCCATTTGATCAGGGAGTTGTTTTATGACGACCCAGAGCAATTCTTCACCCACCAGCGCCGATATGGGACTGTTTGAACGCTACCTTTCTTTATGGGTAGCCATTGCCATTGTCGCTGGAATTGCGCTTGGGCAGTTCGCACCAGCGGTACCCGACGTATTATCGCGCTTTGAGTACGCTCAAGTGTCCATTCCTATTGCCGTACTCATCTGGGCAATGATTTTTCCCATGATGGCGCAAATCGATTTCAGTGCGATTGCTGGGGTTCGTCGCCAGCCCAAAGGCCTGACCATTACCACCACAGTTAACTGGTTGATAAAGCCCTTTACGATGTTTGCTTTGGCTTGGCTGTTTTTCATGGTGATTTTTCGGCCTTTTATTTCTGAGGAACTGGCCAGCCAATATCTGGCGGGTGCCATACTCCTGGGTGCTGCGCCTTGCACTGCCATGGTATTTGTATGGAGCTACCTCACCCGAGGAGACGCAGCCTATACCCTTGTTCAAGTGGCGCTGAATGACTTGATCATGCTGTTTGCCTTCGCGCCGCTTGTGGTGCTGTTACTAGGCATCTCAAATATCCAAGTGCCGTGGGACACGGTTATTTTATCCGTGGTGCTGTACATCGTGATCCCACTTGCAGCTGGTTATTTCACCCGCAAAACATTGATCGCCAAACACGGTGCCGAATGGTACGACAACGTGTTTATGAAGCGCGTCGGCCCAATCACGCCCATTGGTTTAATCATTACCCTGGTACTACTATTTGCCTTTCAAGGCGAAGTCATTCTGAATAATCCATTGCATATCGTATTGATCGCTATTCCACTGATTATTCAAACATTTTTAATCTTCTTCATTGCCTATGGCTGGGCTAAAGCGTGGCGTGTGCCGCACAATATCGCTGCCCCAGGCGCAATGATCGGTGCTAGCAATTTTTTCGAGCTGGCAGTCGCCGCTGCCATTGCGCTGTTTGGCTTACAGTCAGGCGCCGCGCTCGCTACTGTGGTCGGCGTTTTAGTTGAAGTGCCACTCATGCTAGCGCTGGTGAGAATTGCCAATAAAACCCGCCATCACTTTCCAGTCAACTCGCAATAGGAGCTAACGAAATGGCACATTACTTAATTTTCCTCGGTTCAATTCGCACCTCTACGCCACCCGCCCCTGCTCGCCTAGGCGAGCGGGTAGCCCAAGCATGCCTACGCCTGCTCAGCTCGCTACCCGATACGACAGCAGAAATAATAGACCCGCTAACGTTAGACCTTAACGGCCCTTTTAAACCACACTTTGCTTATGCAAAAGCAGTGGTTCCCGACGACCTTGACGCCCTAGCCGATAACATCGAGCAAGCCGATGGCTACGTGATGGTCAGCCCCGAATATAACCACTCCATGAGCCCGGCACTGAGTCATTTGCTGAATCATTTTGGCGCATCACTATTTGCGTTTAAGCCCAGCGCCATCGTGACTTACTCTATGGGGCAATGGGGAGGTGCACGCGCCGCCGTTAGCATGCGCGCATTTCTATCTGAGCTTGGCTGCTTGCCAGTGTCAGCCATGATCCATATACCCAAAGCTCAAGAAGCGCTGCACGACGATGGCCAATTTGCCCAGGAGCAAGAGCGCTGGGAAAGCTATTTTGGGCGCACGCTAGGCCAATTAACGTGGTGGGCAGAAGCAGCCAAGGCGCACAAAGCCGAGCAAGACCCCACGATGTTATCACCCGCTTTTAATACATCTCCTGCTCAGCGCAACGCACCTGCGACTAAAAAATCTTAACAATAGCCTGTTATCACTCCTTCAATTTACCGAGAGAAAATCCATCATGTCAGTAACGATCTACCACAACCCTAACTGCGGTACTTCGCGTAATACGCTGGCAATGATCAAAGCGTCGGGCGAAGACCCCGAAGTGATTTACTACTTAAAAACGCCACCCAGTCGAGAGCGTCTGGTTGCGCTACTAGCGATGATGAACATATCGCCAAGAGAACTTCTGCGCCGTAAAGGCACGCCCTATGATGAGCTTAACTTGGATGATCCCTCTTTCAATGATGATCAGCTCATCGACGCCATGATGGCGCACCCGATTTTGATCAACCGCCCTATCGTCGTTACGCAAAAAGGTGCGCGACTATGTCGTCCATCAGAGCAGGTATTGGATCTACTAGAACAGCCTGTTGCACACTTTACCAAAGAGGATGGCGAAACCGTCTACTCTCGAGCACGTTAATGCAAATGCCAGAACCACAATACGGGGGGAGCAATGAGCAATGTTATTGATATCGACAGCAATGCCGTCGCCTTCATCAAACAACAAGGCGGCGTCGTCACTGTTCGACTATCCCCCCGCCACGTATGCTGCGGAGGCATCGCCAATCTGGCAGTTGCTGAAGCGCGACTCCCAGATAATACCCAGCACTTTCAACATCATATTCAGGATGATATTTCGGTCTATATTACCCCTGATCTAGCGGCTCAGGGGCTGCGCATTGGCGTTGAAGGCTGGTGGAAGTTGCGCCACCTTTATGTGGATGGTGCCGCCATTCAATCAAGCTAAATAACGCACAAATAAAGTAGCAGCATCACACTAACAGCCAAATTGAACTGGATAACATACGAATATCCATATATTTTTATAACCATATCGCTTTCAGGCCTATACGAGGTATCCCATGTCGGAGCCTAGCCCATCTTCCTCCTTCGCCGGTCGCCTACTTACCCTTGCCAAGGAGAACCCCACCCAAGTGCGCTGGCTTGCTGCTGTTGTAGGAATTTTCCTGCTGATCTATTTCCTACCCGCAGGAACAGCGCGCTTCGATAATGCCGTGCTGGAGGGAATCCGGCTGACACACTGGTATGCGCAAGAACACGTTATCCTTTGCTTACTGCCGGCTTTTCTAATCGCTGGTGCAATGGCTGCTTATCTGAGCGAAGGCGCTGTAATGCGCTACCTTGGGCCTAATGCTTCCAAGCCTGTCGCCTTTGGTATGGCCTCGGTTTCTGGCACGCTGCTGGCCGTTTGTTCTTGCACAGTGTTGCCGCTTTTCGGCGGCATCTATCGCCGGGGCGCAGGCCTGGGGCCTGCGATTGCCTTTCTCTATTCAGGTCCAGCCATCAATATTATGGCCATTGTGGTGACGGCCAAAGTACTTGGATTGGAACTTGGCTTAGCCAGGGCAATCGGTGCGATTGTATTCGCCGTGGTTATCGGGGTTATCATGCATTTCATATACCGTCGCGAAGAGCAAACTCGGGCAACTAAAAACAGTCGCGGCTTCAGTGGTGAACTTTCCCGCCCCCTAGGCCAAATTGGAATATTTTTCGGTTTGATGGTGGGCATCCTGGTCTTTGCCAACTGGGCAGCAGCCGACAACGCTGCCTGGATGACCATTTATACCTATAAATGGCATATCACTGCCGTACTTTCTGGGCTTTTCGCTCTGCTACTGATTCGCCGCTGGAACTGGCCGCTTCATCAAGTAGCGGTGCTGGCAGGTGCTGTAGCCATCGCTGCCTTACTAATGCCCAGCGTACCTGAGCTGGCGTTCGCAGTCGGTATTATTGGCCTTATGCTGATTGCCACCCTGCGAGATGACGACCGCGAGTGGGCAGTGCAGAGCTGGGAGTTCACCAAACTGATTATGCCACTGCTACTGGTTGGGGTATTCGTGGCTGGGCTGCTTCTGGGCCGCCCAGGTGAAGAAGGGCTGATCCCCTCAGAATGGGTAGTACTCGCAGTGGGTGATAACGGTTTACGCTCTACCTTCCTCGCCTCGCTGTTGGGAGGCTTCATGTATTTTTCAACCCTTACCGAAGTGCCCATCGTTCAAGGCTTGATAGGTAATGGTATGGGCAAAGGCCCCGCACTGGCACTGCTGCTGGCAGGACCAGCACTATCACTGCCCAACATGCTGGTGATTCGCACCATCATAGGCACCCAGAAAACCCTCGTTTACTGCACGCTGGTCATAGTGATGGCGACGCTGTCCGGCTATCTTTACGGTCAGTTATGGCCTTGAGAAATACCACCACTAACCTTGTTACAGGGTCAGTGTTTAAACAAAAGGAGTGGATTCCATGAAACTCAAGATATACGGCAGCGGCTGCAAGAAGTGCCAGCAACTTACCGCCAATGCAAAGGAAGCCGCCGAGGCACTCGGCTTAACAGTAGACATCGAGAAAATTACCGACGTGAACGCCATCATTGACGAGGGCGTAATGCGTACACCTGCGTTGGGTGTCGATGACAACATAGTAATTGAGGGTAAAGTAGCCAGTGCGGAGGAGATTCAGAAACTGCTAAAGACATAGCTCTTTATTCAACCCTTGACGGTGCTGTGGTTAGGTGTAGAAACGCTCATCGAGGTGCGTCTGCTCGGCACGACGGCAAATCTCGCCAGTCAGGCGTTTGAACAGCACAAGATGTGCAGGCATCATCGCCATCCAATAGATTTGCCCCGCGATACCGTCAGGGTTCCAGAAGGCAGTCGCGGTTACTTGAGTGCCGCTGACCACAGGGGCGATGCTGAACTCCAGCACGCCACACCCTGGTGCCTTCATGCCAAATTCCAACGCCAGCAGTGTCGGCGCATCAGCAACTCGCACCCGCCAGCTATCAATGTGATCCCCAGCTTTAATCGGGCGGCCTAGTGGTCGACCACGGCGTCTGCCTGGCCCGCCCACTGCGGAGTCGAGCCACTCGCGGATGGTCCAGAGCCCGTTCATAGCGTAATAGCGATTGTCGCCGCCGATGGCCGAGACAACCCGCCACACGGCATCCTTCCCAGCGCGTGTGACGGCGTCGCCACCCGCATGAAGAGGATAGCGACGATAATTATAACGCGGCGTTTCATCTAGCATTAGAAAACCCTTACAAAGTGTACTTGTGCCGATCAGCTATATTAGCACTAAGGCTGGCTTGAATTGGTCCAGGCAAATTACTCTATACGTTCATCGAAAAGGCACATAACCAGTGGCATATGACCCAAAATAAAATAGTCATTACCGGAGCGACGGGGTTAATTGGCAGCCGCCTCACAGAAAAGCTGGCAGAACGTGGCACCCCGGTGACGGTGCTAAGCCGGCACCCGCGAGCTGCCAATAACCGATTTCCTTCCGCTCGATTTCCAAATGTTACGGTGACGGGCTATGTCCCTTTTAATCCTGACACTATCGCGCCTGCGCTCTCAGGTGCATCAGCGGTCGTACATTTGGCGGGAGAGCCTATTGCAACTCGCTGGACACCAGAAGTGCGTGCCGCTATTCGTAACAGCCGCGAAATAGGCACTCGTGCGCTTGTCACGGCGATCGCAGGTATGAACGACCGACCGGCGGCGTTAATCTCAGCCTCCGCCTGCCGCTATTATGGGGTAAACGCCCATGCACGTTTTGCCGAAGACAGCCCTCCCGGCCCAGCGGGTGACTTTCTAACCGACACCACGCATCGCTGGGAAGCCCAAGCGCAACGCGCCTCAATGTTCGATGTTCGCGTGGTCATTTTGCGTTTCGGGATCACGTTAGCGGTGACTGAAATGGGACGCGCTACCCTCAAACGACTGCATCCGTTTCTGGGTGGGCGTGTCGGTTCTGGACAACAATGGGTTAGTTGGATTCATCGCGAAGATGTCGTTGACATTTTGTTGCGTGCGCTTGATATGACCGAAATGCGCGGAGCTTACAACGCAACGTCCCCTAACCCCGTAAAGATGACTCAGGTGACGGATGCTTTCGGACACGCGTCACGTAGCTTCTTTCGCGTGCCGGTTCCCTCTATGGTGATTCGGCAACTTCTCGGCGACGGTGCGACCGTTATTCTTGACGGTCAGAAAGTACATCCCGATCGGTTATTAGCAGAAGGATTCCACTTTCGCTTTCCACAGATCGGCCCAGCGATCTATGACATCCTGTCCTGAGTCGCGGCTCGCGCTAAGCCGTTTAAAAGTGCACGCAGCATGACCATGTGCACCGGCCAGGACAAAAACCAGTACAACAACCCCCACACCCCGGCAGGATGCCAATGTAATACCAGCGTAATGCGTGATCCGTCGGTTGTGTTGGGCGCAACGGCGATTTCCATCCCGCCCTTGCCTAGCACGCACAGCTGCGAGGTCAGAATCAGCCTTACGCCAGGTTGTACGCTATGCACACGCCAAACGTCGAAAACCTCTTCTTTAATAAATGCCCGCGCCTGCCTACGCGGCCCTGGATGTCGACGGCCCATCAATCGGTTTACTGCTGCACGCAGCCGCCAAACAAGTGGCAGGGCAAAATGTCCTTTCCCCTGAGCAGTGAAACCTTCAAGTGCCCGCCATACTGATTGTGGCGGCGCTGCACAGTCCCGCGTTAGTGTCATGCGCTTACCGTAAAAACTGATGTCATGGCGATAGCCACGCAGATCGAAAGCGCCCTCTCGCCACTGCTCGCCAGACAATATTTGACGCTCAGCTGACAACGCTGCCGCCACCGCAGCATCGAAACCCAGGCATATCCGCGGCACGAGTGCTCGAAGGCTTGTGTCATCAGCATACAGGTCATGCCTAAGACCCCCAATCAATGCGCGCGCTAAAGGCGCGGGCACGCCAGTGACCAAACTCATCCAGTAACTTGACAGTTTCGGGGTCAGCAGTGGCACAGGCACAATTAACGGTTTGCGCCGCCCAAGCGCTTGGGCAAGCTGGCCCATCATAGCCGCATAGGTCAGTCGTTCTGGCCCGCTGGTTTCGAATACCTGGCCTTCTGCCTCAGGCCGCTGCGCAAGCTCCGTAAGATCGTTAAGCAGGTCGCCCAATGCCACTGGCGGCGATGAAACACTTACCCAGCGCGGCGCTACCATGATTGGCAGATGCGCCACCAAATCACGCATTACCTCAAACGCGGCCGAGCCAGGCCCGATGATGATACCTGCCCGCAGTTCAATCACTGGCACCGAACCCGCGCGCAAAATTTCGCCGGTTTCGACCCGGGAGGCTAGGTGCTCCGTATCGGCGCGTTCGGGTGCAAGACCACCCAAGTAAACAATGCGTTTAACACCCGCCGCTGCGGCTGCCTGAGCGAAATTACCGGCTGCCTCCCGGTCACGCGTAGGAAACCCACGTCCTCCCGCCATTGAATGAACAAGATAAAAAGCCACCTCAACGCCTTCAAGAGCCGGGGCCAACGTAACAAGATCAAGCGCATCCGCACGCACCTGATCGACACCACTCCATCCCTCGGCATCCATTGATGAACATCGCCGTGCAGCCGCACGCACGCGCCATCCTCGTGAAATAAGGTGCACTACCATGTTACGACCAACATAACCGCTTGCCCCGAAAACAAGCCAGAGCGGGTTAGGCGCGCTCATGCGGATCTTTAGACGTCGTTTGCCATGTAACGGGAACCGAAACAAGCATTGCCATCATCCACCTTTTAGGTAAAAAAGAGACTCAACATCACTGCACTCATTACACCACTACCCGAGCGCCGGAAGGAAACCTTTACGTACGTAGTTCACTACAAGTTGATCTCTACACTCGCCCTAGGGCTGGGTTGCTTCTCGCAAGCTAGACGAATCATCAATGGATTTGAAGCGTATCGCAGATAAATTACATATGGCGTGCTATATATTAAGGTGTATGAGCTTATGCATTTCACTTATCGACACGAGGAGTTCGACATGCCATCTCGCGACGTCGTTATCTGTCATCCCGTTCGCACTGCTATCGGCACCTATGGGGGTAGTCTCAAAGACACGCCTGCACCCGACCTCGGCGCACGAGTTATTCAGGAGACCCTTTCCAGGTCAGGGCTCAGCGCCGACAAAGTGCAATCATTGATCATGGGCCATGTTCTTCAAGCGGGATGCCGCATGAACTCTGGCCGCCAGGCGGGCATTGGCGGCGGGCTTCCTGTGGAAGTACCTGCGCTTACCGTCAACCGCGTCTGTGGCTCCGGAGCTCAGGCCGTCGCGAGCGCCGCCATGGAAATTTGGAGCGGCATGGCCGATTGTGCTATCGCCGGCGGCATGGAGAACATGGATCGAGCGCCCTATGTGCTTCCCCAAGGCCGCTGGGGCGCGCGTATGGGTGACGTCACCATGTACGACACCATGCTCCTCGATGGCCTCAATGATGCTTTCAGTGGCAAGCACGCCGGCTGGCACACCGAGGATTTAGTCAGCCGCTACAATATTTCCCGCGACGACCAGGACGCTTGGGCACTGCGCTCCCAGCTGAATTTTTCCAAGGCCCAGGAGGCCGGCCACTTCGACGCAGAAATCGCCGCGGTGGAACTCACCAGCCGCAAAGGCACCACGATGTTCACCCGTGATGAGCACAACCGTGGTGATACTACCGAGGAATCTTTAGCGAAGCTCAAGCCTGCCTTTCGCAAAGACGGCACCATCACCGCCGGCAACGCCCCCGGCCTGAACAGCGGCGCGTCGGCGATGATCGTCGCCGAACGCGACTGGGCTGAAAAACAGGGCCTCACGCCCATGGCTCGCTTGGTGGCTTTCGGCATTGGTGCCGTAGAGCCCGACTACTTCGGCATTGGCCCAGTGCCAGCGGTGAAGCAGGCACTTGAGCGCGCTGGCTGGTCGGTGGGCGACCTGGATCGGGTAGAGATCAATGAAGCCTTCGCCGCTATTGCCCTGGCCTGCCAGCGAGAACTTGGCCTGCCCGAAGAGATCGTTAACGTGGAGGGAGGTGCCATTGCCCACGGCCATCCTATCGGCGCTAGCGGTGCGGTGCTGACCACACGCTTGTTGCATGCCATGCAGCGCAACGGCGAACGTCGCGGCATCGTCACTTTGTGTATCGGCGGTGGTCAGGGCATCGCGCTGGCGCTGGAAAGCCTATGACGGCCAAGTCTCAACGATACCCCTGTATCGAGACCGCCTGGCAGACTCACCGAGATGAACTTCGTGGCTTTCTGCTCAAGCACAGCGGTGATCGCGATGACGTCGACGATCTCCTTCAAGGGATCTATATCAAAGCGCTGACCCACCGCACCCGCTTTTGCGAGTTAGACTCACCGCGAGCTTGGCTTTTCCGTGTAGCCCGACATCAATGGATCGATGACCAGCGCCGCGCAAGGCGCTGGTCAGGCGGAGAGCCACCCGAGATAGCTGAGGAACTGCAGAAGACATCACCGCTGGAGAGCCTCGCTGACTGCATCTACCGTGCGCTGCCAGACTGCTCCCCGGAAGATGCCGATATTATCCAGCAGTGTGACTTGGAGGGTACGCGGCAGGCCGACTATGCAACACGTCACGGCCTGGGCTTGCCTGCCACTAAGGCGCGGCTGCGCAGGGCACGGCAACGGCTGCGTGAGCGACTGATTGAACAGTGCGATATTATCTTTGATGAGCAAGGACGCGTCTGCTGCCATGGCGCTCTTCGAAAATAGGTAATGTTTTTCGCATCAAGGCTGCATCTTTTTGCCTCCTGCTGCGTCTTCTTGTGTGACAACGCCTATCACACAGGGAGCTGATTGAAATGTTGGAGGTTTTTACCTGGCTGGCCGATTGGCTGGTCTACGGGGTCGCAGGCCTGAACCCTGAGAGCAAACTCGGCACCTCACTACACTTTTTCGTTGAGGACACCACCAAAATATTCGCGCTACTGGTGGTGATGATTTACGTGATCGCGCTAATGCGCGCATCGCTGGATCTCGAGCGTGTAAGGCACTATATCCAGCAGAAAAACCGCTTCGCCGGCTACGGCCTGGGCGCCGGTTTTGGTGCCATAACGCCCTTCTGCTCCTGCTCAAGCATCCCCCTGTTTCTGGGCTTTACCAGTGCAGGGATTCCGCTGGGCATCACCATGGCCTTTCTGTTCACCTCGCCGATCATCAACGAGGTGGCGGTGATCATGCTATGGAGCCTGCTCGGCTGGGAGTTCACTCTGGTCTATATTGCCATCGGCATGGGGGTCGGTATCGGTGGCGGCATGATCCTCGATGCCCTTAAAGGTGAGCGCTGGTTGAAGGATTTCGCTGCCAAGGCCTATCAGCAAGCCGCTGAGGCACCGCTAAGTGACGAGCCGGCACCCGAGGCGCCAACGCTGACCATGAAGGATCGCCACACGTTTGCCTGGAACGAACTCAAGGAAATCGTCGAACGGATTTGGAAATGGGTCATCATCGGCGTCGGCTTAGGTGCCGCCCTTCATGGCTTCGTGCCGGACGGCTGGTTTGCCGACAACCTGGGCAGCGGTCAATGGTGGAACGTACCTGTTGCCGTGCTGGCCGGACTACCGCTCTACTCTAACGCCACCGGTGTCATTCCAGTGATGGAGAGTTTGATACTCAAGGGCCTGCCGGTGGGCACCACCTTGGCCTTCTGCATGAGCACCGTAGCGGCCAGCTTCCCCGAGTTCATCATGCTCAAACAGGTCATGAAGTGGCGTCTGCTGGCCATTATTTTTGTCATCCTACTGGTCAACTTCATGATTGTTGGCTGGGTAATCAACCTGCTGAGCCCCTGGCTATTCAGCGGATTTCACTAAACGGGAGAGAGACCATGAAGAAAATCGAAGTATTAGGTACTGGTTGCAAGAAATGCGTAACAACCGCCGAGCAGATAGAGAGCGTGGCAGGCAAGTTGGGTATCGAGATTGAGGTGGAGAAGGTGACCGATCCTGCTGCCATCATGGGCTATAAGGTCATGTCGACTCCGGCCGTCGCCATCGACGGTAAGCTCGTTCACAGCGGCAGTGTGCCTGATAGTGGCAAGATCGAAGCCATGCTTAAAGCCTGAGCACAACACCACGGGACCCGCGGCGATACATCATTAAGCGGGTCCTCTTTCCAAGACATTTCCCAAGACACTTCCCAAGACATTTCCCAAGACACTTCTCTAAGACCATCAGGCCTTGCAGGCCCATCGGGATGAACTAATCTGAAAGTATTTCAAATATAGATATATCACTCTTGAAACGCCCCAGATTCAGGCTTTCCTAACAACAACACCGGAGTGCCAAACAATGTCACAGTTGAGTCGCCGTAACTTTCTGAAGTTGACAGGTAGCAGTGCCGCTCTCGGCACTCTCTCGCTATCACCCATTGCTCAGGCGCAGCAAGAAAGCCCTTCCTCCCCCGCTGGCAGCACTACCCTTCCCTATCCGCGGGACGTGGTCGCACAGCTCAGCGAATTGAGCGTCAACCAACCTGTTTATTTCAACTATCCCGACGACCGTTCGCCCTGTGTGTTGATCCGCAAGGGCCGCGAGATCAAGGGAGGAGTGGGCCCGGACAGAGATGTAGTCGCCTATAGCACCCAGTGCACGCATATGGGCTGCCCGGTCAATTACGATCAGGAGGCAGAGACCTTCAAGTGTCCCTGCCACTACAGCATTTTCGACCCAGACAACAGCGGTCAGATGGTGATCGGGCATGCCACTGAGAGTCTTCCCCAAATCGTCCTGGAGTACGATGAAGCCGAAGACGCACTGCTTGCCGTATCAGTCAATGGGTTGATCTATGGCCGCCAGGCCAACATCATCTGAACCGGGAGAATAACAATGACACAATTTAAAGACCGCATCCCCCTACCCCCAGCGGATGCCCAAAAAACCAATATGGCCTGTCACTTCTGCATCGTTGGTTGTGGTTATCATGTCTACAAGTGGCCCGCCAACCAGGAAGGGGGCCGGGCTGCTGACCAAAACGCGTTAGGGCTCGATTTTACCCGCCAACTTCCTCCCATGCAGATCACTATGACGCCAGCGATGGTCAACCAGATCCAGGATCATGATGGCCGCCAGCACAACATCATGATCCTCCCCGACAAGGAGTGCAGCGTTAACAAGGGGCTATCTTCGACGCGCGGCGGCCAGATGGCCAGCGTGATGTACTCAGAAAAAACCCCAATCGGCGAGCGGCGGCTTAAGTATCCATTGGCGTATAGCGGAGATGACTGGTCGGAAACTAACTGGGAACACGCTATGGCCCTGTATGCCGGCTTAACTCAGCGTATTCTCGACAACGACGGACCTGACCAGCTTTACTTCAACCTCTTCGACCATGGCGGCGCAGGCGGCGGTTTCGAGAATACCTGGGCAACCGGCAAGCTGATTTTCAGTGGCATGCAGACAAAGATGGTGCGGATTCACAACCGCCCCGCCTACAACTCTGAATGTCATGCCAGCCGCGACATGGGTGTCGGCGAGCTCAACAACAGCTACGAAGACGCGGAAGTCTGCGATGTTATTTTCTCCATCGGCGGCAACTCCTATGAGACCCAGTCAAACTGGTTCCTTGCTCACTGGGAACCAAACCTAAGAGGTTCCAACGTCGCCAAGAAGCGGGAATGGTTTCCTGATGAAACGGTCGGCAAGGGTAAAGTCATTCTGGTCGACCCGCGACGAACGCCCACTGTGGCTATCTGTGAAACCGTTGCCGGGAAAGACAATGTGCTCCACCTCGCCCTCCAACCGGGCACCGATACCGCCCTGTTCAACGGGCTGCTGACCTACGTGGTTGACCAGGGTTGGCAGGACCAGGGGTTTATTGACGAGCACACTAGCGGCTTCGATGAGATGCTCGCCGCCAACCGCATGGAACTCGATGAGTGCAGCCGCATTACCGGCGTGGATCGAGCCGATATCATCAAGGCCGCTGAATGGGCTTACAAGCCGAAAGCCAGCGGCCATGCCCCGCGCGCCATGCACGCCTACGAGAAGGGAGTGATCTGGGGCAACGACAATTACCGGATTCAGTCCGCCATTGTCAATCTTGCTGTCGCCACCCACAACGTTGGCCGTCGCGGTACCGGCGTCGTGCGCATGGGCGGCCACCAGGAAGGCTATACGCGTCCGCCCTACCCAGGCGGACGCCCTGCCCCCTATATTGATCAAGAACTGATCAAAGGCAACGGCATGATGCTGACGGTCTGGGCCTGCAACGCCTTTCAGACCACCATTAACGCCGAAACCTACCGTCAGGTCATCAAGCGTCGTGCTGCGATCGTCAACCAAGCATTGGCCGAGGCGCGTGGCGCTTCCACCGATGAGTTGATCGATATTGTCTATGACGCTGTCAAAAACAAGGGCGGGCTGTACATCGTCGATATCGACCTCTACCGCACCAAGTTCGCCGAATATTCGCATCTGGTACTGCCGGCGACCCACCCCGGCGAGATGAACCTGACCTCTATGAACGGCGAGCGTCGGCTGCGGCTGTCCGAACGTTTCATGGACCCTCCCGGCATCGCCAGGCCAGATTGGCTGATTGCGGCCAACATGGCCAACGCCCTCAAGCAGCGCTATGAGGAGACAGGCAACGTCGAGATGGCTGAGCGTTTCGCCGGGTTCGACTGGACGACCGATGAAGACGCCTTTAACGACGGTTTCCGCATGGCCCACGAGAAAGAAATTGACAGCCAGGGTGGACCGACCGGGCACCTGGCTACCTACGAGCGACTGCGCGCAGCGGGCAATAACGGCGTGCAATTGCCCATCAAGGCGTATCAGGACGGCAAACTCGTAGGCACCGAGATGCTCTACACCGACAATAACTTCGATACCGATGACGGCAAGGCACATTTTCAACCATCGCCCTGGAACGGTTTCCCCGAGGTGATTGAGCGCCAGAAGGAGCAGTACGACTTCTGGATCAACAGTGGTCGAACCAACCAAATCTGGCAGTCTGCCTACCATGACCAGCATCTAGCCTTCCGCAAGGGCCGCTACCCCATGGCGCCGATCGAAATCCACCCCCAAGATGCCGATTCTTTGGGTATCGCCAACGGCGATATTGTCGAGGTTTACAACGACTACGGCGCAACCACTGCCATGGCCTATATAGAACCCGACTTGAAGCGAGGCCACGTCTTCATGATGTTTGGTTATCCCAACGGTGTTCAGGGCGACGTTATCAGCGAATGGACGGATCGCAACCATATTCCCTATTACAAGGGAGCCTGGGCTAACCTTCGTCGGATCGGGGCGAACCCGGCCTATCTTCGGGATGTGTCCTTCAAGCGTCGACGCTATTCATGAGGTCTGTACACTTTTGCCGATAAGCAAGGTGTTAGGGCGAGAACGAGGAACGATTTGATATGAGTGAACTGCTGGTCAGTGAGGAAAGTGGGATACCTATGCCCCGATGCAGATTTAATGTGGTTCACAATGGTGGTCTGGTCGCTGAGTTACAGGCATGACGGATTCCCACGAACACAACCCAATCAGTTTCGGTAAGGCGTTTGTCATCGGCATAGCACTTAACGTGGGCTTTGTGCTTATTGAAGCTTTCTATGGCTGGAAGACTGGTTCCCTAGCGCTACTAGCCGATGCTGGCCACAACCTGAGTGATGTAGGGGGACTGATGCTGGCATGGGCGGCCTTTGGTGCCGCTCGCCTTCCTTCAAATGCCCGCCACACTTATGGGTGGAAGAGAGGCTCGATCCTAGCTAGCTTCACCAACGCCATCATCCTTCTGGTGGCGATGGGAACATTAGCCTGGGAAGCCGTGCAGCGACTGCAACTGCCTACCACCATAGATGCAGGGACAGTCATGGTAGTTGCGGGAATCGGGGTGGTCATTAATGCTGTGACGGCCTGGCTATTTCTTGCGGGGAGTAAGCATGACCTAAATATTCGCGGTGCGTTTCTTCACATGGCTGCTGATGCACTGGTATCGGTGGGCGTAGTAGTGGCTGGTGGTCTTTATCTTTGGCAGGGCTGGAGCTGGATTGACCCCGTCGTCAGCTTGCTGATCGCGCTCGTTATTGTGGTAGGCACCTGGTCTTTGTTGCGCCGATCGCTGCACTTATTGTTCGATGGAGTGCCAGATGGCATTGATACAGAAGCAATACATCAAACTCTGTTGGGGCTTCCCGGCGTGGTTGGCGTCCACGATCTGCACGTTTGGGCAATGAGTACGTCAGACAATGCACTTACCGCTCACCTAGTGATCGACGATAACCTACACAACCACGATGCCCTACTGGAAAAAGCCACCACGATGCTGCATGACTGTTTTGAAATACGCCATTGTGTGCTGCAACAAGAATCCAGAGTCTACGCAGCAAACTGCCCCATTAAAGAGCAGTGCTAGTAGCTTTCCGCCACTGACCTGCATCGAAATCCAGACGGTGCAGCCGAGTATATTGAGCATGGCATTGGGCCAACAAGCGGCACGCCGCTTACGACTACCCAATGCCCACATAAGTGCTATGACCGTTTAAAGTGCTATGACCGTTGAAAGTGCTGTGACCGTTGAATTCAGCGGTCAACAGCCAGTGTCGTCATGAACGGTCTAGCGATCCAAGCCCCCTCTTGAGTCGAGTCACTACTCGCAAACAGGTGGGTGCTACCCGAGCAGCTAACCCGCCACAAGCGCTCGCAGCTTGTTTGCACCCACAGGATCCTCCGCCAGCATAGGTACAACGGCATAACGGAGGCTAAGCGCTTCTTGCACACGCGTAATCTCCGAAGCCTCCGTCGCGGCCCGAGCAACAAGGAGCGGGTGTGTCGTTTCGGTAGCAGCAAGACTAGCGTTGACTACCCAAGCGTAGGGCGTAATCTCCGCTCTCTTGAGGTCTTCCTGTAACCGCGCCGCTTCTAGCACCGGGGTGGTTTCCGGCAACGTTACAATAAGCACCTTCGTCTGCGACGGGTCTTGCAGCCGCATCATTGGTGTGACCATACGTGCACTTGTTTCGCTCGCATGGCGCAAAATATCCCGGTGGTAGGAACCCGTTGCATCAAGTAGCAACAGCGTATGGCCGGTAGGCGCCGTATCCATCACCACAAATTTGCGTCCGGCTGCACGAATTACTCTTGAAAAGGCCTGGAATACGGCAATCTCCTCTGTACAAGGCGAACGTAAGTCCTCTTCCAGCATCTTGCGGCCCTGTGCATCAAGGCTGGCACCACGGGTCGCCATAATGTGATCGCGATAAACCTGCGTTTCCACTTCGGGGTCAATGCGACTAACCTCTAAGTTGTCGATATCGCCCGCCAGGGTTTCGGTCAGATGCGCGGCCGGGTCGGTGGTGGTCAGCAATACCTCGTGGCCACGGGCAGCCAGTTCCACGGCAACGGCCGCTGCAATGGTGGTTTTGCCCACGCCGCCCTTGCCCATGGTCATCACTAGGCCTTTACCGTCGGCCTCAATGTCGTCAACCAGGCGGGACAAGGGTGGCAGATTGTCCAGGGCGCGCCTGGGTGCGTCGGAGCGCAGGGTTTCAACCGGCTGATTCATCCGCCGCAGGGCATCCAGTCCTACCAGGTTTTCAGGGCGCAGATAAAAACGCGTTTGCGGTAAGCTCGCAAGCGCCGTACTGATTCCATTGATAGCGTCTACTTCTCGACCAATCATACTGTCGGCAAGCGGATCGACCAGTGCATCCTCCGGCATTACACCGTTAATCGCTAAATGCTGATTTTGGATGCCAATATCGGCCAATTCGCGGTACGTTCTCGCCGCCTCGGATAATGAGCTAGTACGTGGCCTAGTAACGAGGATTAGTCGCGTCAAGTCAGCATTCGAGAGACTTTCCACCGCTGTAACATAACGCTCACGTTGCTTTTCCAGCCCAGCTAGTGGCCCAAGACATGAGGCATCACCACCGGATTCCAAAAATCCGCTCCAGGCGCCAGGTAACTTGAGCAGCCGGATGGTGTGGCCGGTCGGTGCCGTGTCGAAAATGATGTGGTCGTAGCGCTCGATTAGCGCTTGATCGGTCAACAACGCCGTAAACTCATCAAACGCCGCAATTTCCGTGGTACAAGCGCCTGACAACTGTTCTTGAATACTGGCGAGCGCTTTTTCAGGCAGAGTATTGCGTATCGGCCCGATGATCCTTTCGCGGTACTCTTCTGCGGCTGCCTCTGGATCTATTTCCAGTGCCTCCAGGTTAGGCACATCGGCGATTAACGTGATGTGATTGCCTATCTTGATGTCGAACACCTGACCAACGTTCGAGGCGGGATCGGTACTGACCAGTAAAACCCGCTTTCCATCGTCAGCGAGATTAACGGAGGTAGCACATGCCAATGAGGTTTTACCGACGCCCCCCTTTCCGGTAAAGAAGACGAATTTAGGCAGATTTTTGAACATTTACGTCACCCTTAGCAGCAGGAGCTTTTCGTGTTGGATGAGCCGCACCGTCACGCCCTGGCTCTTCAGCCAATCCAAATCAGCGGCAAACGTTATTAGCTGTTGATCGACGTCGGCGCCGCAAACGCCGGTTGCGCAACACATGGGTGGGTCATAAACCGTTATCGTGGTCATACTAATATCGCCTATTAAAATCTGAATAGTAAGAAATGGCGGTGGCTCGACGGCTTATGATTCAGGCTTGCTCGGTACGACCAGTACGGGACAATGGGCATCACGCGCAATGTTCTCGGCGGTACTGCCGAGCAAAAACTCATGAATCCGATTGCGCCCCCGCTTCCCAATGACCACTAAATCGGCAGCTTCCCGATCCGCTTCAGCGGTAATCACATTGCGCGGATCGCCATCAAGAATTCTCGTTTCTAACCCCTCTATTTGTTCGGCGAGAGTGTTCAGGTGGCGCTGAGCATCTTCAATCTCACGGTCACATCCTTCAGAAGCACAGGCGGCAGTCACCGCGAGGGTGCGTTGGAAGTACGCAGCGAGCTTGCCCGCCATTTCTTCGGCCCCTGTAACCGCTTGGGAGCCGTCTGTTGCTAACATCATCAGCCGAAAATCTCGGCTGCCCTGATCTTCGGCAATCGGTTCTAGCCACAGAGGACGCTGTGTAAGGCGGGCAGCATCCAGTGCGGTACTACCCAAGAAAAACTCATGCCAACGGCTATATCCACGACAGCCCATTAATACCAAGTCAGCGTTCAGCTCTTGCGCCGCTTCAGCAATCACGGCACCCGGCTCACCGGAGCGAACCTGACTCTCGATACTCAACGCCGGAGTAGCCAGTTCACTGGTTAGATCAGCCAACTTAGCTTCATAGTGGGCGCGATGGGTTTCCTCAGGACTGGCTGGATATCGCGTACTAAGGACATACATTAGTGTGACGCGGTTAGTGCCCCAGGCAGTCAGCTTTTCAAGACGCTGCCTGAGCAAAGGCCATGCGGGAGAAAAATCGACGGCAACGAGGATATGTTTGAACATGAGTTACTCCTTACGACTGTTGTGCACGCGTATTTATAGGCACAGGCAAGGGTTACCCGTGCACTTCTTTGATCAGGTTTTCACCTCTTCAGCCTCAGGGAAATAATGGCGCGTTTTATTGGCGATGCGCACTAAGGCCAGCATGATCGGCACTTCAACTAATACACCCACTACGGTTGCCAGGGCCGCACCGGATTGAAGTCCGAACAGTGCGATCGCCACAGCTACCGCCAGTTCAAAGAAGTTGCTGGCACCGATCATGCCAGCTGGCGCGGCGATGTTATGCGGTACCTTCCATGCTTTGGCCCAGCCATACGCGATAAAAAAGATAAGGAAGGTTTGGATGATCAGCGGAATCGCAATTAGCAAAATGTGCAACGGATTGGCGATGATCACGTCTCCTTGAAAAGCAAACAGCAGTACCAAGGTGATAATCAAACCGATAGGCGTCACTGGCGCTAGGCGCTTCATAAAGACATTATCGAACCATTCAATACCGCGCCGTTTAATGACCGCCTGACGCGTTAGGTAACCAGCACCTAAAGGAATCACGATATACAGCACGACGGACAAGATAACGGTGTCCCAAGGCACCTGGATATTCGATACACCAAGCAGAAAGACTACGATGGGCGCGAAGGCAAACAGCATAATCAGGTCATTCAAGGCAACCTGCACCAGCGTGTAGGCAGCATCGCCGCGGGTAAGATAGCTCCATACAAACACCATCGCCGTACAGGGCGCTGCGCCCAACAGGATCGCGCCCGCTAGGTATTCGCTGGCCTTATCAGCCGGGATGAACGGCTCAAACACCACCATCAGGAAAAACCAAGCAATCGCAAACATGGTGAAGGGTTTGATCAACCAATTAACCACCGTTGTAATCACCAAACCTTTGGGCTGTCGGCGCACCCCCAAAAGAGAAGTGAAGTCGACTTGAACCATCATCGGGAAGATCATCGCCCAAATTAGTATAGCGACAGGTATCGATACCTGTGCGTATTCGAAGCGTGAAAGGGTTTCGGGAACAGCGGGCGCGAACTGACCCAGTAGGATTCCCGCAACGATAGCCAATGCTACCCATAAAGAGAGGAAACGCTCAAACAGCCCCATACCCTCTGTGGCACTTGGGGCTTGTGAAACCTGCTTCGTACTCATACCACTACTCCACTTCAAATTAGCTTACGTTAATCGCCAGCATTAGCGTGATTTTCTACATTAGGGCTGTGATAGATCAAAAGCGGCTTGGCCAACTCATGACTCATTCACTAACGGTGAGCAGTTGCTCAAGGAGGATGCGATTGGCTCGCAAACATCAGGATGGCCAAAACAACAGTCATGTACCAAGAACTGAATCATCACCTGCATGTGGCTCATGTTGGCTCGATAGATAATCGAACGGCTGTGGCGCCTAGAAACCACCAACCCTGCCTGAGACAGCACAGACAAATGCGCAGACATTGTGTTATGCGGCACGTTTAGCTGCTTAGCGATCTCGCCTGCCGGAAGTCCTTCTGGCTCATGTTGAACCAGCAGCCGGAATGCCTTCAGGCGAGTTTCCTGTGAAAGCGCAGCAAAGCTTTCTATTGCGTTTAATGAGTCCATATGTCTAAGATTATGGACATATAACATTTTTGTCAATGAATATAATCGCTGAAACCATTCTCGTAGAAATAACAACCAACAAAACAGGCCCTACCGCGGTATGCTGCAGCTGCGCACATAGTGCTAAAATCTAGATGGATTTTTTCTCATACACCGCACCGATCTACTTTAGAATATTTGACGTGTGTCGGTGACATGCCCTTTTTATGGCGAAATGTTACTTTCCAATTCTTCTGATCGTTTATTTTAACTAAAATGCTCAGCATTAATTTTGCTTACTTTGACTGAAGATTACTAAAAAGGCTTTTAACACGCAGGTTATCCTCTGGCTCATGCTCTTATATTAAAAATGCTTATAAGGATTCAGAATGTCTCCTGAAGGGTTGTCACAAATAGTACTTCCATGGGTGCTAGCCAGCGTGATGGCAGCTATGGGACTTAGCCTTACGAAAAATGACTTTTCTCAAACATGGCGTCAACCACGTCGATTATGGCTTGGCACGGGTTTACAAATTATTGCCTTACCATTGTTAGCCTGGGGCGTTGTGGCCTTACTTCCCCTCTCTCCCTCGGCTGCGGCTGGGTTGCTTTTAGTGTCTTTAGTACCAGGAGGAGCAACCTCGAATATGTTTAGCTACCTAGTTCAAGGGGATCTCGCTTTATCAGTCAGCTTAACAGCTATTGCCGCTTTTTTAGCTCCTTTTACCCTACCCCTGATCATGGGCTGGAACTTGGAAATGCTAGGATTGAGCACTCCAGAACTAAACCTCCCTTACTGGCCAACCGTCGGTAAACTTCTACTAGTAACGCTGGTACCTGTAATGGCGGGCATGCTACTAAGGCAAATAATAGGAACCCCATTGCTAGAGTGGTTGCTACCTAAAATAAGAAAAGTAACAGGCGCGGCCATGATTGGGGTTATCATCGCGCTCTTTGTCAGCTTTTCGCCACGTTTGCCTTCATTATTTAGCATTGAAACGCTATCGGTATTGCTACTTTGCATAGTGAGCATGACGCTAGGTCATATAGTTGCAAGCTCCTTACGCCTTCCTAAGGCTAGCGCAAGAGCTATCACCGTCGAAATAGGTGTGCAAAACGCGGGTGTAGCAATGATGGTGGCCTTTAACATATTAAAACAGCCAGAAATTGGTTTGGTGCCACTACTTTACGGCTTGTTAATGAATATGCCGGTTATTGTATGGATACTCACCTGCTTGTGGATTGACAAACAGCGAAGCTGCACTCTGAAACGTACATAATTAAGCGCACTATCCGTATGACATTTTTCACACGTTGCATTGCAAAGTGATTAGTGGAGCACCGCGAAACTATTATTTTGCACCTTACTTAATTACCAAACTGCTCGGTCAATGATCCTTGATATCGCCACCCTTCAGGCACTCGTAATTCATGACGTTGACTGTTTACCAAGCGGCACATAGCCACCTCTGGTGGCGTGCCACCAATACCGATATTAGCCGTCTCGAATACTAGCCAGTCACATTGCGTGATGAGCCCACGTTTCTGGTCCGCGAAAGCGATATCTTCAAAATGCCCATCCCACGTAAACCCTAGCCCAAGCGCGGCTAGTTTATCAGCTAACTGACGAACCTCAGCGGGTTCAATCAAGCTGATGCCTACCAGTTCATTATCTGAACTGACGTCGCACGACGGCAAAGCCGCTTTAAAAGTCTCCCATCCACCTACGACCTTTTCATCTATCGCTGAACCTCGAACAAGAATCGTCGTTGCCTCGACCAATACCGCCATTTTTGTGCTCCTACCGAACTTCAGAATTTATGTGAGTAACAATCAAAAATTGATCCAAATCAAGTTTCCATATTTTGCTGCGCTAAGTTCGACTAATGTTGATGGCTGCAAATCTAGACATATGCCAAAGTGAATATGAATATATTAACCATAACAAAAAAATATTATTCATCGATGACCAACGGTACGTATGAAACACTCAGAAATGTCGCTCTTCAAGCAATTCACTAGAATCGGCCCAGGTGTCGCTGTCTTAGGTTGGCTCCCGTCTCGCTGCCTAAAAACGCCGCCCCATCCGCTTGAATGCGATAAGTGTACAAATGCCTGTCCTGTTAGCGCGATTGTTTTTCAAGATATTGAGAACAGTGGCGAACTCACACTTACTATCAGCGACAACTGCCACGGCTGCTCGCAATGTGTGCCTGCGTGCCCTACCGAGGCTATTTTTAGTGCGGAAACCACCGCTCTGATATCTAAACAAAAAGCACATCAAACGCTAGATTTAACTTGCCATCGCGCCGTGAACCAAGACAACAGCGGGCATCACATACACTGCCTGCGTTCTCTTGGTGAGGATGTTTTAGCAGAGCTTGGCGCGAACGCCCTTCCCGAAATTGTGACACTCTATATTCCTGATAATTGCAGGGGTTGTGATGCAGCGCCCATCGAGCCGAACGATGACTGGCTGGAAAATGCAAACGCAATATGTCATCTCACTAATGTGGCCGCACAAAGCCCCTACCAACCACCGCGCAGTGCGATAAGTCGTCGAGACCTGTTGCTTGGGAGGCCTACAGCAAGTTTGCCCAACATCCCTTTTGATGATGCAGCGCCTAAAGCCCGACGCTTGCAACGTCAAGCAAACGCCGCACAAACACTTGGCCCCCACGCATCGCCTTCCTATTTAAACGTGTTACTCGATACGGACGCATGTGTTGCCCATGGCGTTTGCTCAAAAGTGTGCCCAACCCAGGCTTTGACAGAGGATGACGGTGCACTGGTTTTTAATCCACCGGAATGTATCAGCTGTGGTCACTGCGTATCCGCCTGCCCAGAAAAAGCGCTAACAGCCTCCAGTAGCGTCAATGGCAACATCGTGACTCTTCGACAATCTGAACATCCGACTTGTCGCTCATGCGGTCATCTATTTCAACAACGCAACACATCAAACAATGAAAACACGATGCTGACCTGCCCCGCTTGCCAACGTGAAGCCATGCTTATGCAGGAAAGTTTCCATGATCTTTTCCATTAATGATTACACGCTAACAGCTACTTATCCTTAAGCACTGGTGGCTTTGCGATAAGACTCGCACTGATACAGCGAGCCGTACCCTGAGGGAGACTCCATGAAATTATTTGAAACGCTGGTAAACCGGCGGCGGTTTTTGCAATCATCAGCCGCCGTTGGGGCTTCTGCCGGGGCCGTCACTACAGGCATTACCGGGTTAAAGGGGTTTAGCGCAGTGAGTGAAGCGCGAGCACAAGCACCGCGGGGCGAAACCACTATTACCAAAAACGTTTGCGCACAATGCCCTGCTCGATGTGGTATCGACGTTTACACCACAAATGGCCGCGTGCATGGCATTTATGGCGATACCGGTAACCCTATCGCGAATGGCAAACTCTGCCCCAAAGGACATTTGGGCAGCTATTTTCTTTACGACCCTGACCGCTTCAAAGGCCCGATGAAGCGCACCAACCCTAATAAAGGCCGCGACGAAGACCCTGGGTTTGTTCCGATCTCTTGGGATGAAGCACTGGATACTGTCGCCGGTCGTTTGAACGACCTTCGCCGCAGAGGGGAGTCACATCGTTTTTCGATGTTTTATGGTCGTGGATGGGGCGCTTCTGACGCTGGAATGCAAGGTGACTTTGGGAAGCTATACGGCACACCCAATGCGGCCATCGGCCACTCATCCATGTGTGCGGATGGATCTAAAAAAGCCAAGCACGCAACCGATGGCAACAAGTCTTATAACTCCTACGATTACCGCAATACCAACTATTTGCTCATTGTAGGGGCTAGCTTTCTTGAAGCTTTCCGCCCCTATAACAACGTTATGCAAATGTGGGGGGAAATGCGTAGTAAAAGCCCCAAGACGCGCGTTACTACCGTCGATGTACGCATGAGCCCCACCATGGCGGCATCAGATCGGGCGCTTTATATCAAACCAGGCACCGACGGCGCGTTTGCCTTAGCCGTTGCCCATATCATTTTAAGTGAAGGGCTTTGGGATCGCGAGTTTGTCGGAGATTTCAGAAACCCTAATATGCGATTTATTCCCGGGCGGCGTATTGCTGCTGCCAGCTTCAATGAAAAATGGGTGCATGGCATTGCCGACTGGTGGAATGAAGAATTAATCGATCGCACCCCCGAATGGGCAGAAGAAGTTACTGGCATCAGTGCCAATGACATACGCAAAACCGCGATTGAATTTGGCTCAACGCGTCCTGCCGTCGCCCTGTTTGAACGTGGCGCTACCGGTCACTTCAACGGCACCTACAACGGTATGGCGATTCATAGCTTGAATGCGTTAGTCGGTTCACTATTTGCTGAAGGCGGCCTGGGTTATCAGCAAGGGCCTTCCTATGGCGCGTTACCTGCCGACGCCAATAATTACCTTGATGATTATGCCCGCAACGGCGCATGGAAAGAACAGCCACGCATCGACATGAAAGGCACTGATCGCTGGCCCATGGTGGACAACATGATGCAGGAGGTTGCGCCCAACCACCTCGCAGGCGACCCCTATAAAATCGACACGGCGATGTTCTTCTACACCAATCCTATCTGGTCGGCACCGAATCCAAAGGTATGGGAAGAAGCACTCAAAGACGTTTTTATTATCGACACATCACCCTTCCCGGGTGAAACCGCTATGTACGCCGATATTGTGCTTCCAGACAGTACCTACCTGGAACGTCTGCAAGACATTCCCACTTATCCCTTTGAAGGCTGGCCGATGGCGGCGCTGCGCGTTCCTGCCGTTGAGCCGATTCACGATACGAAAATGTACGGCGACGTCATTATCGAGCTGGGTAAACGTATCGAGGGCCCTACGGCAGATTATTATCACGCGCTGGGGAGTATTGAAAATGTGGTTCGTCACCTGGCCGCCGGCTTTGCAGACGATCCTGGTGACAACGGCGTTGATAGCTTTGAGAGTTGGAAAGAGAAAGGCGTGTGGTACAAGAAACCTTATAAGTGGCGCCAGATCCGTGGCGAATTCTATGAATGGGATGGCCAACGCTATAGCCGCCAGTTAAGTGAAGCGGAGGTACAAGAACACCTCTTCAAAACGCCATCCGGCAAGTTTGAAGTGCGCTCAGGCTACCTGGAACAACACGCGGCTTATATTGAGCGTGAAATGGGCATCCCAAGTGAGCGTGTTGGATTGGTTCAGTGGGTTGAGCCGAGATACAGCGGCGGTGATGGCGACCTGCATTTTATTACGCCCAAAACACCGCTACACGCTGAAGGGCGTGGTGCCAATATTCCCCAGCAAATGATGGTTCACCAGCCCATTGTGGGTGGCCGCAATACGGTTTATTTAGAAGTCCACCCACAAACCGCAAAAGATCGCGGCATCCGTAACGGTGACCGTGTACGCGTTACTTCCGACATCGGCAGCATCGAGGCCGAATGCCGCTTTGTGGCCGCGCACCGACCGGACACTTTGGTACTTCCCTTTGAGTATGGCCATTGGGCGCAAGGGCGTTGGGCTAAAAACCGAGGCCCTGGCAATTCCAGCGAAATCACCACCAACCAGTCAGATCCCATCTCCGGCCTGGCAAGCTATTACACCGGCAAGGTAACGCTTGAGCGCGCCTGATACCAATAACCCTGACCGAATAGATTGAGAGGAGAACGACTATGGCAAAGTGGGGAATGGTCATCGACCTGGATAAGTGTACTGGCTGCCAAGCATGTACCACCGCGTGCTCGATGGAGAACAATACGCTACCAGGAGAAACCTGGCAGGACGTTCTCTTTTACAACGCTGGCGAATATCCGAGCGGCCAAATGAAATGGTTACCGCGGCCATGTATGCAGTGTGAAAACCCCTCTTGCGTACATGTCTGTCCAACTCGCGCGACCTATAAAGATCCTGATGCAGGCGGCATTGTCTTTGTTGACTGGAACAAATGCATTGGTTGCAAATACTGCATGATTGCCTGCCCCTACGGCGTGCGCTTTTATGCTGATGAAAAACCACTGATTGAACCAGATATCCGCGACGTTTTTCCGGGTGAAAACGCCCAGTTATGGAGTCCTCCCTACCAGAGTCCTGATGAAGACTGGCGCCGTGGGATTGGAATCCAGCCAAAAGGCGTAGTGTCCAAATGTACTTTCTGCTACCACAAGGTAAAAAACGCGCCTGAAGGAACCGCGGATCTCGACGAAGACAATCCTGACGTTAAAGAATACGTTCCTGCTTGCGTGCGCACCTGCGCACCTAAAGCGCGTTATTTTGGCGATCTTGATAATCCGGAAAGCCACGTTAACCAGCTAATTGGTGACAAGCACGGTGTGCGCCTTAAAGATCATACCGGTAATAAACCGCAGGTCTATTACCTGGGCGCTGGCGCGGGCGTACCTGCCTTTACACCTGCAGACAGGGAGAATGACGCATGACCACACAACAACACAAAAATGCCCTCCAAGGCCCACTAGGATGGGGGCTTTTAGTCGTTGCAATGGCAGTGCTACTGATTAGCTTGGGTTATGCATTTTCTCAAATCATCGCGAATGGCCATACATCATTCAATACAAGCTCTGCTCTACCCTGGGGCCAACCCATTGCTACTTATGTTTTTTTTGCACTCGGATCATCTGGTCTGGGGCTAATTGCATCTTTACCGTTAGTATTCGGTTTTAAGCAGTATTACCCGATCGCGAAACGTTGCGTATTCCTAGCCTTTGCACTGCTCATATCAGGAATGATCGTACTAGCACTAGAGCTTGGCCACGTGTTCCGTATGTTGTGGGTCATACCTGCAAACCTGCAGGTGCAATCCGCCATGTTCTGGATGGGGGCTTTCTACGCACTCGACTTACTGTTTTTGCTATGGAAGTTCAGCAAACTTCAAGGTGGCCACTGGGATAGTAAAACAGCAAAACAGGTAGGTATTGCGTCGTTTGTTGGTGTTCTACTGGCTAGCGGTAACCTAGCGCTCATCTTTGGCATGATGAGCATGCGTCCTTTTTGGTTTGATCCGCTTATGCCCGTTTACTTCTATGTCACCGGTATCACCACCGCTGTCGCAATATTGGTGCTTCTAACGTACTTAGCTTATGCCTTCAAACAGACACGTATGCCCGCTCCACTGCAGGCACTTTTAACAGGTCCGCTTCCCAAATTATTTGCAGCATGCGTGGGGGTTACGCTTTTGCTCATCGCCGTCCGAGCCATCACCGGCTTATATAGCAATAATCCTGAAATTAACGTTGTATGGACCGATTACTTATTTAAGTCAGGTGTATACATTGCCGCATTGCTGATTGGTCTTTTGCTGCCTTTTGTTATCTTGCTTAGCAAACTACGTAACAGCATGGGTATACAAGTAGTTGCTGCATTGCTAGTGACAGTCGCTATGTTTGCAGAACGGCTCTACTTTGTGGTGGGTGGTCAGGTAGTCCCGCTTTTCAAGGGCACATGGATACCTGATCTCATTAGTTACACGCCCTCTGCAACGGAGTGGTCATTGACCTTTATCGGCTTTGCGTTGTGCTTTGTGATTTACCTGCTAGGTGAAAAGTTTTTAAATTTAGGTGATATGCCAAGCCAAATGATTGATCACACAACGCCGCGAAAACCCATAGAAGCCACGGCATAAATCGTTCATCGCAATAAACACGGGAGAAGAGGCAGCTTATTTTTAATAAGCTGCCTTTACTATAATGAAATCAACAACCTTTCCTGACTTGATACCCCATGCAGAGTTTGCTCTGTGCATGGCTCGCGCGACTCAATGCCATTTTGCCAATATCACACTCGCTGAGATGCAAGGCCCACTTATCGAGGATTTGCGACAGCTCTCAAATGTGCTGCCTACGCTTGAAGCTGGGCAGATTGACGCTCTTGAGCATGCTTTTAACGCCTTGACAGGTACCCAGCAGCTACTGCTCGGTTACAGTAAGCTTTTTCTTGCGCCGCCTGCTCCGGCACCCTTAAATCTTGGTGCCTACCTGGACGGCAGCTTAATGGCGCGAAGTGTACAAGCAATGGAAATGCTTTATCGGAAGTATGGGTTGGAGCGAGATAGTCACTTTCGTGAACTCCCTGACCATCTATCGCTTAACCTGCAATGGCTTGCCTGGGTGTTTAGCGAAATTGCCGAATCTGAGCAGCACAATGCACACAACGTAACGGCCATTAGTGATGCGGCGGCCATGCTACGCGACTTTAGCCTGCCTGCGCTTGAGGGTATTCGACGTAAAGTGGTTGCTGCTTCTGGCGATACCGTTACTCAACCTTGGCGCCTATTGGTTGAGCTGATCCAGTCTCAGTTAACAAATGATCTGAATATCTTGGCGCCATATACCGCTCAGTCCATTGCTAACACATCTATTGCTAACACGTCCCTTGCAAAAGAAACACTCGACAGCGATCTATCAATGGCGCAAGTGCATACATTTGAAACCAGCGACGCCCCCAAAGAACAGCTAATTTGTCGCAGCTGTGGCTCATCTTTTGAAAGCTCCCCCGTCCTTGCCGAGATGCGTAAACGCCTTCAGGAGGCAGGTGTCAGCGCTGACCACATGAGCCTTTGCTCGCGCTGCCAAAACAGCGATAACAATGCAGCCATGAAGCCACCTGGTTCCAATATCAAGGCGTGGCAATAGCGAGTCATATCCGACAACTCAGTCAACCTTAACTGGTGGCTTGGCAGATTTATGACATTATCAAGCAAATCGACGCTGAGACCTGTGTAACCATGAATTCCATACACCCGCACTGCGAAGTTATCGCTGCATATACGCTAACCGATGCCAACGGCGATACGCTTGCCGCATCCACACCGGAAACCCCGCTACGCTATATACACGGTGCTGGACAGATGATCGCGGCGCTAGAGACCGCAATATCAGGACATCAAGAAGGGGACGAGCTTAACGTGACGCTCACACCCGAGCAGGCTTACGGCCATCATCGCCCTGAACTTGTTTTTGAAGCAGTGCGTGAGAACCTGCCAGCTGGCAAAGCGATTCACGTCGGCATGACATTGACACCAGGCGGCCAACAAGGGAAATTTTCATTAAAAGTGGTAGCGCTAACTGAACGAGGCGCTATCCTCGATGGGAACCACCCGTTAGCAGGTAAAACCGTCACTTGGCAGATCAAAATATTAGCCGTTAACCCATCAAAAAAAGACTGGCAAGAAGAGCACCAGCCGATCAAGTGGGTCAATGTATAAAAGAGTCATTCGCTGTGATCAAAAACTTAGAATTATCTGCCAAATCTAACCATCAACATTGAGCAATGGTCGACACTACACCCCTTGCCCACGTGGAACGCGAACAAACAGTAGCACTAGCGTCGCCCCTAGCATTAACAGAGCCGTCAGCCACAGCGCACTAGCACCACTTTGTTCAATTAGCAGGCCAAACAGTAACGGCGCGAGTGCTTGTGAAGCACGCGCGGGGGCAATAATCAGCCCTTGTCGTTGGCCGAATCCCTTGGGGCCAAATAACGCCAGTGGCAATGTGCCGGAAGCAATGGTCATCATGCCATTGCCCGCGCCATGTAGTAACGCAAAACCGGCAGCGGGCATACCAACTGCCGTAAATAATGCCGCGCCTAAGGGGTGTAGCGTTGTTGCCACACGCGCTGCCACCAGCGGATGACAATGCCTTAGCAAGATAAATTCACCCATGCGGGCTGCCACTTGCGCAGGCCCAACCAGCGCAGCCGCAGCAACCGCGACGGAGAGTGACGCACCGCTCTCTTGTAGAAGTCTGGGAAGGTGCGCCGCCATGGCCGTAGAAACAAACCACCCAGCAGCAAACACATAGGCTAACAGCAACATGGTTAAGCGAGGACGACCAGGCATCGGTGCACGTTGATCAGCCTCATTAACGTCGGCAATACTGGCCGCTTTAGGCAGGCGAAAATTCAAAGGAATGCCGATCAACAAATGCGCCACTGCCCAGCTAGCACAGGCAACTCGCCAGCCTCCTTCGTTTTCTAACCAAGCAGTAAGCGGCCAGCCAATCGTACTGGCAAACCCAGCGACCAATGTGACGCCAGTAATCGATGCCCTGGCTTGACGGCCCAGTAACCGACCCAAGGTGGCAAACGCGGCATCGTATAACCCCATCGCCATTCCAATCCCCGTCACCAGCCAGGCAAGCATCAGCGAGCGTATGCCCTGAGACATGGCCATCATGCCAAGTCCCAGGGCCATGACGCCATTTGAGGCCATCAACACGCCTCGTCCGCCCTGCCTGTCGATCCAACGGCCAACGCTAGGCCCAAGTGCCGCAGTAAGTAGCAAGGCAGCGGAAAACGCGCCAAATATCCAGTTGGTTGAAAGCCCCAATTCACGCGCCATCGGCACGGCAAGAATGGCGGGTAGATAATAACTAGAGGCCCAAGCGAGGGTTTGAGCACTGCCTAACGTGAGCGTTAAACCAAACCTGGACGAAAGAGTCATGCGGTTTGTCTAGGCAGCGCCAATGCCATCGCTGAACTGGCTGCCACTAAGGCTGCCGATACCCAAAGACAGGCGCTCAGCCCGTATGCCATGTACAACCAGCCTGACAGCAATGTTCCCACCAAACGTCCCATGGCGTTAGCCATATAGTAAAAACCGACGTCCATAGAGACGCCATCGGCACGGGCATAATGAACAATCAGGTAACTGTGCCAGCTGGAATTAATCGCAAACAGCACCCCGAAGGCGAGCAACCCGACGACTAACCAGCCTACTTGGGCTAAGGGCAGCATCGCTAACAGAACTGCCAGCACCGCCAGCGCCGCCGCCCAGCCAGCGGTTAGCGCACGGGCATCCCCTTTAATTAACCGAGTCAGCTTAGGTGCCTGGGTTTGCACACCGCCGTAGCCAATAATCCACGCTGCCAGCAACCCCCCTACCGTCCAGTGGGTCCAGCCGTGCTGATCATATAAAAACACCGGCAATGCCACTACAAACCAGACATCCCTTGACGCGAACAGGCAAAAGCGCGCCGCCGAAAGCACGTTGATGGCACGAGATTTGGAGAAAATCTCCGAAAACTTGGGCTTTACTTTCTGGCGCCCAAGATCTGCTTTTAGACGCCATAATGAGACCAGTAACACTGCGCCGAGCATTACCGCCATGACAATCACCGCACCACGGAAACCAATCAGCGTCAGCAGTACCCCACCAATGAAAAAACCCAGGCCCTTTAGTGCATTTTTAGAGCCGGTAAGCATCGCTACCCAACGGTAAAGCGAGCTATTGGCGTTAGCACTGTCTTTGGGCACCAGTACTTTGACCGCACTTTTAGCGCTCATTTTATTTAAGTCTTTGGCAATCCCAGACAACGCCTGAGCCGCCATTACCCAAACTACCGTGAGCATGCCCGCAGGCACCATCAGCATCGCAAGCGCTATAATCTGCAGCCCTAATCCCACATTCATCGTGCGGTTTAAGCCTAGCCGCGCGCCGAGCCAGCCACCGACCAGGTTCGTTACCACGCCAAAAGCTTCGTAGAACAGAAACAGCATGGCGATTTGCAGCGGCGAATAACCTAGCTGGTGGAAATACATCACCACCAGCATTCGCAGCGCGCCATCGGTAATGGTAAACGCCCAATAGTTACCGGTGATGAGCATGTACTGGCGCACCTCGAAAGGTAACGCCTTTACTCGGGCCTGCATTTTCAACAACGGCGAATCAGCCACGGTTCACCTGCGCACTACCCACCATCAGCGCCAGTTCGGCCGTACGGTTGGCGTAGCCCCACTCGTTGTCATACCACGCGTAAAGCTTAAGCTGGGTACCGTTAATCACCATGGTGGAGAGCGCGTCAATAATCGAACTGCGGGGGTCGGTGCGATAATCAATAGAGACCAGCGGGCGCTCTTCATAGCCTAAAATACCGGCAAGTTCTCCCTCTGCGGCTGCCTTCAGCGCTTGATTAACCTCTTCCACCGTGACATCACGCTCAAGTTCAAACACCATATCGGTGAGCGATGCGTTGGCCAGCGGCACGCGAATGGCGTGACCATTCAGCTTACCTTCCAGCTCAGGGAAAATTGCGGTGATCGCTTTCGCAGAGCCCGTCGTTGTCGGAATCAAACTCATACCGCAAGCACGGGCACGACGCAGGTCTTTATGCGGCGCATCCAGAATTGTTTGAGTGTTAGTAATGTCGTGTACCGTGGTCATTGACCCGTGGCGAATACCGAAGGTTTCTTGGATCACTTTAACCACTGGCGCCAAGCAGTTAGTGGTGCAACTGGCAGCGGTGACGATTTTATGCTGAGCAGGATCGTAAAGATGGTCATTAACGCCCACCACCACGTTCAGCACACTGGCTTCTTTCAACGGCGCACTGACCACCACGCGGGCAACGCCCTGATCAAGAAATGCTTGAAGCTTGGCGGTGTCTTTCATTTTACCCGAGCACTCGATGACCACGTCACAACCTGACCAGTCACTATCAGCAATCGCTTTGTTGGCGCTAAACGCGACTGATTTACCGTCCAAAACAATTGCGTCATTAGAAGCGGTAATTCCTTTGCCGGGCGACCAGTGGCCGTGTACTGAGTCAAACTCAAGCAGGTGAGCGAACGTTGCTGCATCGCCGCCAGGGTCGTTAATACGCACAAGTTCAACGGCCCCTGCTTCAACCTCAGCCCATAGACTGCGCAGCGCCAGCCGACCAATACGCCCAAATCCGTTAATACCAATACGAAGTGCCATGGAAACTCCCTCTCAATAGTCAGTGCAAACACTAGTCAGTGCAAACACTAGTCAGTGCAAACACTAGTCAGTGCAAAAAACCTTAACGCTAACATGCGAAAAATCATATATTTAAAGCAAAAAAAATACCTGCAGAATAGCGCGTGCTAGCCTGCAGGCAGTGCTTGGTTAACCGTAGCGACCGGAGATATAGTCTTCGGTTTTCTTCTGCGCAGGCGTTGAAAACATCACCTTAGTATCGTTGTACTCAATAATTTCCCCTAGGTGGAAAAATGCCGTGTAGTCCGCTATACGTGCCGCCTGCTGCATATTATGCGTCACAGTGATAATGGTGAACTGCTCTTTCAGCTTATCCATTAGATCTTCGATCGTCGCTGTTGAGATCGGATCCAATGCTGAAGTAGGTTCATCCATTAAAATCACGTCCGGCTGCACCGCAATGGCGCGGGCAATGCACAAACGCTGCTGCTGACCACCGGACAATGAGGTGCCTGGCTCTTGTAGCTTATCTTTCACTTCGTTCCAAAGACCTGCATCACGCAGTGCTTTTTCAACAAGCTCGTCCTGCTCGGCCTTGCGACTTACTAAGTCATGCATACGCGGTGCATAAGCAACATTTTCGTAAATCGATTTCGGAAAAGGATTTGGCTTTTGAAAGACCATACCAACACGACGGCGCAGGGCCACTTCATCCATTTTGGCGGCATTAACATCACGGCCGTCGATTTCCACCAAACCTTCTGTATGAACACTGGGGATCAGGTCATTCATGCGGTTTAAGCAGCGCAAAAAGGTTGATTTACCGCAGCCTGAAGGGCCAATCAACGCAGTAACATTTTTCTGAAAAAGATCAATATTTAGATCTTTTAACGCTTGTGTTTTTCCATACCACAAGTTGAGATCACGAACACGAATACTAAGGTCGTGACACGCTTTATCGTTACGCGTGTAGGGCTGACCAATGTCCGGGTTCGTCTTATAAGTTACGTCGGGCATTTGAGCACTCATAGTAAATTCCTTTGAAACGGCAGCCTTACCAGCGGCGTTCGAATTTCTTTCGCAGTAAAACAGCGGAAGCATTTAGAGAGATTAGCACGGCCAAAAGCACTAGAATGCCGCCCGCCGTTTTTTCAACAAAGGCATGATCAGGCTCATTGGCCCAGGTAAACACTTGCGCAGGCATCACCGTTGCAGCTTCTGTAAAAGAGGCCGTGACATCGGGAATAAACGCCACCATACCCACGATAATCAGTGGCGCGGTTTCACCCATAGCCTGTGCCAAGCCAATGATGGAGCCGGTCATAATTCCTGGCATAGCTAGCGGCAGTACGTGGTCTTTCACCACTTGCCAGCGCGAACAACCGACCCCAAACGCCGCATGACGAATTGACTCAGGAACACTTCGCAGCGCTGTACGTGTCGAGATAATGATTACCGGCAGCGTCATCAATGCCAACGTCATACCGCCAACTAACGGTGTTGAACGCGGCACACCGAAAAAGTTAATAAAAATAGCAAGGCCAAGCAAACCGAACAAAATGGAAGGTATAGCAGCCAAGTTATTGATGTTGATTTCAATTAATTGAGTAAGACGGTTATCGGGCGCAAACTCTTCCAGGTAGATTGCTGTCATCACACCGATAGGAAAGGCAATAGCAAGAGTAACGATCATGGTCATCACCGTACCGACCACTGCTGACATGATCCCGGCCAGCTCTGCCATTTTAGAATCACCGCGAGAAAAGAAACCAACGTTAAACTGCTGCTCGATTTTGCCTGTTTCAACCAGCCGATCAATTCTCTCCATCTCCTCATCATCAAGGCGAACGCGGTTCCCCTTGAGATACTGATCCACTTCACCACTGGCCAGCACCCAACGCTGCACAGTTGTACCCAGCAGGGTGGGATCGTTGCGCATTTCAAGTGGAATTGTACGCACCACGCTGCGACTGATCAGCGTTGAGAAGTCTCGATTAACGGCAGCTCGCCCAGATTTTGCGGCATCTTCGCTGTAGTTAATTTCTACATTGATCATCGCCTGCTTGAAGGCTGGCAAGCCCTTATTCAGCATGTCAGCAAAGAAGATCAACAAAAATGCTGCGGCTAACGCTAGCGCCCCCATTGAGTAGTATTTCAAGCGCATTGACTTGCGGTGGCGACCTTTGAGCTGCTGGCTGATCTGATCGAATGAATCGTTCATTGAGATATCCTAGCGTTACAGATTATTGACGCGGTATTTTTCGCGGAAGCGACGAATCATGATGACTGACACAAGGTTTAATGACAGCGTCACCACAAACAACACCAGACCCAACGCAAAAGCGGATAGCGTTTCGGCGCTCTCAAACTCCAAATCACCGGTCATAGCAGCGACGATTCGCACCGTAACGGTCGTCATTTCTTCTAACGGATTGATGGTGAGATTGGGTCGCATACCCGCAGCCATGACCACAATCATCGTTTCACCCAGCGCCCGAGACATACCCAGTAGTGAAGCAGAAATGATGCCCGGCAAGGCAGCGGGGATAACAACATCGCGAATGGTTTCACCTTTGGTCATTCCCAGTGCCAATGACCCTTGGCGCATACTGTCGGGCACTGCGTTAATAACGTCGTCAGAAAGCGATGAAATAAATGGAATGATCATGATGCCCATGACGATACCGGGCGCTAACGCGTTATTAAAGGAAGCATCTAAGCCAACGGTTTCAGCCACGCGAACAATAAAAGGTGCCACCGTAATCGCCGCGAAAAAGCCATAAACAACCGTGGGAATACCCGCAAGAATTTCCAGCATAGGCTTGGCAACTGCTCGTACTCGACTAGGAGCATACTCCCCCATATAAATGGCTGAAAGCAGGCCTACCGGCACAGCCACGGCCATGGCAATGGCCGTAATCATGAAAGTACCCGCAAACAGTGGCACCGAACCAAACTCAGCGCCGCCGCTAGCACCATCGCCGCGACCTGCAGCCATTAGAAAGCTGTTACCGGGTGCCCAGGTGGTTCCAGTAATAAAGTCCCAGAAGCTATGCATCTGGAAGAAGTTAAGCGCCTCACCAACGATCGATATCAAAATACCGAGGGTGGTCAGAATCGAGATAGTGGCCGCCCCTGCCAGCACCCAACGTATCACCCGCTCGATGGCCTGGCGTGCATGGAAGTTGGCGCGAACCAACACCATACCCACCGCAAGACCGATGGCGGCTAACACCAGACTTGCCAAGAGTAATGGAAAAGTCGGGATATCAGCCCCGATCAGCAACATAACAAAAGCGCCCAACGCACTCAGCAAGATCGCAGGACCTGCGGTTGCGACAACGGCGAACCAGGCATACTGGTCAGGCTGAGAAAACATGGCGGTGCCAGAGGCGCGAACTTGAGTCGCTTTTTTACGCGCGATAAAAAAAGCCATTAACCCAAGCAGCAAAAGCACGCTACAAAAGATCAAAAAGGGGTGATTGGTCAGCATCATGGGTGTCTCTGGTTAGACAATGAATCAACTCAGCGCATGGTGAGGCATAAAGATGACAGCAATATGACAGAGCAACGACGATACAAAGGAAAGCCGCCAGAATGATGGCCTAAAAAAAGAAAACCGACGCCACTTGGCGTCGGTTTTCACATTTATCGCAACCGCTTACTTGAGCATATCAACGGTCAGTTGCTTACGATCAGCCAGGTCAGCCTGAACGCGCTCCAATGCCTCAGCGGTCGGCAGAATCAGACCGATATCCTTCAACAGGCCACCCTCGCCAATCATCATGTCAGAAACAAACATTTCGGCGTAGTCATACATGACCGGAACGTCATCCGCGTGCTGATTCTTAATATAGAAGAACATGGTACGCGCGACCGGGTACTCTTCAGAGGCGATGGTGTCGGGCGTCGGGTCAACACCGTCGATGCTGGAACCAATTAGTACATGGTCGTTTTCTTCCAGGAAGGAGTAACCGAAGACACCGAACGCCGTGCTGTCTTGCGTTAGGCGTTGAACAATCAAGTTATCGTTTTCGCCACCGTCGATCCAACCACCGTCGGTACGCAGGTCAGAATACGCTTCACCATATTCCGGGAAACTCTCGGAAGCAGCTTCCATGACCAGCTCATCAAAAGAATCACGGGTTCCAGAAGTCGTCGGTGGCCCCACAATCACGATTTCACGATCCGGAAAAGAAGGATCAATCTGATTCCAGTTGGTGTAAGGGTTTTCAACTAACTCCCCATCAACGGGCACTAATTGAGCGGCGGCCAGAAAGATTTGCTCACGGGTAACCGGCATCGGCTCGTTATCAGCCGTTTGCGCGAAGGCTATACCGTCACTTCCGATGAAAACTTCCGTGATGTCAGTTACGCCATTTTCTTCACAGCGCTCAAACTCGGATACTTTCATGCGGCGAGACGAGTTTGTAATATCCGGCGTACCTTCACCGACACCATTACAGAACAATCGCATGCCGCCACCTGAGCCTGTACCTTCAATGACTGGTGTTGGGTAGTTGGTAGTGGCGCCGAACTCTTCAGCGACAAAGCTGGAAAACGGATAAACGGTACTGGAACCCGTAATGTTGACTTGTTCACGGGCTTGAGCAACACCGGCAACGCTCATGATGGCAGCTGCTAACACGGTAGTTTTTAGAATACGGTTCATGCGAAATACTCCTGTCGATGTAAGGTTTTGGCCTTCGCAAGACGTACTTTGCACCGCTTCGATGACAGCTTTGTGACACAGCATGCAATCACATAATTTTTTCTAAGGACAACTTTGCACTCGTATTAAATTAATAGCCCCAACGCTGCCAGCATACATAGCCCAAGCGTAACGCCTTGCAGCAAGCGCCTATCCAACCGATGCGCAACCGCATGTGCCAGCATATTACCAATCAGCACCGCCGGCAGAAACGTCAACGCCAATTTAAAATGCCAAGCCGACACTTGGCCTGCAAGCGCTAGCGTGGTGAGCGTTAAAAGCGACGTCAAAATGAAGAAAGCGGCTAAATTGCCGCGCAGTTGGCCTAGCGGAAAGCCATGCATTAGCAAGGCGATGGGTGGGCCACCCATGGCTGCCACCGTGCCGAAGATGCCTGAAAGCACGCCTGCAATGAACAGGGTCAGACGGTTCACTGGCGGGTGAAAACGAAACAGCGTTACTACCACGGCAAAAAGCACAATCGCGGCAATCAGTTTTTCAAGCACTACGATCGGGGCCGCCAGTAATAACCAAACACCCAGCGCATTCCCCGGCAAGCAGCCAATCAATGCAACGCCAATTGCACCCAGGCGAATTTCTTGCCAGTAATGGCGCACCATCAGCAATGAAACAGTGAATACAAACAGCACCAGAACAACCGGCACCAAACGCGGCTCTAACATCAATAATAGCGGTGCCGCAATAATCGCCAAGCCAAAACCGGTTGCACGCTGTACAAATGCACCCAGCATTAATGCGGCCGAACAGGCCAACCACACATTAAGCGGCATGTTAATCCACGCCTGTAAACTATGCATTTGAATCGATCATTTTGGCCTTTCGAGTGAGCAAATCTATCAGAACGAGCCATCAGTACGAATCATCGTAGACGGGTTTTCTTGTCAGTTTTCGGACGCCGATATTACCCAGCAGAGCGGCGCCTAACATGGTAAGCACCATTGGCCAAAGGTGTTCTACTTGAAACAAGCCCACCATTACGCCTGCAATTGCCCCGCAGCTAAACTGGATACCACCTAGCAAGGCAGTCGCTGTGGCACTGATATGCCCGAAATAATCCAACAACGCAGAAATGGCATTAGGCGTGATCAAGCCAATCATGCCGGTAAACAGCATAATGAGAGGAACCACAACATATAGCGACGCCAAATTAAGTGCCGTTGCAATAACTAGCCCCACCGCTGCAATTAATTGAATCGTTAACCCCAATCGTAAATTCTGTTGTGGCGAGCGCTTGCGCAGCAGATGAATATTGACGCGATTGGATAGCGCAATCACAAGGACATTAAGGCCAAACACCATTGGGTAAACGCTAGGCGATAGTGAAAAGTAGTCTAGGTATAAAAATGGCGAAGCGGTTACAAAAGCAAACAGCCCAGCGAATGAAGCGGCAACGGCGCAAATGTAGCCCATCCCCTCTTTATGACGCAGTACGCTGGCATAGTTACGGATAACTTGCCGTGGCGAAGCAGCGGGCAAGTTAATATCTCGCGTTTCGGGTAAGCGCGTACCTAACAGCCAAAGCAAAAAACCTGCATAGGCAGCCAAAAATACAAATATCAGCCACCACCCCGCAATGTGTAGCAAAATACTGCCCACAGCAGGTGCCACCAACGGCGCAAGCATCATGATCATGGCCATCGTCGACATCACTTTAGCCGCTTCGCGTCCGCTGAAGCAGTCACGCACTATCGCTGCAGAGTTCACCACACAAGCACCGCCACCAAGTGCTTGAATAAATCGCCATACCAGCAAAGAGGACAAACTATCAACGGTCGTAATCATTAAGCTCGCGAGCATAAACACCACCAAGCCGCTGAGCAAAACGGGCTTACGACCTACCCTGTCCGATAACGGCCCGAAGCACAGCTGACCTATGGCGAAGCCAAATAAAAACATACTGATAGAGAGCTCAGTATGATGAATACTCGCGTTGATATTTTCTGCCAGTATCCCCATGGCTGGTAAATACGCATCAATCGCAAACGGCGCAAGCGCTGTATTGGCCGCCACCAACAGCGCCACCCGACGAGGATTAAGTTCCATAAACACCCTTGAAGTAGGCATTAAACAGCGGAGAATGCCGCTGAATAGATAGGCCGCTAATCATAATCGATTTCAATTCATTTGTCGGTCTCTGTTCGTCGTGCAATGCCCTTGCTAAAGTACCCTAACGACAGCTATCTCAACGACAACTATCTAAAGACAACTAAGGAGCAATGCATGGCCGCTAGCCTATTAACCCAATTAAAAGAGATGACCACGGTTGTCGCTGACACCGGTGACCTTGAGGCTATCCGCCGCTTTCAGCCGCAAGATGCCACCACCAACCCCTCGCTCATCTTGCAAGCTGCCCAGCAAGAAGAGCGTCGTGCGCGTCTTGCCAGCATTGCTAAAGAAAGCACCGACTTAGAAGATGCTGTCGATCGCGTCGCGGTCGATATCGGCAGCGAAATCAGTGAGCTGGTGCCTGGCTACGTTTCAACTGAAGTCAGTGCCCGACTATCATTCGATCGTGATGCCACCATCGCCAAGGCGCACTCGCTGATTGAGCGGTACGCCCAGCATGGCGTAGGCCCGGAGCGCATCTTGATCAAAATGGCATCGACCTGGGAAGGTATTCAAGCCGCTCGCCAGCTTGAACGCGACGGCATTCGCACTAATTTAACCTTGTTATTTGGCTTTGCCCAGGCACAGGCCTGTGCAGATGCTGGCGCAACGCTGATTTCACCGTTCGTAGGCCGTATTCTCGACTGGCATAAAGCCAAAAACCCTGATGAGGACTTCAGCGGTGCCAATGATCCAGGCGTGCAATCTGTTAAGCGCATTTACGACTACTACAAGGGCCACGGCTACCCCACCATCGTGATGGGCGCAAGCTTTAGAAACGTGGGTGAGATTCAGGCACTAGCCGGCTGTGATCGTTTGACGATTTCCCCTGCCCTGCTCAACGAGTTAGACGAGTTGCAGGGTGAGTTACCGCAACAGCTCATTCCCAAAGCGGCTAGCAGCGCACCAAGTGAAGCATTATCGCAGGCAGATTTCCGTTGGGCGATGAACGAAGACGAGATGGCCACAGACAAGCTGGCGGAAGGTATCCGCAAGTTTATGGCTGACCAACGAAAACTCGAAGAACTGCTGAGCAAGCTTCGCAGTAGCTAATTCGATTTCGCAGCAACTCATTGGATTACTTTCGCCTCAGCCGGGCTGATCCAGATTTATACGGCAAGAAAGCAAAAAGGCCCTCTAAGATCTTTTCTTAGGGGCCTTTTCTAGCTCTAGTAGACGCATAGTTCTTGAAACATAGCCCTTGAAACATACGGTTCACTGAAGCGCCTTAATGAACCCTTGAGTTTTGCGCTTCGAGCATTTCGACCAGCGGTTGAAACTGTTCGCGGTTATGATCGTTCATGTGCATCAAAATTCGATGGGCTTCTAGAATACGGTCACGCAGGCCTTCTTCATCCGCGGGCTCAGCGGGCAAGTCTTCTAGTGCCGACGTTAGTCTCGACGCTTGCTGCAAAGGCGCTTCCATTAGCGTGAAAAAGCGCGCGAACCCCATCACATCGAGCATTTGCCGTACATCTGGATTATCAGCAATGATAGTGGGGGGATGCGCTAAGCGCCCTTTTACCGCCATCGCTACTTTGGCGAGAAAGCCCAGCGCAGTTGAATCAACATTCGTTGCTTCGCGCAGGTCAATCATCACCGCCGTTAACCCAGGCGTTTCTGCCAAGCGCTGAGCTTGGCTATCAAGCGTGGCGCACAGCGTTAAACGCACGTCACCACATAATTTTAAAACAAAAACACCGGAATCGAACGCCGCCTTGATGCGGCCCTCTTCAATCAGCATGACCAAATCCGCTCACCATCATGATTGTCAGGTCATCGGGTAAAGCACTGCGGTCTTGGTTAGCCTCTTCATCCGCGTCGTCTTCAATAAGAAGGGAGTTAGTGTTGGCTAGCCGGTCGCGCAACTGCTCAAGCGTGACACTTTCGCTTACTAATTGCTCAAGTTCCTTGAGCCGCGTGTCGAGTGTCTTACCCGGCAAGCATTCCAATACACCATCTGAACACAGCCATAAATGAAAATCGGCCGGTAAAGCACAGCTGAGTGAAGGATACTCTACATCTGGAAAAAGACCTACTGGCATTCCCTCACCTACCAGACGCACTAGCTTACCACCTGACACAAGCAATGGCATTGGAAGTTGCGCGCCGAGGGAATAGTGAAGTGTTCGCGCCTCATGGTCAATGACACCAACAAACAGCGTTGCGTGTTTGCCAATATCGGTATCCTGCAATTCTCGATTTAATGCCGCCAACCAGTTTGGAGCCAGCCGTTCTGGCGATTGACCATCCCATTCATTAAGCCACCGGTTACAGAGATATTTGAGCAACACAGTAACAAACGCAGAGGATGCTCCATGGCCCGACACGTCCGCAAAATAGAAGGCGCTATAGCGATCGTTATAGCGCTGATAGTCAAGAAAGTCTCCCGACAAATACAGCGATGGGGCAAACCAATAGTCGTAGTAAACACCGTTGATTATTTTGGGATGAACAGGCAGTAAACGGCGCTGAATATGGCCACCGCTCTGTTGATCCATCCGCAGCAATGCTAGGTGCGTTTCCAGGCTTTCATTTAATTCTGCCAGCCGCTCTCTATCTCGGTCTCGTTCCTGAGCCAATGTATGAAGCTCAATGGCTTTGCGAATCATGCGGCGCAACAATTCCGCGTGGCGCAGCGGGTGAACAATGTAGTCAACCAAGCCAACATCAACGGCCTTGATTAAGTCCGCATCCTGACGAGAATCACTAACGACTAAGGTAGGCAGGCGATGCGTTAATTGCGACCACTGCTGACGCGGCACCGACCTTGCATGAGCTACAATAAGTGCGGTGTCAGCAGGCAAATTATCAATATTTTCCGCTGCAAATACCCATAAGCCATCACACGTAATCGCTTCTGCTAGCGCGTCACGCTCTTTTCCCGGCTCATCGATCACCGCGATCAACTGCTTGGAATGATCCATATTAAGCCTCAATCGGCGAAATCGTCGTCACCAAAGTCGGTACCGTCAAATTCAAAATCGTCCATGGCAAATGGGTCATCCCCAAGCTCACCATCCTTGATTTCAAACTGGCGGCGTTGTAAGAAGGCATCACGGACAAATCGGTAGCGGTCGCCACTAATTAACGCTTCTTGATCAAGTAGCCTTGCGCGAATGTGGATAATATCCAGTGCCGTCAAGCCAGCTCTAAGTGTGTGGTCATCCATATAAGTAATCGGATGAGCTGCAATATCAAAGGGTAGCCCCGTGGTATCTCTTAATGTCCCAGGGCCGAGCAGCGGTAACACTAAATAGCGAGAGTCATTCCACCCCCACACCGCCAACGTTTGACCGAAATCTTCCTTATCAGCATTAATTTCCATCAAGGTGGCGTAATCCAGCAACCCACCAATACCCACGGTTGAGTTGATTAAAAAGCGCGAGGTGGCAAGCCCTGCATTAGCCGGTTTGCCCTGAAGCAGGCTATTTAATGCGGTACGCACTTCACCAAGGTTGGAGAAGAAATTACTCACTCCGGTTTCCACGGGATCGGGTGTTACTATCTGATAACCTTTCGCCAATGGCTTTAGTGTGTAGCGGTCTAATACGTCATTGAACGTAAACACGCGACGATTAAACCCTTCCCAGGGGTCTTCAAGATTGGCTTGTTCGCCAACATTAGCCCCGGAACTAGCACAGCCACTCATGCTTAATACGGCTAGCAGCAAGACAGGCAGTCCCTTGTGGCGCCAGCTTAACGCGCCTTTATGCTTTGCTAATAACCCAAGCATGATAATTCCTCTTTCAACATGTGTGGCGTGCAACTCGTCGCGTCTCACGCCTTAAAACAATAAACAAAAGCACTGTTATTTCCGGCGTACAACAATGCTACCTGCGCTGTAACCTGCGCCAAACGAACAAATCACACCAATATCGCCACTTTCCAACTGCTCACGATGCAGGTGAAAGGCAATAATCGAACCCGCTGAGCTAGTATTAGCATAGCGATCAAGAATAATAGGCGCTTGGGATTTGCTAGGCTCAGTACCCAGCACCTTACGTGCGATCAGATCATTCATATGCTGGTTAGCTTGGTGCAACCACATACGCTTCAAGTCGCTTCCAGAAAGTTCTAAAGAAGCCAAATGATTCGAAATCAGTTGAGCCACCATAGGGCACACTTCCCGGAAAACCCGTCGCCCCTCTTGTACAAATAACTTGTCTAACGCTAGTGGGTCACTGTCAGTGACGCGATTCAAAAAGCCAGCGTTGTTACGAATCGCATTCGAGAACTTGGTAACCAAGCGCGTACCTAATAGTTCGTACTGCTCATCAGCCACGGCGCAATCACTGCTTTCCAGCACCATTGCGGTACACGCATCGCCAAAAATAAAGTGGCTATCGCGATCTGTAAAGTTAAGGTGTGCCGAACAGATCTCGGGATTTACGATAAGCGCCCGCTTTACACTACCAGACTTAATCGCATTGGCCGCTGTTTCAAGCGCAAACGTGGCAGAGCTGCAGGCCACGTTCATATCGAAACCGTAACCGCTAGTCCCTAACACTTGCTGAACTTCGACGGCAACGGCTGGATAGGCACGCTCTAGGTTTGAACACGCCACGATGACAAGCTCGATATCAGTGGCATCGACGTTCGCCGCCGATAACGCTTGTTGTGCCGCTTGAGTAGCCATATCACATTGGATAGACGTTTCGTCATTGCTGCGTGCTGGAAGTTTAGGCCGCATACGCATCGGGTCAAGAATTCCCGAAGCATTCAACACATAACGACTTTTAATACCCGATGCCTTTTCAATAAACTCACTACTGGAGTGTGACAACGGCTCTCGTTCACCACGGGCGATGGCATCAGCATACTGAGCATTTTGGCTGTCTACCCACATGTTAAATGCTGTTACCAGCGACGCGTTATCAATGGCGTGTTCCGGCGTATAGAGTCCTGTACCGGTAATCACCACATGTGTCATGCCTATCTCCTTATAGCGGCTTGCTGAGAGTCGCTGACTGTCAATCGATATTGTCATTTTGGTGCATTTGCTTAAAGCGTGAGCCTATTATCGTATTACAGCATGCGTTAAACGCTAATAATCTCTTCCCAACGCTTTTCAAGGCGCTTCACAGAGACGGGCATTTTAGTACCCAATTGCTGGGCAAACAGCGATACTCTGAGCTCCTGAATCCACCACCCAAATGCCACTAACTCTGGGTCTTCCGCGTCGCCTCTACGTTCGCTTTTACGGCGCGCGTCGAACCGGGTTTCTAACGCTTGGACATCGTTCATCAGCATTTGGTCGCGACTTCGCTCGCGCGCTGCTTTTTCAAGTCGAATCAACGCAGCTTCTGTATAGCGAGGATACTCCGTTAACCACTCGCCTGCATCGCGAATGAAACCAGGGTAAACCAAGCGCTGCATCTGCGCGCTGACATCGCTGTACACAAGTGCCAACGCAAAGTTGAGTTTCCCTTTTAAAATCTTAGTCACTGCCAAATGCCCTTTCAGCGCGGCCTCGACATCGGTCAACAGCGTTTGCGCATGTGCCAGCAAGTTTGCTTCAGAGGTTTTCAACCGCTCTTGAAGGGCGTTCTCTGAACGCGGCAGAGGATGCTGAGCCACTACTTGAGTAAACACCGCCAGTAGAAGATCATCAACCAACGCATCTTTGCTACCTACCTTCGCAAACAACAGCGCGCATTTCTCCACGCCAGGCAACCGCTTAATAGCTTTCACCTGTTCCGGCAGTTGAGAAATCGCCAAACGAGCTACGCCCATTTGATGAGCCGCTGCCGCTTTTGCGGGATGGTCGAAAAGCGCCACTTTAAAGCGCTCGTCTTCTGCAACCAAGGCTGGATAAGCCTCAACACGGATACCCGCCTGGGTCGTCACCCGAGATTCAGGAAGCGGCTCGCTCGGCAGACCTTCAAGCGCCGGGGCCTGACTAGCCTGCTCTGATAACGCTTGGGCACCCATACTGGCAGCTTCTTCAAAGCGTCTTTCCAAGGCACGCACGTCGCGCCCTTGGCCCAGCGTTTTGCCTACGTGATCAACAACGCGTAGGTTCATGATCAAATGAGGTGCTATCAGGTCTAGCCGCCAGTCGTCAGGGTGCACTCGCGTGCCCGTCCGCTGCCGAATAAACTCACCAAGCGCCTCAGTTAGAGGGCGCTTATCAGGCACTAGCATTTCCAGCGCCGCATCAACCCAGTCGGGAATAGGAACCACTTGGCGACGAATGCTTTTCGGCAGTGATTTAAGCAGCGCAATACACTTTTCACGCAGTAAGCCCGGCACTAACCACTCAAGGGCATGCACAGGCAACTGAGGCAACATAGCAGCGGGCACCGTCAGCGTAACGCCATCGTCTTCTGCATCAGGGTCAAAGTGATAGCTAACCGGGTAGGCAACGCCTGCCAACACAAGGTGGTCAGGATACTGCGCCTGCGTAACGTCGTCGGTATCCCGCGCTTTCAGCGCATTAATATCGAATTTTAATAAATCAGGAGACTCGCGCTCCGCTTGTTTACGCCAGTGCTCAAACCCTTTGCCATTAACAATATCGTGAGGGAGTCGTTCATCGTAAAAAGCAAATAACGAGTCCTCGTCGACCAGGATATCACGCCGCCGCGCACGGTCTTCCAGCGCTTCGACCTCTTCGATCAGCGCTCGGTTGTGGGCAAAAAACGCCCCTTTGGTCTGAAACTCGCCTTCTACTAACGCGCGGCGAATAAACAGCTCACGGGACTCTTGAGGGGCAATGGGGCCGTAATGCACTCGGCGGCGGGCAACAATGGGCAGACCAAACAGCGTTACTTGCTCAAACGCGACCACCTGGGCACGCTTCATTTCCCAGTGAGGCTCGCAGTAGCTGCTTTTCACTAAGTGCTGCGCTTGAGGCTCAATCCATTGGGGGTCGATTTTCGCCACCGTACGGGCGAACAGTTTAGTGGTTTCAATTAACTCAAACGCCATTAGCCATTTCGGCGTTTTCTTTGCCAGCCCTGAACCAGGGTGAATCATAAACTTGCGATTGCGCGCGCCTAGATATTCACGATTTTCCAGCAGTGTCCCCAGATTAGAAAGCAACCCAGATAATAATGCTTGATGCAGTTTACCGGACGTTTTGCGGCGCACTTGCTTGGCCTGCTCTTCGCTTTCGTCTTCATTTTTGGGCGGTGGCGCAGGGACGTTGATGTCCATATCGCGCAGCAGCTGACGCAACTGGCGAAACGTGTCGTGCCATTCACGCATACGGAGATAGTTAATATAGTGCTCGCGGCACCAGCGACGCAGCTGGTTGCCAGAGAGTGCTTCACGGGCATTTTCGATGCCGTGCCAAAGGTTGAGGAGCGCGACAAAATCGGAATCAGGGTCATGCCAGCGCTGATGCGCCTGATCTGACGCTTGGCGTTTATCGGCAGGCCGATCGCGTGGGTCTTGTATTGCTAGTGCCGATACGACAATCAACACATCGCGTAGGCTGCCTCGTTCAGCACCTGCTAGCACCATGCGCGCTAAGCGTGGGTCGATAGGTAGCTTGGCCAGCTTGCGCCCCAGCGGGCTAAGGCGATGCTGATCGTCTACTGCACCCAGTTCAAACAGCAAGCGAAAGCCATCTTTTACAAACCGACTGTCAGGCGGGTCAACGAAGGGAAATTCTTCAATACTGCCAAGCTTCAGCGCCAGCATGGAAAGAATAACCGACGCCAAATTGGTGCGCTGGATTTCTGGATCGGTAAACGCCGGCCGCGATAGGAAGTCTTCTTCATCATAAAGACGAATGCACACCCCTTCCGCGACACGCCCACAGCGACCTTTACGCTGGTTAGCGCTGGCCTGGCTAATGGGTTCAATCGGTAACCGCTGTATTTTTGCACGGTAACTGTAGCGGCTGATGCGTACCAAGCCCGGGTCAATCACGTAGCGAATCCCCGGCACCGTGAGCGACGTTTCAGCCACGTTAGTTGCTAACACAATTCGCCGCCCTCGGTGAGCGGCGAAGACACGATTTTGCTCTTCGTTGGAAAGCCGCGCATAAAGCGGCAATATTTCAGTGCCTGTTAAATCGACTCGTCGCAGGGTATCGGCCGTCTCACGAATTTCACGCTCACCGGGTAAAAACACCAGCACGTCACGCGGACCATGCAGCCAGCCCTTTTCACGCTCGATGGTTTCGATTTCACGCACTGCATGCAAGATACCTTCTTGAAGGGTGCGGTCATCTTCATCCTCTTCGCTGCGCGCCAGCGGTCGGTAATGGACATCGACAGGAAACGTGCGACCTGATACTTCCACCACGGGCGCAGGGGTTTTAATACTGCCAAAGTGGGCAGCAAAGCGGTTCACATCGATGGTGGCGGAGGTAATAATGATTTTTAGATCAGGACGTTTCGGCAGCAGGCGCTTTAAATAGCCTAGCAAAAAGTCGATATTAAGGCTGCGCTCATGAGCTTCATCGATGATTAGCGTGTCATAACGTAGCAGCAATGGGTCATGCTGCGTTTCTGCCAGCAAAATACCATCCGTCATCAGCTTTACGAGCGTGTTAGGAGAACTTTGATCATTAAAGCGTACTTGGTAGCCCACCTGCTCGCCAAGCGGGACGCTCATCTCTTCAGCTAACCGACCGGCAACGCTGCGTGCCGCTAACCGACGTGGCTGGGTATGCCCAATCATCCCTTTGCGGCCACGGCCAAGCTCTAAACAAATCTTAGGCAGCTGGGTGGTTTTACCCGACCCCGTTTCTCCCGCTACGATCACCACCTGATGGTCACGGACAGCTGCTAGGATATCCTCACGCCTTTCTACGACGGGCAGCTCGGCAGGGTACTCCAGCGCTACCTTTAATGCTTCGCGGTTGGCAAGCAGGCGCTTAGCTTTTTCAAGATCGCGCTGAACCTGCTGAACACCGTGGTCAATCGGCTTACTGTCTCGTTGCCGCCGCTTAAGACCTGCCACACGACGCGCAAGCTGCTGTGCATCACGCAGCATGACATGGCTTATCTCCTCATCTAATACGGTGAGTGAATAAGCGTTTTGGGCGTCAGCATGGGAAGATTGCGTGTCGGTGGTCACGTTAGGCTCGGTTTCCGTCTCAGAATAAAATCGGCCCACTGCATGAGTGGGCCGACTAGTGTAACGCTTTCGATAACAGGACGCCTAACAGCCACCGATCGCAAATCCATTAAGCGCTTAAGTGTTGTTCATTTCCTGATCGCGGAGCTGCCGCCGCAGTACCTTGCCAACGTTGGTTTTGGGAAGCTCGTCACGAAATTCTACGTACTTAGGAACTTTGTAGCCGGTTAGCTCTTTTTTGCACCACTTGCGCAGCGTCTCAGCATCTAACTCACTGTTTTTAGTAACAACAAATAGTTTGATCGCCTCTCCTGCATCTTCATCTGGCACGCCAACGGCCGCCGACTCCAACACATCGGGATGCGCTGCCACCACATCTTCTATCTCATTTGGGTAGACATTAAAGCCGGATACTAAAATCATATCTTTTTTACGATCGACGATTTTGATATAGCCATCCTCTTGCAATACGGCGATATCACCGGTGTGGAACCAGCCATTTTCATCAATGGAATTGCGTGTTTCATCTTCACGCTGCCAGTACCCTTTCATCACCTGAGGCCCTTGCACGCAAAGTTCACCAGGCTCTCCCATTGCAACATCATTGCCGTCTGCGTCTATGACTTTTACAGCCGTACCTGCTACCGGTATACCAATAGTACCTAGCTGTATAGCGTTAGTGGGGTTAAAGCTAACAATGGGTGATGTTTCTGTCAGCCCGTAGCCCTCAGCAATCGGGCAACCTGTCGTTTCTTCCCAGCGTTTAGCAGCCGCTTTGGTAAGCGCCATACCGCCCGAAATAGTCAGCTTCAGCTTCGAAAAATCGAGCTGCTTAAAGTCATCTCGGTTACACAGCGCATTAAACAGCGTGTTCAGACCAATAAACCCGGTAAACGGCAAGCCTTTAAGCTCTTTAACAAAGCTTGGTAAGTCGCGGGGGTTAGTAATCAATAGCGAGTGGTTGCCTGTTTCCATCAAGAACAAACAGTTAACGGTAAACGTGTAGATGTGGTAGACCGGCAATGGCGCAACAATCAGCTCTTCACCATCGGTAAGATGCTCACCGATAGCGACACGCGCTTGGAGCATATTGGCCACTAAGTTCTGATGAGTCAGCATCGCGCCTTTGGGCATGCCAGTGGTGCCGCCCGTGTACTGTAATGCAGCCACATCATCCATGGTGCGTTGCACCTCAGTATGATGTAACGACGCGCCTTTTTTTAGCGCATCGCGGAAGCCAACGGCGCTGGGTAGCGAATAGGCAGGCACCATTTTTTTAACGTGCTTAACTACGGCATTAATCAGCCAGCGCTTTGGCACATCATGCAAGTCGGCAAGCTGGGTGACCAAGACGTGTTGGATATCCGTTTTATCCAGCACCTTCTCTAGCTTATCTGCCATATTGGCCAAAATCACAATGGCTTTGGCATTTGAGTCTTTAAACTGGTGCGCCATTTCCCGTTCGGTATACAGCGGATTAGTATTAACGACGACAAGACCAGCCCTAAGTGCTCCAAACACCGCAACGGGAAACTGGAGTACGTTGGGCAATTGAATAGCTATTCGGTCGCCAGGAACCAAATCGGTTTCATGTTGCAACCAAGCAGCGAAATTGGCAGACAAACGATCAAGATCGGCAAATGTTAGGGTTTTGCCCATGCAGCTAAATGCAGGTTTGCTGGCAAAACGTTTAACTGCTGAATGAAAGACATCCGTGACTGAGTTGTACTGATCCAAGCCTTCAAGCGCTGGGCCACGAAGTACGTGGGCATTGGCGTGTTCGCTCATGGGCAATCTCCGCTATCCGTGTCGATATTTGACCGACCTTGTTATTGTTGCGTGACTTATTGTTGCGTGACTAAGTGGCAAGCCTAAAAAGCCAACCATATACGACAGACAGCGTGCTGTAAAACGATCGATTGAAACTGGCGTTTCAACTTTAGCTCAACACAAGTCTCTACTGCTGTCGCTCACGCTATGTCGCCGCCCTATTTGCTGTGGCCGTAACTCGCTTCGATTTCTCCATCGCGCCATACCAGTAATTCGCCAGGAACCATTCGCTGCCACGCTTCATTTTGGGTAAGGGGTTCAGTGGCAATCACAGAAACGATGTCGTTAGGCGTTGTGTGCTCGATGAAGTTAACCGTCATCTCAGCATCAGAAAGTTCAGCCTCACCAAAGGGCGCGCGGCGGGTAATATGCGCCAACTTGGTCGAGCAATAGCTGTATAAGTAAACGCCATCAGATAACAGTAGGTTAAAAACACCTAGCCCGCGTAACGCTTCGCATAGCCCGTGCAGACGCTCCCATAATAAGTCAGGAGACGCAGGCGGCGTGGGAAAGCAACGACGCAGTTCGCCCATTAGCCAGCAGAAAGCGTGCTCACTGTCCGTATTACCTACCGGGGTGTACGCACCTAATGGCAGCTGCTGCCAATCGCTCAATTGGCCATTATGGGCGTAGCACCAGGGTCGCCCCCACATTTCACGGGTGAACGGATGTGTATTTGCCAGCCGCACACCGCCTACATTTGCTTGGCGAATATGGCTAATTACGACATTGGACTTGATGGGATATTCACAGATTAAACGGGCGATGGGGGAGTCAACCGAGGGGTGGGGGTCACGAAACTCACGATAACCGCCCTCCTCGTAAAACGCGATACCCCAACCATCGCGGTGAGGCCCGGTGCCCCCACCGCGGTGTAAAAAGCCGGAAAAGCTAAAACAAATATCGGTAGGTACATTGGCGCTCATGCCTAGTAATTCACACATCGGCTGGCTCCATCATCATTCCTTGACCACGCATCAGTTAATCACTGGTTCTCGGCGGCGGGCTGGTTGAGCATCTTCTTCCTCAGACTGATGCTGATTTACGGTTTCATACGGTTCGGGCCTGCGCCACCACCACAGCGCAAGGCCAATGCACGCACCTAAAGCAACGCCTAAAATCAACCACAGCAAACCGCCACTTAATGCGCTAACGTTACTTTCAAGTAAAGCAACCGCAGACACCATGGCTGCCGGCGCCCAGCCGGTATAAAATTCACCCTCTTCTATCAACGGCAAACGATAGCTTGCAGGCATCCACATGGCGCCCGCCACACACCAGCTAATTAACAATCGCAGTAGACGAGGCAAAAAAGCCAGCGCAAAGTAGACAGCGACCAACGCAAACAGTGAAAGCGCGTAATAACTTAACCACAGCAGTGACATTGAGTCTTCAAACAGCATAATACCCCTCATGTGGGTGAAGCCACCCGACGTTGATTTCCCGTTATGGTACCTATCAATTTATGAAAGCACAGCCAGGTATGCACAAAGGCTCGCCTGTCGCGGAGCATTATCGCGCTAATTCCCCAGAATGGCACTGGTTAGAAGAGCGTGACGCGCCCGATGTATCGCTTTTTTTAGAAGCCGCTAACCGTCAGCATGATGAATGGTTTGCCCCTTTAAAGCCGCTGGCTGAAACACTTTACCAAAGCCACTTAGCGCGTCGTGAATTGGCAGTGACCAGCATTAAGACAGCGCTTGATCACTTTACGTTCTGGAGCAACACCGGCGCCGAGGACGATTACCCTTGCTGGTGGCGCCATCCTAACAACCAACCCGATGCTCATGAGTGTTTTCTTGACGTACGTGAGCGCGCCGCTGACCAGCCTTTTTATGACATGGGCGACATGGCACTTTCTCCTAATGAACAGTGGCTTGCCTGGACAGAAGATACCCAAGGGGATGAACGTTTCACACTGTGGTTAAAAGCGTTACCCGACGGTAAACCGCAGCACTTACTTAGCGATATTGGCGCTAGCGTGTGTTGGGCAGAAGATCAAACAACCCACGGCGCAACGCTGCTATTTACACGTTTTGATGACACTCAACGCCCAGACTCTATCTGGCGTGCGTGGGTTTCATTTGCCGAACCAGAGCGCCTTGCTGAACCGACATTAGTCATGCGTGAGAACGACTCGGAATACTGGATTGGAATTGGCAAAACACGCTCGAGGGCGTGGCTATTGATTGAAAGCGGTTCGAAAGACACGACAGAGATTCATGGCGTGCCCGCAGATCAGCCCCACGCACTACCGGTGTGCCTGCATGCACGAGAGCCCGGCATTGAAGCGAGCATCGATCACCGCCCTGGGACATTTTATCGCTTACAAAATTTATCAGGCCCACATTTTCAGCTCGATTTCAAAAGTGAAGCTCAACAAGCTAACAACGCTTCAAAGTGGCAACCATTGATCGCTCACCGAGATGACACCACCTTAGAAGGCGTCGATGCATTTGATTGGGGGCTGATCATCGCTGAGCGAAGCCATCATGATGCCCAGGTCATGTTACGCCGCTTAGTGCTGGATAAAGACCATAACCTGACGTTAGATAACCATATCGAACTACCTGAAACGCCCTGCTCGCAGTTGCTGGAAGATTCGCCTCACTTCGATGCCAACACGGTACATCTTCGTGAAGAATCGTTTACTCGCCCTCCTAGTTGGTATGCGCTAAACCTTGATAGCGGTGAGCGGACGTTGCTCAAGCAAGTAGCCGTTTACGGCCAATTATTGCCCGACCAACTTGTCAGCCGTCGAATATGGGCAACTAGCACGGATGGCGAACGCGTTCCGGTATCCATCGTTATGCGCGCCGACTTAGCCGGCCAACCATTACCCACGCTGCTATACGGCTACGGTGCCTACGGCGAAGCGCTTGACCCCTGGTTTTCGATTGCTCGGCTTGAACTACTGGAGCGCGGCGCTGCGTTTGCAGTCGCCCACGTACGGGGCGGCGGCGAACGCGGCGAACCCTGGTATCTAGATGGCAAAATGGCTCATAAAGAAAACAGCTTTAACGACTTTTTAGCTGCCCGCGAGGCGCTAGTAGACGAAGGGTTCAGCCAGCCAGCGCGGATGGTGGCTTACGGCGCAAGCGCGGGCGGATTATTAGTCGGCACCTGCATTAATCGCAAGCCTGAGGCGTTTTGCGCAGCGGTATTAGATGTGCCGTTCCTGGATGTACTCCGCACCATGCAGAATCCAGAGTTACCGCTTACCACCGCCGAATACAGTGAATGGGGCAATCCTGAAGATCCAGAAGTTGCCAAGCGTATCGCTGGCTACTCGCCTATCGACAACATTCGCCCCCAGCACTACCCAGCCCTATGGATAGAAGGCAGCTGGTTTGATACACGCGTTAGTTACTGGGAACCTGCTAAGTTTTATGCCCGCGTTACCCAGGCACAGCAAAGCAATGCTCCCGTGCTACTGCATACCGACATGAGCAGCGGCCATGGTGGTGCATCAGGCAGGTTCAAAGCCTGGCGAGACACAGCCCGCCAAGATGCGTTTGTTCTGTGGGCACTTGGGTTAGCCGAATTAGTCGAAGGCTCCTAATGAAAGAAGCAGCGTCCAGGCGCTGCTTTTTTTGCAAGAAATTAATTTATGGAAATACTTTCCATAAATTAATTTCTACGCCATACTGCTCATACGCTATGTAGACAAATGTCTAATTAAAAGGCCTAGGAGCAAATCATGAACTATCAAGAACAGTTTCCAACCATTTGGGATACCCAGCCAAAAGCATTAGCGTTACCCCGTCAGTCGGGCACGCGTGAAAGTACCGCAAAGCCACGACCCTCTCCGTTCAAAGAAGCGTTTTTAACCATTTGGGATAGCACTAAAAGCAAAACCGCCAACTAACGTTTTACCATTAGCTAGCGGTTATTAAGTGCCAGGGAGGGCTACTGCCGAGTTTAGGACATCGGCAATACAGCAATAATATGTTCTTCCAGTAAGCGTTCTGGTACGTCGTCCTGAGAAACTGCAAAGCTTCTTACGCTTACGCCTTTACGGTGAACGCGCTCAGCATCATTACTCAGCAGCGGATGCCATCCAGCTAGCTTGCGTCCCTCGGCAACACGCCGATAGCCACAGGTCTGTGGCAGCCAAGTAAACTCTTTAACGAGTTCAGGCGTTAGCTGAGTACAGTCGGGTACGCTATCGAAGCGATTTTCATAGTCACTGCACCGGCAACTGTGAATATCCAGCAACCGGCAAGCAACGTTAAGAACCGCCAATTCTTGCGTGTCATCGTCGTGGAGCTTCAACAAGCAACATTGGCCGCAGCCGTCGCATAACGCCTCCCACTCTTGAGGTGTTAGCTCTTCCAGTGAATATCTTTCCCAAAAGCGCTCACGCATAGCGGTCACCATTACTGCTTCCCTTTACTTTCAACATGTCGGAACAATTTCCCTCAGTGCCACCGCTGCTGGTTAGTGTGTCACGACACTCTTGCCATAGCACTGTGAAGTCGGCTGATAAGCAAGGGTAGTCTTCGTAAAGCCAAGGCACTAACTCAGCTAAGCGGTTAGGCCCCGATAGCCGCTGACCAACACCCGCTACTGCACGACAGGTAAAGTCAAAATCAGCGTAACGGTGCAACCAATCATGCTTAACCATCAACGGCATCATAGTAGATAGCCGCTGCGGCGCAGGCCAAGCCTGTAACAACTGATAGCAACGCTCGATTAGCTGATGTTGCTGCTCACCCGCCTGCTGGCGAGCAAGGAAATGATCCCACACAATGTCTAACGCGATACCAACATAGCGCCGTTGAGCTGCTGGCGCACGCCGCTTTGCCTCTAAAACGTTAGGGTGTCGATCAATCCAAGCATCTACCCGGCGATGATGACGGATGCCACCAGCAACGTCTGGCGGCCAAGCCGTCAAGTCCTGCCCCTTCACACCGTCAGCAATCAGATTTCCGTAAAGAAACTCATCACTACCAGGATGGGAAAGCCAAGCATGGGCAAGAAAGTTCATAGCAAAGAGTTCATAGCAAAGGGTTCATAGCAAAGAGTTCATGACAAAACGTTCATTCGCGGTTAGCCGCCAGTGCGCGATGAACGTCTAGTAAATAGGGCTCTTTAGCAGGCGGCATCTGCAGGTAAAAGCCTTGCTCTTGAATGGATGCCATCACATCGGCAACGTTAACCCGAGCTAACGTCTTTTCGGCCGTCAGTATCATAGTAAGTACTGGCACTGGCTTACCGAACGTTTCCATCAATGCTTCTGGCACTGACGACATTCCTTTGCGCTTGTCAACGTAGAGATACATTTCGTCTTTACGTGAGCTTTTAAAAATCTCACAAAGCAGTTTCTCACTCATTACGATGACTCCTCCAGCGCCTGATGAATTTCTTGAGTTAAATACGCATGGCGCCAACCACCAGGAGTGGTTAATGGCTGATTAGCGAGCTGCTGCATCACAAGCGCCTCAATATCCCGACGCCGCAGCAACATCTCAGGCGCGACTTGCAGCTCAGCCGCTTTCTCTGTCACTACTTTTTTAAGTGCTTTAAAGCGCCGTTTAAATGAAGGGTGCATCGGGTCTGGCCAGCGCGCTGGCAAATCATCGTTAGAACAATGCTGAGCCTGCTTAACCAATGCCAATAGCGTATCGCCCTCTTTCTTAACCAGCGGCGGCTTAACACCCTCAATCTCTGCTAGCTCATAACGATTTTTAGGCATTTTTTCTGCCACAGCAAACAGCAGCTTATCGCTAACTAACCAATTACGCGGCAAATCCCGGCGGCGGGTTTCCCCTTCACGCCAAATGGTCATTAAGCGATAAGCTTCAAGCTGATGAGGCTCAAGGCGCCACAGCTGCCGCTGGCGGGTATACCATTGACCATCGCTTTCGACACTGCGGCCCGCCTGCTCGATAAGGCTAGCGCACTCATCGTCAAGCCATACGCGCCGTCCCAGCTGCTCAAGCTTTTCAGCTTGAAATCCCCAAACCTTCAGTAAATAGATAACGTCTAACGCCGCATATTCACACTGGGAAGGCGTTAAGGGACGCTCTAACCAGTTTGAACGCGTCTCCTCTTTAGGTAGCGTTTCCCCCATCCAGTGCTCTACCAGTTTTTGATAGCCCATGCCGGGGATTTCACCTAAAAAGGCCTGCGCTACTTGCGTGTCTACAAGGGGCGCCGGCAATACACCAGCCCAATGCTGGAAAACCTCTAAATCTTCGCTGCAAGCATGCAGTAGCTTGATTGCACTGTTTTGCAACAAATCGCGAAAAGCTTCGGTGCAAGGCGTACTTAACGGATCAACTAAATACGCCATCTCACCGGTGGTGAACTGGATAAGTGCTGGCACCGGGAAAAACGTGTTTTCACGGAAAAATTCCGTGTCTAAGGCAATGACATTGGCACCGGCGACTTGCTTGCAAGCAGCATCTAAGGCATCGGCACTATCAATCCACTGATACAACGAGGGGGCTAAAGAGGACAAAGCAAGCTTCCGGGTTGGCACAATCGCAAAAGCGCTTGCGTTTTTATAAGAGTCAATCGCTGGCGAAAGGCTGGCGACCATTAAAGGCGCGGCTTAGCGTACCACCGTCTACATACTCAAGCTCTCCGCCCATGGGCACACCATAGGCGAGACGAGAGAAAGAAACGCCATAGTGAGCAAGTTGGGCGGCAATAAAGTGCGCCGTCGCTTCACCCTCCACCGTGGGATTGGTGGCAAGCACCACTTCGCGAATGTTGCCTTCCGCAACGCGGCTTTCCAGCAAATCCAGACCAATCGCATCGGGGCCAATGCCATCCAACGGAGACAGATGACCGTGCAACACAAAGTAGCGCCCCTGGAAGCCACCCGCCTCTTCAATAGCCAACTGATCAGCAGGTGACTCCACAACACACAAGAGTGAATCGTCACGGCGAGCGCTTTCACACAGCGCGCAGGTTTCCGCTTCGGTCAACGTGCGGCAGCGCTGGCAATAACCAACTTCTTCAATGGCCCGCTGAATTACCGCGGCCAACCGCTGCCCGCCTGGGCGCTCTCGCTCTAACAAGTGCATGGCCATTCGTTGGGCCGTTTTCGGACCGACACCTGGAAGTACGCGAAACGCGTCCATCAGTTGTTCAACAAGCGGGGAAAAGCGCATGGTTTAGAACGGCATCTTAAAGCCGGGCGGCAAGTTTAAGCCTGCCGTTGCTTCTTCCATCTTCGCTTTGGAGTTTGCTTCCACTTTGCGAACAGCGTCATTCACGGCAGCAGCCAGAAGGTCTTCCAAAAGCTCTTTGTCTTCTTCAAGCACGCTAGGATCAATGGTGACATTGGTAACATCGTGGCGACCATTCATGGTGATTTTCACCATACCGGCACCCGCTTCGCCATGCACTTCAGCTTTCGCAGCTTCTTCTTGAACCTGCTGCATCTTCTCCTGCATTTCTTGGGCTTGTTTCATTATGTTGCCCATTCCACCTTTAAACATGCGGTTATCTCCTAAAGAAACAAAAATATAAGAATCGCGAGTCAATCATCCAAGACTAGGAACGTCTGTCAGACGCGGGTTTAACGGTTGACTCAATGAGAGTAGCCCCAAATGCCTGCTGCAGCTTCTGTATATTGGGGTCGCGGTGTAATAGATCAACAGCCAATGAATGACGCTCTTTCTGCTGGCGCTCTTCTTGCTGACGCGGTGTTTCAAGTTCAGACACCAAGTCAGCCACGACGAACTCGATACGCCGAGGTAGACCATAACTGCTTAGCGCTCGTTCAATACGGCTGTTGTGCACATCGGCCTGCATAGCAGATTGGCTTGGGTCGAGGCGCAGCACTAACGTATGGCCATCATCACTTTCAAGCTGACAGTGCGCGGCTAGATTACGCGTAAGCCCCCCCAGTCCAAGGGCACTGAAGCATGCCAGCCATCCCACATGGTCGAGGCGATCACCAAGAGCTTCCTGAGTATTGGCAGCATTAACAGAATTATTAGAAAAATCTGGCTCTGGCTCTGGCTCTGGCTCTGGCTCTGGCTCTGGCTCTGGCTCTGGCTCTGAAGAAAGCATGGCGGCACTCTCTACTTCGTCAAGCGACCAGGGTGGCGCTTGGCTGGAAGAAATACCGTCAGGCTTGTTTAACTCTTCGGCTGGAGCAGGGGCTGCACCACTCGCCTGCACCGCAGCTGACTCAGGCGTTGTTACCTGATTGCTTGGCAGTGCAGGCTCAGGCTTTTTTGCCGCTGGCTCGTGGGTAGAGGCCGGCTCAGCTGCGCTGCTATTGTCAGAAACAAGTGTTTGCGAAACAGCTTCGTGTGAGGCCGCTTCTTGTTGAGAGACCGCTTCTTGAGATTCAGCGTTACCGGTGGGTTCGCGGCGCAGTGGAAGTGGCGTGGCAGACGGTTTGGGTACGCCTTGGGGGCGAAACGCCAACATACGCAACAACGTCATTTCCAGTGCGCTGCGCAGGTCAGGTGCATGCACCATGTCACCACGCCCTTGAATGCCAATCTGGTAATAAAGCTGAATATCCTCAGCAGTAAAGCGGCTGGCTAACTGCTGAATCAGCGCTCGATCACCGTGACTGTTATCCACCGCATCTGGCACCATCTGCGCCACCGCCAAACGATGCAAAACGGCGCTTAATTCATCCAACACTGCGGCGAAATCAGGCCCTTGCTCCGATAACTGCGCAACCTCGGTTAGCAGCCGTTGAACATCCACATCAGCTAATGCTTCCACCAGTGCCAACACATGGCGATGATCTAAGGTGCCGAGCATAGCAGCAACATCCGCATGCCGAATCGCCCCTTGGCCAAAGGCAATCGCTTGGTCAGTTAAGCTCATCGCATCGCGCATAGAGCCTTCTGCGGCCTTGCCTAACAGCCACAGAGCACTCTCATCATATTCAACGCCCTCCTCACCCAGCACATAGGTTAAGTGCTCAACCACCCGCTCAGGGGGCATATGCTTAAGCGTGAACTGCAAACAGCGGGATAGAACGGTGGCAGGCAGTTTCTGCGGGTCTGTGGTAGCCAGCAGAAACTTCACGTGGGGTGGCGGCTCTTCCAGTGTTTTAAGCAGTGCATTAAAACTGCTGGTCGACAGCATGTGTACCTCGTCAATTAGGTACACCTTATAGCGCCCTTGCGTTGGCGCGTACTGCACGTTGTCGAGCAGCTCACGGGTATCTTCAACCTTGGTGCGCGAAGCAGCATCAACCTCAATCAAGTCAACGAACCGACCTTCATCAATCGCCCGACAGCTGTCGCACTGACCACAAGGCGTTGAGGTAATTCCTTCATCACCGCGGCCATTCGCGGTGCAGTTAAGGCATTTGGCCAGGATACGCGCAAGGGTAGTTTTGCCCACACCGCGAGTACCCGTAAATAGGTAGGCATGATGAAGACGGCCCTGGTCGAGGGCATTGACCAAGGCGCGCTGAACATGGGCCTGGCCCACAAGCTCGTGGAATGTACGCGGCCGCCATTTGCGGGCCAGAACCTGATAGCTCATTGAGCACTACTTCCTTTGGCGGGCTAACTGTCGATGCGAAAAAAGACACCATTCTAGCGGCTGTGCTGCAGCCCGCCAACCGCTCAGCCCAATAGACCGGCAACCCACTAGACCGGCAACCCACTAGACCAAGCGGTGTAGCGCAGTAAACGTTATGCGTTGTCGCCACTTTCGGCAGTGCCTGCACGCTGAGCGGCTTCTTTAATCAGCTTCTCAAGCTCACCGCTTTGATGCATTTCAATCACGATATCGCAACCACCAACCAATTCGCCTTCCACCCAAAGCTGCGGAAAAGTTGGCCAGTTAGCAATTTTCGGTAGCTCAGCGCGAACATCTGGATTGTCCAGCACGTTAACAAAGGCAAAACGCTCACCGCAGCCCATTAACGCCTGTACCGTTTGTGCAGAAAAACCACACTGCGGCAACTGAGGCGTACCTTTCATGTAAATAAGAATGGGGTTTTCACTAATTTGGCGCTGAATATTTTCGGCAGTCGTGCTCATGATGTGCTCCTAAAACAAGTGATGTTATATCGCCAGTTTACGCAATTCGTTAACTAGCTTTAACCCTACTAGCCGAAGATTACCTTTTGTAGCTGCGCACGCTAATACTTGAGCAAACTACTCGGCTTTACCATGTGGGACCTCATTCTACGCATGCCGAGCGCGTTGCGCATCCCCTGCTGCATCGCTAGGATAGTGTTTTTGCGCGGAGAGATACCATCATGGCGACACGCCATTTCTTAACCTTGCTGGATTTAACCCCAGATGAGCTGGCGTACCTGATTCAGCGTGCGATTAAAATCAAGACCGAGCTCAAGGCTTACGGCCCCATCTATACGCCTCTGCCCAACCGCACGCTGGCGATGATTTTTGAAAAATCATCTACACGTACCCGAGTATCGTTCGAAACCGGCATGGCACAGTTTGGCGGTCACGCACTGTTTCTCTCTCCCCGCGACACCCAGCTAGGGCGCGGAGAACCGATTGAAGATACCGCCCGCGTGCTGTCCGAAATGGTCGATGCAGTGATGATTCGCACCTTTTCACACGCAGGTTTAGAAACTTACGCCAGCGCCAGCAGCGTGCCCGTCATTAACGCCTTAAGTGATGACTACCACCCCTGCCAACTGCTGGCAGATGTGATGACGTGGACTGAGCTGCGTGGCAGCATCGAAGGACGCACGGCTGTTTGGGTTGGCGATGGCAATAACATGTGTCACTCCTGGATTAACGCTGCACGCCAGTTTGGCTTTCAACTGCGCGTTTGCTGTCCGAAAGGTTATGAACCTCGTGCCGATATTATGGAAGCCTCTGGAGACTGCGTGACGTTGATTCACGACCCCATTGCGGCTGCCAAAGGAGCAGACTTAATTACTACGGATGTGTGGGCATCCATGGGACAAGAAGAAGAGCAGGCTAAGCGCGAAGCAGACTTTGCAGGCTTCCAGGTCACCGAAGCAATGCTTGATAGCGCGCAACCTGATGTGCTTTTCTTACACTGCTTACCTGCCCACCGCGGCGAAGAAATCAGCACCACCCTCTTGGATGATCCGCGCGCTGTCGTATGGCAAGAAGCGGGGAACCGACTGCATGCCCAGAAGGCGTTGATCGAGTTTTTACTACTGGGTAAAATATCAGCTTAATAGTCTGTTAGAACGAGCTTCCATCCGCAGAAGCGTCCAAACAAAACGCCCCGTTACCTAGTGGTAACGGGGCGTTTTGTTTGAATTCTGAGTTTTTTTTAAAAATTTACAGGGCAAGCCTATAAAAATGGTGGAGCCTAGCGGGATCGAACCGCTGACCTCAACACTGCCAGTGTTGCGCTCTCCCAGCTGAGCTAAGGCCCCACGTGCGTAACTCTTCACTTCTTCAATTACTTACCGAAGCAGGGGGCAAAATATTACGCTAGTATTTTGCTTAGCGTCAAGCTAATGATGAACAAACATCAACTAAATTCTCCTTTGGTGAGAGCTGTGGCACTCTATGTCGTGCAACATGTCGTGCTAAGCGGCGTTCGCCCACCACTACGATGATTTTATGCAGGAGCCAGCACCTTGATCAAAGTTTTAATCGCCGATGATCATCACCTGGTGAGATCCAGTATTGCTCACCTGCTAAACGAAGAGCGCGATATTAAAGTCGTGGGTGAAGTTGACGATGGCGAAAACGCAGTAGCTCAGTGCCGTCGCTTAAAACCTGATATTGTCGTAATGGATATCCGCATGCCCGGCATCGGTGGGCTTGAAGCTACTCGCCGTATTCATAGAACAATGGAAGACGTAAAAGTACTCATCTTAACCGCTCACATGGAAGACAGTGCCTTACGGCTAATGCTAGAAGCAGGTGCGATTGGCTTTCTTAGCAAAGGGGCTGACCCAACGGAAATGACCGACGCTATCCGCCAGGTCTTTCATGGCAGGCGCTACGTCAGTAAAGAAATCGCTCAACGATTGGCGCTTTCCCATTTTACTGACGAAGACAATCCGTTTAGGCACCTGTCGCATCGAGAGCTACAAATCGCCCTTATGGTTGTCAATTGCCAGCGCGTTCAAGACATTTCAGACCGCTTGCACCTTAGTCCCAAAACAGTGAATACCTATCGCTATCGGCTATTTGACAAACTACATGTTGCCACGGATGTAGAACTTACCCATTTGGCACTGCGCCATGGTTTGGTCGAGGGCTTTGACGCCAACCTGGGATAGACCTACCATCGCAGCTTCTGTTGCCTAGAAGCGCCGATACCCAGCCATGACCTTTGATGCCAAGCAGTTTTTAAGCTCTGTCAGTGCCTCGCCCGGTGTTTACAAGATGCTGGACGAGCACAGCAACACTCTTTATGTTGGCAAAGCCAAGCGCCTGAAAGCTCGACTTGCCAGCTACTTCCGTGGCCAGCTTAATACTAAAACCCAGGCGATGGTGGCGCGAATTGCCGACATTCAGATCACCGTTACCCGCAGTGAAACCGAAGCACTCCTGCTAGAGCAGACGCTCATAAAAGAACTGCGTCCGCCGTATAACATTCTGTTGAGAGACGATAAATCCTATCCTTTCGTATTTGTGACCGACCGACACGCCTACCCTGCGCTTGAATACAAGCGTGCGCGGCAGCGCAGAGGAGATGGCCGCTACTTAGGTCCTTATCCAAGTAGCGGGGCGGTAAGAGAAAGCCTAGCGCTGATGCAGAAAATCTTTCGCATCCGTAACTGTGAAGATAGCGTCTTTGCCCACCGCTCTCGACCATGTTTGCAATACCAAATTCAGCGCTGTAGCGCGCCCTGCGTCGACTACATTTCAGAAACGGATTACCGCCGCGATGTTGAACATGCGGTGATGTGCCTAGAGGGCAAAAGCGAGCACGTCACTCAGCTGCTTAGCGAGGAAATGGAAACAGCCAGCCGCGCATTAAATTTTGAAGAAGCAGCCAGGCTGCGCGATCAGATACAACAGCTGCGCCAGTTACAGCAACGCCAGTTTGTCGATAATGAAAACGGTGATGCCGATGTCTTTGCATTAGCCCAACGGCCAGGCGCGTTAGGCGTATCAATACTTAGTGTCCGTGATGGCCGCTTATTGGGCGCTCGCCATCACACCCCTAAAAATGACCTCGATCTGCCACCTGACATGCTGCTGACAGAGGTCGTTAGCCAGTATTATTTTGGCCAACCGCACAACGTACCAAGTGAAGTAATTACCAGCCACCCACTTGAAGATAGTGCGCTGATCGCCGAGGCGCTTTCACAGCAAGCAGGCAAACGGATTCGCGTTACCAGCCAAGTTCGCGGCCATCGCGCTCAGTGGCAGCATCTGGCCATGACGAACGCCGAACAACAACTTGCTTCGCAGCTGGCTAACAAAACACAGCTGACGCAGCGCTTTGAAGCACTGCAAAAAGCACTTTCGTTAGACAAAATGCCCGAGCGCCTAGAGTGTTTTGACATTAGCCACAGCCATGGAGAAGCAACCGTTGCTTCCTGTGTGGTATTTGATCATCAAGGCCCTCGCAAGAGTGACTATCGCCACTTCCGTATTGAAGGCGTTGCCGCCGGCGATGATTATGCGGCTATGCAACAAGCACTAACCCGCCGTCTCAAACGTGTGAAAAGTGGTGAGGCAGTAGCACCTGACATTTTGATCGTCGATGGCGGCAAAGGTCAGCTAAACATGGCTCGCAGCGTGTTAACCGAACTGGCCGTTACCGATATCGTTTTACTCGGCGTTGCCAAAGGATCCACCCGTAAAGCGGGGCTAGAAACGCTTTTTCTGGAAACCACCGACAACCCCTTACCCCTTGACCCCGCTTCGCCTGCATTGCATCTAATTCAACATATTCGCGATGAATCTCATCGTTTTGCCATTGCAGGCCACCGCGCCCAACGTGACAAAGCGCGCCGCACCTCAACACTGCAAGACATTCCCGGCATAGGCCCAAAAAGACGGCGCGAACTCTTACGCTTCTTCGGCGGCTTGCAGGGCGTTCAGAAGGCTAGTCGCGATGAGTTGGCACGCGTTCCCGGCATCAATGCGTCGCTCGCTGAAATAATTTACCAATCTCTTAATGGATAAACCTACTGTTACCATGGATGCTAAGCATCAAGGGGGATAGAATGGCCCCCACTGTACTCCGTCTCCCATGATTCTCCGGCAAGGATCGCGCCCTGCGATGAACATACCCAACATACTTACTCTGGCAAGGATCGTTTTTATTCCACTGTTGGTAGTGCTTTTTTACCTACCATTCAACTGGAGTATGCCAGTCGCTGCAGGCTTATTCGCCTTGGCATCTATCACCGACTGGTTGGATGGCTACTTAGCTCGCCGCTGGAATCAATCAACGCCATTTGGCGCGTTTCTTGATCCCGTGGCGGATAAATTGATGGTCGTCGTTGCACTGGCGCTGCTCATTGAGCGCTTTGACACACTGGTATTAACACTGCCTGCACTGGTCATCATCGGCCGCGAAATTGTCATTTCAGCATTGCGGGAATGGATGGCCGAAATGGGCAAGCGAGGCATGGTCGCAGTTTCTTGGATTGGAAAGCTTAAAACAACGCTGCAGATGGTTGCCCTGCTCATACTCCTGGCCTTCTCCCCCGGACATCAGTTTGCATTTATTGGCATCGTGGTTCTTTACGCTGCAGCTATTCTTACGCTGTGGTCAATGGCGCAGTACCTTAAAGCGGCCTGGCCTCACTTGAGCCGCTCAATGTAATCAACTCTCTACACAACTAACCTTCAGATAAATTCATTAATTGACAAGCTCGTAGCGATGCGTATAATTCGCCATCGAGTCGAGCGGGAATAGCTCAGTGGTAGAGCATCGCCTTGCCAAGGCGAGGGTCGGGAGTTCGAATCTCCTTTCCCGCTCCAACTTGGATAGCGTGGTAAAGCAAGAGAGGGTCGTGAGCTGGAACGCCAGTCCGATCGAATCTCCTTTCCCGCTCCAACGACTTGTAAGGCTGGATGGCAGAGTGGTTATGCAGCGGACTGCAACTCCGTGTACGCCGGTTCGATTCCGACTCCAGCCTCCATTTTGAGTATGGCGATGAATAGTAATATTCCCGCAATACACTGCCCGGATGGCGAAATTGGTAGACGCAAGAGACTTAAAATCTCTCGGAGGTAACTCCGTGCCGGTTCAAGTCCGGCTCCGGGCACCATAGCTTGTTAGCATCTCCCCAACCTGTCTATATTTTAAAGCAATTATGAATGTCATGCGTTTAAATTGCTCTGAAAGCACATAACAGCATTTCTTTTCGCTCTCTTCTCAGCACTTCTAGTTTATTAATTCTCGCATTTTATCCGTTAATTCAATAGCTCGATCCGCTGCACATTAGCTCCCCTCTAAACATCACACCACAATTCTTAACCGCTATCTATATACGCTTAAAGCAATTTCTCGCATACTCTCATCGCCAATCCACAGCAGTCACGCTATGATGCCTTACGCTGTTGTTTACAGCGTGTTAAGCGTTTAGCACCTATTGCGTTTGAATGTGAAAAGAGGAACTGGCCCCATGAGCACGCCAACATCCGACGTACTTATTATCGGCGGCGGCGTCGCCGGCCTAACCTTAGCCCTTGAAGTTGCTGACCACCTTTCGGTGACTCTGGTTAGGCCTGCTCTGGACGACCAGGGAGCCAGCCGCTGGGCGCAAGGCGGAATAGCCGCTGTACTCTCGCCAGACGACGATTTAGACGCTCATGTGCGGGATACCTTAATTGCTGGCGATGGCCTTTGTGATGAGGACGCTGTTCGGTTTACAGTGACTCACGGCCCAAGCGCCATTCAGTGGCTAATCGATAACGGCGTCCCTTTCACGCCAGACCCAGACCCGAGCGCTCGTTACCCTTATCATTTAACACGGGAAGGTGGCCACAACGCGCGCCGCATTATTCATGCTGACGATGCGACTGGCCGCGCGGTAGTCGACACGCTCCACGAAAAAGTGGTGGCTCACCCTAATATTTTTCAGCGTAGCGACTTAACTATCCTGCACTTAATCAGCGATACTGAAGGCCGCTGTGTTGGCGCGAAAGGCATTGATCACCAGCAACACCAACAAGCACTTCTTGCTAAGCACACCGTACTGGCAACAGGCGGTGCAAGTGGCCTTTATCGCCACACCACCACCCCCTCGCCAAGTAGCGGAGAAGGCATGGTGATGGCTGCTGAACTGGGTGCCAAACTCATGAACCTTGAGTTTCAACAGTTTCACCCTACCTGCCTATTTGATCCAGAAGGCCCTGCTTTTTTAATTAGTGAAGCTGTCCGAGGCGAAGGCGGGCATCTGCTAAATGAGGCCGGACACCGGTTTATGCCCGATATTGATGCTCGCGCCGAACTGGCACCCAGAGACGTGGTTGCCCGAGCCATCGACTCACAAATTCAGCAAAGTAGCCAAGGACATGTGTGGTTAGACATCAGCCACCTTGGAGAAACAGCTATCCGTCATCACTTCCCGACTATTTTAGCTCACTGCGCTTCTCGAGGGATTGACATCGCACGCCAACCGATTCCAGTGGTTCCTGCTGCCCACTACAGTTGCGGCGGTGTTGCAACCGACCATCACGGGGCAACCAGCGTCACCAACCTCTACGCGATTGGTGAGGTTGCATACACAGGGCTGCATGGCGCAAATCGCATGGCCAGCAATTCATTGCTGGAATGCCTGGTATACGCTAGAAGCTGTGCAAAGTACTTGCTAACACCAGAGCAGCGGGCAAAGACGGCACCAGAACAGCCCGACTGGCTACAAAGCGACTGTCTACAAAGCGACTGTCTCGATACTATGCCGCTTTTAAACCAAGATTCATCTATTTCTTTGGCAACCCTCGCTAGTGTTCGTAGCCAACTGCGCGCCACCATGAGCCAGTACGTTTCCATTGTTCGTAGCAACCAGGGGCTAACCATTGCTCGGGATGAGCTGAATGAACTTGAGACCCAGCTTAACGACGTGTTCAAGGACGGACTGGAGAAAACTACTGGGAAGCGTCACCCTGAAAGCGTTCGTCTGCAACAAGCGCTTTGGCTTGCAAAGTTGACGGTATTAGCAGCACTTCAGAGACACGAGTCACGCGGGTTGCATTACTCTATCGACTGGCCTGAACATCAGAAAAACACAGCGGCTTCGGAGATATCACTAGAACATCTATCGCCCAGGACTATGGCATAAACGGCGCAGCGCCCGCTGATCGTGTGCTGACAAACTATCGGGCCACAGCCAAAGCCGCTGCGGCCCGATATGAAGCCCGATTAACCAAGGGCCTACGTAATCAGCTTGAACGGGATGTTCATTCTCAAGCTCTCCCTCTGCTGACAACCACTGAGCGCTTAACTGGTAGCCGTTTTTTATAACCCGCAACTCACCAGTAGGTTGATAGCGATACTCTTGCCGTAGCAGCAGTACTGCTGCTACGGCCCCAAGTATTGCTATCAATGGGTCAACAAGCCATGCCGTCACTGCACACAATCCAAATGCCAACAATGTGTGGAAAGTGCATTGAATTCTAGAGCGTGCGATAAGCAGAGTTATCGGTATTTTCTGCATGTTCTACGATCATCTGTACGATGCGCTTTAACGCTGGCTCCTCGGGCCATTCACGACGCATCAGCCATCCAAAAAGATCCTGATCCTCTTCCTCGATTAAACGTTGATAAGCTAACTGCTCATCTTCACTCAACTCATCAAAGCGGTGCTCAAGAAACGGAATCAGCAGCAGGTCTAGCTCCCACATGCCACGGCGAGAGTGCCAATAAAGCCGTTTGCGCAGTACGGCTGCGGGGGAAGTATCGTCGTTCAACGTCAGCCTCTCCGATAACAAAATGAACTGCCAGTATACCTAAGCCACAGGGTCGCGCCAGCGCCTCACTTCGCCTATGCTGATATTCATTCTAGAACCTTGTTTTATCTGAATTGTTTTATGCTGTTATGCGCAGTATGCTGAGTCTGTTGTTATCGAGGTCGCAAGCGTATCACGGCCTTTAAAGTTCGCAGGGAGCCAACCGATGACCAAATCTGAATTAATCGAACAAATTGCGATGCGTCAACCGGAGCTATCCGCCAAAGAAGTAGAAACGGCGGTGCGTATTATTCTAGAGGATATGACCGATGCTCTTGCTAGCGGGGGACGAGTTGAGATCCGAGGGTTCGGCAGCTTTTCGCTACACTACCGAGAACCGCGTGTTGGGCGCAATCCCAAAACAGGGGATCCGGTAGACTTGGACGGCAAGTACGTACCGCACTTCAAACCTGGCAAAGAGTTGCGCGAGCAAGTAGATACAAGCCGTGCACTTGGCTATTAATGAACTAAACGAGGCTACACAACCACGGCGTTTTTAGCAGCATATCTGGTTACCTGACTTATACGGGATGACGCCGCGCCACGACTCATACACAATAGAGCCATTATGAATGTCACTGACTAGGAAACTCTCATGCGTTGGATCAAAGGGCTGATTCTAGCCGTCATATTGCTGGTTGTTCTACTGGTAGGCATTTTATTTGCCGTCAACAATCAACAAACCATTGCCTTAAACCTGATTTGGGCAGAACTGCCACCTGTTTCACTCTCTGTATGGCTGCTAGCAACGTTAGCTCTCGGCGTTATCTTAGGCATGCTTGCCATGCTAGGTGTTTATGTACGCTTGAAAGCGCAACTAGCACGAAGCGAACGTCATAATAAGCAACAACGTAAAGAGTTAGACCGCTTACGCACCCAGGAGCTTAAGGAACTGGCTTAAATGTATGATGCCGTGTTGCTAGGCGTTCTGTTGGCAGCCATTGCAATCGGCTTTGGCCTGGGTGTGCATTACGCTTCCCGCCGCCGCCAGCACACACACGACTCTCGTTCACCGGATTTATCGAGAGAATACTTTGTCGGGCTGAATTACCTGCTTAATGAGCAGCCCGACGAAGCCATCAACACCTTTGTTAATGCTCTGGACATAAACAGCGATACGGTAGAAACCCACATCGCGCTTGGCAAACTGTTTCGTGCACGAGGAGAAGCAGACAAAGCCGTCAGCATTCATCAGAATCTACTTGCTCGTCCAGCCCTCTCCACTAGCACAAATGAACATGTTCAGCTTGAGCTAGCACGTGACTTTATGGCGCTGGGCGTGCATGACCGCGCTCAGCGAATGCTAAGAGCGCTACTGGATAAATCAGTCAATGAAATTTACCGCCAGGAAGCTAAGCGGCTACTAATTGATTTACTTGAGCGCGAAAAAGACTGGCAGGAAGCGCTCGACGTAGCGCAATCGCTGTTAAAACAACAGCCGGCTATGTGCAGACCCGCAGCTCACTGGCTATGTGAGCTCGCTCAGGAAGAGATACACCAAGCAAGTCGAGCCCTCGCCCGCAAGCATTTAAAAAGAGCACTTCAGCTGGATGAGCGATGCGTCCGCGCGACGTTGCTCCTGGCCGACCTGGAGATGGATAATGGGCATTACACACGCGCCATCGAGCGTCTGAACCATATTCCCCAGCAGGATGTTGCACATATTCCCACCATGCTGCCCGCCCTTAAGCATGCCTATGAGCGCAATAACGATACTCAAGGATTTGAAACGCACCTTTATCAACTGCTGGGACAGGCGCCATACACTAGCATTATTATCGCTTTAGGAGAGCATGTTCATCAAAGAGACGGCGTAGATAGCGCCATTGAACGAACGGGCGAGTGGCTTAGAGAGGCCCCAAGCTTAGGGGGGCTAGATTACTTAATCGATCTTTATCATGAAAGCCAACGCCTAAGCGGGAAAAACCCACCAGACACGCGTTTGCTGCTGTTAAAGCACCATACCAATGCGCTTTTAGAAGGTAAGCCTCGTCATCGCTGCCGCCGCTGTGGCTTTGCCAGCGATGGCCTTGCGTGGCAGTGCCCTAGCTGCCGTCGCTGGGGCACCATCAAGCCTATTACCGGGGTTGATGGCGAGTAAACTAATTACTATCAGCCCGCCAATTCGGCTTCAATGGAGGCTAACGCCATCATTGGCTCTTTGGCCTGGGTAATCGGTCGCCCAATCACTAAGTGTGTACTGCCAACACGCATTGCATCGCTTGGCGTCATAATACGCTCCTGGTCATTAGCCGCAGCAAAACTAGGCCGTATTCCTGGGGTTACCTTCAAAAAATCGTTGCCAAAGAGCGACTTGATTTGCGCAGCTTCTTGAGCTGAACAAACAACGCCGCCTAGTCCGCTCTGCTGAGTTAATGCGGCTAAACGTAAGACATGCGCTTCTGGCGTGTCATCAATGCCCGTCTCACGTAGGTCCTCAGCTTGCATACTGGTTAACACGGTAACAGCGATAAGATGTGTGCTTAATCTATGATCATCTAAACGCTTGGCGGCCGCCTCCATCATCTTGCGGCCACCGCAAGCATGAACATTAACCATCCACACGCCTTGCTCTGCCGCCGCCTGCACCGCGCCTGCCACCGTATTGGGAATGTCATGAAATTTTAAGTCTAAGAAAATTTCAAAACCACGACCATGCAAAGCTTCCAGCACCGCGGGGCCACTGCGGGTAAACAGCTCTTTCCCCACTTTTACCCGACAGCGCTTAGGATCAAGCTGGTCTGCCATGCATAAAGCCGCATCAAGAGAAGAATAATCCAAAGCGATAATCAAAGGGGAATCAGTAGCCACTGCGCTTAACTCCATGTTTCATTTGGCAGCATTATAACAGTCATCCCACCCCTGCTGTGTAAGCGATTAACCATTATCAGAGAGTAAAAATCTTACAAACATCATGGTTAATGTCTTACAGCACTTCTCCTGTAAACGTATTAGTTTAACCAAGGCAAAGGGACATGGAAGAAACAGGGAGCCTCTTTGCTTACGCAAACCGCTGCAACCTATCACTACTTAAGACAACTACCCTGCATAACTATCTATAGGTAGGCGGCTCCAGGGAAATCTATGAGGATGCTAATAATGCAAACAACGCTAAAAGGACTATTTGCTGCACTGCTATTCAGCTTGAGCCTAGGTATTTCGAGCCTCGTTTTGGCACAAGACATAGCACCTATTAATGTGAACACAGCGGATGCTGAGCTACTTGCCGAACTACCTGGTATCGGCCCCAGCCGCGCAGCAGCCATCATTGAAGAGCGCGAAGATAATGGTGCGTTTGCTGATGCAGATGACCTTACCCGCGTAAGCGGCATTGGCCCTGCCACGGTTAATCGTATGCGCGATCAAGTGGCAGTTGAAGAGTAAGTCGCTAAAGAGTTGCTAAAGAAGAGATAAGCGTAAAACTCATATCACATCACACTGAAGCCGCCGCTTGGGGTCTCCTAGCGGCGGTGAACGCTACAAAAATGTGTGTGATTCAATGCTTTTGAAGTCTGCCTCCCTGCCCCGAAGAAACCCCGCGTTAGCGCTATTTAAACATTCATTAAAAAGCTATCACCGGGTATTCGTACGGAACCTTCCATTAACACCCGTGCGCTTCGGCTCATCACGGCTTGATCGATCTGCCAGCGCCCGTCTGCCAAGCTAGCTTTTGCACCGACGCGCAATGCGCCTGAAGGATGCCCAAAGGTAACGGCTTCACGCGCTTCACCACCTGCGGCCAAATTGACTAACGTGCCTTGAATAGCTGCTGCTGCACCAATGGCAACCGCTGCAGTTCCCATCATTGCGTGGTGTAGTTTACCCATCGAGAGCGCTCTCACAACAAGATCAATGTTATCCGCGCTTACCGCTTTGCCGCTGGAGGCCGTATAGCTAGCAGGCGGAGCAACAAAGGCTACCTTCGGCGTGTGCTGGCGACTGGCCGCTTCATCAAGGTGCTTAATCAAGCCCATACGCACGGCACCATGAGCACGAATCGTCTCGAACATAGCGAGCGCTTTAGTGTCGCTATTAATTGCCTCCTGAAGCTCACAGCCGGTATAGCCAATATCCTGAGCGTTAATAAACACGGTGGGGATACCAGCATTAATCAGCGTGGCTTTCAGAACGCCAACGCCGGGCACCTCCAAATCATCAACCACGTTGCCCGTTGGGAAAATTGCCCCCTCCCCATCAGCAGGCTCCATAAAGGCTACGGGGATTTCAGCGGCAGGAAAAGTTACGCCATCTAACTCAAAATCGCCGGTTTCCTGAACCTGACCATTAACAATAGGGACTTGAGAGACAATGGTCTTGTTGATGTTGACCTGCCAAATACGCACCTCAGCGATACCGTTTTCCGGTATTTTAGCGGGATCAATTAATCCATTGGCAATCGCATACGGGCCTACTGCTGCTGACAAGTTACCGCAGTTACCGCTCCAATCTACATACGGCTTATCAATAGAGACTTGGCCAAACAGGTAGTCCACATCATGATCTGGCGACTTACTTTTAGAGAGAATCACTGTCTTGCTAGTGCTGGACGTTGCGCCCCCCATGCCATCAATTTGTTTTTCATAGGGATCAGGACTGCCAATCACCCTCATTAATAGTTTATCTCGCGCCGCCCCCGGCACTCTAGCCGCCTCGGGTAAGTCATTCAGGGTGAAGAAAACCCCTTTACTGGTGCCCCCGCGCATATACGTAGCAGGAATACTAATTTGTCCAACATGAGACATAAACAACGCTCCCCAGCCATTCTTAATGGCTATTCTCAATAACCATGCTCAATAACCATGTTCAATAACAACATGCCGAAAAAAGAGCCCGGCGCTTAGCGACGGGCTCTTTCAGTTATCGCCTTGGCGCTAGTAAACGCCTGCTTGGCTACGCCGCGGTGGACTCAAGAAAGTCCTGGGCGAAACGCTGCAATACTCCACCAGCGGAGTAAATCGTCACCTCTTCGGCAGTATCAATGCGACAGATCACCGGTACACGCTCGGTCGTACCGCTCAGGCGATGGATAATCAGCGTTAGCTTGGCTCCTGGCTGAGGCGCACCTTCCACGTCAAAAACTTCAGTACCGTCTAATTGCAACGTTTTACGCGAAGTACCCTCTTCAAATTGAAGCGGCATCACTCCCATGCCAATTAAGTTGGTACGGTGAATACGCTCAAAGCCCTCGGCCACAATGGCCTCAACACCCGCCAGTGCAACGCCTTTGGCCGCCCAGTCCCGCGAAGAGCCCTGGCCATAGTCGGCACCCGCAATAATGATTAGCGGCTGCTTACGCGCCATGTAGGTTTCAATGGCTTCCCACATTCGCGTCACGGTGCCTTCGGGTTCAACACGTGCCAGCGACCCTTGCAGAACACTACCCTGCTCATCGTGTACCATTTCGTTAAACAGTTTGGGGTTCGCCAATGTAGCCCGCTGGGCGGTTAGATGATCGCCGCGATGGGTCGCGTAGGAGTTAAAGTCCTCTTCGGGCAGGCCCATCTTATCCAGGTACTCACCTGCGGCGCTGTCCAACATGATCGCGTTAGAGGGCGACAAGTGATCGGTGGTGATGTTGTCCGGCAAAATCGCCAATGGGCGCATGCCTTTCAAGCCGCGCTCTTTCGCCATATTGCCTTCCCAATAGGGCGGGCGACGAATATAGGTACTTTGGGGCCGCCATTCGTAAAGCGGGCTCACCTGAGTGCGGGCACTTTTGTCGAGGTCAAACATTGGGATATAGGTTTGACGGAACTGTTCCGGCTTCACAGAGGCCTTCACAATCGCATCGATTTCGCTATCGTCGGGCCATATATCTTTCAGCGTGACAGGGTTACCGTCATGATCGATACCCAGCACGTCTTTCTCAATATCAAAGCGAATAGTGCCCGCAATCGCGTAGGCAACCACTAATGGTGGCGATGCCAAAAATGCCTGCTTGGCATACGGGTGAATACGTCCGTCAAAGTTACGGTTACCAGAGAGCACCGCCGTCGCATAAAGATCACGGTCGATAATCTCTTTCTGAATCGTCGGGTCCAGCGCACCCGACATACCGTTACAGGTCGTACAGGCGTAAGCCACTACGCCAAAGCCAAGGTTTTCAAGCTCATCCATCAACTTGGCTTCTTCTAAATACATTTTGACGGTTTTCGAACCAGGCGCCAGCGACGACTTTACCCACGGCTTACGGGTTAGCCCTAAGCGATTGGCATTGCGGGCAATTAAGCCTGCCGCCACCATGTTGCGCGGGTTAGAGGTATTCGTACAACTGGTAATAGCAGCAATGATAACCGCGCCGTCTGGCATTCTGCCCGCCTGCTCGTCTGCACGCGCTTTATCCAGATCGATAGCAATACCGCGCTGAGCCAGCTCCGAGGTGGGCAAATGCGCATGCGGATTTGAAGGCCCTGCTAACGTGCGGGTAACGCTTGAAAGATCAAAACGCAGTATCCGACCGTACTCAGCCGTTTTTAAGCTATCGGCCCACAGCCCCGTATGTTTTGCGTAGGCTTCGACCAATGCAACCTGCTCATCTTCACGCCCTGTGAGCTTGAGATAATCAATGGTTTGGTTGTCGATGTAGAACATCGCCGCCGTGGCACCGTACTCTGGCGTCATGTTGGAAATGGTCGCTCGGTCGCCTACGGTTAACGCGTCGGCACCTTCACCGTAAAATTCCAGGTAGGCACCTACCACGCGCTCTTTACGCAGGAATTCGGTAATCGCTAACACCATATCGGTGCTGGTGATGCCTGGCTGCAGCTTGCCGGACAGTTCTACACCGACGATATCAGGCAGGCGCATCATCGAAGCACGCCCAAGCATGACACTTTCGGCTTCAAGACCACCAACGCCGACGGAAATGACACCGAGCGCATCGACCATCGGCGTGTGGCTATCGGTACCGACACAGGTATCGGGGTAAGCAATACGCACGCCTTGTTCATCAGGGCGGCACTGCACCACCGGCGACATTTTCTCCAGATTGATCTGGTGCATTATGCCGTTGCCTGGGGGAATTACATCGACGTTCTCAAAAGCCACTTTGGTCCAGTTGATGAAATGAAAGCGATCATCGTTACGGCGATCTTCCACCTGGCGGTTTTTCTCGAAGGCGTCTTTCTCGAACCCAGCGTGCTCAACGGCCAATGAATGGTCAACGATCAGCTGCGTAGGCACCACAGGATTTACTTTAGCTGGGTCACCACCCTTCTCAGCAATAGCATCCCTAAGGCCAGCGAGGTCAACCAACGCGGTTTGCCCCAAGATGTCGTGACACACGACGCGTGCCGGGTACCAGGGGAAATCCAAATCTTGTTTACGCTCGATGAGCTGCTTCAATGCGTCGGTTAACAGCGCTGGGTCGCAGCGGCGAACCAGCTGCTCAGCCAACACTCTAGAGGTGTAGGGCAGCGTCGCGTAGGCGCCGGGCTTGATATCTTCAACGGCTTGGCGCGCGTCGAAAAAATCTACCGGAGCCCCTTCTGCCGTCACGCCTGGCAGCGGCTTGCGATAATTCGTGTTCATAATGCCTCTCACTTAATCACGGCCCGTTGAGGGTTAGTCACGCGCCTCGATAGGTACCCACTCGCTCTTCTCAGGACCAGTGTAGTCGGCGCTGGGACGAATGATGCGGTTATTGGCGCGCTGTTCAAACACATGGGCTGCCCACCCCGTCAAACGGGACATCACGAAGATAGGCGTAAACAGCTTGGTCGGAATATCCATGAAGTGGTAAGCACTGGCATGGAAAAAGTCCGCGTTGCAAAAGAGTTTTTTCTCCCGCCACATGATCTCTTCACAGCGCACAGAAACCGGATATAGCACGCTGTCGCCTACGTCATCGGCTAGCTTTTTCGACCACTCTTTGATGATTTCATTACGCGGGTCGGACTCGCGATAAATCGCATGGCCAAAGCCCATGATCTTCTCTTTGCGCTCAAGCATACCGAGCATTTCGCGCTCGGCTTCTTCCGGCGATGCCCAGTTTTCGATCATCGCCATGGCCGCTTCGTTAGCCCCCCCATGCAGCGGGCCGCGCAGTGAACCAATCGCACCAGTAACACACGAATGCATGTCAGAAAGCGTCGACGCGCAAACCCGTGCCGTGAAGGTAGATGCATTGAACTCATGCTCGGCGTATAGAATCAGCGATACATTCATTACCCGTGCATGTAACTCAGAGGCAGGCTCACCGCGCAGCATATTCAGGAAGTGACCGCCTACCGAGGCATCGTCGGTTTCGGTATCAATGCGAACGCCGTCGTGGCTGAAACGGTACCAGTAGCAAATAATTGAGGGCAGCACCGCTAACAGCCGGTCAGATACGTCCTGCTGCTGGTCGAAGCTCTCTTCTGTTTCCAGGTTGCCAAGCATAGAAGTACCGGTGCGCATAACATCCATCGGATGCGCGTCCTTCGGGATTTGCTCTAGTACGGTTTTCAGCGCATCGGGTAAACCGCGAAGTCCCTTCAACTTGGTAATGTAGCCATCAAGCTCAGCTTGGTTCGGCAGCTTGCCTTTCAATAACAAATACGCAACTTCTTCAAACTTCGCCTTTTCGGCCAATTCTTTAATATCAAAACCACGGTAGGTTAATCCGGAACCCGTTTTTCCTACCGTGCATAGCGCCGTAGCACCAGCGCTTTGACCACGGAGTCCTGCGCTATTTTGTGGTTTATCAGCCATGTCGTGTCTCCCTTTAGCTCTTTTTGTATGTTTTACGTTATTGATTATATTAGTAACTATTAAGCGTCTTTCTGCTCGACAAAGAGCGCGTCGAGCTTTTGCTCGAAATCGTGATAATTCAAAAAGTCGTACAGCTCATCGCGGGTCTGCATGAGGTCGACGACCTCTTTTTGGTGACCGTTATCCAAGATGCTTTGGTACACCTTCAGAGCGGCAGCATTCATGGCGCGGAAAGCAGACAGCGGATAGAGCACCATCCGACAGCCCACCTCGCCCAGCTCCTGCTGGGAGAACAGCGGCGTCGCACCAAATTCAGTAATGTTAGCCAGAATCGGCGCATTGACGCGCGAACAGAACGCACGATAATCATCCAGCGTATGTACGGCTTCGGCGAAGATTGCGTCTGCCCCTGCTTCCACGCAGGCATTAGCGCGATCGATGGCAGCGTCTAGGCCCTCTTTCTGAAACGCATCGGTACGGGCGATCAGGTAAAAATCAGAATCTAATTTGGCATCCGCAGCGGCTTTGATGCGGTCCACCATTTCCTGCTGGGAGACAATGGCTTTATTCGGGCGATGGCCGCAGCGCTTTTGAGCCACTTGGTCTTCCAGATGAACAGCAGCAACACCTGCGCGCTGCATCTCTTTAACGGTACGAGAAATATTAAAAGCACCGCCCCAGCCCGTATCGATATCCACCAGCAACGGAAGGTCGGTAGCGCCGCAGATACGATGCGCATCTTCCACCACGTCGTTCATGCTGGTCATACCCAAGTCCGGCAAGCCAAAAGACGCGTTAGCCACGCCGCCGCCCGATAGATAAATTGCTTGATGCCCCACTCGATCGGCCATCATCGCGGTATACGCGTTAATCGTGCCTAGAATCGGCAGTGGGCGGTTCGCTTCTAACGCAGCACGAAAGCGAGCACCTGGCGTGAGAGTAGTTGAAGTGGACATTGGCATGGCTCCTTTAAAAGGCTTGGCGGATAGGCGTATCGAACTAATCCGCTGATGGTGTTGATTGTTGTTCAAGAATAGCGGCGTAACGGTCGGCGACGTTGGCCCGAGAAGCACTAACGTGGCGTCGCATCAGCAGCTCAGCAAGCTCAGCATCACCAGCTTCAATAGCATCCACAATGCGGTGGTGCTCTACAAAGGCGAGTTGGGGCCGCTTACCGCTGGCGCTGAATTGGGTGCGGTAAAGACGCACCAGGTAGTAAAGATCATCGCAAAGCAAGTTCATCAGCATCTTATTATGGCTGCCTTGAACAATGCGATAGTGGAAGTCGAGATCGCCTTCGCGCTGATAATAAGCTTCGCCACGCTTGAGATCTGCCTGCCTTTCATGAAGCGCAAGCACTTCTCGCAGCCCCCTGATCTCTTCAGCAGACATATGCTCGGCAGCCAAGCGTGCGGCCATGCTCTCAAGCGCTTCGCGCACATCAAACAATTCAAGCAGCTCTTTCATAGAAAGCTTAACGACTCGCGCGCCCACGTGTGGAACACGTTCAATTAAGCGGTGCGCTTCTAAACGGCGCATAGCTTCGCGCAGCGGCCCACGAGAAATACCGTACGTTTTAGAAAGCCCCGGCTCGGTAATTTTGCTACCCGGCGCCAGCTCTCCACGCACAATGGCATCTTGCAGCTGATGAAAGACCCGTTCAGCCAACGTTCGAACTTCTGGGGAGACCCGATCATTGGGCGTATCAGCAGTAGAACGAGAAAAAGTAACAAGTGAGCTCATGGTTAATTGTCGACAATTATGAAGTGAGAGAACTTTAGCTTGTCACATTTATGCCGTCAACTGGTCAAAATGGTCGATTTTATTCGCCTTTCGTGTAACTCAATTATTTATTCTTGGCTTAATGTCAACAATCATCCTTTTTTCGTTAAATATATTAAAACTATCGTGAGAAAGGCGTCAGCACTGGGCACTGGTGTGATCAATTAACGACCTCTAGAATGCGATGCCTTACATTGGCTAGGCGTTTGTTTCATGACATCGGCATTGACCATTAAAGCCATGCCCTACTTTTCTACGCCACTGGAGACCTTTGCTCGCCTGCGAAAGCGTCATGGTGCGGTGTTGCTTGATAGCGGCCGCCCTTCAGCGAATGGGCGTTACGATATTATTAGTAGCGATCCGTTAGCCACGCTAGAAGTCATGCCAAACGGGCAAACCCACTTCACGTCAGCGCAACTTGAACTTCCTGCAGCACTCGCAGGCGATATGACCGCCCAGCAGCAGTGGATGCTCGAACAGCTGCCCAATGCAGACAACACTAGCGATCTGCCGTTTTTAGGCGGCCTGATTGGCTACTGGAGTTATGACCTAGGACGCAATCATCTTGCGATACCCAGCCGCCAGCCCAGTGTCACTAATTTGCCTTTAGCACGCCTTGGGCTATACGACTGGTGCATTACCTTCGATCACGAAATGCAAACCGCATGGCTCATTGCATCAACGTCACGCCAACAACAGGTTCTGAAGTGGCTTACTCGCTCACCTGCCAGCTTTGAAAAAGACTTTCAACTAAGCAGCCCCTTCCAGGCTGAACTTAGCCAAGCGGATTATACCGAACGTTTTAATGCAGTTCAGCGCTACATTCGCGCTGGCGACTGCTATCAAATTAACCTTGCTCAGCGATTTACAGCGCGTTACGAGGGCGATGAATGGCAAGCTTATCTACGCCTGCGTAAGGCAACACCGACGCCCTTTTCAGGCTTTATGGCATGGGAAAACCAAGCGGTGCTGTCACTTTCCCCTGAACGCTTTATACAGTGCAGAGACGGGCAAGTGGAAACACGTCCAATCAAAGGCACACGACCAAGAGGCGGGTCGCCGGAAGAGGATATCGCCCTAGCAGAACAGCTATTAAGCAGCACCAAAGACCGCGCCGAAAATGTCATGATTGTGGACTTGCTGCGCAATGATTTGGGGCGAGTTTGTGCCCCTGGGTCTATTCGTGTACCGCAGCTGTGTCAGCTGGAGAGCTATCCCAACGTGCATCACCTGGTAAGCGTCGTACAAGGCCAGCTCGCCACACACCACTCGCCACTGTCTCTTCTTACCGCCGCCTTCCCTGGTGGCTCTATTACTGGCGCACCTAAAATACGCGCCATGCAAATTATCGACGAGCTGGAGCCTTGTCAGCGTAGTGTTTATTGCGGAAGCCTTGGCTACATTGATAAACGAGGCAGCATGGACACATCCATTGCTATACGCACCATGGTGGCAGATGCAGGCAGGTTGCATGTTTGGGGTGGGGGTGGATTAGTCGCCGACTCCAAAGCAGACGAGGAATACACGGAGACATTGGACAAAATCTGCCATCTTATTAGCGCTCTGGAATAAAACGCATCTTTTTTAAATCAAAAAGTAATATAAAAGCCAAACCAAACGGTATTGGGGCTAAGCCCACTCACTTTGGTAGCCTAGTGTCATAATCGTTCTTATGACAGGAGGCAGCATGTCCTCAGCGCTTGACAACATTAACCGTGATTTTGCCAATAATCCCCAAGGCCTGATTGAATGGGCGTTTAGCCAAGGCAAGCGCCCTATTTGCACAACCAACTTTCGGCCATTTGAAGCAGTGATTCTGCATATGGTGACCCAGGTACGCCCCGACATCCCCATCATTTGGATGGATAGTGGCTACAACACTGAAGCCACCTACCAATTCGCCGATGCCTTAATCCAGCGGCTGAACTTGAACATGGTCAGCTTTATTCCAAAGCGAACTCGCGCCCACCGTGAAGCACTAGAAGGGGCAATGCCTACTATTGACGACCCACGCCATGCGGCCTTTACCGAAGAAGTGAAAATTGAGCCGTTTGAGCGCGCTCTGCGGGAAATGCAGCCAGACATATGGTTCACCGCCCTAAGGGCAGAGGACACACCAGAGCGGGCTAAAATGCAGCCTGCCAGCCGTAACAGCGGTGGCTTGTTGAAAATCGCCCCGCTGCTTCAGTGGACAGCAAAAGATATGCACTACTACCTTGAGGCTCACGACCTACCTAACAACTTTGACTACTTTGACCCTACCAAAGTGGAAGATAAACGTGAGTGCGGCCTTCACTTACAGCACTGATATTGATAAAACGCACAGCGCTTATTAGTAACACTGTTTATTAACCACAGCTCTTATCAAACAGCTCTTATCAAACAGCTATTATTAAACAGTATGGTATCGAACAGTGAATAGCGCCCAGGCATTAAGATTAAGCGCTATTCATTGTCTATCTGGTTGCTCCTAATGTTCAGGAAGCTCGACTCCCTCAAACAGCCCGTGCTCAAAGCGTGGGCCAGCTAACAAGGCCTCGTCTACCAACTCCCGGGTAAGATGCGGTGCAAAGCGAGCCAAGAAGTCGTACATGTAGCCGCGCATAAAGGTGCCACGTCGGATACCAATTTTAGTCGTAGAGCTAGCGAACAAGTGGCTTGCATCCAGCGCCACCAAATCCTCATCTAACACTGAATCAATCGCCATGTGGGCAACGATACCAACGCCCATTCCCAGCCGCACATAGGTTTTAATCACGTCGGCATCGGCGGCCGTTAACACCACATTCGGCGTTAGCCCCTGGGCCTTAAACGCATCATCTAGCTGCGATCGGCCTGTAAACCCAAACACATAAGTCACCAGTGGATGTTCGGCCAGCGCCTGAAGGGTTAGCGGCTTATTAATCGATGCCAGCGGGTGACCTTTAGGCACTAAAACGCAGCGATTCCAGCGGTAGCAAGGTAGCAACACCAAGTCAGTAAATAATTCTAGAGACTCTGTGGCAATCGCAAAATCGGCCTGACCTTCGCTAACCATCTGAGCAATTTGCTTCGGTGTGCCCTGCTGCATATGTAGTGCAACATCAGGGTATTTAAGCGTGAACTCACTGATGATGGGGGGCAGCGCATAGCGTGCTTGGGTGTGAGTGGTCGCAATCGACAAACTGCCTCGACACTCATCGCTGTGCTCTTGAGCTACTTGTTTGATATTTTCTGCCAGTTTTAACACCTGACCTGCCAGCTCAATAATTGACAGCCCAGCTGGGGTTACGCGGGTAAGGTGTTTTCCGCTGCGGGCAAAAATCTCAACACCTAGCTCATCTTCGAGCAAGCGTATTTGTTTAGATATACCTGGCTGCGAGGTAAACAAACTCTGCGCGGTTGCTGACACATTCAGGTTATGTCGATTGACTTCCCAGATGTAGCGAAGTTGCTGTAGCTTCATATCCTCACCTTATTATCTATGCAGGAAGCACGTTAAAGCGCATCCTCGCGCCGCTGCTGACTTGCACCATCCGCGAAGCACTTTGAGGTCACGTACTTGGGGATGAAACGCCTCATGCACATAATTTTGAATAAAAAATAATCTTATAATTCACTTATAGTATAAAAATTAGACGCTACGAACACCCCTTTATTTTTCATACTGGCTGTCAAAACGTCATAGGAAATTTGCCAGCACCTTCCACGCCCGCTAACATCTGCCAACTTGGCGCAGTAAACGCGCGCTAGTAAAATACGTAATGACCGTTGCTCCATTTGAGGCAACGAAACAGCAAGAGCAACGCAAACGGGAGAAACAAATGGCTAACAATGTTGATGTCACCAACGCCAATTTTGAGCAAGAAGTCCTCAACGCCGAACAGCCAGTCCTACTGAAGTTTTGGGCTCCCTGGTGCGGTCCCTGTAAAGTAATGGCGCCTGTGGTGGATGAAGTTGCTGTCGAGCGTGGTGATAACCTGAAAGTGGTTAGCGTGAACGTTGACGATGCGCCTGAAATTGCTGCAGAGCAAGGTGTACGCGGCGTTCCGACAGTGATGCTATTTAAGTCAGGCACGAAAGTGGCTTCGCTGGTAGGTGCTCAGTCTAAATCTCAGCTGACCCAATTTATCGATCAAAATGCCTAACCCGCGTTAAGGTTACCGCTGGCCTTGCCAGCGGTAACTTTTTACACGTCATTTTCTGAACGTCCCCCTTTCCTTTTATTATTGACGCTTCGGCGACTAGCTCTCTCTGCGCTTCCACGGTGGACGACGTGCATCGCCAAGACGCGTGCGTTTCTGCCCTCCCGGCCCCAGCAAATGGGCAATCCAGCGAGTCTGGGGATGGCTATCCAAGGCAATTTTTAACGTCATTGTCAGAACGACTGATAACAGCATCCCTGCAGCACCAAAGATCCAGCCCCACACCACCAATGAAAGAAACGCTACAAATGTCGACAGCCCCAATGCCTGCCCCATCACTCGCGGTTCAATTAAATTACCCAAGACAAAATTAATCACCAAATAGGCAGATGCTAATAAAAGCGCCTGCAGTGCGCCGCCATCCTGGGAAACCAGCAATAGTAATACGGGAGGAATCGCCGCCAAGGCCGAACCGATATTGGGAATAAAGTTAAGCGCAAACGCCAGCACCCCCCACAGCAGCGGAAATTCTACGCCTACTATTACACAGGAAAGCCACACTAAAACCCCAGTGGTCAAGCTGATAACGGTCTTCACTGCTAGGTAGCGTTTTAGCGTTAAACTAAACTCGCTAAACCGCTTTAGACTCGGTGCTGGATTCTCAAGAGCGCGCGACACTTTATCTCGGAAATTTAGCGTTTCGAACAGCATGAAAATGACTAATAATCCGATAATACTGCCCTGCATAAAGAGATTGCCGAGCTCACCTAATAGCGCCGTCACCCAAGACCCATCGTCTTTCATGGCAAACACATTACTAAGCTGATCAGGATCAATAGCTAGCCCACGGCGAGAGAGCGCGTTCAGCAGATTCCAATAATGTTCATACAAACGCGATTCGATATCCGGTAGCGTCTCAACAAAAGTGCTAAAACTGTTTACTACCAACAAGCCAATTAAGGGAATAAATCCCAGCAGCACCATTAATGTCAAAAAAGCAGAAGCACGCATGCTTAAGCCGCAGCGGTTTAGCCACTGAACAGGCGACGTACATACAACAGCAATAAATACCGCTAATAAAAGGGGCACCAGAAGATCCGCCCCCGCCTTCATACCCGCAATAATAACCACGAGCGCGGCAAGCGCCAGGGTCGCATTCAAAGGAATACTACGATAATCCTCATCCGATAGCTTCGACATAGTCCTTTCCTTAACGTGTTATCTGCACACCATGGCTGCTCGCAAAATATTGCACACACCGTGACAATATTAAGCAACTATTTTCATCTACTCTAAGCAAATGAACTTTATTGTGCTTCGCTCTTCCAAGCAGCGTCACACTCTACGTTAGTTAACTCTCATCATTGGCTCTCTCGGTAAGGTAGTCACCTATGAACTTGGCAACTCCACATCTGAAACGTTTACGCTACGGCTTACTCGGTAGCGCGCTTCTCACCCTCCTCGCAACATCTGCGGCTCTCGCTGCACCACCCACCCCACCCAGCCTGCATGTCCAAGCACAGTCATGGGTGGAAGTAGCGCCTGATAAAGCGACTCTCTCTGCACGGCTATGGGAAAACACGCCAGCGGTTTCCACTTTGGAAGACACCGACAGTGTCGCACTGAGCGACGCCCGCAAACGGCTTGAAAATCGAGCCAGCGAGCTAATTAAAGCGATGGAAAACATCGGCATTGAACAACGCGCTATCAATGCAGGTTCACTTAATGTTTATCCTGAACACGTTGCTGGCCCGCGCAACGATGAGGGTGAACAAGAAACACTGATGCGCACCCGCTTAGAGCGCCCTTTCAATGTTGAGCTTACCAATATAGACCAATTGGGCGAGGTATTTGACGCATTGATAGGTGCTGGCGTAAACACGCTGGACGGCGTTCAGTTTGATCTTCAAGACCGTGACGCGGCCACCGATGAAGCGCTAACCAAAGCACTAGCAAAAGCCCGCCATAAAGCGGACTTGATGGCCAGTACGCTAGGCGTAAGGCTTGGCCAAGTGCAGCGCATTGAAGAAACTCAAGCCCCCATTTTCCAACCCCGCATGATGGCCATGCGCGCTGAGAGCGATGCGATGGGCAGTGGCTCAGCTAGCGACTACCGCCCCGGCACCATTCGTATCGATGCCGGGGTTAACGTCGAATGGACGCTTAGAGGGCAAGACGCTCGAGCCCGCCCAGGTAGGGTTGCAGAGGAGCAGGAACCGCAATAGAACCATCTGCCTGCTGATGGTTTTCAAGCACCGCCAGCAGGCACCGGCCCACCGCCAAGCCCGAGCCGTTCAGCGTGTGCAGTAACTGTGGTTTTTTAACCTCCGGATGACGGAAGCGAGCTTGCATGCGACGCGCTTGGAAATCTTCGCAATTAGAGACCGAAGAAATTTCCCGGTATGTTTCTTGGCTGGGCAACCATACTTCTAAGTCGTAGGTCTTCGCCGCCCCAAAGCCCATATCGCCAGTGCACAGCGTCACTACCCGGTAAGGTAATTCTAATGCTTGAAGAATCGCTTCGGCATGGCCGCGCATCTCTTCCAGGGCTTCATAGCTCTTTTCTGGCTCAACAATCTGCACCATTTCTACTTTATCGAACTGATGCTGGCGAATCATGCCGCGCGTATCGCGCCCATGGGAACCTGCTTCACTGCGGAAACAAGGCGTATGGGCAGTCAGCTTCATGGGCAATGCCGACTGATCCACAATCTCATCCCGCACGAAGTTAGTTAGCGGCACTTCCGACGTTGGTATCAGATGGTATTCCCGCTCGTCATCCAACTTGAACAAGTCTTCACCAAATTTCGGTAGCTGGCCGGTGCCCATCAGCGAATCGCGATTCACCATATACGGCACATAGCACTCTTCATAACCGTGCTGCTGAGTTTGGGTGTCAAGCATAAACTGCGCCAGCGCCCGGTGTAGGCGCGCAATCGGGCCGCGCATAACCGCAAAGCGAGCGCCTGTCAGCTTAGCCGCCAGCTCAAAGTCGAGATAGCCAGACTTCTTGCCAAGATCAACGTGGTCAAGCACCTCAAAATCAAATTCTCGCGGCGCCCCCCAACGGTGAAGTTCAACGTTATCGTTTTCACTTTTGCCCTCTGGCACGCTTTCATGGGGAAGGTTGGGAATACCGCTGATAGCATCGTCCCACTCTTCCTGCACCTCGGCCAGTTCCTTCTTGGCGTTATCCAGGCGCTCGCCTAAATCGCTCACCTCATCCAGCAACGGCTGAATATCGTCACCGTTAGCCTTCGCTTTACCAATCGCTTTTGAACGCATATTGCGTTCGTTTTGCAGCTGCTCAGTTTGGGTTTGCAACTCACGACGGCGCGACTCCAGCGCTTGCAGTGCCGCTTTATCAAGTTCGAAGCCCCGCCGGGCCAGTTGTTGCGCAGCCGCATCAAGATCACCGCGCAGCAGTTTTGGATCGAGCATGAGTTATCCCTTGGCCTGAAATCAGTGGAACACGGCGTACACTACCCGTGATAAGGGAGCCTATTGTAGGCAAAAGCACGGCAGGGGGCTATCGGGATTCAAACTGTGCGTGGTCCCCCTGTGCGGCTAGGTTGTTCAAACGATTATTACAGTGGCGCTGTTCAGTCTGGCATCGTAAGCAAAGTACAGCCGCGAAAGCTGAGTAGCGGGCGAAACGACTGCACAGCTGATGCGCGACACTGGTTATTGCGCCGCTGACGCCGAACGAACCGCAACAATTATCCGCAAGGGAAGTCTTGGTCGCGACTCCGATGTGCAAGCGCTAGTAAAAGAAGCGTTTGGCAGCGAATAAAGCGCACCACCAAGATGCAGAGCCGTGGTAGCTGCGGTAAAGTAGTGTCATCCCCTATCCGCTCCCAGCAGTGACGGCTTGATCAACTATGATTGCATCTTTGGATTCTCGTACGGCCCCGTTTAAACGCCTAAGCACCCATTATGTGCGCTTTCTCGAAGCCTTGCGCGCCCGCGGCTTTGAAGGCGAGATTGCCCCTGATTACGCCAACCGTACCGTGCTGGCGACGGATAACTCGATTTACCAGCGCCTGCCTCAAGCGGCGGTGTTTCCGAAGCATGCAGAAGATCTTGAGCGTCTGGCCAAGCTGGCGGCGGAACTGCCCCACCGCGATATTGTGCTCACGCCGCGGGGGGGCGGCACGGGTACCAATGGCCAGTCGTTGACCGACGGAATCGTGGTCGATGTTTCCCGTCATATGAATCAGATTCTTGAGATCGATGTAGAGGCACGGCGGGTACGCGTTCAGGCAGGCGTAGTGAAGGATCAGTTGAACGCCGCCTTAACGCCCCACGGGCTGTTTTTTGCCCCGGAGCTATCGACCTCTAACCGCGCTACCATCGGCGGCATGATCTCCACCGATGCCAGCGGTCAAGGCAGCTGCGAGTACGGTAAAACCCGTGACCACGTGCTGGAATTGGATACAGTTCTGCTGGGTGGTCAGCACTTGCACAGCCGTGCGTTAACGTCGGACGAAGAGCAGTCTGAGTGCCAGCAACCAGGTATTCTCGGCCGCGTGTACACCACCGCCGCCACGATTATTGACCAGCAGCGCGAGCTGATTGAGGCGAAATTTCCGCCGCTTAACCGCTGCTTGACCGGCTACGACTTGGCTCACCTGCGGGAAACGGACGGCCAGCTGAATTTGAATAGCCTGCTGTGTGGTTCGGAAGGCTCGTTAGGCTTTTTGAATGAAGCAGTGCTCAATGTACTGCCGATTCGATCGTTCTCCACCCTGGTTAACGTGCGTTATGCCAGCTTTATGGAGGCGCTGCGCGATGCCAAAGCGCTAATGACCGCTAGCGCACGCCCTACCTCAATTGAAACCATCGATGACACCGTGCTGCAGCTGGCCATGGAAGATTTTGTTTGGGACAGCGTGGCAGAGTTCTTCCCCGCCACCAGCAGCACGCCAATTCGCGGCATTAACCTGATTGAGTTTAACGACGATGATGAAAGTGCCCTTGCTGAACGCGTTCGTTCCTTTACCGAGCACCTTGGCCGCGATGCGACCGTCGAGCGTTTAGGTTATACCTTGGCCGAAGGCCGCCCGCAGATTCAAAAAGTTTACGCCATGCGCAAGCGTTCGGTGGGCTTGCTGGGGAACGTGCAGGGTGAAAAACGCCCGATTGCGTTTGTAGAAGACACCGCCGTACCACCAGAACATCTGGCTGATTTTATTGCTGAGTTCCGCGCCGCGTTAGATGCTCGACAGCTTTCCTACGGGATGTTCGGCCATGTGGATGCGGGGGTGCTCCACGTGCGCCCAGCGCTGGATATGAAAGATCCCGAGCAGGAAAAACTGATTCGGGAGATTTCCGATGAAGTAGTGGCACTCACTCAGAAGTACGGCGGCTTGTTATGGGGGGAGCATGGCAAAGGCGTACGTTCAGAGTACGGCCCTAAATTCTTTGGCGAGCTGTACCCCAGCCTGCAGCGGGTCAAAGCCGCGTTTGATCCACATAACCAATTAAACCCGGGCAAAATCGCGTCTCCCGCCGAAAGCAATGACCTGATCGCCAAAGACAGCGACCCTGAGCTGTTAACCGTCGATGGCGTTCCGATGCGTGGCCAGTTGGACCGCACCATTGATGAGCGTGCCTGGCAGGCTTACGACGCGGCGGTGTATTGCAACGGCAACGGTGCCTGTTACAACTACGATGTTGACGACCCTATGTGCCCTTCCTGGAAGGCCACCCGCGACCGGGTGCACTCGCCCAAGGGCCGTGCCAGCCTGATGCGTGAGTGGCTGCGCCTGCAGCAGGCGGCAGGTATTGATGTGGTGGAAGAGTCACGCAAGAAAAAAGCTGAGCGTACCTGGGGCTTTATCAAAAGTTTCCCTAAACGTGCCATGAACACCGTTAGCACACAGCAACACCACGACTATTCCCATCAGGTGTATGACGCCATGGCAGGCTGTTTGGCGTGTAAATCCTGTGCGGGGCAATGCCCGATTAAAGTCAACGTGCCGCAATTCCGCTCGCAGTTTTTAGAGGTCTACCACGGCCGCTATTTACGCCCGCTGCGCGATTACATAATCGGTGGCACCGAGTTCATGCTGCCGACACTGGCCAAGGTCGCGCCGTTGTACAACAGCCTGCTCAACCAGCGCTGGGTGGATAGCCTGATGCGTAAAGGGCTGGGAATGAGCGACTCTCCGCTACTCTCCCGTGCCAGTGTGAAGAAACAGCTGCGCGCCTGGGGCGTCGCAGAAGCCACGCCCACCTCGCTGGTACTGCTTACTGAGCAGCAGCGGGCTAACAGCGTGATTATCGTTCAAGACGCTTTCACCACGCACTTTGAAGCCAAGCTGGTGATGGATGTGGTGGAGTTGCTCTCCCGGCTTAATCTGAGGGTATTTGTGATGCCGTTTTCCGCCAACGGAAAGCCGCTGCAGGTACAGGGATTTTTGGGTGCCTTTGAGCATACGGCGGAAAAGCAGGCCAAGCGCCTGCGGGCGTTGGCCGAATTTGAGGTGCCGATGGTGGGGATCGACCCGGCGATGACGCTGACCTACCGCCAGGAGTACGTCAAAGCCTTAGGTGCCGAGCAGGTGCCCAGCGTGCTGATGCTGCAAGAGTGGCTGGCCACCCGTACCAATACGTTAGCGCCTAGCCAGCTCACGCTCACCGACCCAGGCTTTAAGCTGCTGTCTCACTGCACCGAAAAAACCAACGCCCCAGGCAGCCCCAAAGCATGGCAACAGGTGTTTGCGGCATTTGGCTTGCAGCTTGAGTTAGCCACCACAGGCTGTTGCGGCATGTCCGGTACCTACGGGCATGAAACCCGTAACGTCGAAACGTCGAAAACCATTTATGCCCAGTCCTGGCAACCTCAGGTGGAAGCAGACGACAACGCGGGCAGGCTACTGGCAACAGGCTACTCCTGCCGCAGCCAGGTGAAACGTTATTCGGCGCAAACGTTGCCTCACCCGCTTCAGGCACTGCTTACGTTCCTGAAGCAGGCAAGTTAATAAACGTAATAAACGTTTCAAACACCGTTGATTAAAAAAATAGCCGTTTGAGGGCCAGACCTGGGTCCTCTTCGCGCATAAAGGCTTCGCCGACCAGGAAGCCATTCACCTCGTGGTCACGCATAAGTTCTACATCATCGAGGGTATGGATACCGGACTCCGTGATAACTGTCACACCCTCGGGGATGCGTGGCAGAAGGTCCAGCGTGGTGTTAAGGCTAGTCTCGAAAGTATGCAGGTTGCGATTATTGATACCAACCAATTTTAGATCCAGCGCCAGGGCTCGCTCTAGCTCAACAGCGTCGTGCACTTCGACAAGCACATCCATGCCCAGGTCATTGGCCTGCTGATGCAGATCACGCAGTTGAGTATCGTCTAGGGCAGCCACAATCAGCAAGATGCAGTCTGCTCCGATAGCACGGGCTTCGGTTACTTGATAGCGATGGGTGATAAAATCTTTACGAATGACAGGAAGGTCACAGGCGTCTCGGGCAGCGATCAAAAAATCCTCATGCCCCTGGAAAAAATCCGCATCGGTCAACACTGATAAACAAGCCGCGCCGCCCTCGGCATAACGTTTAGCGATCTCATCGGGATGAAAATCTTCACGTATCACGCCTTTGGAAGGCGAAGCTTTTTTGATCTCAGCGATGACTGCCGCGTCGCCTGCGGCAATCCTGGCATTTAGCGCATTAATAAAGCCACGCGGGGCACTCTGTTTGTCGGCCAGCGCCAGCAGATCGGCTTCAGATACTGCCTGTTGGCGCTCGGCTACTTCTTCGTCTTTACGCGCCAAAATACGCGTTAAGATGGTTGGTGTTGTCTGGTCAGTCATTAGATTTTTTTACCCTTTAAAGACGCTAGTAAAGTGTGAAAGCTCTCGAAGCTTCTCTAGCGGTAACTTTGAGGCTTGGGCATCCTGAGCAACCATCACACCCTCTTTTAAGCTATCCGCCACACCAGAGCAGTAAAGTGCTGCCCCAGCGTTGAGCGCTACTATATCTGCCGCAGCACCCTCACCACTCAATGCGGCTTTCACTAATCTCAGGCTGTCTTCAGCACTGTTCGCTTTTAGTGGCGCTAAGCTTTGGCGCTCAATTCCTAGCTCTTCCGGGGTAATGGTGTACTCAGTAATTTCGCCATTTTGTAGTTCAGCCACGCGCGTCGGTGCCGCCAGCGAAATTTCATCTAACCCGTCTTCAGAGTGCACCACCAGTACGTGCCGACTACCAAGCTTTCGCAGCACTTCGGCCATCAACGGCACCAATTCAAGCGAATAAACACCCAGCACTTGGTTAGGCGCACTGGCGGGGTTAGTCAATGGGCCAAGGATGTTAAACAAGGTCCGCACCCCCATCTCTCGGCGTGGACCAATCGCGTAGCGCATGGCCGGGTGGTGATTAGGAGCAAACATAAAGCCCACGCCCACCTGCTCGATACAACGAGCCACTTGCTCAGGCTTAAGGTCAAGATAAATACCCGCAATATCAAAAAGGTCTGCACTGCCCGACGACGATGAAACGCTGCGATTACCGTGTTTGGCAACATGTGCGCCCCCGGCAGCGGCCACAAAACTGGCTGCCGTAGAGACATTGAACAAGTTAGCTCCATCGCCGCCAGTCCCCACGATGTCCACCACGTTATCGGTCTGTAACTCAACACGTTTCATTAAATCGCGCATGACTTGAGCGGCGGCGCTGATCTCCACAGCACTTTCGCCTTTCATGGCAAGGCCCACCAGCAGGCCGCCAATTTGCGCCTCGGAAGCTTCGCCGGTCATAATCTGGCGCATTAGCGTGTGCATCGCATCGAAAGAGAGGTCTTCGCGGCGCATCACCGCGTTAATTGCATCTCGCATTTGCATGAACAGAAAAGCCCCTAAAGCGTAAAAAGTTGGCAATCAGCCGCGTTGTAAAAAATTGGCCAATAACGCATGGCCCTGGCGTGTGAGTATTGATTCAGGATGAAACTGAACGCCTTCCACATCCAAAGTGCGGTGCCGAAACCCCATAATTAACCCCGGGGTGACGTCATCATCTGCCGTCCAGGCGGTGATGTCGAAGCAATCAGGCAGGCTTTCTTGTTCCACCACTAACGAGTGGTAACGGGTGACTTCAAGGGGATTTTCCAAACCGTTAAACACACCCTGCCCAAGGTGGATCACTGCCGAGGTTTTGCCATGCATCACCTGAGGCGCCTGTACCACTTTACCACCGTAAACCTGTCCAATCGCCTGATGCCCAAGACAAACTCCCAAAATAGGCAGCCTACCCGCGAAGTGGGCAATAGCCGCCAGCGATATGCCCGCTTCATTAGGGGTACATGGCCCAGGCGAAATAACCAAATGGGTAGGCGCTAAGGCGTCAATTTGTTCAAGGGTAAGCTCATCGTTGCGATAGGTCACTACTTCAGCTCCCAGCTCACCCAAGTACTGGACGATATTGAATGTGAAGCTATCGTAGTTATCGATCATCAACACACGCTTCACTGCCTGCACTTGCGCCATCGCCCCACTTACTCCGTCACATTAATAAAACCACTTTGTGGGGATGATACCCCATGCTAAGCATCACTTGCAGAGCTAAGGACTCGCTGACACATTCACCTTTCATTTAAAGGCGCTAACCGACAAGCCGCGTATTTGAACGCCGGTATTTTACCGTAGGGGTCAAGTGCTGGGTTGGTCAGTAAGTTGGCCGCTGCTTCAACATAAGCAAACGGCACAAACACCATACCCTCGGGTATTTTCGAATCCATTCTGGCGGTTAGCGTAATCGTTCCTCGTCGCGTTGTGATCGTCAGCTTTTCTCCTGGTGCAACGCCTAGACGGTTTAGTTCACCTGGAGAGAGGCTGGCTACGGCGTCGGGTTCTAGCGCGTCTAACACGTGGCTACGTCTTGTCATGGAGCCTGTATGCCAGTGCTCTAGCTGTCGACCGGTGGTTAATACCGTGGGGTAGGCATCATCCAACGGTTCATCCGGCGGCAAGGGGTGCGTAGGGGAGAATTTGGCTAAGCCACCGCTGCGTGGAAAAGCGTCGCTAAACACCACGTCCTGGCCAGGCAAATCATCCGCTGGGCATGGGTAAGTAACCGAACCTTCCCGCGCCAGCCGCTCCCAGGTGATGTGATTAAACGAGGGCATGCCTTGCTGCATTTCTACGAACACTTCCTGGGGGTGGGCATAGTTCCAACCTAGCCCAAAGCGCTTGGCAATCTCCTGGATAATCCACCAATCCGGCTTAGCGTCTCCCGGTAACGGCAGCGCCGCGCGGCCTAACTGCACTTGGCGGTTGGTGTTAGTCACGGTGCCATCTTTTTCAGGCCAGGCTGAAGCCGGCAGAATGACATCAGCAAACTGGGCGGTTTCAGTGACGAAAAGATCCTGCACTACCAAGTGCTCCAGCTTGCCAAGCGCCGCCCTGGCATGGGTCAGGTCCGGGTCAGACATCGCTGGGTTTTCACCTAGGATATACATTCCGCGCACCTCGCCAGCGTGGATAGCGTTCATTACTTCCACCACTGTCAGCCCGGGCTCATCGCTAAGCGGCGAGTTCCATAGCGCTTCAAAGGCGGCTCGCAACTGGCTATCCCCCACCGGCTGATAGTCAGGCAGCACCATGGGAATCAGCCCAGCATCCGAGGCACCCTGCACATTGTTCTGCCCGCGCAGTGGATGCAGGCCTGTGCCTGGACGGCCTGTGTGGCCACAAGCCAGCGCCAGTGAGATCAAGCAGCGGGCGTTGTCGGTGCCATGGGTATGCTGAGAAATGCCCATACCCCAGAATATCATGGCTTTCTCGGCGTTGGCATAGCGCCGCGCCACCTCTCGAAGAGTATCAGGCGCAACGCCACAAAATGCGCTCATGGCTTCAGGAGTGCTGTGGGCCACGCTCTGTTTCAGCGCTTCAAAGCCTTCCGTGTGGGCGTCAATGTAGGCTTGGTTATAGAGGCCTTCAGCAATGATCACGTGAAGCAATGCGTTGAACAACGAAACATCGGCACCCGGTGTAAAACGCACGCTTAGGCTGGCATAGGCATCTAATGCCTGCCCGCGAGGGTCGAGAATAATAATCTCAGTGCCGCGTTTAGCGGCTTGTTTGAAAAATGTGGCGGCCACTGGATGATTGACTGCAGGGTTACAGCCGGTAAGAATCACGACGTCTGCTTCTAAGGCTTGCATAAACGATGCCGTCACCGCCCCAGACCCCAGGCACTCCATTAGCGCAGCCACCGAACTGGCGTGACACAGCCGGGTGCAGTGATCAACGTTATTGCTGCCAAACCCTGTACGCACCAGTTTCTGGAATAGCCAAGCTTCTTCATTGGAACACTTGGCACTGCCAAAGCCTGCCAATGCTTTCGGGCCATGGGCAGTTTTAAGGTTGATTAAACCGCTCGCTGCAACCTCTAGTGCTTCTTCCCAGCTGGCCTCCCGGAAGTGACTAAGCGGCTTAGCAGGATCAAAACTCGCGTCGAGAGCCTTTGGCACACCAGGTTTACGCAGCAGCGGTTTGGTGAGCCGTGCCGGATGGCTGACATAGTCAAATCCAAAGCGTCCTTTCACGCATAAACGGCCCTGGTTGGCAGGTCCATTGCGCCCTTCCACGTAAGCCAAGGAGTCGTTATTAATATGGTAAGTAAGCTGGCAACCCACGCCACAGTAGGGGCAAACGGAATCAACCTGACGCTGACTTTCTGAATCACCGTGCCCAGCCGCATTTACCAGCGAAGCAGGCATTAGCGCACCCGTCGGGCAAGCCTGGACACACTCGCCACAGCCCACACAGGTGCTGTCGCCCATCGGGTCGTTAAAATCAAACACAACGGTGGCGGACGCGCCGCGCTGAGCCAGACCAATCACGTCGTTGCTTTGCACCTCACGGCAGGCACGGACACACAGGTTGCAGGTAATGCAGGCGTCTAAATTAACCTGCATAGCCGGGTGGCTGATATCCGGCTGGTGGATAGAGGGAGCCGCCGCCGCGTGAGTCACTGGGACTTTACGGCGCGGCGGAAGCCATGCTTTCACGGCATCGTCATTAACCGATAATTGCTCAGCCATCGCCCAAAAATGGCTCGAGCGGTCAGGACTTTCCGCTCGGGTTGGCTGGTCTGCCATGAACAGCTCCAGTACGGTTTCACGAGCCTGCACTGCGCGGGAAGAACTGGCGCTGCGCACCACCATGCCCGGCATTGCGTCCCGTATACAGCTGGCGGCTAAGGCGCGCTCGCCATCAATCTCGACCATACAAACCCGGCAGTTACCGTCGGCACGGTAACCCGGGGCCTCTTTGAAACAAAGGTGGGGAATAGTTTCTCCGGCACGTTTGGCAACCTGCCATAGAGTCTCACCGGGATAGGCAATAACCTCGTGGTCATCCAGGATAAGCGAAAACTCAGTAGTCATGGCGCGTCCCCTTCAGCCGCATCGCTGACAATAATCTGCTGTTTAGCAAGGATGGAGCGAAAATCTTTTAGCAGCCCAAGAACTGGGTTCGGTGCGGCTTGGCCTAAACCGCAAATCGACGCGTCCTGCATAACCTTGGCAAGCCGCGACAGTGCTTGCACATCCCAATGATCGCCCTCAAGCAGGGTCAACATCTTTTCAGTACCAACCCGGCAGGGAGTGCACTGCCCACAGGATTCATCTGTAAAAAAAGCCAACAAATTAGTGGCAACGGCCTGTAAATTATCGTGCTCGGAAAGCACCACAATAGCCGCCGAGCCAATAAAGCAGCCGTGCGCATTGAGGGTGTCGAAATCTAACGGAATATCCGCCTTGCTAGCAGGCAAAATACCTCCGGATGCTCCGCCGGGAAGGTACGCGGCAAGCACGTGCCCCTTAGCCATACCACCGCAATACTCATCAATTAGCTCACGTAGCGTAATACCTGCAGGCGCAAGATAAACACCAGGTCGATTTACCCGTCCGGAAACAGAAAAGCTGCGCAGGCCACTTCTGCCATTGCGCCCCTGCCCAGCAAACCACTCAGCCCCCTTCTTCCAAATGAGGGGTATCCAGTAAACCGTTTCAACGTTATTGACCAATGTCGGGCGGTCGAATAACCCTTGTTGGGCGACATAGGGAGGCCGGTGGCGAGGCTTGCCGGGTTTACCTTCAAGCGATTCAATCAGTGCCGACTCTTCGCCACATATGTAGGCCCCTGCGCCACGACGCATGACAATAAACCCAGGTGATACCAGCTGGGCTTCTTCCAATTCGGCAATCGCCTCATGTAGCACGCGATGAAGCCCTGGGTACTCATCGCGCAGGTAAATATAGAGCCGCTCGGCCTCTATCGCCCAGGCACTAACCAATGCTCCTTCCAAAAATTGGTGTGGGGCTTTTTCAAGGTAGAAGCGATCTTTGAAAGTGCCAGGCTCACCCTCATCCGCGTTAATCACACAGTAACGCGGCCCAGCCCCTTGGCGCACTGCCTGCCACTTTTTGAAAGTGGGAAAGCCAGCCCCACCAAGCCCGCGAAGCTGGGATTTTTCTAACAGTGTGCTCAGCGCATTGACGCTTACGTGACCATTATGGCATTGCGCTAGCAATTGAAAGCCGCCCTCTTGCTGATAGGCGGCTAGACGCTGCCAAACAATCGCTTCTGGGTGAAAGTGGCCAGTATCGACCACAGCCTCGACACCGTCCGCCGTGGCATAAAGCACGTGGTGGTGCCCGACTTCGGCAACCGGCGCATGGTTACAACGCCCCATGCAGGGAGCACGAATGACACGTACGCAGTCAGGGTCAACGCGCGCTTCAAGTGCTTGATGCAAAGCACTCGCGCCAGCCAACTGACAAGAAAGCGAATCACACACGCGAATAGTAGTATCGGGAGGAGGCACTTGGTGGTCATGAATCACATCGAAGTGAGCGTAAAACGTAGCGGTCTCGTACACCGCCGCCATAGGCAGGTTCATGTACGTTGCTAAGGCACGCAGTTCGACCAGGGATAAATAGCCGTGAGCATCCTGGATAGCGTGCAAATGTTCGATTAATAAGTCGCGGCCCTTAAGAGCCGGGAGGCGACGCTCGTCACCTAATAGTTCCCGTAACGCCGCCAGCGCTACGGGTGCCACGACGCGCCCCTGGGGGAAACCACGACGTCGGCGTGAGGTCACACCAATTTGAGAAGTCATTGCACACTATCCAAAAGAGCTGTTTATAAGAGCTGTTTTTAAGCGCTAGGTTAGATCATATAAGGGCTAAGCTTGTTGTTAGATGGGTGCCCTATGAGCTGCTGTTTTTGTTTGCAGACCTTTTAACAGCATAAAGGTTAACCCCGCATGGCGAAACTGCAGACGACATCTACAAACGCGCCAATGGTTCAAACGGTTTGGCATCACAATGAAACTGGCAACAGGCCTATACTATCTTTATTATCTGCCGACTTTTTAACGCGTTAGGAGCGTGACATGAACAATCGAGCACACTGGATAATCACGCTCGTATTGATGACGACTGTCAGCAGTACTCACGCGCAGGGGAACACCTCATTTAACGTTATCGCTTCGTTTTCAGTCATTAAAGATTTAATAAAGCGCGTGGCGGGAGACAGCATCAGCATTACAACCATTGTGCCAGCAGGTGAAAACGTTCACCGATGGGAGCTTCAACCGCCAAATGTCTTGGCCATTGAGAAAGCTGACATTGTTTTCTACAACGGATACGGACTTGAACCATGGATACGGCATATTGAAGCGATGGCAGACGATTCGCTCACGCTGACAGCCCTTGCAGAAAGCGCCGATTATGAGCCGCTAATGATACCGGTAGGTCAATATAAAGATGATTCTGACCCGCATATGTGGATGGACCCAAAGGGGGCAGCTGCTTATGTTGATGTGATAGAAAAAACCCTTATTAAGCACTACCCCGAGTACGCTGATGCCTTTACCACACGGGCTACTGAGACTCGTGAAGCATTGGCGCTATTAGATCGACAGATCAGAGAGCGACTGGAAGGCATACCGCAAACCAACCGCATGCTCACCACCAGTGAAGCCTCCATGGCCTACTTCGCCCGCGCGTACGTTTTTGAGTACGCGGCCATTTGGGGAATTAGCAGTGAGACGATTGGCAGTGCGCAAGCAATGGAAGCAATGAGTGTGCATCTTTCCCACAAGCGACCGCCGGCGCTGTTCTATGAAAGTACCTCGCCCTATATTCACATGGATGCGCATGCCCGAGAAACAGGACTTACACTGGCAGGGCCCTTATACGTAGACACCTTGAGTGATGCCGACGGCCCTGCCTATAACTACCCTGCCATGCTGCGCCATAACGCTGAATTACTGCATAAATACCTAGGCGGCGCACGGGCAGAAAAATAGCCTCGGCAGCGTTTTTTATTCGGTTAGCGCCAGCAATGAACTAATGATCAGGTCAGGCTGGCTATGCTCGATTGGCTCACCGTGGTTATAGCCGTAAGGTAACGCCACGGTGGTAAAGCCAGCGGCCTTGCCCGCAGCAATGTCGTGGCGCGAATCACCCACCATAACACTTGCCGAAGGTGGAGTATCTAGCCGTTGAGCCATATAGAGTAGCGGCAGCGGGCTGGGTTTTTTCTCGGCCAGACTGTCGCCGCCCAAGCAGTGCGTAAATAGCGGCAATAGATCAAAGTGACCTAAAATTGGGGCAATAAATCGTTCCGGCTTGTTGGTAATCAATACCAGTGAATAGCCTGCCTTGTACAAATCATGCAGTGCTGTTCGCACCCCTGGGTAGAGCTGAGTTAGCGCATTGGGGGCAGCCGCGTAATGGCACATGAAAGCCTCATAGGCAGTGGCTTGCAATGCCTGCCCCGGAGCAACTGATAATGCCCAAGTTAGCGCCCTTTCAATAAGTACCTGAGCGCCATTACCTACCCAGTCGCGTACACGTTCTTCACCGGGCACAGGTAGTCCAACGTCATCGAGCGCATGCCGAACCGCCACCGCCAGATCCGGAACCGAATCAATCAACGTGCCATCTAGATCAAATGCTATTAACCGCTTACCCTGCAAAATTGCATGCACGTCGCGCTCTCCCCAAAAGTCTTTCTCAGACACGCTATTAAATTTTATTATCTTACCTGCTTAGCACGTCGCCAGACATACGGGAAAGTTCTATGCTGAGACTATCTTATGTAAGGAGAAAGCAATGGCCATTCCTCGAATTGTGATTGTCGGCGGCGGTGCCGGTGGTCTTGCCCTAGCAACACGTTTAGGGCGTACCCTGGGAAAAAAAAAGCGTGCTGAAATTGTCCTGTTAGATAGCAATGCCACCCATGTATGGAAACCATTGCTGCACGAACTTGCCACTGGGGTATTGAACTCCAGTATGGATGAGGTCGATTACCGTGGGCACTCTTCCGCGCACCATTACCGTTACCAGCGCGGCTCGTTAAATGGCCTAGATCGCAAACAAAAAGTCATTCATCTAGCGCCCATTAAGGATGAAGACGGCGATGAAGTCCTTCCCTCTCGGCAGCTGACTTACGACTATCTAGTCATAGCGCTCGGCAGTATTTCCAATGATTTTGGCACAACAGGCGTTGCTGAACACTGTCACTTTATTGATTCACCTCAGCAGGCTAAAGCGTTTCAGCGCGATATGATCAATACCTTTTTGCGTTATACCGATCCAGCGCTGCGCCAAAACGCTGAACTGACCATTGGCATTGTAGGCGGTGGCGCCACAGGCGTAGAGCTTTCTGCCGAGCTTCTGGACGCTTCACGCTTGCTTAACGCCTACGGCGTAACTGCCATTGACCACCAAACAATCAGCGTACACCTCATCGAAGCTGCACCCCGCCTGCTACCAGGTTTATCCGAACGTATTAGCGAAACCGTGCAACAAGAGCTTAAAAGCATGGGCGTAGCCGTCCACGTCGGCACCGCTATTCAAGAGGCTCAGCAGTATCAGTTGGTGACCGGCGATGGTGAGGTTATCAAAACGGACCTGAACGTGTGGGCAGCCGGCATTAAAGCACCGCCCTTTTTGGCTGAACTAGACCTAAGCACGAATAAGAAAAATCAAATTAATGTTCTTCAAACGCTGCAGAGCGTCGATGACCCCTATATTTTTGCCATAGGCGACTGTGCCAACTGCCCCCAAGGCGAAGACAGCACCGTACCACCTCGCGCCCAGGCTGCTCATCAACAAGCCAAAGTACTGGCCAAAAACCTTGTGCACTGCCTAGAGAGCAAACCCCTGCAAAATTTTACGTATCGCGATCACGGCTCGTTAGTGTCGCTTGCCCGCTACGATGCCGTAGGCAATCTGATGCGCAGTTCCGCGTCTCGTGGACTATTTTTGGAAGGCTGGTTAGCGCGCCAAGCCTACGCTTCGCTTTACCGAATGCATCAGCTCTCTATTCATGGCGCGCCAAAAACAGGGTTGGCGTGGCTGGTTGATAAGCTAAACCGTTATTTAAAGCCCCGCATGAAATTGCATTGAGCTTATCGCTTAACCGTTGGCTTTTGCCAACTCGGCACGCATTTGCTGGATAACACTATCGTAACCGTGCGGATCGCTTTTCTGGTGAGCACTAAAAATAGCCGAGCCAGCGACAAAGGTATCAGCACCTGCCGCAGCGATATCAGCAATGTTATCCACTTTAACACCACCATCGATTTCTAAGCGGATAGGGCGACCTGAGGCATCAATGCGTGCCCGTGCTTCACGCAATTTATCCAGCGTACCAGGAATAAATGACTGGCCGCCAAAGCCCGGGTTGACGCTCATCAGCAGCACCATATCGATTTTTTCCATGACATAATCCAGGTATGACAGCGGCGTCGCCGGATTAAAAACCAGCCCTGCTTTACAGCCACTATCACGAATCAGCTGTAGCGAACGATCCACATGCTCAGAGGCTTCTGGGTGAAAAGTGATGTAACTTGCCCCAGCTTCGCTAAAATCACCAATCATCTGATCCACCGGCTTGACCATGAGATGCACATCAATCGGCGCCGTCACGCCATGCTGACGCAGTGCTTTGCATACCATCGGCCCAATCGTCAGGTTCGGCACATAGTGATTATCCATGACATCGAAATGGACAATATCGGCTCCAGAGGCCAACACGTTGTCGACCTCTTCACCAAGACGCGCGAAATTAGCGGAAAGAATCGAAGGGGCAATCAGGAAGTCCTGCTCAGCGCTCATAGTGCATTCCTAGGTTAACAGGGGAAAGAAAGGCAAACATCTTAACAGAGCCACCTACGAAGCCCCATCCTCATGCCGTTAAAGCCTAGTCACTACATCTACGCGTATCTTTAAATACATATTTCTAAATAGAATATAAAACATAATTGTAATTCCACAATCACAGGTTTACCCTTACTCACATTACGATTACACCGCCCCCTATGTAAGGAGCCTGCAATGATGCGTTCTACTTTTTCCCGTACTGGCCTTCGCCGCAGCCTGCTGGCCGCTGCTATTGGCACGGCTGTGGCTGCCACCGCAGTTTCCAACACGGCAATGGCCCAAGAGCGCGAACTACTAAACTCTTCTTACGATATCGCCCGTGAATTATTTTCAGCTATCAATCCAGAATTCCAAGCATGGTGGCAAGCAGAGCATGGCGAAGAGATTGCCATTAGCCAGTCTCACGGTGGTTCTTCTGCACAAGCCCGCGCGATCATGCAAGGCTTGCGTGCGGATGTCGTCACGTTTAATCAGGTGACCGATGTTCAAGTACTTGCGGATGCAGGCTTAGTGGCGGAAGACTGGCAGGAAGCGTTTGATAACAATGCGTCTCCTTACTACTCCACTACCGCGTTTTTAGTGCGTAAAGACAATCCAAAAGGTATCGAAAGCTGGGATGATCTCGCCAATGAGGACGTGCAAATCGTTTTCCCAAACCCAAAAACATCGGGTAACGGACGCTACACCTACCTAGCCGCCTGGGGATTTGCCGAGAACGAATTTGACGGTGATGAAGAGCAGATTCAGGACTTCATGCGCACTTTCCTGCGCAATGTTGCAGTGTTCGATACCGGTGGCCGCGGTGCAACCACTAGCTTTATCGAACGTGGCATTGGCGACGTACTGATCAGTTTTGAGTCGGAAGTGAACAACATCCGTAGCGAATACGGTAGCGACGACTACGAAGTCATTGTGCCGCCGGTCAGCATACTTGCCGAGTTCCCCGTCGCAGTTGTCGGTGAAAACGCAGAGCGCAATGGCAATAGCGACCTTGCACAGAGCTACCTTGAGTACCTTTACCGTGAAGACACTCAGCGTTTACTAGCGGGCTTTAACTATCGCGTTCACGATGAAACGGTCGTCGCCGAATTTGCCGACCAATTCCCCGACACCGAGCTGTTTGAAGTTGAAGACGTGTTTGGCAGCTGGGAAGAAGCAATGGAGAACCACTTTGAAGGTGGTGCCCTTCTTGATCAACTGCAACGTCGTTAACGGACGCCTATGAGCCAGCTAGCATTATGGCGGTCCGGCAGCGCACGCGTGCTGCCGGGCTTTGGCCTGTCTATGGGGATCAGTGTTCTGTTCATTTCGCTGGTACTCCTTCTACCGATCACCGGGCTATTTGGCCAACTGGCAGGGCTTAGCCTTGCCGAATACTGGGCCATTATTACCGAAGGCCGTGTGGTGGCCAGTTACATGGTCACCATAGGAGCAGCAGCCGTCGCGGCGCTTGTTAATGCCGTGTTTGGATTACTACTAGCCTGGGTGCTGGTCCGCTATGAGTTTCCCGGCAAGCGTCTTTTAGATGCCTTAATGGATTTGCCCTTCGCGCTCCCCACGGCGGTAGCAGGTATTACTCTAGCGACGCTGTATGCGGGCAACGGCTGGATGGGCAGCTTATTAGAACCGTTAGGGTTTCAAGTCGCCTACACCTGGGTAGGTATTGCACTGGCCATGGCGTTTACCAGCATTCCGTTTGTAGTTCGCACCGTGCAGCCGGTACTGGAAGATTTACCCGCAGAAGTTGATGAAGCAGCGATGTCGCTTGGTGCAACCGATGGCGTAGCGTTTCGACGTGTGATCATGCCGCACCTGTGGCCAGCACTGGTTACCGGCACTGGGTTAGCCTTTGTGCGCTCGCTGGGTGAGTTCGGGGCAATTATTTTTATTGCGGGTAACATGCCCTACGAAACCGAAATCACCGCGCTGATGATTTTCGTCAAACTGCAAGAGTACGACTACGCGGGCGCCTCCGCGATCGCCTCTGTCGTGCTCTTTGTGTCACTGGCTTTACTGCTGGCGATTAATATTTGGCAAGGACGCTTTGTGCGCCGCTTGCATGGAGGAAAAGGCTGATGCGCAGAATTGGTGATGCACCCGCCGTGCGGCGTTTACTTATTGGCGCCGCACTGTTGCTGTCAGCGCTATTTTTGCTGCTGCCCTTGGTGGCAATTTTCGCCCAGGCGTTTTCCCAAGGCGTGATGGTGTTTTGGGCCAACGTTAGCAACACGTTCACCTTGCATGCGATTGGCTTGACGCTGGTCATTGCACTACTGACCATTCCAGTGTGTTTAGTATTCGGCGTCGCACTGGCGTGGCTGGTAACCCGCTTTAGCTTTCCCGGGCGGCGTATTCTGCAAACGCTGATTGATATACCTTTTGCCGTTTCTCCCGTAGTGGCCGGGCTTATTTACTTGTTGCTTTATGGCCGCAATGGCTGGATTGGCAGCTGGCTAGACACCCACGATATTCAACTAATGTTCGCTTGGCCCGGCATTTTAATGGTGACCATTTTCGTCACCTGCCCCTTTGTGGCACGCGAGCTAATTCCGCTCATGCAGGCCCAGGGCTCGCGAGAAGAAGAAGCGGCCGTGACCCTGGGCGCCGGCGGCTGGACGACCTTTCGGCGCGTCACGCTGCCTAACATTCGCTGGGCGTTGCTGTACGGGATCATTCTCACTAACGCTCGTGCCGTGGGTGAATTTGGTGCCGTTTCGGTGGTCGCAGGTGCCATTCGCGGGAAAACAAACACGTTACCGCTGCATTTAGAGCAGCTTTATCAGGATTACAACGCGGTAGGCGCGTTTGCTAGCGCCGCACTTCTGGCCCTTATTGCCCTGTTAACTCTTGCGGCCAAGGCAGGCCTGGAATGGCGCGCAGCGCGCCAGGAGGCATTTTTATGAGTATTCGCTTACAAAACATCGCCAAGCACTTTGCCAATACTCAAGCGCTTGAGCCGATCAATCTGGACATTCATGAAGGCGAACTAGTCGGCCTACTTGGCCCGTCTGGCTCAGGCAAAACCACACTACTGCGTATCATTGCGGGTTTGGAAAGCGCTGATCGCTCTCCGCAACCGGGTAAAATATTGTTCGGCGACCGCGATGTAACCAATGTCCACGTTCGCGATCGCCGCATTGGCTTTGTCTTCCAACATTACGCGCTATTTCGCCACATGAGCGTATACGACAATGTGGCCTTTGGGTTAACCGTGATGCCCAAAAAACGCCGCCCTTCCAACGGTGAGATTCGTGCCCGCGTATTTAGGCTGCTGGAGATGGTTCAACTACAGCATTTAGCTAACCGCTTGCCTGCCCAGCTCTCTGGTGGCCAACAACAACGTGTGTCGCTTGCACGCGCCCTGGCCGTTGAGCCGGACGTGTTGCTATTGGATGAGCCGTTTGGTGCGCTGGATGCCAAGGTACGCCAGGATCTGCGACGCTGGCTACGCCGCTTGCATGAAGAACTTAACTTTACCAGCGTGTTTGTTACCCACGATCAAGAAGAAGCGCTGGAGCTCTCTGACCGTGTCGTGGTAATGAGTAACGGACGTATCGAGCAAATTGATACACCTGAAGCACTCTACCGTTCGCCTATTAACCGCTTTGTGTTTGAGTTTCTTGGTGACGTTAACCATTTAGAAGGCAATGTACATCAGGGTGTACTCACCTGCGGTGACGCTCGCCTGAATGTTGACTTGCCTGACGGTAACGAAGAGCTATTACTGCGCCCTCACGAAGTGCGCCTTGCCGAGCAACCTAGCGCAGAAAGCCACCTTCCAGTAACTATTACAGCCATTTCGCCAGTAGGCGCTGAAGTGCGGGTTGAGCTGGAAGCCGACTGGCTGGCCAAGCCGTGGCTTGCGACAGTGCGCCATGCTGATTTTGAGCAGCTTCAGATGCGTCGTGGGCAGCGCCTTTTTGCCCATCCACGCCAGTGGCATCGCTTTCCCAACGCGGAGTCAAAAGTAACGGAGCAAAGCCGCGTCGCTTAGTGCATTTCAACTGCAAACAGAGACGGCAGCTTTAGTTAGTGAATGCTCAGGCTGCCAACCTGTGGCAGCAAAAGGCTAGCGCATTTGCCTAAAGGTAAGGCTCACCCGAGGTTCAACATCTTTCTTGGTTTTAGGAAGACTGTGCAGCCAGTTAGCTTGGGTAGAGCCTTTCATGATTAATAAACTACCGTGCTCTAGGACAAGTGATGCCTTCTCACCTGTGCCTTTATGTTTAAACAAAAACTTCCTTTCGCCGCCTAGGCTCAGCGCAGCGATTACTCCGTTCTCAACAAGGTCTTTTTCAGCATCACTGTGCCAACCCATACCTTCTGCGCCCGAATGGTAAAAATTACACAGGCACGAATTAAATACGTCACCGCAGTGACTTTCCACTACCTGCTTGATCTCTTGTAAAAAACTAGGCCACGCTGACGCCATCTTTGTATATCCAGAGTACGTATATGAGACTAGCTCATCCGCGTACCAGGCTATTTTCCTCTTTGTAACGATCTCTTTCCCGTAAATAAACGAGCGATCATGCTCCCAACTGAGCTCGCTTCGGCACTTTTCGAAATAAGCATCGGCGGTGGCCTTATCTAAAATTTTGCCGTAGTAATGAACCGCCCCCTCCTGTGGAAGTAGATTGATCAATTTCATGTCGTCATTTTCAAACAGATCTGTAAGCATCATAGTTATGCCTATTTTGTGCTGACCACATAGACAGCAAGAAACGGATCTTCCCATAACAAAAAAGAAGGCGATACTGAACCCCACGAGGCTACCCCCTTTTGACTATTAGCAAACCTTGAAATGGGCATAGCATTAAAGCAACAGAACACCCCACATCACCCGAACATACCGCCAGCGCAATACCCGCGTTATACTGGCGTTTTAGCCATAGCGGAGAAAGACCATGCGTCGGCGCCATTTTTTACACCTTTCTGGTGCGCTGCTTACCAGCATTTTGCTAGTGGGCTGCGCTAGCCCTCAATACCTTCAACTAAGCCCAGAACGCAGCGCCAGCGTGCCGCAAACAGGCGCTGGCCAACAGGTCACGGTAATAACTGCCGATGCTAGGGAAAGTGAAGTAATTGGGACTCGTTCGGGTGGCAATATGTCTACCGCGCAGATTACCGTAAGCAGTCATGAGCTGATACCTCAGTTGCAAGCCGAAGCGGAACGCGCTGTGCGCGATATGGGGTTCACCCCTACTCGCGACGCTGCCCAAGGCCGCCCAAGTGTGACTTTAGAGCTCTCAAGCCTTAACTATGCGAAAGGTGAAAGTGGCCAACCGCTGATTGACGAAGCGCGCCTTGAAGGGGTTTTCCGGGCGATCGCCCAAAATAAAGGCACAACGTATACCGGCACTTACACCTCGCGACGCACCCAAGGCTATGCCATCAAGCCCGGCGAAGATGCCAATACACGTATGTTAAACGACCTGCTCAACGATGGTTTGAACCGTGCATTTAGCGACCCAGAGCTAGGCCGATTACTCGCCCGCTGAACAATTAGTTCTGGCGATTTATGCTAATAACTCTGCCCGCCTAGCGGGCAGAGTTATTAGGAGACAGAGTTATTAGGAGACAGAGTTGCTAGGAGAAACAGTTGTTAGCAAAAACAGTTGTTAGCTGAAAGAGTAACTAGCAAAAAAAGTTATATGTGCGGCCCACGACGCTCCAGCGCCCAAACGCTTTCACTACGGCCACGCTCATCAGCTCCTCTGTTTTCAACCAGTTCAACGCGAAAGTTGGGCACAAACAAACGCTCAATTTCACTGTTGGGCACGCTATAAGGAGGGCCTGCATTGCTTTCATCGTGGGTTAACCCCACTAGCAACCCTCTAGCGCCAGGCGGCACCAGCTGGGCCAAGTGGAAAGCATAGCGCTCTCGGGTGGCGGGAGGCAGTGCAATTAGTGAGGCTCGGTCATAAAACGCCCCCACTTCTGCCGCTTGTTTGATGTGCAAATGAAAAAAATCACCGCACCACAGCTCGACGCTACCTTGGCGTGTCACGCTGAATCCAGCTTGGTTATAACGCGACACGCCTGCATCGCGCTGCGCTAGAAACTGCTCTATCGCTTCAGGTGCTAGCTCAATACCCAGCACTGGGTGCCCTTCGTCTGCCAGCCAACGCATATCCAGGCTTTTTCCGCATAATGGCACAAGCACTTTGGCCCCAGGCGTCACATTGAGCGTAGGCCAGTATTGAACCAACGCAGGATGCGTGTCAGACAAATGAAAGCCGATACGACCCTCCTGCCAACGTTGCCGCCAGGGGTTATCCATCGTGGTTACCTCGTACTCAAAATTGACGCGCAACGCTTGTTTTAAAAACCGTCTTAAAACCAGCGATCACTCTTTTTACGACGACGCGGTAAATGAGGAACAATTAAGCCGACCAGTAATCCAGCCCCAGCAACCCCACCGCCGTACATGAAATAGCGCATTAGCAAGTCTTCTTCCTGCGTATCTAAACGCGCTTGAAGTGCACGAACTTGCTGACGAGACTGCTCTGCTTCGTTATCTAGCTCGCGGTTACGCGCTTCTAAGTCCACGATACGCTGTTCACGTATATCGAGTGTTTCCGTCATAGAAGAAACGCGCTGCTCCCAGGTATCGTTAATGCCATCTAATTCTTGGGTAAGCTCGTCTACTTGCGTTTGTAATACGGGCAGTTGCTCACGAGCACTGGGTGTTTGTTGCAACTCACTGCTAAGCACCCATACCACATCGCCGCCATTGCCACGAACGCGGGTGTAATTCCCACTATTTTCAAGCACTTCAACCTGCTCACCTGCATTTAGCGTTCCGACTATACGGTAACCGTCCGTTGGGCCACTGCGCACATAAGTACTTAATTCATCGCTGACCCAGGCTCGGCTATCAGATTGCGCAAACACAGGGGCAATCCCAACGCTCAGCAACACACCAACAGTGGCGGCGTAACAACTGCTACGAAATTTATTTTTACTACTAAGTTTATTTATACTACGAAGTTTATTTACTGGCATGACGTCATGTCCTGATCATAAAACGCGCGTGGCCGACGAAGCCAGTCGCGCGTATCGCTCAAAGCGGCGCGCATGTCTTAGGCGCTTACCCTTCCCCGCGAGGCGGCAGTGAGAAGGGACGAGGAAACTCTGCGACGCGGGCATCGCTTTTTACAGCCTTTAACGGGCCTTCACGTTCGACTTCATCTATACGCACAATGGCGTTAAGCGGCAGATAACTACGCTTCACGCCTTCTAAGGTGCGCTGTAATTTTTCCGCTCCTGGATCGACAACAACCCGCGACGCATCTTCAAAGACAAACTCCTCGACTTCAATAAAGCCCCAGAGTTCGCTTTGAAAGATTTCTCTGACGTATAAATCCCAGATTTCACCTTGCTGGTGAACCACCACACGGTAGATCGGCTTGGCCGCCATCTTGGCCTATTCCTCTTGCCACTTGAACATAATATTAAAAAGCCTAGCCTAACATACTCAGCGGTTTGCCCTTTAGTACGCTTTCATCAAAAGCGCCTATTTTTGGCGATTCTCACCTTCTTCTCACCTTCTTCTCACCTTCAGAGACTGCTAATTAGCCGAGAGGAGGCCCTATCGTGTATGGTGAGGCGGGTTATACGGCAACATTATTCACTCACCCACAGGAGTCATCACCATGCAAAAGGATCCCAATAAGGGCTATATCGCCTTATTAGGTTGGAGCCTTAATGCGATCGAAGCGGCAGAGAATTTTGACCGCCGTTACATCGTAGTTGCACCCGACTGGGCTGAGGAGTACTGCCAAAAACATGATATCCCCTACGTCCCATGGAATTTCGAGCGCCTCAACGATCGCTCAATCGAAATTTCTGAAACGCTGAGGGAGAAAGGCGTTGATGTTGCTATCCCACTTTATGAAGAAACCGTTGAGTGGGCAGGTGCTATCAACTCAGTGTTACTGGACAATCCGCGCATTTATGGTCAGTCGTTGTTGCTGCGCGACAAAGCATTAATGAAACGTCGCGCCCAGCTTGGCGGTATTCGTGTAGGTATTTTCGAAGAAGCCCACGATAAAGAAGACGTTATTCGCTTTCTCAAGCGCGTCAACCAAACGCTACTTAAGCTCGATGGTGATCCCAACGATCCCATTCACCTGAAAGCGTTTGATAAGGCTGGCTGTCTCGGTCACCGGATAATTCGTACGCCTGATGAGGTCGATACGATCCCTGACGAAGAATTCCCAGTCCTGATGGAATCTCACTTAGACGGCTGGGAGTTTGCCGTTGAAGCCTGGATTCACAACGGCAAAATCGCTTTTCTAAACATTTCTGAGTACGTGAAACTTGGCTACTCAGTGTTCGTACCGGCATCCCCAGAGCTTGAGAAGTATCGCGAACAGATCAAGGCGCAAATCGAAAAGCTGATAAAAGCATTTGATATTGAGTTTGGTCTTATTCACCCCGAGTATTTTGTGACCAGCGATGGTGAAATGTACTTTGGCGAAGTCGCTTACCGCCCACCCGGCTTTAAAGTTTTCGAGCTTCTGGAACGCGTTTACGGTTTTAACGCCTATCAAGCGTCTATGCTGGTATTCGATCCTAAGAGTACAATAGAAGAAGTTGCCGCCTTCTTCCCAAAAGAAGTGGTGAATGCAGATGGATTCGCGGGCTGCTTTGGTGTCTACCCCCGTCGCCGGGTTGTTAGCCGCCTGGAGATCCCTGAAGAAACAGAGGATCACCCCTATTTTGAATCTCATGAACTAACGTCACCGGTTGAAGAAACCGTCACTAAACGTACCGCGTTTGGTACCCACTGGGGCTTGGTCTACTTTAAAGGCGAAGATGCATACACACTCCGTGATTTGCTTAAACGCCAAGAAGACCTCGACTTCTATGTATAATCCCCGCTACGGCTGGGATAAGGAGTCAATGTGACGATGAATCAAGAGGCGTCTTCAACTGAAGATGGCAAGCTCAACGGATTACTGAGCAAATTTGATGATGCGGTGCGTCTGCTTTCGCAAGCGCCCGCTTTTTCTAAACCGGCAAAACTGCCCCGCGTAATGGATACTGCGCGCCGAATCTTGATGCAAGAGGGTGGCTGCGCTGCCCTCGAAGCACGTTCGGCGGTTTTTGAATCCGCCGGCGTGTTTGCAGGTTCTGATTGGGAAACCCCTCAGTTCTTAGTGCCCACCCTCACTACTTTCTCTTTGAAAAGTGCTGATGCCAATGTGGTGGTTATTGAGGCGCTTAGCGAACTGCGGCTTTTAGCGGTCGCCAAAGGCGATTACCTACACACATTGGTATCCCAAGAGCATGCGCACCGTTATTTAACTCAAGTCATGGCTATTAATCTATGGCTGCTGTTTAACGCACCAAGCGAGGCAGAACGGGAGACCCAGGGGCGATTAGCAACGATCCCCAGGCAACTGTTTAAGCATTTAGCTGATCGCATTGGTTACGAACATGTTATTGATCAACTAATCGATGAAATATGGCGCATTTTAAAACAGCGCCCTATTCAAGTTGATGCCATAAAACAGATGATTACCCAAATCGCGTTGTGCCAAGTCAATCCAGACATAGATTTGGGATCAAGCGGTCAAGGGGCTGACAGGCTGGTTAGTTCGCTTTACGGACCGACCCAAGCGTGCCGTGAAGACCCCGGTGTTGATCTGTACCGTGAGCGGTTAGAGCGTATGGATAACGCTGCACTGCAAGCAGAATCCACTGGTTTCGCGCGTGCGATGCACGACACAGGACTGGTATCGCCCTACCACACGGTACTCATGCGCTATTTGCTGGAAGAGGGAGACCACCTGCTATCAGAGGCACTAGGACTCTCATCGACCGGGCGCGACTGCCTGCTCTGCTATCGTGAGCTGGTGCACGCTCTGATTCGTGGCGGTGTTTACCCTGCCACAGCCCAGGCGGTTTATGGCTTAGCATTGTTACTTGAGCGGGGCATTCTCTATCAACCCCCTGTCGCTCCAGCGATGTGGCGACAACTCAATCTGAAGCTTTCAGAGTGGTCAGAAGCACGATTGAGCATCGCTTATGGTGACGTGGCGTCACCGCGCGCACGTTTGATCGAAGGTGTGCTTTGCATGTTAGGGCTGCCGCTAGGCGTAGGTCAGGGCAATAATCCTACCTGCCAGTCAGCGAGAGCGCTCTCTATGTGGGCCTACAACGACCCCGACTATTTATTGCAAATGGTGGCCTGGGCTGCCCGTGATGACGAAATCATTATGCATTTCGAGGGTCAATCAATCTCTTCAATGGAGAGTGCGTCTGGCGTTGCATCTGAACTGCCGATGGATCTAGATCCAGCCTCCCTGATTGTTGTTCCTCATTTAGACCGTATTTATGCTGAAATGGGCAGACGCTGCATCGGCCGTGAAGGCGACCCCCATCGCTGGGTTAATCCAGAATTTCACGGGTGGTGGTCGGGACGCGGCTTTAGTATTAACGTTGATGTTGCCAGCGGCCAACTTATCGGTGTCGATAGTTTTATCCGCCATTTCTACGCGAGCTATCATCCTTACTACAACGGCAACCAGCCGCTGATTCATCCTCAACCCGCTGGCATTGCCGTCACTGACAGTGCTGCCCGTTTCATTGGTTGGCATGCGATTACTATTTTGCGCGCCTCGTTAGATCCCAACGATACGATGAGAATTTATTTTTACAATCCCAATAACGACAGTGGTCAAGATTGGGGTGACGACGTCAAAGTCAGCACTTCAGGTCATGGAGAGCGCTTTGGCGAAGCCTCGCTACCTTTCGCACAGTTCACGTCTCGATTATATATTTACCACTATGACCCGCTAGAACGTGGCGAATTGGCAACGGTAACGGATGAAGAGCTTGAGTCTGTTAAAGGCTATCTGCATCGCAGTTGGGGTGCTAGCCGCTTACCCCCTACTGAGCTTCAGGCAGATGAGGGGCCATACTCCCCATCGTAAGACTCGCTGAAAGCGCTTGATAATTGCCATATTGACAACAATGACTCAATTAACTCGATTAGACCAATTACTGGTCAGCCAAGGGCTGGCCAGTTCCCGTACGCGCGCGCAACGATTAATTCGCAACGGGCGCGTGTATCTTAAAAACGGCACGCCGCTCAGCAAACCATCCGAAAAATGGCCGCTGGATACTCCGCTTCATATCGATGAAGACCCAGAGGAACGCTACGTTTCCCGCGCAGGTTTAAAATTAGAGGGCGTTCTTACCGCAATCAACATGCGCCTGGAAGGACGCATTGTGTTGGATATTGGCCAGTCGACGGGGGGCTTTACCGATTGTTCACTCCAGTTTGGTGCTAAGCATGTCATCGGTGTTGAAGTGGGCCACACACAGTTAGCCGAGCGCTTACGTGGCGACCCAAGGGTCATGTGTCTGGAGGGTTTAAATGCTCGCCATATGACGTCATCGGCAGCCCTTCAACAAGCAGTGGCGAAATACCCTATTGATATTGCCGTGATGGACGTTTCGTTTATCTCACAAACGCTAATTTTGCCAGAGATTGCCTCTCTTTTACCCACAGGAGGGCAACTGCTTTCACTGGTGAAGCCACAATTTGAGCTGGAACCAGGCGCATTGGATAAGCGGGGCATTGTGCGTAACGCTAGCCGTTATGCCGACGTGGAGCAAAAAATACGCGATGCTTGCACAGCGTGTGGATTATCCATCAACCACTGGCAGGAAAGCCCGATTACCGGTGGTGACGGTAATCGGGAGTTTTTACTTTTAGCGACTAAACACCAAGCGTTAGTCACTAAGAATCAAAAGCTAGCCCTTAAAAACCAGCCCTAAAAAACCAGCACTCAAAAACTAGCACTTAAAACCAGCACTCAAAAACCAACTTAGCCATCCACTAAGGACAGTCATTGGCTCAGGTTAGTAGGCGGCAGCCGGCTAGCTGACTGCACGTTAACTGATTCACCTCGGTCCCGGTGCAGCCATACATCCATTTGCTCAAAGGCTATCTTTATCCCCGCCTCACGGAACATCTCGTCAACCCGACAGTTTACTTCGTCGGCAGCAAATAAGCGGTCAAGCAAATCGTTAACGAAAATGCGCAGCTCAAAATTCAGGCTGTGCGGGCCGTAGTTGAGACACAAAACCTGAGGCTCTGGATCTTCTAGCACGCGTGAGTTTTCGTCGGCGGCTTGGCGCAGCAGCGTATGCACTAAAGGCAAATCAGACCCATGGGCAACGCCGTAAGTCAGCACGACGCGGGTCACATTATCTGATAGTGACCAGTTGATAAGCTGATCCGTTACGAATGTTTTATTCGGGATGATAATTTCTTTTCGATCAAAATCAGTCACAGTGGTGGCTCTTATGCGAATCCGGTTCACCGTACCGTGAAGATTTCCAAGCGTAATAGTGTCACCGATTCGAATTGGGCGCTCAAACAGAATAATCAAGCCAGAAATAAAGTTGGCAAATATCTCTTGTAACCCAAAGCCTAAGCCCACACTCAGCGCTGCCACCAGCCACTGCAACTTATTCCAGGAAACGCCCAGTGTCGCTAGCCCCATCACGACACCCGTACCAACAATGGTATAGGAGAGCAGTGAGCTAATGGCATAAGCGCTGCCCTGCTTTAATGACAAGCGTGAAAGCACCATCACTTCTAATAAGCCGGGCAAGTTGCGCGCCATAATAAACGTAACAGCAACCACCAGCAGCGCAGTAAAGACATCCGAAATCGATAGTGCATCCCCGACCAAGTCACCTTCTTCTGCATCCCATATCGAAACCTGATCTAGATAGCCTAGCACTGCCAATAAGTCAGCCCACACCAGGTAAAGCAGGGCGCTAAAACCTATTAACAAAATTAACTTTGATAAGCGCAATGATTGCGAGTTGATTTTCTCCATATCTAATGGTGGTTCTTCAACGACCTCCAGCCCCCCTTCTGCGCCCTCTTGCACTTGTGCCCGTCGTCTAGCGAGTGCCCGACGATAGGCTAACCGCCGTGCTGCAACTGCCAAGCTACGCACTACTGTGGCCTCAACAACAACCCACAAGCCCAGCAGATAAAGAGTGATCGCAAAACGAGCCACCAGCCGTAACGCTGTGTACTCATACCCCCAGACCACAAGACCAAGGAGCACCAGCGGTACCGACGCCATCGCAAGCCCCAGTACTAAGCGAAATAACCGCACACCGAAAAATGGCACATGGGATAGGATTAATAGTGCCAACCACCAACTCATCGCTATTAAACCAGCGGCAAAAAGCCCTATTGCCACCGGACGTAATGCCAGCGGCGTTTCCATTTGACTAGAGAGTGCAGCAATAACGACCACGGGCGCTAGCGCCAGCCCTAACCCTCCAAGAAGTTTACGCAACCGCGCTGTATAAGCGGGTGCCCAGGTAAAATGCCGTTCAGCAACGCCATCATGCACGAGAAGCCGGCGACCCCAAGCCACAACTACCCAGCTAAGCGCCAGCTGCATCAGCGCTGGCGAAACACTGCTTGCCAGTGCACCTTCAGCTTTACTAAGGGCAATGCCAATACCCGCCAACCCTAACGGTCCAGGCAACGCTAGCAGCGCATTTAATAGCACCGCTTTTGTCGTGTGTAATTGGGTATCACTTTTCAGTCGGCCAATTTGTGAATGAATAAGCGCCAGCCGCGACTTGGTTCGACGGCGCAGCCCAATCAGAACCACACCGAGTAAAACGAACGGCATACCAATCAACATTCGCCAAGAAAAACCTTGCCACTGAGTAGGCAAAATCGCTCGCCACTCTCCTTCTCGCCACTCCAGCTGAAGATTATGAGGAATTTGTCGCAACCAATTAAAATCCAGCGGACGGCTATTGGCTACCCAAAACAACTGCTCGTCGATGGTTATCCGTAAATCACGGGTCGTCGCTAATAGCTGTTGTTGGTTCAGTTGAAGTTCAATAGCGGCGCTCAGCAAACTGCCGTAAGACTGCTCAAGCTGTTCAACCAGTTCACGACGTGACTGATAAAGGCGCGTTAAGGAATCCACCAACCCTGGGGTGACATCGACTCCCGCTTCCTGCAAACGTTGAGCAGCTAAGCGATCACTTTGGCGCAACTGATCACGCTGACGAATCAGGTCAAATTGCTTCAAGCGTAAATCAGCAATTTCATCCTGCAAGTCTCGTCTTGGCGCGACTAAAGGTAGCGATTGGCGCTGTTCCCGAAGAATACGCGACAACAGCTGGCTACCACGAATGGCTTCAATTTGTTCATTTAGGGTGCGCTGAAGTTGTCGCGCATGATCCAGCTGACGCTGCACTTCAATGTTTTCACGTATAATACCGTTCGCTCGATCTGTAGCTCGAAGCAACTCAAGACTCAACGTTTGATTTGTTTGCTGAGCATTAAGCACCACAGGATGCCCTTCGGCGATTAGTGGGTCACTCTTAGCTGCATCTGCAATAGCTTGCTCAGAAAGAAGTCGCCGCTGGCGATCAATCACCCCTTGTAATAGGTTAAGCTGCTGCTCCTGATGGTCTATTTGCAGCTCAATGAGCTCTCGGCGCTCTTGAGCCAATTCACGCAACCGACTGTTGGTAGCTAGTTCGCGCTGATTAAGATTCACTTCCTGCTCGGCAAGAGCGCGCTCAATGCGCCATTGAATTAATTGTGCATCATTGCGGGCCGATAGCTGCCGATCACCCAGCAACGCCTCTCGCTCATCAGACTGGCGACGTAAGCTCTCAGCTCGTTGTAACGCATCTGATATTGCTTGCTGGGCACGCTCTGGCAGTGTTTGCGCTGCCAACAACTGCGAGTTGACTTCGGCTAATTGGCTTTGAAGCTGCTGAAGCTCTACCACTGCCTCGGCTTGCTGCGCCTCCAACTCATTGAGCGGTCTGCCACTCAGATCTTCCACGGACAGCTGGCGACTGTCCTCTTCAGCTCCATTTAACTCACGCTCGAGGCGAAGCAGTATTTCGGGGGATTGGGCGACGCGTTGCTCCAGCGTTTTAAGGCGTTCTTCAACCGCATGAAGGCGCTCATAACTTTGCAATGCAGCCGATAACGCTGTCACAACCTGAGTTTGCTCAGCGGTTAATTCACCCTCCTGAGACTCAAGCTCGGCTAATCGCTCAGATAATTGTGCTTCAGAGGGGACTTGATCAAGCAATGTCGCTTGAGCTTGCACAACCTGCGCACCCACACCTGTTAACAATAGATAAATAAAAAATAGCCAGGAAAGTGACTTCAGCGAATTTTTGACCACGTTACATATGCCTCGTCGACATGGATATTACTCCATTCAGGAAGACCGTCATTGTCAGGCGTTCTGACTCCTTACGCAATGTAACGCGTTTGACGAGCAGGAAGTGTTGACTTACACAACGGGCGTGTTAGAAGAGACTCTGAAAAACTGTCTTTTATTTATTTGTGAGCCATGTTGATGGTCATTCGAAAACTATTATTAGCAAGTTTAATTGTATTGCTAGGCACTGAAAGTGCCTTTGCAGAGACACGCGAGGAAATCGAAGCGCGTATCCGTGCACTCAACACAGAACTTTATCAGCTGCACCAACAGCTGCAACATGTTGAAGACCCAACAGGAAGCAAACCAACTGCCGCCCCACAATTGCTTCCGAAAGAAATGGCACTTGAGGATCTCAGTGAGCGTCGTCAATTTGAGCAAGAGTCATCACGTAATCCGTTCGCGATTACGACTCATCGGCTTAACTACCTTTTGCCCGTTAGCTATAACGCCAATCAGAATATCGAAAATTTTCGTAGCGTTTCTGACGGCACCTCTCCAAATGACGTCGAAGTAAAATTTCAGTTTAGTGCTAAATTCAACCTCGCAGAGGATGTGTTCGGCGACATCGGTGATGTCTATTTTGCTTACACGCAGCGTAGCTGGTGGCAAGCCTATAACACCGATGCCTCTTCTCCCTTTCGGGAAACCAACTACGAACCAGAAATTTTTATTGATTTCGATAACGCCTGGAGCGCACTAGGCTGGGTCAATACGCGTAACCGTTTCTCCTTCATCCACCAGTCTAATGGCCGCTCAGATCCACTGTCGCGAAGCTGGAACAGAGTTTATATGGAAAGTACCTTCCAACGCGGTGACTGGGCACTTTCCTTAGTTCCGCACTGGCGCGTACCTGAATCAGAAGAAGACGATGACAACCCAGACATTGATCGCTTTGTCGGCTATGGCGACATTCGGCTAGCCAAACGACTTAACGGCAACCAAGAGGTGGCAGGCCAGCTGCGCGGCAATCCAAGTGACGGAAATTATGGTACGCAAATAGACTATAGCTGGCCTGCTTTTAATAATGTGCGCGCCCATTTGCAGTACTACTACGGCTATGGAGAAAGCATGATTGACTACAATAATCGTGTGCACCGCCTCAGTATTGGCTTTAGCTTAAACCCCCTGTTCAGCGCCACTGGGCTGAACCGTTAGTGCTTGAGGTTGTCTTATAGTGAACGGCTGCTATGCTTGGTTTGTTACTTATTCATATTCACTCGTCAAAGGATGACATCATGGCCAAACGTAATACTGACACCTCTGCTCGTGCTGACCAGTTGAAAGAAGATCTCCGCCACCTGAGTGAAACTGTCGAAGAGTTGATGAACGCCACATCAAAAGATGCAAGTGGTGAAATGCGCGATCTTCGCGAGCGTGCAGAAAAGCGATTGAAAGATACGCGAGCGCGCTTAGAAGCACGTGGCGAACGACTTTATGAGGACACCCGTGAAACGCTGTCTCACCAAGTAGACAACTGTGATCGCTACGTGCATGAAAATCCATGGGCTAGCATTGGTATTGGTGCCGCAGTGGGCTTGATGGTGGGTATGCTTCTCGGTCGTCGCTAATGGCTTTAGGGCCAACTCAACGCGTATTCTCTGCCGCTAAACGCCTGCTGAAATCATTAATTGCTAATGGTGAAACTAGGCTCCGTTTGGCGGTTTTAGAGTTAGAAGAGGAACGCGCTCGTCTGCTGACCCTGCTATTGTTGGCGGGAGCAAGCCTGCTGCTGTTGTTATTAGGCGTCGCAACACTTACCGCACTAGTTGTTGTCTTGTTTTGGGACACTTACCGACTTACTGCGATCGGTGTCAGTGCCGGCGTTCTTATAGCCTTGAGTTTTTTACTGGCAATTATGGCTATGCGCCAAGCGAAACAACATACGCTTCTGAAAGAAACGCTTAAGCAACTCGCCGCTGACCGGGCTTTGTTGGAGGTGAATGAGGATGACTCGTCCCAACACCACCGTTAATCTACCCAGCCGAGCTGAACGTAAAGCTGTGTTGTTGGCTGAATTAGAGCAACAGCGTATCGATATTTTTATTGATAGTGATACGCTGTCAAAGGCGGCTCTGCCGTTAGACAATAATTTGCGCAGCCTTAAAATTCCTTTATATGTGATTGGTGGTGTTGCCGCTTTTCGCATGTTGCGCCATCCCGGTGGTGCAATGGCAATGGGCAGAAAAGCACTGGCAGGCTATATGTTGGTAAGAAAGCTCAAACTATTTGCTAAAATAGCTAGCTGATCTACTGCTCGCGATAATTCGCAGAAATGTCTATCGAGCCGTTTTTATAAACGCTGATTTATAAACGCGCTACTAATTCACGGCTCGGTTTTCTTTACTAGCACGCCTGTCCACAGGCAACACCACTTGCCCAAGCCCACTGAAAGTTATACCCCCCCAGCTCACCCGTGACATCTAACACTTCCCCGATAAACCTTAGCTGTGGTAAGTCTTTTACTTCAAACGTTTTCGATGAGATCGATTCCGTACTTATCCCGCCCATCGTTACTTCAGCGGTACGCCACCCTTCTGTCCCTGACGGCTTTAACTGCCATTGGTTTAGCCGCTGTGCCCAAATATCAAGCGCATCATTGCTGTACTCTGCAATGGGGCTGGCAAGAGTGTTATCCGGATACCACTCCAGCAGCGCATTGGCAAAACGCTTTGGAAAACGCTCTCCCAACCAAGTAGACAACTGACGTTTAGGTGTCGTTTGACGCGCATGACGCAAAGTATCAGCGGCATGTTCACCGGGTAGTAAATTAATGTTGAGAGCATCGCCCGGTTGCCAAACGCTGGAAATTTGCAGCATTGATGGGCCAGACAGACCTCGGTGTGTAAATAGCATTGGCTCGATAAAGCGTCGCTCTTTGCAGCTAACCACACAGGGCACACTGACACCAGAAAGCGCTGCTGCGCGCTCTTTCCAACTATCACTTAATGTGAACGGCACTAATCCCGGGCGGGTAGGTAGAACGTCTAACCCAAACTGACGGGCAATATCGTAACCAAACCCTGTTGCCCCCATTGTGGGTATCGACAAGCCGCCCGTAGCCACCACTACCGTGCCAGCGTCAATGTTTCCCATCGACGTGGCTAAGCGCATGCTATCTCCCACTCGCTCGACCTTAGAGATTGACGTGCTAAGCGCCACCTCAACCCCCGCCCACTCGCATTCAGTCAACAAGACACTAACAATTTCTTTAGCAGAATTCGCACAAAACAGCTGACCAGGGGCTTTTTCTACATATTCAACACCATGACGCTCTACCAATGAGACAAAATGCTCAGGTCGATAACGCTTTAGCGCTGAAATACAAAAATAGGGATTTTCTGAGTAAAAATGCTGAGAGGTAGTACCAAGGTTGGTAAAGTTGCAACGTCCACCTCCAGACATCAATATCTTCTTGCCTGCCTTGTTGGCATGGTCCACTACCAGTACACGACGCCCTGCATAACCCGCTTGAGCCGCACACATTAAACCCGCGGCACCTGCACCAATGACGACGACGTCATAGACCATAAAGTATGAGCTCCAAGCATAAAGGGGACAGCATTTTAACAGGTAAATAGCTTAAAATTACTGTACATTTAGAATCAAATGTACAGATTATGTATATCTATTTAACAATTTACCACTGCTTGCACTTTCGCTCTCTAAAGCGGCGGCTCCTCAGTGGTACTACTCGACATAGTTAATAACACTGAGACACACATGCTTGTTTGTAAACGCATCTTCTTCTTTTGGTTGTTTAGCCAGATATGGACCACCCCTTTGTTGGCACAGTCTACGCCCTCTGTTATTGGGCACTACGCTGCTATAACAACCTGGTCTGATCCACTTGAAGCGTTAGGCACACTGAGTGCTGATGAGAGCGTAACGCTCTCAGCCACGGTAACTGACACGATTGCCGAGATTAACTTTGAAGATGGTGAACAAGTAGAACGCGGAAGGCTTCTAATTCGCCTAGAAGATGCTGAAGAGCAGGCTCAGCTAAGGGCTGCTCAAGCTCTCAGTGATGAACGTCGTAACGCATTAGGCCGGGCAACCCAGCTGCAACAGCGCAATCTAGCCCCCCGTGCTGACGTAGAAGATTCTCAGGCTCGTTTACGCCAGTCACAAGCCGACGCACAGGCATTAGAGGCTAGGCTATCAAATTATCGTTTGCATGCCCCTTTCAGCGGGCGTGTCGGCTTTCGTAACGTCAGTATCGGAACATTGGTGACGCCAGGTATGGCGCTAGTCACCCTTGATAAGCTCGATGTCATGAAGCTCGATTTTACAGTACCTGACGTATTTTTGGGGCGTCTATCCGCGGGTCTCAAGCTCAGCGCTAAGACGGCGGCGTTCCCAGATGAGGTCTTTAGTGGTGAAATTTCCAGCATCGGAACCCGCATTGATCCTATCACCCGTAGTGTTAGCGTTCGCGCTGACATGGTAAACCCAGGGCTTCGTCTGCGACCTGGTATGTTAATGGAGGTCGTGGTCCAACAGCGAATTCGCAACACCCTGGTACTTCCTGAAGCAGCTATCGAACCCAGTGGTAACCGCCACTTTGTGATGTTGATTGACCAGCAGGATGGGACCCCGCGCTTAGAACGGCGAGAAGTTGTCATTGGTGAACGGCGAAGCGGTGAAGTAGAGGTGCTGGACGGTATCAGTGCAGGCGACCTCATCGTGATTCACGGCTTACAGCTCGCTCGAGATGGCCAGCAAGTCAGGTTGCTAGGCATCGCTGATGAAGAAACAGGTATTCGCTCGCTGCTAGAGGCGGATCGCTAATGCGCTTATCAGACATTTCGGTTCAGCGTCCGGTGCTGGCGATGGTGATTGCAGCACTGATTATCGCATTTGGTTTGCTGGCACTGAACCGCTTGCCATTACAAGAATATCCCACGGTTGACCCACCCATCGTTAGTATCGATACCCGTTACCCAGGCGCATCTGCAAGCGTTGTAGAAACACGCATTACCCAAGTGCTGGAAGACCGTATCGCTGGAGTAGAAGGGATTGAGTTGATTACCTCGCAAAGCGAGGATGGTCGTTCGCGAATTGAAATCGAGTTCGCTATCACCATGGATATCAACGCTGCCGCTAACGACATCCGCGATCGTATCTCTGGTGCGCTGCGCAATCTTCCAGATGATGCCGACAATCCTGAGGTCACCAAAGCCGACAGTAGTGAGACTGTTGTGATGTGGCTAAGTCTCTCCGGTGCGGATTACTCCATTACTGAACTGACCGATTATGCCAACCGCTTTCTGGTTGACAGCCTGTCGGTTCAGCCCGGCGTTGCAAGGGTGCGTGTAGGCGGCGGCAGTGATTATGCGATGCGGGTTTGGCTGGACCGTAACGCACTCGCAGCACGAGGACTGACCGTCGGCGATATCGAAGAGGCACTACGCGCTGAAAACGTTGAGCTGCCCGCAGGCTCAATTGAGTCGAAGGACCGCCAGTTCATCGTTCGTTTACCGCGCAGCTTTGCAACCGCTGATGATTTTCAACAGATTGCTTTAATTGAGGGTGCTGATGGCTATCTAGTTCGCCTAGGCGATGTGGCTCGAGTCGAGATAGGTTCGGTCGAAGACCGCTCGGTGTTTCGTGCCAATGGAGTTCCTATGGTGGGTCTGGGCATGATCATGCAGTCAACGGCGAACGTAGTGGAACTTTCAGAAGCCGTTCAGCAGGAGCTTGAACGGCTTCAGGGCACCTTGCCTGAGGGTATGTCTCTCAGCCTTAATTTCGATGCTTCCGTGTTTGTTTCTGGTGCCATCGAACAAGTAGTGATAACGCTGTTTATCGCCATGGGATTGGTCGTCGTAGTGATGTTCATGTTTTTAGGAAATCTGCGCACAACCCTGGTACCTGCTGTGACAGTTCCCATTGCCGTCATTGGGGCGTTTACCGCCCTGGCCGCCATGAACTTTTCGATTAACCTACTCACGCTGTTGGCGTTAGTGCTAGCGATTGGGCTAATTGTTGATGACGCAATTGTGGTGCTTGAAAATATTAATCGGCGTATGCACGACTATGGGGAAACGCCATTAGTCGCGGCATTTCGCGGAACACGGCAAATCGCTTTCGCGGTGATTGCCACCACGCTAGTTCTAGCAGCGGTTTTTGTCCCTCTCAGCATGCTGCAAGGCGACATTGGCCGGCTATTTTCTGAGTTCGCGCTTACCATGGTAGCGGCGGTTATTATCTCGACGCTACTCGCCCTCACCCTCACCCCAATGATGGCTTCTAAAATTCTTAAGCCAGGCATGCACGATAGTCGAATCGGTCGAGGCGTACAGTGGTTACTGAGTGGCACTCAACGTCGTTACCAGCGCGCGTTAGAATTCGTGCTTACGCTTAAATGGCTGGTCGTCGCCCTGTTTTTCTTATTAATAGCGGCCACTGCTTGGCTGGCAAGCGTGCTGCCTAATGAATACACCCCGCAAGAAGATCGCGGCAATTTCATTGTCCTTGTCAACGGCCCTGAAGGCGCAACGTTTGACTACATGATGGATTATATGGACGAGATAGAGGCCAGACTAACGCCTTTCGTAGAAAGTGGTGAGCTTGAACGTATTGTGGTTCGTGCACCGCGCGGTTTCGGTAATATCGAAAATTTCAACAGCGGCTTTATTATCGTCAATATGGCTGACTGGGGTAGCCGGCGCAGCGCCTGGGAAATCATGGCCGAGGTTCGTCAGCAACTACGCACGCTACCGGGTGTTCAAGCCTTTCCTGTTATGCGACAAGGCTTTGGACAACGCACGCAAAAGCCTGTGCAATTCGTACTCGGGGGCGGTACTTACGAGGATTTAGCCCGTTGGCGGGATACTCTGGTTACTCACGTTCGTGAAAATAACCCCCGTATTACCGCTATCGAAAGTAATTACGACGAGACACAGCCCCAACTTCGCGTTGATATCAACTATGAACGCGCTGCTGCGCTAGGCGTTACTGTCGCTGAGATAGGCCGAACGTTAGAAGTACTGTTGGGTGGCCGCAACGTGACTCGTTATGTGGATGATGGTGAGGAGTACGATGTCATCCTTGAAGGTGATCGCAGTGGTCAAAACAGCCCTCGTTCGCTGAATAATATTCAGGTGCGCTCGGCACGCTCTGGAGAGTTGATTCCACTGGCAAGCTTGGTAACGCTTTCCGACTTTGCTGGTGCCAGCACGTTGAACCGCTTTGATCGGGTTCGCGCGATCACTATTGAGGCGAACCTAGCCGATGGTTACCCCCTTGGCGAAGCGCTGGAATACCTGCAACAAGCCTCCGATAGCGTCCTGCCTGAAAAAGTACAAACGAACCTTGCGGGGCCTTCTCGCGATTTTCAGCAGGCCAGCGGCGCGACTATGTTCTTATTAGTGCTGGGGGCCGTGGTGGTTTATCTGGTACTCGCCGCTCAGTTTGAGAGCTTAATTCACCCCTTTGTTATCATGCTGACTGTCCCGCTAGCCATGAGCGGTGCACTGCTTGCGCTGCTGCTAAGTGGACAGTCACTCAACATATATAGCCAAGTAGGCTTAGTACTGTTAATTGGCTTAGCAGCTAAAAACGGCATATTAATTGTTGAGTTTGCCAACCAGCTGCGCGACGAAGGACAAAAATTTCGCTCTGCTTTGGTGGAGGCGTCAGTAACCCGCCTGAGGCCGATTTTAATGACCGCCGTTACCACGATGGCGGGCGCAATACCGCTAATATTGTCAAGCGGCCCGGGCGCGGAATCACGACTGGTCATTGGCACCGTTATTATGGCGGGCGTCGGCTCTGCGACCGTGTTTACCCTGTTTGTCGTGCCCGTGGCCTATGACCTGCTTGCACGTTATTCAGGTTCGCCAGGGGCCGTCAAGCGCCAGCTAGAAGAAGAAATAGCCAACGCCCCGACCGCTCACCATACGCCGTTAAAGATTCCCGAACGCTAAGGAAGGCATTAACGGCAAAAGGCGCCACATGGCGCCTTTTTTAGGTCATGAAGATGCGCCAGCTGACGACTCAGCCGCAGCTACCAATACGCTCACCTTCAATCGCTGTATTCATGGTCAGCTCACCCATTGGCGACTGAGTAAATATACCCACGTTGCCTTCAATCTGCTGACCCATAAAACGCATTTCACCGTCGATCGTCGCTTCGCCACCCTCTGCTCGGCATACCATGCTGTAGGAAAGACCATCGGCACTCATATCCTGGTTAAGCAGCTCGCAGCCCTCTTCCTCTTCAATAAAGCCAAATTCAGAACTATCCAACTCTTCTTGGGTAATGCACTGACGCTCAGTCTCCGTTTGATCCGGAATTTGCATATCGCCACTCATGCTGGTCACGCTGACAAACTCCCATTCGCCAGGCGTGACATTAGGAGTTTCTGCCTGAGCAACCATCGGGAAGGCCAACAAGGCCGCTACTGCCATGTGTCGTATCATCGTCGTACTCATCTCTAGGTGGCTTTAGTAATAGGTTATTATCCTACCTGAATCATCGCTCGTATGTCCTATTGGACAGGCCCACTGCTACACTATTCACTACAGAGTTGTTATCACCAGGGCGTTTCATTTCCAGAACGTTTCATTTCAAATACTTTGCAATGAAAAAACGCTAGCAATCACATTAAGGGGAAATAGCTATGCAGGATGACGCGCTAGTCAATCATGACTTTTACTGCCCCTACTGCGATACACCACTTACATTTCTGATCGACACCTCTCAAGGTAGCCACGATACTTGGGAAGATTGCCACCAATGCTGCGCACCGATTCAATTACATATCATTGTCTCGCTAATGACCGGTGAACTAGAAGCAGTGCTTACCGGTCGAGACGACGATGTGCTTTAGTACCCTGCCGCTATGCGTTCTCAGCTTTTCGTATCAGCGCTTTTCGCTTTGCTTCACCACGGCGCATGAAGTACCACGCCAAAAGCGTTGCTAGTGATACTGTCAATATAATTAGTGTTGCCAGCGCATTAATCTTAGGTGACACCCCCATGCGTACCGACGAAAACACCACCATGGGCAGCGTGTTCGCACCAGGGCCTGAAACAAAGCTGGCAATAACTAAATCATCTAGTGACAGGGTAAATGCCAGCAACCACCCTGCGGCTAATGCAGGCGAAATAACCGGCAGTGTAATAAAAAAGAAGGTCTTCACCGGCGGCGAGCCTAAGTCCATGGCAGCTTCTTCGATAGAACGATCAATTTCACGCAAACGGGCTGCCACCACCACCGCAACATATGCACTACAAAACGTCGTGTGAGCGATCCAGATAGTCGCCATACCACGGTCAGCCGGCCAGCCGATCAGTTGCGCCATCTGCACGAACAACAGTAATAACGACAGCCCCGTAATGACTTCCGGCATTACGAGCGGCGCGGTGACCATGCTCGACAGTGCTGTTTTACCCCTAAAGTGGCCATATCGCGTCATTACAAAGGCTGCCACTGTACCCAGGCATACCGCCATACTGGCCGCTAAAAAGGCAATTTTCAGACTCGTCCATACTGCGGAAAGAATCTGTTGATCACGAAATAGTTCGCCATACCATTGCGTGGAAAATCCCGCCCATACCGTCACTAGCCGCGAGGAATTGAAGGAGTAAACCACCAACACTACCATCGGCAAATAAAGAAACAACAAGCCCAGCACCAGCATCACGGAAGTAAAATTTGGGCGTCGACGCAGTCTCAGCATTATTCAAGCTCCCGTGACTGGTAACGATGGAACCACACGATGGGAATTAGCAGCAGCAACAGCATCACCATGGCTAACGCCGAGGCAACGGGCCAATCGCGGTTCAAGAAGAACTCTTCCCACAGTACTTTACCAATCATTAGCGTATTGGGCCCCCCCAGCAGCTCAGGAATAACGAACTCCCCCACCGCGGGAATAAACACCAGCATAGAACCTGCGATAATTCCGCCCATAGAGAGCGGCAGCGTGACCTTGATAAAGGTATTAAGCTTACGCGAGCCTAAATCAGACGCCGCTTCTAGCAATGAGTTATCCAACCGCGTTAAGTGGGCGTAAAGCGGCAGCACCATAAATGGCAAGTAGGCGTACACAATGCCGATAATGACAGCGAACTGAGTGTTCATCATGCGTAGCGGAGAATCGATTAGTCCTAACCCCAGCAAAAAATTATTGATTAAGCCGCTATTACTTAAAATCCCCATCCAGGCATAGACGCGAATCAAAAACGACGTCCACGACGGCAGCATCACTAACAGCAGCAGAATTAGCTGCCAGCGCCCAGGAGCACGGGCCATTGCGTAGGCCATCGGGTAGCCAATCAACAAGCATATAGCCGTTGCTACAAAGGCAGTTTTAATCGAGCCCCAGTAAGCCGCTATATAGAGAGAGTCCGACAACAAAAACAGATAGTTGCCCATATTCAAAAAAATATTGAGCGTTTGGTCAGCATACTCAACCAGCGGCCCATAGGGCGGTATAGCAATCGCTGCCTCCGAAAGACTAATCTTTAGGACCAGCGCAAACGGCAACAAAAAGAACAGCGTAAGCCATAAAAGCGGCAGCGCGATAACCGCACGACGGCCTAACTGCAGCCGCTTTATAACGCCTGCAATACGGGATGACATCATGATAGGCGATCTCCTGTCAGCCACTGGGGCATTAGCGATTCAGTACGATAGCACTATGGTTTTCCCAATAGACATACACGCTATCCTCCCAGGTTGGGCGATCACCACGCCGCTCAGTATTGGCCATACTTACTTTGATCAGTTGCCCAGAGGCTGTACGCACGTAATAAAGCGAGTAACCGCCCAAGTAAGCGATATCATCAACCTTGCCTGCTTCCCAGTTGTACTCCCCTGATGGCTGCTGTCGGGTTAGCCAGATTTTTTCAGGGCGAAGCGCAGCCCACACCCGGCGATCTACTGCCTGGGTGGTAATGCCATGATCAATATAGATCGGCCGAGATAATGCGGGTGCTGCAATGCGGCAGTGATCCGCAGCGTCTTCGACGATTTCACCTTCGAACAGGTTTACTGTGCCCACAAACTCCGCCACCATTCGGCTGGCCGGACTTTCGTAAATATCGACCGGCGAGCCGACCTGCTCGATCCAACCGTCGGCCATAATCGCCACCCGGTCAGCCATGGTCATGGCTTCTTCTTGATCGTGGGTAACCATGATGCAGGTAACACCTACCTGCTCAATGATCTCAACAACCTCGAGCTGCATTTCGGTTCGCAGCTTTTTATCCAGCGCCCCCATTGGCTCATCCAGCAACAGCAGTTTGGGGCGCTTAGCCAGCGAACGTGCAAGAGCAACCCGTTGACGTTGCCCACCGGAAAGCTGATGCGGCTTACGCTTAGCAAAGCGCTCCATATGAACGAGTTTGAGCATTTGTGCAACACGGGCGTCGACGTCGGCCTTTGTCAGCTTGTCCTGCTTAAGTCCAAAGGCGATGTTTTGCGCTACCGTCATGTGCGGAAATAACGCGTAAGATTGAAACATCATATTGATTTGACGTTTATGCGGCGGCATCGCAGTGATATTTTCACCGCCAAGCAGAATCCGCCCTTCACTGGGCGTTTCAAGACCTGCCAGCATTCGTAGTAACGTCGACTTACCTGATCCCGACCCACCCAGCAACGCGAAAATTTCACCGCGTTTTACCTGCAAATTAACATCATCGACTGCAATCGCATCGTCGAAGCGCTTACTTAAGCGCTTTACCTCGAGCACAATATCTTCAGCAAACCTTGGTGCTTTTCCCTGAGCGCGCTGAGCGGCGGGGGGAATAACCGCAGGAGAGGATGACGGCTCGTTCGACAGGGGCGTAGTGACCATTCGCCACTCCCATCAAAAGGCCCGGAAACCGGGCGTTAAGAAAGTAACAGCGAGCCAAGCAGTTGCTCGGTTCGCTGTTAAACGATGACTAAATTAACGGCCTGATTTAACGCGATTCCAAATACGCGTACGCGCACGCTGAACGTCTTGGGGTTTCTCTACTGCAACGTAAAGATTTTGCATGACATCAGTTTCAGGATAGACAGCGGGATCATTTAATAGCTCGTCAGATAGGTATTCAGCTGCGGCTGCATTGGGATTGGCATAACGCACGTATTCACTAATTTCGGCCGCAATTTCAGGCTCTAAAATAAAATTAATAAATGCGTGAGCGTTTTCAGTGTTAGGAGCATCGGCAGGCACCGCCATCATATCAAACCACAGCGCAGCACCTTCTTTAGGAATGCTGTAGCCAATGGTGAAATCACGACCAGCTTCTTCGGCACGATCAGCCGCCTGGAAAATATCACCAGAATAACCTGCTGCCACACAAATATCGCCATTGGCTAAGTCGGAAACGTAACGCGACGAATGGAAGTACGTCATGTTGTCGCGAATGTTTGCAATTAGCTCACCACCCGCCTCAAGGTCTTCAATGTTTTCACTCAGCGGGCTCAAGCCAAGGTACGCCATAGCGGGAGAAAGCATTTCATCGCCAGAGTCCAGCATGGCTAACCCACAGCCTGCTTCGCTAAGCTTAGTGGTAATTTCTGGATCAAATAACAGTGCCCAGCTATCAACAGGTGCGTCATCGCCTAAAATTTCGGTAACACGGTCAACATTGTAGCCAAGCCCGTTGGTGCCCCACATATAAGGCACAGAGTATTCACTGCCTTTATCGATGCCTTCTAAATTACTCATCAACTCAGCATCGAGATTACCCAGATTGGGCAGCAACTCATGATTCAGTGGCTGATAAACACCTGCTTTTAACTGTCGCGTAAAGTAATGGGTAGAAGGAACCACGACGTCGTAGCCAGAACGACCAGACAAAAGCGCAGCATCTAAAATTTCATTGCTGTCGTAAACATCATAGATCACTTCAATACCGGTGCGCTCGGTGAACTTTTCAAGCGTTTCAGGGGCGATATAATCGGACCAATTGTAAACTCGCACTTCATTCGCTTGGGCACTTGCAGCCGCTACGGCCAAAGAAAGGGCCGTAACGGCCACTGAAAGTTTGTGAATATTCCCCATCTCACTACTCCTTATAAACCGATATCAAAAAAGTTATCCATTAACGGCTAGGTCATTCAGTCGACTAGCTTACGCCAAAATATCAGCAACAACTGCGGCTGCTATGTCAGACGAGCGAATTTTGCGTTGCAGCGACGTCTATCGCAAGTCCATGTGAAAAATTCTTGTATTCTGCTGACCGCAACCCCACCCGTAGGCTAGTCAGCGATCAAAAACACACACCCATAGCTTAAAACTATTGAACAGATGCATTATTACAATTTTAGCTATTAGTCGTAGTCGGTTAGTATCAGCTGCATGTTTTCCCACTACCATTCATTTATTTTGGAGACGCTATAAATGTCCTTGATCAATACAGAAGTAAAACCGTTCAATGCGACTGCTTACCTGAACGGCGAATTTATCGACGTAACGGAAGCAGACTTAAAAGATAAGTGGTCTGTTTTCTTCTTTTACCCCGCTGATTTCACCTTTGTTTGCCCGACAGAACTTGGCGACTTGGCTGACAACTACGCTGAGTTTAAAAAACTAGGTGTTGAAATCTACAGCGTTTCCACTGACACCCACTTTACCCACAAAGCGTGGCATGACAGCTCTGAAACCATCGGCAAACTGCAGTACCCAATGATTGCAGACCCGACTTTACGAATCTCTCGTAACTTCGATGTGTTGATTGAAGAAGCAGGCCTTGCAGAGCGCGGCACTTTCGTTATTGATCCTGACGGTAAGATTCAGATCGTTGAAATCAACGCTGGCAACATTGGCCGCAATGCCGAAGAGCTACTGCGCAAAGTGAAAGCCGCCCAGTACGTTCGTGAAAACCCGAACGAAGTATGCCCAGCTAAATGGAAGGAAGGCGAAGAAACTCTTGCTCCGTCTCTGGATCTCGTAGGCAAAATCTAAACGGCCTACTACTGTCGACTTAAGACTGTCGATTTAAGACTGTCGGTTTAAGGTTGCCCCTTAGGTTTAGGCAGCACGACACCCGGGGTTTCCCCGGGTGTTCTCACTTAAGTACCCGTAACGCAACCATTGCTCTCCCTACTGCGCTTTCTATTGCCGCGTTATGCCGAAGGCTGCGAGTGTTTTAGGTCGAGAACTCATTACTGCTGACTGCGAGGAAGCCACTGTCATGCTGGACGCCAATTTAAAAAATCAGTTGAAAGCTTATTTAGAAAAAGTGACTCAACCGTTCGAGATCGTTGCGTCCCTCGATGACGGTGCAAAGTCACAAGAACTGTTAGGCCTGCTGGAAGACATCAGCAGCCTGAGCGACAAGATTACGCTGCAAACTGATGGCCAGGATAATCGCACGCCGTCATTTGCCATTAACCGCCCCGGTGAAGAAACCGGTGTAGTATTTGCAGGCATTCCTATGGGCCACGAATTCACTTCGTTGGTTCTGGCGTTGCTGCACGTGGGTGGGCATCCACCAAAAACGTCTGAGGAGCTGCTAAATCAAATCAAAGCACTCGACGGCGAAATGCTCTTTGAGACGTATTATTCACTTTCGTGTCAGAACTGCCCAGATGTTGTTCAAGCGCTCAACTTGATGGCGATCTTCAATCCAAACGTTCGCCACGTTGCGATCGATGGTGCACTGTTCCAAGGCGAAGTTGAAGCTCGGGAAATCATGTCAGTTCCCAGCATCTATTTAAATGGCAAACCGTTTGACCAGGGGCGCATGACCCTAGAGCAGATTATAACGAAGGTGGATACTGGCGCTGCTGAACGCGAAGCCAAGAAACTTAGCAAAAAAGCCGCCTTTGACACGCTAGTGATAGGTGGTGGCCCAGCGGGCGCATCAGCGGCAATCTACTCTGCCCGTAAAGGCATCAACACAGGCGTTGCGGCAGAACGCTTTGGTGGTCAGGTGGCAGACACCATGGGCATCGAAAACTTTATTTCAGTCAGTCATACCGAAGGCCCCAAACTGGTGAGTGCTTTAGAAGAGCACGTCAAAGAGTATGAGGTTGACGTCATGAACCTTCAGCGCGCCACATCGTTTAAAGCGGCCGAAAACGAAGGTAATTTACACGAAATAATGTTTGAGTCCGGCGCTAAGCTGAAAAGCAAAACGCTGGTACTAGCGACAGGTGCACGCTGGCGCGAAATGAATGTGCCTGGCGAGCAACAGTATCGTAATAAAGGCGTTGCCTACTGCCCCCACTGCGACGGCCCGCTATTTAAAGGGAAAAACGTGGCTGTGATTGGCGGTGGCAACTCTGGCGTTGAGGCGGCTATCGATTTAGCTGGCATTGTCGGCCACGTCACCCTAATCGAGTTTATGGGTGAAATGCGTGCAGACGCAGTGCTGCAGAAAAAGCTTAAGAGCCTGCCCAACGTCGACATTATTCTAAACGCCCAAACCACGGAAGTGACGGGCGACGGCAGCCGCGTTAACGGCTTAACTTACAAAGATCGCAACACCGATGAGCTTAAAACCATCTCGCTAGAAGGTATCTTTGTTCAAATTGGTCTTATGCCTAATACCGAATGGTTAAAAGGGTCGCCAATCGAGATGTCGCCTCGTGGTGAAATTATCGTCGATGCTCACGGTATGACATCGGTGCCCGGCGTATTTGCCGCAGGCGACGTCACGACGGTGCCCTACAAACAGATCATCATCGCCATGGGCGAAGGCGCAAAAGCATCACTCGGTGCATTTGACTATTTGATTCGCCACTAATTTGATTCGGTATTAACTAGCCTGCTGGGCGGATCCCCTGCTGTTCTTTAGGCTGTTTCTTTTGACGTAAAGACCGTGACGTCACGCCCGCTGCCTAGCGGGCGTTTTTTTATCGTCGTGTTAACCGGAGCAACCACACACTGAGCAAGCTGGGTCACGCGGCACCTGAAAGTGACGCCATTGCCCGCTTAATCCTTCAAAGGTAGAAAGTCCTTGGTGCGGCTTTCCTGCCCCGCTTAACAACTTAAAAGCTTCTATTGCTTGAAAGCAGCCGATCAAGCCAACCAGTGGCGCCATTACGCCGCTTTCGGCACAACTCAACGTTTCATCTTGGCTATCACCAGGAGGATACAAACACGCATAGCAAGGGCATGCTGGATCGCGAGGGTCAAAGACGGCTAACTGCCCAGAGAAGCGGATTGCCGCCCCAGAGACAAGCGGCACGCGGGCCTGATGAGCAGCGGCATTAATCGCATAGCGGCTCGAAAAACGATCGGTGCAATCCAACACGACATCTACCGACGCCGCCAATGCCTCAAGAGCCTCGCCAGCAGCGTGCTGCTCCAAAGCAACAACATGACACTCAGGGTTAAGCGCTTGCATGCTCGCTTTCGCTGAACACGCCTTATTGGAGCCGATACTTGCCTGCTGGTGAGCAATCTGGCGCTGCAAATTTGACAACTCTACTGTGTCGGCATCAACAATGGTAATAGTGCCCACGCCAGCGGCAGCTAAGTAAAGCGCTACGGGGGAACCAAGCCCACCAGCCCCAATAATCAGAGCATGAGAACTTCTCAGACGCTCCTGCCCCTCAATATCAACCTCGGGTAGCATAATTTGGCGGCTGTAGCGCAGCAGCGCCTGATCATCCATCATTAGGTTACTTATCCTCAAATTCCTCGAAATCGGGTATGTGTAAGCTGAAACTCTCTTTCACTTCTTCCATAACCACATAGCTTTTAGACTCTTTCACTCCAGGCAGCGTCAGTACAACATCACCTAGTAGCTGTCGGTAAGCTGACATTTCAGGAATGCGGCATTTCAAAATGTAATCGAACTGACCGGACACCAAGTGACACTCTTGGATTTGCGGTAGTTGCTCTACCGCCCGACGAAACTCATCGAACACAGCAGGCGACTGCGTTTCCAAGCTGATCTCCACAAACACCAATAGGTTGGCTTTTAGCGCTTGCGGGTCAATGATGGCTTGATAGCCGCGAATGATGCCCGCACGTTCAAGGCGTTTAACACGCTCTAAACAAGGGGTGGTGGATAAGCCGACTTCAGCGGCAAGGTCAACATAGGAAATTCGCGCATTTTCCTGCAAGCAGCGCAAAATTTTAAGGTCGATCCGGTCCAGCGTTCTATTTTTTGGTTTCATGGCAGGATCCAATACTGATGAATCAGGCGGTCATTAAAGGTAACCCAGGGTAACCCGTTCATGACCTCCAACGTCTTGCACACTTTCAACGTTTTGGAAGCCAGCACGTGCTAATGCAGTACGCACGTTGCCTGCTTGCGTATAACCGTGCTCCAGGGCAAGCAAGCCGTCTTGAGAAAGATGAGCACGCGCAGTGAAGATCAGATGCAGTAAATCAGCCATGCCGTCAGCATCGGCCACCAACGCTGATAATGGTTCAAAACGCACATCTCCAAGGCGTAAATGCGGGTCATCGGCAGCAATGTAGGGCGGATTACTAACAATAATATCGAATGTCGTCGCTTGGGAAGACTGACCTAAGGCACTAAACCAATCGCTCACCACGAACTGAGTATTAGTTATCTTCAGCGCTTGCGCGTTACGCGTTGCAAGTGCCACCGCTGCTGGACGAATATCTGCCCCTATTACCTGCCAATTAGGTTTTTCACTGGCAAAGGCAAGGGCAATAGCGCCAGTGCCGGTACCGAGATCTAGCAACCTTCCCACTGCCGCCTGGGCGCGCACCAGCACAGCCTCTACCAAAGTTTCTGTATCAGGTCGTGGTATCAGCGTTTCTGGCGATGTCGCAAGCCGCAGACCCCAGAATTCCCGCTCACCGGTCAAATAAGCAACGGGCATTCCCTGGGCACGTGCGGCCACCAACGCATCGAATCTCGCCTGCTCCCAGGAAGGGCACTCACGGTCTCCCCACGTATATAGCCACGTCCGGTCGTGGCCTGTTGCGTAACTGAGAAGTATCTCTGCATCAATCCTAGGGGAAGGCGAACCTACCGCTTGCAGTCGCGTCGTCGCTCGCCGTAAAAGCACATCGAAAGTCGGAACATCAAGGCTCATTAAGCGTCCTGAAGGGCCGAAAGCTGTTCTGCTTGGTATTCGTGGATCAGCGGTTCAATAACATCATCAAGCTGCTCACCCGTAATAACTTCGGTTAATTTATAAAGTGTTAGGTTAATACGGTGGTCGGTAATCCGGCCTTGGGGAAAATTGTAAGTACGAATGCGCTCGCTACGATCTCCCGAGCCCACCAAGGAGCGGCGAGCATCCGCCTGCTCTTGACGCTGTGAATCAACCGCATTGCGTTTTAGTTTGGCTGCTAGCAGCGACATCGCCTTTGCACGGTTTTTGTGCTGACTACGCTCTTCCTGACACTCCACCACCACGCCGGTAGGCAAGTGAGTAATACGGATAGCAGAATCTGTGGTGTTGACGTGCTGACCGCCCGCACCGCTTGAACGGTAAGTATCAACGCGTAAGTCCGAAGGATTAATATCGATATCACCAACGTCGTCCACTTCGGGCATGACCGCCACCGTACAAGCAGACGTATGTATCCGACCTTGCGATTCCGTCGCTGGCACCCGCTGTACGCGGTGGGCGCCAGATTCAAACTTCAGACGCGCGTAAACACCGTCGCCTTTCACCCGAGAAATAACCTCTTTGTAGCCACCCTGCTCACCGTGACTTGCACTGACAACTTCAACGCGCCAGCCACGTTTTTCGGCATAACGTGAGTACATACGAAACAGATCGCCAGCGAAAATAGCGGCCTCATCCCCACCCGTGCCAGCACGTACTTCCAAGAACACGCTGCGGCCATCATCCGGGTCTTTAGGAACCAGCAGGCGTTTCAGCTCACTATCTAGCGCTTCGAGCTGCTCGTGCCCATCACTGATTTCCATTTCCGCCAGTTCGCGCATATCAGGGTCGCTGTCGCGGCTTAACTGCACGGCTTCTTCGATGCTTTTTTCCACTTCACCGTAACGCTGCCAGGCGGCGACCAGCGCTTCTAATTCAGCGTATTCACGAGAATAGTCGCGAAAGCGCTGCTGGTTATTAATCACCTCAGGATCAGACAGTAGCATTGCCAGCTCTTCAAAGCGGTCGGCAAAGCTATCTAGGCGTTGGCGCAATGTCTCTTTCATGCGGGTGTATCATCCTTCTGGCGTTTTACCGCGGCCATTGGTTGCTCAAAGGCAGGCTTAGCAGGCAATAGTATATTGGGCGCGGCATTCAGCAATTCGTTATTTTCTTGGGAGGCAGCGTCGCGCAAGGCAAGCGTGGGCTGGTGCATTAAACGATTTGCCAGTTGGTGGGCTAATCGTTCAATTATCTTGGCAGGATCTTCGCCTTTTGCTAACCGCTCAAGGGCTTGTTCACGAGAGTGGTCACGAATGGCCTCTCCATGAAGGCGATAGTCGCGAATGAGTTCACCACCATTACGGATTCGGCGTTCATGCTGCCAGCTGCCCACTCCGTGCTCAATGAGTGATTCAGCTTGATCAGCGGCGACTTGACGGTGACGGCGATTCTCTTCGATGACCTCTTGTAAGTCATCGACGGTATAAAGAAAGACATCTGCAAGTTCACCTACTTCTGGCTCAATATCACGGGGTACCGCAATATCCACCATAAACACAGGACGGTGGCGGCGCTTTTTCAGCGCACGCTCTACCATGCCCTTCCCTAGAATAGGTAGCGGCGAAGCAGTTGAGGATATGACGATATCAGCTTGCTCTAACGCCTCCGGTATCTCTGACAGCGTAATAGCAGAACCACCCAGCGGAGCAGACACTTGTTCGGCACGTTCACGGGTACGATTGGCTACCGTTAGATGCCGCACCCCGGCTTCATGAAGATGACGCGCGACCAGTTCAATGGTTTCTCCTGCCCCGATCAAGAGGGCTCTGGCGCGGCTAAAATCATCAAAAATACGGCTCGCCATGCTGACAGCAGCGTAAGCCACCGACACAGGATTTTTGCCAATGCCGGTTTCAGTGCGCACCTGCTTGGCTACTGCGAAAGTGTGTTGGAATAAACGCTCCAATTCGCCACCTAGGCCATTAGCTTGGCGAGCCTGCTGATAAGCATCTTTCAACTGACCGAGTATCTGTGGTTCGCCCAGCACCATAGAATCCAGGCCAACGGCGACACGCATCAAATGACGCGCAGCATCGTTGTCAAGATAATGATAGGCGCAGCGGGAAAGGTCTTCGACGCGCAAATTATGAAAGCGCCCAAGCCAATCCAGCACGGCGTGCTCACCGGCGGCATCCGTCACGCAGTAAAGCTCGGTACGGTTACACGTCGAAAGCACAGCCGCTTCGCTGATTTGTGGCAGGTTACGCAGTTCCGTCAACGCGCTTTCCAGCTGCGTTGGCGTAAATGCAACCTGCTCACGTACGGCCACGCTGGCAGTACGATGATTTATTCCCAGGGCAAGAAGCGTCATGCGTTATGCGTCTTCGCTAGTGGATCGGTCGTCACGTCATTTGTCGATCTGAATGTCTGAAGCTTGCCAAAGCAAGTCTAAAAGAGTGGGTAGATGCAATGAGTAATGCTATGACTAAGGACTATGAGCAAATACTATGAGCAAATGCTATGAGTAACTACCATGAGTAGATACCATGAATAGATACTATAGATTGCACCACCCACCTCGTTTTCAAGGTGAAATATTCTATCACAGCACAGCATGTTCTGGCGCACACCACTTTGCCGCAGGCAGCCAAGCCGCTATGCTGAGCATTCGGCCACCTGATCGAGAGACGCATGCCCCTTCGCGCGACACTACTGGGTCACCCCCTATCGTTACTGGGTTTCCCCCTACTGCCCTTGGCCGCCACGCTATTATTGAGCGGCTGCCAGTTTTCCCCTTCCCAAGAGAATGGGGTTCAGCATAGTGCTCACGACCCCATGCAATCAGCGCCGCCGATTACCCGCGGGCTGGATGCCGAGGGCCTTCGCTCACTATTAGCCGCAGAACTCGCAGGGCAACGGGGCGATTATCGCTACGCTAGCCAAGGCTACTTGGACGCCGCTAGACGCTACAGCAATCCGGCATTGGCCGAGCGTGCCACCTTTGCAGCGCGCTTTGGCAATGATGCTGCATTAATGGAAGCGTCAGCGATTCGCTGGCGTGAATTAGCGCCTCAGGCAGAGCTTCCGAATAGGCTGTTGGCAACACTTTCGTTACAACGGGGAGATTGGCTAGATAGCCTAGAGCAGCGCCTAGCGATCGCTCAAGCAGGAGGCAATGGTGAAATAGCCGCTTTTTCCGAAGCAGCGGTGGCCGAAGAGGCACCATTGAACCTGCTGATTCAGCCACTGCGCGATTATCTTGCCCAGCCTAGCGCCCAACAAAATGAATTCTATAGCGATGTGTTACTTGGCGCCGCACTGATCGAGTCAGCGCTGGGGCAAACGCGTCAAGCGCAACAGCATCTTGATCAAGTCACTCAGCGTTCACCCGACTCTGCCGCGTTGTGGCTTGCTAAGGCTCGGCTAGCATCAGAAACAGGCGATCATCGTGGTGCTCAGCGAGCCGCTCAACAGGGGCTAGACTTAGCGCCGGATGATGTTCGTTTTATATTAATGCTGGCCCAGGCTGAAATTCGCCTGAACAACATTGCCGCTGCGGAAGCCCAAACCAACGCATTGCTAGACACCCATGGTGGTAACGAAGAATTACGCATTGCTCTGGCACAACTCTACCTGGAAGAAGGCCATAGCGAACCAGCGTATCGGCTGCTGCAGCCCCTTGTAGGTCAAGATAGCGCACCTGAAATTGTTTACTTCTTATTGGGCGCCATTGCTCAATCCCAAGAAGAAGTCGATAACGCGCTGCTGTATTACAGACAAGTACAAGGCGGCAACGAATTTCTACCTGCCCGAGCCGCCGCCGCGCGCATGCTGATTGAAAATGATCGCCTACTCGATGCTCGTGCGATGCTTCGCATCGAACGAATGCGCCACGATGCCTACTTCGGCGAGTTGGTAATGCTAGAAATACAGCTACTTGATGAATTTAATCTGCAAGAAGATGCGTCAGCACTGCTTGATAGAGAAATTACTCGTACGCCAGATGACACCAGCCTGCTGTACTTAAGGGCAATGCGTGCTTGGGAAGCGGGCAATATCGAAGCGATGGAACGCGACCTGCGCCAGATACTGCAAACCGAACCCGATAATGCTGATGCATTAAATGCGCTGGGCTACACACTTGCAGATCTGAATCTACAGGGGCGTCTAGAAGAAGCGCGAGATTTGATTGAGCGTGCCTATGAAAAAGATCCCAGTAATCCAGCAATACTCGACAGTATGGGTTGGGTTTATTTTCGGCTTGGCAAACCCAACGATGCGCTTGCATGGCTAGAAAGTGCCTATGCACAGATGCCCGATCAAGAAATCGCCGCTCATTTAGCCGAAGTGCTTAACGCTTTGGGGCGCAGTGAAGAAGCACGCCAACTGATCGAGCGAATTCTTCAGCGGGCAAGCTATCACCCACAAATCGATGACTTACTGAAGCGCCATCCTGAACTAACCCCAGTAAGCACACCCTAATACGGCACCCTTATATAAAGACCTTATATAAAGACCATATATAAAGATAGTTTACGCAGTACTGACATGGAGCCAGTTTATGTTGATCAATTCCCTGCCCGCGAGCCGCTTCTCGATATTCGGTCGCTCTACTCGCTTACTAATCGCCGGCATTGCTTTATTAGCGCTTGCCGGCTGCGCCACACAAGCCCCCGTTGACGATGGCGGACGCCAAGCCGGGCAATGGGAGCGCCAGCAGGCGGACGTTGACGCCTTCGATACCTGGACACTTGTAGGCAAAGCAGGGCTTCGCACCCCCCAAGAAAACAACAGCGCTAACCTAGACTGGAATCAACACCCCCACTATTTTCGCATGTTGATCAGCGGCCCCTTTGGCGGTGGACGTAGCGTGCTGGAAGGCCGTGAAGGACGCTTTTCACTGACCACTAGCGATGGTCGCTTTGAAGCAGAAACACCAGAAGCCTTAATGGAAGAACAGCTTGGATGGTCATTGCCAGTTCGCGCCATGCCCGACTGGGTTCGCGGCCTACCGGGCGACCACGCCAGCTACCAGTTAGAAACAGACGAACTCGGCTTCCCTAACCATTTACAGCAAGATGGCTGGGAGATCGACTACCGTGACTGGGAGCAAGTTGAGGGTATGTGGTTACCTCGCCGACTCGTGATGAACTACGGCGACCTTCGCATCACCCTGGTGGTTAATCAGTGGCAATCCACTAATCAGGACGCCTAGGCCAGTTGAGAGCGCACATGCCTGCAACAATTCCAGCGTTGACACTGCCTGCACCCGCTAAGCTAAATCGTATGCTGCATATCGTAGGCCGTCGCCAAGACGGCTACCACGAGCTGCAGACGCTTTTTCAGCTGATCGATTTGTGCGACTACCTTACTTTCATGCCGCGCAATGACAGTGCCATTACTCTTTCTAATGACCTTAGTGGCGTCGCCCACAACGACAATTTAATCGTGCGGGCTGCTCAATTACTGCAGCAGGCAAGCGGCACCCACCAAGGGGTTTCAGTCACCATCGAAAAGAATCTACCAATGGGAGGCGGCCTTGGCGGTGGAAGCTCTAATGCCGCGACTACCCTGGTCGGGTTAAACCATCTGTGGAAGCTAGGGCTGAGTAATGCAACGCTTGCGAAACTAGGGCTGACGCTGGGAGCCGATGTGCCGGTGTTTGTTCACGGTCATAGTGCTTGGGCAGAAGGCGTCGGCGAAAAGCTTACGTCTGTCACTCTAGACACGCCTTGGTTCGTGGTCATTCATCCAGGCGTTAGCGTCTCGACACCTGCAATCTTCCAAGACCCAGAATTGACACGCGACAGCCTCCCCATTACTATGGCGCGCGCACTGCAGGGGGGAGCGCCCGAGTGGCGTAACGACTGCGAAGCTATCGTCAAAAGACGCTATCCGCCAATTGCGGAAGCATTGAACTGGCTCACGCAGCATGCACCTAGTCGGTTGACCGGTACCGGCGCCTGCTTGTTTGCGGCTTTTGATTCACAGCTAGCCGCGCAAGCCGTCGCACAAATGGCAGGTCAACATTGGTATTCATGGGTAGCGCGCGGACTCAACACCTCTCCCCTACAAGATGCTCTGGGCCGCTGAAAGCGCCCGGTCATCGTATTAGATTGCAAGATGATCTGCGTTTTCTCCCCTGATCCCCAACACTGCAAAGGTGGCTGCGCGTGTCAAAATTGATGGTTTTCACCGGGAATGCCAATCCCGAACTCGCTCAAAAGATTGCCGAGAGCTTAGACAGCCGTATGGGTAATGCCACGGTCGGTCAATTTAGCGACGGCGAAATCGCGGTCGAGATCAATGAAAACGTGCGTGGTAAGGATGTGTTCATCCTGCAATCCACCTGTGCCCCCACGAATGATAACCTGATGGAACTGATTCTGATGGTGGATGCCCTGCGTCGCGCCTCAGCTGCCCGAATTACGGCGGTCGTTCCTTACTTTGGTTATGCTCGCCAGGATCGTCGCGTACGCTCTGCCCGCGTTCCCATCTCAGCCAAAGTTGTCGCTGATATGATGGTAAAAGCAGGTGTTGATCGCGTTATGACGATGGACCTGCACGCCGACCAAATCCAAGGTTTCTTCGACGTACCGGTTGATAACGTTTACGGCTCGCCCATTTTGTTAGACGACATCGAGCGCCAGAACTATGAAGATCTCGTAGTGGTGTCTCCCGATGTGGGCGGCGTTGTTCGCGCTCGCGCTATCGCCAAACAGCTAAACGCTGATCTTGCCATTATCGACAAACGTCGCCCTCAGGCTAATCAGGCCCAGGTGATGCACATCATCGGTGAAATCGAAGGCCGCACTTGCGTGGTTGTCGATGACATGATTGATACCGCTGGCACGCTTTGCAAAGCCGGTGAAGCGTTGAAAGAGCATGGCGCTGCACGCGTTGTCGCTTATGCAACACACCCGATTTTGTCTGGCCCTGCGGTCGACAATATCACCAACTCGGTGCTGGACGAGGTCGTCGTGACCGACACCATTCCGCTTTCTGACACTGCCCGTCGCAGCGGAAAAATTCGCCAGCTGAGCGTTGCGGGACTCATCGCGGAAGCTATTCGCCGAGTCAGCAACGAAGAATCCGTTAGCGCGATGTTCCATTAATCGCCTGACGCAGTTGCCCCCTATTGGGGCCCTGGAAGCGTCGTCGTCTGGTCGCGGTCGGCGGCGTTTCCTTACTTAAACCAAGAGGCAAATTTCATGTCTGATTTTATCCTGAAAGCCAGCGTTCGTAACGACCTGGGGAAAGGTGCGAGCCGCCGCCTGCGTCGTGCGAACCAACAAGTACCGGCCGTTATTTACGGTGGTGAAAAAGGCGCTCAATCTATCTCTGTAGAAAAAACCGCTTTCTACAAAGCGATTGAGGACGAGTCCTTCTTCTCCTCGGTAATCAAACTGGTCATTGACGGCGCTGAAGAGCAAGTGGTTGTTCGTGACCTGCAGCGTCACCCGTTCAAGCCGCTACTAACCCACGCTGACTTCCTGCGTGTTGATGCCACCCACGAAATCACCATGAACGTGCCGCTGCACGTTGTTGGCGAAGAGACGTGTGTCGGCATTAAAGACCAAGGTGGCGAACTGCACACTCTGGCCAACGAAGTCGCTATCAGCTGCTTGCCGAAAGATCTTCCAGACTTCCTGGAAGTCGATATCAGCAACGTCGAGCTAGGCACTACCCTTCACCTGTCTGACCTGACGTTACCAGCAGGCGTTACGTCTGTTGACTTGTCTCACGGTGAAGAGCATGACAACGCCATCCTAAGCGTCACGAAAGTTAAAGTACGCGGCGGTGACGACGAAGACAGCGAAGGCGAAAGCGAGAGCGAAGAAGAGCCCAGCGCTGAGTAATCGCTAGTCACGGCGCTGCCAGCTGATGCTTTTCAACGCCGACTGGGCCATGCCCGCATGGTTCAGGAATGATAAAATCAAGCGCTTCGGCGCTTGATTTTTTTTTGCGGTCTGACGTGACGTCGAAAATTTCTTCAAGAAATTTTTTATGAGGTGGGACAATGAGCCAGGTAACGGCCATTATTGGCCTGGGCAACCCCGGTGCAGAATACGATGCAACTCGCCATAATGCGGGCTTCTGGCTAGTAGATGCGATTGCACGCAGCGCACAGTCGGAGCTTCGCCCGGAAAAGAAGTTTTTGGGCCTATACGCCAAAGTACGCGTTGGCGATCATGAACTACACCTTCTCAACCCCACGACGTTTATGAATCGTAGCGGCGCTGCCGTCGCGGCGCTTGCACAGTTTTTTAAGCTAACGCCTGACAATTTATTGGTCGCTCATGATGAGCTAGACCTTCCGCCAGGGCAGGCACGCTATAAAAACGGCGGTGGCCATGGCGGTCATAACGGCCTGCGAGACATCATTAGCGCGCTGGGTAACCAGAAACAGTTTCACCGGGCAAGAATTGGCATCGGCCACCCCGGAGATGCACATCAGGTCGTTAATTATGTGCTTGGCCGACCCGGCAAAGCCGAACGGGAAGCCATTGAAAGCGCTTTAGATGAGTGTCTGGCGACGTTACCACTCGCACTCTCTGGCGATTGGGCTAAAGCCATGAACCGCCTTCATAGCGTAAAATAGCAGCATACTTTATATGCACCCCTAACATCAGGCGTTCTAGCACGCCCTTTTTTTCAATATTGGCAGGCGCTTCGCTTATTGCGCTGCCCTAGCGGCCAGGAAGTAATTTATGGGCTTTAACTGCGGTATCGTCGGCCTACCTAATGTAGGCAAATCCACGCTCTTTAACGCGCTGACCAAATCAGGTATTGATGCAGAAAATTTCCCGTTCTGCACCATTGAGCCTAACGTAGGCATCGTTCCCATGCCTGACCCGCGCCTTGATAAGCTTGCCGAAATCGTCAAGCCGCAAAAAGTGCTGCCGACAACAATGGAGTTTGTCGATATCGCAGGCTTAGTCGCTGGAGCGTCCAAAGGCGAAGGCTTAGGCAACAAGTTCTTGGCCAATATTCGCGAAACCCAAGCTATCGCCCATGTCGTGCGCTGCTTTGATAATGACAACGTGATCCACGTTGCCAATCAGGTTGACCCCAGATCAGATATTGAAACGATTAACATTGAGCTAGCGCTTGCCGACTTAGATACCGTCGAGAAAGCCAGCCAACGCCTGACTCGCTCAGTGAAAGGCGGCGACAAAGACGCTACGGCCACAAAAGCCATTCTTGACCGCATTCAGCCTCACCTTGCTGAAGGTATGCCGCTGCGTAGCTTTGGTCTTGATGAAGACGAGAAACGCCAAGTTAAAAGCTTTGGCTTCTTAACGCTTAAACCCACGATGTACATCGCCAACGTTAATGAAGACGGGTTCGAGAACAACGCTTACCTGGATATCGTTAACGAGATTGCTGCTGAAGAAGGTGCGGTAGTCGTGCCAGTGTGTAACCAGCTTGAAGCGGAAATAGCGGAGCTAGATGACGAAGAACGCAGCATGTTCCTAGCCGAAATGGGCATGGAAGAACCAGGGCTTGATCGCGTTATTCGCGCAGGCTATGCCCTGCTTGGCCTACAAACGTATTTCACTGCTGGCGTTAAGGAAGTACGCGCCTGGACAGTAAAAGAAGGTGCCAGTGCTCCGGAAGCCGCCGGCGTGATCCACACCGATTTCCAGAAAGGCTTTATCCGCGCCGAAGTGGTTGCCTACGAAGACTTCGTCTCACTCAACGGCGAGCAAGGGGCTAAAGACGCTGGCAAATGGCGCTTAGAAGGCAAGGATTACATCGTTAAAGACGGTGATGTCATCCATTTCCGTTTTAACGTCTGAGAAGCAGTCGTTTGATAAATAAAAGAAACGCTTGACGAGCGACCGGCCACTGAGTAATATTCGCCCCCGTTGAAAGGCTACGTAGCTCAGCTGGTTAGAGCACATCACTCATAATGATGGGGTCCCCTGTTCAAATCAGGGCGTAGCCACCAAGCCTCACTTAAGTAATACAAAAAAGCCCGCTGACGCATTGCCAGCGGGCTTTTTCATTATTTAAGCATTTGCCGTCAACGCAGAACCGGACGGTTTAAAAATACCACTAATGCCCGTGTCAGGTAGTCAACATCCCGAGTGCCTGCTGTTTCACGCACAGAATGCATTGCCCACTGAGGAAGCCCCACGTCAATCGTTGGCACACCCACCTCAGTAGCCGTAATCGGCCCAATAGTGCTACCACAGCCCATATCTGAGCGAGTAACAAAAGACTGCACGGGAACATCTGCCTCACGGCACACGTCTCGGAACAGCGCACCCGTGACGCTATTAGTAGCGTAACGCTGGCTAGCATTCACTTTAATGACTGGCCCAGCATTAATTGCAGGCCCATGATGCTCGTCATGCTTGTCCTGAAAGTTTGGATGCAATGCGTGAGCGTTATCACAAGAAATCATCAATGATGACTGAATCAACTGAATCAGCGACTCTTCCGTCGCGCCCCCCACCTGAGCATTTAAACGCTTTAGCACATCACCCAGAAAAGGCCCCTGGGCACCGCATGCACTTGTGCTACCCACCTCTTCATGATCATTGGCCACTAACAAGGCTCCTTGGCTAGCATCGCACTCAAGCATTGCCTCAAGCCCTACAAAACATGACAGTAAGTTGTCCAGCCGCGCACTGGCAACTAGCTCCTGACGCAGCCCTACCAATGACGGTGGCTGCACGTCGTAAAACCCCAACTCAAAGTCGACCACTTCCACAGCGCACAAGCCGTGCTGTTCTTCTAACCAGCCCACTAGCAAGTCGCTAAGCTCGGCGTTATCACTCTGCATCACTACGGGCGACATCTGCGTTTGCGGGTTAATAACACGCCCAGCATTAACCTCTCTGTCTAAATGAATCGCCAAACTAGGCACCATGGCAATCGGCCGATCTATATTAAGCAGCACACTTTCCAAGTGACCATCGGCGTGACGCACATGCACACGCCCTGCCAACCCCAGGTCACGATCAAACCAGGGTGCCAATAGCACACCGCCATATACCTGCACCCCTAACTGCAACCAACCTGCTGCATGCTGGGTGGCATTAGGTTTTAAACGCAGCCCGGGGCTATCTGTATGCGCCCCCAACATACGCAGACTGGTTAACTTCTCAGCAGGCAGCTGAAATGCAATCACTGACGAATCGTTGCGCGTCACGTAATAACGCTTACCTGGCTTAAGCTGCCAGTTAGTCGTCTCCTCAAGGCGAACAAAACCCGCCTGCTCCAGGCGCTCAGCCATGCAGCGAGTCGCATGCCAAGGCGTGGGCGACTGGTGCAGAAACTCACACAGCCGCGTTACACGATCTGCGTTGAAAGCTTCGGACATAGAAATCCTCATAACAGTAATGATTGAGTATCACAGGGTAAATGACCTGCTACAATGTTCCCTCGGCCTACGCAACTCATAGGCTATCTGCGGGTCTAGGGTAGGATGAGTGTACACAAATTCGGGAGAGCTTGACTGATGAGCTTGTTTGCAACGCTTTCGCGCTCGGTTGCCCTTGCTGTGATGCTGGTAATTACTAGCCCCGCAGCACTGGCGCAACTTGAGCCGACCGACGAACAACGCCAAGCGGCAATGGAAGTAGCGGATTCACTTCGTTATGGACATTATGCTGATATTAACTTCGACGAGCAGTGGTCAGAGGAGGCTTTCCAACGCTATCTAGACATTCTGGACGGCCAACGCTCCTACCTATTGAACATTGATATTGAGCCCTATCGCCATCTAGAAAGCGACATGGCAGAAGCGCTTTTCGATGGAGACCTTGACGATGCGTTTGCACTTTATAATCGCCTCAGCGAACGTCACACCGCCCGCTTAGAGTGGTTACTTAAGCGTCTTGATGAAGGGCTTTCCTTTGAATTCGAAAGCGATGACCGCTTAGAAGTCGATCGTGAAGATGCCCCTTGGGCAACCCTCGAGAGTGAATTAGACGAACTGTGGCGCAAACGGCTCAAAAACGATGCACTGACACTTGCCCTTTCCGACCAGGATGACGAGCAAATAGAAAGTAATCTGCGTCAGCGTTATGAAGGGCAACTCTCACGTTTACGCCAGTCTGAGTCAGAAGACGTCTTCGGGTTAATCATGGCAGCAGCATCTAGTTCGATCGACCCCCACACCGGCTACCTCTCCCCTCGCCAAAGCGAATCGTTTGATATTCAAATGAGCCTTTCACTTGAGGGTATCGGCGCACTACTTCAAGCCGACAGCGAATACGTCAAAGTATCTAGCCTAGTACCCGGCGGCCCTGCCGACCGTGCTGGCGTGCTTGAACCCGCTGACCGAATCATTGCCGTCGGCCAAGAAGAAGGCGATATGGTCAATGTGGTGGGCATGCGCCTAGACAATGTCGTTGACCTGATTCGTGGCCCTAAAGGCTCCGTCGTACGCTTAGACGTAGTGCCCGCCCAAGCGGTGGACATGACCCGCTCACAAATTGTTGAAATTACCCGCGATACTGTCAGCCTGGAAGATCAGGCAGCGAAAAGCGAAGTAATTAACATTGAGCGAGATGGCAAACCTCATCGCATTGGCGTGATTGACGTTCCGACGTTCTACGTCGATTTCGATGCCTGGCAAGCAGGCGAAGAGGAGTACCGCAGCACCACCCGCGACGTCGCCCGAGAAATCGAAAGCCTTAAAAAAGAAGGCGTTGAAGGGATTGTTCTAGATCTTCGCAACAACGGTGGCGGCGCACTTCAAGAAGCTAACTCATTGATAGGCCTATTTATCGACCGGGGCCCCACCGTCCAGGTTCGTGATGCCCAAGGTCGTATTCAGCTCTATGGCGATACCGAAGCGGGCACGTTTTATGATGGACCGCTGACCGTATTGGTTAACCGCCTTTCTGCTTCAGCATCAGAGATTTTTGCCGGCGCCATTCAAGATTATGGCCGCGGCATCGTAGTGGGCACCCCCACCTTTGGCAAAGGAACCGTGCAAACGCTGAATGACCTTAGCCACGGGCAAATTAAGCTTACCCGCGCCAAATTTTACCGAATTTCAGGCGACAGCACTCAAAACCGCGGCGTTAAACCCGATATTATTTTCCCTAGCCTGATTGACCCAGAACGTATCGGCGAAAGCAGCCTTGATAACGCACTTGCGTGGGATACCGTACAGAATGTTCAATATCGCCGCTACGGCTCCCCAGAGAATGCGCTCGCAGAACTGATTTCTCAACACGAAGAACGCGCTAAGGAAAACCCTAACTTCCGGTATCTAGAGCGCCAGTCCGCCCTAGCCCGCCAGTTACGTGAACAGCACACCAGCGTTAGTCTAAACCGCGAACAGCGCCAGCGAGAGCTGGAAGCTCAAGAAGCCGAGCAGCTTTCACTTGAAAACCAACGCCGTCGCGCCTTAAACCTATCGGAACTGGACGAGTGGATGGACGCACGCAGCGATAGTTCGCAGCCCGAAGGCAGTGAAGCAGACACTGCTAATGAGGATGATAAGGATGAAAACATGCCGGCTGACCGCGCCCATGTACTAGAGGCTGCCGAAATCTTACTCGACTATGCCAACCTTCAGGGCTCACAGAGAATGGCTAAGCGTTAAGCCACTACTGACTACTGTACTACTGACTACTGTTAGAAGCGCCGACCTACGGATCGGCGCTTTTTTATTTCCTAACAGTTAACATAACGCTGCTCGCCGAGTCGGTCGGTCTCCCATTTTTGCTAGTCGCAGAGTCAGCGCATGGAGACGTACCGCACTACCTTCAGCACCCGCTTCGATAATTTCTTGTGCCCATCCTGGTAGCTCAGGTGACAAGCGGTAGTAAACCCACTGCCCTTCACGCTGATCGATAAGCAACCCACACTGGCGCAACTGGGCCAAATGACGCGACACTTTAGGCTGCGATTCTTCCAGTGCATACGTCATTTCACACACACAAAGTGACTGCTCTTTGGCGATCAAGAGCACCAGCATTAACCGCGTTTCATCACCTAGACACTTAAATACCTGCAGCGCATGCAGGCTGGCAGCTTTTCCCACGGACACCTTCCTAAACAATGAGTAAATGAAACAATCTATACATCCCTGACCGTCAGACACAAAAAATCACTCAGGATGCCATAGAGCATTGAGTGTTATCATAAACATCAAATAAACAATAAGCAGTAGATACGTGAAGCAGTCGATTCACGCTAGCGGCTGCGCGAATATCGTTCAAAAGATAAATAGAATATAACGTAAGAAGAAACTAGATGGCTCCCCGAGCAGGACTCGAACCTGCGACCCAATGATTAACAGTCATTTGCTCTACCAACTGAGCTATCAGGGAACGTTTACCGTAAACGGTAATTAGTGCAGAACAGCAATTTGGCTCCTCGAGCAGGACTCGAACCTGCGACCCAATGATTAACAGTCATTTGCTCTACCAACTGAGCTATCGAGGAACATTACATTTTGCTGCTGTGTCTAGAGTGAAGCCACTAAGAAATCAAGCGTAGCTCGATTTTATACGTTGGCTCCTCGAGCAGGACTCGAACCTGCGACCCAATGATTAACAGTCATTTGCTCTACCAACTGAGCTATCGAGGAACTGCGTAAACACGGTGCGTAGTATACTGATAGAAACGCTCGGGTCAAGCATCGATTACAGTTGAACGCTAGCCCCAGGTTTCTTGTATCCGTATAATGCCCATACTCAATGGCAGCACGTTACACTGCCTATTACGATTGCATTCATGTTTTCATTCATCCCTCGTCCCCCGACGACTCATAGATGACAGGTACCGATGGCGAAGAAGCTCTTTATCAAAACGCACGGCTGCCAAATGAACGAGTACGACTCCTCGCGTATGGCAGATCTGCTCGGCGAATCTCACCAGCTGGAATTGACCGATAACGAAAAAGAAGCTGACGTTATCTTGTTGAACACCTGCTCTATTCGCGAAAAAGCGCAGGACAAGGTGTTTCATCAACTGGGTCGCTGGAAAAAGCTAAAAGACGCCAATCCTGACTTGGTGATTGGTGTTGGCGGCTGTGTGGCAAGCCAAGAAGGTGAAGCGCTGCGCAAGCGCGCACCTTTTGTCGACATGATTTTTGGTCCGCAAACGCTTCATCGCGTGCCCAAAATGCTGGACGCGCGCAGTAACAATCAGATTGCGGCTGTCGACGTCACTTTCCCAGAAATCGAAAAATTCGACCATCTGCCACAACCGAAATCTGACGGCGCAACCGCCTTTGTGTCTGTCATGGAAGGCTGCTCGAAATACTGCACATTCTGTGTGGTGCCCTACACCCGTGGCGAAGAAGTTTCTCGCCCCTTTGAATCGGTTATTGATGAAGTTATTCACTTAGCCGACCAAGGAGTGCGAGAAATTAACCTGCTTGGCCAAAACGTGAATGCTTATCGCGGTGAAAACGACGATGGCGATGAAATCGATCTCGCCGAGCTAATCGCCTGCGTCGCCGCAGTGGATGGCATTGATCGGGTGCGTTTTACGACGTCTCACCCAGTGGAGTTTACCGATAGCCTGGTAGACGCCTTTGCTGACATTCCTGAATTGGTAAGCCACTTACATCTACCCGTACAGTCAGGCTCTGATCGTATTTTAAGCGCAATGAAGCGCGGCCATACCGCAGAAGAATACATCGAGAAGATGGAGCGTATTCGTGCCAACCGCCCGGACATTAGCTTCTCTTCTGACTTTATTATCGGCTTCCCTGGCGAAACGGAAGAGGATTTTGAAGCAACGATGGATCTGATTCACCGTATCGGCTTTGATCACTCTTTCAGTTTTGTTTACTCAGCACGCCCCGGCACCCCAGCGTCTGGCTTGCCGGATGAAACACCGGAAAGTGTCAAAAAGCAGCGCCTCGCTATTTTGCAGGAGCGGATTCTGCAGCAGACTGCTCAAATCAGCCGCCGTATGGTAGGCACTACCCAGCGAGTTCTGGTATCCGGATTCTCGCCGAGAGACCCTGGTCAACTCTCAGGGCGCACTGAAAATAACCGCGTGGTTAACTTCCGTGCAGCCAATCCAACAGAATTGATCGGTTACTTTGTAGACGTGGAGATTACCGAAGCGCTGCCCAACTCATTGCGCGGTGACCTCGCCTCTCCCGAGCGTTATTAACTGCTCGCTTATCCTAGGTAATTGCCCCGGCACGGCTGGGGCAGTAAGCTGAGTCTCACATACACCAACTAATGGGTTTCTTACTCTTGAGCCAGCCATCACCTCAGGCCAATCGCATTATCACCCTAAGCCTTGAACCCAATGATCCGCAGCGGCTTGCCAGCCTTTGCGGCCAACAGGACGAGCACCTAAAGCTGATTGAAAGCCGCCTGGACGTGACCTTGCGCAATCGCGGCAATGTGTTCCAGCTGGCCGGTGCCGCCAACCGCATCAAAGCCGCTGCTAACGTACTTGAGCACCTTTATCGTGAAACGGCGGCAGAAGAGCTTGAAGCAGACACGGTTCACTTATTCCTTCAGGAATCTGGCTTAGAAGCGCTAGAAGAAGAGGATGATAGCGATATCAGCGGCGACGACGTGATTATGCGTACCCCGCGTACGATGATTAAGCCTCGCGGGCTTAATCAGCAGCGCTACGTACAAAGCATTCGCGAACACGATATCAATTTTGGTGTTGGGCCTGCGGGTACGGGAAAAACATACTTGGCGGTGGCGGCGGCGGTAGAAGCGCTAAATCAGCAGGAAGTGCGGCGTATTCTACTGGTACGCCCGGCGGTAGAAGCAGGCGAAAAGCTCGGTTTTTTACCCGGTGATCTTGCCCAGAAAATCGACCCTTACCTGCGCCCGCTCTACGACGCCCTGTATGAGATGATCGGCTTTGAGCAGGTCGCCAAGCTTATTGAGCGTCAGATAATCGAGATTGCCCCGCTGGCATATATGCGTGGGCGTACGCTGAATAACGCCTACATCATTCTGGACGAAAGCCAAAACACCACCCCAGAGCAGATGAAGATGTTTCTGACGCGGATTGGCTTTGGCTCAACGGCGGTCATTACCGGTGATATTACCCAGGTGGACCTTCCACGTGGACAGCGCTCCGGCCTTTCTCAGGTGCTGGATGTTCTTAAAGACACCCCTGGCATCGGCGTGACCCACTTTGCTGCGAAAGATGTTGTGCGTCACCCGCTGGTTCAGCGGATCATAGAGGCCTATGACGAGTTTGAATCCGAACAGGAAGTGCAAGAGCGCGCTCGCCGTGAAGTACGCCAGCAGGAGCGAGAGGCCCGCATGCAAGCGCTTGAACGCGCAGGAGAGTCACCACGATGAGTGACATCGTGATTGACCGCCAGGCGGCCATCAATGAGCCGTTGCTTCCTACCCTTGAACAGCTCACCCACTGGGTGAGCTGCGTCTTTTCACGGCATCCGGATGATGAACGCTTAGAGTTGACGATTCGCTTTGTGGATGAAGCGGAAAGCCAAGCGCTCAATCGAGATTATCGGGGTAAAGACAAATCAACCAACGTGCTCTCGTTCCCTTTTGAGAATCCGCCTGGTATTTCCCTTCCTTTGCTAGGCGACCTGATTATTTGCCATGCCGTTGTGGCCCACGAGGCCAGCGAACAGCAGAAGCTTCTTGAACATCATTACGCGCACATGGTGGTACATGGCACGCTGCACTTAATGGGTTACGACCACATTAAAGAGCAGGAAGCAGACGAAATGGAGCAGCTTGAACGTGAGCTCCTTGCTAGTCTCGATATTGCTGATCCTTATCACGAGTAAGCTGTTACCCTGGCCAATAATTATTTTTAGGGTGGTGTATCCCCCCACTCAATGATAAAACGACAGTCGGTTTACCCGCAGCTACCTTCATATAGCTGTCTGCACATGCTGTTTTGACGTACTGTTTGCACATAACTATCTGCACATAACTATTTGCACGTAATAGAGAGATTAGACGCAATGAGCGAAGACCGATCGAGCAACTCAAATCAAAAATCCTGGCTCGAGAAACTCTTTGGCGCCCTTTCCGGAGACAATGACGAACCTAGCTCGCGCGATGAGCTAATGACGTTTTTACGCCACACCGCAGGAAAACTGAAGCTTGATCAAGACGCCATCATGATTATTGAAGGCGCGCTTGAAATTAGCGATCAGCAGGTGCGTGAAATTTTGATTCCCCGCTCTCAAGTGTCGGCCATTGCCCTTGACCAAACCAGCGATGGCTACCTGCCATTAATTCAAGAAACCGGTCACTCCCGCTACCCGGTCATTGGCGAAAATCTTGACGATGTCAAAGGCATCCTGCTGGTTAAAGACCTGCTTCCTCTGCTCTCTCAAACGCAAGAAAGTCGCGATGCCTTTAAGCTAGAAGACGTCTTGCGCCCGGCAATGTTCATTCCTGAGTCCAAACGTTTAAACAGCTTGCTAAAAGAATTCCGTGATACCCACAACCACATGGCAATCGTAGTGGATGAGTACGGCGGCACAGCCGGTATAATTACCATTGAAGATATTCTGGAGCAGATAGTCGGGGATATCGAAGATGAGCACGATACCGATGAAGAGGACGATATCCGCACGCTGGAAAACGGCCACTTCGCCATTCGAGCCCTCACGCCAATTGAAGATTTCAACGAACGTTTTGGCACCGAATTTTCTGATGATGAATTCGATACGGTAGGAGGTCTTGTGATGCAGCAATTTGGTCACTTACCAGGCCGTGGCGAACATACCAGCCTGGGCGGCTGGCGGTTCATCATCCTTAATGCTGATAATCGGCGCATACGGTTGCTGGAAGCTTATCGCGATGACGAAAGTGAAAACGCTACCGATAGCGATGATCGCGACAACTAGCCAACCGCCCACTTCAACCTGCCGATAGGATATCACCATGGGGTTGACGCCCACCTTTGCACTACAGCTGCTGGCTGCCCTCGTGGCCGGCGGCTTTACGACGCTTACCGCTTCACCGTTTGAATTATGGTGGCTTGGGCCTATCGCCATTGGTCTACTCTATGCTGGCCTGCACACCTTAAGCCCCGCACAAGCAGCGCTAAAAGGCTGGCTATACGGCGTAGCACTGTTCGCCAGCGGAACATCGTGGGTGTATGTGTCTATTCATGATTACGGCTACACCGGGGTTCCCCTCGCTGTATTTCTGACTACTTTGTTTGTAACCGTATTAGCGCTCTTTTTTGCCGGTACGTTTTGGCTTTATCGTCGATTTTGCAGCCCGCGCTGGGCACTGGCTAGCTTTGCAGGCGCCTGGGTGCTGGGGGAAGTGCTACGCACCTATTTGTTTACCGGTTTTCCGTGGCTACTGGTTGGCTCCAGCTATGTGGATTCACCGCTGGCTAATTGGGCGCCGGTAGGCGGCGTTTATCTGCTTTCCCTGCTGGTCGTGCTCACAGGCACTTTAGGTGCTGAATTGTTGCGACGCCAATGGTGGACAGCGCTGCCGCTCGCCGCTATCTGGCTTGCCCCCTTGGCACTGCCTTCTCTCTGGACGACACCAGCGAGCGAGCCCACTCGCGTTGCGCTACTTCAGGGTAATCTACCCCAGCTGTTAAAGTGGACCCCCGAAGGCCAGCGCGTAGCGGCAAATACCTACAGCGATTTAACCCGCCGCGTCGCGGATGAAGCCGATCTTATTTTATGGCCCGAAACCGCCCTGCCGATGATCGACAACCAAGCTCGCCCGGTATTGGAACGCGTTCAAGCCAACTTACCGCCAAGCACAGCGCTGCTTACCGGCATTGTCCAACTCGACGAGAACAACCGTTATTTCAATAGCGTGATTGGTGTTGGCAATGTCGAGGGCAGCTATCAAAAAGAGCATCTAGTTCCGTTTGGCGAATATCTGCCACTTGAAAGCGTACTGCGAGGTGCCATCGACTTCTTTGACCTACCAATGTCGAGTTTTTCTAAAGGCGCCTCTGAGCAAACGCCGATGCAAGCTGCTGGTGTCACAATTGGCAATGCCATTTGCTATGAGATTATCTACCCACAATTGGTGGCACGCCGTGCAGCAAACAGCGATGTAATTGTGACGGTATCTAATGACACTTGGTTTGGCGCCTCCATTGGCCCGCACCAACACCTGCAAATGGCCCGCCTGCGCGCACTAGAGAATGGTCGTTATGTAGTGCGCGCTACCAGCAACGGCATTACCGCCATTATTAACCCCCGTGGCGAGGTGGTCGATAGCGCAGCACAATTTGAAACCACTTACCTCACCGGCGAATTTTACGCCATGAAAGGGGTAACGCCTTTTAACCGCACCGGCAGCTGGCCTGCGTGGCTATTCGCTGGTCTGATACTGTTGCCGGGGTTAATACGCAAGCGTTAATTAAGAAAAACGTAGCTAACGTTGCGCGTAGCCAAGCAAATATCTCACCTCCCCAAGAAAACCAGTGTTCTCTTGTGGGAGGTTCAGTTAGCGTGTTTGCATCTCAAAGATCACACTTACTTTTTTAAAAAACGGATTAACAATAAAAATTTTTTTAACCAGCACTTTTAAAGCGTTTGTTTACTACCTTATTTTTTATAACTCATCTTTGTAAACGCGGCCGCCTTTCATAATCATACGCAAATTGCGCTCTGGATCGTTCAGAAAATCAAGATCACGGCTTGGGTCGCCATCAACCACTAAAAGATCGGCTAGAGCACCTGGCTCAATGCGCCCAAGTACACCCGGATAAGGATTACGCGGGCCTGAAAGCGATAGTAGATCTCCGTTATCTCCCGTTGCCATTGCCAACACCGTTAGCGGATCATAAAAGCGCGTTAACTTAGCCAAATGCCGAAGTTGGTTCGGCGTATTTTTAGGGCTGAAGAGAATGTCGGTTCCCCAGGCGGTTTTAACATTAAACCGCTGTGCCATTTCGTAGGCGCGAACAGTACCTTCCGCTACTTGGCGCTGAGACTCTCGGCGGGCTGCGTCAGGATAAACATTGGCATCTTCATCCTGCAGGAAAGGCTGGAGACTCCACCATGCGCCTTCTCCTGCCATCATTCTTACCGTCTCTTCGTCTGCTAGTTGACCATGCTCGATCGACTTAACACCGGCTCGTAGAGCCCGTTGAATGCCGCGAGGCGTGTAAACGTGCACCATCACGTAGGTGCCCCAATCACCCGCTGCCTCAACCGCTGCCCGAAGCTCTCGTTCAGTAAACTGAGTACTGTCTAACGGATCGTAAAGCGATGCCACTCCGCCACCGGCCATCAACTTGATCTGAGAGGCCCCAAGCATCAACTGTTCACGCGTGCGCCTGAGCACTTCGGCTTCGCCATCTGCAATCACTGCAACGCCCTGACGCTCCGCCTCGCTTAACGGCGTTGTACTACCACGGGGTATATCATGACGCATTCTGAAATCACCATGCCCCGAGGTTTGAGAAATCATCGCCCCCGCAGGAAACACCCGAGGGCCATTAACAATGCCTTCATCAATAGCACGCTTTAGCGCAAACGAGGGGCCACCTACATCCCTAACCGAGGTAACGCCGCGCATTAAGGTCCGCTCTGCTTCCCTTGCTGCCACCAAATGCACATAGCCAATATCAGCGGTCATTGCCTCCATCTGGGAAATAGCGGCTAAGGTAGTGTGCCAATGGGCATCAATTAAACCAGGCATCAACACTCGACCGCCGCAATCAATAACATTGATACCTTCCTCCTCACCACTGCCTTCTAGAATGGCGTCGATCCGGCCATCCTCTACCCTGATGGATACGCCATCACGCAGCGGGCCACCGCTACCATCGAACAATTTTAAATTGGTTAACAGTAAAGGGCCGTTATGAGCTTTTGGCTGCTGCCCGACGGCAAAGGGCACATGCAAGCCTGCAAAGAGTGCCATTACCGCAGCCGCTCCCCCAATCATCTGTCGACGGGTTATTTCTGCCATCACGCGCTCATGAAAGCGTTGTAATATCGGCGACCCACAGCAACAAGCACCATGACGATGATCTGTGTGCGCCCCGGTTAGCACTGGCGAAAATGAAGAACGGGCAATAGGTGGCATGGCTAGCGCCTCCGTCAGCAGTAAGAATTAAGAAGTACAAGCAACTTGCTTTAGGCCAGTCGACTTGCCATGAGTTAGCACTGATCAATATATAGCAAACTAATCAGCGAGCAATTACATAACAGTTGCTTTATCGAAAACGCGCAACATAAAGTAGCGAGCTAACGTAAATAATCATGGCAAAAAGCACCGTTCAACGCACAACTAACGAACTTCAACAATCTTTTCTCTGCTTATTGTCATTAGCACCTAAACTATGGTTTAACCGTTAAAGTAAATAACAAGGAGGTGATGAGTTGTGAAAAGCTCAAGCATTTTTTTATGGGCATCATTACTTGTGATAATCACTACATCACCTAGTCAATCTGCTCAAGCACAGCCACTTACCTTAAAAGACGCTTGGGAACAACTCCGTAGCCAAGATGACGACGTTGCCGCAGGCCAGGCTGCACAGCAACGCGCTGCAGCACTTCTCTCTACCCGCCATCATTTACTACTTCCTCAAATAGACCTTCTCGGCTCTTATACTCACCTTGATAACCCCATTGAAGTAGATGCACTTGCCCTTAACCCACTTAGCAGTGCGGCAGATACAGTGCCAGGCCAGTTACTCGTTGATCTTATTGGTGGCCCCAATGCATTCCGCACACCGGTCACTAGCCGCAATATTGCAAGAAGTTCATTAGCCATGTTTTGGCCGATCTATACAGGTGGCAAGATCACCTCCGCACGGGAACTATTAACACTGGAAGAGCGAGAGGCTTCTTTATTGCTTGAAGAGGTTTACCGAGTCCGCTTCATGGATTTAGTAACCTCTTATTATGGGTTAGTGATGGCAGAGCGAACGCTTAATACGCAGCAGCAAGCTGAAGACACTCTAGCCCACCATTACCGTTCGGCCCGCGCACTTGAAGACCAGTTTCAAATTGCGCGAGTGGAACGCTTAGCCGCCGAAGCAGCTTACGATCGTTCTCGCATCACCACGCGCGCCATTCGCGAACAACGTGATAGCGCTCAGCAAGCCTTAGCGTCGTTGGTGCACTATGAACTGTCGGGCAATCTTTCAGCAGCCCCAACGCCTTCATCTCCCTTGTTTACACTCAGTTCGCTGCCACCAATTGGGCATTTTCAGCCTGGGCTCGCCGACCACCCTGTTCTCAGGCTATTAGCCAACACCCAGGCGCAGGCTGAAAGTGTAGTTGAGGCAAGCCGTGGACTTTACCACCCAAATGTTTACATGTTCGGTAGCTATAACCTCTATGAAGATGATTCGTTTGCAAGCAACCTTACACCCGACTGGTTAGTGGGCGTCGGCGTCAGTATGCCGTTGGTAGACCGTGGCGGTCGTAGTGGCAAAGTACAGGCCGCCGTCAGCACAGTATCAGAACTACGCTACCGCCAACAGGCGGCCTTCCGCAAACTAGAGCTGTTACTCAATCAACAATATCGCGAAGCGAATCAATCACTTGAAGAGTATCGCGACCTTGCCAGCACAGTGGCGTTGGCAGAAGAGAGCCTTCGCCTGCAAACGCTAGCTTTTTCAGAAGGCGTTGGCCGGGCACTGGATGTAATTGATGCCCAGACCTTCCTTTCTACAACGCATACGCGTCGCGATGCTGCCGCCTTCAGATTCGTAATGTCACTTGCTCAGCTACTCAGCATCACTGGCCAACAAGAATCACTGTTTGACTATCTCAGCGAAGGAAACCCTATTCCGTGACCAAGCGTAGATTACTTATCCTGGCGGTATTGGCCATTATCGCCATCGCCATATCGGTTGTTTTTTGGCGCACCTACAGCACGCCTGTACCGCGCTTACAGGGCCAAATAGAAGCCCGTCAATACATGGTCTCTTCTAAAGTGCCGGGGCGCCTTGCTGAAGTTGAGTTTCGACGCGGCGATAGTGTCAATGTCGGCGATGTCGTGTTTCGAATCGATAGCCCTGAACTTGAAGCTAAACTGACGCAGGTCGATGCACTCGATACGATTAGCCGCTCGCTGGCGCAGGCGGTTGAAGGTGGCACACGAGAAGAGAAAATAGCCGCTGCTCGCAGCGAGTACCAAAAAGCGCAGGCGGCTGAAAGCATGGCAAGAACAACGTATGAACGCACACGCGTATTAGCCGAGCAAGGCGTAGTGGCCCGCCAACGACTAGATGAAGCCTTTACACTGCTTCGCGTCGCTGAACAAACCCGCATCACAGCAGGAGAGCTACTTCGCTTGGCCGACGCTGGCCCTCGTGAAGAGGCGCGCTCTGCCAGCCGCGCTGGCGAAGACATAACCGCTAGCCTACGCGATGAAATCAATGAACTACTTGAGGACTCGCTGGCAATTGCGCCTCACAAGGGCATTGTCAGTAATGTATTGCTAAACCCAGGTGAGCTGGTTCCGCAAGGTTTTCCAGTGGTAATGATTACTGACCTAGATGAAGCCTGGGCACTGTTTAATGTGCGCGAAGATCTGCTTCAGCATTTCTCGCAAGGCAGCGAGTTCGATCTTGATGTTCCCGCTCTTGGCCAACAGGCACGTTTTAAAGTGAGCCATATTGCAGCGCTAGGCGACTTTGCAACATGGCGCGCCACTGTTCCCGGTCGTGGCTTTGATATGCGAACATTTGAGATAGAAATGCAGCCTATTGAGCCTATTTCAGGCCTAAGGGCAGGCATGAGTGTCTTGCTAGCTTTACCTTCTGAGGATGCGCAGTCAGGTAGCCAACATGGAGCCGAATAAGCTTACTGGCTGTCGGGCGCTTCGAAGCCAGCCGTGGCTGTTTGCTCTGGTTGGTTGGCTGCCTCCGCTAATGACATTGCTATTTATCGCTGTATTTGAGCTTGGCACCCCGCAATCACTTCCTGTGGGCGTTGTTGACTTAGACCACACCTCTGAATCACGCGCATTACAGCGCTATCTGGATGCCAGCCCTGCTCTCGATATGCGGCATCCCTACCCTTCTGCACGCGAGGGATCAGAGGCATTTCAACGGGCAGAAGTGTTAGCTCTACTGATCATTCCCCAACATTTTGGACGCGATCTACGCATGTCTCTCAGCCCTAAGGCCGTCGCTTTCTATAACAGCCAATACCTGCTGGCAGGCAAATTCATTTCTTCCGCACTCACTCAATCGAGCATGAATTTTGCCGCCGAAGCAGGTGTCGTCTTGCGACTTGGCCAAGGGTATGCGTTACCACAAGCAGTGGCAGCAGCAGCCCCCGTGCGCCCACAAATAACGTCACTTTATAATTCGGGTATGAGCTATGCGCGCTTTTTAGTCACCACGATCACACCCGCTCTTTGGCAAATTGTGATTGTTGTCGCTACGCTGCTTACACTTTGCTGGCGATTAGAAAAAGCACCGCTCCCAGATACGTTCTCTGCTAGAAGTTACGCGCTCTGGCAACTACTAATGCCTATCTCGTTACTGCTTTGGTTTCAGGGGCTATTAATGCTCGGCCTGTATAGTTACTTTCTCGGTTGGTCGCCAGAAGACAGCATTGTTTGGTTAGCGGTCGGGATGGCCCTAATGGTGCTGGCTGTTCAGAGCATGGCGACGCTAATTCTCTCCGCGGTAGCCAACAAAATACGTGCGCTGAGCCTTTGCGCCGCTTATCTAGCGCCGGCCTTTGCCTTTATGGGAATTACCTTCCCAAGGGGCGATATGAATATGCTGGCACGAGTTTGGGGCAACTTAATGCCCTCCACTCATTATATTGAGCTCCAGGTAGCCGTGGCTGACCACGGAGCACCGCTAGCTACTTTACTGCCGCCTTTATTGATATTACTGCTGTTCCTGCTGCCATTCCCCTTGGCCATTCATGCCCTACCCAAACAATTAACCATCAACCCTGCTGAGCAGGTGTCCTAATGAATGTCTGGCAACGTTTTTGGCAAGCGTGGCAGGTAGAGATTGCGAATATTTTTGCTGATAAGGCTGTGCTGCTCGTTATTGTCGGCGGTTTACTGTTTTATGCGGTTCTTTACCCACTCCCTTATCATAAAAATGTGCCGGGAGAGCAAGCGGTGGCGGTGGTGGATCATGACCACACGCATCTAGCGCGGCAACTGATCCGCATGGCAGATGCGGCTCCTCAAATTCGAGTCGCCGCCCAGCCTTCCAGCATGGCGGAAGCAGAAGCCTTATTGGCTAGTGATGACGTTCATGGACTCCTGATCATTCCTTCTGGCTTTGAACGCGATGTCTATTTAGGTCGCCCGACCAGCCTCTCATTTGCAGGCGATGCCAGTTACTTTCTGATTTACGGCAATGTTGTCGAGGGCTTACTGACAGCGGCTACAACACTAAGCGTACAAACCCAACTCGTTGGTAGCTTAATGAAAGGGGAAAACCCTGCGCAGATCCCCGGTCAAATCATGCCTATGCGAATCATCACTAAACCCGCGTTTAATCCTACGTCGGGTTATATCAATTATATTGTGCCCGCGGTCTTTGTATTAATTTTGCATCAAACATTGTTAATTGCCGCTGGTAGCGTGACCATCAAAGATCGCGCACGCAGGCGTTTAGGGCAAACTGCGCCATCGCTTGCCTTAGCGCTGCCACTTCGGCTCTTCACCTTCATGCTGATCTACCTACTATTTGCCATGCTCTATTTCGGCTTTTTCTTTCAGCTTTATGGCGTGCCCCATGTTGCTGCGCCTAATGAACTACTTGCCTTTAGCGTGCTGTTCTTCATGAGCGCAACGCTGTTCGCCATTTGGCTTGGTTATCTTCTGCCGCGACCGGAATTTCCTACTGTCCTAGTGCTTATTTCGTCACTACCGATCGTCTTTACCGCTGGGTTTGCCTGGCCTGCAGAAAGCCTACCCAAATGGCTAGATACCCTAACTCTGCTAATTCCAGTAAAACCTGGCATACAAGGCTTTTTGGCGATTAACCAAATGGGTGCTCCGCTTCTTAGCATCGGGCGAGAAATCAGCATACTGGTTGGATTATGCGTTGTGTATGGCGGGTGGCTTTGGTGGCTCGCCTGCCATCAACGCACGTCGAACTCAGCGCGGCGAATGGCGATAGAAACGAAAACAATAAGAAGCGAAAATAACAACAGACGAAAGCGGCGGTGAATATCTCATTAGGGTTAACCGTATGAGACATCACCGCCGCTTCTTACCGTTCTAAACGTTACAGATAGCATAACAATAAAAAACGGCTTTTCATCAGCCCATCATTTTATGGTGGCAAATCATTCCGTGGCAGGAAGTTCACCCAACACTTCAGGTATTGTCATTTTCACGTAACGCCCAGGGGCGCTTTCAATAACGCTAAGCTCACCTTCACCGGGCTGACGCGCTGTCACCATTTTTTCTGGATCAGGGTCAGCATAGCCGTTCTCGGTTACCCATGCCTGCCAGTGTGGCCACCAGGAACCTTCATTAAACGATGCTCCCTCTTGCCACGCTTCATGTGTTTCTGGCAGCGCATCGTTAGTCCAATAACCGTATTTATTTTTGTACGGCGGGTTCACAATGCCAGCAATATGGCCAGAACCACCCAACACAAACGTCACCGGCCCTTTAGGCAACAGAGCGCCATAATAAGTACTGTTCCACTTAGCAATGTGATCTTCTTTCGTCGATACGAAATAGCTTGGGGCAGATATTTTACGAAGGTCAATCTTCACCTCGTCCAACTCAATGCCGTCCGGCTCTACCAAGCGATTTTCTAAGTACATATGGCGTAGGTACCACGCATGGGTACCTGCTGGTAGGTTCGTACCATCGGTATTCCAATACAGCAAATCAAACGCCGCGGGAATCTCACCTTTTAAGTAATTATTGATATAAAACGACCAGAAAAGATCATTTTCACGCAATAAATTAAAGGTATAGGCCATCGAGCGGCCATCTAAATACCCCTTCATTTCTAGCGTGTTTTCAATTCCTTCAACAACGCGTTCGTTGAGGAATACGCCAATATCACCGGGGTCACGGAAATCCTGCAGCGTCGCCATGTAAGTAACGGACTTCACCTTGCGGCCGCGTCGCGTGCTTGTCAGATAAGCCACCGTTGATGCCGTTAGTGTGCCGCCCACACAATAGCTCAATAGGTTAACTGACTTCTCTCCACAGGCTTGTTCAATGGCATCCATCGCGCTGATGGGGCCCATTTGCATATAATCAGCCCAGGTAATGTCGCGCTGCTCTGGGCCAGGGTTACGCCAGGAAATCAAAAATACGGTATGCCCCTGATCCACCATCCACTTAACCAGTGAATTGTCTTCTCGCAGGTCAAGGATATAATACTTATTGATCCACGGCGGAATGATCAATAGCGGTGTTTTAAAGGTTTTTTCCGTGGTGGGCGTATATTGAATCAGCTGAATCAACTCATTCTCATACACCACCGCACCGGGGGTGACGGCAATATTATCGCCGACACCGAAGGCACTTCGATCTGTCATGCGCACGTTAATACCTTCAGCGGAATTCGCTAGGTCTTCTCGCAAGCGTGTCAAACCATCGACCAAATTCTGACCACGAGTTTCCAGCGTGCAGCGCATAACTTCAGGGTTGGTCGCTACGAAGTTAGTAGGCGACATTGCGCTTACCAACTGCCGAGCATAAAACACCAGTTTACGCTTTTGCGTCGGCTCTAAGTTATCCAGACCTTCAATGAGTTCCTCTACCATCTGCGAAAATAGCAAATACTGCTGCATAATCGCTAAGTAGTAAGGCTCTTTTGTCCAGGCATCGTCTTTAAAGCGGCGGTCGCCTTTTGCAGGTGTCACCAATGGCGTCACCTGCTCGCCAGCCATCGCGCGTACACCCTGTTGCCACAGTAGCCACTGATCTTGCAACAACCGTGACTGAGTTTGCCACATTAGGTTGGGGTTACTCATCAGTGACTTAGCGGCAGCTTCAAAGCTTTCGCGCATGTCACTTTGAACAGAGTCAGCAGCTTCACTAGGAACAATGCGTGACAGCAAATCCTCAAGCAGGCCTTTGTACTGTTCACCAATACCATCGAGCTGCGTTTTCCATACTTCCAGCTCTTCTTGAGAAACACCTTGAGACGGCATTTTCCACTCTGACAGCATACTCACTCTCCCCTCACCTGCTTGGCAGTCTCTGCCCAGGCACATCATCCAAAAGAACGCGGCGCCTTGAAGGCGCCGCGAACATAATTGCGTTTAGCTTTTACGTGAAGATTGGCTAGTCGCTTTAGCAGGCTGCTCGCCTTTCGCGGCGGCAGTCGCTTGCTCGTTCATTTTCTGCCCAGCTTCGCTAAATAGCTTTTCCATTTCGGTCTTAAACTGCATGCTCATCTCACCCATGACGCGCGCGTCTTCTTGCATCTGCTGAGAAAGCTCATTCATCACTTCGGCTTGTTTGGTGCCGAAATCACGCAGGCCTTCTGCATCGTTAATTTCAGTCGCGCTACGAATGCGTTCGGTACCCATCTGGCTATAGCGTTTCATCGCTTCTAGCTGGTATTGGGTCATCTTTTCCATGTTGTTGAGCATCAGCGAGTTCATCTTACGCATTGGCTCAAACATTTTACGAGTTTGCTCGCTGAAGGCGTCCATTGTTTTATCTTGCATAGTGTCTGCTCCTGTCTCTCGTTCCTTGGCATGAGCCTGGAGTGGCTCATCACATGGCAAAATTGCTGCGCTGCAAAAAGAGTAATCTCTACAATGCTGCTTTGCAACATTCTTAGCAGCACGCTCTACAACACAACACATTTCACATTACATTTCTATCCTTTAGCGCGCGAACGCGAAGAAGCTGCCGCATTCGATTTGGCGCTTCTCGCACTGGATGCGCTTTTACCTGTCGCTGCTGGCTTAGCTTCCTCTTGCTCCTGGGATTCGCCTTGATTCGTATCGCCACCCTGTTCGGTACTGCTGCCCGAGGTTCCCGCTTTGCGCAACATATCCAACATCATCTGTTGGTACGTGCCAAAATTAGCCAGTCCCTGCGATACCCCCTGCTGCATCATCGGCTGCTGCATGAAAGGACGCATTAAACTCATGGGGTCATAACCATCCACCCCTGACTCCATTTGCCGCTGAATATTTTCCAGCAGGCTTTGCTGAAACGCTTCAACGTCCGGCAGCCCTAATGATTGGCGAAATTCGTCCGGTGTCAGGTCAAATTCGACATTAATTTTCATAGGCAACTCCTTAACCATCTTTCTAGAGTGTAGCAGCGTTACGCTAAGCGCACCGTGCTGTTATTGTTGTTTTAAACGCGGTGTATCAACGCTAACATCGCCATTCTGTCCACGATGACGTAGCCAATGATCTAACAACGTGATTGCCATCATCGCCTCGGCAATAGGCGTTGCGCGAATACCGACACAAGGGTCGTGGCGGCCTTTCGTTATTACCTCAACTGGCTGGCCATGTACATCAATTGAGCGCCCGGGCGTGGTAATACTTGACGTTGGTTTCAACGCTAAGCGGGCAACAATTGGTTGGCCGCTGGAAATCCCCCCAAGTACACCGCCTGCGTGATTAGACAAAAACCCTTCCGGCGTCATTTCGTCACGGTGTTCACTACCACGCTGGGCAATGCAGCCAAATCCAGCACCAATCTCTATCCCTTTTACCGCATTAATGCTCATTAAGCCATGCGCTAGGTCAGCATCTAAGCGGTCAAATACCGGCTCGCCTAACCCAACCGGCACACCGTCAGCAATTACTGTGATTTCGGCACCCACGGAGTCCTGATCGCGACGAAGCTGATCCATATAGACTTCAAGCTCAGCCACTTTGTCCGGGTCGGGACAGAAGAACGCGTTTTCGCCTACCGCGTCCCAGGTTTTGAAGTCGATACTGATTGGCCCCAACTGACTCATGTAACCACGAATTTGAATCCCTTGTGCTGCCAATACTCTCTTGGCGATAGCGCCAGCGGCAACCCGCATCGCGGTTTCCCGCGCGCTAGAGCGCCCGCCGCCCCGATAATCGCGATGACCATACTTGTGATGGTACGTGTAGTCAGCGTGCGCAGGCCGGAATTGATCTTTGATTTTAGAGTAGTCGTTGGAGCGCTGGTCGGTATTCTCAATCAGCAAACCAATCGACGTTCCGGTGGTTTTGCCTTCAAACACGCCAGAAAGAATCCGCACCTGATCCGGTTCTTTGCGCTGAGTGGTATGCCGTGAGCTACCTGGGCGACGGCGATCTAAATCCAACTGAAGGTCGTCTTCACTGATCGGCACACCCGGTGGGCAGCCGTCAACGATAGCGCCTAACGCGGGACCGTGGCTCTCTCCAAACGTGGTAACGGTAAATAGCTTGCCAAACGTATTGCCAGACATGGGCGTTAGTTCCTCACGCAAAAGACGCCGCATGGGCGTCGAGTTCAGCGGCGCTCAAGGCAAAAACACCCTGGCCGCCACGCTCGAATTCAAGCCAGATAAAGGGCACTTCAGGGAAAGCAGCCTCCACATGGCGGTCGGAATTGCCAACTTCAACAATCAGCCAGCCCTCGTCAGTCAAGTGCTGATGCGCGTCACGCAGAATGCGTCGCACAATATCTAAACCATCGCTGCCAGCGCCTAATGCCAAGGCAGGTTCGTGGCGGAATTCAGCGGGCATGGTGGCTAGGTCGCGCGCATCAACATAGGGCGGGTTAGATACGACCAGATCAAAACGCTGACCTTCCAGGCCATCAAACACGTCGGATTCGACAGCCCGCACGCGATCACCAACGTCGTGACGCGTGATGTTTTGGCGAGCAACCGCTAAGGCATCCTGGCTAATATCTGCCAACGCTACCTCGCTGGTGGGCAGCACTAATGCAGTGGCGATACCAATACAGCCTGAGCCAGTACACAAATCCAATACCCGAGCAGGCGGTTCTTCAGGGAACCATGCCGCAAAGCCATCTTCAATCAGCTCGGCAATAGGCGAACGTGGAATTAAGACCCGTTCGTCAACGTTGAACGGGAACCCCGCAAAAAAAGCCTCGCCGAGCAAATAAGGTAGCGGACGGCGAGTCGTTACACGCTCTCGCGCCAAGCGAATAATGCGTTCGCGCTCTAACGGCAGCAGGCGTGCATCCAGCACCGCCGGGTCGACATTCCACGGCAAGTGCAGTGCGCCCAAGCAAAGTGCAACGGCCTCATCCCAAGGCGATTCAGTGCCGTGTCCATAGTGCAACCCCGCCAGATAAAATTCGCTGGAGACCCAGCGTAAATAATCGCGCAGTGTAAAAAGCTCACTCACTAATGCCGACTCCGGCAACGAAAGCATTGAGTGATAGGTCTCATCATTAAGGTGCGTGGTCACAGCGGCTCCTGGCGTATAGAAGGTCATGATGCGATTGTACCTTTGACGCCGCTCTGTTCACAGCTCACGATCCACAGTGTCAGTTCGTAACACTGACGATTCACAGCAGCGGTTCACAGTAGCGATTCACAGTAACGGTTCACAGTAACAACAGGCTCGCTATACTGTACGCTTCTCAATTATGCTTATCTGTTAACACTTCATTTCTCTATTTGAGCCGACCATGACGCGACACCTGCCCAACGACGACGACATCAGTGCCTTTCGCCAAGCGCTGCAGGCAGCAGGCGTGCGCCGTATTGCCAGCAATCAAGCCAACCCCGGCAAGCTTAAGCGAAACGATATTGATGCCCTACAAGCACGGCGACAAGCGGCGATAGAAAGCAACGCGCTGCAAGCCAGCGGGCGCACGTCTGATGGCCGAGTTGAGGCGGTGCGCCCGTCAGAATATTTAGAATTTAGCGTGCCCGACCTGCCCTGGCGTACGTTTAGCCAGTTAAAGCGTGGTCAAACGGCGTGGCAGGCGGGGCTGGATTTACACGGCTATACCCTGGAAGAAGCCAGGATAGAGCTTGAGAGCTTTTTGCGTGATGCCGCCGCACAAGGCATGCGCTGCGTTCTAGTCGTACACGGCAAAGCCTGGGGCACCACATCAGACTTCCCTGTGCTCAAAAGCCACACTAACGCGTGGTTAAGAGAATGGCCCGGCGTCTTGGCGTTCTGCTCCGCTACCGATATCGATGGCGGCACAGGCGCGGTATATATTCTGTTGCGCAAGCGTGGGCAGTAAGCGGTCTCTTCGCTAAGGCTACTCGGAGGCATCCGAGACAATAAGGCCAGGCATTCGTCGCTCCAGCGCTTCATCGGCTAAATGACGACCTAGGCGAATTAATTCTTTAGCGCGGTGAAACTCGTAAGTACTGCAGACCGTTTTGGGAATTTCGATCAATACATCCGGCGGATAGCCTGCGATTTTATACTTTGCGAGCGCCGCCTGAGTGATATCAAACGACTCTAGAATCATATCGAGCTTGCCCCACTCGCGCTTACCGTGCAGATCAACCGTCTCGTCAATGTCACTCTCTTCGCCATTACCTCCCCCAAGCCCATCCCACAGCCGCCGCGTAGTGGCGCGCACATCGTCCATCCAACTGCCAATATTGGCATCGCGGTCGCGTTCTAACGCGGTGCGGCTGTCATTGCTGCCTTCGCTGGGTAACAGCTCCTCTAAGGTAATCGGTTGCGGGCTGTGCGCTGTCACGTTAACCGCCACCACAAAATCTGCTTCGTGGGCGGCTAATATCGGCATTATCGGCAGCGGGTTCAGCAAGCCGCCATCAACGAGCACCTGACCACCAACATGTACCGGTGTAATCACCCCAGGGACGGCAATAGAGGCACGGATTGCTTGGAGCAAAGGACCATTTTGAAACCACACTTCACGCTGACGAACCAGATCCGTCGCGACAGTCGTTACGGGAATAGGCAGATCTTCGATTAACCTATCGCCGACCAACTCTTCTAGTTTGTTCATAACTTTATTCGCCCGCATGGCACCCATTGGGCTCCAGGTCACATCGACCAGCTTAAGCACATCTAAATAATCCAGGTTACAAACCCACTCACGGTACTCGGGCAGCTTTCCAGCGGCATAAATACCTGCAATTAGCGCGCCCATGGAACAACCAGCAATAGAGATTATTTCGAAGCCGCGTGCTTCCAGCGCTTCAATAACACCGATATGAGCGTAACCTCTGGCTCCACCACTACCCAATACCAGGGCGACATTATTACCGCCATTTATGCGGCTGCTTGCCACAGGTTTTTCCGTAACATGCGCTACTTTCTTCATCGCCATCTTCCTAACGCTGGTCACCAGATACCCGCTATGCTTGCTGACTAATTATGCCTGCCACGTGATGAACGGCCTGGGGATCAAGATGCAAATGATGACCGCCCGCTAACACTTGGCGCGTTAACCGTGGCACCGCTTGGCGCGCTTTTTCCGCCCAGTCCCGCGCACCAAGAATCCCTCGCTCTCCTTCTATCAATAGCACCGGAGCCTGAATCTCCGCCAGTAATGCCAGCACTTGCTGGGGCGTAAAGCGCACCAAGGAAGGCTTTAATAAACGGCTATCGGTGCGCATTTGCACGTGCCCATCGGCAGTAGCCTGGGTGTTTCGTTCGACAAGTGGCGTTGCAGTAATGCTGTCTAGCGGTGTGACTCCTCCTGCTACCCGGGCGGCGACCGCACTCTCAACATCTGGGTAGCGAGGTGGGCGGGAAAGCGGCCGTCGATGGGCGATAAGTCCTTTTCGCAACTGACTGGCGGTTTCTTCTAAAGGCGTATTAAGCGCCCCCAAGCCGTCTAACAAGATCAGCTTTTCTACTCGTTCAGGCAGTGCCGACGCCACCAGGCAGGCCACTGCTGCTCCCATCGAGTGAGCGAGCAGCGTCGCCTTTTCGATTTCCAGTGACGTCATGGTATCCAGCACATCGTGGGTATAGTCCCATAGCGCGTAGTCGCTTCCAGCAGGCGCATGGGCCGAATGCCCGTGACCGCGAAAGTCGATCGCAACAATGCGAATATCCAGCGCTTTCACTAGCAACGGTGCCAGCCGGGTGAAACTTGCCGCATTGTCTAACCAACCATGCAGCGCCACCCAGGTAGGCGCAGTGCTACGCCCCCAGCTAAGCGCCGCCAGCCGCCCTTTAGCCAGGGAAAGCGACTGCGCAGCGGTACCGATGTGGGTCGATTCATTCATAAACAGGATCTCTTTAAAGCCGGATAACCGAGCAATGTCATACTCGTCAGATGACGCTCTACGGCGTAAACGTTACCATGCTAAGCGCAGCGCATCTGCCGCTTTTATGCGGATATCGTTCGCTTGCTACTACTGTCTCGTATTGCTCTTAACGATGATAACCAACAGGAAAATGGCTATGAAACCACGTCGTGACACCCGCGCTCGCAATCTTGTGTTCTTAATTACCGTGATAAGTGCTTTGGTGGTTGGCTTGTGGCTTGCCCGCTGAGCCAATAGCGTTACAAGCTTCCAGCCTTAGGTGGCGCTTGCAATTTTTCCTTCATGAATAAATACTGTCTATAAGTACTGTTTATACATACAGCTAATAAGAACAGTCCATAAGAACTGTCTATAAAAACTGTCTATAAAAACAGTCTATAAACACCCTATTTATTCATGAGGATGCCGACGATGCCGTCTCAACCCGCCTATTTTGCAACGACCATACCTGCTACAACCATACCTGCTACAACCATGTCTGCTACAACCATGTCTGCTACAACCATGGCTGCGACAGCCTTGCCGTTAACATCTCAGCCGCTGCCCTTTCCATCGCTATATGGCCGTGCGGGGTTTAGCGGCTTTCCTTCACCCGCTCAAGATTACGAACCACGCACGTTAGATCTCAATGAGCGGCTGATTAAACATCCCACCCACACGTTCTACCTCACAGCCACAGGTGACAGTATGGAAGGCTGGGGGATATTCGAAGGCGATTTGTTAGTGGTTGATCGCAGCATACCGCCGCGATTAGGACATATTTTGGTCGCCATGGTTGACGAAGAAGTGCTGATAAAGCGTTATGCGCTCTATCAAGGCACACCACACCTTTGTTCGGCACACCCCCATTACCCACCGCTCCCTCTAGAAGAAACAAATTGCCAGCTATGGGGCGTGGTACGCGCCGTGGTGCACGAGTATTTGCCATGATCGGCCTTGTTGATGTCAATAACTTCTATGTTTCCTGCGAGCGTGTTTTTAACCCTGCGCTTGAAGGCAAACCTATTGGCGTTATGTCTAATAATGATGGCTGTGTGATTGCTCGTTCAGCTGAAATGAAAGCGATGGAAATCCCCATGGGCACCCCCTCCTTCCAACTGGAAGGCCTGCGCCGACGTGGAGAAATCCACCTGTTATCTTCTAACTATGAGCTGTATGGCGATATGTCTGCACGGCTTGCCCAGCTACTTCGGGATTCCTGTCCAGAGGTCGCGCCATACTCTATTGATGAAATGTTTATCTACCTGGATGGCTTCAACGACGCCCAATGCCAAACCCTTGGGGAAGTTTTGCGCCGGCGTATTCGCCGCTATTTAGGGCTGCCCGTTTGCGTGGGGCTTGCCCCCACTCATACACTTGCCAAGCTTGCTAATCACGCCGCTAAAAAGCAGTCACACTATCAAGGGGTCTGCCTACTCACCGCCAACAGCCCTACCACTGCCGCACTGCTGAAACAGCTGCCGGTAAGTGATGTATGGGGCGTCGGCAGACGCATCGCCGAACGGCTCGCGGTGAGCGGTATTCACACTGCATGGGAGTTACGAGCGTGCGACCCGAAGCAGTTGCGGAAGCGATTTTCCGTGGTACTCGCGCGTACAGCGCTTGAGCTAGGTGGCACGCCCTGCCTAGAAATGAATGCGCTAGAACAGCCACGTCAACGCATCATGACGTCGCGCTCGTTTGGTAAAGCAACCAGCCTAAAAGCGGACCTACACGCGGCACTGCGACGCCACGCCCAGCGTAGTGCCGAAAAACTGCGCCAGCAAAAAAGTCTTACTCGCGCCGTGCTGCTGTTTTTAACGACCAACCGCCATCGTAAAGACCAACCACAACTTTCGCCCAGCGCAATGATTCCGCTAACGTCGCCAAGCGACGATACCCGTATTATTTTAGAGGCTGTCCGCGAAGGCCTTGAACAGATGTATCGGCCCGGTTTCAAGTTTGTGAAAGCCGGCGTCATGCTTTTGGACTTAGTGGATGCGCAGCAATATCAGCTTTCACTGTTACAGTCCTCCACCAAAGCACACCCTCACTTAATGAACACCATTGACACGATCAATAAGCGCATGGGGCAAGGCACGATTCGGTTTGGAATGACGGATGCGGAAGCGCCATGGCAGTTGCGCTGCGCGCACCGCTCAAACCGTTACACCACCTGTTGGGACGAGCTCATGGAAGCAGGCACTCACCCTGGCGCTATTGCGGCCGCCAGGGTGAAGCATGAACAACAGCGGTTAGCGCGAGCGCAACACTGGGTACAGTCGCGGGTTTAACGCCTCTCCAACCAGCGCGAAAAACACTAAGACCGCCAGCAGTATCGGCCAGTGAACAGCGAACGACACTGGGTAAAGGCCCAGTGCGTCGACAAAAATAACCAAAATGCCCAGCGGACTGACATAGCGCACCATGGTTAACCATAGTGCATAAGGCAACGGCGCAAGGCCCAGTTCATCGCGGAATGTCTCGCTTTTCAGCACAAACCCCGCCAGCAGTACCATGCCTAGGCCACCCAGTGGCATCATCCAACGAGAGGTCAAATAATCCAGCCAATCAAAGAAGTTTTTACCCGCCAGTGTCCAGTCAGCCCCCAGATTAAACGACAGCATCGCCAGCGTGCTGATTAGCCACAGCACAATACCCGTCGCCCAGGACGCTGATTTCCGAGTCATGCCTTTGTTATCGCATAACCACGAGACCGTGGCCTCCACCATCGAAATAGACGAGGTCAACGCCGCCATTGAGAGCATTAAGAAAAACAGAATGCCAAATAGCGTGCCCATCGGCATCGCCTGGAAGGCCAACGGCAAGCTCATAAAGATGAGCCCAGGCCCTTCACCCGGGTCCATTCCGTTGGCAAAAATGACCGGGAAGATCGCCAAACCCGCCATCAGCGCGACCACCGTATCGGCCACCGCCACGCTTACCGTGGTGCGGCCAATCGAGGCACCTGTTGGCAGGTAACTGCCATAGGTAAGAATCGCCCCGGAGGCGAGCGACAACGTGAAAAAAGCATGGCCCAACGCCGCCAGCATGCCTTCACTAGAGAGACTTAATGCATTGAACGAGAATAAAAAGCTCACCGCCTCGCCAAACCCACCGGAAAACACCCCGAAGATAATCAGCAGAACGAGCATGAGCACCAACCCTGGCATCATCCAACTAACATTTTTCTCAATGCCCTCCTGAACACCTTTTCCCACAATCACCATCGTGAGTAGCGTCACCAAGGTGCTCCATCCGCCCAAAGTAAATGGGTTAGCGTTATTGGCGGCAAACACCACTGCCATGTCGTCAACGCTGGTGCCAGCCAACCCACCGGTCAGCATTTTCCATAAATATGAGAACGACCAGCCCGCTACCACGACATAAAACGACAAAATCATAAAGCCGCAGAGCATGGCCAACCAGCCAATTAGCGACCAGGCAGAAGAGCGGCCAGACTCATTGACGACGCGGCGTATCGCATCAATGGGGCTACCACGACCACGGCGACCAAAGGCGATCTCGGTCATCATTACTGGCACGCCGACGGCAAAAATGCACGCTAGATAGACCAGCACGAAAGCCCCGCCGCCATACTCCCCGGTGATGTAGGGAAATTTCCAAATATTGCCAAGCCCCACCGCCGAACCGGTGGCTGCCAACACAAATCCCCAGCGGCCCAGCCACTGAATGCGAGGTTGCCCAGAAGACGCCATGACCTTCTACCTTGTCAGAAAAAAGCGCCTATCCTAGAGGATTTTATAACTAAAACCCAAAATTCTTACTGGCACCACTTTGCTGGCACCACCTTCTTAGTAACACCACCTTCTTAGTAACACCACCGCTCTACCACCACGTAGACATCAAGCCACCTTCAACGCTTTGGCCTGTGCATCTAACCGCTGAGCGGTTTGGTCGATCTGCCGCAACCAGATTAATAACAGCGCTCCTAAGGTAACAAAACCACCGGCCAGCCATAGCCCCAGGTAATAATTGCCGAAAGACTCCGCCAACATACCCGTTAACGCTGGGGCAATAATTTGAGCAGTGCCATAAGCCAGCGTCATTCGTCCCATTAATCGGGCGGGGCTAGCCGGATACAACCTGCCCGCCATCGTAAGCACCAAACACACACAGCCCAAGAAGGTGCCACCATAAAGCACCGCACTTAATAACACGCCAGCCAAGCTTGACGTGATCGCAGGCAATACAATGCCCACCGCCTGAATAAGCATGGCCACAATCAGCGCGCCTAAATAACCGATACGCCGAGCCACTAAGTCCCACAGCATCACCGCAGGCGCCGCGGCCAACCCCACCAATGCAAACACCCAATTGCCTGCGCCAGCCAAAAGCGGCTCACGTTCAACAATCGCCACAATAAACGTCGCACTAATCACATAGCCGTAACCGGCACAAAAATAGGCTGGCAACATCAACCGCATAAAGGTACGGCTGGGCGGTCTGGCCGGTTCAACATGGTGAGCAGTATCGCCAAGCCGGGGTTTTACAGGGCGTGGCAACCATCGCCAGGCAGGCACTAACAACACAACACCCAACGCACTAAAGCCCCACCACTGGGCCTGCCAGTTAAGCGAAAATGCCAGCATTATCTCAACCGCCAACGCCGCCACCACAATGCCAATGCCCACACCCGCAAAATGAATGCCTAACTCACCCCGCTGACGATGTTGAATCAGCCAATGCAGAATCAGCCCCGACGCCAGCAGCATGGAACCGCTACTCGACAGCCCTGCAATAAAGCGCAGCCCTGCCCAGAGCCAAAAGTGTTCCGTTAGGGCCATACCTGCTGTGCTCAGCACCGCCAGTAGCAAACCAATCCTAAACAGCGTGTCTTTGAGATACACCGTTCGAATTGACGCCGCCAGTACCGCACCTAGCATATACCCCGCATAGTTGAGCGCTGCCAGCCAACCGCCATTGGCATCGTTAAGCCAACTCTGCTGCTGCATCATCGGCAGTAACGGGGTATAAGCAAAGCGCGCAACACCAATGCATAGGATTTGGCTAAAAACACCAGCCAACAATACTTTAAAGCGCTGAGATTGAAGACTAGCAGTGGTCATAAACACTTCCTCGTCAAGGCGCTGCCGTTTGTATCGCCAGAATTTTTATATTCATTTTTAATGAATTAATCATACGCGGATAAGTCCACGGCACCATCGCCCAAACGTGGTAGGTACAATCAGCGCATCTGCATCAAGAATCTGGCAGACTAGATAGCGATAAACACCCAACGGAGAGTGCTTAACATGAGCAACAGCGCCAAACCCTGGACGCAGCCAATGCCCGACGCGCAGTTCAACATAATGCGCGACATTCTTGCCGCCCCGAGTCCCGTAGGCCTAGAAGGTGCCATGACCTACGGCGTACTGAAACCCTACTTTGACAGCTTCGCGCCAAGTGACTGGCATCTGCATCAATTTAAAGGCAACGCTGGTGTAGTACTGGACACCCACCCTGGCCGCGATGACATGTTTAAAGTGATGATCATCGGCCATGCGGACAAAATCCGCATGCAGGTTCGCTCGATTGGCGAAGACGGCAAAATCTGGATCAACACCGACTCCTTCTTGCCTACCGTGCTTATCGGCCATGAAGTGAAGCTGTTCAGCGAAGACCCAGACGCCTCTGGCAGCTACCGCTGCATTCAAGGCGGCACGGTAGAAGCCCTTGGCGCTATTCACTTTTCTGACCCGGCGCAGCGCGATGGCAGCAAAGGCATCAAAAAAGAGCAGATCTACCTGGACCTACAGATCCACGGCGAAAACAAAAAGCAGCAGGTGCTGAATCTGGGCGTTCGCCCAGGCGATTCAATTATCTTCGACCGTCCTATTCGCCCTGGCTTTAGCCCAAACACCTTCTACGGCGCTTACCTGGATAACGGCTTGGGCTGCTTTGTCACCGCAGAAGTAGCAAAGCTAATCGCTGAAGCTGGCGGCACCAAAAAAGTACGCGTGCTATTTGCCATTGCCAGCTACGAAGAAATTGGCCGTTTTGGCAGCCGCGTATTAGCTGGCGAACTAAAGCCAGACGCATTGATTGGTGTCGACGTTAACCACGACTACGTGGCCGCCCCCGGCATTGGCGACAAGCGAATGCAGTCGCTAGAAATGGGCAAAGGTTTCACCATGGCGGTAGGCTCTATTGCCAGCGAACAACTTAACCGCATTATCGCCAGCGCCGCTAAAAAGCAGGATATTCCCCTGCAACGGGATATTGTCGGCGTGGATACTGGCACTGACGGCATGGCAGGCGTGCTAGCGTCTATCGACAGCGCAGCCACGTCGATCGGCTTTCCGATTCGCAACATGCACACCATTTCCGAAACCGGCAATACTCAGGATGTGCTAGCGGCAATTCACGCGCTAACCCACACGTTGAAAGCACTCGACGCCCTGCCTGACCTTCAGCGGGAATTCCTAGACAACCACCCGCGGCTTGACCAAGCCAGTCCGCTTAGCCACCAAGGCAGCGACAAGCCTGATGGCGATACCTCTGATAGCGACAAGCCTGATAGCGACAAGCCTGATAATGCTCCTGCTAATGACAAAGACAAAAAAGCTGCAAAGCCAAAAAAAGCGAAGAAATAGCATAACGAAGAACTAGTGTAATAACCCCCCGGCCAGTGCACTGGCCGGGGGATTATTGGGTCTTACTCGATCTTTCTTCACAAATATCCAATTCATGTGTCTTTGTGCACCACAAGTATTCCCTGCCTGCTTCCTTTTAACGTCTCCCTCCGCTATACGCACAAAATTCGCCCTGTAGCCGTTGAGTTATCCAACCTACGCTATAAAACAGAAAATAGTTTCGTGTCATGGGCCAAACAAACCTTTAGTTCGCTTGCAGTGTCTTGAAACAAAAACATACAATCACGCACGTTTGCATAATTAAAAGGACGCTACCGTGACCATGCCCCCTACCAACCTCGTGCAGCAATGCACTGCTTATAAGCCTTCCGCTTATCAGTACCAGCCTTCTCGTCGACTAACTCCGCTGCTAGCGGCTGCCTTTAGCATCGTGATATCCGCGCCAGCCTGGGGCGACAGCTGGGAAGGCAGCGTAGGCGCAGGAGTTACCTATGCACCTGACTATCTAGGTAGTAACGATTATGAAACACGGCCATTGCCCGTTGTTAACCTAACTTATGGCGACCAGCTCTCGATCAACTTACGCAACGGGATTGAGTGGCACGCTATCCGTAACGGCAACTGGACCGCGTCTCCGTTTATTGGCTACACCTTTGGACGAGACAATAAAGGCGATATCAGCCAGTTTGAAGAAGTCGATGGTGGCGCAACGCTGGGCTTACGGGTTAGCTATCAGCAAGGGTTTTGGCGTTATAGCGTTGCAGGCAGCACGCCGGTAAGCGGCGATGTTGAAGGGGCAAAATTTTCAGCCAATGCCGCCCTGCGCATGCCCGTTAGCGAACGGACGCTCTTTACGATAACGCCCAGCGTTACCTATTCAAACGAGAAATGGACCGAATCGCTGTTCGCTGTTTCCACTCAAGACAGCCTTCGCAGCGGTATGGCTGCCTACACGCCAGATGGTGGCTATTGGCGAATGGGAGTAAATACTAGCCTTAGTTACGCTCTCACCCCTGAATGGACAGCCACTGGCTTTGTTGGCGCGGCGTATCTCACTGGCAGCGCTGCCGACAGCCCGATTGTTGATGAGCTAGGCAGCGATTGGCAAGCTCTCACCGGGGTAACACTAAGCTATCGTTTTTAAATAGGCCGTTGTTAAACTTCCCAAGCGACGCTGAATAAATGCAAAACGGCGAGCATAGTGCCCGCCGTCATAGTTTCCTGCACTAAAAGCGTATTGGTTAACGCGCCAGCCACGCCATAAGCGCTTCAGCGGTGGCCGCTGAGGAAGGCGGGTTTTGGCCAGTAATCAATTGGCCGTCTTCACGCACGTAAACCGCAAAGTCGTCCGCCTTGCTGTAAATGCCGCCACACTGCTGCAACGCATTTTCCACCAAATGCGGCACAATCGCCGTCAGCCCCACGGCATCTTCTTCGCCGTTGGTAAAGCCTGTGACTTGGCGCCCTTTCACCAGGGGCTCACCACTACTGGTTTTTGCATTAATCAACACGATGGGCGCATGGCACACCGATGCCACGGGCTTGCCTTGGGCAATAAAGTTTTCAATCAATTGGATAGAATCTTTATCGTTCACCAAGTCCCACAGCGGGCCATGGCCGCCCGGATAAAACACAGCATCGAAATCATCAGCATTCATATCGCTAAGGCGATGCGTCGCGGCTAGCGCCGCATTCGCTTCATCATCTTGCTTAAAACGCCGCGTTTCATCGGTCTGGCTATCGTCTGCGTCGCTTTTCGGGTCAAGCGGCGGCTGGCCACCGTTTGGCGAGGCCAGTGTCACTTCTGCACCCGCGTCTTTAAAGATATAGTACGGCGCCGCTAGCTCTTCTAACCAAAAGCCGGTTTTTTCGCCGGTATCTCCTAGCTGATCGTGAGAGGTCAGCACCACCAAAATACGCTTGCTCATCAGATGACTCCTAATTGTGAAAAGCGCAATAGTTTCTTGCGTTCACTACTTTACCTTGGGGCAAGTTTTCTTGGTTGCAAGGCAAAGCGCCTTAGATAAGATAGACCAGTGACTCCCCTTTTATTCTAGCGAGACGCCGTGAGCATTGAAGCGCGAGAGTTTTATCGCCAAGGGCCAATGCACCGCCCAGAGCGTGCCAGCAGTTTTGCCCTGATCCGTCGCCAGTTCGATTTTCGTTCGATTGAAATAGGCCGCTGGGTGACCACCGCCGAACGCGACCGCGCCGCCGAGCTTTTTCACGATGCCCTATGTGATTTAATGCTGATACTGCATGGCAATGAAGCGCTGATTTCCCTGCGTGGCTCGTTAGCCCTGCAGTACGGTAGCGGCGGCAGGCCCGGCGTTTCAGCCCATTACGACCCCAGCCAGCGCAGCTTTTCGCTAGCCAAGAACGCAGGACCTGGCAGTATTGCCCACGAATGGTTTCACGCCTTCGATCATTACATTGCCCAGAAGTGTTTTAACAACATGCCCGCTAGCGCCTTCGCCTCGGCGGCATGGCTAGCAGATGCTATTCCCATTAACCACCCGCTCAACCAGCGCTTACTCGCCTGCTTCCACGCCATTCTGCTTCACCCCGACGGACAGCAGCCTAGCGCGCTTTTCAACCACTCAGCCATCATGGACAAAGCACAAGGCCAGCTGTATTACAGCAAGCCAGAAGAGCTATGCGCCCGGGCCTTTGAAGCTTTCGTGCAAGACGCCACCATCAAAAACCACTTCCTGGTGAAAGGCACAAAAACCTCTCCCGAGGCAGAACACGGCCTGTACCCACAAGGAGAACAGCGGGAACGCATCAACGCGCTGTTCAGCGCCTATTTTGCCAGTTTGGGGAAAGCACTCAGCAAAGAGAGCCCTTAATAAAACGAAGGTGTGCGAAACGTACCAATGGCGACTACGCTTCATTGACACTCATATCTCAAAGGAAGAGAAACATGCCGTCTACTACTACGATCGTGGTTATCATTGTTGTCATCGTTGTCGTCGCAGGTATCGGTTTCAGTGGCATATTTCCCTTTTAAAGGAAACTGATACCAGACTCACCGTGGCCTCCTGATCACCGTTTAAAGGGTGATCAGGAGGCCGTGGATGGTACGGAATTGAAAGGCAGAAGATTCATAAGTGTTAGGCGATTGCTCCACGCAGCTGAAAAATAGGCCTCTTTGCATCAAAGGCCCAAAAACGACATATCCAGCGCTGGGGAGATTTCAAACCACTGCTCAGCAAGACTACCAACACTAGCGTGAAATTCGCCTTTGGGAACGGCAGCCATATACTGAGTGGCCATTATTAGCTCCTAACATCGTGCAAACCGCATGTGGGTAACTAAAAAAACAGGCATAAAAAAACCCGCTGATTTCTCAGCGGGCTTCTTCTATATTCTTTGGCGGAGGGGGAGTCCGCTAGATTGATATCCACTATCATCTACTGAAATATCCAATCTTAAACAAAATCATAGGGTTGAATTGCATCTTTGTCTATTGAAGTCTATGGTAATCTTTAACATATGGGGGACTACTTGGGGGACTGATCCCCATTTATTAGAGAGGTACGCCGTGGCAATACACAAGCTCAGCCCACGCAAAGTTGCTACTGCTGAACCGGGCAAACATGAAGATGGTGGCGGGTTACGTCTAGTTGTATCTAAAAGTGGAGCTAAGAAATGGGTACTTAGATTTACTTTAAGAAGTAAGCGCCGAGAAATGGGGCTTGGCAATTTCCCTAACACTGGCTTAGCTGAGGCACGTCGTAAAGCAGAAAACTATAGAAAGATGGCCAAAGAAGGCACTGACCCAATTCATGCTCGCGAGCTGGAAAAGCAGCAACAGTCGACCCCTACGTTTACAAATTGCGCTGCACGTTATATTCAGTCGCACCGTCGTAGCTGGCGAAATGCTAAGCACGCTCGACAATGGGTTAGTACATTAAAGACTTACGCAAGACCAGTCATTGGCGAAATGCCTGTTGATGAGATCGACACCCACCACATACTCAATATACTTAGTCCTATTTGGTCAACTAAAACTGAAACCGCAAAGCGTGTTCAAGGCCGAATTGAGAATGTGCTGGACTTTGCTTCAGCACACAAATATCGCGATGAAGCCAACCCAGCTCGTTGGCGTGGTCATCTAGATAAACTGTTGGCAAAACCATCTAAGGTTCAGATGGTTACTCATCACCCTGCAATGCCCTACGAACAAGTGGCTAAATTCATGGTGGCTGCACAAGATTACAGCAGCATGTCATCAAAAGCGCTGCAGTTGCTGATACTGACAGCAACACGAACGTCGGAAGTTCTCAATGCTGAATGGCATGAAATTGATCTTGTTAACGCTACGTGGACAATTCCTGCTAAGCGCATGAAAGCTAGCCGCGAACACCGTATCCCCCTCTCCCACCAAGCTTTAGCGCTGATATCTAACCTTCCAAGCGTTAAAGGCAATTCATTTGTTTTTCCGGGCATGAAACCTGGTCGCCCTCTTTCAAACATGTCACTGCTGCAGTTTATGCGAGGCCTTGGTTACGGCCCAAGCGGTGACAAAGGCAACTATGTACCTCATGGCTTTCGTTCAAGTTTTCGCGACTGGACAGGTGAGGTGACAAGCTATCCACGCGACGTTGCTGAGATGGCGTTAGCGCATGCTATAGAAAACAAGGTAGAAGCCGCCTATCGGCGTGGTGATCTTTTTGAAAAGCGCAGGGCAATGATGCAGGACTGGGCTGATTACATCTATTTAAGAAACTAAGTAGCAAAAACTTTTAATAAACCGCAGCTTATTAAAAAATAACACCATTTATTGGAAGCGTATAAGGAATCATTTAGCCATGCATTTTAAAGTGTGTATGCGACCGTTGTTTCAATTCTAGCGGTAGCCGCAACCTTTATTATGCGGGGCTTAAGGCGTCTTCGTTTTAAGACATCCAAACTTCCCCCGTATACATACACTGACTTATCGACTTTGAACGTGCAAACACTTACTTACCCGTCGCATTAGGAAAATCGACACATTATGCTAATTCTAATTAGTTTTTGCCGGAAGTGTACACGCCAAACTATGAGTATGCCAATTGGCATACTCATAGCTTCGTGCGATATCTCTGGGAATTTGCAATAGCTTGGCCAACCTTTCGTGCCAGCGAGTATGGGGGGCTTACCTGCTGCATTAGATGATGGAGCGCTGCCAGCACCACACTTATCCGGGTGTGTGAAGTGCCACGGCGTAAATACTCTGGCCAGGAAAAGCTTCGCTGTTTGGGAATTTCGGGTTTGATACCGAGTTCACGATTCCACAGCCTCGAATAATGAGCACAGATCTTACACACAGAGGTTAACGTGTGTAGCCAAGACTCCAGTAGAGGCGCAGGAACGTTTAGGCGACGACCAATGACTTTTCGATCAATATCTTTAGCCAAGCCTTGGTAGAGGTGAGACAGCTCACCCAGCGTCAGCTCTTCAAGCATTGCCCACCCAGGCATAAGTCTGGGTTCGCGTGCATAGCTTTCCTGAGCGCGGCGCTTAAGTAGCTGTTTTTTCCTTTGCTGGTCGGCTTGCGTCAGTCTTTCAATACGTGCCGCCTCACGCTGGTAGTCCTTCAACGCATTGCGTTGGGTGCTATCGATGCTTTTTAGTAAACGTTCATGATCATAACGGTTCTTGAAAAGCTGAATGCTCAAGTACCAATGGGCGCCGTAGGTGGGGCCCATGTGGTTTGAGATAGCTGCTCTGGTGGCGACCTCTAACCGTTCGACGGCATCACCGCAAACGCCGATCAAAGTCATACAGGCGGCTCAGTTGACGAAGCCCTATGCCCTTTCGAAACCTATTGTCAGCATCATCAGAGATTTGGAAAGGCCGCATATAAGGCGTTAGGCGGAAAAACTCACTGCTTCCAGGAAAAGCCTAGCGCGAGCTTCGTCATTTATTTGCAGGCCACGCGCCTTGAGCAAGGCAAGTTGTTCAGACACTGTGGTGGCAGGTTTGCTGAACTGCCTCTGATGCTCTCCAAAAAACCTCTCGCGCTCTGATTAACGAAAACCAAGTGTTGTGCGTTGAGTCGCTGAACATCACCGGCACGATCAAAAACAAACATCTCGCTAAAGCGATCAGCGATGCGGGCTGGTGTGAGTTCATCCGCCAGCTTGAGTACAAGGCGAGTTGGTCAGGTCTGCAACTGGTGCAAGTGAGCCAGTGGTTTCCTAGCAGCAAGCTGTGCCACGGCTGCGGGCACAAGATCGAAAAGCTGCCCCTTTCGCAACGACACTGGCACTGCAATGGTTGTGGTGAACCTACTGACCGTGATCACAATGCAGCCAGGAATATCCGAACCGCCAGGCTGGCGGGGGTAGCCTGTTGAGCGACTGGAGCGGGGCATCGGACTAGCCGCTGTCTAGTGAAGGCGTGTCGAAGCAGGAAGGTTATGGGGCGACCCAAGAACTCTCGCCCTCCTCTCCGGTTGTAAGCCCCGATGTCTGAAAAAAAGTAAGCCGATGCGGAGTGTCAGCATATCGGCGATCTGCCCGATGGGTGCATTGATATCGTAAGGCGCACCTTCCCCAGCATTATGTTGCAATCAAGCTAGAAGATCATTAGGTGAGTTAAGCAAAAACATTAAGATTCTAAAATGGCAAAGGAGCGATTAGCCACTCATCACCTCACTCTACCTTGTAGTAGGATTCAAAAACAGCGTGATTCGGGCGTGTTTCAGGCAGCACATAGACGATGCCATTCGAGTTCTTGAATGCGGTGCTTACCAAGGTTGTATAAAACGTTTTGGGCACATTGATGCAGCCATAGGATATCCGCTTGTCGTCTGCATGAGGTGACGCCAGTCGCTCCTCCCGGCGCTCCCTGGGGGTGCCGGCTACGACCGGATGAAGGGAAATGGCGGTTTCATAATCTATCCAGAGTATCTCGCCACCCTTGAGGTTGCGTCCTAACGAAGCTACAAAGCGTCCTGCTGGCGTCGTACGCTCTTCCGGAAGAATGCTCGCCAGAGCACGCTCACCAATACCCGGCACTGAATCGTCCCCCACCGCCATTCCTAGCAAGGCGGATGACTCTCCACGGAGTTGGCCTTCGGCATTGAACATGAAAACCTTTGCCTCTCGCTTGTCAATAATCATATAGGGCATGCCGAGATTATCCTCTGAATCGATAATCCAGTTAACTATGGCTTTCACTTGCTCTGATGCATGTTCAACGGTGAATCGTAGCGCTGAATTTGAGGCGTCATGGGAATTTGCCTGAGCAGCTTGAGGTACGATAAAAGCAATTATTAGCCACCATAGACATAGGGTTTTCAATCGATTCAAGGACATGCCTCCTGCGGCATTTTTCAACGGTTAGGTCATGCACAACGGCTACCAGCGCCTTGATAGCGCTGGTAGCCGTTTATTTTCCTAATATCTCAGGTTTAAAAGCGATCTTGCTTGGGCTCATAGACTGGCGGCACATAGGCATCGATGGGCGGCGCGAGGTCGATTTCCGCTGTCAAATCCAGGCGCTCTAGCTGCGATGTAGGCATATTAACGGCGGCGGTCGCAAAGGTCAGCGCTAGCCCTTCGCTGATATTCTCGGGCAAGTCGCCGTTCTCATCTTGAAAAGAGATAACTGGCCTGAGGGCCTCTTCAGGCAATTCAGACAATGCTAATGCTGTTGCCAACGGCAAGCTCGGCTCTGATCCATCAGGGTTGGTGGTGCTTGGATCTGTCGTGCTGGGGTCAGTAGTGCTGGGGTCAGTAGTGCTGGGGTCAGTAGTGCTGGGATCTATCGGATCAGTCGTGTCTCCTGGAACAGTCGTGTCAACCGGATCGGGAGTTGGCTCAACCGGATCGGGAGTTGGCTCAACCGGATCGGGAATTGGATCAACCGGATTGGGAGTTGGCTCAACCGGATCGGGAATTGGATCAACTGGATCTGGAGTTGGCTCAACTGGAACTGGAGTTGGATCAACCGGATTGGGAGTTGGCTCAACCGGATCGGGAATTGGATCAACTGGATCTGGAGTTGGCTCAACTGGATCTGGAGTTGGATCAACCGGATCGACCATCGCAGCGGTAACCAACAGCGTCCCATCGACGTAGTTGATGTCGTAGTTGTCAGAATCGAAAGTGCCACCGTTAGCATCAGCGGGCGTAATCGCATAAGGGCTGCCATCCACACTGGCCGTGGCAACTGTGCCGTCACTGGTTAGCGTGACGCTGGTCACTGTTTCCGCATTCACCAGCCCATCAGAGGTAAACGCTTGTGGCGAAAGCGGATAAGTTTCTCCGAAGACCTTGGTGCCATCATTAGCGGTAATGGTCAGCGGCGCTGGGGTGACATCCGCCCGGGTGACATAGGTTCCCTCCGTAGTACCGAAGGGGGCAAAGAGAGCGTAGGTTTCATCAGCAAAGCTGGTTTCATACGTAATCAGCTTCTCGTCGCCCACATCCTTGGTATCGAACAGGGCATTGCTCGTCGTGTCTAGTGAAACGGGGGGCTGTGCGCTGGTGATATCAGGTTCAAGGCCGCTGACGGTAGCGGCACGCGTTCCGTCGTACACCTTGTCTTCGCCCAGGCCGAATACCCAGGCCTTGGCATCCAACTCTCCGCCACCGGTAAGATTATCGTCGTAGGCTTGGATTTCGGCACCGGTGGTAGCGTAACTAGCGGGATTGAAGCGAATGCTCAGATCGCCCGTACCGATGGTGATGCAATTGATGCCGCAGGTAATCAGGACGGTGCCTGCATCAGCCCCCGGTCCGGTACCGTCATTGTCAGCAACCAAAATGACATCGCCGGTCGTCACGGTCACATCGGCACCCACATTGACATCCTGCCCGGCGAGCGCCGTCAGGTTACCAGTGGTGATCGTTGCAGCAGCCGCCAGCGTCACATCATTTTTCGCGTCGAAGGTGAGGTTGCCAGTGGTGGTGGTGACGGCAGCATCGACGTTCACATTACGTTCAGCGTTGGCTACCAGGCTACCGTCAGTGCCGGTAATCGCCGCGCTGATATTGATATCACGATCAGCGTTAAGGGTCAGAGTAGTCTGATCGGTCCAGGTGATGGCATCCATAACGGTGATATCGCCGTTACCGGTGCCGCTAGCCCCGCTGTTTTCCGTGGTCACAGTGATGTTGCTACTGCCCAGGCCAGTGACAAGGTCGGCGATACTGATATTGGCCTCGTTGACCCCGGAGTTGGGTTCAAAGACATTGCCGTTTATTGTGGCATCGGAAGTTGCCGCATTGGAGATGGTGATATCGGCCGGGTCAAGCAACCACATGCCCACGGTGCCATTGGGTGCACGGGTGTCTATCCTGATATCCGCCACGTCTAGCCAGCCGCCGGAGGTCTCGATCAGGCCACCGTCACCCGATTGCGCGCCACCGCGGGCGCTAATGCTGCCGTAGGCGCGGGTTGAGTTATCTGCCCATAGCACGACCGTGCCGCCGTCACCGCTGGTGTTGGCATTGGCGTTAATAGTGCTGTCAGCGCTCATGTAAGTTGCGCTGGCATTCTGCACCGAAGGGTCCTTACCCTCGTAGCCACCGCCGATCAGCACGGCGCCGCCGCCAGCATCGCCGGACGCATCAATCTCTGCGTAAAATAGACCAACGTGGCGGGCCGTAGCGGTGACGCTACCCCCGGTCTCACCGGCTTCGCTACCTGATACATCCAGAGTACCGCCAACGTTCAGGGTACCGCTCTGCATGTCACCTGTCAGCATGATAGCGCCTTCGCGGTTTTCAATGCTTTGGGCGCGGATCACCCCAATGTTGTTGACCGCCGACTGGAACAGATCGCCCGCCGATTGAGCGGTCATCAGAACCTTGCCGCCATCGGCTTGGATCATCCCACCATTCTGCACCAACGCATCCAATGCACCCTGGTTGACGGCCACGTTCAACAGGCCGTCGCCAGCGACATCGAGAGTGATCACCTCGCCCGCCGCCAGCGCCACAGTACCCAGATTGGCCTGAAGAGTGCCCTGATTACTGACATTTGCACCGAGCAGGGCGATATAGCCGCCATCCGCATTGATCGTGCCCTGGTTGACAATACTGCCGTCACCTGCCCTGATAAAGTTGTACATTCCTGCCGCAAAGTCACTGTCGCTGATGGCCAGTGTAGAGGCCACCAGGCCACCGACATTGACCGAAGAATTGGTGCCAAACAGGACGCCGTTGGGATTCACCAGGAAGATCTGTCCGTTTGCAGTGAGAGTGCCCATGATGGTCGAGGGATCTGACCCCAGCACCCGATTGAGGGTAATCGAGCTACTGTTGGGTTGGCGAAAGTTCACCGCCTCTCCCGAGGCAATATCGAACGCCTGCCAGTTGATGGCGGCATTCTGGGTGGTTTGGCTAATATTCGTCACCGTCGCATCGCCGCTGATAGTGGCACTGCCGACTGACACCTCGCCTCCCACCGGTAAGGCCCAGGCGTTGCCGGTAACAGCCAAGAACATGGAGGCGATAAGAAGCCTCAGCGGGAATTGGACGCTGCTTGTTACAATGCTGCTAGTGCTGGAAGTTTTCCTGCCCCCACTTTTAGCTAACTCGGATCCTGCAACAAAGGTGCCGATATTTTGTTTCCAGATTGATTGGTAAATCCTGTTCATGATGGTTTTCCAAGTATGTTGCACGACTTGTTAATTGAGTAAATGCAGTTGTCTAGGTAAAGCGATCAGAAATACTTGACCAGCTGTAACCAAAACTGACCGTCTGAATCTGGTGCTGAAGAGGCTTCTTCATTACCCAACTTATGGGCGTAGTAAGACTTGACGGAAAAATTGTTGTAGTCGAACCAGTTCAACCCCACACCCGCTCCGCTCAGCGTTCGGCTATTATCAACATCATCCCACGGGTCTTTGTGAACAGTAACCGCGCCCGCATCGACAAAACCGATAAATTGCACGTGGCCAGGCACTTGTTCGGATAGGCTGGTCAGCAACATCCGGGCTTCAAGGGTGGCTAGATAGCCCTCATCGGCAAAGGCTTCACCTTGGGGATAGGCGCGCACGCCATACATACCGCCAAGTGACATTTTTTCCGAGATATCAAGATTGCCTGAGGCGAACTGGGCGCTTAACGAGCCGTAAAGAGAGAAGATGTCGTTAAGCTGCTGCAAACGCATGACGCTCAAACTCATCTTGTCGAAATGGCCGTTGCTTCTCGCGGTAATATCATCTACATCACGAACGGACGGCGTTTCAATGTCGATTTCCCCAGTATGCCAAGCGATAGAAGCGGCAGTCAGGCCTCCTGCACCCAATTCGTCGCGATGGTCACCATGAAGGCTCGTGGTCACCACATCGGCATTTTTTTCGCTAACCATAGGAAGGAAATCGTAGCGGTCTTCGAAGGTCTTGTGGTCGTAACTAAGCTGCGCGTAAAGATTGGTCTGGCGTGAACGAATCAGCGGGTAACGACCGAACACACTGGTAATTTGTGCATTACCTTCGGCTCCTAGGTCGCTAAAATTCTTGCCCAATTCATACTCAAGATGGCTATAAGCGACGCCAGCGGTCGCCTTGCCAAACTGCATCTGGTAGGCAGCTCTTGCATAATCAAGGCCGTCGAAGCTGCTCAGTACGCGAAGACTGGCGACATCGCCTCGTCCTGCAAGATTGTTGACATGAACTGTTCCGCCCAGGCGCTCTTCGCCGGTGTAATAGTTGCCTGCGTTATCGGCATCGATACTGCCTGTCACCCGCTGTCCGGGGGTAACATCGACGATCAGGTCAGCCGCGCCCACTGATTCACCCGGCACCAGGGTCGATTGGACGTTGACACCGGGAATGTCTGACAACAATAGAAGACGGTTCTCGAGAGGCGCTCGGTTGATCACTTCGCCACTGTCGAGGCCAATGAGCAGATCATTGGCCAGACCATCAGAGAGATTGCTCTGATTTCGTAGGGTGATATCACCGTAGCGCCCTTCCACCACGGTGATCGACACCACCCCATCTTCGATTTGTTGTGCAGGTAAGTAGGCTTGCGCGAGAAAATAACCGTTGCGATGATAAAAATCGGTGATCTTTGAGGCCATTCCCTGCAGCTCAAGTAGGCTGAGCTGTGTGCCTGGCCTAAAGTCGGTAAGGGCGAGCAGCGCCGTTTCGGAATACAGGCTCTGCCCGCTTAGCTGCAGTGAATTGACTTCGATCCTCGCCGTGCCGGCGGTTCCCGTCACCGGTGCCTGAGGCTGTTGCACATCTATTTCCGGGGCAGCTCTTTCCACGGTAGGGGAAGGGGGGATCAGTTGAAGCTGACCACCGGCACTAGGTAGCTCTCTACCAGGAAGTTGTGTGCCGGGAAGTTGGGCGGCAGCAATACCTGGAATTAGCGTGAGTATTGCTAAGGAAGTCAGCTTTTTATTCACTGTGTTCGCCTTGGTGTTTTCTATCCGCACTTAAGTCGGCAATAAGTTAAATTAATAAAGGTGGGGTTATGCGGAAAAACAGAGAAAATAAAGCACTGGTTAGAAACCTCATGCTTTAATAAGGCTGAACTTACTCTTCTTTGGACAATTTAGCACTCGTTATCGCACGCAGATTAACCAAAGGCAATTTTGATCCGTCTCCTGCTCCGCTTTTTCCGATAATCTAAGCTTGTACTAGGCATACAGGAAGGCCTATGAACACAGCATGAACCGACAAACAGCTTTGCCACGCAGATAACTGAGTTTTAGCCACTTGTGGCTTAGTGAAAATTTACGTTTCCAACGTCGTGCTGAAAGGGCCTGAGCTTAAATCCCTCGGTTGACCTATCTAACCTTTAGTAGCTCATTCCACTGTGTGGTGTAACGAGGCGTGCGCCGTTCACTGCGCAGCGCCCAAGCATTGCCTTTACGGGGTAAACCAAGTTGCACCGCCCCCTTTCCCAATTCCCTATTGAGCTTGTCCATCGTGGCCATCAGGCGCTCGCTACGCTTGGCCTCTTCGTCGGTTTGCGGGGTCTCAGTAAGTGTTAGCTGCCGGTTGGCCTTAGGGGATAGATCAACCAGCATGAGACCGGCTTTGTGATAGGCGTATCCTTTGCGCCAGAGTCGCCTTAGGCCTTGCACCGCAGCGGCGATAATCTCCCGGCTATCATCGGTAGGTCGCTCCAGGGATATCACGACACGTTGGCGGTATTGCGGTAAATCGGTACGAAACGGGTTGGTGCGGATAAACACCATGACGGCGCTGGTCACGCTGTGTTGCTTGCGCAGCTTTTCACCCGCCCTGGCGGCATGGTGTCGTAATGCTTCCCTTAGCTGATGGGGATCGTTTGTTAGTCGTCCAAACGAACGGGAGACCATGATCTGCTGTTTGGGCTGGCTCATGTTATCTAGCTGAATGGAAGGTTGCCCCCGCAATTCCCAGACAATGCGCTCCTGCACCACACTAAAATGCCGCCGTATGTGTTTCGGGTCTGCTTCACGGAGATCCCAGGCAGACTCAATGCCCATGACGCGTAACCGCTCGCCGGTGCGGCGTGCCACGCCCCATAGATCGGTCACCGGCAACTGCTTCAACAACGCCTTGGTAGACGGACTCTCAGCGAGTAACTTGCACACGCCTTGGTCTTTATATGCTGGGTGCTTTTTAGCGGCATGATTGGCAACCTTGGCGAGCACTCGCGTAGGTGCGAATCCTACCGACACCGGAATACCCGTCCACTGCTTAACGGTATCGCGCAGTGCTTGGCCCCGTTGCTCCAGCGTGTCTATCTCAAAGCCCTGAAACCCCACAAAGCTTTCATCAATGGAATACACCTCTACATGGGGTGAAAACTCACCCAGCACCTCGGTTACCCGCTGGGACATATCGCCATACAACGCATAGTTGCTGGATAGCAGCACGGCTTGGCGCCGCACATCTGGCGTTAACAGGTGCATCGCGGCCCCCATTTCCACACCCAGCGCTTTTAATTCGTTGGAGCGTGCAACGACGCAACCATCGTTATTAGATAGCACCCCCACGGGACGACCTTCCAATGACGGGCTGAAGACCCGCTCGCAGGAGACGTAGAAGTTATTGCAGTCAACCAGGGCCATCATGGCAGCGTGGCCCCTGGGAAGCTGTGAAGCACATGGGTCACGACGCCCCACACGTGGGATTCACGACCATCAATAGGAATCGGGGGATATGCAGGGTTACTGGCCCGAAGGTAGGTACGCTGACCCACTCGCTCCAAGCGTTTTACCGTGAGCTCACCGTCCACGCAGATAACGATGATGCGACCTGGCAGTGCTTCCAGACTGCGATCAACCACCAATAAGTCGCCATGGTGAATACCGTCGCCCAGCATAGAGTCGCCCTCCGACCTGACAAAGTAGGTCGCTGCCGGTCGTTTCACGACGTACTGGTGTAGATCCAGATCGGCATCCAAGTGGTCATCCGCCGGTGACGGAAACCCCGCGCGAACGGCACTGGAATAAAGCGGTAACGGTAATGACGAGGCCATGGCATCTGCCTGGCCCAGCAGTGACACATTCAATGACATCATAGGCTCCTTATTTAACTGTATAGATGAACAGTATCAATAAAGAGCCCCACTGAAGCAACCATTCAAAGGTCAACGCTAAAAAATTATAGACCTATATCACTCCTATGAATCCACCCACGAATCGCTTCGTGATGCATAGGAGTATTGCCAATGCCCCCACCATGTCAGCGCTGTGCCGCTACTCGCTTGATTAATCTTGATACCGCCCAACGCATTAGCGTTGTCAGCGGGTGTTTAGTGGGCGGTGCAATCGGCGCCTTACGCGCGACGGCGGCGACCTCATCGCTTTCACTGTCAACGGCGCGTTTTCCGCTCGCCAAACTCCCGGCAGCCATGATCGGTGCGATTACAGGAGGCCAGTCAGGTATCCGAGTAACGTCGTCGTTATTTGCCCAGTGGCTGCCACCCGGCACCGGCACCCCCTGGCTGTGCCTTGCCTGTGGGCACACCTTTCGACAGTCCTATCCCCCTTTGGCCGCGGCTCACTAAGTTGCGCCTGTTTGGTTTTTCCTTGTTCTCACTTACCGCATAGCGCTGGCCTTTGTCAGCGCTTTTTTTATGTCTGGAGACTCACTCATGGCTCATCTCGTTGAACAAATGGCTTACGTTGGTGCGGCCCCTTGGCACGGTCTGGGGCAACAGCTATCCCGTCAGCAACCGTTAGAGGTCTGGCAGCAACAGGCCGGTATGAACTGGCACATTGAAGAAGCCCCGGTGCGCTTTATTGCCGAGGGTGCCAGCCACCTCGGCAGCATTCACTCGTTCCCCGAGCAGAAAGTGCTCTACCGCTCAGATACCAAGGCACCACTGTCTGTGGTGTCCCAGCGCTACAAGGTGGTGCAGCCCGAAGATATTCTGGAGTTCTACCGTGATCTGACGGAGTACGCCGGTTATGAGCTGGAAACCGCTGGGGTGCTTAAAGGTGGGCGTAAGTTCTGGGCGTTGGCACGCAGTGGCTTAAGCACGTCGCTGAAAGGCCAGGATGAGGTCAATGATTACCTGCTGTTGGCCACGTCTTGTGACGGCACGCTGGCCACCATGGCGACCCCTACCACGGTACGTGTGGTGTGTAACAACACGCTGCAGATTGCCGTGGATGGCACGTCGCAGGCGGTGAAGGTTCCCCACCGGTCAGAGTTCGATCCCCGTGCGGTAAAAAGCCAGCTGGGTATTTCTGTTTCCCAATGGAACGACTTCATGTACCGCATGAAGGCGTTAGCGGAACGTAAGATCGATCACCGCGAGGCACAGCAGTATTTTCAGTCGGTACTCTGCGGTATCGATAAGCCGATAGACGACCCTTCCAAGCTGCCTAACTACCGAGCACTTAATAAGGTGCAGAAGCTTTACCACGGCGAAGGCCGCGGCTCCCACCTCGACACGGCCAAAGATACCGCCTGGGGACTGCTCAATGCGGTCACCGAGTACGTGGATCACGATAAGCGTGCGCGCAGTAACGATACCCGCCTGGATTCCGCGTGGTTTGGGCAAGGGGCGCAGCTCAAACAAGAGGCATTGGATGCTGCCTTGGCGCTGGTTTCTTAACTACGCACATGCCACTGCCCGCAGGCTATTAACGTAATGATAACCACACCCTCCACGGCATAGACGCCCAGCCCCTAAAAAGGCTGGGCGTTTTGCTGTGGGGCTTATGTTGCGAGGGACGACTATGCGCTTTATCTCTGATGCCATTGAAATGGCACTCATACGACTGACGAAACAGCTGTTAGATCACAACGCTCATAGCGCGACATCACTAGTGTGTGCCAAAGGCGAGTTTTACCGAGCGGAAGTACGCTTAGAGCGAATCGATCCTACCGACATTGCCTATCACTTACCCAATGAAACTGTTCACGCTCAGTGAGTTAACCACCGTATGGGCGTTATTCGCCCAGTGTTCTTCAATTGACGTTACAGGAGGTGCCCCGTGGCACAACGTACTCATGTAGTAAATCGCGAAGCAACGAACACATCCCTCCAGGCCGTTCCTGCTAATTCAACACCGGCGCTTGCCGATAGCACCGCGATCATTCAGGTGATCGAGCGTGCCGCGCTTAACCCCGACGTCGATATCGACAAAATGGAGCGCTTGCTGCAAATGCAGGAACGCGTGATGGATCGCCAGGCCATGATGGCCTATAGCACCGCCATGGCGGCGATGCAGACTGAGCTGCCCAGCATTGAAGAGCGGGGTAAAACTAACAACGGCTTTTACGCCACGCTGGAAGATATTGTCGATACCGTGCGTCCCATTATGCAGAAGCACGGCTTTGCGGTGAGCTTTCGTATTCAGACACAGGAACGCGGCATTCAAGTAACGGGTGTACTGATGCACAAGGATGGCCACCGCGAAGAGACCAGCATGCTATTGCCTGCGGATATGAGCGGTAACAAAAACGCGGTGCAGGCGTTTGGATCTTCTACCAGCTACGGCAAGCGCTATGTGTTGTCTGCACTGCTTAATATCACTACACGGGGCCAAGATGATAACGGGAGCGCTGCCGGTGGCATCAGGCTGGTAACGCCATTCCAGGCGGGGCAAGTTCAGCGGCTGATCAGCCAATGCCCAGCGACCACGCAAGAGTGGTTCAGCGGCAAGTACGGTTCGGCAGTGCAAGTACCCCAAAGTGACTTCGATAAGCTGCGGGCATCTCTTACTAAGCGCATCGTGAAATAACCCATTATCTAGCGCAATCAGCGGAGGTTGTTTATGCAAGTGCTCAACATGGAGCAAGGCTCCCCTGAATGGCTGGGGGCGCGCTTAGGGCGCATCACCATGTCGGAACTCAAGACCCTACTGGTCAACGGCAAAGGCCCCGGTGGATTTGGCACTGGGGCCTTGTCGTATATGCACCAACTGATTGGCGAACGCATCACTGGCGAGCTGGCCGAGCCGTTTCAAGGCAATGCTCACACCCGAAGGGGCCATGAGCTGGAAGGCGTGGCCCGAGAGCTTTACGTCGATGCCACCGGTGAGCCAGCGCCACAGGAAGTCGGCATCATCCTTAACCACGACGTCGGCTATTCGCCTGACAGCCTAGTCGGGGCTAATGGCTTGCTGGAGATCAAGACCAAGCTGCCCAAGTTCCAGATCGAGGTGCTGTTAAGCGGGGAAATACCAGCGGAACATGTGGCTCAGTGCCAGGGTGGGCTGTGGGTCAGCGAGCGAGAATGGATCGACTTTGTGAGCTACTGGCCGGGTATGCCGCTGTTTATCAAGCGCGCCTACCGCGACGACATTATGATCCGCACCATTGCAGAGCGGGTCGAGGCCTTTTATGAAGAGATGGAGCGGCGTATCAGCCAAGTAATGGCGGCGTGATCCAGCCACTGATCCAAAACACTCACACACTATTAACGACATAGATGCCGGGGCCACCACCCCGGTATTTTTATTTTTTTGGAGGTAACCATGACTCATTCCAAACTGAAAGCCGGTGAAGTGGCAGGCACTTATCACGTGACAGCGCCGGTCACCGAAACCGACATCATCACCATGGCCAAGCGCTTTGCGCGGCGTAAGCTCGCCAAAGGCCGCAAGATATCCCAGCCTTCGCAAGCGTTTGAGCATCTACAGCTACTGCTTCAGGATTATGAGTACGAGGTGTTCAGCGTACTTTTTCTCGATAGCCAACATCACGTGATCCGCTTTGAAGAGCTATTCCGAGGCACCATTGATTCTGCCAGTGTTTATCCACGCGAAGTGCTGAAAGCGGCACTGGCCTACAACGCCGCCGCTGTCATTCTCGTTCATAACCACCCTAGCGGCGATCCTGAACCTAGCGATGCAGATCGACGCATTACTGAGCGACTTAAAGAAGCACTTGGGCTGATGGAAATACGAGTGATTGATCATGTAGTGGTGGGGAGTGATGGGTGTAAGTCATTTGCGGAAATGGGGTATTTGTAGGTGAATGCTGAGATAAAATGGGGCTGCCCAGCGAGGCAGCTCCATTAATTAGGCAAACTTTGTTTTTTGGTTAAAACGGTAAACTGCCAAGAGCTGAATTTAAGACGACACTGATATAACGCCACATTTAGCTTCCGTAAAACTTAGGCAGCTACTGCAGAATTTGTTCTGCTTTCCCATAGATGAAAAGCATTCTTCTTAAATTACCTTGTGAACTAGTTTTGTCGCTGGGTTCTACCCAAACTGACATTGAGAAGGTGGTTCTTCCATTTCAAAAACTGTTCGATTACGGCCCTGTTTCTTGGCTCGATAGAGAAGCTCGTCAACTCTCTGCAAACTGTTATTCACGGTACTGGCGTTTGTCAGCGAACAAACACCAATGCTCGCGGTGATATGTAGGGGTAAAGGTGTGTCATCCAGCATGGGTGTGATGACCAGAAGTTGGTGAAGTCGCTCTGTAGCATATTGCGCCTCTTTCACCGTGGTCATCGGTAGCAAGACTAAAAACTCTTCTCCGCCCCAACGGCTAATGACATCAGCCTGGCGAAATGCTGTCTGACATAGCTCAGTAAAGCGTAAAAGCACCTTATCCCCCGCTTGGTGGCCAAGGGTATCGTTGACAAACTTGAAGTGATCTAGGTCGATGAGCATAAGCGAGGCGAAGTGAGTGCCGCGCTGGATCAGCGCCAGTTCTTGATTGAGACGCTGCTCAAAAGCCCGGCGATTGAGCAAGCCGGTAAGCGGGTCAGTACTGGCATACTTGGTCAGTTCGTGCCGCGTTATCTTGAGTTCACGTATTAATTCGGCTTGCTCGCGTTGGGCGAGCATCAGCTCCATGTGTGCCATCACTTGATTGGCGAGGGCTTGGAGCGCGAAGCGTTGGCGTTCCGTCAGCTCGCGGGGCTGGTAGTCGAGTACACAGAGCGTCCCCAGCGGATAACCATCGCTACTTTCCAGCAGCGCACCTGCGTAAAAACGCAGATGGGGTTCGCCGGTTACCAAGGGATTATTAGCAAAACGGGGATCCAGCGTCGTGTCGGTTACAATGAATAGCCCCGGTTGAAGAATGGCATGCGCACAGATCGAGATATCCAGTGGAGTTTCCCGCACGCCTAACCCTTTTTCTGCTTTAAACCATTGCCGATCGCGATCAATGAAATTAATAACAGCAATAGGAGCCTCACAAATTATTGAAACCACTTCAACAATGTCATCAAACGCTGGTTCCTCAGGGGTATCAAGGACCTGATAGTTGGCCAACGTCAATAAACGCTTCTGTTCCTGCTCGACTGGACAAAGCTTGACTTTTTTAGACATAAACAAAATTGCCTTTTAGTAAGGCCATCGTATTAATCATGGTTACCGGGGCATGTATCGTAATCTTGTAATAAATCATAGTAACGGCAGACTTATCCCTATCATACTTGGTATACCTGACATTCTTTAATTGATGACCTTCGACCCGGTAGGAAGCAGTAAAAATGATGCTAGGGATAATGGCAACGACCCTTATGCCAAATCCAAGTATTGAGCCGTTCATTGGTTGGCCGGGTTTACGGTAGCAATGGTTTTCAAATAATGTTCGAAGTCTTTCGGTGACAAAGGCCGACTGTAGAGGTAACCCTGAAATACATAGCAGTGCTCTTGTATCAAGAAATCTTGAATTTCTACTGTTTCTACGCCCTCAGCTAGCACGTCAAGACCCAAGCTGTTAGCAAGCGCAATGATCGTTTGGACGATAGCCACATCGTTGCTGTCGTCAGGAAGATCCTTAACGAAACTTTGGTCGATTTTGAGCACATCAAGCGGTAGCTGCTTGAGATAAGCCAGAGATGAATAACCAGTACCAAAGTCATCTAGAGCAAAGCTGATGCCCAATTTACGCAAGGCATGCATTCTTTCCACGGTCTGTTCCAGCTTATCGAGGAGAAGGGTCTCCGTCACTTCAAACTGGAGCTTGGTAGGATCGATTCCGGTCTCGTTGATGACGGTGACGACATCATTAACAAAATCTCCCTCATGGAACTGTCTTACGCTAACATTAACCGATATTTCCAAGTCGCCAAGAACATTCAGTTTCATCCAGTGTGCCATTTGCTCACATACTTTCTTAAAAATCTCCTTCCCAAGAATGCCGATTAAACCGATCTCTTCGGCAATAGGGATGAAGTCTCCTGGCGGGATAAGACCTTTCTCAGGATGAAGCCAGCGCACTAAAGCTTCTGCCCCCACACAACGCCCCGAACTGTCTATCTTAGGTTGATAATAAGGAATGAATTCATTCGCCTGAATCCCCGCTAGAATACCGCCTTCAAGCCATGCTCTTGCATCAGCTTTCGCTTGCATCACAGGATCAAATAGAACGACGGCATTGCGATTCCGATGTTTAACATCATAGAGGGCAAGGTCAAGGCGCTTCATCACCTCTTCCAAGCTGTCGCTGTCTAGCCCCACCAATGTGGCCCCGATGCTACAGGTACGTCGCATACCCAGACTCTCGGTTTCATAGGGTTCATTGAGTAGCGCACGCACTCTCTCTGCGGCTAGCTGAAGTTGATGGGTAGCTTCTTCTTGTAAAGGGGAAAGATGTTCCAGCAGAACCGTAAACTCATCGCCACCTAGACGTGCGACATGGAGCCCGTCATTTTCAAGGCTTTCGAGACGGCGGGCTACGGCTTTGAGAAGCTGATCCCCTCGATTATGCCCCCAAGTATCATTGAGGACTTTAAAGTGGTCCAAATCAATGAGCATCACCCCTGCGTAAGCTTTGGTTTTATGCTGGGTTGTAATGATGCTATCAAGCCGTTTCTGGAAAAGTCGACGATTAGGCAAATGCGTCAGCGTGTCGTGAAATGCCAAAAACTCAATCTGCGCTTCGCTCCGTTTTCGGTCTGTCACATCGCGGAAATAGACCGAAAGCCCTTTGTTTGATGGGTAAGCGTGAATTTCAAGCCACGTGTCTAAAACAGCAAAAAAATATTCGAAGTGCCGAGTAGCCTGCTCGGTCATTGCCTGACGAAACTCGTCACCAGCGTGAGATCCAGTTATTTCGGGAAAAATCCCCCAAAGAGGTTGGTTTAGTACGACATCACGAGGCTTGGCTAATAATCGTTCGGCTTCAATATTGAAATATTGAAAATTCCAATGCCTGTCCAGCGTAAAGAAACCGTCGGTGATGCTCTCCAACGTTTGCGTCAGCGTGTTGGCTGACTGAGTAAGCTCCTCCTCCAATACTTTACGGTCATGGATGTCCAGCCCACTGCCATACCACTTGTTGACTTGGCCGTGCTCATCAAGAGCGGGCACGGCACTGACCCGATACCAGCGATAGTAATTATCGCTTTTGTGATATAAGCGAAAATCGATGTGATAGTTTTTTTGCGTAGCAACGGCATCTCCCCACACCTTTTTGCACCGTGCCACATCATCGGGATGGAGGGCATGAATCCACTTTCCCTCAAGTAATACACCATTGCTGATGCCGGTGACCTCTTGAAGACGACGATTAGCATAATCTAGACGACCATCGGCGTCAGCAGTCCAAACAATCGTTGGCATCGCCTCCGAAAGCTGCCTGAACCTTTCCTGACTATGCACCAAACTCTGTTCAACGCGGCGTTGATCAGTGATATCTTGAAAAGCGCCCTGAACCTTAAAGACCGCATTGGCCTCATCACTTATACAAGCCCCAATGACGCGAACCAGCCGCTGATTGCCTTTAGCTGTGAGGATCTCGGCTTCCTCATCGAAAGGCATGCCCGTACTTATGCAGGCTCGCCCCCGTTCAGCAATACGCTGCTGATGCTTGGGTAGATAAAAGGCGAGCGCTTCATCGAACGTTAACCGGGAGCCATAAGGCAGTTCATGGATGTCGCATACCTCATCCGAAAAGTGCAGTTTATTACTCTGCGCGTCGTAGCTCCATCCTCCCAGATTAGCCATTTGACCAGCAATTGATTGCAAGTGAGTAACCTGCCGTCTTTCTCGTTGGTCACGTTCTCGTCGTGTAGCCGAAGCCAACGTATGAGTGAGACTCGATAGCCCCTGTAATCCACTGTCATTAAGCGGCGTCTGGCCCTTATTAAAGACATATAGCAGACCCCAGCATCGGTTTGGCTCTTGTATCGGGATGCATAGGGCCTTAGTGAGCTGAGGCCACTTTTTTAACGTCTCACGCAGCGTTGACGGAAGTTCATCGATAGCACACTCACTATTTTCCATTGCAGCTGTGGCAAGCATGTCGCCGTTCAGCGTTAGATTCTCTGGCCAGACTATGTTTAGCGTGCTGGTGGCCGCCACCACGGTGCCTTGATGTCTCGACGAATCTAATTCGACCAGCAGCGCCGCCTCGAAGCCGAAGAGGTTAATGGTCAATTCGACCGTCTGCCGGTAAAGCTCGTTAAGAGACGCGCCCTTTAGCCCCGCCTGACCAAATGCTGCCAGTGAAGCTTGTAGCTGCGCATGAAAGGCCATTGACTGTTCTGTCTTTTTTCGCTCGCTAATGTCGATTACCGAGGCGAGTGTGTGTGGCACACCATCAATCGTTATTGGGGCAAGCCCGACTTCTAATGGAAAAAGGCTCCTATCTTGACGCTGCCCCTGAAGTTCTCGTTGCGGCATCATTAAGCGTGCCTTTGGGTCTCGTGCAAAGTCATGACGATGATGGGGGTGCTGTGCCCTAAACTTTTCGGGCACAAGCATATCAACCGGCACCCCTTTCAGTTTGCCAGGCAAGTAACCGAAAGCCTGCTCAGCGATCTTATTGGCGGATTCGATGAGACCACCGGGGCCTGTTAACATCAAGCCAACCGGGGCGGCTCGCAGTATCGCTTCCATATGCTGTAGGCGCGCTGAGTTGGCGTTAACAACACGCTGGATGGAAACGTAGAGTGCTCTATTATCTGCCTTATCTCGCACATGAGAGATGCTCCACTCGACTTGATAGGGAATACCGTCCTTGCGATAGTTGATGGTGGAACCTAAAAAGGGTTCCTGACATATCAAGGACTCGCGTAATGCCTCCAATACCTTCGGATCTGTTTCAGGCCCTTGAAGCATGCGAGGTGTTTGCCCGAGAAGCTCCTCAACCTCATAGCCTGTCATACGGCAGAAGGCAGGGTTGGCATAGAGAATACGTGGACCAGGAAGCTCAAGCTCGGTGGTGGTGACGATCACAGCATCAGGTGAGTTCCACATCGCTGCTTCGAAGAGCGAGCGGTCCCAGGCGTGAAGCATTGGATCGTCGGATAAGTTCATAACAGATGCCTTCGTATGCGAGAGTTCGGTTTCTAAACAACATTTTTTGCTTTCTACGAAAATGGTCCCGACTACCTATGATTGACAAAGGGTACCCATTCATCATCCCCAGGCGAGGACGTTAAAGGTTTTGGTAAAGACCTATAAGCAGACGATGGAATACTTGATCCAGAACGACTGGTTTCGGCCGTCAACTCTCGCCCGTTGGGCTTAGTACGAAACGCACGAATGGCATTGACCAGTTGTATTGTCTGACTCTCTAGTGCTTTGGTCGCATCGGTGGTTGATTGCAATTGCAGAGCACTTTGTTGAAGACTTTGTTCCATCTGATTGATAGCATCGCCAATTTGTGAAATGCCATGACTTTGCTCGCGAGAGGCGGCGGTAATCTCTTCCATAATCGTGTGTACTTGACGACTAGCGACTTCCACACGGCCAATTGCAGACTCGGTTTCCGAGACTACTTGAGACCCTCTCTCTATTTCCTTATGAGACGTGTTGATGAGGCGATGAACCTCTTTGGCGGCGTCTGATGATCGACTTGCTAAATTGCGCACTTCTGCGGCAACGACCGCAAATCCTCGACCTTGCTCTCCTGCACGGGCGGCCTCAACGGAAGCATTGAGGGCAAGAATATTCGTCTGAAAAGCAATGGAGTCTATCGTTGACACCATTTCGCTCATTTGCTGGGCGCTGGCAGCAATCGCAGACATTCGCTGAACAACCTGGTTCATGGCTTCACCAGCTGACTCAACCTCCTTTACATTAGAGAGTGAGAGCACGCTGGCTTGATGAGCATTGTCCGCGTTTTGCTTCACCGTAGCGGTTAGCTCTTCAGTACTGGCAGCTGTTTCCTGTACAGATGCAGCCTGATCGTCGCTGCGCAGGCCAATTTCCTCGTTGCTGGTGCGAATGTTGGATACGGCTGGTCGTACTTTGTTGATTCCGGCATTCACGTCTTCAACAATTCCGCTAAGCCCTTTCTTCATGGAGGAAAGCGCTTCCATTAATTCGCCGATAGCATCATGACCATGCTCTGGCACACCCACGGTGAGGTTGCCAGCTGCCACTTGCAGCACAAAACGCCGCGACTCGCTCATGGCCTTGGCCACCCGCCGCTGTTGGGTCAAACCGAGCACAACAACAATCAGCGCCATGATACCCGCCACAGCTAAGACGAGAGGGTTGTTGTCTCTCAAGCCTTGAGGAATGGCAAACGCCATAATGCTGGCTAGCGAAAAGGCGGTTAACCAATATGTGTGGGCCTTAGTGGATACCACGTTAAGTCGACCAAGGGAGGCTAGAAAACCTCTGCGCAGTACAAGTCCCCGGTAAAGTCGATATCGCTTGCCCGCTCCCTCACGCCATTCACGATAGACACGTTCAGCATGTTCGACTTCCTTAGGCTCTGGGCGAACACGAAGAGAAGCATAGCCAATTATATTTCCAGCTTCTTCAATAGGTACAACGTTAGCGCGTACCCAGTAATGGTCACCATTTTTACAACGGTTCTTGACCAATCCCGTCCATACATGGCCCAGTTTGATGGTGTTCCAGAAATCAGCAAACGCGGCAGGAGGCATATCGGGATGTCGTACGAGATTGTGATCGGCATCAATCAGCTCATCCAAACTGAACCCGCTGATCCTGACAAAAGCCGGATTAGCGTAGGTAATTTTGCCCTGAAGGTTGGTACGCGAGATCAGCAAATCAGATTCGCTGAGCTGAACTTCGCTCTGAGTCACAGGAAGGTTTGATCGCACGGATGAGCCTCGATTACGAGTGGTCAATCTTAATGAGTATTTTTGTAAATCTTATCGATCATTAAAAATACTTTGAACTTGGTACTAAAGTCGGACGGTAATTCATACTTAAAATAATAATTTGATCTGTGTCAAGAAGTACGCAAATAACATTATTCTTGTGAGTAAATTACGTCTACTATAAAAGTGTTAGTCAAATGCTTATCTACATGCATTATTTGTATGAGCTTTGGAAAGGTTAAGCCGTTACTTATTTAGGCTAGACACTTTGCAAAGCGTCTGTTGCCAGATAGTCCGCGCGCTCTACAAGCGTTCCAAAATCAAATATAAAATTTTTTGAGTAAATTTTCCGCTTTCTAACATTAGTAGGAAGTGCTCATTCCCAACGACCCGTACAGCGGTTTGCTAATTCATATCAATGGGCTCTAAGAAACGAAATACTCTGCCAATTACTTCACTAACGTAGCATGCGCGCCTCGCAAAACGTTATGGTCATCAGCGACAATGTGTCTGCGCTTAAGCTTCCAAATATGCCATCAGAACTCTTCCCATTCATCCGACGAGAGTCTATGCGATGAGTCGTTATGAGAACGTTGTTGTTTCGGTGTGGACGACGCTACCTGAGTGGCGCCAATGCCAATTCTAAAACGTTCTTCAAACCTGCCCGCTTCAGCACTACTCCTTGATGATTCGGCGTTGTATTGGCCTGCCGTCAGCTGAAAAACGGCCACGGCGGCTTCCAGACGATCAGCCTGCTCATCCAATGAAGCCGACGCCGACGACGCCTTCTGAACGAGGGCGGCATTCTGCTGTGTTACTTGATCCATCTCGCCGACGGCTTGGGCGACCTGTTCAATACCGTCGCTTTGTTCCTGGGAGGCAGCGGATATTTCGTCCATGATGTCGTTAACGCGACGAATCGCACTAACCACTTCTGTCATCGTACTGCCTGTCTGCTCGACCAAGGCTGAGCCTTGCTGGACTTGGGCCACCGAACTCTCAATGAGCGTTCTGATTTCTTTCGCCGCTTCTGAGCTACGGCTAGCAAGATTACGTACTTCGCTTGCGACCACGGCAAACCCTCGGCCTTGCTCTCCTGCACGGGCGGCCTCAACGGAAGCATTGAGGGCAAGAATATTGGTCTGAAAGGTAATAGAGTCGATAACACTGATAATATCCGACACCTGCTTTGAGCTGCTGGCAATGTCATGCATAGTTTTCACCACACGAAGCACCTCATCACCACCTCGCTCGGCGGTGCTCGACGCTTGTTGAGCTAAGCCGCTGGCCTGCTTTGCGTTCTCAGCGTTCTGTTTTACCGTTGCGGTCATCTCTTCCATGCTAGCAGCGGTCTGCTGAAGAGCAGAAGCCTGCTCCTCTGTCCGTGAAGAAAGATCAGCATTGCCCCTGGCTATCTCGCGCGTGCCAACATGAATCGAATTAGCGCTCTCACGCACACTGAGAATAACGCTAGATAAATTGTCGACCATACGTTTCATGGCAAATAGCACGCTACCATCATCCTTGTCTGTGCGGGTTTGGATGACGATATCTAGGTTCTGGTTTGCTACCTGGCTCGCTATATTCGCTACGCGAGCAGGCTCGGCGCCCAGTTGGCGACTGAGACGGGAAATAATATACCAGGCCAATAAAATGCCTATCACCAGTACGACCGCGATGGCGGCAATGAATGCCAATCGCATCGTATCGTATTGCGCCAACCCTTGATTGTATTCACGCTCTGCCACGTTGAGCTGAACCGTCATGAGTTCATCGAACTTCTCAGATACAGGATCAATACTTTGGTAAAGGTTATTCACGATAAGATCATCTAAAGCAGCAAAGTCCTGCCGTTGAATGATATTTGCTAACTGTGCTTCTACATTATTAGCGCTTTCGAGCAACGGTTTTAGCTCCGTAACTAGGCGTTCTTCTGCTGCAACCAACTCCGTGCCCAAATAGGCTTGCCACTCTTGTGTAATCGTGACTTGTGCCTCGGCCAAATTACGGGATGCTTGTTCCCACTGAATATTCCCGTTGCTAACTTTATGAGCGGTATCAACGATATTGATGGCATATGCCTCGACGATGGTCGATAGCTGTTTTACAGGCACCACGCGGTCTTCATAGACCGTTTTGAGGCTATCCAGCGTGGCTTTTTTCCCCGTCACTCCTAAGGTGCCAATGATCAGTATGGCAATACTAAAGACACCCACTAATACTGCCAGCTGATGCGATACCTTCATATCGTTAAGCATTAGTAATAACCTTTTTTATTACTAAAAATAATTAATTTCCCAATAATAAATTAGCACTATTACTGATGCTTTTACACTAAAGAAAAATTAAAATTCAATAAAAATCCGCGAATCTTTAGTTTAACAATAAAAAAAATTATTTTTAGACTAAAATCGCATAAAGGAAGTAATCTATAATGTTTTTTGAAGCCTGAAAACACTTAAAAGCTAGCATTGCAGTCATTGCTAAATAAGCTACAGTGTATATTGAAAATTTAGATCTGATCACAAAGTGAAGAATGCAGGAGCCGGATCTTCCTTTCTCAATATTCGTAGATGACCTGACTGTCCGGTTAGGCTCAATTTGACCTTACCTAGCAATAGTAAACACAGGGTTTAAGCGAACATTTGGTTTCAAAAAAGATAGGGAGATGGCCATGGCAGGGAAAAAATTTATTCTATTGGTCTGATTGAAGACGAAAACATCAGTAACGAGCTTGGCAGCGCCACCGTCAGCAGCAGTAAGCTCTGAGGTCAGCACATGAGATCGCTACAATAGTTATGGCTGTAGTATTAAGGTATCAAAAGGTTTTGGTAGTTATCCACGTGCCCATATTCACCGGGAAGGGACTTACCGGGCGCACATGCAGAACATCTAAAAGACTGCTTTGGATCAAAAGCTGCGCCGACGTTACACAAGAAAACTGGCACAAGTGGTAATTGAAAAACCATTAAAACCTCACCCTCTCCGCATTCTCCCTTAACCACTCACGGCACTGAGGATAGTCCGCCATCACCCGCCCCATCTCATTCCAGAACTCAGGGGAGTGGTCGTGGCGGATAAGGTGGCAAAGCTCGTGCATCACCACGTAATCCACCATGCGGTTGGGGGCCATCATGATCTGCCAGTTAAACTCCAGCTTGCCCTTGGCGGTGCAGCTCCCCCAGCGTGATTTGAACGTGCGAATGCCTATGTCCATTGGTGATACACCGACCACCGGGGCGAAGCGCGTCACTTTCTCTTTTATTTTTTGTTCGGCTTGGCGTTTGTACCAGCGCACCAGGGCGTTGCGCACCATGGATTGGCGTTGTGTACTTTGGGGTAGCGTGACCAGCAGCCTGCCGTGTAGCAGCTTTACCGGGGCAAAGGCACCGGTTTCTATCTTGAGGCGGTAGTGGCGGCCTAGATAGGGAAAGGCTTCGCCGGAGACAAACTCTCGGCTACTGGCAGGCGCAGCCAACTGGTGTAGGGCCATTTTTTCTTTGATCCAGCGCCGCTTGTTGGCCAGCAACTGATCGATCTTTTCTAGCGAGGTGTCGCTGGGCACTACGATAGACACCGCGCCTTCTTCCACTCGGATATCCGCCGATTTACGGCGATTGGTGCGGATGATTTCGGCAATAAAACCCGAGGCCACTCGGTATTCGGTTGGATGCGCCATAGCGGTCATGGGGTTGCTTTACCGAAACGGTGCTTGGCTAGTTCCATAAAGCGGTCTTGCACGACGGTGGCCAGGGCCTTGTCCGCGAAGGAGCCGTCTAAAACGGCTCGTTTGATCTCTTTTTTCATGCGCTTGACCTGATCCTGCTTATCGAAAAAGTCGACGATCTGGGTGGCTTCATCAAACATATCCACAAGGTGCTGGCTGATCGCTTTGATCTCATCATGCACCGCTTCGCTAATGGCATCTTCCCCGGCGTGGTGGGTCACTTCCGCCATCAGGATGTTGTAGAACGCGAACTCGGTTTCACTCAGCCCTAGGGCATCGGCTTCTTGCTTATGCTCGGTGTCGATGGTGCTGACCATCTGCAGCAGTAGTTCTAGCTGCTGATCCCACTTGCCTGCCGTTTTTTCGATGATATCGCGTAGGCGTAGGCTGAGCGATTTGTAATACTCGGGGTCTTCTTCCAGGTTGACGGTGATGTGGTGCTTGATCGCACTCTCAATCTCGGACGCTTTAGATTCCGGGGATTTGATCTGCTCCACGGTTTGTTTGAAGTTGGCGTCCATCAAATCGACCGGTGGAATCTTGGGGTCGACGCCTGTGCTGATGATGTGGTCTTCCACCAGCTTACGCACTTTCTCCCCTACATCGGCAAGGTTAAGGCCTGGATCGCGGTAGCGGTTTCTTGCGGCGTTCTGTACCTTACCCCAGAATTTTAGATCAGGCACAAACGGCTTGGCAGCCGTATCGGGCAAGATGATATCCATCTGCTTAGCAAAGGCTTTATAGGCCAGCTCAAACTGCTGGCGTTTGTCTTCGTCTTTGAGAAACAGGACGTAGGCATCGATATCCTTCTCTTTCAGCCCTGCAAATAGCTTGGCCACCCGCGTATGGGCCGCTTTAAGTTTGGGGATCTCGTCTTTCAGGCTATGGTAAGTGCCTTCCGCGTCATCGTTACTGAACATCTCCAGCGCTTCGGTGAGCTGGTCGGATAACCCGTAGTAATCGACGATAAAGCCTGCTTGCTTTGCCCCCTTACCATTAGGGGAAGAGCAGGTGCGGTTAACCCGCGCAATCGCCTGCATCAGCGTGTGGTCTTTTAGACTGCGGTCGATGTACATCGCCTGGGCAATCGGCGCATCAAAGCCGGTGAGCAGCATATCCTTCACGATCAAAAAAGCCGTTGGGTCTTCACTTAACGGTTTGGTGAAGTTGCCGATGACCTGTTTCTGGCGGGCTTTATCGGTGTACTGCGCCAAATAAGCGGGGTCGTTGTGGCTGCCGGAAACGATAACCTCAGAAGGCGGGGCATCCAGTTCGTCTAAGGTTTTCTTGAATAAGGTGGCGGCGTAGCGGCTACCCACCACAATCATCGCCTTAAAGCCGTTGGGCTGAATATGCTCCCGGTAGTGTTTCAGCAGGTCGATACATACCCAGCGGATGCGGGCAGGTGCCTCGCGTATCGCGCGTTCCACCCCGTACTTTTTCTTGATCTCTTTTTTTTCGTCGTCGCTGTAATCGCGAAAGTACTCTTCGAAAAGCGAATCCAGCGAATCGCCTACTACATCGGTCAGTACCTGACGGCCTTCGTAGAGAATACGCACCGTGGCCCCATCAGCCACGGCTTCGTTGATTTTATATTGATCAATATAGCCACCAAACGCCTGGTTCATTTTCTGGGTTTTCAGCAAGGGCGTGCCGGTAAAGCCGATCTTGGGGGCATTGGGTAGTGCGGCGTTGATGGTGGCAGCGAGGTTACCAAACTGGGTGCGGTGGGCCTCATCGGCCAGCACAATCACTTTATCGCTGGGGTTTAGGTTGGTGAAGTCGCCCTCGGCTTCGGCTTCCTGAAATTTCTGCACCATGGCGGTGACGATATCGGATGAATCGCGCTGTAACAGGGTTTTCAATTTTGCGACGGAACTGGCGTTGTGCACAGTTTCATTCTGGGCATCGCGGAAGGTAGCGGAGAGCTGGTTATCCAGCTGTGTACGGTCGGTGACGAACACCAGCTTATATTGCTGGAGTTCTGGGTCGCGACGCATCTTCACCGCCAGCATGACCATGGTGAGCGACTTACCTGAGCCTTGGGTATGCCACACTACCCCAGATTTTTCCTTACGATCCCTACCTACTTTAAGGCGCCCAATGACCTTATTCACTGCGCGGTACTGCTGATAACGGGCAATTTTTTTGATCAATCGCCCGTCCACGGCTTCAAATAGCGTGAAGTTTTGGATCAAATCAAGAAAATGTGCGGGCGAGAAAAGCCCCGCTAAGAGACGTTCTTGGGCGTTGATTTCTGTGTCGGCCGATAGGCCTGCTGCAACACGCTGCGCTTCTAGCAGGTAAGCCGGAGAGGGTACATCCGTTACTTGATAGGCAGTGGCGGCAGGTAGTGATTGCGGTGCTGCCTGAGCAGTAGCGCGCGACTGGCGGATATCGGCATCGGTAAACGGGTAGGCGTCTTTCCAATCGCCATAATGCTGAGCGCTTGAGCTAATCGTACCGACCCGAGCCTGATCCCGGCAGGTCGATACCATGAGCTGGTTGTACCAGAAAAGCTTTTGAGCGCCTTCTTCATCTTCGGGGTAACGTAGGTTGGCGTAGCGCCGTAACTGATCAATACCTTGCGCTAGGGCATCGGCAATATAAGGCGACTTACACTCAATCACCGCCAACGGCAGGCCGTTCACGAAGCAAACGATATCCGGGATGATGTTCTGATTGAGGCCTTCAATCTTGAATTGGTTGGTGCAGAGAAAGTCGTTGTTGTCAGGCTGCTCGAAATCGATGATTTTGACCGTCTGGCCCTTTCGCCCCTTACCTACATCCTGCTCTACCGACAGATAGTTGACCAACTGCTGATAGGTGGCGTGGTTGTACTCCATCAGCCCTGCGTGGTGGGGGTGAGTAATTTCACGCATCACCTTGCGCAGGTTCTCTTCGCTGATCCAGGGGTTTAAGCGCCGCAGAGCAGCCTCAAGCCGTTTAACGAGCACGACATCGCGGTAGTAGCCACGTTCACCAGTAGAAGGGGCACCGTCAATCGGCAGCACAGGGGATAAATTTGCCCCAGGAACATAACGCCACCCCAGTTGCTTAAGCTGGGCAATAGCAGGTAGCTCGACCTTTTCGACTTCATCCTGAAACAAGGTAAGTATCCTTTGTCATGCTTTTTGCTCAGCCTAGCATGCTACCGCCAACGGTTCAGCCGTTTACGGCATTCAGCCTCCGGTAATCGGGCACCTGCCTTCAGCATGCTGTCTAACGCATCGGCGAGCTGTTGCGTCGAGAGCAAGGCGTGGCGTTCCAGTTCATCCAAAATCCACAGCACACCCCGCACCTCAAGCTTGCCTTGTTGACCGGACTTGCGCAGCGCACCGTCACCGGTTAATAGCGTCCAGCCACGTTCTCTGGCCAGAAAATAGCAGGACACATCGGCCAAAGAAGAGTTGCCCAGGGTTTGGCGAAGTCCAAAAAGCGACACCACCTCATCGCCACTTAAGCCTTCTATCATCAGCCCCAGATCCGTCAGCTGCTGGCCGGGTGGCTGCCTTAACTCTCGCCATACAAAATCCGTGGTGACAAATTGGTGGGGCAGTGCAAAGACGGTTGTTAGCAGGCCACTACGATGAAGATCGATCCAAATATTGGTATCAGAGACAAGTATTTTCGCTGACATGCGCGGCGCCACCTGTCTGTCCGTTGGCCATTACCTCCTGGATATCCCTCAGGCCGGTATTGAGTAATTCCGCTGCCCGTGAGGGAGTCACCAACCCTTCCGCAAGGGCCCGGTAAACCAGCTGCCGCAGGCGGTAAGAAGTCTCTGATGGCAAAGGGTTAGGCTCACTGGAGCGGTAGCCCTGCATTGACCAGTATTTGACGGTGCTTTGGTAGAGGTTCGGGTTGATGATATTCAGGTCATGCAGGCGCCGTAGAATCGCCTGAATAGAAATGCCCCACTCCTGTTTGGCCAGCAAAAACTCATCGAACAGTACACGCTTGCGGTGCTCGCCGAAAATGGCGCGTACCTGGCTGGCAGGAAACAGAAAGGCACCGGCAAAGCGGTGGCAGTTGTTCTCTTCTTCCCGAGTGCCGTGAATGGCTTCAGGCATGGCCATCACTAGGTGGCCTAGCTCATTGGCGAGATTAAAGCGTTGGCGTTCACCGGGGCGGTCAGTGTTGCTCACAATCACCGCATCCGCGCCATCATTGACCAGCACACACAAGCCGTCGAACTTTTGATGGGCGTGCAGGCCCACCACCTTGATGTCGTTTTCTTCCAGGGGTTCGGTCAGGTTGGCAATGGGGTTTAGCCCCAGGTTCCAGGCGTTGCGCAACGCTTCCGCCGCCTGTTCGATCTCTTCAGCATTAGCTACCGCAAAGCGGCGATGCCATTGGGTAAAGCCACGGCTACGTGGCTCAGTCTCGAACACGCTTTCTGCCGCTAAATAGCGCTCAAGATGCTCGCGCACTTGCTCTTTAACGGCTTCCTGCTGGCGTTTGCCAAAAGCGGAGTGCTTGCGGAAATCGACCGCGCCAAGTGCCACCGAATCCGGGCGGAAAAAATACTCAGGGCTAACCCCCAGCACATCAGCGAGCTGGATTAAGCGAGTGGAATTGGGCGCGTCCTTGCCCTGCTCAAATTTGGACAGAGCCTGCTTGGTAATGTCCCCCAGCTGGTCGGCCACCTGCTGCAGGGTCATGTTCTTGAGGACACGCGCACGATGCAAGCGATCATGCAGCATGAGGGGGCACCTTGATGAGAAGTAATTGAGTTGACAAGTATGGGTTAAAATTCAGACCTGTCAACTCATGGCGAGGCGGTTGAGGGGGGAATATCAGGCTTCGGCTAGCTCGCGGGCCTCTACCTGTACGCGGACTTTGCCCGTGAGTAAGTCTTGCATCAAGGCTCTTTTGATATTTATTTTCCCAGCTAATTTCTCTTCAAGTAGACGCTGCTTTTGATCAATTGCACCCAAATTTTTACAGATACATTCTTGCTCAGCGATAGATGGCAACAGAACTGGGAACATCTTTAACTGACTTGAGTTTAGACTTGCGAGGTTAGTAGTTTGTTTGGCACAACCGAGGTAATAGCTCTTACCATACTGACTGCCGGACAAATAATTAAAAAACTCAGGAAGAAGCTGATCTTTCATCGTTCTAACGACAAAAACATGATTCTGATGAACGCAGGGGCTTATCAATCCTTTCCAAATGGCACCGCGCCCAATCTTATCAAAGTCCCCTCCTTCGTTTACCAATACATCATCGGGCTGCAAAGAAAAACGACTCAATCGCCCCTTGTCGATTTCAATGTACTTTATTTCAGTTAGATTAAGATAGCCGTCTTGAACATTTGCCACCCTAAGGTAAGGAACACTTATCATGTCACCTTTAGAGTTTGAGTTTTTTGCAACTCCTGTTTGAACAGCTGCAACTTCTTCAAGCAATACACAATCCCATCTCACAGGTATCCGCCCCACCGGCGAGTCCTTGAATTCAGTATGACCAATACCCTTAGTCAGCAGCTCTTGCATCATGCCGGCTTTCAGGTCTTTCAGCTTGTCGATCTGGGCGCGTGTTTTTTCAATCACCTCATCGACGGATGACAGAATGGCGGCGATTTTTTTCTGTTCGGAGAGTGGGGGAAGCGTCGCTCGAAGCCTTTTCACACTAGAAGAGGAAATCTCCGAAAACGTGCTGCCAGCAGACATTCTTTCTAACTCAGGTCGTATCCAAGTAATATATTGATATATGTAGTCCGCTAAGGCATTTTTTTTGCAGCGTAAAGACTGAAATCCTTGGTTGGTAGCCATTGGAACAGTGTTAATCGCGACATAACCAATACTGGCCCGGCTGGTCATTAAAACAGTTCCAGGCGGATGGAGCTTCGCAGAGCTTTTTTCTAAACCCTTGAGAGTGATGCTTTCTTTAGTTTTTGAGATGTACTTTGAATGACGTGTTGTAATTTCAGTGGGGGAAGCCCAAGGTATTTCACCATTCCAATATTCTTCAACTGACCTATCAGGTGTGCCGCCACCTACGGTATCGCAGAAGTCAGATAGCTCAGCTGAAGTCCATCCCTTAGGCACCGAATTTACCGCTCCAGTGCATCCAGCGCTCGCGGTATTTGTGAATCCCTTCAGGTCACTCATACCCCAGCTCCTTCAGGTACCCCTTCATCACGCTTTCGGCTTTGGCTACTTTGGCATCCAGTTCGTGCAGCGATACCTTGTACTTATCCCACCAGCGTTCTAGCTGGCTGATAATGGCAGCGCTGTTGTCAGCATCGGGGGCTTCCTGCTGGACGATGTCACGCAGCTGCTCTTTGCTGTCGATGGCAGGCTTGAAGTCAAAGTAGGCTTCATCACGGCGATCAAATACGCAGCGAACATCAAAATCTATCAGGATCTCTTCGCGAATATATTCGCTTTCCACTTCCCGCACGGGGATGCCGCCGTGGAGGATGGCGCGCACATCAAAGATTTCTGGCGGTGGGCTGGTATCGGCGTAGCGGCGGATGTTCAGGTTGTAGTCGTTCTCGGCAATCTCTGCCAGGGTGACGACTTTGGAGTAGCGCTTGATCTCGGCGTAATCGTCAAAGGTAGCGACGATCTTTTCGATATCCTGCTGACGCAGCTTGTTCTGGTTCTTGCCTTCTTCAAATTCCAGCTCGCTGTTAATAAACAGCACCTTGCCTTTACGTTCGGCAGGCTTTCGCTTGTTGATGATCAGCAGGCTGGCGGGAATGCCGGTGCCGTAGAACAGTGCTGGAGGCAGGCCAATCACTGCCTCCAGAAGGTCATCATTCAAGATGCCCTGACGGATAGCTTTTTCACTGGCACCCCGGAACAACACACCGTGGGGCATTACCACGCCCATCATGCCCTCGGCATTCAGGCTGGCGATCATGTGCTGCACAAAGGCCAGGTCGCCGGAATCTTTCGGCGGCGTGCCGTAGGGGTAGCGGCCATAGGGGTCGTTATCGGCTTCTTCCTTGCCCCATTTCTTCAAGCTGAACGGCGGATTGGCAAGTACCCGGTCGAAGGTCATCAGCTCACCGCCTTGGGTGTGCTGTGGGTCGCCTAGCGTGTCGCCCTTGCGAATATCGGCGCTGTAAACGCCGTGCAAGAACATGTTCATCTTGCAGATGGCCCAGGTGTTCAGGTTCATCTCCTGGCCAAACAGCGAGAGGTTGGCCGGGTTTTCACCATTAACAGCTAGATGATTGCGGGTTTGTACCAGCATCCCACCCGACCCCGCTGTGGGGTCGTATATGCGCATGCCCGCATGAGGCTTGAGGCTTGAGCAGTGATACCAGTAGCTGCACCACTTCAGAAGGCGTATAGAACTCACCGCCTTTTTTACCGGCGCTGTCGGCGAACATCTTGATCAGGTATTCGTAGGCCGTGCCTAGCAGGTCAGGGCGCTCGAAATCCTGGTTGCGTAACCGGTAGCGACTGAAATGGCTGAGCAGATCCCGCAGCTTTTTATCCGAAAGCTTGTTCTTAATGTTGAAGTCGATAGACACCAGCACGCCTTCCAGCGTGGCGTTGTGCTCTTCAATGGCTTCGGTGGCCTTGTTCAACTCCGAGCCAATATCGTGCTTGAGATCTTTGATGGCACCCCAGCGAGCAACAGGTGGGATGTAGAAAGTTTTGTCGTACTCGTCTTCATCATCAGCCAGCTCACGCGCCTGGGCCTCGCTTTTGCCTTTGCTGAGGTAATACTCAACCACCGACTCCTGGGCTTCCTCAAAAGCATCCGACAGGCGCTTCAAGAACATCATGCCAAAGATGTAATCCTTGTACTCGGACGCATCCATATTGCCGCGCAGGATATCGGCAGCTTCCCATAAGAAGGATTCCAGCTGTTGCAGCGTAACGGTGTGGCTCATTGATGGTTCCATGTATGGCAGAAACAGTGGTCATGGCTGATAGATAGCCCCCACAAAATTGTGAGCCGAGTTTAGCGGTGTGGGGGCATGCGAGCAAAGAGCTGCTTAGCAGCCTTGCTAAATGGTCATGATGAGATTTTCAGTTACGACTGGTTCCAAATGCTCGTAAACCTAATCCGTACTGTTTTGTATTCGCTTTGCAAAGGTAAGAGGCGCGGTAGAACGCCTCCTGAAAGCTGCTCATATCACCTCGGTTGACCCAATAATACGGATTGTCAGGCACGTGTACCCAGGGCTCTTGAGGATTCCAAGCGACCCCTAGCGCGCTATACCAAGCGCGTGAGATGCGGCTGATAAGGTTTTCATTGGGAGAGCATGCCTTACCAGGCATGTGATAGGCGTCACGGTTAAGCAGGAGCAATAAGTGGTAGTGCGGCTTACCGTTAATGCCGATTTCCCGGCTCCACACGTATCGCACTTTGGTATCTGGTACCCAGCCGTTCTGACGCTTCTGTTCCCGGTCGTGCTTAATAATAGCCTTAAAGGAGGCGGTGAGCCTTGCGATAAGGCCTTTATGATCCTCTAGCGTCATTTTGTCGCTTATCTCCGTAGGGATGACAGGATCAATCCGGAAGGCTAGCATGCGTGGGTAGTCAGCGAGTGCCTTGTGCATCGTATCGTAAAGGGCTTGAAGGTACTCACTTGCCATTGGCAGGTGGTCCTCTTGGATACGTAGCCCATTAAAGATAGGGGTATAGGCGAAGTGCAGGTTAGCGTTTGAGTGACGTGGTGGTAGCATTTTAATCTCCTTGATAGGAAAGATGGCCCATGGCTTCTGCGGCATGGGCGTTTATGACAGGCACGACGAATCCTCCAGCAGGTGCTGGATTCAATGCGTTGATGATGTCTTGATGATTAGCCTTTCGTTGGATGCTTAGGTACGGGGCTTGATGCCCCTCCCTCTACCCTTTGATTAGCTTAATAATAATTAAACAAGGGTCAGAAAGATTGATGGCAGTTCGACGGATGTAGGTGGGCGCTAGCGTAAGCGAGTAGCGGCTAGTGGATAATCAACTCTTCAATTAAATTAGCAAAAGCTAAATAATTTGATATTAGGCAGCATCGTCATCTCTACGCTTAATGCTGTCGTTTATCCAAGTATCGATTTCACTTTCGACCCAGGCAACGGCCCGTGTGCCCAGCTTGATTGGCTGTGGAAACTGCCCAAGGTTGATGTACTTGTAGATCGTCGATCTGGCTAGCCCTGTGCGTTCCATGACGTCTTTGATGCGGATCAGTTTCATGCTCATGACGAACTCCTGTTATTCGTTCATGACATGAGGAAGCTGAGTATTTTTTAATTGGAGAGTAGCGCTAGCGACGTGAAGCCTATTGGTCGGCAGGCTCCGGTGAAACTGCCGTTGAATCATCTGGCTTATCGTTGATGGCTGAAAGGCAATCCTGTTGATGCGTTTGCCAATACGCTTTCAGGTCACAGAACTTCAACGTGTCAAAGATAAGTCTGTCTGGAAGATAGGAAACGCCATTGGTATGCAAAGCATGCCCGCACAACGCCCAGCCGGGTGAGGGGCGACCAAGGCGATCCCGTGCGGGCGTTAGCGTGTAATATAACTCGTCAAAGTCAATCTCATGGTGCTTGTCGGCATGCCGCCTTAATTGTCTATGAAGAGTCTTCGCTAGATGATGCGCGAGCTGGTGGCGCAATGCTGACGCCGGGTCGACTAGTGCATCGGGGGCGTTGGGTAAGGGGTCGTCATCCCATAAATATAGCCATTGCGTCGATAGCATTTGCATAGCTTCGGCATGGACATGGGCGCGCAACCATTCTGCCTGCGAGGAGTTACACTTTTCAGTGAACATACAGACAGTTGAGGATAGGTGGCGCAGTGGGGGCAGAAGCTGTGTTGCGTGTGAACGAACCTCTTCGTTCTTATTAAGCTTTACTTCAAGTTTCTCCACCAATTTTAACCGGTTAGAAATATAAGCAGGCATGTCTACTTGATCTGACCATTTTGTACCGGCAATCGCGGCATTAAGCTTGTTAAGTTTCTCGATCAGGATCTCTTCATATTTCAAGGAAACTCCATAAGCCATCAGGGCATCAATGAGGCCATGATTCAATTCGGTAGCCGCATTCTTGCTTGGCGGTGGTGTAGGAAAGATCAATTTTACGGAGTTACTCTCTGGCTTCCCGAGCAGCGGATGGGAAAGGCCCAACACGTAGATCGAGGTCATGCGTTTACCTAGCAGCTTGCCTGCCTGGCCCGGTTGGTGATGAGCGATAACACCGAGCGTTTTGAGCTTTTTAAGTTGGCCCGCAAGCTGACTGGACGACATGCCCGTCAAGCGTTGCAGAGTGATAAGACCCATGTCGGTCAAAATGCCAAGCACCTCTGAGCGCGCTAACAACACCATCAGCACCCAACGATTGGCCCTTGTCAGTTGCTCTTTGCGTCGATGGCTATGGTGTAAATTCGGTTGCCTAACTGACAGCGGTATTTTTGTTTTTTCCCCATATTCTCCAGTTGATCCCTGCGATGAAGATTCTGCATGAGTAGATGTCTCTTCGTGGCCCGCCGATGAAGCCGTGACCTTTGCTACGTACTTTGACGAGGCCTTGGCCGGTAAGCTGACAGCAAGCGGATCATATTGACTGATGTAATCAATGCGGTCTGATAAAGAAGGCTCTTCGTTGGGCAGGGCTTTCAAGGTTGAAAGCAACGTTGGACTGACACGGTATCTATAGCTTGGTCGCCCCCTTCCCTTTGCTACAGGGATTGCTTCGATAACGCCCTCATTTTTAAGTCTAAGCAGCGTTTTCTGCCCCTGCCGAAGTGGCATCTTCAAGTGGGTTAACAGAGCTCTCACCGTACCGTCGATAGGCGCATGTAACCCTGTATAGCGTTCCCATTGCCATAGAAACCAGCGCGCTTCTATTGGGAGATTGATATCTTCATAATAAAACAGCTGATAGCCCATTGCCCCCACCTAGTCAACAAGTAGCTTTCTAATTTATCCTCCTTAAAAATACCTTTTTAAGGAGTACATAAAAGTAAAAAAATTCTTCATTACTATGTGACACTACTACGTCACACTACTTTGTTACACCACTATGTCACACTACTTTGTCACACCACTATGTCACACTACTATGTTATAATTCAGCCGATGCATTGAGACGACATGATAAGCGGCTTATACTCATTGAACTCCTGCTAGCCACATTTCTCACTCACTGCTGACATACGTGACCATATTGTTTTATGACAACATCTCCTCATACGTGGATTGATCACAACAACCCAGCTCAGCTGAAATGGATAGCCAACTACCTCAGTCGCACTCAACCTGACTTTTCACTAGCGTTCATGGGTGATGACTTTGCGCACCCTGAACGGGCTGACCATTTAATCACTGAGATTAAAAATCACATGGACTCCCCCGCGTTTCGGGAGCAATACGGAAAACTGCGCAATGCATGGCGGCAGAAAAAAGTGCGTCAACAACGTGATAAAAAGTCGGCAACTTTTGTGTTGCCTGTAGCCACCTTGACGACGCTAGAAAAGCTCGCCAAGAAGCACAACCACTCTAAAGTAAAGGAATTAAGCACAGTAATTAGCGACGCCTGGCACGACCATCTGCGTGCGACAGAAATCGCCCACAAAGCTAATTCAACCTACCGGCAGGAATTAAAAAACCAACGCGCAAGCTACGAGCAGCGCGAACAGGCATATCAACGAGTGGTTGAAAAATTATTGGCGGCAGTGGCAGAGCAAATTGATAAACGTTGCGCCTTGGAGGCGAAAATAGGGGGAGCGGACAGCTCGCCTCTAGAGTCTGGTGACATAGCAACGTACGAAGCATTAATAGAGCCACACAAAGCCGCTATAGAACCCCATTTAACGAACCTAACGCTCGTTCGCTTCAAAGGCGAGTCGCTATCGAAGCAACTAGCGAACCTAGTCCAAGCGCGAAAAAAGGCTGCTGAAGCTCCGAAAATACCTGGCGAGCCATAGCGGCTCGTGGAACGGCCGTGTTAATGGCGCTTTTGCGCTTTATTTATTAATAGACTCATGAACGATTATGTCGTGCCGACATTAACTCTTCGATACAAGAGTGGACAAAATAAGGCAAGGGTGGAGGGATCAGTAATAATATTGAAGACGTGCTATCTGATAAAGAAATGGCAAATTTGCTCGACTGATAGCCTCATCAACGGCAAACCTTGTCTCATAAAATATTAAGCTTCGTATAATAGAATTTAATGGGGGACTAACTGGGGGACTGGTGCTTTTTAAGCAACAAAAAAGCCGCTGAAATCAGCGGCTTAATCTATGTTTTTGGCGGAGGGGGAGGGATTCGAACCCTCGAAGCCTTTCGACTTACACACTTTCCAGGCGTGCTCCTTCGACCACTCGGACACCCCTCCGCGTTTTTGTTCAGTTGTTAAGGCGCTGCCTTTCCAAACAGAACGGCACATATTTTATGGTCTAAGACCTAAAATAGCAAGTCTTATAAAGATTTAAGCAACAGGCAACACGGCATAGCGCCCGCTGGCTTCCAGACAGAGCGTGTCGCCGCAGTAGAGCTGTTGGGTCAGTGCAATACTCCCCTTCCCCCGGGCATTAAGCTTTTCCGCTAGCTGTGCGGGGCCCTGGGGGTCGCTAGGGGCGCAAATTATGCGGTAGTTGCCGGTGACAGGCGCAAGAAAGCGCTGGCGGGCTTCGGCTACGACGACATCTTGCGCCCGCCCATGGGCACGTAGCCACAGCGTTACCCAACACCAGCCTTGTAACGTTGTTTGCGCCGTTAGCGCACCGCCAAAGCCTGTCCCTTTGTCGTTAAGGTTGGGGCTAAGCGCTAGTTGCCATGTTAGTGCCCCGCCCTCTTGGGCAGTGCCTTGGGTCATACGCTGAAGTCCCAGTGCGCCCACCATGGGGATTGCTTCCCCTAGCCACTGCTGAAAGGCGGCAAGGTCTTCCTGTGTCTCGGGGAGTGGCAATCGGGGGTAAGGCACTCCGGGCTGGCGTGGCTGGCTCATCACCATTAATCCCAACGTTCTACAAAGTTTTCCACATGGTGCTGAGGTAGCGGCTTATGGCGGCCCGCTAAGCTACCTATATAGATAAAGGCGACGACCTCGTCATCTTCATCTAGCGATAGGCCTTTACGCACCACGGGGTCAAAGGCATATTTACCGCTGCGCCACATGGCTCCCAGCCCTAGCGTGTGGGCAGCTAATAATATGCCGTGAGCAGCGCATCCGGCTGAAATCACCTGTTCCATTTTCGGCACACCAGGAATTTCCGGGGTTACTTTAGCGATCACGGCAATAATCATCGGTGCGCGCAATGGCTTTTTACGCGCGGCATTTAGCGTGTTGTCGCTAGCACTGGGGTCTTCTTGAAACTCTGCTTCGGCAAATAGCTCTCCCAAGCGTTCGCGACCTTCGCCAATAAATTCAATAAACCGCCAGGGGCGTAGCTCTTTATGGTCTGGAGCACGCAGCGCAGCTTGATAGATAGCGCTGAGCTGATCGGCACTGGGCGCAGGCTCGGTGAGTTTACCCATAGAACTACGTTCGTGAAGCAGCGTGAGTGCGTCCATGATGACTCCCCTTATATTCATCGTTGAGCGCCAGTAGCGCCGTTGTTTACTGCCTTGCTAGGCGCAAGGGGCTGGGCGGCGTTAACCCTGGTGTTGCTCGCCATGGGCTGATATCAAGCCCACCACGACGTACATAGCGTGCCAGCACCAGCAGTTCTTCCGGTTTGGCCAGTTGCATCAGGTCGGTAAAAATATGCTCAACACAGTGTTCGTGAAAATCCTGATGTTGACGGTAACCGATTAGGTAGCGTAGCAGTCCTTCACGGTCGATTTTAGGGCCTTTGTAGCGAATTAACACACTTCCCCAGTCGGGCTGACCAGTTACAGGGCAGTTTGATTTGAGTAGATGGGAATACAGCGTCTCTTCAACGATCACTTCGCCCACCGCCAAATGCGCTGCACTGGGCGTGTAATCACTGACATCGATGTCCAGATCGTCCAAGCATTCGCCGGGCAAGCGCTGGGGAACAAGCTCGCTGTCATCCACACCCAATAGCTCTACGCTAACTGAGCCCCCCGCTGCCGCCGCCAGGTCGCGAAGCAGTGTGCGCTGCACGTCTTCTCGGCTGGCAAAGCGCGTTTGGTTAAGGCTATTGAGGTAGAGCTTCCAGGACTTGGACTCAATCAGGTTCGGCGAATTCGCGGGCAGACGAAAACGGGCAACCGCTACGATGGGTTTCCCACGGCCGTTTAGCCAGGAAACCTCAAAGGCGTGCCACTCATCTTCCCCCACAAACGGCAGTTTATCATCGTCAATACCCAACGGGGCACGGTTGGCAGCACGGGGAATAGGATATAAAAGACCGGCGTCATACTGCTCTGGATAAGCAGAATCGCGCCCCAGAGGCGCATGTTCTAGGGTATCGGGGCGATGTGCCATTACTTATTGCTCTCTATTAGTACTGTCTAATGAGTACTGTCTATTGAGTGACGCCTACTGGGCGTTATCACACGGTTAGCTGCGAATGCCTTTGCCCCGCTCTAGCATGGTGAGCGCCACCATAAACAGCCCAACAATAAAGGCAAGAATAGCCGCCAGCGCCCAGGCTACCGGAATATCGGAGACACCTAAAAAGCCGTAGCGGAAGACGTTCACCATATACAAAATTGGGTTGAGCATTGAAACGCCCTGCCAAAAATCAGGCAGCATCGAAATCGAGTAAAACACGCCACCTAAATACGTTAGCGGGGTCAAAATAAACGTCGGCACGATGGAGATATCGTCAAATTTATTAGCAAACAGCGCGTTAATAAAACCGCCGATGGAAAACAGCGCCGAGGTTAATACCACCACCAGTACCGTGAGCAGCGGATGCTCGACGGTTAAGCGAGTAAAAAACAACGATACCAGCGTGACAATTAACCCAACACCCAGGCCCCGCGCCATGCCGCCCAAAACAAAGCCGGACAGAATCACCCAGTTAGGCATAGGCGAGACCATCATTTCTTCAATAGAGCGCTGAAACTTATTGGAAAAAAAGCTAGAGGCCACGTTGGAATAGCTGTTGGTAATCACCGACATCATGATCAGCCCTGGCACAATGAAGTCCATATAGCTGAAGCCGCCCATGTCGCCAATGCGCGAACCAATCAAATTACCGAAGATGATGAAGTACATGGCCATGGTAATTGACGGCGGCAGCAGGGTTTGTGGCCAAATGCGTGTGAAGCGCTTTATCTCTTTAAGCACTAGCGTCCACAGCGCGATCAGGGTTTGCGTTGCATTCATGCCCGCGCCTCCTGTTGCCCACGCTGATCAATGGCTTGCTGACTGCTTGCCACCATGGAAACAAACATCTCCTCTAAGCGGTTGGCGCGGTTGCGCATAGACACCACCGTTAGCCCCTGTTCGCTTAAGGCACTGAACACATCGTTAAGCTGCTGCCCACGATGAATCACCAGTGAAAGCTGGGAAGGCTCGATCTGTTGTACTTCAAACCCTTCAATGACAGGGGCTTGCTCAATCGGCGCGGACAGGTCAAGCAGGAAGGTTTCAGTATTCAGCTCTGTCAGCAGTTCACGCACGCTGGTGTTACGCACAATTTCGCCTTGATTAATGATGGCGATATTTCGACACAGGCTCTCGGCTTCTTCGAGATAGTGCGTAGTAAGAATAATAGTGGTGCCTTCATCGCGGTTAATACGCCGCATGTATTCCCACATACTACGCCGCAGCTCGATGTCGACCCCCGCGGTTGGCTCGTCAAGGATCAGCAGTTTCGGGCGGTGCATCAGCGCACGAGCAATCATCAGGCGGCGCTTCATACCGCCTGAAAGCATACGCGCACTGCCATTGCGCTTATCCCACAACCCAAGGTCACTAAGCAGCTGCTTGGCGCGGGGCAACGCCTCTTTGCGGGTCATACCGTAGTAACCCGCCTGGGCCAGGATAATATCAATGACCTTTTCAAACTGATTAAAATTAAATTCCTGGGGCACCACGCCAAGCTGGTACTTGGCCTTCGCGAAGTCTTTATCGATGTCGATGCCAAAAATCGTCACCTTGCCTGCCGACTTCTGCACCAGCGAGCAAACTACACCCAGCGTGGTCGACTTGCCCGCCCCGTTAGGCCCTAACAATGCAAAAAAATCGCCCTGCTGGACGTCTAAATCAATACCTTTTAACGCTTGAAAGCCGTTGCCATACACTTTCGTGAGGCCACGGATAGACAGTGCCGGTTCGGCCATAAACATGTCCTGTCAGCAAAATGGGGAGCACAAAACGCGCTAGACGAAAAGATATCGGGGCAATCATATGTTTTTTCAAGCCATACAGATGCCAGGCACGCAAAAGACCGCCATTAATTGTGCGGTGTAAAACTTAAAGAACAAGGGGATACAAGGTGTTTGCTTGGAGCGGGAAAAGAGATTCGAACTCTCGACCCTCGCCTTGGCAAGGCGATGCTCTACCACTGAGCTATTCCCGCATATAACAAACTTTACTGCGAAGCCGTGCGAGATGGCGTCCCATAGGGGGTTCGAACCCCTGTTACCGCCGTGAAAGGGCGGTGTCCTAGACC
>NZ_RZHG01000030.1:0-32290 GCF_003989795.1 Vreelandella andesensis
TACATGCAGGCCCTGCGGTACGCATGTTGGCTCGTGAACTTGGCGTTGACCTTGGCCTTGTTAAGCCTAGCGGCCCGAAAGACCGTGTGCTGAAAGAAGATGTGCAAGCCTATGTGAAGCAGGCCATTGCTAACCAGGGTAAAGCACAAACCGCGGCTGCCCCTGCGGCGAGTGGGGGGGCGGGCATTCCTGCGATACCAGAGGTCGATTTCAGCCAGTTTGGTGAGATCGAAGAGAAGCCGATGGGCCGCCTGCTCAAAATGGGCGCAACTAATCTGCATCGTAGCTGGCTCAACGTGCCCCACGTGACGCAGTTTGACGAAGCCGATATCACCGAGCTTGAGAGCTTCCGCAAAGCTATGAAGGCCGAGGTCGAAGCCCAAGGGGCCAAGCTGACACCATTGCCGTTCATGGTTAAGGCCTGCGCCTTTGCACTGCGCAAGTTCCCTCAGTTCAACGTCAGCCTGAAGGGCGACGGCGAAACGCTGGTGTGGAAAAACTATGTGCACATTGGGATTGCCGTGGATACGCCGGATGGTTTGATGGTGCCGGTGGTGCGTAACGCCGATAAAAAATCCTTGATTGAGATTGCTAAGGAGATGGCGGAGCTAGGTAAAAAAGCGCAAACCAAGAAGCTAAAGCGTGATGAAATGACCGGTGGCTGCTTTACCATTACGAGCCTTGGCTCAATTGGTGGTACGGCGTTTACGCCAATCGTTAACGCGCCAGAAGTGGCGATCCTGGGGGTGTCGAAAGCGCAGATGAAACCGGTGTGGGATGGCAGTACTTTCCAGCCGCGTTTGATGATGCCGCTGTCGCTCTCCTACGACCACCGTGCGATTAACGGTGCGGATGCCGCTCGCTTTACGGCCTTCCTGGCTGATTTGCTGACGGATATTCGACGGTTACTGCTGTAATCGCTTCTGAGTAAGCCACAAGCGGCGCCCATTGGGCGCCGTTTGTGTATGTAGCGACACTGGAAATGGGCATCAAAGGGGTGACCAAAGTACAAGGAGCAGCCACTTTGCTGTTTTTGCTTGAAAAAATACTAAAAAATCGCGCTCTCAGGCTTTTGGGGAGTTGTGTCGTCTGAGCGGCACGGTTATTGTCGGTTCATTGTTTTAAACTGACGACATCTAAATTAACATTCAAGGAGCAGTGCCATGCGTTTAATCCTGTTGGGTGCCCCCGGCGCGGGGAAGGGGACTCAAGCTCAGTTCATTTGTGAGCAGTTTAAGATTCCTCAAATTTCCACCGGGGATATGTTGCGCGCGGCCATTAAGGACGGCACAGAGCTGGGGCTCAAAGTAAAAGAGATTATGAATAGTGGTGGTTTGGTATCCGACGATATCATCATCGATCTCGTTAAAGAGCGCATCAGCCAGCCTGACTGTGATAATGGGTTCTTATTTGATGGCTTCCCTCGCACAATCCCGCAAGCCGATGCAATGAAGGAAGGCGGTGTTAAGTTGGATCACGTGCTGGAAATTGCCGTACCTGATGAAGAAATTGTTAGTCGCCTCGCTGGTCGTCGCGTGCACCCGGCGTCTGGGCGTGTTTACCATGTTGACCATAATCCGCCCAAAGAGATGGGCAAAGATGACGTGACGGGGGAAGCACTGATTCAGCGTGAAGATGATCAAGAGTCTACCGTACGTAACCGCCTGTCGGTTTATCACGATCAAACCGCTCCGCTGGTCGATTATTACCAGCAGTGGGCGAAAGAAGATCCCGACACCGCGCCTCACTATCACCGTGTCGAGGGCGTTGGCAGCGTCGCTGATATCACACGGCAAGTAAAAGAAGCGCTTTGCTAAGCACTGATTGTTGATGAATCATACGATGGCCCGCAGGTAACCTGCGGGCCATCGTCGTCTGAGCCTCGTAAAGGTATAATGGCTGTCTATTTTACGGAGTGCAAAACCGATGTCATCGTTACACCTCCTTGCACTAGATGCGTCGTCTAGTGCTTGTTCAGCGGCTTTATTACGCCAACAAGGTGGCCAGCGCGAATGCCTGGCGCGCTTTGAAATGACACCGCGAGCTCACACACGACGCTTAATGCCAATGGTGGATGACATTCTCGCTGAGGCAAATATTTCGGTTAAGCAGCTAGATGCGGTCGCGTTTGGGCGTGGTCCCGGTTCTTTCACCGGTTTGCGTATCGCTGCTGGTGCAGCGCAAGGTTTAGCGTTTGGGCTGGATTGTCCATTGCTGGGTATTTCTACCTTGGAAGCGCTCGCGCTTCAGGCCCACCGTCGCTACCATTTCCGCCATGTAGTGACCGCGTTAGATGCTCGTATGGGCGAAATTTATGCGGCTACCTGGCACTGTTTAAACGACACGCTCAGCTTGCAAAGTAATGAAGTGGTAGTCGCACCCGCTCATTTTTACTTACCCGCCAAGGAAGCCGACTGGGTAGGCGTGGGATCAGGGTTTACGCGTTGGGATGATTTTACATTAAGCGTACAAACCAATATGTCTCAGCATCTCACTGATCTTGAACCGCGGGCAGAGGAGATGGCGTGGCTCGCCGCGCGTGATTTTGAAGCGGGCTTAGGTCAGGCAGCCCATGAAGCACAGCCGGTTTACCTACGAAACGACGTTGCTTGGAAAAAGCCGGCATGAGCCAAATAGCAAGCCCAGAGGCACTTGTGTTGCCCTCGGGATTGGCGCTTAGCTACGTGGATGGCCAATTAGCGCTGTCAGGGGATGAGCGCCAATATGGAAAACCGCTTAGCGTGGATTTTGCCGCTGGTAAAATGGCTCACCGTCGTCATTTTGGCGGCGGTCGTGGGCAGTTGGTGGCAAAAGCCTGTGGGCTTGCTAAAGGCATCACGCCCAACGTTGTGGATGCCACGGCTGGTTTGGGGAGGGATGCGTTTGTATTAGCAAGCCTGGGCGCACACGTATTATTAATTGAGCGTGTCGCGGCGATTGCCGCGCTGCTTCAAGATGGCCTCGCTCGTGCTGCAACAATAGACGCAACGGCGGAAATTGCGTCGCGAATGACGCTTCGCCATGGCGATGCAACCCAGCAGCTTGCTGTTCTTGTGGCAAATGTGGGCTTTGCCCCTGACGTGATTCACCTTGATCCGATGTTTCCACATCGCGAAAAATCGGCATTGGTCAAAAAAGAGATGCGCTTGTTTCGCGAGCTTGCGGGGGATGACGATGATGCACCGCGCCTGTTAGAAGCCGCGCTAGATGTGGCGACGCATCGAGTGGTGGTCAAGCGTCCCCGCAAAGCACCTCCCATCGTTGGGCCTGCGCCGCAGCATACATTAGAGGGTAAAACGAGCCGTTACGATCTATACGTGCATCGTTCATTGTCTCGCCGCTGAATTGTTTTAATAGGAGAGGGAGTCTCTATGCAGCACGTTTGGCGAGAAGGAAACCGCATTACGCTGTTGCCGGAAGCCGCGCAATTTTTGCCAGCCATGTTTGACGCGGTTAACCAAGCGCAGCACTACGTGTTGGTAGAGCTTTACTTGATGGCGTCAGGTGAGCTGGCCAACCAGGTGAGTGATGCGCTGATCGACGCTGCCGAACGCGGTGTGACGGTGTTTCTGTTGCTCGACGGCTATGGTTCTATGGGATTGGAGCGTCGTGACCGCGCACGCCTAGAACAAGCCGGCGTAGCGTTGCGGTTCTTCAACCCCATTGGTTTTCACTCTCTGGCTCGCAACCTAAGTCGTGACCACCGCAAAATTGTTGTCGTGGATGGAGACGTTGCCTTTACCGGCGGCTTTGGCGCAGTGGATGAGTTTCTGGACGCATGGTATGAAATTGCGCTGCGCATAGAAGGCCCAGTGGTGGCTGACTGGGAAGGGCTTTTTCGTCGTTTGTGGCATTCCCGGCTAACTCGGCAAGCAAACGATGGGCAGGTTCACCTAGCATTGCCAACACAGCGCTCAGCAGCACATTATGCTGACGGCTTACGCGGCCGTGTGATATCAGCCAAGGGGTATCGATACCAAGCGATTCGACACTCGCTTTACGCGCGGGTGAATCAGGCAAACAAGCGGCTTTGGCTATGCACGCCTTATTTTGTGCCAACGTTCACACTGCGCCGGCGCCTTATTCGCGCGGCGCGGCGCGGCGTGGATGTTTGTCTTCTGTTGCCGGGGAGTAAACATGACCACCCAGGTGTGCGCTATGCAGGGCAACGGTTTTACCAGGCGTTGTTAAAAGCCGGTGTGCGTATTTTTGAGTTCCAGCCCACGTTTATCCATGCCAAATTTGTGTTAATAGATAATTGGGTCAGCATAGGCTCCTGCAATTTTGATCATTGGAACCTGCACTGGAACCTGGAGGCTAACCAAGAAATAGAAAGCCAAGCCTTCGCCAATCAGGTTCAGGCGCTGTTTGAGCGTAACTTTGCCGCCAGCCAAGAAGTCGATCCCACCGCCTGGGCCGCGCGTCCTTGGGGGCAGCGAGCCCGAGAGTGGCTCTATGGGGTAGTCGATGGTTTTGTCACCCGCCTTAAATAATGGGCGGCTGAAAGCTGGCTATCTACGCTTTTTACCTTTGGCCGGCGATTTCTTGCGCGGCTTGGGTTTTGGTGTTTCGGGTGGCACGCGGTAATGGAGATAAAGATCCAGCACTAATTCTGGCAGTTGAGTAACAAAGGATTCCTGGCTTGCCTGATCCTGAGCCATTTCTGCCATTTCGGGCTCATCATCAAACAGACCTGAGAGCGACATAAAGGGCAATAGTAGCGTGGCGGCAGAGGCTTCGTCATCCTGGAACCATGCACTTTCATCGCTAAAGACACCTTCCATAAAGCCCGCGCACCAGTCGCCGATGGGCGTTTCTTCAGCGGGGATGCCATCTAGCGTTAGTTCGAAGGGCAACTCTGGTAAACCACCTTGTTCAAGTACCGCGACTGCATTATCGCGGAGTAGTGTAAGCAGTTGGACAATCTCGTCCCGTTCAGCATCATCATGATAGTTTGGTTCCCCCTGGAATAGCTCAGCTAGCCATTGACTGGTGGGTAATTCGCTAGGGGCGACCGCCAATGCCACTAAAAAGCCATGGGCAGAAATAAGATCCAACGCATCTTCGCCCACTTGCTCAGAGTCGAGGAAGTCATCCAATCTATCAAGTTGCTCGTCGTCAAGTAGTGGCTGAGGCGGGGTGGTAGTGGGCGACGTTGTTGTGGGCGACGTTGTTGTGGGCACATTATTACGCTCTGCCATGAGGGGCCTCATCATAAAATCGTCTTTGAGAAAAAGATGTTGATCGGCAACAATCGTTGTCACCATCACTGCTGGCTAGTTTATCACTAATGAAGACGTTACCACTGCCCCCGTGGCCTGCTGAAAAACTTGCGGCGCTTTCTTCGCAGGCGCTTATGCATGCTGTGCGACAAAGAGCTGATGAGGCGTTAAAGCGCTGCCGAACAGTCTATCCTTCGTTGCCTGCGCCAGAAGTGTGGTTCGATCTAAAAGGGGCATCGGCAGGGCAGGCCCATTTAGGCCGTGGCGGGCTGCGTTTTAACCCTGTTTTGCTAAGCAATAATCGCCAGGCATTTTTTGATGAGGTGATTCCTCATGAAATGGCCCATTGGCTGGTGTTTCATTTAGCCAATGGATCGCGTTTCAAGCCGCATGGTCGTGAATGGCAAACCGTCATGCGTGACTTGTTTGGCATTGCTCCAAAAGTGACGCACCGCTTTGATGTTCAAGATGCTCAGTCGCGTCCATACTATTATCAATGCGGTTGCCAAATGCATCGGTTTACCGCTAGACGTCATTCTTTAGTGGTAAAGGGGCATCGTTACCGGTGTCGCCATTGTGATCAGACCTTGGTCTACAGTGCTTTTGGAAAACGTTGAAAGTGTTTTAACTTATTGTTTTAAATATTAAAAATGTTAATACCAATGTCTAAAGGGAAGCCGGCGTCGGGAGGTTTATGCTAGATAAATATTAAGCGGGTCGGTGCACTAACAATAATACCGACGCCATTTCCAGAGAGTGCATTTTCACGGACAGAGGCAACTTCATGAGCGAGCATAAAAACGTCTATCCAGTGCGCGATAGTATCGCTGCCAGTGCATGGGCTGATAAAGATAAATATGCGGCAATGTATCAACAGTCCATGGACGACCCGGAAAGTTTTTGGGCAGAGCAGGCAAAGCGTCTTGATTGGATCAAGGCCCCAACCAAGATTAAAAACACCTCTTTCGCACGAGATAATGTTGATATCCGCTGGTTTGAAGATGGTCAGTTAAACGTTAGCGCCAACTGCCTTGACCGTCACTTGGAGAAGCGCGGCGATCAAACGGCGATTATCTGGGAAGGTGACAACCCTAACGATTCAAAACACATTACTTATCGTGAGCTTTATGAGCGGACTAACCAGCTGGCCAATGGGCTGAAGTCGCTGGGCGTTAAGAAAGGCGATACAGTGACGATGTATATGCCGATGATTCCCGAAGCAGCGATGGCCATGTTGGCGTGTGCTCGTATTGGTGCAGTGCACTCTGTTGTGTTTGGCGGTTTTTCGCCGGATGCGGTAGCCCAGCGAGTGATTGGTGCTGATTCTAAATTAGTTATTACGGCCGATGAGTCGGTGCGTGGTGGTAAACACGTTCCCCTTAAAGAGAACGTTGACTCGGCTCTAACGCGTGATGGCACGGACGTTTGTAAAAACGTGTTGGTAGTGAAGCGCACCGGCGGTGACATTGAATGGCAGGAAGGGCGCGACATCTGGTTTGATGACTTGGTAGATAAGCAATCTAGTGAGTGTCCAGCCGAAACCATGAATGCCGAAGACCCGCTGTTTATTCTTTACACCTCTGGCTCCACCGGCGCGCCTAAGGGCTTAGAGCATACGACGGGCGGCTACCTGACCTACGCGGCAATGACTCACCAGTACGTTTTCGACTACCAAGAGGGCGAAGTTTACTGGTGTACAGCTGACGTAGGCTGGGTGACAGGCCACAGCTATATCGTTTATGGACCGCTTGCCAATGGTGCAACCACGCTAATGTTTGAAGGCGTGCCGAGCTATCCGAGCCATGGCCGGATGGGTGAGATTGTTGATAAACATCAGGTCAATATTCTTTATACCGCGCCTACCGCTGTTCGTGCATTAATGGCGCATGGCGATAACGTGATGGATTCTAGTAAGCGTGAATCACTTCGCTTGCTGGGCTCTGTTGGCGAACCCATCAATCCAGAAGCCTGGGAATGGTTCTACCGCATCATCGGTAATGAACAATGCCCTATTGTAGATACGTGGTGGCAAACCGAAACGGGCGGCATCATGATTGCGCCGCTACCCGGTGCCACTGATCTAAAACCAGGCTCTGCCACAACGCCTTTCTTTGGTGTTAATCCCGCGCTGGTAGATAATGAAGGCAACATGCTAGAAGGCGCTGCCGAAGGTAACTTGGTTATTCTTGATTCCTGGCCAGGCCAAGCGCGCTCCATTTGGGGTGACCACGAGCGCTTTGTGCAAACGTACTTCTCAACCTACAGCGGCATGTACTTCACAGGAGATGGCTGCCGCCGGGATGAGGATGGCTACTACTGGATTACAGGGCGTGTAGACGACGTACTTAACGTCTCAGGCCACCGCATGGGGACAGCTGAAATCGAATCGTCTCTGGTCGCCCATTCAGCCGTTGCAGAGGCAGCCGTTGTTGGCTTTCCGCACGATATTAAGGGCCAAGGTATTTACATCTATGTAACCCTTAATGATGGTATTGATCCGACGGATGAACTGAAGAAAGAACTGACGCAGTGGGTGCGTAAAGATATTGGCCCGATTGCTTCCCCGGACGTGATTCAGTGGGCCCCCGGCCTGCCAAAAACGCGTTCTGGCAAAATTATGCGCCGTATTCTACGTAAAATTGCTGCTAACGAATGTGATGGCCTGGGCGATACCAGCACGCTGGCGGATCCGTCAGTAGTTGATGAACTTATAGAGCATCGTGTTAATCAATAATGTTTTATGCCTCAATTGATAGTTGCATAGGGCATATTTCGATGACGCATGTCATTCATTTACTATGTTAAATAGTGCAAACTAAGCGTATGCGTTGCAGTGCCGGCCATGGAGCCGGCACTGTCATTTATGTTTGGATGACGTATAGATGACAAATTGTGCATGTGGTGCTTGGGAATGACGAAGCCCATGGGGTACCATGCTTTAACCGTATGAGCCTAGCGTCGCGGCGGTAGCCAACCCCGCTGCTCAAGGAACCGGAGGAATATCCATGGCAGTAGCCCATAAGTTTATCGTCGCAGACGACCATCCACTGTTTCGTGCAGCGCTTACACAGGCGTTGCGACAGTTAGCCCCCCAGGCTGAAATTGTCGAAGCCGACACTATGGAAGCTACCACTGAGGTTGTTAATCGACACCCTGATGCCGATTTGATTCTGCTAGATCTACATATGCCCGGAGCGCATGGCTTCTCGGGTTTGATCCAATTACGTGGCCAAATGCCCGATATTCCGGTTGCGGTTGTCTCAGGCAGTGACGAGCCTTATGTTGTGCGTCGTGCAATTGATTACGGCGCATCAGGCTTTATTCCTAAATCTTCCTCGCTACAGTTGATTGCTGAAGCGGTGGGGGAAATCCTGCAAGGGGAAGTCTGGCTGCCAGAAGCGTTGGCGAACGTATTGGATGAAACAAGCGAAGAAGAGTCGCGTTTTGCGGAGGCCATTGCCTCACTGACGCCGCAGCAGTTTCGTGTACTTAATATGCTGACGGAAGGCTTGTTGAATAAGCAGATTGCCTATGAACTTAGCGTTTCAGAAGCGACTATTAAAGCCCACGTGACGGCTATTCTGCGCAAACTGGGCGTGCACTCGCGCACTCAGGCAGTTATTGCCGCGCAAAAGCTAGAAGTAGAGCCACCCAAGGTTGGATCTTAATTACTGTTGTTCGATCTTAACTACCGTTGTTTGATCTTAACTACCGTTCCATCGCAAAGCGCCGCCCCTAGAACAATCCGCCCCCAGGATAACCCAGGGGCGGCGCTTGTATTTGCGCTGTTTTTTTATTTTTTGAAAGCCCGCTAAGTGTCGGCACGGCTGGCTTGAAGCGTGCGGGTTAAAAGCGCACGCAGCGCGGCAGGTTTGACGGGTTTAAGCAGCAATTGATAACCCGCACGTTTGATTTCTTCTGCCACCGCTTCCGTCCGGTCGGCGGTAATCACAATGCCTGGCACGGCGCCCTCAAGGCGCTCACTGAGAGCTTCGAGGGCCATAAGGCCCGTGACTTCGTTGTCCAGGTGGTAGTCTGCCAAAATAGCATCGGGATCGCCGTCCATATTACGCAAAATCGATTTTGCACCGCCGATGCTGGTCGCTGTGAACACCTCGCAACCCCAGCCGCTTAGCATGGCCGTCATGCCTTCTAAAATGAGCGTTTCGTTATCGATGCACACAATGCGGGTGCCTGCTAGCTTGTTTCCACTGCGCCGGTTCTGAGGTTCTTGATCCGCTACGGTCATCTCACGTGGGGCAACCGTGGGCACGCTAACGCAAAACGCCGTTCCCACACCTACCCAGGAGCGAACCTTAATGGGGTGGTCAAGTACACGGCTCATGCGATCGGCGATTGAAAGCCCTAAGCCGAGACCTTTCTCGCTCTCTTTATGGCGGGAGACCTGATCGAGACGGCGAAACTCTTGGAAAATTTCCGTTAGCTTTGATTCAGGAATGCCAGGTCCGCTATCCCATACCTCAATAGAAAGCCGTCCATTTTGGCGGCGGCAGCCTAGTAGCACGCGACCTTCTTGGGTATAGCGGATCGCATTGGAAAGAAAGTTTTGTACAATCCGGCGAAGCATCTGTGGGTCGGAGTCTACCCATTGCTGCGTCGGCACAACGACGAGATCCAGCCCGCGGTCATCGGCCATTACTTCAAATTCGGCACGTAGAGGGTGAATAATATCCGCTAGTGCAAAATGGCTGCGTCGAGGTGTGAGGGCACCTGCATCAAGCTTTGAAATATCTAGCAGGGTGCCGAGCAGCTCTTCAGCGGCCTGAAGTGAGTTATCAATATGGCTGATGATACGTTGGGTATCGCTTGCAGTGACGTTCTGCATTAAGGCGGAGGTAAATAACCGAGCTGCGTTCAGCGGCTGTAACAAGTCGTGGCTGGCGGCAGCCAGAAAACGCGTTTTCGAAGCATTAGCATCTTCAGCCAACTGTTTCGCTTGGCGCAGTGCTTGCTCGGCTTCGGCGCGCACCCGGTTTTCCTGTCGCAGCGCCGCGTTAGCCTCAGAAAGTGCTTGTGTGCGCTCACGTACGCGCTCCTCAAGGGTTTCGTTGGTTTCTTTCAAGGCAATTTCAGCTTGGCGGCGCTCGGTAATATCTTGATAAAGCGCGAAGAAGCCTAAAATTGATTGGCTATCGCCAAAGTGGGGTGTATAGGTGACCAACATATAGCGCATCGCGTCGTTAACACGCATCGAGACTTCAAAACTTACCCGTTCTCCTGTCAAGGTTCGCTTGACCCACGGCATACGCTCTTCAGCTTTTTTCACCGGTAAGACGTCTTCGTATCGCCGCCCAATCACGGCATTGCGATCTATGTCGAAAGCTTGTTCGTAAGCGCGGTTGGTGAACAGGTAACGACACTCTTTATCAAAGTAAGCAATCAGCGCTGGCACATTGTCTGTGTAAATACGGATGTTGTTTTCAGAGCGAATCAGCGCCTCTTCGATACGCTTTTGCTGAGTAATATCCTGGTAGGTATAGACAAAACCACCACCAGGCATAGGGTTGCCCTGAACTTCTAGTACGCTGCCGTCTTGGCGATAGCGCACGTAGCGATGGGGCTGGCCTTCACGAATATTGTCCAGTAGAAGTTGGACGTGCTCTTCGGGATCGCCTGGGCCGTACTCGCCGTTATGAGCGTTGTAGCGGAAAATACGGTCCATCGGTGCACCTACCCGAATCAAATGATCAGGAAAGCGGAACAGCTCTAAATAACGTTGGTTCCAAACTACCAAGCGCAAGTTCTGGTCAACCACGCTAATGCCCTGATTGATGTTTTCAATGGTGGCTTGCAGAAGCGCTCGATTGAACTCTAAGACTTGAGAGGCTTCATCAACGATAGAGATGACATCTGAAATGCCAATGCCGCGTCCCTGAAGTGCCGAGTTAACCACTATCCGTGCAGATGATGCGCCGAGTACTGAGGCCAGAAGGCGCTCTGTAAACTGGATAACGTCGATAGACGCTCGCGAGCTATCTTCCATGGGTTTGCCTGCGCGGCGGGCGTAATCTTCAAATGCTCGGTTCACTTGGCTTGCACCCAAAAAGCGCTCACAAAGCACTTTAAGGTCACCAACAGTTGTGGCGCCGGTCCATGGGCGGTTTATGGATGTTTGGCGAGTTTCAACGCTATCAACAAACAGCGAGGCCTGAATACGTTCGACGACTCGCTGAGACGTTACCTGAGAGACAAAGATATAGCAGAATAAGTTGATGCCCAGCGACAGCATCACACCGTGGGTAAAGGGGTCTCCAAGATTTAAGCCAAATAGCGTGGTGGGCGATAGCCAGTTAAGCCCGAGAGGGCCGCCCGCTAGCCACGTTTGAGGAAGCACACCTGCACTGATCATGGCGGGCATTAATAGGCTGTATGCCCAAATCGCAAAGCCTGCGTTCATGCCAACGATAACACCAAGACGGTTACCACGTTTCCAATACAGTCCGCCGATGAGCGCGGGGGCAAACTGTGCGGCGGCCGCAAAAGAGAGCATGCCAATCGAAGCCAGCGAGGTGAATTCGCCAATCAGTTGGTAGAACCCATAGGCCATTGCTAAGACAGCGACAATGGTAAGGCGGCGTGCACGTAGTACCAAACGGCCATAGTCGCGGGCTTTGGTATCAAACCAGCGCAGCCTAAATAGTGCCGGAATCACAATTTCATTCGAAATCATGATGGAAACCGCCACTGCCGCCACAATCACCATGCCTGTTGCGGCAGAAAACCCACCAATAAAGGTTAATAGGGTCAGCCACTGCTGGCCGGAGGCCATCGAAAGCGCAAGCACGTAAGTATCAGGCTCAACCCCACTTTCAGAAAATAGCAGTAGACCCGCCGCCGCCAAGGGCACAACAAAAAAGGCGACCGCAAGTAGATAAAGAGGAAATAACCAGCGTGCTTTCGTAGCGTCGTCTGGGTGGATATTTTCCACTACTGCCACATGAAACTGGCGTGGCAAACAAAGTATCGCAAGCATAGCAAGCAGCGTTTGTGCCCAGAAGCTTTGGCCAAAATCTTGATTGGCTAGCTGGCGTTGCAACTCCAGCTGACTTTCGGCGTGGCCCATCAATTCGCCAAGACCATCAAACATACCCCAGGTAACAAAAGCCCCAAGGACAACAAAAGCCAGCAGTTTTACCAAGGATTCAAACGCTACCGCGTGAATGAGGCCTTCGTGGTGCTCTGTGGCATCGGTGTGGCGGGTACCAAAAAGAATAGCGAAGATTGCCATGACAATAGCGACATAAAACGCCGTGTCGCCAAACAGCGGCGTATGAGTCATATCCGTTGCGTCGGTAAGAACGCTGAAGGTGGTGGACACCGCTTTTAACTGCAAGGCGATGTAAGGCAAGGTGCCAATAAGGGCGACCAAGCTGGCAAATGCTGCAAGGGATTGGGTTTTGCCGTAGCGGGAAGCAATGAAGTCAGCGATAGACGTGACGTTTTGGTGTTTGGCAACGCGAATCATTTTAGTGAGAACGGGCCAAAACAGTAAAAACGTCAAGATCGGACCGACAAAGATGCTGGCAAATGACCAGCCAGCTGTAGCTGCTTGGCCTACCGCGCCGTAAAACGTCCACGAGGTGCAGTAAATTGCCAATGCCAAACTGTAGATGACTGGCCGTCGGCGGCTAGCGCCGTGAGTACGTGCACGGCGATCACCGAACCAGGCAATGCCAAACAACACCGCAATGTAAAGCAGTGATACCGCAACCAGCAGACCGCCGTGAAACATGTCGTCTCCCCACATTGAAGGCTTCGCCTAGCGACTATCTACCAATGACTGTTTACTAATGACTATCTACTAGCGACTATCTATTAGCGACCGTCTAATTGAAGGCCTCATTCTAGGCGAAAGAGGGGCTTTACGTCTGCTGCTCGGCGGCAAGTTGGCAAACGGTTGTTAATAACGGGGCGGTTTCCCGTAACGTGCGGCGCTCGCTTAATTCGGCGTCGCCAGTCTCAGTATTCAGGGGTACTAATTCGCGATGAGTGCAGTTCAATACATAAGGCTGAGTGGTCAGCACATCGGTATGGTGTCGTTCAAATTGATAGAGAATAAACTCAGCAATTAACTCATCGCCAAGGCGGCGTGCGCGTACATTATCGCTATCAACGATGCTGAATTTGGTTGTCATTGGGTACGCAAAAGTCCACGGCCGCCACACGGCGCTAGACGTATCGCTGGAAATCACGATGGCGGTTTCCGGCAGTTGAGTTTGTTTGTGATCAAACCAAGCGTACTCCACCTGAATTTGATACCCCAGCATGCCCAAGCCACCAAAGACAGGCACAATCCATTTGGGCAGCCGTTTACGGCTAAGCGTTCTAAGTAATAAGCCTATCCCTGCGGCGGCAAGCCCCGCAAATACAGCGGCAATTAGATGCCAAATCATAAAATATCCTTTCTAAATGACATCGGGCTCCCCTAAGGAAGCCCGATGATAAGTATCGATTCCGAATCTAATGGCCGTGTGCCAAAGAGAGGAGCCGATTATGACTTAGTGATCGACCGCTAGACCAGCACCTTTCGGGTAGCGAACGCTTTCTACTAGATCTTGAATTTCCTGCGGAGGCTCTTCCGTTGCGCTAGAGACAGCAAAGGCAATCGCGAAGTTGAGCATTGCACCGATTGCACCAAAGGAGAGTGGTGAAATGCCCAGGATCCAATTATCTGGGGTGTTAGCCAGCATGTTGGTTTCGGGGACGAAGAACCAGCCGAGATAGGTGAAGATGTAAAGCAGGGTGGAGATCAGGCCTGCCAGCATGCCGCAAATGGCGCCTTTGCTGTTCATGCGCTTGGAGAAAATACCCATCATAAGCGCTGGGAACAGTGAGGCACCGGCAATACCAAAGGCAAGTGCAACGGTTTGCGCTGCGAACCCTGGCGGATTGAGCCCGAGGAAGGTAGCTAGAAGGATTGCGCCGCCCATTGATATCCGTGCTGCCAGCATTTCACTCTTTTCAGAGATCTTCGGGTTGATCATTGTTTTGATCAAGTCGTGACTAATGGCTGACGAGATAGCCAACAGCAGACCCGCCGCCGTTGAGAGTGCCGCAGCAATACCGCCTGCTGCAATAAGACCGATAACCCAGCCAGGCAAGTTGGCAATTTCAGGATTCGCCAGTACGAGAATGTCATTATTAACGGTCAGTTCGTTACCTTCCCAGCCGCGATCTGAATAGTCGACAGCATCATTGTACATTTGGACGCGGCCATCATTATTGAGATCGTTGAAGGCGATAAGCCCTGTTTCTTCCCACGTTCGTACCCACTCAGGGCGATCTTCGTAGAGAATCGGGTTGGTGGCGGCTTCTTCGTAGTTTTCCACTTGCCCTGCCATATCGGGGTATACGGTGGTAGCCAAGTTCAGGCGCGCCATGGAACCAACCGCTGGTGCGGTTAGGTATAACAGTGCAATGAACACCAGTGCCCAGCCAGCAGACCAACGTGCATCGGCAACTTTCGGTACAGTGAAAAAGCGGATAATGACATGCGGTAAGCCTGCAGTACCGACCATCAGCGATAGGGTAAATAGCACCATATTCAGCTTATTATCGACGTCCGCAGTATAGTCACGGAAACCAAGCGCATTAACGACTTCGTCCAACTTGGTCAGTAGCGGAATGCCGGACTCAGTATGGGTACTGAACATGCCGAACATCGGAATCGGGTTGCCGGTAAGCTGCATGGCAATGAACACTGCCGGGATAGTATAGGCGATGATAAGCACCACATACTGAGCAACCTGTGTGTAGGTAATGCCTTTCATGCCGCCGAAAACGGCATACAGGAAAACAATCAACGCTGCGATCCAGATGCCCCAGGTGTTGCTGACTTCCAAAAAGCGTGAGAAGGCAACGCCCGCACCGGTCATCTGACCGATAACGTAAGTAACAGAAGCAATGATCAAACACACAATCGCGACGAAGCGCGCTGTGTTGCTGTAGAAGCGGTCACCAATAAAGTCGGGCACTGTGAACTTGCCAAACTTACGCAGATAAGGCGCTAGCAGCATTGCCAATATGACGTAGCCGCCGGTCCAGCCCATCAAGAAGGTGGAGTTCGCATATCCGCCGGACGCTAGTAGGCCGGCCATTGAAATAAACGATGCGGCTGACATCCAGTCAGCGGCAGTGGCCATACCGTTGGTGATAGGGTGAACGCCACCACCGGCGACGTAGAAGTCTTTGGTCGACCCGGCGCGTGCCCATATCGCAATCCCGATATAGAGCGCAAACGATGCGCCGACAAACAATAAGTTAATTGCAAATTGGCTCATACTGGCTTACTCCCCAAGGCCGAATTTTGCATCGAGCTTGTTCATTCTCCAGGCATAGAAGAAGATCAGCACGATGAAAGTGAGGATGGAGCCCTGCTGAGCGAACCAAAAGCCCAAGTCAGTCCCACCAACGGGAATGCCCGCTAATAGCGGACGAAAAAGGATGGCACATCCATAAGAAACGAACGCCCAAACGACCAAGCATCCAAAAATTAATCGGACGTTGGCTTTCCAGTATTCAGCAGCGTTGGATTTGTCATCTGCCATTGTGGTGCTCTCCAGTTGTGATTTTTAGGGTTGGAAAGTTAACTCAGGATAGCGTGTGATCCATCAGGGCAACCCTTCATAGAAAAACGCTCTTTAAGTTGTCTACGATGATTTAGTGCGATTAGACCCACTACCATGTTAATTAAGTTGCTCTACTGATTAATGGATCGGCAAGGTTTTATTCAGTGTCTTGATAAGTGTTTAACAAGTGTCACATGAATACCCTGTTTAGCCAGTGTTAATAGTGAGCAATAATCGCTAAAAATAGATCCCAGACTTTGGTATCAATAAGCTTTCAGAACGCATTGTGATGTTTGTTTCAGAAAATAACTACTTGTTTTTGAACTTTTTTGCACATTTATATCTATATGATAGGACGATAGTCTATGGGTCGCTTAAAAGCAATGTTTGCTACGTTTAGCGAGTGGTATATTAAACGGCTAAGTTGGCAAGTCAATGTCGCTACTTTGGTCGCTAAACAAACGTCGTTACGACGTTAGCGGTATAGCAAAAGGTATTATAAAATACGTTGGTTAAAAAACAATCAAACCAAAAGCCATTCATGTTCTTTATCGCGATTAAGTGGGGTTACTCATGATTGACGTTGATCTTTCCCAGTTGCCTTTCACATTAATTGATGATGAAGGACGCGACCACGTACGCCGCGGTATGGATATCGCCTATTTTGATCGTGATGAAATTATTATCGAGATGGGACAGGTGGGTGAGTCGGTATTTTTAATTCATAAAGGGGAAGTTGCTGAGCTGGATCCTACCTTACCAGCGTCTAGCGCGCGGATTGGGCACTACACGGCTGGTGATCTGTTTGGTGCTATTAGCATTCTAAATGGTAAGAGTCGTTACCGATTCCAAGCCGAGCAAGAATGCTTGTGTTATGTGATGCCTAAAGCGCTATTTACAAAGCTATGCCGCCACCATCCTGACTTCGAAAATTTTTTTAAACAGTCGCTATCGCACAAAGCGCGTTTGATGACTGAAAAACGTGCCGAAGGCGGCGTGACCATGGCCGGCTTTATGTTGGCTAAAGTCAGCGAATGCATGCGCGAACCTCTTATCATGGACGCGTCGACAGATATTGCTAGCGCGGTGCGTCAGCTCAACGATAGCCATGCAGACAGCCTGTTGGTCAAAACCCAGAGCGAATTTGGCATTGTCACTAAAACAGATTTGCTTAATGGCATCGTGCTGAATAACTACGAACATAGCTCGCCCGTTGTAGACGTGGCCCATTTCTCACTGGTGACCGTTACCCCGAATCAATACCTGTTCGAAGCGCTGGTGTTGATGACGCGACATAAAGTAACGCGCGTAGTAGTCATGGAGCAGGGGGAATTGAAAGGGGTGGTAGAGCTGACGGATGTGCTTAGCTATTTTTCAAGCCGTAGCTATGTCGTTAGCTTACAAGTAGAGCAGGCCAATAGCTTAGATGCATTGGCGGCTGCCAGCCAGCGTACGCCAGAGTTGGTCAATGCGCTGATGGCGCAAGGAGTCAAGCTACGTTTTGCCATGGACCTGTTGGCGGCCTTGAATGGCCGAATCATTAACAAAGCGTGGTCATTTGTCATTCCTGAGCAGTACCACGCCCAAAGCTGCCTCATGGTCATGGGGAGTGAGGGCCGAGGTGAACAAATTCTGAAGACAGATCAGGATAATGGTCTGATTTTAGCCGATGATAGCGAATGGCCTTCGCTTGCCGACGATATGAATGCGTTAACCCAAACGCTGATTCAGCTCGGTTACCCACCATGCCCAGGTAATATCATGGTGTCTAACCCTGAATGGGTTGGCACCGTGTCGCAATGGAAAAACAACATTGCCAAATGGGTAAGTGCACGAGATGGCGATAGCCTAATGAAGCTGGCAATTTTGCTGGATGCCCACGGGGTGGCTGGTAATCCACAATTACTAGATAGCGTGCGCGCGGCGCTGTTTGAACGTTGTTCCCGGGATGAGTTGCTGCTGTCATATTTTGCTCGCGCTGCGCTGCGTTTCTCAACGCCGCTGACGCTATTTGGCTCTTTAAAAAAGCCTCAGCACGGCATTGATATCAAAAAAGGCGGTATTTTTCCCATTGTTCATGGGGTGCGCACAATGGCGCTCGAACGACGAATTAACGCCACATCTACCTTGGACCGTTTGGACGCTCTGGCAGAAGATGGCCGTCTTGATCGCCGTTTTGCTGACGATTTGGGCGAAGCGCTGTCGCTGTTTACCGAACTACGTTTAAAGCAGCAGCTTCAGTCAGCGGAAGCGTCAACTGAGCAGCGTAGTAACCGCGTGGTGGTGCAAGAACTCTCGTCCCTTGAACGGGATTTATTGCGTGAGGCGCTGCACATTGTAAAAGATTTCAAACAACGGCTCTCCCATCGTTATCATTTGGAGTATTCGTGAGTGGAATGCGCTTGCTAGATCGGCATATGTCACTGCTTAGTGGCTCGCTACGTACGTTAATGCAGCGCGAAAGCGACCGCCGACGCTGGGCAGATTCCCCCTATGCATGGCTTTTTCAGCCCTATATGGGGGAGGAAATGGTGGCGCTTGCCTGTCAGGTTAGCCCCGGACAATCGCCAGTGGTCAGCGTAGCTGCAGTTATCTTAAGCCCAGGTAAAGTGCATACCAGCCGAGCCTGGGTAGCTACCCTAGCAAGAGAGCAAAACAACCATGGCCCCACGCTGCGGCGGCATCACCAGCTGTATGCGACGAACACAGTGCTGGCGCCTAACGCTGAGCATCTTGGCGCGCTGGTGGAGTTCATCGGTAATAGGCCGCTCATTGGCTGGCAGTTAGGTCGTTCGATGGAACAGCTTAATCACTTGTTTAAAGCTGGATTGGGCTTTGGTTTGCCCAATGCCCAAGTCGATGTTGGAAAATTGCACTATCGTCAGTTGCGGCGCTTACATCCCCAGTGTGAGACGAATGGGCGCTTAACAGAAGCACTCGCACGTTGGCAAATGCCAGCCCTCCAATGGATGGGAGTGCTAGGGGATGCAACCGCAAGCGCACTTTTGTATCTGCGTTTGCAGCGTGAGATCGCCCAGTAGGCGTAGTGTTACGACCCACATACGATGAATCCGCGGGTTTATCTTGGGTGGATGTGGCGAGTATTGTTAGAATGCCCGCTGCTTCTTCTACCATCGGCAGTACCTACACCATGCTACAACCTGATTATTTTGATCCCGCTGCGTCCGATACCGTTTCTGGTACTAGCTCTTCTGTTACTAGCTCTTCTGTCGCTAGCGCACAGACACAGTCTGAGCATCACAACGCTAAACAGAAGCGTGAATTTAATAAGTTACAAAAGCGCTTACGGCGAGATGTCGGCAACGCCATCATTGATTATCAAATGATTGGCGAAGGCGACAAGGTAATGGTGTGTCTGTCTGGCGGAAAAGACAGCTATACAATGCTGGAGATACTGCTTAACTTGCAGCGCAATGCGCCGGTTAAGTTTTCGCTGGTTGCTGTCAATATGGATCAGAAACAGCCAGGTTTTCCTGAGCATGTACTGCCTCAGTATCTAGATAAAGTGGGTGTTGAGTACCATATCCTAGAACGTGACACCTATTCTGTGGTGAAAGAGAAAACGCCTGAGGGGAAAACCACCTGTGCACTCTGCTCACGACTAAGACGTGGCTCGCTGTATGGCTTTGCTGAGGAAATTGGGGCGACAAAAATTGCCTTAGGACATCACCGTGAAGATATCTTAGAAACGCTATTTCTCAACATGTTCTTTGGCGGCACCCTGAAAGCAATGCCTCCTAAGCTCTTATCTGATGATGGTAAGAATATAGTGATTCGCCCCCTTGCCTATTGCAAAGAGGCTGACATTACAGAATTTTCTCGTTTAATGGAATTTCCTATTATTCCCTGCAATTTATGCGGCTCTCAGCCCAATCTCCAGCGACAAATCGTTAAAGATATGCTGGCTGAATGGGATAAAAAACACCCAGGACGTCTAGAAAGCATGTTCAAGGCGATGACCAATGTCGCGCCTTCACAGCTAGCAGACCGCCGTTTATTTGACTTTGCGGGTCTTGAAGCCAAACAGGCGGCGTTAATGGAAGGGCGTATTCATGCGCTTACCGTGGACTAGCCGACTGTTCTTCCTCTTCAGCTAAGGTGATGAGGCGTCGCATATCTAAGACATTAACCTCGCGACCTGAAACAGCGACTACATCCTGCTGTTGAAAGCGGCTAAGAATACGGCTGACTGTTTCTACCGCCAAGCCTAGGTAATTGCCAATGTCTGCGCGGGACATGGAGAGCCTGAAGCTGTAAGGGGAGTACCCACGTCGACGAAAACGGTCTGAGAGCGTTACTAAAAAGCTCGCCAGCCGCTGGTCTGCTGTTTTGCGTGATAGCAAACGCATCATCCGGCGGTCATCCCGCAACTCTTTGCTCATACTCCGGTACAGCTGGCCACGTAGCTCGGGCAGCTCCTCGGAAAGCATGTCCAGGCGGTCAAACGGAATTTCGCACACCGTGGTGGTTTCCAACGCAATTACGCTACCGGGATAGCGCTCTTCATCAATTCCGTCCAACCCCACCAGTTCGCTAGGAAGATAGAAATTTGTCAGTTGATCATTACCGTTACCTTCGCTGGTCACCTGTTTCAGGCTGCCTGAGCGAACGGCGTACACGCTGGTAAAGCGATCGCCTTGGCGAAACAGCGGCTCCCCTTTTTTGAGCGGTGCGCGGCGCCGGATAATAGCGTCAAACTGGCTCATATCTTCAAGTTCTAAAGCGAGCGGTAGGCACAGCGAGCTTAGGCTACAGGTCTGGCAGCGCGCCTCTTGCAGCAGTGAACGTCGTTGGCTGACGGGGTGTGGCATATTATTCTCCGTGTATCGTTAGCCATCTTAGGCCCAGGGGGCAAGACGTCTCAAAAAGCTTATACAATCTTAGAGTAGTGCTGAGTAGGCTGATCCGCTAGGCGAGCATCAAAGGCCATTGCTAGGTGGCGAATAAGTAGCCGCCCAGTGGGGGTTACATTAACCACATGCTGATGGCGAGTGATTAAGCCGTCCTGTTCGGCATTACGCAATCGCTCAAGCGCAGTGGAAAAATAGATATCCGCATCGATCTGCCAACGTTTTCCAATAGCCGCTAGATCAATATGCATGTCGCACATTAGCCGTTCAATAACCTCTCTTCGTATTAGGTCATCCTTATTTAACCTTAATCCTTTAACGGTTGCTAGCCTACCTTTATCTAAGGCCGCTTCATATTGGTCAAGTCTAGTCGGGTTTTGTGCATAAACGTCGTTAACCCGTGAAATGGCGGATACGCCTAACCCAACTAAATCGCACTGCGCGTGGCTAGAATAGCCCTGAAAATTGCGCTGCAAGGTGCCGTTGCGCTGGGCAATCGCTAAGCTATCGTCAGGACGCGCAAAGTGATCCATGCCGATATGCACATAGCCTGCGTTAGTTAGCATCTCAATGGTGGTATGCAAGATAGCCAACTTTTCATCGGCGCTGGGCAGGTCTGCCTCGTTAATGCGTCGCTGAGGAGCAAAGCGGGTGGGCATATGTGCATAATTAAATACGGACAGCCGCGCTGGATTTAGCTCGATAACCTGGCTCAACGTCTCAGCGAAACTTTTTTCCGTTTGAAATGGCAATCCATAAATTAAATCAAGATTGAGTGAGCGAAAGCCAAGCCGGTGTGCTTCTTCCATTAACGTTTCGGTGAGTACTCGTGGCTGCACGCGGTTGACGGCTTTTTGTACCTGGGGGTTTAAATCCTGTATCCCAAGACTTAGCCGGTTAAACCCGAGTGACTGCAGGTGCCGTAAGGTGAAAACGTCCGCTTCGCGGGGATCTATTTCGATGGCGTAATCGCGATCCGCTGAGTCAGATAAACCAAAACGGGCATCTAAGCGATCAATCAGATCTCCCATTTGTGCCAAGGTAAGAAACGTGGGCGTGCCGCCGCCCCAGTGTAGCTGTTGCACCGGGCGTGAAGTGTCTAAATGGCGGGCAGTGAGCACCATTTCTCGATCTAGTCGAGAAAGGTAAGGTTCTGCAAGCGCAGTATTTTTTGTCGCGATCTTATTACAAGCGCAGTAAAAACAAATTTTTTGACAAAAGGGTACGTGTACATACAGTGATAGCGGTCGGTGGCTTTCATTACTGCGCACTAGTGCTTGGGTGAAGTCATCGGGGCTAAACTGCTCATGAAATGCGAGCGCCGTTGGATAAGACGTGTAGCGCGGTCCGCTTTTATCGTAGCGGCGTAGTAGTGCTTCATCCCAGGTATTGGCCCTAGGCACGTCAGTGTGGGTAGGTGAGAGGGCGGCAGTGGGATGAACGAGCATGGCGAGCGCTCCGAAGTGAAAAGTAAACAAAAGGAGTGACTGAGCGCAGACGCTCAGCGTTCTCTTTGCATGTTACTTCGGTGTTACTTGGAAAGCGTTGAGCTATATCAAGCTAGAGACGGATCCGATCAAGCTAGAGACGAGTTCGCCTAATGCGCTGTGAGGGGAATAAGTGTCCATAGTTGCCAAAGGGCGAAGCTAATAATCGACAGTGCTGCGATGCTTCGAGTGGCGGGGTGGCGAATTAAATGGCTGAGCTGCTGTGCTGCGAGGCCAGTTACCAGCAGGGCAGGGAGTGTACCCAGTCCAAAGGCCCCCATCAGGAGAGCGCCATCGAGTGGGTCTGCAATGGCGAGACTCCAGGCTAACATCGAATAAACCAGGCCGCAGGGAAGCCACCCCCATAGTGCGCCCAGAGCGAATGCCTGAGGAAGGTACACAACAGGCATCAGGCGCCTTCCTACGGGCTCTATATAACGCCAAAGGTGCCTTCCAACGGCTTCTACTTTTAAAAGTCCTTTCCACCAGTTGGCAATATAGAGTGCCATCAGTATGAGCATCAAAGCGGCGAACGCCTGCAGTGCAACACGCGCCGTCGGCGTGAGTGAGATAAGCGTGCCAAGTGCAGCAACCATAGCACCTGCCATCATATAGCTGAGGATACGTCCCGCGTTATAGCTTAACAATAACCCCCCCATGCGTGCTGGGTGGCGCATGCTGGGCGGTACGGCAAAGGTGAGTGCGCTCATGATGCCGCCACACATGCCGATACAGTGCGCGCCGCCCATTAAGCCAAATACAAACGCTGCAAGTAGGGGCGGTAAATCAAATCCCGTGGGATTCATGGGGGTGGCTCTTGATTATCATGCGAAGAAGGTGCGTTTTTTTTACGCGCTGCGCGCTGCTCAGGGGAAAGGTCATTTTCATCATCGTCGAATAGAATGCGATGGGCTGGGCCTTCCAAGTCGTCAAACTGATCGTGCTTAACGGCCCAGAAGAACGCCCATACCGCGAGGCCCAGCAGAATCAGTGAAAGTGGAATCAGTAAATATAAGATCGTCATGCCGTCACCGGTGCTGATAGGGCAACTTGAGGGGCGGGCGGCGTACGCCAGCGCGTGAGACGAAGCGCGTTACCGACTACGACCAGGGAGCTTAGCGACATGCCAATGGCCGCAAGCCATGGGGGAATTAACCCCATTGCCGCTAAAGGAAGTGCCGAAAAATTGTAGCAAACTGACCACATCATGTTCTGACGCATGATGCGTCGCGTGGCACAGGAAATATCAATTGCCTCAAAAATACGCATTAAGCGTGGGCTGAGCAATATAGCGTCGGCGCGGGTGCGGGCAAGATCGGTGGCGCCATTCATGGCAATGGCAACATCAGCGCCCGCTAATACTGGCACATCATTAATACCGTCACCAATCATTACGACACGTTCACCGCTGGCTTGTAGCTCGCGTAATCGCGCAAGCTTACCCTCAGGCGATTTGCCTGCGTGCCAAGTAGCAATATTGAGTTGCGCCGCTAGACTCTCTACCGCGTCTTGTGTGTCGCCTGAAAGTAGTTCTACTTCTAGCCCACGGGCTTGAAGTGCGGCAACGGTTTGAGCTGCATCCTCGCGGATACCATCGTGCAGCTTGAACCAAGCACGCGGTTCAGCGTCTTCACTGAGCAGAAGCCACTGGCCGGCTCCTGGTGGCGCCAACCCGGTTGTGGTAGCGAAGTCTGGTTTGCCTAATCGCCAAATTGCGTCGTTTAAGGTACCTTCCAGACCGCTCCCCGTCACACTTCTGACGTTGCGTGCCTGCAGTGTGGCATCTCGGAACGGGCGGAATGCCCTGGCAATTGGGTGTTCAGAGTGCGCCTCTAGCGCCGCTGCAATGGCTTGCGCGTGCTCTTCACTGAGCGGTATATCGCTGTGGGCAGGATGCGGTTGAGTAATAGGATGCGTTTGGGTCAGCTGCATCTCACCACGGGTCAACGTGCCAGTTTTATCAAAAATTACGCGGGTGACGTTGGAAAGTGATTCGATTGCGTCAGCACGCGTAATTAGTACGCCTCGCTGGCGAAGTTGGCCATGCCCCGCTGTCAGAGCAGTGGGGGTCGCCAGTGCCAATGCACAAGGGCAGGTGACTACTAATACCGAGAGCAGCACCCATAGCATGCGTGAGGGATCGATAAACCACCATGCGACGGTGACACAAGCGGTAACGATCAGCAGACGTAAAACAAACAGGTGTGCCATACGCGCTGCCATTTGGGCAAGTCGGGGGCGGCTTGCAAAGGCGCGATCGGTTAAATCGACAATACTGGCCACTCGAGCGCTATTGCCCGCATGGGTTACCTTTATAATGAGTGGGTTTTCCATGTTTTGGCTGCCGCCCACTACGCCTTCGCCTACCCGACGCGTGACTGGCAAATATTCACCGGTGAGCATCGACTCATCCAGGCTGGATTCGCCGTCTTCGATAATGCCATCAGCTGGCACGCCATGACCTGGTTTGATTAGCACACGGTCGTCTACCTTGAGTTCACTAGCAGGCAGAATGCGTTCACTGCCATCAGCCTCAAGGCGGATAGCCGACACCGGTAAAACACCGCTCAGTGCATTACCGCTGTGACCGCTGCGCCGCCTGGCTCGGCCTTCCACATAGCGACCAAACAACAAGAAAAAGGTAAACATGGCGACAGAATCAAAATAGACATCGCCAACGTTAAACAGAACAGCGTAACTACTCGCCAAATAAGCACCGCCAATAGCCAGCGAAACAGGCACATCCATGCCAAGTACGCCCGTTTTTAGATCACGCAACGCGTTACGGAAAAAAGGCTGTGCAGAGAAAAATACCACGGGCGTGGCGAGTGCAAACGATAGCCAGTGAAACAATGCATAAAAATCTTCGCTAAGCTCACCTGGCCCCGATACATAAATAGGGATAGAGAACATCATGACCTGCATCATGCCTACCGCTGCGACAATCAGGCGACGCACCGTCATGCGTTCTTCATGTTGCAAGCGGGTTTGGGCTTGGTCAGGCTCGTAAGGCTGCGCATCGTAGCCAATTGCCGCTAATTCAGCGAATAGCTGAGAAAGGTTGATAATAGCGGGGTCCCAGCTCACCCGAAGGCGATGGTGGGTGAGGTTGACCGCGCTGGAAGTGATACCGTCAAGTGCATTTAAACGGTGTTCAATGAGCCAGGCACAAGCGGCACAGGTGATTCCGTCCACTGCCAGCGTGGCTCTTACATGCCCCTCGTCACCATCTGGGTGAACAAACTGCGCTTGTAGCCCTGGGTCATCGAACACTGACCAGGTTTCTGCTTTGACCGCTTGGCGCTCATCTGGGCGCTCAGGCATTTCTGTGCGATAGCGATAGTAGCTTTCCAGCCCACCATCGACGATGGCATGGGCGACGGCTTCGCAACCAGGGCAGCACAAAGAGTGGGGGGTTTCGTCAATGTTAATACGCCACGGTGCCCCGTCGGGCACCGGGTTGCCGCAGTGGTAGCAGCTAAGAGCGTTTGTGGTCATTCGTTCTCCGAGCGCCCACCTGGTAGCAGTGCGATCGTGTTTTCATCAGGGAAGCGAGCTTCGCCGATTAGTCGCCAATCTGCTTCATCGCCCTGTACTGGCTGCAACTGTAGGTACCAGCGATAACGCAAATTATCAGGTCCCTGGGTGATGTAGCGGCCTTCGCGCACATGCTCCAGTACAAACGATTGATCACGGTTATCTTCAGTGGGAAAAATAAGGTCCAGGTAAAGCTTGTCTGGCCGAGCATCGCCAGCAAGATCAACAACGATATCGCTGGTAAGCGGATCAATCCGAAGATCGGCGCTTAAGTTTAAAGCACGGGCTTGCTCTTGCTTCGCGAATACCATGTTAATGGCCTTGCCGTGCTCATAGTAATCTTCTTGAACTACCATGCCATCGTAACTTTTAATCGACATTACGGCATAAATTGTGCTGAAGATGATCGATGAAAACAGTAGGCCTAATAAAAACCATGGCCAAAACTGTTTGTACCAAGGGGGAATCGTTGAGTCTGGCATAACACACTTATCTCCTGGCGTTACCTAAGAAGCGGGCCTCACGCTCCTGGCGGATTTGCTCATCTTGCTGTGCTTGAAGCACAAAGGTAATCGGGTGACTGGGCTGGCTCAGGTCTTGAGGGTTCGCGAGGACGGTTATCACCTGAATGCGTGACTCGCCCGCAGGCACGCTAACCGAGGCATTATCTAGCGTTAAACTGGGTAAACCTGACACACTGATTTGGTAAGTGTGCGGCTCGTTATCAAGGTTGCGCACCGTGAGACTGTAAACATTACTGATTTGCCCTTCACGGGTCATTTGGTAAAGCTGTGTGCGCTCGCGCTCAGCGTCGAAACTAAGCGGCATGCGATCATTAACGGCCCAGGCAAACGCAACGACCATAATGATCAGCGCGACGAAGTAGCCGAGTAATCGAGGACGTAAAATATGGCTTTTATTACCATCTAACGCGTTCTCGGTTGTGTAACGAATCAGCCCTTTAGGGTAGCCCATTTTATCCATGACGCTGTCGCAGGCATCAATACAGGCGGCACAAGTAATGCACTCGTACTGCAGACCATCACGAATATCGATACCAGTTGGGCAAACCTGAACACATAGGTCGCAGTCGATGCAGTCGCCAAAGCCGGCTTCTTTCGCCTGGGTATGGCTAAGCGACTTTTTGCGTCGACCTCTTGGCTCGCCGCGTTCTTCGTCGTACGACACAATCAACGTGTCGCGGTCAAACATGACTGACTGGAAGCGCGCATAGGGGCACATATAAATGCATACCTGCTCGCGCAGCCAACCCGCATTTAAATAAGTAAATACCAAAAAGAAGCCAACCCAAAAATAGGACCAGCCATGCGCTTCTAGCGTAGGCAGCTCCATTACTAGCGTGCGAATAGGCGTAAAGTAACCTACAAACGTAATGCCGGTGGCCAGGGCGATCAGCAACCAAGCGGTATGTTTAGCCCCTTTTCGCCACGCTTTATCAGCGGTCATTGGCTGTTTATCGAGCTTAATGCGCCGATTTCTAGATCCTTCTATGCGGTGTTCAAGCCAAATAAACAAAAAGGTCCAGACGCTTTGTGGGCAGGTATAGCCACACCAAACGCGCCCAGCAAAAACGGTAATAAAAAATAGCCCGAAGGCACAGATAATAAGTAGCCACGAAAGCAATACGAACTCTTGCGGATAAAATGTGGCAGCAAAAATATGAAACTCTCGACCTGGCAGGTCAAACCATATGAGAGGACGATCGCCCCAGTTTAGCCAAGGGAGCAGGAAAAAGCCCAGCATCAGTGCCCAGTTGGCGCTGCGCCTTACTTTCTGAAAGAGCCCTTTAATTTCGCGCACATAAATATGCTGGCGCTTAGCGTACATATCCTGAGTAGTGCTTTCACTAGGGGTATGGTGCCCAACGGGCGGTGGCGTAATATCTTGGCTAGGTATTTTTTCCATGGCGATGATCACAGCTCGATAAGGCAGGGATGGGCGGCAGCATGGATATCGTGGCGTTAAACTTGTGACGCTAGATAACACAACTGTATGCCGTGTCGCTAAACAACAGTGTAACGGATAGAGAGGGTGTCTGGATGAGCGTTGGATGAAGAAAGGGTGCGGTTTGAAACCGCACCCTGTATACACCTAAAGATCTATGCTGTTATTGATAGGCTAGTCATTGAAGCGCAGGCTGTACACATAGGCTGCTACCAGGTGAACACGCTCTTCACCGATGTAAGCCGCTTGTGCTGGCATGTGGCCGTTACGACCGTTACGCAGCGTTTGGCGAACAGAATCAGCAACACTTTGTCCCGGTGCCAAATAGAGCCATACATTATCAGTTAGATTAGGAGCACCCAGCGCGATATTGCCCGTACCACTGGGGGTATGACACGCAGCACATGCTGCTAAGAAGGTGCTTTCACCACTGGCGGCACGTTCTGCGTCATGCTCTTCATCCGACATAGAAAGAACATATTGAGTAAGATTCTCAATATTGTTCTCACCAAGTTGCTGCCAAGCAGGCATTAGCCCATTACGACCGTTATTCAGCGTCATCATGATGTTTTCCGGCTCGCCACCATAGAGCCAGTCATCATCAGTCAGATTAGGAAAGCCGTAGCCCCCTTGGGCGTTAGAACCGTGACATACTGCACAGTTGTTTAGGTAAACGCGCTCCGCTACCCGCATTGCTTCAGCGTCTCTTGCCAGCTCAGGAATGGGTGTTTCCTGATACTGAGCAAAAATCGGCGTAAAGCGCTCTTCAGCATCAGCCACTTCTTTTTCCCACTGACTTTCTTGGGACCAGCCCAAGATACCTGCATAGTTGCCTAAGCCTGGGTAAAACACTAAGTAACCCAAAGCGAAAATGACGGTGAGAACGAATAGCTTAAACCACCACTGGGGTAGTGCATTGTCGTACTCTTCGATCCCATCGGCTGGGTGGCCAGTGGTCTCGACATTGCCATCGGCGTCTGGTGTCTTATCGGTTCGGCGGTTGGCAAATAATATCCAAACGCTTAGTGCGATAGTGCCCAGCGTGATGACAATAATCCAGGCGCTCCAGAAGCTGGATAGGGAGTCACCCCATAAATTATTCATGTATTTTTATCTCCCCTGTCGTGGCGGGAATCCACTTCGTGTTTAGGCGAAGCATGCTTATCACGGGTCGGTTGCTTATCATCATCTTCGTCAGCGAAGGGCAGGTTGGCCGCTTCGTCAAAGTCCGGTTTGCGTCGCTTTGAATAGGCCCATATAAAGATGCCGATAAAAGCGACAATCAAAATCAGCGTGATAAGACCGCGGAAAGTTCCCGTATCCATAACTTAACGAGTGCCCTCAAGCACGGTTCCTAACTGCTGCAGGTAGGCCACCAGTGCAGTAATTTCCTGGGTGCCGCGAACATCTTCTGTCGCAGTGGCGATATCTTCATCGTTGTAGGGCACGCCTAGCTGGCGCAGCGTGCGCATTTTGGCCGGTGTTGATTCGCCATCCAGGGTGTTTTTAAACAGCCAGGGGTAGGCAGGCATAATTGATTCAGGAACCACGTCGCGGGGGTTGTACAAGTGCGCGCGGTGCCAATCGTCGCTATAACGTCCACCTACACGAGCTAGGTCAGGTCCGGTGCGCTTAGAGCCCCACAGGAAGTTGTGCTCGTAAACCTGCTCGCCGGCTACGTTATAGTGGCCATAGCGCTCGGTTTCTGCGCGGAATGGCCGAACCATCTGAGAGTGGCAGCCTACGCACCCTTCACGACGGTAAATGTCACGCCCTTCCAGTTCCAGTGCAGTGAGAGGCTTTAGGCCTTCGACTGGTTCGGTTGTTTGCTTCTGAAAGAACAGTGGCACCACTTCGGCCAAACCGCCAAAGCTGATCGCAACCAGGATCAACACGGCGAGCAGGCCAACGTTCTTTTCTACAATCTCGTGTTTCATTGGTCTCAACTTCCCCGGTTTAAGCGGCTTGTGGCGCTGAAAAACTACCAATCGCTTCGCGACGCTTGACGGTCATATAAACGTTGTATGCCATGATCAGCATGCCTACGACCCAAAACAGGCCGCCTATCAGGCGAACAAAGTAGCCAGGTCCACTCGCTTCGACAGACTCAACAAAGGTATACATCAGTGTGCCGTCGGCGTTAATAGCACGCCACATTAGGCCCTGCATAATGCCGTTAACCCACATGGCCGCGATATACAGTACCGTACCGATTGTGGCTAGCCAGAAGTGCACGGCAATTAGGTTAACGGAGAACATTTCTGTACGTCCGAATAAGCGTGGGATCAGGTGATACATTGAGCCGATGGTAATCATTGCTACCCAACCAAGCGCGCCCGAGTGCACGTGACCAATGGTCCAGTCGGTGTAGTGAGATAGCGCGTTGACCGTCTTAATTGCCATCATTGGTCCTTCGAAGGTCGACATGCCGTAAAACGATAGGGCAACAACCAAGAAACGAAGGGTGGGGTCGGTGCGCAGTTTATGCCAGGCACCGGATAACGTCATCATACCGTTAATCATGCCGCCCCAGGATGGCGCAAGAAGAATGATAGACATGATCATACCCAGCGACTGTGCCCAGTTAGGCAGCGCCGTGTAATGCAGGTGGTGAGGGCCTGCCCACATGTAGATCATAATCAACGCCCAGAAATGGACGATAGAAAGACGGTAGGAATAAATGGGGCGTTCTGCCTGTTTAGGCACGAAGTAATACATCATGCCCAAGAAGCCAGCTGTCAGGAAGAATCCGACTGCGTTGTGGCCATACCACCATTGCACCATCGCATCTACTGCACCCGCATAAATCGAGGTGGAGTACATGGGGGTGACCGGAATCGCCGCATTATTAACGATGTGCAGCACCGCGACGGTCAGAATAAACGCCGCAAAGAACCAGTTCGCCACATAAATATGCGAAGTGGTGCGCTTTTTAATCGTCATTAAGAAGACGATAGCGTAGCTGATCCAAACGACCGCAATCAAAATATTGATCGGCCATTCGAGCTCTGCGTACTCCTTTGTAGTGGTATAGCCTAGCGGCAATGACACGACGGCGGAGAGAATAACCGCTTGCCATCCCCAGAAGGTAAACGCTGCGAGCTTGTCAGAGAATAAACGGGTCTGACAGGTACGCTGCACGACATAGTAAGACGTCGCAAATAGCGCTGAGCCACCGAAGGCAAAGATAACGGCGTTAGTGTGTAACGGACGGAGACGTCCGAAGCTTGTCCAAGGTAAGCCGAGATTCAGTTGCGGCCACACTAGTTGGGAGGCAAGGATGACGCCAAGTGTCATACCTACTATGCCCCACACAACGGTCATGATCGCGAACTGCCGAACTACCTTGTAGTTGTAGGTCGGGTGTTCCAGTGCTGTGCTCATTTCATGTTCCCATCGAACGCGGTTAGGGGGTAACCCGTGGCATTTTGCATCAACATTTTGCACGGGTGCGGCCACTCGCTTGATGATGCAGGTCAATATCCAGTATAGATTCTATCGCAGCCACGCCCTAAGCTGAACACGCCAATAGAAGTAACACTGAATTATTAGGAGTTAATTGTGTCGTATTACGCCGATTCTGGTTTCGTCGATATACCCCCGGGCGGTTTGAGCGATGCGTTAGCTAAGCCCGCCGCTCAGCGGTTTCTAGTGACTGGACACGGCCCGCTCTCTGTTGTGGGGCTGCCTAAAGTTGGTCGAATAATGCTTGCCCATGGTGCTGGAGCGGGCCATTGTTCCACATTTATGCGGCAATTTGCCGCGACGTTAGCAGCGCAAGGCGTGCAGGTGCTGGCAATTGATTTTCCCTACATGCAGCAGATTAACGAGCAAGGTAAGCGTCGCCCTCCACCCCCCATTAAACAAACGGTGGCTGATTTTGCGTCATGGTACTCGCTGATTGCGCCTTTAAGCGAACAGCCATTATGGGTTGGTGGAAAATCGATGGGTGGGCGCGTTGCAACCTTATTCGCCAGTGAACTGCTGTGCCACGAAATGCATTGCCAGGGGGTAATTGTTGCTGGTTATCCATTCCACCCGCCTAGAAAACCGGACAAGCTCCGCATAGGCCACTTTCCAGCTATTCGTTGCCCTGTGCATATTTTACAAGGCGAGCGAGATCTTTTTGGCAACGTAGGCGAGGTTTTAGGCTACCACTTGCCTAATAATATTCACGTAGCTTGGCTTGCCGATGGAGATCATGACTTTAAGCCTAGACGTATTTCTGGGTTAAATCAGCAGGTTTTGATTGACGAAGCGGCCATACTTGCGGCATCCTTCGTCCGCGCTTAATAAGCAGGTGCAGCAAGGTAAGCAATTAAGTAAGTGAAAAGGCAATGCGCTGGTTTAAATCGAAAATTTAAATGTGCCGTGTTGACATCTTACCAAGCTCCTGTAGAATTCAGCGCCACGTGACCAGCGGGTGGTTAGCTCAGTTGGGAGAGCACCAGCCTTACAAGCTGGGGGTCACTGGTTCGAACCCAGTACCACCCACCATTTATTTGGCCGCTTGGAATCGTGAAGTAGTAAGTCAGTATCAATTGATGTACATAAGTGGACCGGTAGTTCAGTCGGTTAGAATGCCGGCCTGTCACGCCGGAGGTCGCGAGTTCGAGTCT
>NZ_RZHG01000030.1:32340-255025 GCF_003989795.1 Vreelandella andesensis
GGGAGAGCACCAGCCTTACAAGCTGGGGGTCACTGGTTCGAACCCAGTACCACCCACCATTTAGCTGATGTTTCGAAGCGCCTCTGAACCGCTTTAAAATAGTAGTTTCATGGTGAAGAAAAAGTGTCTTAACGCGGACCGGTAGTTCAGTCGGTTAGAATGCCGGCCTGTCACGCCGGAGGTCGCGAGTTCGAGTCTCGTCCGGTCCGCCATTAAAGCACTCCTCGACTTATTGTTTTAGTCGAATAAATTCTTAAAAGCCCAGATCATTGATCTGGGCTTTTTTAATGCGTTTAATTTAGTATTTCAGGTGCGCGTTCTTAAAAATATAATTGTTTGGAACGCAAATGATTGAAATGTCACGCTTAAAGTGTAGGTGTTTAAAATATAATTAATTCTAATTTAAGTAATTCTAATACATATACTTCAAATGTATTGCGTGCAGCCGTTAAGCTGCACGCTAGCGTTAGGCGATAGCGCTTACGCCTGCTTTGGCAATCTGTACATCTTGGTCAGGCTTCACGCCCGAGATGCCGACAGCCCCCACGACATTGCCATCAACTGTGATGGGAACACCCCCTGATAGCAGGCCTTGTAGCGGCGCAGACAAAAATGCGGTGCGGCCGCCGTTAATCATCTCCTCAAAAACGTGTGTTTCTTTACGGCCCAGCGCAGCGCTGCGCGCTTTTTGCGTAGCAACATCTGCACTGAAAGGCGCGGCATTGTCCAAGCGGCGCAGAGCAAGCAAGTGGCCACCGTCATCAGTTACGGCAATCGTCACTGGCCATCCGTTGTTATCGGCTTCTTTTTGAGCAGCGTCTAGTACCTGAATGACATCGGCTTGGCCGAGAACAGCTTTGGTTTGCATCAAACGTTCCTTTTTATCTAGGGGAATAACGTGCCGCGCCGTTTACGCTTATAAAAGCGGGTTAGCGCGGCCAAGTGAATCAGTGTTTATACCAGGGCAGCATCAACCACTTCCACCCAGTGCCGTACCGGGGTGCGATTGGCGCTGGCAAGGTGGGTTTGGCAGCCAATATTGGCAGTGACAATAACCTCTGGGTTGCTCGCTTCCAACGCATTGAGCTTATTGTCGCGCAGCTGTGTGGCAAGCTCCGGTTGAGTAACCGAGTAGGTGCCTGCAGAGCCACAGCATAAATGTGCGTCTTTTACCGGTGTTAGCGCGAACCCCAGCTTACTGAGCACGCCTTCAACAGCACCATTAAGCTTCTGGGCGTGTTGTAGTGTGCAAGGGCAGTGAAATGCGAGACGTTGGTGCTCTTTCAACTGCAGCTTCTCTATTGGTTCATCGCGCAGTATTTCTACAATATCTTTCGCTAGCGCGCTGATTTTTTGCGCTTTCTCGGCATACTCAGGATCGTCTTTAAGCATGTCACCATACTCTTTGACAAATGCGCCGCAACCGCTGGCCGTCTGAACAATGGCTTCCGCACCCTGTTCAATCTGAGGCCACCACGCATCGATATTGGCACGCATGCGAACTCGGCCATCTTCCTGGGCATTGAGGTGGAAATCAATGGCTCCGCAGCAGCCTGCTTCGCTGATGGGGGTCACGCTAATGCCGAGTCGATCTAAAAGTCGAGCGGTCGCTGCATTAGTATTCGGGGACAAGCCTGGTTGAACGCAGCCTTCCAATATTAGCACTTTGCGTATGTGATGTTGACTATTGGGTCGTTGCCCGGCGTCTATCGGTGCCGGAGGCATTTTACTGCGTAGCTTGGTGGGTATCAGGGGTTTGAAAGTCTGCCCTAGGGTTAGCAGTGCCTTGAAGCGCTTGGCGTCTACCAGCATTTTACGCAGCGCATAGCGTTGGGCGCGGTCAGCTAATGGGCGAGGAACGCGACGGTCGATTTCGGCACGTCCGATATCCAAAAGTTTGTGATATTCCACGCCAGAAGGACACGTGGTTTCGCAATTTCGGCAGGACAAACAGCGGTCTAAATGCAGGCGTGTTTCTTCCGTCACCTGATCATCGTCATCGCGGCTTTCCAATAGCTCTTTCATTAAATAGATGCGCCCGCGTGGCCCATCCCGCTCGTCGCCTAGCAGTTGATAGGTGGGGCAGGTGGCATTGCAAAAGCCGCAGTGTACGCAAGTGCGCAGAATACGCTCGGCCTCCTGAATATGCGGTTTTTGGCGGTCAGCATCGGTAAAGTGCGTCTGCATGTCAGCTCTCCTGATTAAAACGCCGCATAAAGCCGGCCTGGATTGAAAATGCCGTAGGCATCCAACTCGGCCTTCAGGTTGCGATGATACTTTTCGACCACCGGGTTGAGCGGGGTAAACGGTGATTCTGCTCCGCCTTGGGCGTAGGGGGTAAAACAAGTGGCATGACCACCCACTTGCTGGCAAGCCGTGCGTAGCGTATCAGCCGCCACATCGGTTTTGAGCCATCGCTGGCTGCCGCCCCAATCATAGAAGATATCGCTTTGAGGAATATCCACGGTTAGCGGCGGGGTATTGGGTGGTAATGATAAGCGCCACAACGACTGCCCTTCTTTCAAGCTGAAAAATGCGTGCTGATGGTCGCGTAATTGCTGCCAAAAGTCGCTGGCCAATGATTCGCCACCCAGACGTTCCTTGGTCGCGTTAACTGAGCTTGTGCCACCTTCCAGGCGAATAAATAGTTCGCCTGCGTGCCATCCGGCAGCGGTAATAGGCAGCGGCTGTCGTCCTAGTTCGGCGAGTTTGACCAAGGCATCTTCAAGGTCGATGCTTAGTCGTAGACTGTGGCTGGCGGTAGGAAGGGGGAGTACTTTAAACGAGATATCAGAGATCACACCGAGCGTGCCCTGGGCACCTGCCATCAAGCGTGACAGGTCGTATCCCGCGACGTTTTTCATGACTTCACCGCCAAAGCGCAATAGTTTGCCTTCCTGGGTGATCACGCGTGTACCTAAGACAAAGTCTCTCGCTGCGCCAGCCCATGGGCGGCGTGGGCCAGACATGCCGGTGGCAACTGCGCCGCCAATAGTGCTGGCATCGCTGAACGCCGGAGGCTCAAAGGCCAGCATTTGATTCTTTTCGGCTAGGGCTGCGTTGAGTGCGCTTAACCGCGTACCGGCACGAACGGTAACAACAAGTTCAACCGGGTCATAAGAAACAATACCGCTATGAGCCGCCATGTTTAGGGCATTGCCTTCTACCGGGCGGCCGTAAAAAGCGCGAGTATCGCCACCTACTATGCGCAGTGGCGTGCGGTCGGTATAGGCGCTGCGTACCTGCTCGCACAGGTCATCAGCGATATCTCGATCGGCAGCATGTATCGCTAGTTCAGTCATGGTGATTCCTAATAATTATGCGTCCTAGTGGTTAGTTGCCTAGGAGTGGCATCAGAAGCGTGGCAGTTCCGGATGCGGTAGTTCGTTGTTGTGCACATGCATTGCACCAAACTCGGCACAGCGCGCCAGGGTGGGAATATTTTTCCCTGGGTTAAGTAAGCGCTGTGGATCGAAAGCGGCTTTTAATGCATGGAATACCGTTAGTTCATCGGATTGAAACTGACTACACATCTGATTGATTTTTTCGCGGCCGACACCGTGCTCACCAGTGATAGAACCGCCCGCCGCCACGCATAGCTCAAGAATTTTTCCGCCTACGTTCTCTGCCAGGGTTAATTGACCCTCTTTATTGGCATCAAACAGAATCAGTGGGTGCATATTGCCGTCACCGGCGTGGAAGACGTTGGCAATCGCCAAACCGCTCTCTTGCGACAGGGCTGCTATACCTTTAAGAACCCGGGGGAGTTCGCGGCGTGGAATCGTGCCATCCATGCAGTAGTAGTCAGGTGACATGCGGCCTACGGCGGGAAAGGCATTTTTGCGCCCTGCCCAGAATTTGGCGCGCTCAGCCTCATCGCGAGCCAGCTGGATATCGGTTGCTCCGGCTTTTTCTAAGACTCGACGAACGGTTTGGCAATCATCGTCCACATCTGCTTCAACGCCATCTAGCTCACAGAGCAGAATAGCTTCTGCTTCCACGGGATAACCGGCCTTGATGAAATCTTCTGCAGCCTTGATGGCAAGTTTATCCATCATTTCTAACCCGCCAGGAATGATCCCCGCTGCAATAATGTCGCCTACAGCACGGCCCGCTTTCTCTATGTCGTCAAAGCTGGCCATGAGTACTTTGGCGGTTTCGGGTTTTGGCAGTAGTTTGACGGTGATTTCAGTGACAACGCCCAGCATGCCTTCAGAGCCATTCATTAGCGCGAGCAGATCAAAGCCCGGGGCATCTAGTGCTTCGGAACCCAGCGTCATGCGCTCGCCTTCAATCGTCATAACATCAACGCGCATCACGTTATGAACAGTTAACCCATACTTGAGGCAGTGCACCCCTCCTGCGTTCTCCGCCACGTTGCCGCCAATGGAACAAGCAATCTGGGAGGACGGGTCGGGCGCATAATAGAGCCCATACGGGGCGGCAGCTTCAGAAATAGCTAAATTGCGCACGCCTGGTTGTACGCGTGCAACGCGAGCATCTGGGTCAACGTCGATGATGGTGTTGAAGCGCGACATGACCAGTAGAACGCCTCGTTCAAGCGGTAAAGCACCGCCTGAAAGCCCCGTGCCTGCGCCACGAGTAACAACGGGAACACCTAATGCATGGCAGCGCCTTAAAAGACCTTCTACCTGTTCCAGCGTATCAGGTAATGCGACCAGCATAGGCAGGATGCGATATGCAGCTAGGCCATCACACTCAAAGGGGTGTAAATCCTCTTCACGGTGAAGCAGTGTTAAGGACGGCACGGCGTTTTGCAGGTCGTCTAATACGTCTGCTTTATCGCGGTGTATGAATTCGCCATCGAGGCGTTCATCGAAAAGAATGTTCATGTTAGCTCCTGTGGGTGAGGAGGGCAGAAGGTATCTAATCACTTTATGGAAAAGCTTTCCATAAATAACTAAAGCGACGCTGGAAAACTTTTACATACTGTGAAAATGCCAACGACATGTCGATGCCGCTTAACTTAAATTGCTAACCAGTAAAGCCTGTCTAGTGGGCTGCTGGGTAGCCCGAAGGCTACCCAGCGTAGATCACTGAATGTCGACTAACGTTCCCTCGTCACATCAACGGGTCGGTGATACCAATTACATAGAAAGCAATCAGTGCAATGATCCCAGCAAAGATCAGATAGTAGATTGTGGGAATAATTGTTTTACGAATCGTTGTGCCTTCGCGGCCTAGCAGACCAACCGTCGCAGACGCAGCAACCACGTTGTGAATTGCAATCATGTTGCCTGCCGCGGCACCGACTGCTTGCAGCGACACCATCATTGCCGTAGACATTCCAAGCGTTTCAGCAACGTTAAACTGGAATTCCGCCAGCATCAGATTAGAAACAGTATTTGACCCGGCAATAAAAGCACCCATAGCCCCAACTGCAGGCGCGAAGAAGGGATAAATGCCGCCCACGTTATTAGCGACCGCTTGAGCCATCATGACAGGCATTGACACAAGGTCTGCACCATTCACACCGGAGTTGATCAGGATGCGCACCATCGGAACGGTGAATACCAAGACAAAGCCAGCGCCGAAGATGGTTCTAGTGGATTCAGACACTGCCGCGCTGATTTTCTGCGGGTTCATGCGGTGCAAGAAATAAGTAACGATGACCACCGCGATGATGATGCCGCCGGGTAAATAGAGTGGCTGTAAACTACCGTTGACACCGGCCTCGCCTAGAATGTTATTCCAGCTCAAACTAACAGAGGTTAACGCGGCTTTTAGTGGTTCCACGATGCGTGAAGCAACCAAGAATATGGCGAGTAGGACGTAAGGAATCCAGCCTTTGAATGTCGACATTGGCGCGTTGCCAGCGACGTCATCCAACTTGATTTTTAGGTTGCCGATCCATTCATCTGGCCAGGAGGTTGATTCAGGGAAGTCCCAGGTGTCTTTCGGCAGCAGGAAGCCTTTGCGAGCAGCGGGTACAACAACTGCTAAGCCCACCATGGCGCCTATCATTGAAGGAAATTCTGGGCCTAATAGAACGCCTACCAGCATGTAAGGTACGACGAACGAAACGCCCGTGAAGATCGCAAAAGGCGTTATAGATAAACCTTCTTTCCAGGAGCGGTTAGCACCAAAGAAGCGCACCATAACCAATACCAGAATCAAAGGCATTAAAATACCCACGATGCCGTGAGTGATGGCGACAGAGCTAGTGATTTGCTGGAAAAATACGTCCCATGTAGAACCGTTTGCTTCTAGTTGGGCAGTAATGCCTGCGCGATCAAGTCCACTACCCACACCAACAACAACCGGCGTGCCAACGGCACCAAAAGAAACCGGTGTGGACTGGATCATCATGCCGACAACCACCGCTGCAAGAGCAGGGAAACCAAGCGCTACCATCAGTGGTGCAGCCACTGCGGCGGGTGTGCCGAAGCCGGAAGCCCCTTCAATGAAGCAGCCAAATAGCCAGGCAACAATCAGTGCCTGAACGCGGCGGTCAGGACTAATGCCTGAAAACCCGTTACGAATCGCAGTGATGCCGCCAGAATGCTTGAGTGTATTCAGCAGCAAGATAGCGCCAAAGATAATCCACAGAAGGCCTGCGGTTTGAATCAGCCCTTGAATGGTGGACGCGGCAACGCGACTAAAAGACATGTCCCAAGCGGTTAGACCAATAATGGCTGCCGTCAGGAAAATAATTGGCATCGCTATTTTTGCGGGTATTTTAAAACCAATGAGCAGAATACCGGCAAGCAACAGCGGCAGAAATGCCAGAAGAGCAAGTGTTGTTTCATTCATGTTAGGAATGGCCCCTTGTTATTGATTTAGTGTGCTCGGCAGATGCCAGCGGTTTGTGGAAATGCTGGTCGGGTCATTGCGAAAGATACGATTAGGCAGAAAAAATGGCTATATTGGATAATTGGTCTTACCAGTTAGTGAGGGTTGTAGGTATAGGTCTTGTACCATTTTTTTAAATTTAACGATTTGTTTTTATTTGTTTTTAAGTTTTCTTCGAGCATGAGGTCTGCCAACTCGCTATTAGACTAATAGACAGTACAGTTTTCATCTAAGTGAGCGGTACAGGTAAGTGAGCAGTAGGGGGCGAACGAAAGAAGAGAAAGCTTCTCGCCCGTTCAGGTTATGCGATTGCTCCAGGATAATGCTCGTCGCTAGGGAATATCCCCCCTTGTGTACTTGTTGGCTTGCGCTCATTGTTGTCAGCCTGTATTTCTTTTTTAACAATTAGCTTTAAAAATTAGTCTTAATAATGAGTTTTAACAACAGGTTTTAACGACAGGTTTTAACGACAGTTCTTAACAACGGGTTTTAACAACGAGGAGGCCTCCACAGTGGCAATTACCCTTTATGACTTATGCGGACGCGATGAACGCTTACGTTTTTCTCCCTACTGCTGGCGCGTTCGTATGGCTCTGGCTCACAAAGGTCTGGAATATACAACGGTGCCTTGGCGTTTTCGTGATAAAGAGGCGCTTGCCTTTGCAGATTACGAAAAAGTGCCTGTGTTAACCGATGGTGACACTGTTGTCACCGATAGCTTCGACATCATGCGTTACTTAGATAAAGCCTACCCCACCAAACCAATCTTGGGAGAAGGGGTGAGCTATCAGCGTGTCCACTTTTTTAAGCTCTATGTTGAGCGTAGCGTTACGCCGGCACTTTTTCGAACCGTTGCAATGGATTTACTAGAGGCCATTCATCCCGACGATCGTGCTTACTTTAGAGAGACTCGCGAAGCCCGTTTTGGTATGCGGCTAGAAGACGTTAATAACCCAGAGCAGGGGCGGGCGCAGCTGAAACAGTTGTTGGCCCCTGTGCGTGATCAGCTTCGGGCTAGCCCATTTTTAGATGGTGAAGTACCTAGTGGAGCAGATTACCTACTATTTGGCAGCATGATGTGGGCATATACCGTGTCACTTGAGCCATTAGTTGATGCTAATGATCCGGTGGATGAATGGTTTAAGCGTATGCTGGAGGTGCACGACGCGGTTGCTGGTAAGGCCGTCACTATTCGTGATCTATAATGTGCTGAGCGGCGGCTAAGCCGCCCGTACCAATCATTCGTATTAGTAAAGCCACACAAGCGGTTGAGGCCGACTGTGTGAGAGGAGATGGCAATGATTGACCTGTATTACTGGACAACTCCCAATGGCCACAAAATCTCCATCATGCTTGAAGAAGCTAAGCTTCATTATCGGGTAAATCCTATTAATATAGGGCGTGGCGAGCAATTTGATCCTGAATTTTTAACCATTGCGCCTAATAATCGTATTCCCGCTATTGTTGATCATGCGCCTCAAGACGGCGGTCAGCCCCTAGCTCTGTTTGAGTCGGGTGCTATTTTGGAATATTTGGCCGACAAGTGTGGTCAGTTCCTGCCCCCTGAGGGGCGTGAGCGCTATGTCGTGCTGCAATGGCTTCATTGGCAAGTGGGTGGGTTAGGTCCGATGGCGGGCCAGAACCATCATTTTTGCCAGTACGCACCGCAGAAAATTGAATACGCTGTTGGCCGTTACGTTCGCGAGACCCATCGCTTGTATAGCGTGCTAGATCAACGTCTATCCCAGCAGCATTACGTGGGTGGTGATCGTTACTCCATTGCAGATATGGCGATTTATCCTTGGATTGTGCCGTGGGAGAAGCAGTGCCAAACACTTGAAGAGTTTCCTGACCTGGAGCGGTGGTTTAATGAAGTGGCGCAACGTCCTGCTGTTCGAAAGGCTTATTCTTTGATCGAAGACGTTAACCCGCAGGCGGGGGGCGAAGTGGATGCGCAGGCACGTAAAACCTTGTTTGGTAATTGCTAAATAATGATTGGTGGGTGGGTGACGTTGTTGTCGTAGATAACGTGGTGCAAGGTTATGAAAAAAACCATGTTGCGCTGCACAAAAACCACTGCTAGCTTTGTTGTCAGTAAAGGCAATGTTGTCAGTAAAGGCAATCGCCTGAACATCGACCGCTCATCAATGCGTGTCGACTATTGTTAGCTCATTTAAGGAGATTATGTGATGAACAAGGCCGCAGAGAAATCCACCCAGCAGTTTGAGTCTGCCTTCGTATCGCCAATGCGTTCTTACACCCTGGCAGCGCTAGATTACTATCAGCAGGTCGTCAGCGCGCAAATGGATGCAGCCCGTGCTTACTCCGACATGACGATTGCTCAGGCTCGTACATGGTTAGACGTTAAAGATTCCGACAGCTTCAAAAAAGCCATGGAAAGTCAGCAAAAAACAGCGTCTGATCTGATGGAGCGCATGAAAGGAGACTCTGAAAAAGTCACCTCTATCAGCCAAGACTTTATGCAAGAAAGCAAGAAAATGGCGGAAGAGTCCACTAAGAAGGCAGTGGAAACCGCCAAGCAGTAACATCGCTTGCATTAGCATTAGATAAACGATTGATAGTTGAAATGCCGCACCGTCAAGGTGCGGCATTTTTGTTTACATACGTCTGTAAGCGTTTTAGAGGTGCTGCCTTGCGAGTGGGATGTAAGGCAATTCTGTCTGCGTAAACTATGGCCGAATATTTTTTTAGATGGCGCGGTCATTACGACAACGGCTGTTCAGCTCGCACATTCAGTCGAAAGCGAGCGATACGGATAATCTCTTTGATCGCCGTTTCACGTTCCTCAGCTAAGCCATTGCTTAAACGTGTTTCAAATGCGGCCAAAATGGCATGACGATCAAGCCCCTTCACGGCAATCACGAAGGGGAAGCCAAACTTGCCTTTGTAATCGGCGTTAAATTGTTCGAAGCGGGCAAACTCGTCTGGCGTACATTGATCTAGTCCAGCACCTGCTTGTTCGCGAGTAGAGTCTTGAGTCAGCTCACCCGACATTGCTGCTTTGCCTGCTAGGTCAGGGTGAGCCTGAATAACAGCAATTTGCTGCTCAGGGGTTGCCCGCTGCAGCATAAGTCCCATTAGATCGGCCAGCGCGTCCGGCGCGTCATGCTTTTGGCTTAATCCTTCTTTCCAGGCAGCTTCCGCCACCCAGGGAGAATGTTCGTACACATCTCCGTAATGTTGGGTGAAGGTTTCCAAGCTACATGCGCTTGGGGCAGGCGAAAGCGTGAGTGATGTCGAGGTAGACACTAAATCTCTCCGGCGTGTTGAATAATGGAAATACTGTATACAATAAATAGCATCAACGGTACTCTTTGACCAATAGGTTAGACAACATCAACAAACAAGATAATTGAGGAGTGGCTATGGGACGGTTAACCACCCATGTACTGGATACTGCTAAAGGACAGCCTGGTCAGGGGATTACTATTGAGGTATTTCGCCTGTCAGGGAATACGCGTGAGCATTTAGGCAGTGTTGTCACCAACAGCGATGGCCGTTGCGATGCGCCTATTTTGGAGGGGGATGCCCTCACGGTGGGCGAGTATGAGCTGGTTTTTCACGCAGGCGACTATTTACGCGCCCAACGCATTGTTGCCCAAGAGCCGCGCTTTTTAGACGTTATTCCTTTACGTTTTGGCGTGGCGGATGCCAGTCAGCACTATCATGTGCCGCTGCTGCTATCTCCTTATAGTTACTCCACCTACCGTGGAAGCTAACGCTTTGTCAGCAAACTGACTGCACTTGGCCATACGTTGTTAAAAATCGGCTCAAAGTACTCATTTACACATTGTAAACGCCGCCTTTTTGCGGCTGTTTGCCTAGCCTGATCTTCGCTCTCCGAGTTTCCAGACAAACCCGTTAGGACGTGTTTATGCAAGCATATATTATTGATTTTGCTAATTTATTATTGCGGTGGCTGCACGTTATTGCGGCCATTGCTTGGATTGGTGAGTCAATTTATTTCGTCATGCTGGATAATGGATTAAGAACGCCAAAAGCAGCCGAAGATCGTGAAAAAGGCGTATTTGGAGAGATGTGGGCCGTGCATGGCGGCGGTTTCTACCATAATCAAAAGTACGCTACTGCGCCTGCAAAGCTGCCGAATGATCTTCACTGGTCGTTCTGGAAAGCCTATACGACGTGGCTGTCGGGGTTTGCCTTGTTCGTTATCCTTTATATGGCAAACCCAGGCTTCTATCTTGTTAACCCCAGCAGCAACTGGGCGTGGGCAGCTGGCATGATCGGCTGGCAGGCCAATTTGCTGGCGTTGGCTTTCTTGCTCGGTGGTTGGGTGGTCTACAACGAGCTATGTAAACGCATAAGCCCTAACATGAACCGCGACGGCCTTCTTAGCGTTGCAGTTGCAGTGATGATGATCGTAGTCGCCTATTTAAGCACCCAGATGTTTACCGGGCGTGCCGCCTTTTTATTAACGGGGGCTGTGATGGCCACCGCAATGTCAGCCAACGTATTTTTTTGGATTATTCCGGGCCAACGCCGCATGGTGAAAGCCATGAAAGCAGGCGAGGCGCCTAACCCATTAGATGGCAAGCGGGGCAAGCAACGTTCGGTGCATAACACCTACTTTACATTGCCAGTCGTGCTTTTGATGGTGAGCAATCACTACTCGTTTATCTACTCCCATGAGCTTTCCTGGGTGGTTATGGTGCTGTTTATTTTTGCCGGTGCCCTCATTAGGCAGTTCTTTGTATTAATGCACGCAGGAAAAACGCAGCCTGCCTATCCTGCCGTTGGGATAGGGCTTATTCTATTAGCGTTTTGGGTGGCCGCACCTAGTCCTACTGCAGGTAATGCGAGCGCGTCAGAGGCGCCCAGCCAAGCACAAGTTTCAGGGTTAATTGATCAGCATTGTACTCAATGCCATGCTCGCAACCCTGATCATGCCGGTTTTTCAGCGCCGCCTGCAGGCTTCGCGTTTGATACTTGGGAGGAAATTCTGGGCCATCGAGGGCAAATTCAGCAAGTGGTTGCGAGTCGGTATATGCCACTTGGCAATATCACCAACATGAGTGATGAAGAGCGCGATATCATTGCTGCGTGGGAGGAGTGATTAAAGTCGCAGACAGGAGACCTTATGAGTGATGCGCAGGCGGCGTTAAAGCAAAGACCCTCGGAAAAAGAAGGCGAGGAGCGTCACGAGTCAATCTATCGCGCGGTCAGCGATGCTATTGTAGAGCAGCGGCTAAAGCCGGGGGCTCGGCTGCGTGAAGACGCTTTGTCAGAGGTCTTTGGCATCAGTCGTACCGGCATTCGTAAAATTTTGCAGCGCTTAGCGTTGGAGCAGTTAGTCACGCTCACGCCACGTCGCGGTGCCAGTGTGACACGACCTACCGCCGAAGAGGCTAAGGATGTGTTTGATGCACGCCAGATGATTGAGTGCGGGCTGATGCCTGACGTGGCAAGGCGTGTCGGAGAGAAAGAAGCTGCTGAACTGCGCGAAATGGCTCGTCAAGAGCGCCAAGCGCTGCGCAATGGTCAACAAAGCGTCGCTATCCGCCTGTCTGCTGACTTTCATGTGCGTCTTGCCCAGCTTTCGGGCAACGCAACGCTGGCTGAGTTTGTTGAGCGGCTGTGTTCACGGTCATCACTGATTTTGGCGGTGTACGGTCATCGTGGCCACTTAGGCTGTGAATCCCACGACCACGATGATTTGATCGGCTACCTGGAAGCGGGCAACGGTGAACGGGCGAAAGCGTTTATGAGCCGCCACCTCAAGGCCATCGAGGCATCACTGTCGATGGTCGAAGAGGAAGAGAACGTGCCAGACCTGCAGCAGATTTTTGGTGGCTAAGCATGTTTCGTAGCGAATAATAGCCAGTGAAAAAGCCCAGGTCTGTCGACCTGGGCTTTTTTGTAGCTCCTGACTTATCGAGATAAGAGGGTTTGTTACTGGCTAAACCGCTGGCAAACAGACCAATGTTTCATCAATAGGAAGTAGGTTAGTCCGGCTGGTATTAGGCTTGCGTACCAAGAGATCGCAGAGAATGTTAGCGCAGCCACAATGCCCACTACGGTTGCAATTAAGGCGGCTTGGTTGACGCCTTGATAGGGGCCGGAAGGATCGTAAAGTTTGCTGATATCCAGCGTGCGGCGGCGGATGATGTAGTAATCCACGACGAGAATGGCAAAGATAGGGCCAAGAAACGCCGAGTAGGTTTGTACAAAGAGCTGAAGGCCCGCGGCCGATTCAGGCTGCACAAGCTTCCAAGGAAACGTGGCAAATGCCAGTAACCCAACAATAATGGTGGCAATCGGAAACTTAAGTTTGAAGACGTCCATCAATATGTAGGTGGGTGGCACCACGTTATTAAGTACGTTGGTGGTTACCTGAGCAAAGGCAATGAATAGCAGTGTGGTCATTAACAGGGGCGTGTTGTCCACGGCATTAGCAAACACCTGAATGGGGTCTGCCGTGCCCGTCGCCTCTGACACCATGTAGCCAATCAAGCCCATAAACAGCGTGCAGGGTAGAATCGACATGGCGTAAATGGTGGTTAACAAGCTTTGTTTTGTGCCTTTTTTATGCTCTCGCGAATAATCGCTAACGTTAAGCATCATGGTGCTATAGATACCAAGGAACAACATAGTAGCGCTCCAAAATGGCAAGCCCCAAGAACCTTCCATCGTCAAAATGCTGGCCGACAGTTCATCGCCATAGCGTTGTACCGTGGCGTAGAACATATACATCAGCGAAAGCAAAATAAAGACGCTGCCGATATTCTCAAGCCACTTAATGCCCTGAAAGCCCAGCACCGACAAGCCAATCTGCAGAAACTGAAAGGTAATAAAGTAGAAGATTAAATTATCGAAGCCAAATAGGGTGGCAGACACCATATTCAGCGCGCCTGCGCCAATCCAGCTTTGAAAGCCGTACCACACCACCGCAGGCACAGCCCTTACCAAGCCAGGAATACGGGTGCCGGTAAAACCGAAGGCGCTACGTGCCTGTACCATAAAGGGAATGCCGTATTTATAGCCAGCGGCGCCATTAATTGCTAGCGCAATGCCAATCACAAAGCAGCCAATCGCAATAGCGAGTGTGGCCTGCAACAGGTTTAAGGTGCCCACTACGCTGGAGCCCATGGCGAAGGTGCCAATCGAGACACACCCACCAAACCAGGCTAAAAAGTAGGAGGTTCGCCCCATAATTCGCGTGCTTTGCGGCGCTAGGCTTTCAGCGCCCGGTGCTTTGCTGCCCATTGCGGAGTTCGCAACAGATGGTTCTTCTGACGTAAGAGCAGGGTTGGAGTTGCTCATGTTTCCGTCCTCGCAAGATTATCGATGTTATTGGCAGCTTGAGCGCATTATGCGCCCAAGCGATGCTTGCGGCATGGCGTGCTAACGGGACTGCAGTTTTTGGGTTGTTGTTTTTTAATGCCTGTCTATAAGGGCTTGTCTTTAATGGCTTATCTTCAAGAACTTGTCTTTAAATACATAGTTATGAGTGTTTGTTTTAGTTGGTGTTTACCTTGTTAAGGGGAAGTGAAGGTTGGAAAGTTCAGAGAACGTGCCGGTAAATGCTTTCGGTCGTGGGTAGTCCAGGTCACCGTGTTTGCTGGTATGCAGACCTAGGCTAACCAACGATTCGGCAAGCTTTAATGCGGCACTAACGCCTTCTATCACTGGTAGGCCAACCTCGCGGCTAATCTCTGCGGTTAAGCCCGCCATCCCACCACAGCCCAGGACAATGGCACCGATGCCGTCTTCATCTCGAGCGCGACAGCACTCTTCGACAATGCGCTTAAAGGCAGCATCGGGGTGGTGTTCAAGATCGAGAACCGGAATTTCAGCGGCACGTATACGGCGGCAGTGGTGGCGGAACCCATACTGCTCAAGCAAGTGTTCTGCAATAATGCCAGTACGTCCTAACGTCGTGACAATCGAGAAGCGCGTGCTCACTAATGTGGCTAAGTGAAAGGCAGCTTCTGCAATGCCGATTACCGGCGCGCGGGTGAGTTCGCGAGCGGCGAGTAAACCGGGATCGCCAAAGCAGGCCACCACATAGGCATCAATGTTGCCTTCACGCTCGCCTTTAAGGACTTCTTCGGCAACGCCTACCGCGCTAATAGCCTCATCAAAATGACTCTCGATGGACACTGGCCCTGCATCGGGCTGGGTGGCCGTGACGGTTGTTGATGTCGCTGCCTGATGTTGGGCAGCCTGATGCATGGCTGCCGTCATTGAAGCTGTTGTGTTTGGGTTGATAATGCGTATATGCATGTCTTTTCGCTCGCTGGTAGACAAAATTGAGCATCTTGTATACGAAAATAGGGTGGTTTCGTGTGGATCGCAAGCCTTTTTGTATCGTTTAACTGTTGGTGGGGCTTGACCAATTGTTCAGGTTTCAACAAGTTAGCGTCTTGGTAGTTTTAAAATGCTAATTATCTCAGCTAATTATGCAGCTGCTGGATTGCGGTTGTTATGTAAAAACGCTATTTTGTATACAATTATTTTATTTATTGTAGATATTTGATATCAATAAAATGATTGATAACCAGATGTTTGCAATCGTATTAAGGAGCCGCTGAATGTCCCCTTCATCTGACCGACCATCGAATGCTTATCCACGTGACCTTATCGGTTATGGACGCACCCCTTCCCATGCTAATTGGCCCGGCAACGCGAAAATTGCGGTTCAGTTTGTGTTGAACTACGAAGAAGGCGGAGAGAACTGCGTACTTCACGGCGACGCAGGATCAGAGCAGTTTCTATCTGAGATTATTGGCGCGACCAGCTATCCAGATCGCCATCTAAGTATGGAGTCGATTTATGAATATGGTTCGAGGGCCGGCGTTTGGCGGATTCTGCGTGAGTTCGAAAAACGTGACCTGCCATTGACCGTATTTGGTGTGGCTATGGCACTAGAGCGCAATCCAGATGTCGCCCAGGCGTTTAAACAGCTGGGGCACGAAATTGCCTGTCACGGCTATCGCTGGATTCATTACCAAGAAGTCTCCGAGCACGTTGAGCGAGAGCACTTGCAGAAAGCCATGGACATCTTTCAGCGCCTCTATGGTGAAAAGCCAGAAGGGTGGTATACCGGGCGCGATAGCCCGAATACGCGGCGGCTGATTCTGGACGAAGGTGGCTTCCTTTACGATAGCGACTACTACGGTGACGATCTGCCGTTCTGGACCTCTGTGACCGATAGCCAAGGTAGTGAGCACAATCACCTTATCGTGCCCTATACACTCGACACTAATGATATGCGCTTTGCTGCCCCACAAGGCTTTAATACGGCGGATCACTTCTTTACTTACCTGCGGGATGCCTTTGATGTGCTTTACGCTGAGGGAGATGAGTCGCCCAAAATGCTCTCTATTGGTATGCACTGTCGATTATTAGGGCGTCCTGGCCGCTTCCGTGCGCTGCAACGCTTTTTAGACCATATCGAGGCACATGACCGCGTATGGGTAGCTCGCCGTGTGGATATTGCGCGTCATTGGGCAGAACATCATCCCGCTCCAACCCGCTGAAAGGTAAAATAATGAATAAATCTTCTTACTACGCTCCTACGGGTGGGCATCCGCCGCAAACACAGCTAACCGCAGACCGCGCGGTATTTACGCAAGCGTATGCGTTGATCCCCAAAGGCGTGATGCGCGATATCGTCACCAGTAACCTGCCTTTCTGGGAAGGTACGCGGTTATGGGTGTTGGCGCGTCCGCTTTCCGGCTTTGCTGAAACGTTCTCCCAATACATTATGGAAGTTCAGCCCGAGGGCGGTAGTGAAAAGCCGGAGTTAGACCCCCAGGCTGAAGGCATACTGTTTATCGTGGAAGGCGAGTTAACGCTGACATTGGAAGGCGAACGCCACACAATGCGCTCGGGTGGCTATGCGTTTATTCCACCGGGTAGCCATTGGCAAGTGCGCAACGCGTCTTCTGCTGTCGTGCGTTTTCATTGGATTCGCAAGGCGTATGAGTTTGTGGAAGGGTTGGATTTACCGAAGGCGTTTGTTACCAATGAGCAGGATATTGCCCCCATTGAAATGCCGGGTACCGAAGGCCGCTGGGCAACCACACGCTTTGTCGACCCTGCTGATGTGCGCCACGACATGCACGTTAATATCGTGACTTTCCAGCCAGGTGGGGTGATTCCCTTTGATGAAACCCACGTGATGGAGCACGGGCTTTACGTGCTGGAAGGGAAAGCGGTGTATCACCTTAACCAGCAATGGGTTGAGGTAGAAGCTGGGGACTTTATGTGGCTGCGCGCATTCTGTCCCCAGGCATGTTACGCCGGTGGCCCAGGGCCATTTCGCTACTTACTCTACAAAGACGTCAATCGCCACGCCGCACTTAAGCTCTGAGCTTGAGTCCAGGTGTTTAAGTTCAGGTGTTTAAGTCCTGGTATTTAAGTTCTGATATTTAAGTTCTGATATTTAAGTTCTGGCGTTAACTGCTTCGCTGTGGGCTTACCCGGCGAAGCAGGCTACTTTAGGAGTTTATAATGATTAATCTGGTAGCCAAGCCGCTAACAGCGGAGGCATTTGCGCCATTTGGCGATGTGATTGATGCCCGCACGTCAGCATCGTTTCCCATTAATGCTGGGCGTACCCAGCGTCATCACGATCTGGCAAGCGTAGAGACGCTAGGTGAAAACGCTCATACGCTGATTAATATTTTTGTCAGCCAGCCAATTACGTTACCGTTGGAATTAGCCTTTTTAGAGCGCCATCCTCAGGGTAGCCAAGCCTTTATGCCGCTGCATCAAGAGCGCTTTATTGTGGTGGTGGCGCCTCCAGGTGAGGCAATTAACGATGCAGAGGTACGCGCATTTGTTACTGACGGCTGTCAGGGCGTCAATTATCGGGCAGGTACTTGGCATGCTATTCAGTCGGTGCTTGAGCGTGAAGGCGAATTCTTAGTAGTGGACCGTGGCGGCGATGGCAACAACTGCGATGAGTATTCGCTTGATATTATGGTTACTTTAGGCGAATAACTTGCGCTAATAGCAAACGGTTGTCATCTTGCTCAGATTAACGTTTGACTGAACAAGTAAAACAGAGCGCACATTACGTGTTAGGAGACCAGCATGTCACAAACAAACCGCTTGCCAAGATTACTCAAAATGCTGCGTCACTACGATGATCCAGTTAGCGGTGCGGATCTCGCCGAAGCGTTAGGTATACCCCTGAGTGCGCTCTACAAAGATATTGCTGTGCTTAGAGCTGTAGGGGTCGAGATTATTAGTGAACCAGGGCAAGGGTATGTGCTGCCACCGAGTGTACAACTACCTCCCCCCGCGCTGAGCGAGCCGGCCGTCGCGCAGTCTGCCGAACTGATTTTCTATACCCACCCTCTTTCTCGGGGAGGCATTGTGCACTGGATGCTTGAGGAGCTTGGCGTACCTTACCGCCTAGTGGCTCTGGAGTATGGGGCCACGATGCACTCGCCAGACTATTTAGCCATCAACCCGATGGGTAAAGTGCCGGCCATTCGTCACGGCGAGCGGGTGATCACGGAGGCTGCCGCCATCTGTGCTTACCTTGCCGATGCTTTCCCCGAGGCTGGTTTGGCGCCGCCGCTCTCAGAGAGAGGCAACTATTATCGCTGGTTATTCTTCGCTGCAGGGCCGTTAGAAGCTGCCGCCTCGCTGTATAGCTTGGGCGTACAACCTAACGCAGAGCAGCGAATGCGACTCGGGTCGGGCGACTACACTGCGGTGATTGACTCGCTGGCGGCGGCTGTCGACGGGCGTCGCTATATCGCTGGCGATGCTTTCAGCGCCGCTGATGTTTATGTCGGTTCCCATATTGGTTGGGGAATGCAGTTTGAAACTCTTCCGCGCCGTCCTGAGTTCGAACAGTACTGGGCGGGGCTGCAAGACCGCCCTGCGCGACAGCACTGTGAGATGTTCGTCCAGCAAGCACTAGCACGTTAGTTATCCAATGCTGGTTGTCCAATACTGGTCAGCCAACACTAGTTATCCAATCAATGGTGACGCGCTAAACGTAAGTGTGACCACGCTGATGAACGCTTGTTAAGTTACTAGTTTTATTCTATTAAAAATTAGGAAAATCATGAACGCACTGCACTTTTCTTCGATTCGTCGTACTAAAATTGTTGCCACCCTTGGCCCCGCCAGTGACCGAGAAGGTGTTCTAGAAGCTATGCTAGCGGCGGGCGTAGATGTGGTGCGTTTAAACTTCTCTCATGGCACCGCGGATGATCATCGCCGACGCTTGGCGCGTGTGCGAGAAATCGCGGCCCAACTAGGCCGAAGTGTAGCCGCATTAGGTGACCTGCAAGGCCCTAAAATTCGTATCGCGCGTTTCAAAGAGGGGGCTGTGAACCTCAAAGAAGGGCAGCCGTTTATTCTCGACATGGCGCTTGATGGCGATGCGGGTGATGAGCACCAGGTGGGCTGCGACTACAAAACCTTGGCACAAGACGTAACGGCTGGCGACCGTTTGTTGTTAGATGACGGTCGCGTGGTATTGGATGTAACCCGTGTAGATGGACAGCAGGTGCATACCGACGTCGTCGTTGGCGGTAAGCTCTCCAACCACAAAGGCATTAATAAACAGGGGGGTGGGCTTTCGGCTCCCGCGTTAACCGAGAAAGATAAAGTCGACCTGAAAACCGCTGTTGAGATTGGCGTAGACTACCTTGCTATTTCATTTCCACGGCACGCTGAAGATATGCTGGAAGCGCGCCGATTACTCGGCGAGGCAGGCAAGGAGATTGGCTTAGTTGCCAAAGTAGAGCGGGCTGAAGCCGTGGCGGATGAAGCAACCCTCGACGGTATTATCGAAGCGTCTGAAGCGGTCATGGTGGCGCGCGGCGACCTAGGGGTCGAAATTGGCGATGCTAAGTTGGTCGGTGTGCAAAAGCGTATGATCAAGCGCGCACGATCACTTAACCGCGCTGTGATTACTGCCACACAAATGATGGAAAGCATGATTTCAGCGCCGCTGCCTACCCGTGCTGAGGTATTCGACGTTGCCAATGCGGTGTTGGATGGCAGTGATGCGGTAATGCTTTCTGCCGAAACGGCTGCCGGCGATTACCCATTGGAAACCGTTGAGGCAATGTCCCGGGTATGCTTAGGCGCCGAGCGAGAGAAAACCGCTCAAGAGTCGGGACATCGTATTCATGAAGGCTTCTCTCGGCCAGACGAAACCATAGCGCTTTCGGCAATGTATGCCGCTAATCATTTGGAAGGCGTTACAGCGATTGCCTGTATGACTTCCTCTGGTTACACGCCGCTAATCGCCTCGCGTATTCGCTCAGGCCTGCCTATCGTTGGGCTTGCCCACACACCTATTGCCCAGCGTCGTATGGCGCTTTATCGCGGTGTGGTATCACTGCCGTTTGATACCTCAGAAATGAGCGCCACAGAGCTGAATGACGAAGCGCTAACCCTGCTAGTGAAACAGGGGGTTGCCAAGCCCGGTGATCACGTGATTCTTACTCGAGGCGATCATATGAACGCCCATGGCGGCACTAATACCATGAAGATAATGGCAATTACCGAGCAACATGCTGAACAAGCGCAGCGCTAGCCGATGCGAATACTACTGTTAGCGTGTTTGCTACTGGTTACTGCGCCTGCGTTTGCAAGCGCACCTATTGTTGCCGCGGCTTCAGATCTTCAGTTTGCTTTAACCGAGGCCGCCGAACGGTTCCAAGAGGAAACAGGGAGCGAGGTAAGGCTTAATTTTGGTTCATCGGGTAATTTTCGACGCCAAATAGCCCAGGGAGCTCCTTTTGAACTCTACTTGTCTGCTGATGAAGCGTATGTGTTTGCCCTTCATGAAGAGGGGCACACGCATAATGAAGGGGTTATTTACGCGATTGGACGTCTGGTATGGCTGCAGCGCTCGCATCGTGGCGATCTACCAGACCCAGGTAACCCGTTAGAAGGTGTTAAGCAGGCTGTTGCCGCGCATTCCAATGGGCAGCGCGAACGCATTGCTTTGGCTAATCCTGACCATGCACCTTACGGTGTCGCGGCGCAGCAGGCGTTGCAGTCTGCAGCATTGTGGGAGTCGAGTGCACCGTTGCGCGTGCTCGGAGAAAATGTCTCCCAAGCCGCGCAGTTTGCGCTGGCAGCTGATGCTCGTGGTGGTTTGGTTGCTTACTCACTTGCGCTAGCACCGGCGCTTGCCGAACGAAGTGAGTACGTGCTCATTCCTGAGGATTGGCATGCACCCCTTAGGCAGCGCATGGTGCTCACTCGGCAGGCAGGCGACATAGCAAAACAATTTTATGAGTGGCTTCAGCAAGCGGAAGCGGTGGCTATTTTGCAGCAGTATGGCTTTAGTACCGAATAATGGACTGGACGGCGCTTTCAGTATCACTGCGCTTAGCGGGTTTGACCTGCCTTTTTTTGATGCCTGTGGGTATTTGGCTAGGTCGTGCGCTAGCCAGCGCACATTTTCGAGGTAAAGGGTTTTGTGAAGCGCTTATCGCGTTGCCGTTAGTGTTGCCGCCCACCGTGCTCGGTTTTTATTTGCTACAGCAATTTGGCCGCGATGCGCCTTTAGGTGGTTTTTGGGCCACGCTTACAGGCGGTGGGCTTAACTTCACTTTCAGCGGTATTTTGCTAGCCTCATTAATTGCTAACTTACCTTTTGCAATCCAGCCTATTCAGCGCGCGTTTGAGAATGTGCCAGCTAACTTACGTGAAGCTGCTTGGTGCAGTGGGTTAAGCCCTTGGCAAACTTTTTTGCGTATTGAGCTACCGCTGGTATGGCCGGGAATTCTCTCGGCTGCTGCATTAACATTTGCTCATACGTTGGGTGAGTTTGGGGTGATTTTAATGGTTGGTGGTGCGATCGACGGGGAAACTCGCACGCTAGCGATTGCCATTTATGATCGAGTACAGGCATTTGATGAACAGGGAGCTGCACGTATGTCGGCACTGCTGCTTTTGGTGTCGCTAACGACACTGGGCCTGGTGTATGGGCTTGCGGGCAGACGTAGGTGGATGCGTGGCTAAGTCAATCATGGGCAGTGGATTGAAGGTGTTGGTCAAACAGCGTGGCCCAATACCATTAGACGCTTCATTTAACTGTCCCGCAGGCGAACTTTTGGCGTTAGTGGGGCCATCTGGTAGTGGCAAAACTACGCTACTGCGCACCATTGCGGGCCTGTACCAGCCTGAGCTAGGGCAAGTGGTATGTATGGGCAACCCTTGGTTGGCAACTGAGAGGCGCTACTCTCTTACTCCCCAGCAGCGCAAAATCGGCATGGTTTTTCAAGATTATGCGTTGTTCCCTCATCTTAATGCGTTAGCGAATGTTCAGCTCGCCATGGGGCATCTGCCTCATGCCCAACGCCAGTCCCTTGCTAAACAATGGCTTGCCAATGTGCGTCTGGAAGGGTTAGAAAAGCGCTTTCCCAGCGAGCTTTCTGGTGGGCAGCGCCAACGGGTGGCGTTAGCACGTGCCTTGGCTCGCGAGCCACAGGTATTGTTGTTAGATGAACCCTTTTCAGCCGTTGATCAGGTGACCCGACGCAGATTGCAGCGAGAACTGGCATTGTTGCGTCAGCAGATCTCTATTCCGATTATTTTGGTTACCCACGATTTGGAAGAAGCCGCAGCGCTGGCGGATCAAATTTGCGTGCTGCATAACGGTGTAAGCCTGCAGCAGGGTAGCCCTGAGACACTGTTTCGACGGCCGACTTCGCCGTTGGTAGCAAGGCTGTTAGATCGCCATAATATTTTCGAGGGTGAAATTGTCAGTGTTGCTGGCCAATTACGGCTGCAGTGGGGAGATTACGACTTAGAAGTTGCCGAGGGACTCACTGAATTGACGTTAGGTGAAAAGGTGACTTGGTACTTGCCGCCTTCCGATATTGTGCTTCATCGTCGTGCCCGGCCTTCACAAGGCGAACGCGAAAATCCTGTGGCTGCTACGGTGCATGAAATGGTCGTGCTTGGCGGTATTACCTCGATCTCGCTGCGCGTTTCTCATGGCGATATGCTACGTTTTGATATCGCCACTCATGCTGCTAGACGCAACCAGTTAGCGCAGGGGGAGCAGGTGTATGTGTCGCTACTGGCCGAGGGGATTCATCTTATGTCAGGAAATCACGTCGCGATGCCATCGCGTCATATGCCTTCGAAATATGTCTTCGACTAGTCTATGCCACTAACACGTCTTCTCATCATAAAAGGAACTTGTCATGACCGTTTCTCGCCGTCAGCTACTTAAGATGTCTTTGGGGGTTTCGCTAGCGGCGAGCTTACCGTTACCGCTGTTGAACGCATGGGCGGTAGAATCTCACCAAGCGTCCACACTGCCGCTGGCGATTCATAGTCAGGAAGGCCCACACCGGTTAGACGTTGAGGTGGCTGAAACCGCCTCTCAGCGACAGCGCGGTCTAATGGAGCGTGAGCACCTGCCCCAAGCGCGTGGCATGTTGTTTCGGTTTGAAAACGAACAGCCCGCCGGCAACGCCTTTTGGATGTACCGCACGTTAATCCCGTTGGATATTGCGTTTATCAACGGTGAAGGGCGCATTGTGGCGATTAACACCATGCAGCCCTGCGCATCTAATACGCCCCGTGAGTGCCCCTCCTATCCAGCCGGGGCGTCTTACCATGCGGCGCTGGAGGTTAACGCAGGTTACTTCGCTGAGCGCGGTATTCAGGTGGGGGACTGCGTATCAGTTCCCGCTCTGGCAGGGTTTTGCCGCCCTGAGGCCTAGCACTCAAAAACAGCACTTAACAACAGCACGTAAAAACAGCACTTAAAAGCAGCACGTAAAATCGGCTTACTACAGGGGCTTTGCTGGTTGACGCTTGCCAACGTTAAGCACGATCAGAGCAATACCGGCAACCACGAGCCCTCCGCCTAACAGCTTATGAATACCCAAGCTGTCGCCCATGAATAGCGCCCCCAAACCAACAGCGAGTACCGGTACCAATAGGGTCATGGGTACCACGCGATTCACTGGGTGGCGGCGTAGTAAGGCATACCAAATGCCGTAAGCGACAATGGATGACATCACTGCGGTGTATGTCATCGCCCCCCATCCTCGCCAACTCGCTTGCTGAATGGCCTGCCATTGGCCAGTTTCAAGCAGCCAAGACCCTAACGCGACCTGTGGAATCGCAAACAAGGCTACCCAGCCGGCCAATGCCAATGGGGCAATGGGTGGGCCGCGCTTAATCAGTAGTTGGGAAACTGCCCAACCAAAGGCGCTTAACAAAAGAATGGTTAACGGCAGCGGCGAGGGCAACGTTGGCCCGCCAGCCAGTACAATAACGCCAGCGAAAGAGAGCAGCAGCCCCACGATGCGCTTTGCCCCCAGTTTTTCGTTAAGAAATATCACTGCCAATAGCGTGGCGAAGGGTGTGCCCATCTGCACCAGCAGTGCGCCAGTGCCCGCTTCTGCCTGCCCCAAACCGATAAACAGCAGCGCAAAATGCAGGCTGCCAAACGTGAAAGAAAGCAACAGCAAAAAAGGCAGCTGTGCACGAGCGACAGGATAGAAAGGCACCACCAGCGTTGCGACCAGTACAAAGCGCAAAGTCGTCATTAGCAGCGGCGGAAGCTCTGCTACGCCGATTTTGATAACAATAATATTCAGCGCCCAAATAGCGATGACAAATAGGCCTAACAGCAGGTCGCGTAGTGGCACGTTTATGTCCGGTGGTAACAAATGAAAAGTGGCCTCAGCATATCAGTAAGCGCTACTACAGCGTAATGGCACGGTTTTCATCTATCCAACGTTGATTGATAAAAGGCTAACGATTGGCTTCCTTTAAACTCATGAGTGCCTACAATGGAGCGTTGTGCGCTTTGGCGTTTATTGTTAGCCAACAGTGGCGCACCGTGGGTGAATAATAGTTATTACTAAATACCAACTGATAAAAAAAAGGATCGACAATCATGACGTTGACACGCTCTATGGCTCGCTTAACGGCCGGCTTAGCCGGTGCTGCATTGCTCTCTGCCTCCCTTACTGCACAAGCACGCGAACTCTCAGTTTCTACGGTGTTATCTGATGCCTTTCCTTGGGGGCAGGCTGCCGAGAAATGGGCTGATCTGGTGGAGGAGCGCAGTGGTGGTGAATTAACGTTGCGGGTCTACCCGAACTCCCAGTTGGTGTCGGGCGATCAAACCCGTGAGTTTTCGGCCATGCGTTCTGGGCTAATCGATGCTGCCGTAGGCTCGACCATTAACTGGTCGCCTCAGGTACCTGAACTGAACTTATTCTCCTTGCCTTTCTTTATTCCTGATGAGGCAGCTGTGGATGCCGTTACTAGTGGGGAAGCGGGTGAGTTGGTCTTTGCAGCGATTGAGTCACGCGGTGTTATGCCGCTGGCATGGGGCGAAAACGGCTTCCGCCAGGTATCTAACTCCCGTGGGGCAATTAGTCTGCCAGAAGATTTGGAGGGGCTAAAAATTCGTGTTGTAGGCTCGCCTCTGTTCCAGGATACCTTCTCGGCCCTTGGCGCAGACCCGACGCAAATGAGCTGGACGGATGCCCAGCCAGCGTTAACCACCGGTGCCGTGGATGGGCAGGAAAACCCGCTGTCCGTGTTTGATGTCGCGCGTATTGATCAGGTAGGCCAGGAGCACTTAACGCTCTGGAACTATATGAACGACCCGCTGATTTTTGCGGTTAACCAGCAGGTATGGCAATCACTAAGCGAGGAGCAGCAGGTGTTGTTGCGTGAAACGGCAATTGAAGCGGGAGAGTGGGAAATCGCGATGACCCGTGAGCAAGAAAGCGAGCGCTTAGCGGCCATCCAAGAGCGAGGTGTTACGGTCACTGAGTTAACGGATGAGCAGTACCAAGCCTTTGTCGACGCTACCCAGTCCGTGTATGAAAAATGGGCACCACGTATTGGCGAAGATGTGGTTAACGCGGCTCAGTCGGCTATCGACGCACGTTAATGACTCTTTTGGTGTTATAACTACCGGCCTTCAAGGCCGGTAGCTTTTGTTGTGAGGCTGCCATGAAAGGCTTTCCTGATGCACGCCCTGAGCGCTGGCTTGGCGCGCTGTCACTTATTGTTATTGCGTTAATTAGCCTTGGAAATGTGGTCACACGTTATCTAACAGGCGGTTCATTTTCGTTTACTGAAGAGTTTTCGGTGTTTTTACTGGTAGTGCTGACGTTTGCAGGGGCATCGGTGGCACTTAGGCGTAACCGTCATATCCGTATCGGTTTTTTGGAGAGGGCGCTACCTGGACGGTGGCGCTTTGCATTGATTTTATTCCAGGCGCTGTGTGGGTTAACCGTGTTGGGCTTAATCACTTGGTACGGCGGAAAGCTGGCTTGGCAAGAGTATCAATGGGAATCGCTGTCACCAGGATTAGGGCTGCCCCAGTGGTGGTACTTGGTATGGCTACCGGTATTGTCAGCTGCCATGGTATGGCGTCTCGTTCAGCAAACCCGTGATCGATTAAAGGGAGGGCTGAATAATGACGCCTGATGTCTGGATGATCCTCGCCTTTGCCGGGTTTTTGATCGCGGGTGTGCCAGTGGCATTTTCGCTCGCGTTAGCTGGTTCAGTGGGTATTGTGGCTGGCTTATCACCGGATATGCTAGCAACGCTAGGCACCAATACTTACAACAGCATTGCCAAGTATCCTTTAATTGCGATACCACTATTCATACTGACTGGGCTGATTTTTGAGCGTTCTGGCGTTGCGATACGCTTGGTGCGTTTTGCGCAGGCGCTTATTGGGCCTCGTCATGGTGGTCTGGCACTGGTTGCGGTGTTGGTGTGCATGATTATGGGAGGCATGAGTGGCTCAGGCCCGGCGGATGCGGCGGCTGTGGCGATGGTCATGCTGCCCAGCATGACAAAAGCGGGCTATCCAAAGCCATTTTCCGCCACACTTATCGCAGCATCGGCCTCTACCGCTATCTTAATTCCCCCTTCCGTGGCGCTCATTCTTTATTCGATTGTGGTGCCTGGCGTTGATCTGCGCGCACTATTTGCTGCGGGTCTCTTTCCCGGTATTTTGGCCGGATTGGCGTTGCTGGTACCTGCCATGATCGTCGCTAAGCGTTACGGCTGGGAAGGAACGCCAGTAGAAGGTGCTGAAACGTTAACCGTTCGCACGACGTTTAGGCAGGCGTTGCCAGCCTTGTTTGCGCCGGTGTTGATTTTGGGTGGGCTACGCTCAGGCTTATTTACACCAACGGAAGCTGCCGTGGTGGCGGTCGCTTATGGCACTGTTGTTGGACTGTTTCTGACGAGAGAGCTTTCGTTACGCGACTTATGGGAGTTGTTAGGAGAGGCTGCCATTATTTCTGGGGTGGTGATGTTGATTATCGCCCTGGCAGGCATTTTTGCCTGGGCCGGTACAATGCTGGGAACCTTCCGCCATTTAGCGGAGTGGATCATTGGCTTAACGGATAACGGCGTTTTGTTGTTGATACTCGTCATGCTGGCGGTGTTAGTGGCTGGCATGCTGCTGGATGCTATCTCTATCTACCTCATCATGATGCCAGTGCTTATTCCGGTGATGCAGCACTTTGAATGGAATCCCGTATGGTTCGGCATTCTACTAGCCATGAATATCGCGATAGGCCAATTTACCCCGCCGGTTGCAGTGAATTTGATGGTAACAACCGAGGTAGCCAAAATCCGCTTGGAAGAGACGCTGGGGTGGGCGTTACTATTTGTATTGGCGATGGGGTGTGCGCTAGCCCTTGTGGCTATTTTTCCGAGTATTGCCCTGTGGTTGCCATCGGTACTTGGCTACAACATATAAGTAAAATTAGCATTAGTCTGCCGCAAACGGATAAGAAATGTTCAATTCGCTATACGCCATGCGAATACGGCATGGCTGTTAACGGTAACTAAACGTAATTCATCGGTAATCTAGGTATGTTGTCTGAGCTGCTTGTGGTAGGCAATGCATTACGCATGGTCTCTGAGAATTAAGTGAAACTGCTGAACCGTAATACTTAATTGCAAGCACTAGGATGTGGAGGGCGCTATACCGGCGAAGATTTGCTGTGTATTTCGCCAAGTAGATTTTTTTTCGCTAAAGTAGTGAGTGTCGGCTTTACTAATCGATGTCGATAACAGATTGTCTTGAAAACGTTTTGGAAGAAAAACACCTGAGGGAATTGTTCAGCAGGTGGCTTCAAAGCGCATAACGCTCACAACATCAAGATAAAGAGGTGTGTCTATGAAACGCCATGTATTTTCTACTGCTGCTTTCTCCGGCGCGTTGATTGCAGCGGCAAGCTTTGCAACGCCGGCGGTTGCGCAAGAACGCTTCATTACTATCGGTACCGGTGGCCAAACAGGTGTGTACTACGTAGTTGGTCAGTCGATTTGTCGTTTGGTGAATCGCTTGGAAGATGCCAATATCAAATGTAATGCACCTTCCACTGGTGGGTCTGTCGCTAATATTAATGGTATTAAGTCAGGCGAATTGGACATGGGTGTGGCCCAGTCGGATGTCCAGTACCAAGCCTACAATGGCACTGGAAATTTCGAAGGAGAACCCTACGAAGAGCTGCGCGCTGTATTCCGCGTTCACGGCGAGCCCTTGACCCTTCTGGCGCGTGCTGATTCTGGCATCGAGACGCTCGATGATTTGGAAGGCAAGCGCGTCAATATTGGCAATCCAGGCTCAGGCCAGCGCAACACCATGGAAGTGGTGATGGGTGCCAAAGGCTGGACCGAAGATACCTTCTCTCTGGCGTCTCAGCTTGATGCCGCAGAGCAAGCAGCAGCACTTGCAGATAACAATGTTGATGCCATGGTGTATGTGGTTGGCCATCCCAATGGTTCTATCCAAGAAGCGACCACCACTGTTGACGCTCGCCTGATTCCCCTTAATGATGAAGACATTCAGGGCATCGTCGATGAATACCCCTACTACTCCGCATCGGTAATCCCGGGTGGCCTGTATCGCGGCAATGATGAAGATGTCGAAACCTTCGGTGTGGCGGCTACCTTTGTCACTACCGCCGAGGCTGACGAAGACATTATTTATCAGACTGTTAAAGCAGTTTTTGATAATTTCGATCGCTTCAAACGTCTGCATCCCGCCTTCGAGAACCTCAATCCGGAAGAGATGGTGACGCAGGGGCTTTCTGCACCGCTGCATGAGGGAGCTGCGCGCTATTACCGTGAACAAGGCTGGATCGAATAATCCTGCAGCCTGAGGTATTGCTACCTTGGTAAGGAATGCGCGGTTACCCGAGGGTGCCGCGCATTTTGGTTTAAAATGTTGATAGGGCATTTCGATATGGCAATGATGCGTCAATCGTCTCGGGGAAGGGCAGGCATATGACTGAAGATAAGAATAAACCTTCGGGAGCCGGGGTAGACTTGGAGGACATGGTAGCCTCCAGCGACACGGGAGCCCGTAAACCGGCCGGCATGCCCGGTAAACTCTTGGTAAGCATTGCAGCGGTGTGGTCTCTTTTTCAATTGTGGATTGCTTCTCCAGTACCCTTCATGTTGGGTTTTGGCGTCTTTAGTGCCACTGAAGCCCGTTCCATTCACTTAGCCTTCGCGCTGTTTCTGGCGTATATGGCCTATCCGGCGCTCAAGCGTTCGCCTCGTGACCGTGTTCCGATTCAGGATTGGATACTTGCAGCGGCGGCAGCCTTTTGTGGCGCTTACATGTTCATGTTTTACGAGCAGTTATCCCAGCGCCCTGGCGCACCCATAATGCAGGACGTCATTATTGGCATCGCCGGGATATTGTTGCTGCTTGAAGCGACTCGTCGTGCCCTTGGTCCACCGTTAATGATTGTGGCATCGGTTTTCCTTATCTACAGCCTGGCTGGGCCGTGGATGCCGGGCATTCTTTCCCATGGTGGAGTTAGTCTATTCGGCTTGATTAATCACCAGTGGTTGACGACGCAAGGTGTCTTCGGCATCGCTTTGGGGGTCTCAACCAGCTTCGTGTTCTTATTTGTGTTGTTCGGTGCTTTGCTGGATAAGGCTGGCGCTGGCAACTATTTTATTAAAGTGGCGTTTTCGATGCTCGGTCACTATCGCGGCGGGCCAGCGAAAGCCGCCGTGGTGGCGTCCGCCATGACCGGTCTGATTTCCGGCTCTTCGATTGCTAATGTCGTGACGACAGGTACCTTTACGGTGCCCATGATGAAACGTGTTGGGTTCTCTTCCGAAAAAGCCGGTGCCGTTGAAGTGGCGTCATCGGTTAACGGACAGATTATGCCGCCGGTGATGGGGGCTGCCGCCTTCCTGATGGTTGAGTATGTCGGTATCTCTTATGTTGAAGTGATCAAGCATGCCTTCCTGCCCGCATTGATTTCCTATATTGCACTTGTCTATATCGTTCACTTAGAGGCCCTAAAAGCTAATATGCAGGGGCTAGAAAGTAGCAATCCACCTAAACCGCTTGTCAACAAGGTCATCGGTTTTCTTAGTGGTTTGCTGCTGATGATGATCACCGCCCTGGCGGTTTATTATGGCCTGGGCTGGCTCAAACCGGTGCTAGGCGATGCAACTCCCTGGGTGGTGGCTGTTGGTCTTGCAGTGGTTTATGTTGCGCTGCTCAAATTAGCAGCAGGCTATCCTGAACTCGAGCTTGACGACCCTAACCAACCGATTTATTCACTGCCACAGACTAAGCCTACGGTGTTGGTTGGTTTACAGTACATCCTGCCGGTCATTGTGTTGGTCTGGTGTTTAATGGTAGAGCGGTTGTCTCCAGGACTGTCGGCTTTCTGGGCCACTGTATTCATGACCTTCATCATTATTACCCAGCGCCCCATCACGTCGATCTTTAGGGGTCGCAGTGATATGGGGGCAGATTTGCGTGAAGGCGTTATGGATCTGTGGAGCGGCTTGGTCACCGGTGCGCGCAATATGATCGGTATTGGTATCGCCACGGCTACCGCCGGTATTATCGTCGGTGCCGTGTCGCAGACCGGGGTAGGACTGGTATTGGCCGAGGTCGTGGAAACGCTGGCCATGGGCAACTTGATGCTGATCTTGTTGCTTACCGCAGTGCTCAGTTTGATACTTGGTATGGGCCTGCCTACGACGGCTAACTACATTGTCGTCTCAGCTTTGCTGGCACCGGTCATCGTGACCCTTGGCGCTCAAAATGGTTTGATAGTGCCGCTGATTGCGGTGCATCTGTTTGTGTTCTACTTCGGTATCATGGCTGACGTTACGCCGCCGGTAGGGTTAGCGTCCTTTGCGGCGGCGGCTGTGTCTGGAGGCGATCCTATCCGAACCGGTTTCCAGGCGTTTTATTACAGTCTTCGCACCGCGGCGCTACCGTTCCTATTCATCTTTAATACCGACCTGCTACTAATCGATGTGACCTTTCTTCAGGGAATACTGATCTTCGTGGTATCGACCATTGCCATGTTGATCTTCGCTGCGGCGACCCAAGGCTTCATGATTACTCGCAACCGCTGGTATGAGTCTATCGTGCTGCTGCTGATAGCGTTTACGCTGTTCCGCCCTGGTTTCTGGATGGATATGATCCATGATCCTTATGAATCAATACCGCCCGCACAGTTCGTCGAGGCGTTGGGCAATGTCGATGAAGACTCCACCCTTCGCTTGCAGATTGCCGGTCTCGACGATTACGGCGACCCCATGACGACCTACATGATTCTACCGGTGCCTAAGGGTGAAACGGGGCAGGAGCGGCTCGATAACCTGGGTATGGAGCTCTTAATAGAAGAAGGCACGGCGACTGTTGACATGGTGGCTTACGGCAGCCAAGCAGCCGATATCGGTTTTGATTTCGATCAAAAAATCATTGAGGTTCTGGCCCCGGTCGACCGTTGGACGAAAGAGCTCATGTGGATCCCCGCCTTCCTGGTCTTTGGGCTGATTGTATTAATGCAACGCCGGCGTCGTAATAACACGTCAGCTACCGCTACTGCATGAAGGAGAATGCCATGTACAGCAAGATCATGTTGCCGGTGGATCTGAATGAGGAGGACTCTTGGTCAAAGGCACTGCCTACCGCCTTGACGCTATGTCGGACTTTCGACGCTTCGCTACATGTGGTGACGGTGTTACCAGACTATCGAATGCCTATGGTGGGCTCCTATTTTCCCAAGGATTTCGCCAAAAAGGCGCATGCGGCGATAACCGACGCACTTCACGACTTTATCAAGGTGAATGTGCCTGACGACATTCAAGTGCAAAGTGTCATCGTGGATGGGTCTCCGTGGGAGGGGATTATTAAGGCTGGTAAAAAACTGGACGCAGATCTGATCGTTATGGCGTCACACACCAAACGTAAATTTGTAGACTACGTATTGGGCCCTAACGCGGAACATGTGGTTCACCATGCCAAGGTATCGGTGATGATCGTGCGCTGACGCTTCAATACCAAGATGTTTGTTAAGCGGACTCCAGGCCATTTGGCCTGGAGTTTTTGTTTGTGGGGATATATTAACTGTGGGGATACATTAACGTTGGCTAACGCATCGAATAAATTGGCGTTAATGGCATGAATGCAGGATTTTTTGTACGCGATGTCTTCAGATGGCCCCAGGCTGTCAATGCTCAGCTACATTAAAGATACGTTAAGCCATTAACTAATGGTTAACGAACTCATGCATGTGGCAACTTTTATCAGGGGGTAAGTTCTACTTCCTCAACCTGATAGGAGTTTGAAAAGCCACCGCTGCATTGGGGTAAATCTAAGGAGTCATGCCATGAATGCAGCTACAACAAAAAAGCACGACCGAGCAGATATGTCTAACGTAAAAATTATTATCAATAAGGTGGGTATGGACCGGCCACGTGCATGGCTTGCTGCGGGGGTTGAGGACTTTCGACGCGCAACGGCTATCAGTTTGACCTACGGCATGTTTTGGGTGGGAATAAGTATCGCCATTACTGCGGGCGCGATAACACTGGGCTACTGGTACTGGTTATTACCCATGATTGCGGGTTTTATGTTTGTTGGCCCGCTCGTGGCGGTAGGTTCCTACGGTATTAGTCGCGCTCTTGAGCGTGGGAGAGTTCCTACCCTCGGCGATGCCTTTGGTAGTTGGCGTCCGCATGCAAGTCAGTTAGCGATGATGGGCGTGATGATGATGATTTTCCTCCTCGCTTGGATTCGTCTGGCAACACTGCTTTTTGCACTGTTCTTTGGACTTGAAGTGCCTAATCCGGCCACTCTTTATTCATCTCTCCTGACTACACCTGAAGGCCTTGGTATGATTGCCGTCGGTTTAGTAGCGGGCGGCATTCTTGCTTTCGGTGCATTTGCGATTAGCTCAGTGGCCATTCCAACCCTAATGGATCAAGATCTTACCTTTATGGAAGGTATTGAAGCTAGCATACGTTGCATTGCCATCAATTTCCGTCCCATGCTGCTGTGGGCCGCTATGTTGACCGGCTGTGTTTTGATCGGCGTGCTTACGTTTTACATTGGTTTGGCCCTTATCTTACCTGTTTTAGGCCACGCAACCTGGCATGCCTACGAGGACTTGGTGCGCTTTGAGCCAGTCGAAAAGCTTGAGACCTAATAGTTTGTATCTAGTGGTTTGTATCTAATGGTTTTTAAGTAGGCATATAATACCTACGTTTAGTTTTAAACTAACCTTCAGGTAAAAAAGTACTTAACCTGATCCGTTAAAAGAGATAGCGTAATATTTGCGCTGTCTCTTTTTTTTGTCTAACCGACTACTTGTCCGGATGACTGACAGAGGTAGGGCTGAATTTTATGGCTACGTCGTGAGGTAAGCGTTGTGAAAGCATTTTTATTGGGGTGGATTATGCTGATGCTCAGCATTCCCCAACAGGGTTTGGCTGATGAGCCAATAGGCGCTCTAAAGGTGCCGGAATCCTCTGTTATTCTGTCAATTAATGGTGATATTAACCATCGCAACGTTTTAACTGAGGCGCGGTTTGATCGTGATATGTTAAGTGCCTTACCGCAACACTCCTTTGAAACGGGAACGCCGTGGACAGAAGGCAGCAGTGCGTATAGTGGGCCACTGATGCGGACACTGCTAGAGAGCGTTGGGTCTGTCGGCGATAGTGTTCATGTTTCCGCTCTAAACGGGTATGAAGCGCAAATACCCATCAGTGATTTTTACGAGTACGATGTGATTTTAGCCTTAGAAAGGGACGGGCAAAGCATTCCTATCCGAGAGTACGGGCCGCTATGGGTGCTATATCCATTTAGCCAAGATGAGGCACTTTTGAGCGAAAAAATGCGCTTTAGAGCTGTTTGGCAAGTCATGCAGATACATGTCCATTAGACGCTCTATGACTCGGGCGCCCCGTCTATTACGTTACCCGCGTCGCTTCAAAGTGGTGGCAATGATTACCGTACTGCTGTTCGCAGCAGCCATGGTGGTGGCAGTCTTAGCGGCTTGGCGCCAGGATAATTTGACGCAAAGTCTAAGAGAAGATACGGCTTGGGTCGTTTATAAGCTTGATCGCGATGCCATTCAGTTGCTTAATCATCTACTTGCTACCACCCGCGGTCCGCTTTCACCTGCCGGTCAAGATGATCTAAATCTGCGTTTTGAACTGCTCTACAGCCGAATTACCCTGCTGCAGGAAGGCGAAGTGAGCCAGCTATTAGACAGCATCAGCATGGCTAAAGCGTTATTAGTTCAAATCCAGCAGCAGATAGATACGCTAGATCCTATGTTTGAGCCTCATGCTTCGCTCCCTCAGTTACCGGTCGCTGAGCTAGAGGAAGAGTTGCTGGTGCTCACCCGACTGACAGAGCGATTTGTGATCGCAATTAATGGTTATCTCGCGGAGTCCGCAACTAAAGAGCGCGCTCTTCTAAGCGTTTTGTACAAGCTTTTAATGTCGCTACTGGTGGGAATGAGCTTCGCGGTGTTGCTGGTCATTGTGTTTCTCGTACGTGAGATGCGAGAAAGTGCTGCCGCTCGGCGTGAGCAAGAGCAATTGAGCCGTCAACTTGAAGTCACTGCCAAGGAGGCTCAGGCTGCGAATCACGCTAAATCTGACTTTTTAGCGATGGTCAGCCATGAAATCCGCACGCCGCTCAACGGGGTTATTGGCATGAGTGAGTTGTTGCGTGAACCAACTAGCCTTGAGCAAGTAGAAGACTATGCGCGCACGATTCATGATAGTGCTAATCAACTGCTGGCGATGATTAATGAAATTCTTGATTTTTCGAAGATTGAAGCGGGACATTTAACGCTTGAAACCTCTTCAACCGCTCTTAAGCCATTAGTCGACAGTGTCATATCGCTATTTGAGCCTCGCGCTAAGACAAAAGGACTGAAACTAACATTAGTTATCGACCCTTTGGTGCCTGCATGGGTAATGATAGACGCCAGCCGGCTGCGTCAGATTTTGCTTAACCTTACCGCTAATGCCATTAAGTTTACTGACCATGGCGAGGTCAATATATGTGTTCATTCCACAGTGAACTGCCTGTTATTTGAAGTTCGTGATACTGGGTGTGGTTTGAATGAGCAGCAGCAGGCATCATTGTTTGAGCCATTTCAGCAAGCGGATGGGTCAGTTGCTCGTCGGTTCGGCGGTACGGGGCTGGGTTTGGCAATTTGTAAACGCCTAAGCGAGGCAATGCAGGGTCGATTAGGGGTTCGAAGTACTCCCGGTTTAGGTAGCACATTTTGGTGTGAGTTGCCCCTAGTAGAAGCCAGCCCCGTTACCGCGCCGTTGTCGTCCGAGCCGATGCTGGATTTTACTGGCACGTCCTTACTGCTTGTGGAAGATAATGCCGTTAATCGTAAAGTCGCCACGGGGCTGTTGTCGCGGCTTGGATGCGACGTAGTGTGTGCTGAAAATGGCCAGGATGCGCTAGATAGGGTGAAAGCTCAGCAAGTGGATCTCATCTTTATGGATATACAGCTACCGGATATTGATGGTATTGCTGTGACCAAAAAGCTTCGCGCTCAAGGCGGATGGCTAGCTAACGTGCCCATTGTGGCGATGACGGCTGGCGGTGTAGAAGATGTACGCCAACGCTGCCTTGCGGCGGGAATGAGCGATTACATTACCAAACCGTTGTCCTTACTTGCCCTTAGTAATGTGTTGTCACTGCAGCTGTCTCCGGCTTCGCGTTCCTACGCCTTGCCGGTATTGCCTTTAGATCGAGAGCAGCATGAATTACCGCCACTGCTTAACCGTGAAACACTAGAGTCGCTGGTTGTATCGTTGGGGGCTGAAAGTGTCGATCAACTCATCATGTTATATCATCAGCAAGTCAGTGATTATTCTGCTCAGCTGTGTGCTTACCTGAGTGATGCGTCATTGTTAACCGCTGAGCAAGCCGAGCAAGTAGCGCGCTTAGCACACCAACTGCGCGGCGAGTCGCTCGGTGTGGGGGCAGATCGTTTGGCTGCCGAAGCAAAACGGCTCGAAATAATTGCCAGTAACAGCGACACTCCACCGCAGGATTTCACGCAACCCCTCAGTCTGCTAAGACAAACCGCTTCGCGAACCCATGCTGCGTTGGAGAAATGGCGCCGTGACGATAGCCCCGAAGAATAGCGGAATTCAGACCGCCGCCAGCAACCAACTAAACCCCTTTCAAGCCGCTCGTGAACTGGCTCAACAGCTAGGCCATGAGCACTTGGGGTTTGTGCTGTTTTTTTGCAGTGCTGAATATCGGTTAGAGGAACTAGCGACTGCCTTGGACGGCGCGTTTGATAAGGTGCCGATGAGTGGCTGCACAACGGCGGGGGAAATTACCCCGCAAGGCTATGACCGTGGTTCGGTGGTAGCGATAGGCTTTGATCGACGCGTGTTTGCAATTGAAACCGCGCTGATAAACGATCTTGAACACTTTGATCTTAGCCGTGCGCAACCGCTTGTGGATAGTTTATTAGAGCGTTGCCGACAGCAGGCTGTTGCCCCGGTGAACGAGCATAGCTTTGTGCTTACATTGCTGGATGGTTTGTCCAGCCGTGAAGAGCAGGTGTTAGCAACGTTAGATGCTGCACTTGGTCGTATTCCCAGCTTCGGTGGCTCGGCGGGCGATGACAATCATCTTGCTCACACTCATGTTTATGCGAATGGGCAGTTTCATACCCGCGCTGCTGTTGTAGTAATGATTAACACGCGGCTGCCGTTTGAGGTGTTTTCTACTCATCATCTTGAGCCGCTTGCCCATAAATTGGTGGTAACAAACGCTGACCGGGAACGGCGCCGAGTGCTAGAACTCAACGGTTTACCTGCCGCGGAAGTTTATGCTGCGCTAGTCAACTGTCATGTTGATGCGCTTTCACCCTCCATTTTTGCTCAGCACCCGCTGGCGGTTTATATCGGCGGTCAACACTATATTCGTTCAATACAACGTGTTAATGAAGACGCCAGCCTAACCTTCTATTGCGCGGTAGAAACGGGCATTGTGTTGACCGCGATGCGGCCTGCGCCGTTACTCTTGGATTTAGAGGTAATGTTACAGCGCGTGCAACAGCGCTTGGGTGCAACGCCAACAATTATAGGCTGTGATTGTTTCTTACGCCGTATGGCGCTTGAATCTCTGCAACAGCTGGATCAGGCATCCTCGCTGCTTCGTCATGCGCGAGTGGTGGGGTTTAATACTTACGGCGAACAACATCATGGTATGCACGTAAATCAAACGTTTACGGGGGTGGCCTTTGGCGCTCTTCCAACTAGCGGCGGATAGTGACACCGCGGCAGATGATGCCACGCTACGCGAGGAAAACCGCCGTTTGCGTAAGGTTTGCCAAGCGCTGATGGAACGTGTGGAGTCTGGATCAAGTCCCAGCAATGCTCCCTATGCAGCGTTTGAACGCTCGGTGCTGCTGGCTGAGCAAGTGCGCGAACGTACCGACGCGCTTCACCGCACATTAGACGAACTCAGCCAAGTGAATGCCCGACTGCTGGCGGCTAACGCCGAAGCAGAGGCGGCCAACCTTTCCAAAACGAAATTTTTAGCAGCGGTGAGCCACGACCTGCTGCAGCCATTAAACGCCGCCCGGTTATTTGCCAGCGCTTTAGAAACGCATGCGCTCCCCGAGGCCTCCCAAGCGTTAGTCGGGCACATAGGACGCTCGTTAAAAGATGTTGAGGGGCTTTTGGGAACCTTGGTGGATATTTCCCGGCTGGATGCTGGCGTGCTACACGCGGATAAAGCACCCTTTGCGGTAAGTACGCTACTAGACGCCTTAGCAGAAGAGTATCGGCAAGTGGCCGCAGTGCGTGGGCTAACGCTTCACTACGTGCCATCGAGCGTGGTGGTCGATTCTGACTTGGCGCTGCTGGCGCGTGTCGTGCGCAACTTTCTCAGCAATGCGGTGCGCTACACCGAGCAGGGTCATTTGCTGCTTGGCTGTCGACGACGCGCCAACGGTCTTGAAATTATGGTGGGCGATACCGGTCCGGGTATACCGGAGCCGCAGCGTCAGGCGATTTTTCTAGAATTTCGCCGCGCCAACCAGTCCCAGAGTAGCCACAGCCGAGGGCTTGGATTAGGACTGGCGATCGTCGATCGAATCAGCACTATGCTAGAGCACCCCGTTACTCTTGCCTCACAGCTTGGATATGGCTCGCTTTTTTCCGTGTTAATACCTTATGCAGCCCCCAGTACTGGTGCATCATCCGTTGCTTATGCTCAAAAATCATGGCCTGAGTCTGAACGTTGGCAGCACAACCCGTTACAAGGCTGCGTTATATGGGTGATTGATGATGATCCTGCAATCATAGAAGGGATGCAGGCATTGCTGGGCAGTTGGGGTTGCCGGGTGAGGGCGGCTGCTACGGTGAGTGCGTTGGAAGCGGCGAGTGACGGTGAGCGCCCGGCCGTACTGCTGGTGGATTACCATCTTGGAGACCATCGCGAAAATGGGATCGACTTGGCTGCGCGATTGCGGCGTCGCTACCCAGGATTAGCCACTGTGGTTATCACTGCTAATCATGAGGCAGCTTTAAAGAGAGCTACACGCGAAGCAGGGATGCACTGTTTATTAAAACCGCTTAAACCACTTCGCTTAAAGATGCTATTGGGAGCGCTCTTAGAGAGCCACGCTTAACGCAGCGTTGGCAGTTAAGTAGAGGAGGTGCGTTTGGAAAGGTAAGCGCCCAGCTCCTCTTCGCCTGCGATAACGATGGCGTGCACTCTACTCGTCGCTCCTAACTTACGTAAAATAGCAGAGACATGCGTTTTAACCGTGGTTTCAGCGATCAACAGCTCACGCGCGATGAGTTTATTGGACATCCCCTGCGCCATGCAGCTCAGTACATCTAACTGCTTATCGGTTAAACGTAGTAGCCGTTCGCGGGACACTTCCGATGAAGACGTTAACGCCGATGGCTCCATGCGGGCGGGGGGCTGGCGCATAATATCCGCAGGCAGATAAAGCTGCCCCTGGAGGATCTGATTGAGTGCCGCCAACAGCTGCTCTCGGGGGGTTGATTTTGGAATATAGCCAACGGCACCTTGGGTAATCGCGTCTAACACCAGCTGGCGTTCTTGATGCGCCGAGACAATGGCGACAGGAAGCCATGGGAATCTTTCTCGCAGTATTGCCAGCCCTTCTAGTCCCTCGGCATCGGGTAGGCTTAAATCGAGTAATAGCAGATCAAGCTCATCGTGAATGCCTATTGTGTCAATAGCCGCCGCCAAACTGTCGGACTCCAATAACTGAGTATCGGTTAATCCAGCGCTAATCACCGCGTGCAGTGCATCGCGAAACAGTGGATGGTCATCTGCCACTAACAACGAGTACATGGCGTCTCCTACCAAGGGATGAGGGTGCGTCCTGCCATCGGGCTATATCGTAAATGGCGCGTGTAGCCAACACTGGGTAGGCACCTTATTTAATAATCATAATACTCAGGAGCTATACCATGATCTACGCCAACCCGGGTGATACTGGTTCCGTTGTGTCCTTTGAAAAACGCTTCGGCAACTATATCGGCGGAGAGTTTGTTCCCCCCGTCAACGGCCAGTACTTTGACAATATTAGCCCTGTTAACGGTCAAGTATTTTGCGAAATCCCCCGCTCTAGCGCTGAAGATATTGAAAAAGCGTTAGATGCAGCTCACAAAGCAGCGCCCGCTTGGGGTAAAACCTCCGCTCAAGAGCGCAGTAACATCCTACTTAAGATTGCCGACCGCCTCGAGCAAAACCTTGAGATGCTTGCTGTAGCCGAAACGTGGGATAACGGTAAAGCGGTTCGCGAGACCCTGAATGCTGATATTCCGCTTGCCATTGACCACTTCCGCTACTTTGCTGGCTGCCTGCGCTCACAAGAGGGTACGGCTGCAGATATTGATGCCAACACGGTTGCCTACCACTTCCATGAGCCGCTGGGCGTTGTTGGTCAGATTATTCCCTGGAACTTCCCGATCTTAATGGCTGCATGGAAGCTTGGGCCTGCGCTTGCCGCTGGTAACTGCGTCATATTGAAACCTGCCGAGCAAACCCCTGCCTCTATCTTGAAAGTGATGGAAGTGGTTGGCGATTTGCTGCCGCCCGGCGTACTGAATATCGTTAATGGCTTTGGTCCAGAAGCTGGCCAAGCACTCGCCTCCAGTAAACGGATTGCCAAAATTGCCTTTACTGGCTCGACGCCGGTTGGCTCGCATATTCTTAAATGCGCAGCAGAAAACATTATTCCTTCGACCGTGGAGCTAGGGGGTAAGTCGCCCAACATCTATTTCGCTGACATCATGAACGCCGAGCCGACGTTTATTGATAAAGCCGTTGAAGGTTTGGTGCTCGCATTCTTCAACCAAGGCGAAGTATGTACCTGTCCTTCCCGTGCGCTGATTCAAGAGAGCATGTACGACGAGTTTATGGCCAAGGTGATTGAACGGACGAAAACGATCAAGCGTGGCAATCCGCTGGATACCGACGTGCAAGTAGGTGCTCAGGCGTCTCAAGAGCAGTTTGATAAAATCATGGCGTATATGGACATTGCACGCGATGAAGGCGCTGAGTTTCTTTCCGGTGGCGATAAAGAGACCCTGGATGACAGCATCAATGGCGGTTACTACATTCAGCCCACCCTGCTCAAAGGCAACAACAAGATGCGCGTCTTCCAGGAAGAGATCTTTGGTCCTGTGGTCGCTGTGACTACCTTTAAAGATGAAGAGGAAGCGCTGGCCATTGCCAACGACACCGAGTTTGGTTTGGGGGCAGGCGTATGGAGCCGTGACATCAACGTTGCTTTCCGCATGGGCCGTGGCATTCAAGCAGGCCGCGTATGGACTAACTGCTACCACCAGTATCCGGCCCACGCTGCGTTTGGCGGTTATAAAAAATCAGGCGTAGGTCGCGAAACCCATAAAATGGCGCTTGAGCACTATCAGCAAACTAAAAACTTGCTGGTCAGCTACGATATCAACCCACTGGGCTTTTTCTAGTAGTAGCCAGCTTTGCAACGATACCGCCCGGCCTTGTAGCCGGGCAGTATAAAAGGCTGCACCGTGCTGGATATAGCTGGCGCTGGATATGACTGGCCGAGCGACCAGATGGGGAAAAATAGGACTTTCTTCCCTTTTTTATCTCTTTTTTATCCCCTACCCGCTATTCAGTACCCACAACAGCCTGCTTTCCCAACCAGCGACGCGCCATACGCTCGGCATGGGCGAGATTGCTCACGATTGCTAATTTGCCCACCTTACGTTTAATGCCTGCGCGCTTAATTTTGAGCGCCATTCGTGGTGGCATACCCACAAACATGACGCCTACACCCTGTTCGCTTAGTTCACGGCATAGGGTATCTAGCGCGACGATGGCCGTGGTATCCAAGCTGGGCACATCGCGCATATCCAAAACGATAACCCGCACACTGTGATCAATCACTCGGAGTGTGGCGATCGCCTTTTCAGCGACGCCGAAAAAGAGTGGGCCGTGAATTTTGTAAAGTACTACTTCTGGCGGGAAGTGCGCGTCTTTATCGGGTGTGTCTACGCGTCGGGTGTGAGTTAACTGGGCCATACGGCGAATAAACAGTGCCGCAGCCAGACCGATACCGACAGCCACCGCGATTACCATGTCGAACATTACCGTTAGCGCAAAGCAGATCACTAGCACCCAGACATCACTAGCAGGGGCACTTCTCAGCGTATGCATAAAATGGCGCGCTTCACTCATGTTCCAGGCGATGATAAATAGCAGCGCGGCTAGCGCAGCCATGGGCACGTATCCCAGAGCGCCTGCCAGTGCGACCACTGCGAGCAGCACCACCAGCGAATGCACCACCGCAGCGATAGGTGAGAAGGCGCCACTTTTAATATTGGTTGCTGTGCGGGCAAGTGCTGCCGTGGCGGTAATGCCGCCAAAGAAAGGCACCACTAAATTGCCCAGCCCCTGACCAATCAGTTCGGCGTTAGGGTCGTGACGGGTGCGAGTTAAGCCATCTGCTACTACGGCGCAGAGCAGTGATTCAATTGCCGCCAGTAAGGCAATGGCCAGCGCTGGGCCAAGCAGCGCCTGAATCAATGCGAAGTTGATCTCAAGCGGCGTGCCATCAGCGCCAGGAAAGTGCCAAGGTGCGGTAAAGCTAGGCGCAAAGGGTGGAATACCGCTACCGCTTTCACCCTGAAACTCCCAGCTAAAACGCGAGGCGATTGTGTCAACTTCAAAGCCACCCATTGTTAGCAATGTGGCAACGAAGGTGCCTACCGCCAAGCCAACTAACGGGGCTGGGACCGGAGTATTTAATCGAGGCCAGATTAACAGCGTCGCCAAGGTGACCAGCCCCACGCTGATTTCTGTTGGTGAAAGACTGGGTAGCGCTTGGCCAATCAGTACTAGGTTGTGCAGGGTGCTATCGCCCAGTTCTACTCCAGCCAATCCAAGAAAGTCAGGTAGTTGCAGTAGCGCAATCACTAACCCAATGCCCGCCGTAAAACCAAGGATAACCGGGTAGGGCACGTATTGAATCAGACTCCCTAGCCGCGAAAGCCCTAACGCAACCAAAATAGCCCCCGCCATTAGTGTGGCGATCAATAGGCCGCCCAGGCCGTAGTTAGCTACAATGGGAAATAAAATCACCACAAAAGCAGCGGTGGGGCCTGAAACGTTAAAACGCGAGCCGCCGCTCAATGCAATCACTGCGCCCGCGACAATCGCAGTGTAAAGCCCATGTTGGGGCGGCACGCCAGTAGCGATCGCCAATGCCATAGAAAGGGGTACGGCCACCACACCAATCGTCAGTCCTGCCATCACATCACGCTTCAATTTGGCAAGCGTATACCCTTCGCGCCATGCGTTGAGTAACGCACTGCCTGGCACTGGGAAGACGTAACCCGAAGGGCGGTGGTCGCGGGCCATGAGGCAATTCTCCTAGTGGATTGGAAAAACGAAACATTACGTTACACCTAGCCTTGGTTTCTCACAATATGGCGTTAGTTGTGTGGGAGCCGTCATCGCAGCTGTTCGCACATGAAAAATCCCGGCGCGTTTGGCCGGGATTTTCCATTTCACTTCACGACTTATGCTGTTACATCTGGGAATCTTCTGGCGGTTCGCCGATGGTGCCTGGCATCGCTTGTACATGCCCCATTTGCTGACCCGCCAAGGTGAGGAAGTGCAGGTGGCGTTCGTATTCTGCCACAAGATCACCAATCACCTGGCCACGAGTATAGCCATTCAGGTCTTTGTCTTGCCCACCTTCTGCTAGGTACACGTCTAACCGCACATAGAAGTCGTCATCCGCCGGAATGAAGCTTGGCGTACGCATGCGGTGCGGGCATACCTGATAGACAAAGCTCGTCGAATCGCCAAGGTCGACCTGCAACGTAAGATTGGGTAGCGACTCACCGTCAAAGTGCTCTTCGGTAACGTTGGCGGTTTGGCCACGGCTTTCAAGTTCTTGGGCAAATTGCGTCATTGCTGGGCGAATAGAGTGCTCGATGGTCGCTGCGGCACCTGCTCGGTTAGACGTATCCAGTGCACGATCCAGGCGCTCGCGCCAGTCGCCGCCAGAAGCACCACCGGCAATCATGCGGCGTGCATCTGCCTTGCTGCCTTCTAGCTTCAGGGCTTTGTACATCCCCACCATTACCGCGAAAATCACCAATGAAAAAGGCAGTGCGGTAATCACTACGGCGCTTTGCAGGGCGTTTAAGCCGCCTGCCATCAGCAGTGCAATGGTAATCAAACCAATCACTGCGGACCAGAAAATACGCAGGCGTATCGGGGCATCGTGGTTTACGTCACTCAAAATAGAGGTGAAGTTAGCCAGTACCAGTGCGCCGGAGTCTGCAGAGGTAATAAAGAATACAATGCCTAGTACTGTCACTACCGCTGCGGTAAGCCCCACGTAAGGGTAGTACTCAAGCAGTGTGTAAAGTGTGGTTTGCGGAGTGTTGAGAGCCTGTTCGCCCAGTTCTACCACGCCTTGGTTGGCCACTAACTCAATGCCACTGTTACCGAATACCGACATCCACACCATCATAAAGGCCAGCGGAATGAACAACGCGCCGGCGACAAATTCGCGGATGGTACGGCCACGTGAAATACGTGCCAAGAAAAGGCCGACAAACGGTGTCCAAGCAATCCACCAGCCCCAGAAAAAGATTGTCCACCACATTTTCCACTCTTGAGCGCCTTCATCGGCAAACGCGTAAGTGTTAAAGCTGGCACCCACAAAGCCAGAGAGGTAGTCACCAGCGTTATTGACTACTTTATCTAGCAAAACCAAGGTATCGCCTGAAAAGAGCACAAAGAGCATGAGTGCTAGCGCGAGCAGCATGTTGAACTCAGAAAGGCGGCGAATGCCTTTCTCGACGCCAGTCACCACGGAAATGGTTGCTAAAACAACGACCAGCACTATCAGAATGACCTGTACGGTGAGCGTTTCCGGCACACCGAACATGTAAGTGAGGCCATAATTAAGCTGCATTACCCCAATGCCCAGGCTAGTGGCAATACCGAATACAGTGGAGATAACGGCAGTAATGTCCACAGCGTTACCAATAGGCCCGTGAATACGCTTGCCTAAAATGGGATAGAGCGCGCTACGGATCGCCAGCGGCAAACGATGGCGGTAGCTAAAGTAGGCCAGCGCCATACCCATCAACACGTACAGCCCCCAGCCGGAAAGCCCCCAGTGCAGATAGGTTTGAACGACGGCTTGACGCATTGCTTCTTGGCTTTCAGGCGCTAGATCAGGCGGTGCCAAATAGTGAGCGACCGGTTCTGCAACGCTGAAAAACAGTAGGTCGATGCCAATACCTGCAGCAAACAGCATGGCGGACCACGATAACAGCGAAAATTCAGGCCGTGAGTGATCAGGGCCAAGGCGAATGCTGCCAAAGCGCGACATGCCAATAATCACCACAAATAACAGATAAGCCACAATCGCCAGCATGTAATACCAGCCGAAGGTTTTACTTACCCAGGCAAGTCCGGCATCGAAAAAAGCGCCGGCTTGCTCGGTAAACAGCATGGTAAGAACCAAGAAAACGATAATGCCCGCTACACTCCCGTGGAAAACCACGGGATTAAGGCGGTCTCGGGAGGGAAGGTTGGGGTTGTCTTTCGCCATGGAGGCGGACTCCTGTTGTTAAGACAAGAATTAAAAAAGCATTATTTTTGAATGAACGTTCAAATAAAATACGCGGTTTGAGTGCTCACTTCAAGTCGAAGAGGGGCTTTCAAGCCATTCATGAGCGCGCTTTTCAAGCAGATAGAAACAAAAAAGCCCGGCTAAGCCGGGCGTTAGAGCGGGGTTTGACGTTGAATAAACGCTTACTCTGCCGCACTCTCCTCGGCAGATTCACCGTGGTGCCCGCGACGCTCATGATCGCGTTTGCCATGACTACCTTCACCGTGGCGACGCTCGTCATGCTTTTCGTCATGCTTCTCTGCATGCATGTCGCGCATGGCCTCGTGCAGCGCTTTTTGCTCTTCGTCGGTTAGGATCTCGGCCATCTGAGCTTGATGCTCTTCGCGCAGCGACATCATTGCATTACGGTGTTCAGCATGAGCTTCGTTCAAGGCCGTTTGTTGCTCTTCGCTTAAGCCGGCACGTTGATAAGCTTCTTGGCGGCGTTCTTCCATACGTTCCTGCATCGCTTCGCGGTTCATACCTGCGCTATTGTGGTGACCTGCATGGGCGTTAAAGGCTAACGGCATAAGGGCAACGATCACTAGTACAGGCGCAAATAATTGGCGTAATGACATGTTCATAGCGGACCTCGAAAAAATGATAAAAAGTGGCAACGTGTCAATACTAGTATCTTAGGGCTTGGTGTAAAACGTTTGCACAAAGTGTGTAACAACTGTGACCTTATCGCGGCTAACGCGGTCACAAATCGTTGGGTGAGGGCCTGGTTTTTTGAAACGTTATTTTGAAACATTGTTTTGAAAAGTCACATTGAAAAGTCGTGTTTAAAAGCCGCATTAAGGAGTTTTGAATGCCGGATTTACGTACTATGCGTCGCTACCTAAGCCTAAGCGCGCTTGCCCTCGTGATTAGTGGCTGCGGTGCAATGCACCAAGTCAGCCAGGGGTTACCTGCCATTGAGCAAGGGGCGTTGAATGCTCCGCAGACGTTCACTCGGTTACCTACCCAACGTTATACGCCTGATAACTGGCCGCAAGCATTGAATGCCCAAGTGCTGTTGCCGGACACCTTTGACGCAGCGCAGCGTCCTGCTGCACTCATCGTGCATGGCGGTGGCTGGCGCAACCGTGGCCCTGAGGATATGGAGGGTATCGCAGAACAGTTAGCAGAGCAGGGGTATGTGACGGTGAATATTGAGCACCGCTTTGCACCCAAGTACCGGTTCCCTGAACAATTGCATGATTTACAGCAAGCGATGCGCTGGATTCACAGTAACGCTGAGCGTTGGCAGGTGGATACCAATCGCATCGTCGGTGTTGGCTTTTCATCAGGCGCGCATTTGATAAGCCTGCTTGCTTTGGCTAGCGATGAAAGCCCGCTTAGTGCTCCTTATGGAGACGGGCACACTCCGCTGGCGGCCGTGTTAGCCGGTGGTCTACCTAGTGATCTATTGAAGTTTGATGACGGGCGTTTGGTGGTCGACTTTATTGGTGGTACCCGCGCCGAGAAACCAGAGGCCTATGCGCTGGCTTCACCTGCAAGACAACTGTCACCTCAGGCACCGCCGTTTTTCCTGTTCCATGGCAACTGGGATCAGCTAGTACCCGTTGATCATGCGACTGACTTCTATCAGGCGCTAAAGGCCCAGGGCACCGAAAGCGAGCTGTACTTGCAGCGTGGCTACGGCCATTTTGCTAGTTTCCTGCTTCGCGATAGCGCTATTGAAGCCGGAATCGCGTTTCTCAATCGGCAGGTGCAGCCATAAACAGTAGGTAGTAAATAATAGACAGCAGACAGTAAAAAGTAGACAGACAGCTTACCCTTCCGGCTGATACTTGTAACCGACGCCGTAAACCGAGCGAATGATCTCTAGTTCGGGGAGTGCTTCATGGATTTTTTTACGCAGCTTTTTAATATGGCTGTCCACGGTGCGCTCCGAGACAATACGGTTATCCCGATACATATGATCCATTAATTGCTCGCGACTGAAGATACGCCCTGGGGACTTCATCATGACGCGCAACAGCTGGAATTCTACAGCGGTGAGGCCAATGTCATGCCCATGTGCAAGCGCCTGCCAGCCATCTTCATCGAGTGTCACTGGCGCTTGTTTAGTGATCTTGGGAGCGTCTTGATCAGTCTGCGCTACGGCTTGGCTACGGCGCAGTACTGCCTTTACGCGGGCAACCACTTCACGGGGGCTGAAGGGTTTGCAAATGTAGTCATCTGCACCTAGCTCTAAGCCGAGTAAACGATCAACTTCCTCGACTTTTGCAGTCACCATAATAATAGGCAAGTTAGGCCACTGTTGACGGATCTCTCGACATAGCGTTATCCCGTTTTTACCTGGAAGCATTACATCTAGCAGGACTAATGCCGGGACGTGCTGGGTTAACCAGGGCATAACATCATTGCCGTTGGCAATAATGGTCGCGGTAAAATTATTGCTTTCCAGGTAGTCTGCCATTAGTCGAGCGATTTTCGGTTCATCTTCAACAATGAGCAGTGTGGCGTCTTGGGGTGAAATATTCTCAGACATAGTCAGTTCGCTTGGGTTAAGAAGTGATTAGCGTTAGGCAGCAATGAGGGTTAAGGCGCTGGATACAGCGGAAAGCGCAGTGTCCACTTTAGACCGCCAAGGTCAGAAACGCCGGGCGAAAGTGTGCCGCTGTGGGCCGTCACTAAGGCGCTGGCAATAGAGAGCCCCAGCCCGCTGCCGCCACTTGCGCGGTTACGTGAGCCTTCCACGCGATACAGGCGTTCGGTCAAGCGTGGAAGTTCGCTGTCAGGTACGCCCGGCGAGCTGTCTTCCCAAATAATCACGGCGTGGTCGGATTCGCAGGTTAACGAAACACGCAGTTCTCCGGGTGGCTGTGTATAGGCGCAGCTGTTATCCAGCAGGTTGCTCCATAGCTGGCGCAGGCGCTGGGAGTCCCCTTGTATCATGATGTCGGAAGCAAGCTGGCTTGACAGTGTCAGGCCGCTCTCTGCTAGCCAGCGGTTGGCATCGGATAAACGGCCTTTCAAACTTTCGCTGAGATTCATCGGCGCTAGCTGAATATCTAATGCGCCAGCATCACTTTGAGAAAGCAGTCTCAGGTCAGTCACTAACCTTTCCAGTTGAGCCACTTCCTGAGCCAGTGAGCCAAGATTTTCCTGATTTAACGGGCGAATACCATCCTGCATCGCCTCGATTTCGCCGCGCAGCACTGCTAACGGGGTGCGCAGCTCATGCGCTGTGTCGGATACCCACCGTGCTCTGGCGTCGCGGCTGGCTTCTAAAGTGGCCGCCAGCACATTGAAGTCCCGCGCTAAACTGGAAAGTTCATCTCGACCACGTTCTGACAAGCGAGTGTGATAATCACCTTCGGTTAAGCGTAGCGTTGCGCCTGCCAATGCGCGGGTGCGTCGGCCCAACCACCAGGAAAGCCCGCCTGCCAGTAACAGCGATGCTAATCCAAGGGACACTACAATAAGCACTAGATTGCGCTGCTGACGTTCTAAAAAGCGGCTTTCCATGCGCTCCATCATGTTTCGCGGAGGACGAAAGCCCAGTTCACCAATCGCTTCACTGTTACCGCTTGGGGTCACGTCACTATACAAGGTGAGCCATCGCCAGCCATTTGAACCGCGGGCGGTATCAACGGGAGGAACAACAAAGCGACCGTCGCTATTGCGTAACGCAAAGTCTTGAGCCTCACCCAAGGGGGAGGGGCGATCACGATGCTCCTGGCCAAGTTCAAAGCGCACAATATAGGGCCAGCGTTCTGGGGATTGCTCCAGCCACTCCCAGCTGCCCTGGGTTTCCCAGCGAATAATTAGCCCATCCGCCAGCAACTTGGCGCGTCGCTCTTGGGCTTGATTTAGGTAGTCTAAAAAGCCGCGATCGATGCTGTAAGTCACCGCTAAAAACACGCTTGCTGCAATGGCTACGTTGACACTTAAAATAGCGACAAAAAGCTTTAGCCCCAGTCGAGAGGGTCGCCACTGGCGTAACGAAGTGAGCCGTTTCATTAGCTGGCTCCCTCATGGTTTGGTTGGGGTGGTTTGCTAAGTCGTTCACGCAGATTTTCTAAACCCAGATAGAGACAGGGTACTACCAGCAATAAAATAGCCGTGGCGAATAACATTCCGAACCCCAGTGAAATGGCCATAGGGATCATAAAGCGCGCTTGGCGAGAGGTTTCTAAAATCATCGGTGCCAAGCCTAAAAACGTGGTGAGTGTCGTCATCATAATTGGCCGTAGACGGCGAGTCGCCGCAGCGACGATCGCTTCGCGCGCACCCATGCCCTCACGGCGTTTGCGGTTAGCATAATCAATCAATACTAGGGCATCGTTAATCACTACGCCGGAAAGTGCCAGCATCCCCAGCAGGCTGATAATCGATAGCCCAAAGCCCATGATCATATGGCCCGCGACAGCCCCGACAATACCAAAGGGAATGGCGGCGAGTACCAACAGTGGTTGCAGGTAACTTCTAAAGGGAATCGCTAGCAAGGCATACAGCGCGGCCAGCATTAGCCACATGGAGGTGCGTAGCGTCGCTAGATTGTCGGCGGTATCTTGCTGCCGCCCGCCCATGCTCACTTCAAGCCCTGCCCAGGTATTGCTGAGGGTAGGAAAAACGTCTTCCTGTAGCGTAGCGAGCACTTGATTAATGGCTAGGTCGCCTTCTGAGTCAGCGGTAACGGTAATGATCCGCCGACCATCAATACGCTGTAGACTGCTAGAGGCTTGGCTGAGAGTAATATCGGCCACGCGTGACAGCGGCACGCTAAGGCCGTCAGGTGTCTGGGTCGGCAGCCGGTAAAGCTCATTGAGGCTATCGCGATCTTGTTCTGGCAGGCGTACCTCAACACTGATTTCTCGCCGGCCGATAAATTGTTCTATAGCAGTGACGCCCTGTAGCGGGCTGCGCAGCGCCTGGGCTAGGTCGTTCCCTGTTAGCCCTAACGCGCGGCCTTCGGCAGACAGACGCATTTCAAGCTGCGGTTTGCCGTCGCCCAGGCCGCTATCAATATCGGTTAAACCGTACTCGGCCAGTTGTTCAGCCAGCTGTGCAGCGGCCGCTTCTAACACGCGAGTGTTTGGGTGGGATAAACGCAGGCTGAGCGCTGCACCGCTGCCGGGGCCACCGAAGTCTGACTCAAAACGCACGGATTGCGCGCCGACTAAATCACCCGTTAAGTCGCGCCACTCCGAAGCAATTCGAGAAGGAGGCCAGGCATCTAAGCTTTCTCGTGCGATATCTAAGCGAACTTGCAAGCTCTCTCCATCCAACCGGCTGCGGGTACTGCTAAAACTAAGAGTTGTCTCACGTTCGCTAAGTTGCTCGGCCGCATTCAGCAATTGTTGGCTTAGTTCGCGGCTAACGCTAATGTTGCTGCCAATCGGGAGGGTAACGCTGGCCTGGACTTGGTCCGATTCCACCCTAGGCATCAGTGAAAAGCCAAGCCGACCACTCATTGCCCAAGCCAGCGCGACACAGAGTAAGGCAATGCCTAGTGATACTGTCAGCAGGCGTTGAGTAAGTGCCCGCTGTAAAAACGGTTCAAACTGCTGGTAAGTAACGTGATGCAGGCCCTTTTGCATACGTAACCGAATCGCTTCAATGGGGCGCTGCCATACCGGTGTTTTACGGGGTTTGCTGGCATGGGCGAGGTGGGCAGGCAGTATAAACAGCGCCTCTACCAAAGAAATAAGAAATACCGTGATAACGACCACGGGCACGGTAGCAAAAATAAGCCCTAAAAAGCCGGGTAAAAACAGCAGCGGCAGGAATGCAACAATATTGGAAAGAATCGCAAAGGTAAGCGGCGTAGCGATTTCTTGAGCACCTTTCACCGCAGCATCGCGCAGGGAGTAGCCTTGCTCACGGTAGCTGTAAATATTTTCACCCACCATAATGGCGTCGTCCACGACGATGCCAAGCGCAATAATAAAGGCAAACATCGATATCATGTTGAGTGAGACGCCAATCCAGGGCAGAAACAGCATCGCGCCCAAAAATGCTGTCGGGATGCCCAGCGTTACCCAGAAGGCCAGCCGTGCCTCGAGAAACAGTGCCATGAGAATCATCACCAGTGCTAATCCCATCCAGGCGTTTTTTAGCAGCAGGTTCAGGCGGTCTTCATAGATTTCTGAACTGTCTCTGGAAACATCCAGGCGTATTCCGTTGGGCAAGTTAGCGCGCAGCCGATCCAACTCACCGTAAACCGCTTGGGAAATACTGGTCGGCGTTTGGCCACCGATTTGATAAATATCCACCGATAAGCCGGGTTCGCCGTTGTAGAACTCTTCGCGATCGGTTTCAGCAAACCCTTCTCTTACGCGAGCGATATCGCCTAACGCGACGGGAGAACCCTGGGCGGTGGTGAGAATGGGGAGGGCGGCAAACTCATCTGCACTGTTGCGTCGTCCCTGGTAGCGAATCAACCACTCGCCTTCGGCGGTAGTGAGCTGGCCACTGGCAAGATCGAGTGCTTCTTCGGCAATTCGGCCGGCAAGCTGTTGATGGTCTAGTCCAAAGCGTTCAATGGCTTCCTCATCCAGAAGCACCTGGATTTCACGTTCGCGATTGCCGGAGAGCTCTGCGCGGGAAATGCCGCTAGTGGCCTGTAGTTCAGCGCGCACATCCTCGGCGGCATCATGGAGTGCCGCTAAGCTCACCGAGCCATATACCTGTAAACTCACCACGCTTCGAGAGCGGCCGGCGAGGGTAAAGCGAGGCGGGTCAGCAGCGTTGGGCAGCGTTGTGATGGCATTCACGGCTTGCTGGATATCTTGATAGGCCCGCATCACATCCACGCCATCGATCAGCGTGGCGCTGACCACGCCGATACCTTCGCCTGCGCTGGCGGTTAGCTCATTGATGCCTTCAACATTGGCGATGGCGGCTTCAACCGGCAGTAACAAACTCTGCTCAACATCTTCCGGCGTAGCGCCAGGGTAGCTAATGCTAACTTGGATGATTTCTGTTTCAAATTCGGGGAAAACCTCTTTCTTGATCGCCAGTGACGCCATTAAACCGCCAACAATAAACAGCACCATCATTAGGTTAGGGGCAACGCCATGATCGACCATCCAGGCTAGCGGGCCACGGCGAATCATTGGCTTTCCTCATCGCTAGCTGGCGTGTCGCTCCGCTGGCGAATACGCACTTGCTGGCCGTCACGCGGCTGAGCCAGGCCGGCGATAACCACGCGCTGTCCTGCCGCTAAACCACTGCGAATCAGCGCTTCTTCCTGCCCGCGATAGGCCAGGGTGACATGGCTACTGCGTAAACGGTTTTCATCATCTACCCACCATACCTGCTCACCAGGGCGCAGCGCAGCAGAGGGCAGGGCGATGAGCGGCTCCTGGACAGCGCTATGAAATGCCACACGCAGTACATCGCCAAGGCGTAGCGCAGGGCCATTTTGCTCAAGTGACAGCGGATCATCTACGGCGATCAATAGCTGCGCCTGCAAGCCGTTCTCTTCGAGGTTTGGCAGAATAGACACTAAGCTGCCTTCTCGACTTGCTCCTTCTGTCCAGCCTTGACTGGTCAGCGTGACGCGGCTTCCTGGCGTTAGCCAGCCCAAGATATCCCCGGGTAGCGAGGCGCGAACCCAGAACTGCTCGACACCTATCAAGCTAAGTACTTCAGTGCCCTGGCTTAACAAACTTCCCGCGCCAACTAAGCGTTCTTGCACCATCGCTCGCCAAGGAGCCATTAACGTGGCACGTTCAAGATTAAGCGCCGCTTGGTCGCGCACCACGCGTGCTTGCGTTAGTTGAGCCTGAGCTTGGCGTAGCTGCGGCTCACGAAGTACAAGCGCGCGGCGCTCAGCGCTAAGTTGGCGGCCAAACGATTCATACTCACTTCGGGCGCGCTGTTGCTCCGCTTGCTCTAGTGCTAACTGTGCCTGAGCGTTAGCCAACTGCGCTTCGGCATCTTCTAGAATAAGGCGCAAATCAGCCTGATCGATATAAGCAACCGGCGCGCCTTGTTCGACGACTTGGCCTGGGAGAACGCCTTCTCCAAAGCGTTCCAGCTGACCCGCCACCCGACTGGCTAACAGGGTGGATTTCTCTGCTTCTACTCGCCCAAAGCCAGTAATCGTGGGAGCTTGCAGGCGTTCTTCAGCCGTAATGATATCTACCAAGGGTGGCGCGGCAGGCGTTGGCGGGCGGCGTTCAACGCGAGGTGGCTGGCTAATAATCCACCAAGCCAGGGCTAAGCCACCAACGAAGACCAGTAGCGCTGCCAAGGCACCGAAACTGATACGGCCTTGTTGTGAGAAGGCGTTAGGGCGAGAAGAAGTCATTACCGCACGGCATCCGTTGGCTAAGGGCGAAAATTCCGGTGAAAATGGCGTATCATGCTAGCATCACCGATACGCAAGCAATGATTAGGTAAGCAATGTGCAAATAGCATGCAACCCAACAAGCATCGCTGCATCGTGCTCTCTAACCGCTGATAGGCCTAACACTACCTGTCATTATCATTTTGAAAAGCACTAAACTCACTGGTTAATGTGACGTCATGAAAAACACCGCTACTCGCGATAAGTTAATTGATACCGGTGCCGAGCTGATTGCCCAGCAGGGCTACAATGCGACAGGTATTAATGCCGTCTTAAAAACCTGCGGCGTGCCTAAAGGGTCGTTTTACCACTACTTTTCCAGCAAAGAAGATTTTGGGTTGGCGGTGATCGAGCGTTTTGCCAATCAGTACGATGAAAGTTTAAGCACGTTGCTTGAAGACGTTTCGCTGCCGCCGTTAGAGCGCTTAAGGCGTTACTTCGCCACAGGGCGAGAGCATATGCTGAGTTGTGACCACGCCACTGGCTGCTTGATTGGAAACCTGGGGCAGGAGCTTTCAGGACAGAACGATACCTTTCGCGATGCGCTTAACCTAGTGTTCCAACACTGGGAAAAACGTTTTGTCGATTGCTTGCAATATGCACAAGACCTAGGCGATATCGATGCATCGATTGCCCCAGAAGCCCTTGCCAGTTTTATCTTATCTGGGTGGGAAGGCGCTATACTTCGCGCCAAGACGCTTAAGTCGGTTGCTCCCATGGAGCACTTTGAGTCGATATTATTTGCCCATGTACTGACGCCATCGACGCTTTGTGCAGCAAGCCGATAGTTGAGTGAGTGACGTGCGCGAACGTGCGCGAAGAAAACATGCGAGAAGAAGAAGAGGGTGCTCCCCGTCAGCCACATCGCTGCATGAGGCTGCCAGAAATGACTCATCCCAGATAGCTTCCATCTTTTTGCTACCTCGCTGAATTCATGTATTGAGCCGGTCAGTGCAATGCTTCCCAAGACGAAGGGGGTGAAAAGCTGGATAATGGGCAGCAATCCGCCTACCGGCTTACGTTTTTAACAGCCGAGGCACACTCATTGCTCCGGATGCTCATTCATGGAAATTAAAGTCAACTATCTCGATAACCTCCGCTTAGAGGCGAAGTTCGACGATTTCACCGTTATCTCCGATCAGCCGATTCGCTATAAAGGCGATGGCTCAGCCCCTGGCCCGTTCGACTATTTTCTGGCGTCGTCGGCGATGTGTGCCGCTTATTTTGTAAAGGTTTATTGCAACGCGCGAGATATTCCTACCGAAAATATTCGATTATCCCAAAACAATATTGTTGACCCGGAAAATCGTTATAAACAGATTTTCAAAATCCAGGTCGAGCTGCCGGAAGATATTTCTGAAAAGGATCGCCAGGGTATTTTGCGCTCCATCGACCGCTGCACAGTCAAGAAAGTCGTTCAAACCGGCCCCGAGTTCCAGATTGAGACGGTAGAAAACATCGATGAGGATGCTCAGGCGCTGCTAATGGGTGCGCCAGAAGGGAGTTGCACCTACATTCCAGGCAAAGACCTGCCGCTGGAGCAGACCATCGCCAATATGAGCACGATGCTGGCCGATCTGGGTATGAAAATCGAGATCGCCTCCTGGCGTAATATCGTGCCCCACGTCTGGTCGCTGCATATTCGCGATGCCGCCTCGCCGATGTGTTTCACCAACGGCAAAGGGGCGACGAAAGAAAGCGCACTGTGTTCTGCATTAGGCGAGTTCATCGAGCGCTTAAGCTGCAACTTCTTTTATAACGACCAGTACTTCGGTGAAGAAATTGCCAACAGCGACTTTGTTCACTATCCCAATGAAAAGTGGTTCAAGCCTGGGCCAAACGATGAGTTACCCGCTGACATTCTTGACCAACACTGCCGTGATATTTACAACCCAGAAGGCGAGCTGTGTGGCTCACACCTGATTGATACCAACTCTGGTCGTGAAGACCGGGGCATTGTATCGCTACCATTTGTGCGCCAGTCCGATGGCGAAACAATCTATTTCCCCTCTAACTTAATCGAAAACCTGTTTCTTAGTAACGGGATGAGTGCGGGCAATACCCTGGTAGAAGCCCAGGTGCAGTGCTTATCGGAAATCTTCGAACGGGCGGTGAAGCGTGAAATCCTCGAACAAGAGCTAACCCTGCCGGATGTGCCGCAAGAGGTGCTGGCAAACTACCCGAACATCGTGGAAGGCATTAACGCCCTGGAGGCTCAGGGTTTCCCTGTGCTGGTCAAAGATGCCTCTATGGGCGGGCAGTTCCCGGTAATGTGTGTGACCTTGATGAACCCACGTACCGGCGGCGTATTTGCTTCGTTTGGCGCGCACCCAAGCTTTGAAGTGGCGCTGGAGCGCAGCCTCACAGAGCTGCTTCAGGGCCGCAGTTTTGAGGGCCTGAATGACTTGCCGCTGCCGACGTTTAACTCGCAAACCGTTGCCGAACCCAACAATTTTGTTGAGCACTTTATCGACTCGGTAGGCGTAGTTTCTTGGCGCTTCTTTAGTACTAAGCCCGATTTTGAATTCAGTAAATGGGATTTTTCTGGCAGCAATGAGGAAGAAGCCGAGACGCTATTGGGTATTTTTGAGGAGCTAGGGGCCGAAGTGTACATGGCAGTACACGAAGACCTAGGCGCACCGGTCTGCCGCATTCTGGTACCGGGCTATTCAGAGGTATACCCCATTGAAGATTTGATCTGGGATAACACCAATAAAGCATTGGACTACCGCGAGGATATTCTCAACCTGCACCGCTTGGATGACGACCAGCTCACCGACTTGGTCGAGCGGTTGGAAGAGAGCCAAATGGACGATCACGCCGATATCATCACGCTGATTGGTATTGAGTTTGACGAGAATACCGTTTGGGGACAGCTAACGATCCTAGAGTTAAAACTGCTGATTTACCTAGCGCTGCAACGCCATGAAGAGGCCCTGGACTGCGTGCAGATGTTCCTACAGTACAACGACAACACCGTTGAGCGTGGCCTGTTCTATCAGGCAGTAAATGCGGTGCTTGAAATTGTGCTGGATGATGAGCTGGAGCTTAACGATTACTTGCCCAACTTCCAGCGCATGTTTGGTGAAGCAACCATGGCCGCTGTGGTGGGGTCGGTGAGTGGCGAAGTACGTTTCCACGGCCTGACGCCCACTAACATGCAGTTGGAGGGCTTAGACCGCCACCTACGCCTGATAGAGAGTTACAAAAAGCTCCATGCCGCCCGGGCAGCATGGAGCGCAGGTATGTAAACGTGCTGACCAAACAGTGCGCGGTCATAATGACGGCGCACCTCTATGGGTCGTCGCTATTGCGGTGCTTTATGGTCAGCGTACATAGCTTATAACGCTCTCTTACTTAGCCAAAGAACCAGTAACTTAGCCAAAGAACCAGTAACACACCGCAATAGCAGTGATAATGCCAGCGGCGTCAGCGATCAGCGCGCAGCCCAGGCCGTGGCGAATACGAGTAACGCCAACCGCGCCAAAATAGACCGCTAGTACGTAAAACGTTGTTTCGGTGCTGCCTTGAAAAGTGGCTGCCAGTAGGCCAGGGAAACTATCAACGCCGAAGGTGTTCATCGTTTCGATCATCATGGCCCGCGAGCCACTGCCAGAAAGGGGTTTTACAAAGGCGGTAGGCAGTGCATCTACAAAGCGGGTATCCCAGCCAACCCCTTCCACCAGCCAGCGAATGCCGCTGAGTCCCGCATCTAAAACGCCGCTGGCACGCAGTACGCCAACTGCCACCAGCATGGCAATCAAGTAGGGCAATAGGGTAACGGTAAAACTTACCCCTTCTTTTGCACCTTCGATAAAGGCGTCATACACCCTTACCCCGCGCAGCGCCCCGACCACTAAAAACATCATCACAATACCAAACAGCGTTAGGTTGCCGACCAATGTTGAAGCCGCCGCTAGTGCTTGGGCCGACATCCCTGCCAGTGTGGTGATTAATAACCCGAGTGCTAGCGCTGCAGCGACTAAATAGGCCAGCACCACCGGCTGCCAAAGCTTTAAACGTTGCATGAGCGACACGGCCAGAAGCCCTGCTAGGCTAGAGGCGCTAGTGGCTAGCAAAATGGGAAGAAAAACCAGAGTGGGCTCTGCTGCACCTTGTTGAGCACGATAAATAAAGATCGTGACGGGGAGAAGCGTCAGTGACGACGTGTTTAGCACTAAAAAAAGAATTTGTGCGTTGCTGGCAGTATCTCGGCTCGGGTTGAGACTTTGCAGCGACTGCATGGCTTTAATGCCAATCGGCGTAGCAGCATTATCTAAGCCCAGAATGTTGGCTGCAAAGTTCATACTGATTAGCCCCATGGCGGGGTGGTCACGGGGTACTTCTGGCATTAGGCGAGAAAACAGCGGGTCAAGCACGCGGCCTAGCAAGCGAATCATGCCTGCCTTTTCGGCAATTGAAAGAAAGCCAAGCCAAAGGGTCATCGTGCCTAACAGCACTAAAATAATATCTACGCTGACCCGGGCCATATCGAAGAGCGACTGCACTAAGCGAGCAAAAACCTCGCTATCACCACCGACTAACCACTGCCACAAAGACGCCGCAAACGCAGCGACAAAAAAGCTTAACCAAATTCCGTTTAGCATGGTGGGCAGGCATCCTGGGCAGTGAAATAGTTGCGTTTTTAACAGCGCGTACCTTTTAAACCAAGGGCACGTATTAAATAAAGAGCGCTATTTATCCTACCTAATGATTGCCTGCTACCGCTAACCTGAAAGTGAAAGAAAAAATAGAATCAGCGGAGGAGAAAGCAGCGAAAGGATGAATCCGCTGACTACCGCAATAGGGACACAGGCCACTCCGCCGTGCTGTTGAATTACCGGTAAAGTGAAGTCCATAGAAGTAGCACCGCCATAGCCAATGGCTAACGCGGTGTGGCGATGAATAACCAGAGGAATCAGGATAAAGGCCAGCAATTCGCGCGTCAGGTCATTGAAAAACGCCACACCGCCCATTAGCGGGCCAAGCTGGTCGCCAATTAAAATAGCTGAAAGCGAATACCAGCCAAAGCCTGATGCCATGGCTAAGCCTTCATTCCAGCTCAGCGAAAGCAGCGGGGCGGCGAGTAAGCCGGCCAACATTGAGCTCAGTGCAAGGGTGACCGCGATAGCAAGCCCCAAGCGATTCAGCAAAATTTGTTTAAGTGGCATGCCGGAGTTGCGAAGCTGGCAGCCAATCAGCACAAGCAATGCGTACAGCACCCATTCCGCTAGCCAGTCGGCGGTGGTAAACAGTGCTTCGCCAATAAGCGGGCCAAGGAGCAGCCCGAGCGCCACGCCACCTGCCACCACCCCTACCAACATTAGCGAACCCTGCATAGCGGCCAGTTTGCTGGTAGGGGCGTCTTTTACCACCGGTGAACCACCTGCTTTCAACGCCACTCTGCGTGATAGCCACCATAGGGCGCCCAAGTTGAGCAGCGTAGTAATGCTAAACAGCAGCAGCGCGTTACCGCCTAACCTTGAAAGCTGGCTACCGAGGTTTTCAAGGCCCGCAAGGCTGACCCCCATAAACAATAGAATCAAATAAACCGAGCCATTAACGGCTCGGTTAATAAGATTAAGTAAGCGGGTAGAACGAACGCGTACTAAATAGCCCAATAAGAGCGGCAATAAAACAATCAGTAAGCCAGAAAGCATTTAAGGTGCGTTACCCCCAGCGGGGTTGAATTGGGTCATGGTGAGGTAAGTCTGCCGACGCCCCTCTTTTTGATACTCTGCCGAGAGGATTAGACCTGGCCAATTAGGATGGAAATTTATTTGTAGATGCCGGTCGGGCTTTTCTCTATCAATTAGCGTAACGCGCGTTGCTTCAAATTCACCAGCGGGAACGCTGATGGTGGCAGGGGCGTTAACATAGTACTGAAAATGTTCGTCACGCCCGCGGTGATCAACAAACTCGATGTCGCAGGGGGCGTTTACGGTGCAGCCTTCATGACCTGCACGGCGGGAAAGATCAAAGAGCGCGGCTTGACGATCAAGCGAGCCAATATCACTTTCATTGAGCTGGTAACTGTCGCCTACACCCAATAATGAATAACTGCTGTTATAGAGCAGCGAGCGGGTCGTCGAGTCGTCTATCGAAAAACGGCTACGCTCCTCTCCACGGGCAACCGCAACAGAAAAGTTCATGTCACTTAGCCAGTGAAGCCCCTCATTACTGAGCGTATGGGTAATGGTTGCGCCTGGCCAGCCGCGTATTTCTAAGCGGTATTGGGCCTGGAAGGGGTGTGGTGCCTGCAGCGCCTGCTCATCTTGTTGAGTATTGGCTGTTGCTGAGCTAGACAGAAAAAACAACAGAAGAAACACGCAAGCGCTTAACATTGCGCTGGCAGGCTTACCTTGCCTGTTGCCAATGGTGACGTGATGCAAAGGCCCTTCCTCTTTCAAAAGTGTTTTCCTAAGAGCCTTTAGCTAGCGCTTGGTTCCCTGGTAAGTATAACGCGCACTCGCTTAAGCGTCAGTAGCCCGATTCTGGGCTGACGGTTGCTAACGGCTCACCGGCCTCAAACGCTTTGATATACGCAATGACTTGATCAATGGCATCTTTCAGCGGCGTAGGCGCTGCCATATGGGGCGTCACTATTACCTTTGGATGCTGCCAAAGAGGATGGTTGGCGGGTAGAGGCTCTTCGCAGAAAACGTCTAGCAAGGCACCACGCAGATGACCTGGATGGTGCGTATCGCCGAGTGCATCAAGTAATGCCTGTTCATCGATTAGGCTGCCACGACCAGGGTTAATAACACTGGCGCCTTTGGGTAATTTCGCTAATCGTTCGGCGTTTAGAATGCCGACGGTAGCAGGGGTGTCTGGCAAAATGCTGACCACGCTTTGCACCTGGCTAAGCAGTTCATCAAGCCCTTCGTCACCATGCAGGCAGCGCACACCGCTAATCTCTTTAGGTGAACGGCTCCAGCCGATTACCGGGAACCCGGCTTGCGACAAATGTGTGGCCACGAAACTGCCAATTGCGCCAAGGCCCAATACACCAATTGGCCACTGCGTTTTTTCAGGCACGGCTTGGGGCTTCCAGGTAGCGCTCTGCTGTTGCGACAAGTAGCGGTCCATGCTGCGGTAGAAGTGCAGTACGCCATACAGCACGTAATCTGCCATGAGTTCGCCCATGCCAGCATCACGCAACTTCACGATAGGAACATCGCTTGGCAGGCCAGGGGTTTTCAGTAAGTAATCGACGCCCGCACCAAGATTAATAATGCCTTTAAGTTGGCTTTGTTCTTGTAACAAATGCTCTGGCGCTTTCCAAACAGCGAGATAATCAGCATTTTTTCGCTCGTCTGCTGGCGCGTCACTTGTTAGTACAGTGGCTTGGGGAAACGCTTTCTCCAGTGCTGCTTGCCACTGGGTTGAATCATCAATATGGATGACTATTTTCATTTTTCTTCCTTAAGGCGTGTTAACTATGGTTACGCTACCACGGCTTATCATCATTTTTGTAATAAAGGCTTTGACCGGCAACCAAGGGTCGGTGCTAGTATCGCCCTAAGACGACATTGGCAAGCCTACTGCGGGGGTGGCCAGGTCGATCCTGTGGCCCAGCGGCCCTAATTTATAATAGATGGCGCTGGTTCTTAGTGATCTTTGATGGCGAGTTGCCCGATGACAGAGGTTTCCCTGCCTTTCACACGTGAAGAGTATGCTACTCGCTTGTGGAAGGTGCGTGCAGAAATGGCTGGCCGTGGCATTGACGTGCTAATCGTCAGTGACCCCTCCAATATGGCATGGTTGACTGGCTATGACGGCTGGTCCTTTTATGTCCATCAATGCGTATTGGTGGGCCTGGAAGGCGAGCCCGTATGGTTTGGCCGACGCATGGATGCCAACGGCGCGCTGCGCACCTGCTGGATAGACCCCGACAATATTACCTATTATCCGGATTACTATGTTCAAAATCCGGACATGCACCCAATGGAGTATCTTGCCCAGTCGATTATGCCAGACCGCGGCTGGCATACCGGCGTGGTGGGCATGGAGATGGATAACTATTACTTCTCTGCCAAAGCCTATCAAAGCCTTTTGCGTGAGCTTCCCCATGCACGGTTTATGGATGCCAACGCACTCGTCAACTGGTGCCGGGCGATTAAGTCGCCTCAAGAAATAGCTTACATGCGCGTGGCGGCAAAAATTGTCGAAGGGATGCATACGCGTATTCTAGAAGTTATTGAGCCTGGGCTGCCAAAAAGTAAGCTGGTATCGGAAATTTACCGTGTGGGCATCGAAGGATTTATCGACGAGAACGGCAAAGTGTTCGGTGGTGATTACCCTGCCATTGTGCCGATGTTGCCAACCGGAAAAGACGCGGCTGCGCCACACCTTACCTGGGACGACACGCCCTTTCGCAAAGGGGAAGGGACGTTTTTTGAAATTGCGGGAGTATTTAAGCGCTACCATGCGCCGATGTCGCGCACGGTATTTTTAGGAACGCCACCGACAGACTTTATTCGCGCTGAATCTGCCTTATTGGAAGGCATTGAGAATGGGCTAGCAGTGGCTAAGCCAGGCAATCGTACGGCAGATATTGCCATGGCGCTGGGTGCGGCGATGGATAAATACGGCTTTGACCGTGGCGGCGCTCGCTGTGGTTATCCGATTGGTATTTCCTACCCGCCGGATTGGGGCGAGCGCACCATGAGCTTACGCCCTTCAGACGAATCCATTCTTCAGCCCGGTATGACATTTCACTTCATGCCCGGCCTTTGGGTAGACGATTGGGGGCTGGAAATTACCGAAAGCATTCTAATTACAGAGAATGGCTGTGAAACGCTGGCCAATTTTCCGCGCCAGTTGTTTGTTAAGTAGCTGTTCGTACACTACAAAGGACATCCGATGACGCTTCAACCGAACCAACTGCGGCCCAGCCCTATTTCTGCCACCGTTGATTTCGACGCCGACGGCGTACAGCACGGCTTTTTAAAATTGCCGATTTCAACCGATGAGTCTGCCTGGGGCGCAGTGATGATACCTATCACTGTGGTTAAAAATGGCGAAGGCCCCACGGCATTGTTAACCGGGGGCAATCATGGGGATGAATACGAAGGCATTACGTCGCTGTTGAAGCTATCTTCCACACTAAAAGCGGAAGAGGTGAGTGGACGAGTGATTATTGTACCGTGCATGAATACCCCTGCGGTCATGGCGGGAAAGCGCACGTCACCGATGGACAAAGGCAACTTGAATCGCAGCTTTCCAGGGGATCCAAACGGCACAGTAACGTCGCAAATCGCCGATTATTTTACCCGCGTGCTGGCCCCTATTAGCGATGTAGTGCTCGACCTGCACTCTGGCGGCCGCACGCTGGATATTTTGCCGTTCGGCGCCTCCCACGTTCTAGACGACAAGTCTCAACAGCAGGCTGCGTTGGAAGGCGCTAAAGCGTTCGGTGCTCCCTACGCCATGGTGATGTTTGAGCTAGACGCAGAAAAACTGTTCGACACCGCCTGTGAGCGCCAGGGTAAGGTGTTTGTAGCTACCGAACTTGGCGGCGGTGGCACGTCCACTCCCCAAAGCATTGCGATTGCTGAGCGCGGTGTTCGCAACTTTTTGATTCATTACGGCTTGGTGGAAGGCTCGGTGGAAATGCCTGAAGGCGGGCAGATGTACCTCGATATGCCGGATGCCAGCTGCTATGTGCAAAGCCAGCATTCAGGCGTGTTAGAGCTGTTAGTGGCGCTGGGTGACAAGGTGCAAAAAGGCCAAACGATTGCCTATATCTACGATATGACCCGCAGCGGTACCGCTCCTGTGGCTTACAAAGCGGAGCGTGACGGCATCTTGATGGCTCGCCGTGCACCATCGTTAATCAATATGGGGGACACCCTGGCGGTGATTGCCGATGTTGTTGAACGCCTGGAGGCGTAACATCCGGCATGATGAAATTAGACCGTTATGATTTAAAAATTCTCGATATTCTCTCCCGGGATGGGCGCATCACTAAGTCGAAGCTGGCCGAAGCGATTAACCTTTCAGTGAGCCCTTGTTGGGAGCGAGTAAAACGTCTTGAACAAGCAGGCGTTATCGAAGGCTATACGGCGCGCATTAATGCGGATGTGTTAATGCCGCGCAACGCCGTATGGGTGCAGATCGAACTCAAACAGCACAATGCTGAAAGCTTCGCCCGCTTTGAAGCTTTGGTTATGCAAACGCCAGACGTTACCGAATGCGTTGCTGTCGGTGGCGGTGTAGACTACCTAGTAAAGTTTGAAGTGTTATCTATCGACAGTTACCAACGATTGATCGATAGCTGGCTGGTTTCAGACGTAGGAATAGAACGTTACTTCACGTATATCGTGACTAAGTCAGTCAAACGTATCGAGCCGGATATTGGTTCGGCTGATTTTTTATGATGTTTGTTTTTGTAAATAGGATTTAATAATTTATCCAGGTGTTTGATCAACGCCAATTCAGCGTTTCGTTGGCTTAACATAAGAATCAGCACCATTCACCTACTAGCTTAGCGAAAGATAACCAACAGGTTTCATTCGCTGAGCTAAAACAGTCAGATCGCCTGACGCAGAGAGAAGCTAATGTCTTACTTCACCATTGCCGGTGTTCAAATGCATGCCCTGCACCATGGCGACAATACCGAGGCCATGCGCCATCGGATCGATGCGTTAATGAACCGTTTTCCCCAGGTTCAAATGGTGCTGTTCAGCGAATTAATGCCGATGGGGGCATCTCCACTCCATGCACAAGTACTGCCCAGCGATACCGAGGCATTGTTTTGCCAATTAGCCGCGCAACACCGTATCTGGTTGATTCCTGGCTCAATGTTCGAGAAAGTCGGTGAGCTTATTTATAATACGTTGGTGGTGATCAACCCATTAGGGCAGGTCGTAACTCGCTTTCGTAAAATGTTTCCGTTTCGCCCGTATGAAGCAGGGGTTGAAGGCGGCAGTGAATTTGTGGTCTTCGATGTGCCTACGGTAGGTCGTTTTGGCGTGTCTATCTGTTATGACATGTGGTTCCCTGAGACGACCCGTACCTTGGCTGCCATGGGAGCTGAAGTGATTCTTCACCCCACCATGACCGACACCATTGATCGGGATATAGAGTTGTCGATTGCCCGCACCAATGCGGCAGTTAATCAGTGCTATTTCTTCGATATTAACGGCGCTGGCGCGTTAGGAAATGGCCGTTCCATCGTGGTGGGCCCATCGGGCGACGTGATTCACCAGGCGGGTATCGGCGAGGAAGTTATTCCAATCGAAATTGACCTTAATCGTGTGCGTCGTGAACGCGAAACCGGGTTACGTGGGCTAGGTCAGCCGCTTAAGAGTTTCCGTGATAGAGAGGTCGATTTTTCAATATATCGTAGTGAAAATGGATCCTCTCCTTTCCTAGACACCCTAGGGCCGCTTGCCAAACCGGTACGCAACGACCAAGAAATAATTTAGGAGTCTACTTGGCTTGACCTATCGTCATGAGAAGAACGGATTTCGCGCCAAGTTGAATGATCAATTCAGGCGAATATCGCGATATTTAGCGAAACTCCTAGGCAGCACTAATTCCACACAGCCTTCAGTATCTGTCATACCAGGAGCGAAAATAATGACTAAAATCACTTCCATTGCGGATGTCCGTAGACATTTTTTGAATAATAAAGAACCGGTCTACTTTATTTCTGCGACCAATTTTAATCTACTTGGTATCGGTGATTGGGTCGGTAGCTTCCGCCACATTAACTATATTGACTGCTTTGAAGGTAAGCAGCGCAATGTCTTTGTTCCGAAGCAAAAGTTTCCTCGCGATTTTGAGAGCATTGAAGATATCAATAACTACCTGCTTGAACACAAGGAAGTTATTGATTTCATTCAATCCCGCGCCAACGATGAAAGCGCGGGTGTCGCGTCGTTTTTAATGTTCGATGAGCACACTGAAGAAATCTGCAACCAGCTAGGGCTGCGAGTTGCCTTTCCGCCCGCTGAATTGCGTAAGCGGATGGATAACAAGATTGAGACGGTTCGCATAGGTAACAAAGCAGGCGTCCCCAGTGTGCCCAACGTGCTGGCTAAGGTGGGCAGTTACCAGGAACTTATTGAAGTAAGCGAGTCGCTTGGTAACGATTTGGTGGTACAGACCGCGTTTGGCGATTCTGGTCACACCACTTTCTTTATTGCCAGTGAAGAAGACTATTACAAGCACGCCGAAGAGATTGAAGCAGAGCCCGAAGTTAAAATCATGAAGCGCATCAACTGTCGCGGTTCGGCAATTGAAGCCTGTGCTACGCGCTGTGGTACGGTCGTTGGCCCATTGATGACGGAGCTTGTAGGCTTCAAAACATTGACGCCGTATAAAGGTGGCTGGTGCGGTAACGAAATGTTCGCTGGCGCATTTAGCCAGGAAGTGCGCGACTTAGCGCGCGAGTATACGTTTAGATTCGGTGAAGCACTGCGCGAAGAAGGATACCGGGGATATTTCGAGCTCGATTTCCTGATCGATATGGAAACCAACGAAGTGTATTTAGGTGAGCTGAACCCGCGTGTGACCGGAGCAAGCTCCTTAACGAATGTGGCAGCGTTTGCTCACTCCGATATTCCACTGTTTCTGTTCCACTTGTTGGAATTTTCAGACGTCGACTTTGATTTGGATATCAACGATATCAATGAGCGTTGGGCGCACCCTGAAAGTGTCGACAGCTGGAGCCAGTTGGTTATCAAACACACTGATGAGAGTGTTGACCTGTTAACGCAGGCTCCCACGACAGGCGTCTGGCGCATGAATGAGCAAGGTGAGATTGCTTATGATCATTACAGCTATCACCCCCATGCGGCAGAAAACGAGCATGAAGCCTTTTTCTTGCGCATTAGTGGCGCAGGAGATTTCCGCTATGAAGGGGCCGATCTTGGCATTTTGATTACTCGAGGCCGGTTGATGGATGATGACTTCCAACTGAACGAGCGGGCCAAAGCTTGGATAGAGGGCATCCGCAATCAGTACACCGGACAGGCGTTGCAAGACCCCGTAGTGGAGGAAGTTGCCGTCAGCCATGCTATCGGCGGTGGCAACTTCAAAATTCTTTAATTATGGACAGCCAATTTGGCACAGGCCGAGCGCCTGGCGTGGAGCTAGACAAGGCCTTGACGTTTCGCACCGTGCACGAAGAGGTAGCAGGGCCAAAGTGGCAGTCATTATTCCATTACCACTGGCCTGCCTATGAGCCCTGGTACCTAGCCGAAGGCGAGCGTGAGCGTCCTTCCTACTTGGAGTGCCATAACGCTTTACGTCAGCACATGCCTGAATTGCTGGGTACCTACCGTACGTTATGTGAATTGGCAGGCGGGGGGGATCTTTCGTCACGGTTACTAAGTTTGTATCGCCCGCCGCCGTATATTACCGGTTGCTCCCAGGCGGTGCTGGCTAGGCCGACGTCTACCGTTTTAGCACGCAACTATGACTACCCGCCTGAGTTGTGCGAAGGCACGATTATCTACACGCGCTGGAACCAGCGCCGTGTAATCGCGATGTCTGACTGCCTTTGGGGTGTGCTAGACGGAATGAATGATTCGGGGCTTGCTGTTTCTTTAGCGTTTGGTGGACGCAAGGTGGTCGGAGACGGTTTTGGCGCGCCGATTATTCTTCGCTACATTCTCGAATTCTGCGACACCGTGCCCGAAGCAGCGGCGGTACTTGCGAGAGTGCCTACGCATATGGCTTACAACATTACTGTGGCAGATGCCTGTGGACGTTATGTAACAGCAATGATTGCGCCGGATCGGCGTGCCAGCATCAAGCGGGTGGCAGTAGCGACCAACCATCAAAAGAAAATCGAATGGTATGCCCACGCGCTGGCTTCAGAAACCCTTATTCGTGAGCGTCAGCTCTCGATTTTGGTAGACGACGACGCCACCACTGACGAGCGACTAATCTCGGCATTTTCCGCTCCTCCTTTGTTCCGCCACGACTATCGGCGCGGCTTAGGCACCGTGTATACCTCGGTATATCGCACCAAGGAAAAGCTTACTCAGTTTCGCTGGCCCGGTAGGGTGCTGGATTTGAACTTCGATGTGTTCCCTGAAGAGCAACTTATCGTGCGCTACGGTTCGCGCGGTATGTATGGCTGATATAACTTTTATATCTCTTATAACACTTATAACTCTGTTGCTCAGGCAAGTAATTTTTCCAGATAAATACCTATAAAGGATGGGTGTCGTCATGCAAGAAAACAACCTTACCGAAACTTCCTACACCGCCCTGGGGTTTTATCACAAAATTTCCCAACTTCGTGCTGATACTTGGAACGAGCTTAAACGAGATTTGGGGATTCTAACGCGCCTAAAGGAAGAGAGCCGCGTCAAGAACCTGATAAAAGCGGTCGACATCAAATTAACACGTTTGGAAATCATTGAAGATTATCACGCGTTTCCCTCCAAAGAAGATTTTCGTCATTTATGGACGCTGTTCAATCGCGGTGAATATGCGCTGTTAGATAAAGTGGTAAAACGCCTGGTAAGAACGTTAATCAGCGAGTCCTATCGCCGTCGTCATGTCGACCTATCAGAGACTGATGCCGGGGCTGAAGATATGGAAGCGCTTGATGCCCTTAACCAACTACGCCGCGGGCATCCGGCTTCCAATAGTTCAGCACAGCCTTACTTTGAACTCTTAATTGTCGATAATCTTTCTAACCAGGAAGAAGACGTGGTGCGAGAGGCGTTTCACAATATGCGCCGCTCTGAAGATAGCTTTGTTTACGATGTAGTAACGGTAAAAAGCTTTGAAGATGCGTTGATCGCGGTACTGGTTAATCCGAATATCCAAGCATGTTTGATCCGCTACGAATTTCCGTATAAATCAAAGTACAATCTCAGCGCATTGCGTAATTATCTGGAAGGCCTCTCAGAAAACGAGCTGGAGCACCATAGCGAAGCAGAACGCAGTATTTTGCTCAGTTCGATGATTCATGAACTGCGCCCCGAAATTGATCAATTTCTGGTGACAAGCGGTGATGTTGAAGCAACGGCAAGCCGCGACATTAAGCATTTCAACCGTATCTTCTACCGTGAAACGGATTACATCGAGCAGCACCATACGATTTTGCGTGCCATTTATAGCCGCTATCGTACGCCGTTCTTCGATGCCCTACGTGAATACAGCAAAAAACCCACTGGGGTTTTTCATGCCATGCCTATCTCCAGGGGCAAGTCGGTAACCCGCTCTCACTGGGCCGGGCATATGATCGACTTCTACGGCATTAATATCTTTCTGGCTGAAACATCAGCAACGTCAGGGGGGCTTGATTCGCTGCTGCAACCGTTCGGGCCAATCAAAAAAGCACAAGAGTACGCCGCCAGGGCCTTTGGTGCGCGCAGTAGTTTCTTTGTTACCAATGGTACGTCCACTGCTAATAAGATTGTGGTGCAGGCGTTGATTAAGCCGCGAGACATTGTGCTGATCGACCGTGACTGCCATAAGTCACACCACTACGGCATGGTGCTGGCCGGAGCGCATGTCAGCTATCTGGATTCCTATCCGCTTGACGATTACTCCATGTACGGTGCGGTGCCGCTGCATGAAATTAAGAAAACGCTACTTTCCTATAAGCGTACTGGCCAGCTGCACAAAGTTAAAATGCTACTGCTGACTAACTGTACCTTTGACGGCATCGTTTACAACGTGCGCCGGGTAATGGAAGAGTGCTTGGCAATCAAGCCGGATCTAGTGTTTCTTTGGGATGAAGCATGGTTTGCTTTTGCTGGTTTTAACCCGACGTATCGGCCGCGTACTGCGATGAATTCAGCGCGTACGCTGAGGGATCGTTATCGCAGCGAGAGTTATCGTGAAGAGTATGCGGCTTGGAAAGCCGAGTTTGATAAGCTCGATCCGGAAGACGACGCCACATGGCTTAACCAACGGCTAATGCCCGATCCGGATGAGGTGCGAATTCGCACTTATGCGACTCACTCTACTCATAAAACGCTGACCTCGTTGCGCCAAGGCTCAATGATTCACGTTTGGGATCAGGATTTCCGCCAGAAAGTAGAGGCTTCTTTCCATGAAGCCTACATGACGCATACCTCCACCTCGCCCAATTATCAGATTGTGGCATCGCTGGACGTCGGTCGAATGCAGGCTGAGATGGAAGGTTTCGAGCTGGTCCATGCTCAGGTTGAGACAGCGCTTTCGCTGCGTGAGCAGCTCTACACCCACCCATTGTTGCAGAAGTATTTCCGCGTACTGAAGAACAGTGACATGGTGCCTGAAGCGTACCGAGAATCGGGTGTGGAATCGTATTACGATCCGGTAACGGGTTGGAATAAAATGGAGGAGGCCTGGGCGCGGGACGAGTTTGTTGTCGATCCTTCCCGGGTGACCATTGCCATCGGCAATACGGGCGTTGACGGTGATACCTTCAAAAATGAATATCTGATGAATAAATACGGGATTCAGATTAACAAGACGTCTCGGAATACCGTGCTGTTTATGACCAATATAGGCACCACGCGAGGCTCGATTGCCTACTTGCTGGATGTGCTGATCAAGCTGGCTAAAGAGTTCGAGAATCGCTTGGAAGACAGTAGCCGTCCCGAGCGTAAGATCATCGAAAACCAAGTGCATTCACTGAATCATGATCTGCCGCCGTTGCCTGATTTCAGTCGCTTCCATGATGCTTTCCGGCCGAACCCCGATACAACCCAAGGCGATATTCGTTGCGCGTACTTTCTGAGCTATGACGAAGAAAATACCGAGTACCTACGCTTCGATAACGGCAAGTTGCAGGCGCAGATGCGTGATGGACGTGATGTCGTGTCGGCAAGTTTTGTCATCCCGTATCCGCCAGGATTTCCGGTGTTAGTGCCGGGGCAGGTGATTAGCGAAGAAATTTTGTATTTTCTTAAAGCGTTAGATGTCACTGAGATCCATGGTTATCGGCCGGAGCTAGGTCTTGTGGTGTTTACTGAGGAGGCCTTAATTAACCCCGCTGCGGGGTAAATAGTGGCGCTGCCAAAAAAAACCACCGTAAAGTAAGCTTTCACAAAAAAAGTGCCGGAATTATCCGGCGCTTTCAAAAACACTTCGTGCGGTATCTCCCTTACTCTGTACTCACTGAAACAGCGCAACCAAACGTTGCGCTGTTTATCTTATTTTCTGCGCAATTTTCTTATGTGTAATTGCTTATGTTCAATTGCATGTGCGCAACGGTTTGTCGCTCACGATTGGCTTCACCGTATTTTGCTGCAACCTGGGGAGGTGCCCATGACCACACTATCGACCATGCTAACGAAGCGCCTGGAAGATCCGCGTCTGTTTCGGCAGTACGCTTACATAGATGGGAAATGGACCCACGGTAACGGTGGCCGCGAAGAAGCGGTGTATGACCCCGCGACAGACGAAGTCATTGGCCATATTCCGTTGTTGGAAGCCGAACAAATTACCGCTGCTGTTGATGCAGCTGAAGCAGCCTTTGTTCATTGGCGCGCACTCCGCGCTGACGAACGCTGCGAGCGGCTATTGGCATGGTACGATTTGATTCAGGCTAACCGCGAAGATCTTGCCACCATCATGACGCTAGAGCAGGGCAAGCCGATGCCGGATGCTCGCGGTGAAGTCGAATACGGTGCCAGCTTCGTGCGTTGGTTTGCTGAAGAAGGTAAGCGCACCTATGGCGAAACCATTCCCAGTCATATCCCCAATGCCTCACTTGGCACCATTAAAGAGCCGGTAGGCATTGCGGCGATGATTACGCCGTGGAACTTCCCGCTGGCAATGATTACCCGCAAAGCGGCGGCGGCACTGGCCGCAGGTTGTCCGGTGATCATTAAACCTGCCAATGAAACGCCGTTTTCTGCGCTGGCGCTGGCAGAGCTTGCCGAGCGGGCGGGCATTCCGGAAGGCATTTTTAACGTCGTGCTTGGGGACCCCGCAGAGGTTTCAAAAATTTTGTGCAGCGAGCCGCGTATTCGTGCGCTCTCCTTCACGGGCTCTACCCGTGTCGGCCGGTTATTGATTGAGCAGAGCGCAAACACGGTCAAGCGGCTATCGCTAGAACTTGGTGGCAACGCACCGTTTATTGTTGGGCCGGATATGGACCCCAAAGAAGCGGCCTATGCAGCGGTTTCAGCCAAATTCCAAACAGCGGGGCAAGACTGCCTAGCCGCCAACCGTATTTTGGTGCACGAATCTATCCACGATGAGTTCGTCGAACAATTTACCGAGCGTATGTCAGCGCTTACCGTCGGTAACGGCTTGCATGGAGAAGTTGACCTTGGCCCGCTGATTCACCGCCAGGCAGTCGAAAAAGCTGCATCGATTGTCGATGATGCGATTTCTAAAGGCGCCACAATGGTTGTGGGTGACCAAAGCCAGGCGCCGGGCGATAACTTCTTTATGCCGGTGCTGTTAACCAACGTGACACCGCAAATGAAAGTGTGGCGTGAAGAGAACTTTGCGCCTGTCGCCGGTATTACCGCGTATAGTACCGACGATGAAGTCATTGAAATGGCCAATGACACTGAATACGGCTTAGCAGCCTATATCTATACCCACGATATTCGCCGCATCTGGAAGCTAATGCGAGCGTTGGAATACGGCATGGTTAGCGTCAACTCAGTGAAGATGACAGGTCCACCAGTGCCCTTTGGTGGCGTGAAACAGTCCGGCCTTGGCCGTGAAGGTGGCGCGACAGGTATCGACGAGTATTTAGAAACGAAATACTACTGTCTTGGGGCGCTAGGCTCAGTATCGGGAAGTTGATTAGGTGGCCAAAAATTTAGTCAGCCATCAATGACAAAATACCCTCCCCAGTTAATGGGGAGGTTTACTTTATAGAGAGAATGTTATGAGCTTGCATCAGGATCTAATCGAACGCGACCGTAAAGTCACTTTCCATGCCTCCACTCACCTTCGCGACTTTGCCCACGGCGATTTGCCTGGCCGTGTTATCACCGGCGGCAAAGGCATTAACATTGTAGATAAAGATGGCCGTGAGTTTATCGACGGTTTTGCGGGCCTTTATTGCGTCAATATCGGTTATGGCCGCACCGAAGTTGCCGAAGCAATCTATAAGCAAGCGTTAGAACTTTCTTATTACCACACCTATGTAGGCCACTCCAACGAGCCGCAGATCGAGCTTTCCGAGCGCATTTTGAAAATCGCCGGCATGAACATGTCCAAGGTTTACTACGGCATGTCAGGCTCTGATGCGAACGAAACACAGCTCAAAATTGTGCGCTACTACAACAATGTGCTGGGTCGTCCGCAGAAGAAAAAAGTGATCTCGCGTATGCGTGGTTACCACGGTTCCGGTATCGCCTCTGGCTCGTTAACGGGTCTTAAAGCGTTTCACGACCATTTTGATCTGCCAATTGATACCATTCGCCACACAGAAGCACCGCACTACTATCTGCGCGCCGCAGAACAGCACGGCGTGACAGAGCGTGAGTTTTCTGCTTACTGTGCCGAGAAGCTGGAAACGATGATTCTGGAAGAAGGTCCCGACACCGTCGCTGCGTTTATCGGTGAGCCGGTACTGGGTACCGGTGGTATTGTGCCGCCGCCAGAAGGCTACTGGGATGCGATTCAAGCAGTGCTTAACAAGTATGATGTGCTATTGATTGCTGATGAAGTGGTGTGTGGCTTTGGCCGTACTGGCTCAGACTTTGGTAGCCACCACTACAACATGACGCCTGATTTGGTGACCATCGCTAAAGGGCTAACCAGTGCCTACCAACCGCTTTCTGGCGTGATTGTTGGCGATAAAGTATGGAAAGTGCTGGAGCAGGGAACCGGTGAGTTTGGCCCTATCGGCCATGGCTGGACCTATTCGGGTCACGCACTGGGCTGTGCTGCTGGCCTTGCCAACCTGGATATCATTGAGCGCGAAAACCTAGTGGGTAACTCTGCTGAAACCGGCGGCTACTTCCAGCAGCAGCTCAAGGCCACCTTTGAAGGTCATCCGCTGCTGGGTGATGTACGCGGCGTTGGCCTGATGGCCGCCTTAGAGTTCTCGCCAGATGCCAAACAGCGCCTGCATTTCGACCCGGCGCTGAAGGTTGGCCCGCGTGTCGCAGCAGCGGCAATGGAAGAGAACCTAATTGCCCGTGCGATGCCACAAGGCGATATTCTGGGCTTTGCGCCGCCACTTACCATTAACCGCACTGAGGTTGATGAGATGATTGGCCGCGCCAAACGCGCCATCGACCGCGTCACTGATGAGCTAGTGCGTTCCGGTGATCTTAAAACCGGTAAGCAAGAAGCCGCTTTTACGGTTTAATCTCGCCTAATGCTACCCCCACGCCGCTGCATACCGCAGCGGCGTTTTTGTTTTTGAAGAGGCAAGCTATGCTATAGGCATAACGTCACTTATCGCCAATCATTATCCTACTCACCAAGTCAGGAGTTACCATGCAACCGGTACTCGCTTTTGATGTATACGGCACGCTCATTGATACCCAAGGGGTAACGGTTGAGTTGGAGCGCCGCCTTAGTGACGCCACCAAAGCAGGGGAATTCGCTAAGCGTTGGCGGGAAAAACAGCTGGAATACAGCTTTCGCCATGGATTGATGGGAGCCTACGTGCCGTTTTCTGAGTGCACGCGCGAGGCATTAGTGTTCACCGATCGCGCGCTGCAAACCGGTCTTTCCGATAACAATCAGGACCACTTAATGGCGGTTTATGCCGAGTTGCCTGCTTTCCCCGATGTGGTGCCCGCCCTTGATCAACTTCGCGATGCAGGTATTCGCTGCGTGGCGTTTTCGAACGGTACCCAAGAAGCGGTCACTAAGTTACTTACTCGTGCAGGCGTGGAAAGCCACATTGATGCAGTGATAAGCGTCGATGACGTTAAGCGCTTCAAGCCCGACCCCGCCGTATACGCCTACTTACGCACACGTTTAGAAGTGCGCCCAGAACACACCTGGCTGATTTCCAGCAACCCTTTCGATGTCATTGGCGCTACTCATGCAGGCCTACGCAGCGCTTGGGTGCGACGTCACCCCGACGCACCGTTTGACCCCTGGGGCGGTGAGCCGGATATGACCGTCGCTGACCTTGAAACCTTCGCCGACCGTATAATTAAATAATAACTTAAAGTATTAAGGAGATAGCATGCGTTTTACTTACTATGCCGTAGCGGCCGTTGTATCCATCGTTGCTCAACCTGCAGTAGCCTCCTCTTCAATGGGAATAGAACATATAGATAGTGAGCGCTCATTCGAGCAAGTGACCGATCAGCTAAACTCGGCACTTGAAGAAAAAGGACTCATGCTGGTGGCAAGTATTGATCATGCGCAAAATGCCGCCAACAACGAACTTTCGCTGCCGGCTACCACCACGTTTATTTTCGGTAACCCTAATGTTGGCACCCCAATGATGCAGTGTAATGGCAGCGTCGCGTTGGATTTGCCCCAAAAAATGGTGGTGCGGGAAACGGATAATGGCGTTCGTATCGAATGGAATGACCCGCAGTACCTCGCCGAGCGTCATCAGCTGAAAGAGTGTGATCTACCGCTTGATAACGTGGCCAATATATTACGCGATGTGGCCGAAAGTGCAGCCCATTAGCATCGTGAACGCAGCAGTGTAAAGGCTGTCAATATGCCCAGTGGACGCGCATAATAGAGGCCGTTTATTTGTATAGGATGTTAGCATGTCGGAAAAAATTTACTGTGTCGCCAGTTTTAAGCCCAAAGCCGGTAAGGAAGAGGCAGTATTTAAAGCGTTGCAGAGCCTAGAGCCGAACGCGCATCGTGAAGATGCTTGTATCCACTACACCGTGACCCGGCAAATTGAAAATCCGTTTGCTCAAGGCACCAGCTACCCGATTGTGTTTCATGAAATTTGGGCCAGCCGTGAAGAGTTTGAAGCCCATTGCCAGCGTAAAGAGATTCAAGACTTTTTTGCTGAACACGTCGAGTCACCTGATGGCGATATTGAAGACGCTAACGTGTGTGTTTACACCGATGAGCCGTTGAATTTTGACGCTCCAAAGGTGTAAAAAGCGCTAACAGCGCAGAATTAGCAAGTGAAATACCAAGATAACGGAGCCAATATGACCGAAAAGAAAATGAACGTTGAAAGCTTTAACCTGGACCATACCAAGGTAAAAGCGCCTTACGTACGTTTGGCTGATATTAAAGAAGGCCAACATGGCGACCGAATCCATAAGTACGATCTGCGTATTTGCCAGCCCAATAAAGAGCATATGGACATGCCTGCGCTGCATTCCCTAGAGCACTTAATGGCTGAGATGTCGCGTAACCACACAGATAAAGTGGTCGATATTAGCCCGATGGGCTGCCAAACCGGCTTTTACATCGCGTTGATCAACCATGATGATTACGATGACGTGATTAACATCATCGAACAAACGCTAAACGACGTATTGACCGCTACCGAAGTGCCCGCCTGTAATGAATTGCAGTGCGGTTGGGCCGCCAGCCACAGCCTGGAAGGTGCTCAAAAGCTAGCCAAAGACTTGCTGGCTAAGCGCAGCGAATGGACAGAAGTATTTGCCTAAGTGGTAAATGAATAAGTGGTAAATGAAAGCGCTAGCTATCAGCACAACGCCTCCTAAATTGGGGGCGTTTTATTGTTAATCCAGGGGTTCTAAGTAATTAACGCATGGTAAATGCCAAACAACGGTGACATGCTGATATCGCACGCATAATTACCGGTTGGCGGGGTATTCAAATGCTTTTTGATACGTGGCTGTTATACCTAGTTGCCTGCATACGAAGGAGGCGTTGCTACTTCCTTGAGAATTCGGTGTTGGCCAAGATGTTCAGGCAAGATTCTCGCAGCAAAATCGTTCTCTATTTCCTGGCAAATTTCTTTATAGGCACGCTGACGCGGGCCCGTTTTAGCCTTAGGGGACTGACTAATGAACACCATGTCATCAGGAGCATTGTTTGAAAGTTTAAGTCGGCGTAAGTGCGCTAGCCACTTATCACCTTTCTCAATAATGCGTCCGGCGTCTTCTAGGTCGAAGCTAAGGGGTTTGATCGCTTGACGTATATGCGCGCCTTCTTGCCAGACAAAAGGCAACTTTACACGGACAATGTCATTGCCCAGTGTCTGCTCTGTATAGCTGCGATTCAGTGCCCTAAGCCAGTGGTTAACGTGTTTAGTGAGCTGCTCTTCCGGTGTGGCTATGTGCTTGAAATCATGATGTACATAGCGATTGAACAGCTCATCAAGGGCAATTTGCGGATCTTTTGCAGCCAATGTGCCTGGTTTGCTGAAACGAAACATCGCTTCTCGAGGTTCAACCAAGTCATTAAAGATGCGCAGCTGCACATCTAACTGGCCTTTATGATGATTGGCTAGGTCAGCCGTGCGTTTCAGCTCTGTCACAAAGTGCTGCCGCGCTTGAGTAAATACCTTTGTCGGCAGTTTGTCGAAAAAGTGAGTAATGCGCTTTCGTGAAACAGTTTCGACTCGCTGAAGAAACTGGCCATTATTACAGAGCATAATGATCCCCAGGTTTGCGAACTCACCTGTATCAAGATAAGGCTGAAAGCGCAGCACTGCGTAATTACAAATAATTGCGCTCATATCAAGCTCCAGAAGGAAGGATCACGTAAACGGGCTAGCAAATTGAAGCGCTCTGCTAATGTAGGTTGTATCTCGGATGCCTCGTCATCTATATCGCGGTAGAGCCATTCGAAAGGAATCGTATTAGTGATCATATCCCAGTCATTCAGGGCGGCGTCAAGTACTGCCTCATGGCGTGCGCGCACTTCCAGGTCTTTGAAACTGTTGCGCTGCTGACTAAACACATGATTTTCAAAATCACCTGTACAATTAATAGGGTCAAAAGCTAGGTTGTGATCAATGACCACTAAGCCGCACACGGAACTCCACAGTAGGTTTACATTGCCACCCTGGCTACTCAAACGACGATCTTCATTGTTAACCCAATAATCAAATACTAAAAGGCGTTGCTGAAAGGCTTCGTCAATTGCTTCTAGTTGCGAGAAAAGCAAATCTTGGCTGTGGAGTGCTACTTTAGATGCAAAAGTCGGCCCTCCCTTTAGATCCCCAGCGCGTGGCTCCGTCGAAAAATCTAGCATTCCGGAAGGAAAATGCATCAAGGCGTACTCAGCAATTGGCAACTCACAACGCCTTGCCAACTCAGAGCAGATTAGCTCAGATACTAGTGATTTTTGACCAACGCCATTGACGCCTTTAACAACATACTGGTCATCTTGCGTATCACGAATAATAAATGGCTTGGTGCGCCCTTGGGTCGACTGGCGCAGAATTTCCTTAGCCTCCACCACACAAGGGTTCCTCATACTCACCTCACCAGCCGCCATTGTTCATTTTCCTGCTGGGCTTGGCCGAGGGCGGCCAGCGCTGAGAGCACTTCACTTACGCCTTTGACCGGTTTGCGTTTGAACTGGGCGGCTAAGCTTTCTGCGCTGTGGGGGCTGGCGGCGAGCATATCGCGTAGCAGGGTGACCTGGGTGGCGAGGTCTTTGGGCCAGCTAGCCTTGGTTTTCTCGGCGGCTGGGGCGGCATCCGCTGTTGCCGCGCTGGCCATGTCGGTTTGGGTGGGGGCGGCTTCTTCGGGGGCCTGGTATGCCGGGCGCAGCCAGCGCACCTTGCCCTGGGCTTCTTCGGCGGCGCGCTGTTTGTTGAGTGCGACTAACCGCATCAAGAGTTCTTCTTCGGCTTCGGCCTGGGCGGCGGGTTTATCCGGCAGCGGGGTGGTGGCACCGGGCAGGCCGACCAGCTGTTTGGCGAGGTCATCCCAGCCGTAGGCGCTGAACACGGCGCGGTCGAGCTGGTCGTGGTCATCCATCAGGGTGCTGACCAGCCCTTGCTGGTTGATGGTTTGCTCTTTGGCGTTAAGGGCTTCACCGGCGCGCAGCTTTTCCATCACGTTATAGATGCCGGTCAGGGTGAGCGTTGGGTGCTCGGCCTGCTGGCGCTTGCGGTGGGTGTCGATCTGCTCGGCGAGCTGGCCGATGGTTTCAGTCATTTCCTTTGGCATTGGAAATTTTAAGAAGCAGTCTAAATGGTTATAAGTAGAGTCGTTACCAACGCCTAGCCAGCCACCAGCCCTTATCGCAAATAATGTATGAACTCTAGATGAAAGTATGCCTAAAATATTTTTAGACTCCGATGCGATAACAACAATTTTACTTTCTGCTATTAAATCAGAAGAAGATAGCTGAAACACCCTGTGTCTAGCAGTTCGTGTTGTTGTAATAAAACTATTAAGTTCTTTGCTAGCTTTTCTTAAATCTGCGCCGGAGCGTCGAAATAACCACCATTTTACTGATGTTCTTGCTTCACGATTAACTTCACGCTCAGGCTTAACTCGTTCTGATAGATAGTTAAATAGTATTGGATAGCCTTTTTTAGCTTCGTTAATATCTAACCCATATAGGTCAATCACGTACCTAGTGATTTGTCCATTAGTTAAATCCTTGCCATTCATGTAAGGCTTAAGAATATTTTTATTATCTGGATGCTCTACAAGAAATTGGCGTGCTTCTTTCGTATCCATCAAAAAGCCTTGGCTACCTAACTCATATCCTTTGATTGCAATTCCTTTATGGGCATTTAATTGTTCCATGGAAGCCACATCTGCGCCAATACTCAAATCCGCAAATACTTTACCTTTACGGCGGCTTAGCGAAACGCTGCGGGCTTCGCGGTGTTCGTCGCTGCTTTCGTTAGTCACCAGCTGCAACAGCCCCGGCGCTTCGCCCGCGCGGCCTACCGTCATGGCGATGCGCACCGCGGCGCCGTCGTTGCCATCCACCCAGGGGTGGTCAGGAATCGCAAAGGTCAGCGAGAGCGGTTTTTTGGCATCGTTTAAGTGGGGTTCCAGCACCCGGCGGTTAAAGGTCTGGCGCAGGCTGTTGGTGGTGATAAACCCAAACTGCTGGGCGCTGCCGCTGCGCACCGTCTCAGCGGCGATATGCCACCAGTACATGACAAAATCCGCCGATTCCGGCACCTGGCCTTTAAATACCTGGCGCACGGCATCCACATAGCCATCGCCCAGGGCGCGGCGCATGGTTGAGGCACCAATAAACGGCGGGTTACCGATGATGTAGTCCGCTTCGGGCCATTCGGCGCGCTTGGGGTTGTGGTAACGGTACACCGGGGTGCGGGCAGCTTCATCCGGTATCAGCTCGCCGGTGGCGGGGCTTGGCTTCATGCTGATGCCATCCCAAATGGTCACCGGCTGGCCTGCGTTATCCAGCAGCGCTTCGCGGTGTTCAAACTCAATCAGCGCATCGCGGTGTTCGATGTTGTGGAAGTCCTTGAGAATCGGCTCGGGCAAATCAAGGCTGCCGTTAATGCGGTAGTGCCACTGTAGGTAACCAATCCACAGCACAATTTCGGCAATGGCGGCGGCGCGGGGGTTAATTTCCATGCCTAAAAACTGCTGGGGCGAGACGGTCAAGCCTTCGGCTTCCAGGGAACTCTGGCCGCCGCTTAAGTCGGTAATCAGGTTGAGCACTTCCCCTTCCAGGCGCTTCATGTGCTCCAGCGCGACATACAGGAAGTTGGCGCTGCCACAGGCCGGGTCCAGCACCCGCACCTGGCAGAGCTTGTGGTGAAAAGCGCGCAGGCTTTCCAGGGCTTTATCGGTTTTGCCTTTCTGGTTGTGGGCTTCCGCGACCACCTGGGCGGTGGCCCATTCGCGGCGCAGCGGGTCAATCAGGGTGGGCATTACCAGGCGTTCCACGTAGGCGCGGGGCGTGTAGTGGGCGCCCAGCTTGTGGCGTTCGCGGGGGTCCAGGGCGCGTTCCAGCAGGGTGCCGAAAATCGCCGGTTCGACAAAGCGCCAGTCGGCCTTGGCGGCATCAATCAGCAGTTGAATCTGCTCGGCGTTGAGCGGGATGGGGTCGATGCCTTTAAACAGGCCGCCGTTAAAGCGCATCACTTTGGCGGTTAACACGCCGCTGAAGCCGCCGCTGTTCATGCTTTCCCATAGCGAGCCTATGGCGTCGGCAAAGTGCTCGGGACTTTCCTTCATGCGCTCCAGAAAGGCAGTAAAGCTGCCCTTGGGCAAAAGCTCCACGTCTTCACTGAACATGGTGAACAGGCAGCGCTTTAAAAAGTGCGCCACCCGGTCAACCTCAAAACCGTCGGCTTCCAGCGCTTTGGCCAGCGTCGCCAGCTTGGCGCTCACCGCACGGGTCACGCGGGCGGCGTACTGGCTGGGGTCTAGGGTGTCTGGCGCTTCCCACAGCGCTTTCAGGCGCTGCTGCACTTCGGGCTGGCGCAGGTCGTCGAGCTTGATGCGGTAGTTGCGCGGGTCGGGGAAGGGCACATAGGTGCCGCCGGAGCGGGAGAATTCCGAATACAGCGCCAGGGTGCGGCCTACATCCGTGACCACGATAAACGGCGGGCGGCCTTCATTTGCGGGCAGAGCGCGCACGTACTGGTCGGCCTGGTTATAGGCCGCCTGCATGGCTTTGTCCCAGCCTTTGGTTTCCAGCCCTTTGCCGCTTTGCTTGGCTTCCAGCACAAACGCGCCGCGCTTGTAGAGGTCAATAAAGCCGCGATTCTCGCTGCCATCGGGGTTTTGAATATCTACCCGGCGCTCGAAGGTGTAGGCGTTTTCGCGGTTGTCCTTGCTGGCTGGCTCGGGTGTGGGCAGTTCCAGCAGGGCGCACAGCTCGGAAAGGAACAGCTGATAGTTGGCTTTCTCGGTGCCGGTGGTGCCTTTCCAGCGGGTGATAAAGGTCTCAATGGCATCTGGGGTGGCAACCGCAGCGGGGGCGTCAAACATCAGCAAGCATCCTTTCAGGCAGGGGTCTAACCATATTAAGCAGGGTTAGATAGTAGCATGCTTAAAACGTAATAAAAGCAGGGCCGCGGGCGGGAGCGTTGTCGGGGGATACAACATTTAATTAGTTTAAAATTAAAGCAAATCATTATCATTTACATAGTTATTTGTGTTTGGTACCTTGTTGCAAATAAAAACGCTGCATTCCTCTTTGGGAACAGCAGCAGAGTCTCAGGCTTGGCCTGTAAGCACTTACCTTTTTACGCAAGGGAACCAATAAGATGTTAATGACGAAGAAAAAAATGCTTCCAAGCGCGATTGAGTTACGCAGCCCTAATTCAATGCGTTTCGGACGCACGTTAGCCACCGTGAGTGCTTGTATGCTGGCGGCAATGAGCACCAACACTCAGGCGCAAACACGTACTGAAAATGCGGCCTCACTCGATACGGTCACGGTTACTGGCTATCGCGGTACCTTTATGGAGAGCGTCAAGTATCAACGCCCTGTACAGGAAACGCCGCGTATCGTAACGGTGCTTACCAGTGACCTGTTGGAAGACCAAAACGTAACCGAGTTGCGCGATGCACTGCGCAATGTGTCCGGCATCAGTTTACAAGCAGGGGAAGGTAATCCGCCTGGCGGCGATCAGCTAAAAATTCGCGGTTTTAACGCTCGCGATGATATCAACGTGAATGGGTCGCGTGATCTGGGTAACTACTTCCGAGATCCGTTCTATGTCGATCAAATTGAAGTGATTAAAGGGCCTAACTCGGCGTTCTCTGGCCGTGGTTCAGCGGGGGGCACTATCAACTTCGTAACCAAACAACCGTTAATGGAAGACCGCAATCGTTTGGAGACCTCAGTCGGGTCTGATGAGTTGTTCCGTGTGACGGGTGATTTCAATCGTCGTATTGATGATAACAGCGCACTACGGCTTAACGTGATGAGCCACACACAAGATAATCCAGGCCGTGATATTGTCGATCAGGAACGGCAAGGTGTCTACGCTGCTTATACATGGGGGTTTGAAAGCGATACGCAGGTAGAGGTGGACTTCTTACACACACGTCAGAACAACACGCCAGACCAAGGTATCCCCATTGATCGAGAAGGTTTTAGTGGCGACCCTAGCCAGCTAAATGATCGTGGTCGCACGCCGGGTGGCCAGCGTGCAGGCGACGGATATTATACGGGAGCGCTCCCGCCTGGAATTGATTACAGCGATTACTTTGGCCATGTTGATGATTATCAAGACATTGATGTTAATCAGTTGGGTGTTGCGGTTGAACACTACGTTAACGATGGCTTTAGTGTGCGTAACCAGTTCCGCGTTAGCCGGGTAGAGAACGATTCCATTACGTCGTCGCCGCGTATCAAAATCCCTGAAGCTGCCTTGGGAAGCGGCGATTTCTCGCAGGCGCTTGTTCAGGGGGATCTGAAACCTCGTGATCAAACAGATACGTCTTTCTTTAACCAGACGGATTTGCTGTTCTCATTTGATACAGGTCAGGTTGGACATGACTTAGTTGTTGGTGCTGAAGTGGGTCACGTGGATATCAAGAATGACCGTCGTCCCGATCAAAAGGGACCTCGCACTTCTCTCTATGATCCCGAGACCCGCACCCGGCCCGAGGCTTATTACGACGGTACCCGCCACCGTTTAGAGTCTGAACAGGTCGGTATTTATGCGCTCAACGTAGCAGCGCTTTCATCGCAGTGGGATCTGCACACCGGTGTGCGCTGGGATCATGTTAAATCAACGGCTACCGATACCGGGTACGATGACCCTATTGGCCCGGTCTCACGTACCGACAGCGAATGGAGCGGTAACCTGGGGCTAGTGTTTAAGCCAACGCAAAATGGCACCGTCTATGCGTCCGTGGGTACCTCTTTTGATGTGACGGGTACTTTTGATCGGGGGTTGGTGCAGTTAGCTGGCGGCGGCGACGCGACGACCGGTGGGCGTGAAGACATTATTGATGAGTCCGCATTCAATACTGATCCTGAAAAAACGATTGCCTACGAACTGGGTACGAAGTGGAATCTGGCCGATAATCTACTGGTCAGCGCTGCTCTGTTCCGCACCGATAAGAAAAACGCCCGCACCCCCGCCCAAGGCGGTGGAGATCTACTGCAAGTGCTAGACGGGGAGCAGCGCGTTGAAGGCTTTGAAATTGGCGCAATGGGCAGCTTGACGCCAGGATGGGATCTATACACCAGCTATACCTATATGGATTCCGAAGTGCTCAGTTCCAATAATCCTTGGGAGGTAGGTTCTCGTTTAGGTGGTACGCCTGAGCATACGTTCAATGTTTGGACAGACTATGAAGTTACGCCACAGTGGACCATTGGCGGCGGCATGGAATATGTTGCTGATCAAGTAAACAACGTTGCTTCTGAGCCGGGTGCGCGGCGTCGTCAAGTCAGCATTGATAGCTATTCTTTGTTTCATGCCTCAACCGCTTATCGCTTCAACGAGGCGCTACAGCTACGTATCAATGGCTTTAACTTAGCGGATAAAGAGTATATCTCACAGCTTGCAGAGGGCGGTGCCCAGGGTATACCAGGGCCGGGCCGTCATGTGATTGCCACGCTACGTTACGACTTTTAAGTCCTATTTTTCTGAGGCCAAGCAATGATCGTCAGTTTTGAAAATATTCTGACACCTGAGGAGCTGGCGGCTATACGCCGCCAGCTGCGTGGGGCTGATTGGGCGCGGGGTATTAGTGCTGGCCCCCAGGCGAAACAGGTGAAAAAGAATCTGCAAATTCCAGAAGGCTCTGAAGCACTCAGAGAGCTACGTATTATGGTAATGCGCGCGCTCAATCGAACGCCTGAGATTATGAGCGCAATTATGCCCTTCAAAATAATACCGCCTAATTTTAATCGTTACACCGTAGAAGATAGCCATTACGGCAAGCATATCGACAGTACGCTACGTTCATTGCCAGATGGCAGCTATCTACGTACCGATGTTTCTGCAACGCTTTTCTTGTCTGATCCAGACGAATATGAAGGCGGGGAGCTGAATGTTATCGATACGTATGGTGAGCAAACGATTAAGTTATCTGCCGGTAGTTTAGTGACCTATCCTTCCGGTTCTCTCCATGAAGTAACCCCTGTTACTAAAGGTGAGCGGTTAGGTTGCTATATGTTTATGCAAAGCCTAATTCGTGATACGGAAAAGCGTCGCTTACTGTATGAGATGGATAACTCATTGCGTCGACTAAGAGCGGAGCAAGGAGAGGCGAATGCTGAACTGGTTGCCTTAACAGGAACTTACAATAATCTGGTTAGAATGTGGTCAGATTGTTGAATGTGTATGTTCGCAGTAACTAACGACTGTTCGATTTTTAGCCGGTACGTGATGTACCGGCTTTTTTGAATCGGTCGACTGCTAAATTCAAAGCGTTAAGCGGGGTCAATCGTTAGCAGTAGCCGTTTTTGACCGTCGTGCAAAGAAGGGCTGCGGTGCACTAAGCCATGCTCTTCACATCCCACCCAGCCACTGCCTTTTATTAACGCGATGTCGCCAGCCCGCATGCGCTGAATGGCCGTGGGGTCGTTAATAATCTCTGGGCGATCCGGCGTGGGCGCGCCAAGCCCTGCGCGGTTAATAGCACTTTCAGGTAACCACTCGCTGCCAGGGCCGACATACGTAGTCACTAACCGTACCGGCAAGTTGTCGCAGTGAAAACGCGGGCACATCGCCGCTGTAAGTAGGCGTAGTCGAATGCCCACGGTATCAGTATCAAAAAGGAACGCGATGGCCTCAGCGATGGTCGAAACGTCTTCAACCAGCGCATCTCCCGCTGAACGCTCAGGGAGCTTACGGCGTAAGTCATCTTTTAAATCGGCGGTAGGGCTGCCAAGCCATGCGTAATGCCAGTCTCGTGAGGTTTGGCACTGTGCGTTTGCACTTATAGCCACATCGGCGGGCAGGGCGCGTTGCATAATGGCGATAGATATCTGCTCTTCAAAAATACGCGGCAGCACGCTTATATCAGTATCCAGAGCTGCGTGCTGTGGTGGTACCCAAGGCAATGGCTGGGCGGAATGCGGGCTTGGCATTTAGGCCTCCTGTTACGTTTAGCAATGTATAAGCATCAGATAGAGATAGGTCGCAGCGCTTTATTTGTTATGTTATAACGTTTTTATCAAAAGGAGTCTAACCATTGCAATCCGATATCACTCAGCCCATTAGTGCCAAAGGTGGCGACAGCTCTGAAGCCGTAAGCGCACAAAAAGCCGACGAGGCTTCACTGTTAGCATCATCACAAGATGAGTACATGAATGCCGCGCAGCTAGCGTTTTTCCGCCAGCGGCTTTTAAACGAGCGCGCTGAGCTTGCCGCACATTTGAGAGAGGTAAAGACGTCAATTGCTTCCCATGAACGGGATAGCGATGAGGCTGACCAAGCTTCCTTTGAGGAGGAGCTGCGGTTGGCGCTTCGCCAAGCCGACCGCGAAAGCAGGCTAATCACTAATATTGATGCGGCTCTGAAGCGTATTGAAAGCGGGGATTACGGTTATTGTGAGGAAACCGGTGAGCCTATTGGTCTTCAACGACTACTGTTTAGGCCCACAGCGAAGCTAAGCATTGAAGCGAAGGAGCGTCAGGAGCGCAAAGAGCACCATTTCCGCAAAGCTCGGGGGGAGTAATGCAGTTCACCACGCTGACGCCAGTGAATGTACTGACCGGTTTTTTAGGTAGCGGCAAGACCACGCTACTCAATCGCTGGGTGCGCCAAGCGTCTATGCGAAATACGCTAATCGTGATTAATGAGTTTGGCGATATTGGTCTTGATCATCAGTTGATCACCCAGAGTGATGAGCAAGCGGTGGTAGAGATGAGCAGCGGCTGCTTGTGCTGCACATTGCGGGGAGACTTGAGCCAAACGCTACAGCAGGCTATTGCCGCGCTTCTAGCAGAGGGCAAACCAGCACCTTCTCGTGTTGTCATCGAAACCACGGGGCTTGCTGACCCGGCGCCTATTTTACAACTGTTAATGACCGATCATTGGCTTGCCCATCGTTTTCAGTTGGATAGCGTGGTGTGCTGTGTCGATGCCGCCAACGGAGAAGCAACACTTCAAGCGCATCGTGAGTCTCAGCGTCAGGTAGCGATAGCTGATAGGCTGCTGATTACTAAAACTGACTTGGTCGATGAAGCGCGTTTAGCCCCATTGGCCAACCAGATTGCGTCCATCAATCCGGCTGCAGAGCAGTGGCAGGTGGTAAACGGTAATCTTTCGCCTGAGTTGTTAGTCGGGGCGGGGCTTTTTCGTGGTGACTCCCAGCGATACCAAGTAGACCAATGGTTGAAGTCAGCAAGTTATCACGTCCACCATGCCGCGGATTATCGGGCTGACAAGCCTCAGCAAAGCTCTATTAGCGCTGCTGTTGGGCAGCCCACTAGCCAACCGACGTTGACTCGCCACGGAGAGAATATTAATGCGTTTTGTTTTTGCGTAGAGGATCCCATTACGCCTGATGCCCTGGAGAATTGGTTGGATTTATTGATGTCACTAATGGGCGAGAAAATGCTGCGGATTAAAGCCATTGTTCATCTGACTGATCGAGATGAGCCTCTGGCACTGCATGGTGTTCAGCATATTTTTCATCCCCCTGCACCATTGCCTCCCAGCAGCGTTAATGATCGCGTGTCGCGTTTTGTGTTCATTACCCAAGACGTTGCGCCTGCCAGCGTTGCCCAGCTTTATACATTTTTCACATCATCCAAAGAGGCACTTTAATGACTGCTTTCACCTTGCCCGATATCGCCCAACAGCCTGCTGATTTGGCGGGCACGCTTTCCTGGGTAGGCCATGGAAGGCATTGCGTTGCCAGTAAAGTTGGCAGGAAGTCAGGTGAATGCCCATGTATCCGCTGGCGTTAGCCTTGAAGAAGCGGATGCTCGTGGGATCCATATGTCACGGCTGTATACCGCGTTAGACACATTGGAGCATCAGCCGCTAACCCCTAGTCTGATCCATCGCGTTCTTAGCGGTTTTTTGGAAAGCCACCAGGCGTTATCCAAAAACGCCTATCTAACGTTTGGCGGGGATGTATTACTTAAGCGCGATGCGCTGATCAGCCCTTTGTCAGGATGGAAAGGTTATCCGTTTACGCTGCGCAGCCAGCTAACCCCGAGAGGGTTTCAAACAGTGCTAGAAGTGAGCGTGGGTTACTCCTCGACGTGCCCCTGCTCCGCTGCATTGGCTCGGCAGTTAATTCAGCAAGCGTTTACAGAGGATTTTGAGGAGATACCGCTTACTAAGCAGGCCGTCGTTGCATGGTTAGGTAGCGAGGAAGGGATACTCGCAACCCCTCATAGCCAGCGCAGCGCTGCTCACTGTTCTATACGGTTGGAAGATAGCGATGAGATACCGCTGGCTGCGCTGATTGAACGTATTGAAAACGCCTTAGGAACCGCATTACAAACAGCAGTGAAGCGTATTGATGAGCAGGCATTTGCCCTCGCCAATGGTCAGAACTTGATGTTTTGTGAAGATGCAGCAAAGCGGCTAGATCGAGCGCTGAGAAAAATGGCTGATATTTCAGGGTTTCAACTGAAGGTGGTTCATGCTGAAAGCTTGCACGCTCACGATGCGGTAGCGAGAAGCGAATGGCAGTGGTAAATGTTCCTAATTTTATGGGTGTGCAAAGAAGAGTGCAGGTGTTGTGTTAGCACGAAACGTTCTATAGTGAATATGGTAGAAGTCATATAAGGTATTAAGGTCACTTGACCCTAATGAGGAGGAACGATGTCATTACGTATCAATGCGGTAGTGCCTGATTTCGAAGCTGAAACTAGCCAAGGCCCGATTCGTTTTCACGACTGGATTGGTGATAGCTGGGCGATCCTCTTTTCTCACCCGAAGGATTTTACTCCGGTTTGCACCACGGAGTTTGGCGCAGTAGCAACGCTGGGCCCTGAATGGGAAAAGCGAGGCACCAAAGTTATTGGCGTTTCTGTTGATGGCGTAGAAGACCACAAGCGCTGGACAAGCGATATCGAGAAAGTTAGCGGCAGTTCAGTTGGCTTCCCTATCATTGCTGATGAAGACCTAAACGTTTCTAAACTGTTCGACATGCTGCCAGAAGATGCTTACCTGCCAGATGGCCGTACCCCTGCTGACAGTGCAACGGTGCGCTCGGTATTTATTATTGGGCCGGATAAGCAGTTGAAGCTTTCTATGACTTACCCGATGACCGTAGGTCGTAATTTCGCAGAAATTCTGCGCGCACTGGATGCTCTGCAAACCACAGCAAAACATGGTGTTGCAACGCCCGCTGACTGGACCGTTGGTCAGGACGTTATTATTCCACCGAGCGTGTCGGATGGAGACGCCAAGCAGAAGTTTGGTGATTTCGATGCTGTTCTGCCGTACCTGCGTAAAACAAAATTACGCTAGTTCCATCGTGTTGTTATAAAAGCCAGCCATTGGGCTGGCTTTTTTTATTTTCTATTTTTATTACTTATTTTTATAAAAAAGATGTAATGATTTTTCCTGCCAGATCACTATTGACTGTGAGACACATTGCCGCTGAATGAAACATCTTATCGATCGTTTAAGTTGGCGGCATTCATTAAGAAAAGGAGACAGTCATGTTGATCCAGACAACATTTAAAAAAGTAAGTGTGCTTGGCGCGTTAATGGCAATTTTAGCTAGTCCAGTAGCGACAGCACAAACGTCGATTGAACTCAATCAAGATAAGGATGTGATCGTAAAAGCAATTTCAGCATCAAACGTTAATGAAGTTAAATATACACGGAGTGACTTTGTTTATGATAAAGGGGATCGTCAGTCAGATAACGATTACTTGAATGAGGAGGATTCTAATATAAGAATGATTGATGACTATGCGCGCAAAGACTTAATGCGAGAAGGTGGACGAAATAACAGTTAATGGTATGTAGCGGTTATACGCACTGGGCTGCATGGAAAATACTGTGTGGCCTAGTTTTTATGTTTAAATAATCATTTATTATTGAGGGCAGGCGGGTGGGGTGGAAGTGCTTGAGAAACCAAGTTGAGTGAACCATGCGGTAGCGTTGCCGCCTGCATTGTCGCCATCGCTCATTAAGGCGATACCATTGACTTGGCTAGGAGTGCTGCCAAAAAGAGCTTGGTAGTCAGCGCGAACATCGCGAACCTCTGCGACCCATCTGCCAACCTCACCATTGCCACTTTGCAATGCCATCAACTGGGCACGATCAGTAAATGCATTCGGCCACGTTGCGCCCTGGGGTTGGATCGAGGCCCAGACGTAATTAACCGATTCAACTTGCCAGGGAAGAATGCCCGTTTTGCGAGCCACATAAACCCGTGCGGGGTAGTCATCGCCCGCTTTCGTCGTTTCATCAACGCCGACATAGGTCGAGTCTACTTGCCAACACCAGTGGAGGTAGGGCGTTTTGTTTAAGTCGATATCGCGTTCTAGGTAACGTGCAGAGGCTTGGCCCTGGGCATTTGCTTCAAGCACCCGTTGACCTGATTTTTCTACAATCGCGTAGCGTGTTTCGCCTTCAAAACGCCTCGTCGGCCAGGTCATGATCTGGTTAGGCGTGAAGTGTATTTCTTGGCCGCTGGCGGCTGTGAGCAGGAAGGGGCTAAACAGTAGGCTCGCCATTACTGTCCCTTTGATTGAAAAAGCGCTAGCGCGGCTCATAATGGCCACCATTTTCTGTTGATTCTTTTGGTGTACTAGGGTGGTGCTCACCAATTTTATGGAGCAGGTCAAACTGGCGAGCGCAGGCGCGGCATGCACCACACATCGAGAGGTGAAAACGTAGCATAGTATTTTCACGAAAGCTTAGCGCTCGGTCTTGCTTTAACGACATTAGGCGTGTGGCTTCACGGCACATAATCATAGTGCGAACCTCTCAATAAAGACGTGGTTGGGAGTTAAGTGCCAGTAAAACACTCAATCTCCCAATAGTGAGTGTTTTACTGGCAACATTCCTTACATCGCCCTCCGCTTTAGTGTAACCGTGCTTGGCCGTGAGCTTCCCGGGTATTAGCGCCGGGAAGATGTTAATTGCTCAAACGACGATGTTAATGCTTGAACGCTGGTAACCCCTTGAATGGTTTCTTGACGATTTCCATGTCCATCAAATAAAAGAATTGTCACATGTCCGACGCCGTATTGATTGGCAAAATCAGCACCTTTCGTGGTGTTAATATCGACAATGCGCCATTCAGGTGGCACCTCGCTTTTTGCAATTGCTTCTTCTGCATTTGCTTTTAAGCGCTGACAAAGTGGGCAGCTGTGATCGTGAATCTGCACGGCAACTGGGACGCCGCTGCCGATAACACTAAGATCAGATTCTGCTTTAGAGGTGTGCTCGTTAGCGATGAGCCAAGCAATAGGAACAGCAAGAAAGGCAATGATAATTAAGGATTTACGTACTAAAGCAGTTATCTTTCGCCTTTTAGAATGGCGGCGGGAGGGTGGATTGGCCGTTCTCTTCTTCATATTACGTTAACCAGCCCTTTTCTATACATGAACGCAACTTTAAACGAGCACGATGGAGCATTACCCAGCAGTTAGAGTCGCTCAACGACAGTGCTTCGCAAATCTCTTGGGTGGTGAGTCCCATAAGTTCGCGCATGGTAAATACGCGCGCTATGTTGTCGGGCAAAACTAATAAACACGTATCCAACAATTTCCAAAAAGATGCGTTTTCAAGAATTTCGTCAGGCTCACCCCATGATTGAGGTTTGCTGGCAGGCTGCCAGCGTCCATTTTCTTGAAACAGGTTCTCAAAAGAATCTTCGTCATTCTGGTCGCTGTCCTGCCAGGAAAGATAGCGTCTCTCGTAGCGAATTCGTTCTAGTATTTTGTTTTTTAGAATTCCAAATACCCAGGTTTCAAACGCCGAGCGCCCAGCAAAGGAGTCATGTTTTTCCAATGCGATGATCAGCGTGTCTTGAACGGTATCTTCTGCCGCAGCACTGTCTCGTAGCTGTAACCGAGCAAAAGCAATTAGTTTTGGCCTAAGAGCGGCGATATGTTGGTCGATAGAGGGCGCGGTAATCGTCACATTGTTCCTCACAAGCAGCATTCATACGGCAAAAGTGCTTATTTAAAGTGGCCAGTATGTGGCCACTTATAGTTGCGATTTAAGGCGCGGGGGCTTCCCAGGCAAGCGGTTTTAGTTCTTCGTTTAACGGGGTGCCTGCAATATGGTTAGTGTAGTTTGAAAGTGTTTTTAGCGCACAGGCAATAACAAGCTCTAATACATGCTGATGTGTAAAGCCTGCTTCTATAAACGCGTCTAGCTCTGACTGCTCTGCCCAACCGCGTTGCGCATTTAAGTGTTTTGCAAAGCGCGTGACCGCTGCCAGTTTTGGGTCGTTTGGAGTATTGCGAGCGCGTAGATCCTTAATGACGTCATCGTCAGCCCCCGCTTTTTTAATACCACCCGTGTGTGCGGCTACGCAAAAAGAACAACGATTGTCGGCACTAATCGCCAGTAAGGCGGCTTGCTGTTCTACAGGGCTTAAACTGGTTTTAGCGTAAATGCCGTCCAGTGCGAGGTATGCTTCAAGCAGCGTGGGTGCTTCCGCCATTTTCGCAAAAAGATTTGGCAAAAAGCCCATCTTTTTTTCGGCAGCCTGTAGGTTGGCTTTAGCATCTTCAGGGGCGCTGTCTACTGTATGTAGAGGAAAATCAGTCATTTAGTATGTCCTTGTAATGATGATATTCGGCATGCTTGAAGCAAAATTACCGAACAGGCGCTGTCATTATGGAACACTTGGTTCATAAGTGGCAATGGTCAATTTATTCTCTTTCCTGAGAAAGCACCGTTTTTGGTGTAAAGGTTCCTGTTGTTCACTCACTGAGTGATAAGTCAGGGCTTTGCGAGGGCTTGCTCAATGAAAAAGCTGCTACAGAAAGTAGGGTACATGATGGGCTGTTGGCTCTCTTGCCCCCGTTATCGCTCAGAAAATGCGGGCGCAGGAGAGGAGGGCATCGCCGCATTTTTAAGACCAGGAGATGTGCTATTAGTAGAAGGTTCGTCACGTTTCAGTGCAGTGATAAAATACTTAACTCAGTCATCTTGGTCCCACGCTGCGCTTTTTATAGGCGCAGAACATGCACAACGTTTAGGCGGTTGTAGTCGCGATTGCTTTATTGAGGCCGATGTAACGGAAGGGGTGCGCTTGATAGGTCTTGATGAATTTAAGGGCTATCATTTGAGAATTTGTAGGCCGACAGGATTAGATAATGATGATATTCGCGCCGTTATACAGTTTGCAGGCGCACGATTAGGCTATCGCTATGATTTGCATAACATCGTAGACCTTGCTCGCTATTTCTTGCCGTTACCTCCCGTGCCGCAGCGCTGGCGTAGGCCTTTCTTAACCTTAGGTAGTGGTGACCCGACGCGGGCTATTTGCTCAACACTTATTGCTCAAGCATTTCAGTCAATTCCTTATCCTATCTTGCCTATTGCTAACGCCTCTTCTGGTGCCACCATTGATGTGTCCCGTAATAGGCTGCCCCGGTTCACACAGCGCCACTATTCATTATTTACGCCAAGAGATTTTGACCTATCGCCCTATTTCGACATTGTTAAACCCCGCTTAGCCGAAGGGTTTGACCCCTATTGCCTGGAGTGGGAAAAAGTAGACGATGTGAACGATTCGGCAGCAATGTGATAAGTAAGTGTAAGGAAGTTACTTGTCCTATCACTCATTTAATGTTGCTAATAATAAGTTAGCAACAAAGCCAGGTGCGAGGCCGTTCTGTGGCTTGGAGTGGCCTAAAAAAATAATGCTGTGATGAGAGCTGTGAAGAGAGGTGGAGACCATGTCTAAAGAACAACATCTACAACGCCATGAGTTACTGAATAAACTTCGTCGTCAAATACGTTATACCGCACCAGCCTTGATGCTAGTTGCTGGTGGTTTGACATATCAAGCCGTTGCTAGCGACCAATCAGTCTATGCCAGCGGAGAAGCATCTTCGGTACTGATATTAGCGAGCAACCACGCCGAAGCCGAGGCACAGCCTGAAGCACATGCAGAAGCAGAAGGTGAGGCTCAAGCAGAAGGTGAGGCTCAAGCAGAAGGTGAGGCTCAAGCAGAAGGTGAGGCTCAAGCAGAAGGTGAGGCAGAAGGTGAGGCAGAAGGTGAGGCAGAAGGCGAGGCAGAAGGCGAGGCTCAGGCTGAAGGTAGTACCCAGCCTAACGAGCGCACAAAATTAGTAACTCGTCCTGATGGTTACGTGCCTAGCTATGATGAAAATGGCAATAATCCCAAGTCATTAATTGAACGTGGAGAAGAGCTTTACAATAACAGGTCGTTAAGCACAAACGGGCTCTCTTGTGCTAGCTGTCATGGCACAGATGGCCAGTCGGGTTATCAAGCAACGTTTAATCAACCGTTTCCGCATCCAGTGGCTATGGGCGCCAATATGTTCGGTATGGAAACAGTACATGCAGATGAGATGGTTCAGCTTTGTATGGTGGCTCCTATGGCCGCTGAGCCATTAGATTGGGAGTCTGAAGATTTAGCGGCGCTTGCGGCTTACGTGGTTAATGCACAGCAACGCCTTGCAGGCGAGGCAGACGGTCAATGAACATGTAATTTGTTTAATAGCGGCTTGTGCTTATAGAGTTTTGAAAGAGGGCAAGTCGCTACTTTTAAGTTGGTTGCTCTGAGTGTTATTAAGAATATATTTTACTGGTAAGTATGCCTGGTCAATAAGGTGGCGGTGCTTAAAAAATGTATCCACCGACCGTTAACGGTAATTTATCATGGCGTTGTCGCATTGTTGGCAATGCGCTGGAAGAGTATGTCTAGTTCATTAGCAATGATTTCTAAATTTGTATTTTCATAATCATAGGGCATTAGTAAAGCACTAGGGGTTTTCCAAGAGAGCGTGGCGGCGTTAGGTGAGTCTTCTGTTATATAAAAGCGTAATGGTGCTTCAATCATTGCGGGCACGCTTTGGCGAATAATCCTTACTGCATAGTCATTACGAAAAACACCAATGACGCGGTTACCTGGAATTGTTTCCCCGCGTTGGGCAGCCGCTGCTGTGGGGCTCGCTTCGGTAACAATCAACATATCTGCCTCAGCAACCGCTTGGCGTAGATCGTCTACCAGCGTTGTGTAGCTTTTATCCGTGTTAATAACATTCCAGCCTTCCTGCGGCCAAGTGATCGGCTCTTCGGCAATAACTGACTGGCTTATCGTCAACGTTGCTAACAATAGCCAAACGGGCGCGGCAATAAGACGATATCCATAAGCAAATAGGTAAGTCATGTATTTCCACCTTCTTCAGGAAACGAGCAGCAAGAGCGAATGTTCGGTCTAACACTGCGTGTTATACAACGTGAATACCTTACACAGTGGCCAGTAACATTGATCAATTTAAAAGGATGGCTCACACAGCGCCAAACAGTCATGAAGCGGTGCGCTGCTTTTCCCAAAAGCGTAGCGTAGAGGGGTGTACGCCAATGTTGCTCGGCAGAACAATATTTAACTGCTCACAGAACAAGCAAAGGAGCGCCATATGGTGAATGCTGTGACTGGTTAAAAAGGCAAGTTCGCGGCCCAAGCTGCTTGTTATGGGTAGTGACGTTGCCGCCGGCAAACGCGAGGACGCCGGTATTTCTTCAACGGGGTAGTGAAGTGTTAATAGCGTATCGTGAGGTACTGAGGTGTATGTTTTTAGCCTTGTTTGCAATGCACGTACACGCGTAAGTGCATGATTAGGATCGTTCTCCAGAGCCGCTTCTCGTTGCCGTTGTTCATAATCAAAGGCTTTTTGCTGGTCAGAGCCTGCGAGAGCCTCCAATAACGTTTGGTAATGCTCGAGTATATGACGTACATGCTTACCCAGTGATTGGGTTTGTTGATTGCCTAAACGTTGTTGGTATACCACGTCTGATGTGCACTGTAATAAGGTGGCAACCTGTTCGAGCGTTTGCACATTCTCTTCAACGAGCAACGCAGTAGCGTTTGAAGCATTGAAATGATTTTCTAACGATATCGAAGATTTCATGCTGGATAGCCTCCTTGTGAGCTGTGCCGGCGTTTAACCGGCACAGGGCATTGCTTTATAAACGTGAAAATGGCTGCCTAGCCTGCTTCAGCGCCACCTTCGCCTTCGGCTTCTCCCTCTCCCTCGCCTTCACCTTCACCTTCGGCTTCCCCCTCAGCGCTGCCTTCGGCCAGCATCATGGGAGCTTGTTGCATATTGGTAAACCCTTCAGTGGGTTCGTCAGCACTTACTTGGAAGGCAAGCCCGCTGGCCACTAACGCTAGCGCTGGCGCTGTGTAACCGAACTGGCGGCTTAAGCGGCTAAGTAAACGACGTTTAGCTTCTTGTTGAGACATGATGTTTCTCCTTATCATGGCGATTAATTGCGCCGGATGGCGCGTCTTCCTGCTGCTATACAGCAGCGTGAGAAGGCTTTGAGTCTGCTAGCGGGCTAAGCCACTGGTTAAGTGCTTGGCTTACGTCAGCTGCTGATATAGTTAGTTGCGTGAATGGCGGGTGCTGGCAAAACGCTCGTAATGCATGCAGAGCGCTTGGGCTTAAATGCTTTTGCTCTAGCGCGAAGGGAAGCAGCCATCCAAGCAGATCGAGCGAGTTTAGTGCCTGAGAGTCTTCTGCCTTAGTGGTGGTTAACTGCAGTATGCCGCCGCAGCGTTGTGGTCCTGTAGACGCAAAGGGGGCATCAATCAGGGGCAGGTTAAGCGGTTCGATAACCTCTGGAGCATTGAATGCCAAGCGCGCGCCGCGGGAAAGTGTTAGCCCGTGCTGCTTGGCCGCAGCGATAAGCGGCGATAATAATGACGGCTTGATGCCCTTGGGGAGCAGGCAGACAATATGCTGCTCGGCACTGCTTAACAGGGCGATATCCAGCACAAGATGGTCTTGCTGTTCGGCGCTGGTTAAGCAGAAGCGTGTGATGGCAGGGACTATATCGCCGATATGTAAGCGTGAGCTAACCACATGGTTATCAGTAGTGAGACAGTATCCGTTAGCGCTTTCAAGCACATGGAGTGGCTCGCCTAGTGTATTGACGTTTACGGCGCCGAGTAATGGTGAAAACGCTGCCGCAATCCGGTCAGCTACCGGGCCAATAGGCGCTGTGATAGGCCATTGGCGCTGATCAAACGCTAGCGTGCCGTGCCAAGTCGCTGGCCGTTCGCGTGAATCCTGCGTATCAACGGCTAATTCAGGACCATAATTGGGCGCTAATAGGCCATGATGCCACCAAGGCGTGAGGGTAGACCAAAGATCATTTTCCAATTGATCTTGAGTGGCATGACCACCGCTTGCTGCCTGTAAGTGATCGAGTAGGCTTTGAATCGGTTCGCCTTCACTTGCTAGCAGCCAGATAAGGGCGGCGCTGTCGTTAAGCTGGAAATAGAGCCCACTTGCATGATGATAGAGGGCTAAGCGGTCATCCTCGATTAACTCGCTAACGCCATTAGCACGAAAAGCAACCGCTTGGCGGTTTTCTACGCTGGCTAAACGATAATCTAACAAGCTGGGAAGGCCGATAAACGGTAGGTAATCTTGACTATCTTGTGTGCTAGGTAGTGAGGGGTAAAGAGGTATGAACCCACCTACCCTTTGTTGTTCGTCGGCTAGTGCTGTTGCGTCAAAATCACCCTTTTTTGCGGATTGGTCGCAGCCGACAAGATGGATCATGTCGCGCACTAGGCTACCTTTGACTGCTTCTTCAATAACGCCACCATGCTCAGGTTTGGCGCATATGCCGAGCGAGGGACTTAGATTGCATTCTAGAATCCAAGGTTTTAATTGGTCGTCAACCAAGCAATCCAGGCCAATTAATTCGTAGCAGCCCTGTGGGTCGGCATCCTCTTCTTTAGAGCGCATGCGCATGGCATCGACGCCTGACAGTGCAGTTAGCGCTGCTAGGTCACGTAGCTGGCTAAAGAGAGTGTCGTCGTCATGACCTTGTTCCCGAAGCCAATGGCGGTAGCGTTCAAGGTCGATAAATTCCACGGGAATTTCGCTATCAACGTTAAGCGCGTTGATATCTGGGTTCGTTAATTGGCTAAAGGGGTTGTCGACGTCAGCGGGGTCCCAGGGGTCGGATGCTAGCTTAGCAAAGCCTTGGTCGTAGAGATAAACCCGCACAGGGTCGATGCTGGCAATCAACATATAAAGCCGCAGCACGTATTTGTGGCCACGAATAGTGTGTGGGTTAGCAATGTACTCTTGCACTATCCAGTTGGGGGAAAGTGGCGCATCCGTTGGGTCGCTGAGCACTTTTATGCCTTTACCTTTCGAGGCGTTAGTGGGTTTTAAAATCCAGCGTTTCTCAGGATTAGCCGCTGCATCTTCTATTAGGGCAGGGTAATCGTGAGGCATTTCATAAGCGCGAGGAAAGAAATTCAATCGAGCTGTAAAAGGGTGATCATTGCCAAAGTGGCGCTGTGTACGCTTGCGTAAGGCGTTTAGGCTGGCATGTAAGCGACTTTTGACGGTTAATGCTGCGTTGCCAGGGATGTGATTCATTTTGGCGTAGGGTGAGGCTGCTTTAAACGCTGACTTAGGTGGCATGCCCGTTACCCAGGCGGCTTGCCAATGCTTTTCATCGCCTTCTACCCAGCCATGCGCTTCCAGCGTTTGGCGAAAAAAATGATCCTGTTCGGCATGTCGCTTGCCGCTTAACCAAAATCGTGGCGTGGAATCGAGTTGGCTGGAAGCATTTGCGCTCATTTTTGGCTCCTAAAAGATGGCTCTGCAAGTTCTGTGTTGTGGCCGCAGGTTTACTTACAGCAAAATTTAAAAATTTGCTTAAAATTTGTATTACCTGAGAAGGTCTCTTGAAATGGTCGTGCATAGCCCGAGCTATGAGTGATGGTTCCTATATAGTTATAGCGAAATTTTATTTTTACTACCGTCTTTTATAGCGCAAGATAAGCGTATTGTACCAATCGTTCTTTATGCTTTTTTTGAGAGCTAACGCTAAATCAGTAACCTTAACTGCTAGCGATAGTCGCCCTTAGGAGATGTTTGTATGAAACGCATACTGTTAGGTTTAATTGGCGTGCTGGGACTAACGAGCCACGTCTACGCACTTGAAATGACCCCCTTAATTAATGCCCAGTGGCTTAATGATAACCGCGATAATGATGCTCTGGTCGTTCTTGATGTTCGCTCATCCATCGATAACGGTGGTGATGAAGCTAGTTTTCTTGAAGCGCGTATTCCAGGCAGCCGCTATACCAGTTATACCGATGATGGCTGGCGTGAGACGCGAGATAGCGTGGCGGGGTTAATGCCGGAGGTGAGCGCATTAGAAACGCTTATTGGTGATTTAGGCATTAATAATGACAGTGCCGTAGTTATTGTACCGGCGGGGACTGGTCCTACTGATTTCGGAAGCGCTGCCCGAATCTATTGGACATTCAAAGTATTAGGCCATGACAAGGTTGCTATTTTGGACGGAGGTTTTGCGGGATGGCAACAGCAAGGGTTTGATGTTGCGAATGGAAAGCCTTCAGTGATTGCTCCGGTTGATTTTGAAGCTGATCTGCGTGAAGCGCTTGTGGCTACCACCGAACAAGTTGAAGATGCCCGTAACAGCCAAGCGCAGCTCGTAGATGCGCGTCCAGCAGATTACTTTATCGGAGAAATTAAATCACCTGCTGCGCGAGTAGCCGGCACAATTCCAGGTGCCCGTAGCTTGCCCCATCAAACCCACCTCAGTGATCGTGACGGGGCCTATTATTTAGATGTCGATGGCTTGCAAGCACGTATTAATGCAGCAGATTTAGACAGCCGTGAGCGAACCATTGCGTTTTGTAATACGGGCCATTGGGCCGCGACAGATTGGTTTGTTCTGAGCGAAGTGGCTGGCTTCGAGAATATCGCAATGTATGACGGCTCGATGGCTGCATGGACCATTAGCGACTCGCGCCCTGTCCAATTTGCCCTAGATGGTATTAAACAAGTACGTGAATTGCTTAATTAAGCGTTGTTTCGCTGTGATGAGTGCCCACACATGTGTGGGCACTTGTTTGAGGTGGCTTTGACGGTAGTTTGGTGTGTTATATTAGCTGGCTATTCATTGAGTGTTTTTTAAGGGGTTAGAAATGCGTATTGGTCGACCCTTGCAGCACGAGCCAGAGGCAGCGCTACAGGCAGCCATGCGTGCTTTTTGGCGCTCGGGCTACCACCATACGTCACTGCGTGACTTGTTGAATGATATGCAGCTATCGCGTAGCAGTCTTTATCAAGCCTATGGCAATAAAGAAACGTTATTTCTGCTGGCTTTATCCCGATATCGTGAGCAATTGCTGGATCAGTTAAGCTGTGCGTTAGCAAAAGAAGACAGTGCTTGGGCATTTATTGAACGGTTACTTTGCCGCACGGCGCAGCAGGCGCAAAGTGAGCAAGCTGCGCTTGGCTGTTTGATTTTTAACTCAGCAACAGAGCTTGGTAATAGTGGCTCTGCGGAGGCCAATGCCGCTGTGCAGAGTGTGCAGTCAATTACGCAGTTTTTTGTCACCGTGATTGAACAAGCCCAGCAAGAGGGCGCAATCCCGCTCGAACGAGACGCGCACAGCCTGGCTTACTTTTTAACGCTTTCCATATCAGGACTACGGATGTTGCTAAAAAGCGGCGCTAGTCAGCAACACGCCCAGCAGCAAGTCGAAAATATTTTACGCGGACTTTCATAATCACAGCTGCCACCAAACCGTTGTCGAGTGGCAAGCTGATGAAGAATGGCTAAAAGTCTCTTTCTATTATTGTTTTATATTATTGCTTTATATGTTCTACGAGCGCTTGGGCAAACGTATCGGTGGTGCCGGTGCCGCCCATGTCGGGGGTCACCATGTCGCGGCGCGTTTCCAACACCGCACGAATTCCATGGCGGATAGCATCGCCTTTTTCATTCATGCCCAAGTGGTCGAGCATTTGGGCTGCCGCTAGCAGTAACGCACAAGGGTTGGCGATTTTTTGTCCGGCAATATCCGGAGCGGAGCCGTGAACCGCTTCGAAAATGGCGGCTTTTTCGCCGATGTTTGCCCCAGGGGCTAAGCCTAAACCGCCGACTAGCCCGGCGCAGAGGTCAGACAGAATATCGCCAAACAGGTTAGTAGTAACCACCACATCGAACTGATGTGGGTTCATCACCAGCTGCATGCAGGCGTTATCCACAATCATTTCCTGAAATTCGATCTCTGGATACTCTTTAGCGACTTCCCGAGCGACATCTAAAAACAGCCCTGAGCTAGTTTTGATGATGTTAGCTTTGTGTACGGCGGTTACTTTTTTACGGCCGTTCTTTTTTGCTAGCTCAAACGCGTAGCGCACAATACGCTCTGAACCATGTCGGGTTACCTTGATGACGGAAATGCCGGTATTGCCGTCGTCAATCATCTCCTGACCATCAGAAAGGTAGGCACCTTCGGTATTTTCCCGCACGGTAATCATATCGATATCTTCGTAGCGGGAACGTGTGCCGGGAAAGCTGATAGCAGGGCGCACGTTAGCGTACAGGTCAAAATGACGACGTAGCTGTACGTTGATTGAGGAGAAGCCTTTGCCAATAGGGGTGGTCAGTGGGCCTTTCAGTGCAATGCTATATTTTTCAATGGCATCAAGCGATTCTTGGGGAATTAGCGTACCGTGTTTTTCAAGCGCCGCCAGGCCAGCATCAATAAACTCGTAATTCAGGTCGCACTCCAACGCATCAAGTACGCGCAGGGTGGCATCCATGATTTCGGGGCCGATACCGTCGCCTTTAATCACCGCAATGGACTGGCTCATCGTCTACTTCTCCTCTTTGGCGGGCATGTTCGGCACATGAATAGGTGTGCCGCTTCAACATAAAACGTTGGCAATTGTCATCGTTGCTGGAGGCGCAATGGTACGCCACAATCAGGCGATAGGTCACCCTGCCTAAGTAGAGGTGGCGGCCTTTGTGTCTGTTACAGAGAGCGGCATTAGATGCATTGCAGCAATTATGCTGTTAAGATACGGCGCTTTGTCGCACCTTGCTGACTGCAGGCGTATAGAATTTTACCCATGACCGCATTGACTCACATTTTTTCTGGGCTGACGACTCCGCCCTAGCTCCCTGCCTTTCTTAAGGTAATGGCTGCGCATTCATCGCGCTGTCATTGCTTTGTGGTACTTAAATTTAGTCGTACCCGTGTCGCACAGTACCTGACTTTATCAGTATCAAATGCCAGCTCATCTTCATAATAAAAAGTGGTACATCCCTAATGTGCCAATGCTTGGCGGCGTTGTCTGCCCGCTTTTGGCTAGTCATAAACCTTTAACCGTGGACCCTTCGCATGTACGAAAAGTTTAAACAATCTTGGCTCTCTAACCTCAAAGGCGACTCCCTTGCGGGGATTGTCGTGGCGCTTGCGCTGATCCCAGAAGCCATTGCGTTCTCTATTATTGCGGGCGTAGACCCCAAAGTTGGCCTTTACGCTTCCTTTGCGATCTGCGTCATCATCGCCTTCACTGGTGGTCGTTCAGGGATGATTTCTGGTGCGACGGGTGCCATGGCGCTGTTGATGATTACGCTGGTAAAAGATCATGGCCTTGAATACCTGCTGGCGGCCACGCTGCTTACTGGTGTACTGCAGATTATTGCAGGCTACTTAAGACTTGCTGATTTGATGCGCTTTGTATCACGTTCGGTGGTTACCGGATTTGTGAACGCACTCGCCATTCTTATCTTTATGTCGCAGTTGCCTGAGCTAACCGATGTTACGTGGCATGTGTATGCCATGACGCTTGCAGGTTTGGCGATTATTTACGGCTTCCCTTATGTGCCGGTTATCGGGAAAGCGATTCCATCGCCGCTGGTTTGTATCGTGGTGCTTACCGTTGTGTATATGGTGACGGGTATGGAAATTCGCAGCGTTGGAGACATGGGCGAGTTACCTGACACGCTGCCAGTGTTCTTGTGGCCCAACGTGCCGCTAAATTTCGAAACATTGATGATCATTCTTCCTTACTCGATCATGCTAACGGTGGTGGGCCTGCTGGAATCTATGATGACCGCCACTATCATTGATGATTTGACCGACACGAAAAGTGACAAGAGTCGCGAGTGTAAAGGCCAGGGTGTTGCCAATATTGGTGCCGGTTTGATTGGCGGTATGGCGGGTTGCGCGATGATCGGTCAATCAGTAATCAATATTAAATCGGGTGGTCGTCGCCGTACATCATCTTTGATTGCTGGCGTGGTACTGCTGTTAATGGTGGTTTTCTTAGCTGATTGGGTCTCGCAGATCCCCATGGCAGCGCTGGTGGCCGTGATGATAATGGTGGCAATCGGTACTTTCAGTTGGGAATCGATCCGCGATCTGAAAAAGCATCCAATGAGCACCAACTTTGTAATGGTAGCTACTGTCGTAGCAACGGTCGGTACGCATAACCTAGCTATTGGTGTGTTTGTGGGTGTGCTGCTGGCGGCAATGTTCTTTGCCAATAAAGTCGGCAATATCATGTATATCGGCTCTAAAGAACTTGAAGCTGGTAAAGAGCGTGAATACCAAGTGGTTGGCCAAGTGTTCTTTGCTTCGTCTGAGCGTTTTCTTGCTGCCTTTGATTTCAAAGAAAGCATTGATAAAGTCACTATTAACTTGTCGAAAGCTCACTTCTGGGATATTACCGCCGTTCAGGCTCTGGATCGCGTGGTGATTAAGTTCCGCCGTGAAGGTACCGAGGTAGAGCTGGTGGGCTTGAGCGAAGCTAGCGCCACTGTCGTCGACCGCTACGCGGTACACAACGATCCCGAAGCTGTTGAAAAACTGATGGGCGGTCACTAACCACCGCAAGGAGAGCGACATGACTGAACAAGTACTCGCCGCGATTGACGGCTCCCACTATGCAGAAGGCGTATGCGATTACGCCGCTTGGGCAAGCTTGGCGTTAAAGGCGCCGCTTAGCTTCGTGCACGTGGTAGATAACCACTCGCAAGTGCCTGATGAGCAGAATTTGTCTGGCAACTTACGGTTTGGTGCCCGCGAACGTTTGATGAAAGAGCTTTCTGAGCTTGATGAGCAGCGCGCCAAGGTGAACCGTGAACAAGGCAAGCTAATGCTAGAAGCTGCCAAGGCACGGGCGCTAGAAGATGGGATCGCTGATCCCATTATTCGCCAACTTAACGGCACACTGGTCGAAACTCTAGTAGAGCTAGAGAAAGATGTGCGTTTGTTGGTACTGGGTAAACGTGGTGAAAGTGCTCACAGCGCTAGCGGCCACCTGGGTTCTAACCTTGAGCGCGTGGTGCGTGAAATGCACCGCCCAATTCTCATGGTGCCTAAAACCTTTAAACAGCCTGAAAAGGTACTGATTGCGTTTGACGGTAGCAAAACTGCCCGTAAAGGGGTGGAAATGCTGGCACGCTCGCCGCTATTTGATGGTACTGAATGCCATGTGTTGATTGTCGGTGCTGATACCGCAGAGCATCGTAGCGAATTGGAATGGGCGTTAAGCACACTGCGCGATGCAGGCCATCAAGCGGAAGGTGCTATCCGTTCAGGTGAGGTAGATGACACCCTGCAAGCGTACGAGAAGGAGCATGCTATCGACCTTCTTGTGATGGGCGCTTACGGACATTCACGCATTCGCCACTTGCTGGTTGGCAGCACCACAACAGCAATGTTACGCGGTAGCCGAATACCGGTACTGATATTGCGCTAATGGGCCGATAAGCACGCATTAAAAATTAGCTCGCATTTTGCACATTTTAACCCGCAGTCGGCCCTCGTTATTTGAGTGTGTCGGCTTTTTTTGTTTTAAGGAGATGTTAATGAAAACATGGCAGCTCAATAAAACGCATATCACTATCAATCCAGAAAATACCCCAGACGGTGCCTATGTGGAACCTGCAACCCGTGCGCAAATTAACGCGCTGGGTAATGTGGTTATCGGTGAAGCGTGGATGACGTCTCAGCCTTATCAAAAAGGGCCCACAGTGATTAAGTTTGCGCCGCCGCAGCCCAGTGCTAGTAGCAGCCCAACCGAGGCCTTGGCGCTGTGGGGAAAATGTTATCGTAAAATCATTATGATTGCTGAGCGTGAGGAGCTTGCATCGTTGACGCTTCCTTTGCCAGGTGCAACCCCTCATATTCCATGTCATGCCCAAGAAGAGAGTAATGCCTCTCAGTGGGCAGTTTCGGCACTTTGCGATCAGTTGAGACAGGCTAAGCGCTTACGCCAACTGTCTGTTTACGCAACGGATGAAAACGACACTCTAGCGTTATTCAAAATGTTCAGTTAGTGGTTCGATAAACGGCGACGGCTCAGCATGAAAGGTTAAATCTAGTTGATGCATCGCCCGCGTACACGCCACGTAGAGTAAGTTACGTTCCATCTGCGTGGCATAGTGGGTCGCGGTCACGTCGGGAACGATCACTCGATCAAATTCGAGCCCTTTGGCCATATGGGCCGTGCAGACAATAATGCCTTGGCCAAAGGCATTGCTTTGTTCAGTAAGTAACTGAAGTTTATCAAACTGCCCCGCTAACACGTTAAACACACGAGTGGCTTGTTTCTGAGTTTTGCACACGATACCCAGTGTATTGTGATCGGATGCTGCAAACTCTTTCGCGAGCCGATGCACCGTTTCATGCGATAGCTTTCGTGAGGGACTGCGATAGATAATGGGCTGCTTACCATGGCGTTCAATAGGCTCTAGTGCCGGGTTGTAGGCAATTTGCTGAGCAAAGCGGCTAATTTCAATGCTAGAGCGGTAGCTTTTATTGAGCGTGACGTACATCGATTGGCGCAATACTTGGCGGATTTGTTCTGCTTTTGAGGCGCTATAGGGGTTAATTGACTGATAGGTATCGCCGAGGATGGTTTTTTTACAGCGAAATAACTGACCGATGACTGCATATTGTACAGGCGTGTAGTCCTGCATTTCATCAATCAACAAGTGCTTGGCGTTGCGCCAGCGGGAGTTGACGCTTTCCAAGCGCATCTTTAAATAGATCAGTGGAAATACGTCAGCGTACTCAAGTCGACCGCGGGAGGCCTGCTTAAAAAGCTCAGGTTTTTCTAGCCAGTCGTAAAACGCTTTGTAGGTTTCACGCAGCGTTTTTTGCGTCAACATACCCTTAATTTTAGCTTTAAGTGTCTTGCGTTCATCCGGCATCAAATCATAGTTGTACTGATTGCCAATTTTCTGCTCTATTTCCCAACTAACCTGTTTCAGTCGCTCGTTAGTAGGTAAATGGCGATGTTTCTTAAAGACTTCTTCTAATAACCAACTAGGCACTAATCGTCGTGCAACCCATATATCCTCAGCGCTAAAGCGTTGAGCTTCGACATAGGCTGCATAGCGGTCAAGTTCAGTGAGAAACTCGGGTGTTGCCTTGTATTGAAGACGCGCCTTCATTTGTGCATCGTTTTTTTCTAACAGCGCGGTGGTTTGCTCAAAAAAAGTCTCGAAACGGTATTGGCTATCAAGCAACTCATCGGCAAGGGTTTCCATTCCTACTTGGTTAACAGTTTCTTCGCCGAGTTCAGGCAATACGTTGGCGATATAGTCGGAAAACACTTGGTTAGGCGAAATGATTAAAATATCTTCTGACGTTAGCGTTTCTTTAAAACGGTAAAGCAGGAAGGCGATGCGGTGCAGGGCGATCGAAGTTTTTCCAGAGCCAGCAACCCCCTGAATAATTAAGGTATGCGCTTCATCGTTGCGAATAATAGCATTTTGATCACGCTGGATAGTCGCCACGATATTTTTCATGCTGTCGTCAGAAGCGCTACTCAAGGTGTCTTGGAGGACCTCGTCTACCACGTGCACATCGCTATCAATCAATAGCTCAATGGTGGCGTTTTTAATACGAAATTGACGCTTTAGGCTAATATTGCCGCTAATTTCGCCTTTTGGGCTTTGGTAGGAAGCAGGGCCAGTCTCGTAATCGTAGAATAACGAAGCGATCGGTGCTCGCCAGTCGTATATACGGTTTTCACCGGCGAGATCGTCATAAAAATGATGAATACCGATGTAAATAGGTTGGGTTGTTTCTTGCTGGGTAAAATCGAAACGTCCGAAATAGGGGGACTTTTTTAATTTCTCTAATTTGTGGCGGCGAGCGAGAGCATTTTCACCCGTCATCACCGCTTGCTGAATGGACTCACGGGCAGAAATTTTCTCAATGTGGTCCATCTCGTCACGACTGGTCCATAGGTACTCTTTTTGCGCTTGGATATCTTCAGAGTAAGCCGTCAGACGCTGATCAATTTCGGCTACATTAAGGTCAATACGTTGCAGTGTATTGGTTAAGTGAAGGTGTTCAGCGTCGTGTTGCGCGATTTTAGGTTTTGTAGCCATGATGCCTATTTGTCGAAGTATTTGCTCAAGCTGCGATACTGCGCGGACAATATTATGAGAGAGCCAGTGAGATTGCTAATGAGAGAATTAGTGAGAGAGTTAGTGAAAGAGTCAGTGTGATTACTAGTGAGAAAGCTACTCACTCATCAATAAAGCGCCATGCTTGCACACCACGCACCAACGCTCTGTTTGTCACGCTTAGAAATTTGCCACGCTCTAGAATAGCGGAAGTCACACCGGCACCGTGAGTGTCACGATATACGACCAAAAGGGGGGCTTTAGCGTTGATGGGTAAATGGTGATGAACGCTCGTCCATTCATCAGAATTTGTCAAGTTATTGATATTGGGTATAAAAGCGCTTTGTGCTTGCATGTTTTTTCCACTCTCAATTCGTTTTATCATTTCCAACGCATTCGTCATCAGCAATGAAAGTACAGATACGACTAAGTGGATAAAACGCTAAGGTGGAGTTAGGAGAGAGCCGTTGTGTAACCGTTTCATGGAATTCCTCTTACAGTTATCAGCGACCTTGGTCAAGGTATCTGAAAATATACTACATCTATCGGTGGAAACTCACAATTTACGTTCAACCGACTCTCTCTAACAATAAGCTGTGGCGTATCGAAGCGATAGGGTGCCTATGTGCTACAGCGCTGCTGCCTGGCGAAGCGCTTCGGCTTTATCTGTCTTTTCCCACGGAAACGCGGTGAAAGTTTCCGTATGGATTTGGCCTTTATCATCTGTCCAGTGATAACTATGTTCAAAAGGCTCTCGTCCGAAGTGTCCGTAGGCTGCAGTAAGTTGATACATAGGGTGGAGTAAGTCGAGCATCTTGGTGATGGCGTAGGGGCGCAAGTCGAAACATTGGCGTACTAGCGTTACTATTTTGGCATCCTCGATCTTTCCCGTACCAAAGGTATCGATACTGACTGACGTAGGTTCAGCAACACCAATTGCATATGAAATCTGTATTTCACACTTATTGGCTAACCCAGCGGCCACAATATTTTTAGCAACATAGCGCCCAGCGTAAGCAGCGCTGCGATCTACCTTTGAAGGGTCTTTGCCCGAAAAAGCGCCGCCGCCATGTCTTGCCATGCCACCGTAAGTATCAACGATGATTTTTCTTCCAGTCAGGCCACAATCACCCACAGGGCCACCGATCACAAACTTACCTGTTGGATTGATGTGGTACTGGGTATGTTCATCAAGCCACTCAGCAGGAATCACCTGTTCGATGACTTCATGCTTAATAATACTCCGTAATTCCTCTTGATTGATTTCTGGGTTGTGCTGAGTGGATAGAACGATAGCGTCTACACCACAGGGCTGGCCGCTCTCGTTATAACGAAAGGTAACTTGGCTTTTAGCATCGGGACGTAACCACGGTAATAAACCGTGTTTGCGTAGCTCTGCTTGGCGCTCGACCAATCGATGTGAATAATGAATTGGCGCAGGCATAAACGACGTAGTTTCGTCGGTCGCATAACCAAACATTAAGCCTTGATCACCAGCACCCTGATCTTCCGGTTTGCTACGATCAACGCCTTGTGCAATATCTACACTCTGTTTACCAATAAGATTCACTACACCGCAGGTAGCGCCATCAAAACCAACGTTTGAAGAGGTATAGCCGATACCGGTAATCACTTCTCGAACAATGGCTTCTAGGTCTACCCATGCCGTTGTGGAAATCTCTCCGGCAATGATAGCGACGCCTGTTTTAACCATTGTTTCGCAGGCTACTCGTGCCTGTTTATCGCGTGCAATAATCGCATCAAGAACCGCATCTGATATTTGATCGGCAATTTTATCAGGGTGTCCTTCAGACACGGATTCTGACGTAAATAGAGAGAATGCCTTTTGCATTTAGCTTCCACTTTTCAATATATATTAAAATTAGGCGTAATTAACTGATGCGTTGGTATACGCCAAGCACACCCTTTTTACTCAAAACAAACTGCCAAAGTTGAATGTCGCGAGCGCGAAATGCGCCAGCGCAACTCAACAGGTAGTAGCGCCACATACGATAAAAACGTTCGCTGAATTGGTCTTTGAATTGTGGCCAGCTAGCTTCGAAATTCTTGTGCCATTCCATTAATGTGCGGTCATAGTCGGCACCAAAGTTATGCACGTCTTCAACAACAAAGAGTGTTTCCGCAGCATCGGTCACCTGGCTAAGTGCAGGTAATTCGCCATTGGGGAAAATATACTTGTCAATCCACGGATCAGGAGACGTGTTGCGTACATTTTTACCAATGGTATGCAGCAAAAATAGGCCGTCGTCTTTTAAGCAACGGCTAGCGACTTGCATATACTCGCGGTAGTTTTTGCGTCCGACGTGTTCAAACATGCCAATACTGACGATACGGTCAAATTGTTCATGTTCATCACGATAATCTTGCAAACGGAACTCAACCGGAAGATCGCTTTGCATGATCTGCTTACCGTATTCGGCCTGCTCTTTTGAGATCGTCAGGCCAACGCACTCAACGCCATAATGTTCTGCGGCATAGGCCATAAAGCTGCCCCAACCGCAGCCGATATCAAGAACACGCATGCCTGGCTTTAATTCCAGCTTTCGGCAAATGAGATCAAGCTTTGCTTCTTGAGCTTCATCAAGTGTTTGGGCGTTTTTCCAATACCCACAGGTATAGGTCATGCGTTTATCAAGCATGGCAGCGTAAAAATCGTTGCCGAGGTCGTAGTGTGCTTCCCCTACCTGAAAGGCGCGCTTAGCGGTTTGTAAATTAACAAAGCGAGACTTAAGGTGGTGAAAAACCAATTTACTATGGCTTACTTGTTCTGGAAGGTGCGACCGCATTAACCGGAAGAAGAATTCATCCAGATTCTCGGCTTCCCAATCGCCATTCATATAGCGTTCGCCTAGGCCGAGATTGCCTCTGGCTAGCGCATCGTCAATCACACCGTGGGCATTCAGTTGCATATCCCAGGCACGATCTCCGTTAATATGAATATCAGCTTTTTCAAGAAGTTCTGACACAAATCTCTGTGACGAGGAGGTCTCATCAAAAAATGCAGTGTGGAAAAGGGGTGCGTTTTGCAATGCAATAGCCTTGTTTGAGAGTAGATGGCCTCACCGAGCAATGCGGTAAGCGTGCACAAATGACGTAACAAACAATTTTATGGGGGATCAGTGGACATGGTTGCCGGCACTTATCGCTGTAGCTAGAATTCAACTGATTGATTTCACTGTTATACACAAGCATCAATCAACTATTTTTTGCGCATAAGTTTCGAGCGGGAGACTAGGGTGGAGTCATCAGCCTTAGGGGGGAGTAAAGCATGTTCTATGGTCCTGTTGATGTTTTCAATCGACAGCAAAGACCTTTATTAGAAGATGATCAATAAGCGTCTTAGCCATAAGCTTAGAGATAATGTTACCAGATTAACGATCTGTTATCACGCCTGCTATTCACCGCTATTATCAGGAATCAGTTTACCTGGCACCCAGCGTAAATATGCCACCATGCCAAATAGCTCCACAAGCGATTGAAAAACAATAACCACTACCGCAGCTTGCCAGCCACTGGGCAAGGTAAGCGCGATGGGCAACATAACGAACGAATTACGCGTGCCAAAGCTGAAGGCAAGGGTTAGGGCGCTGGCGGGTGGTAATTTGAATAGCACGCCTAATATCTTTCCCAATATGCCTGCAATAACTAAAAAGCCGATAAAAATAAACACGACCTGCAACAGTACATGGCTAAGCGCTATCACGCTGTTAACCTGTGATGCGGCAATGACGAACACCACCAGTGCCAGTAGCGGTATCGGTAAATAACCGAGATACTCGGTAGCTTGATTCATGACGCGATACCGTTGGGCAGCAAATTCGGTCAGCCAAGCTAACATTAAGGGCAGTATGATCAGCCCGACAAACGCGCTGAGTAGATGTGTTGAAAAGGTTAGCTGGAACCACTCGCCGCCTAAAAACAGCCACAGGTAAATGGGTAATGCGATCATTTGTACTAATAGCAGCAGTGGCGTTGCCGCGACGGCACGGGCGGCATCGCCTTTGCCTAAATGCGTGAAGGTAATAAACCAATCGGTGCAAGGCACCAGTAACACCAGCAATACCCCCGCAATTACTGGCGGCGAAAGCGACAGCCCGAGTACTGAAATTCCTAGCACTAGTAGCCCCAGCAGGGCAGGAATAATGAGAAAGTTGCCGACCAGTAGTGCTGCCATAAAGCGCGTATCGGTAACGCTTTGCTTGATATGTAGCAGCGGTATTTGAGTAAAAGTGGCGTAAAGCAGTACGCCGAGTAGCGGCCATAACAACTGTTCAAGTGATGATGCCAGTAGAGGTGCCATTAAGCCCAATGCAAGCCCTAAGCAGATAAACCCTAGGTAAACCCATGATTGCTGACGCTCTAACTGGTCACGCATAAAACCCCTTTTTTTATGAACAAGGTTTGCTGTGGACAAGGTTTGCTATAGACAAGGTTTGCTATAGACAAGGTTTGCTAGCTTGGCGACCGAGAAAGTGCCATGCGCTCTCCTAGCCAAGCCGCTAATAGCCAAAGCGGTAGGCTGATTAACACATAGAGTAGCGCTAACCCCGGTAGCCCTTGCTGAACAAGGTGCAGGGTTTCCAGGCTAAATAGCGAAAAGGTGGTAAAACCGCCACAGAACCCCGCCATGAGTAGAGGCTGCCAGTGCGCAAGCTTACCACTGGGAAAGCGTGAGGCAGTTGCGGCAACCCAGCCGATAATTCCCGAGCCCAGCACGTTAACGAGTAGTGTGGCCCAAGGCAAATAGCCGCCAAGCGCTGCCAAAGACGCGAGAGAGATGCCGTAGCGAAGCATGCTACCAAATCCGCTGCCAATACCGACAGCCATGTAGGCTTGCCAACTCATTGCAGCTCCTTAGTCAGCAGCCAGCCGAGTATAACCATCGCCAACCCTAGCACTAGAGTAGCCGCAATATTCAAAGCGGCACGCATTGCTTGGCCACCTTGCCATAGTTCAATGGTTTGTAAGCTAAATGATGAAACGGTGGTGTAGCCGCCCAATAGGCCGACAATAGTAAATAGCCATAGCGGCTGTGCGCCTGGCATGCCGTAGTAACCGAGTAGCCCGCCCGCCAAAAAAGCGCCGCTGGCATTCACGATAAGCGTGCCCCAAGGGAAGGCTTTACCTAGCAGTTGGGCCATGAAATTAGAAACGGCATAGCGGCTAATGCCGCCCAATGCGCCGCCTAGTGCTACCAGTAGCATGCTCGCGATACCATGCCCCATTGCGACTCCTTTACCTAGCTGCGTTGATAGGCTGCTAATTGTACCACTCGCCGGAGAACGAGATGGATGAACATAAAGAACGCATTAAGGTGTCACTGGTCGATAAGTTCGTGTAAAAAAGAATGAGAATAATAAAAATCTTAACGCACCCGCTCAAGGAGTCGCTTTTATGACTGAACGCGTATTAGCAGCCATTGATGGATCTCAGTATTCAGCAAGTATCTGTGATTATGCCGTCTGGGCCGCCAAAGCCCTGGATGCGCCACTAAGCTTTATACATACGTTAGATAACCACCCTCAGGTGGCAGAGCCTGACTTAACCGGGAATCTAGGGTTAGGTACCCGAGAGCATCTGCTTGAAAAGCTATCGAATATTGAAGAACAGCGCGCTAAAGTTTCCCGTGAACAGGGGCGTTTGATGCTGGAGGCTGCTCAACACCGTGCTGCTGAGCTAGGCATTGCAGATGCTCAGGCTCTCCAGCGCAATGGCACGCTTGTCGAAACGCTAGTGGAGAACGAAGCCGATACGCGACTGTTAGTGTTGGGCAAAAGAGGTGAGTCTGCGCATCAGGCCAGTGGACATTTAGGGTTGAATTTGGAGCGAGTAGTTCGTGAGATGCATCGGCCTATTTTGATGGTGCCGAAGCAGTTTACACAGCCAAAAAACGTGATGATGGCCTTTGATGGCAGCAAAACGGCCCGCAAAGGCGTTGAAATGCTGGCCAAAAGCCCGCTTTTTGAAGGTGTTGCCTGCCATGTGGTGATTGTGGGGGCTGAAACTGCCGAAAACCGATCGCAGCTTGATTGGGCAACTGAAACGCTCCTGGCCGCTGGCCACAAAGCGGTAGGGGCCATACGCGCGGGTGAAGTAGAAGAAACGCTACGCGCTTATAAGCAAGAGCACAGCATTGATATGCTGGTTATGGGCGCTTATGGCCATTCACGTATTCGTCACTTGCTGGTGGGGAGTACAACAACCGCCATGCTACGTAATGCCCATTTGCCGGTGCTGATTCTGCGCTAAAATTTTTTCGCTTAGTTTTATTTCGCTATGGTCCTGTTTGATGCTTCTTTTAGCACGCCTTGGGCTAACAGCCAGCCAACGATAATAAACAGCAACATGGCGAACAGCAGTGAGTGAAAGGTTGCCCCAGCACTTAGGGCTATGCCCAATACTGCCGGGGCAATGCCGGTCGAAAACACCATCGCGGCGCTGAGCGCTGACCGCACACGGCCAAAATGTTCCGCACCCCACAATTTAATCATCAGGCCGGAAGCAATAAGTTCTTGCGCCCCCATGGCTAAGCCGCCGCCTACCATCAATGCCCAGATGCTGATGTGTCCGCCAACAGTAATGGCCATCAGCATTGCCAGCGCATAAGGCAGAAGGTAGAGGCGGGCCAACTTAATAGGGCCGAGTTTATCGACCCAGCGACCACCTAAAAGTGCCCCTGGTAACTTGGCAATTCCCATACCGGTTAGCGCAAGCGCGTAAACGGTAAGGCTGCTATCCAGCGACGCAGTTAATTGCGTTTGATAAATAAACAGGCCTGTCATCGTAATCGGCAGTGCCATTAAAAGTGGTAACAGCCGCCAAAAGCGCTTTTCACGAAATGGGCGAGGACCGCTGGGCGCTTGTTTGCTAGGTTTAACGCCTGGTGCACTGGGCCACGGTGCTTTGATTAACAGCACAATCCATGCGATCGCTAACATGCCGCATAGCAGCCACCAGAAGATCTGCCAGCTTGTCCATATCAGTGCCGCTGCTACTAGCGGGGGGAGCAGCGCTTCGCCCATGGGAATGCCGAGATTGACAAGCCCAATGGCGCGGCCACGTAGCGTGGAAAACTCCCTAGCGGCTAGGGTATTACCTAGGTGGGTAAGCATGCCTTGGCCACATAGGCGAACTATCCCTAAGCCGACTATTCCTAACCACCACCAAGGGGATAGAGTAAGTAACACAACACCGATTAATAACAGCCCGAGTACACTCACGGCAAAACGCCGTGGACTGATCCAATCAATAGATGGACCAAAGCGCAGCATGCAAAAGCCAGCAAACAGGGTAACAATAGAGTAGGCCGTTCCGAACTGCCCAATGCTAAGACCTAAATGTGCAGAAAGTGGCGATTGGAAAAGGCCAATAAAGTAGCTTTGGCCAAGACTTGAGCTAAACATGGCCAAAAATGCGATTCCAAGCACACTGCGGTGGTCGCGCAGCAGGGTACGATAGCCCATGGGTATGAGTCCCTTCATGGTTAAAGCGGTTAATAAGCTAACGAGTGTAGGCGAATAGGAGACGCAGATGAATCACCCTGAGGTAGACATTGTCGCGATACGCCAGAAATTGTTGGCGTTAGAGGTGTCTTTGCGAGAAGAGAGCATTGAAAGCGCCGCTTCAAGAGAGACGGTAGTACTTGATCAAACGTCGGTGGGGCGGCTGTCACGTATGGATGCGCTGCAAGGGCAAGCCATGGCGAAGGCAGAAGAGCAGCGCCGCCAAATGACAATTAAGCGTATTAGCGGCGCGTTGCAGCGTATTGAACAAGAGAACTTCGGCGAGTGCATTGAGTGTGGCGAATGGATTGGTGCCAAACGCCTCACCTGGGACCCGTTAGCGCTGAAATGTATCGAGTGTGCTGAATAAGCCGCTAGGCCTCGATAGCAGCATCTTTCTGTTGATGCTGCGTCATGGTTTGCGCCATGTTAATACCTGACAGCAGCGCCTTCAGCGATGCGCTAACGGTGTCACTATCTTCAGCTACGGCGCAAAGTCGTTGCCCATCAATATTCAGTTGCACAAAGGCAATTGCGTTGGCTTCACTGTCACCGCCAAGTGAATGCTCGCTGTAGTCAATGATCGCTACATGGCTGCCCGAGTGCTTCTTCCAGGCATCGGTGAATGATGACATAGCGCCGTTCCCGGTGCCTGATAAGCGTAGCGTTTCAGCGCCTTGCCAAAGCGTTATTTCTATTCCCTCATGCTGGCCTTTAGAGAGTCGGTAATCGGCCAATGCAAGCGGTGCATCCTGAGTGAAATTATCAAACATCACCTGACGAATGATCTCACTTGAAAGCTCGCTATTGCGGCGCTCAGTCTCTTGTTGCACGAAAGGAGCAAGTGCCAGCATCATCCAGCGCGGCAAATTGATGCCGAAGTCGCGCTCTAGCAAGAAGGCCATGCCGCCTTTACCAGACTGACTATTCACGCGGATAACGGCTTGGTAATCGCGGCCAATATCATGTGGGTCAATCGGTAAGTAAGCTACTTGCCATGGCTCGTCGGGCTTTTGATGCTTAAGGGATTTACGAATAGCGTCCTGGTGGCTGCCGGAAAACGCGGTATACACCATCTCGCCCACCCAGGGGTGACGCGGGTGCATCGTGATACCAGTACATTCATGCACCACCTGAACGATCTCATCCGGATTGGAAAGATCCAGTTTGGGATCAATGCCTTGGCTGTAAAGGTTCATCGCCAGGGTAACAATATCCATATTGCCTGTGCGCTCGCCGTTACCGAGTAGCGTGCCTTCGACGCGGTCGGCACCCGCCAGTAATGCTAACTCTGCTGAGGCAACTGCGCCGCCGCGGTCGTTGTGGGTATGTACCGAGATAATGACACTATCTCGACGGCTAATGTGCTGGCAAAAGTAGTCAATCTGGTCAGCATGATGATGGGGGCCTGCGACTTCTACCGTGGTGGGCAGGTTAAGGATGCATTTATTGTCCGGCGTTGGCTGCCAGACATCCATCACCGCCTCACAAATAGCCAGTGAAAAATCGATTTCAGTGCTAGAAAAGCTTTCCGGTGAGTATTGGAAACGCCAGTCAGCGTCTGGGTATTGGGCAGCATAGGTTTTTACCCAGGTAGCACCTTGCACAGCGATATCGGTAATGCCGGCGCGGTCCATCTCAAACACCCGCTCGCGCTGGATGGTAGAGGTGGAGTTGTAAAGATGAATAATGGCGCGTTTGACGCCTACCAGCGAGGCAAAGGTTTTCTCAATTAAGTGTTCGCGGCACTGCACCAATACCGCAATGGTGACATCGTCTGGAATTTGGTCTTCTTCAATAAGCCAGCGGACAAAATCGTAGTCTGGTTGGCTAGCCGACGGAAAGCCCACCATCACTTCTTTAATGCCCACTTTAATAATCTGGTGCCAAAAGCGCTGCTTTTGCTCAACTGTCATCGGCTCTAATAGCGCCTGATTGCCATCGCGAAGGTCTTCACTGACCCAAATTGGCGCTTGGGTTAAGTCGCGGTCAGGCCATAGACGGTTGAACGCGGGGACACGCGGAGCAGGGCGGTATTTGCGATGATCAAAAGCAGACATGGCGAGTTTCCTGAAAACAGTGAATTAGTTGGGTGGCCGCTTGTGGCGTATGCCGCGTTAACAGATGCCTGGGTAAGGCAACATGTGAGAGCTGCTTGTAACAGTCACTACAGTCTACTGGAAGTATGGCGAAAGTTTATTGCGAAAATGTGGTTTTATCGCCAATAATCGGCAGCAAATATCGGTTATTTATTTTTTATTGGTAGGAGCTGCTTCTAATGCCTGTCGTGCCGCTTGAGCTTGATCGTTTTGATCGCCATATTCTGAATGTGTTACAGCAGGAAGGGCGCATTAGTAATCAGGAGTTAGCCGAGCGCATTGGGCTTTCTCCATCGCCCTGCTTGCGGCGGGTGCGTGCGCTAGAAGAGCACGGCTTAATTACCCAATACCGAGCAGATGTTGATGCACGTCAGCTGGGTTATCAGCTGATGGTATTGCTGCATATTTCAATGGATCAACATACCCCCGAACGGTTCGATAACTTCGAACGGCATATCCGTAAAATTCCTAACGTGATCGAGTGTTTGATTATTACCGGGCAAGCGGCTGATTTTCAGCTCAAGATTCTGGTTCGTGATATGGACGACTATCAGCACCTTTTACTGCATGTGATTAACCGCATTGAAGGCGTTACCGGGGCGCATACCAGCTTTGTTTTGCGGCGAGTCTTTGAGCATCGTCCGGTGCCTACAGAGCACGCTTGATTAAGAAGGCGTAGGCAACAAAGCGGTAGCGGTTTACACTGCTTTTTTTTGCTTTACTTAGGAGATTGAACTATGACAATTCAGCGCCATGATACGAAAGCCCGTATGAGCCGTGCCGTTATTCATCAAGGCGTTGCCTACCTATGTGGTCAGGTAACAGGCCCCGAGGCACGTCATGAAGGCATTAAAGCACAAGCCGAAAGTATGCTGGCGCGGGTTGATGCGCTGCTAAAAGAGATTGGCTCCAGCCGAGAGCAGCTGCTCAGCGCGACGATTTATCTCAAAGACGGCAATGATTTTGCTGCCATGAACGAAGTGTGGGATGCGTGGGTACCTGAAGGCTATGCACCGGCACGCACCTGTGTCTGCGCGCCGCTGCCTGCTGATGAGTTAAAAGTAGAAATTACGGTTACCGCCGCCGTCAGCAGTTAAGTCATTGGTGTCAGTGATTGATGGCTTACTGATTACTTCCCCACCTTTTCTATGGGAAAACGGGTATCGCGCAAGCTATCTTTGATCTTCTTAAGGTGCGGCAGAAAATCTTCGCCGCGCCTTAAGGTTACCCCCGTGGCTAGGGTATCAATCAGTGTTAATTGAATCATCCGCGAGGTCATTGGCATGTAGTGGTCGGTGTCCTCGGGGGTGGCGACTTCAAGTGTCGCAGTACACTCTAGGGAGAGCGGAGAGTTAGGCGCGGTAATTCCCAGCACCACGGCACCTGCTTCGCGGGCAACGCGTGCAATATCGACCAGTTCTTTGGTGCGTCCTGTGTAGGAGATAATCACGACGACATCTCCTGTATGGCAAGCGGCGGCCACCATGCGCTGCATCAGTACATCAACATAAGCCATAACCGGCAAGTTGAAGCGGAAAAACTTGTGCTGGGCGTCTTGGGCGACGGCACCGGAGGCGCCTAAGCCAAAGAAATGAACCTGTTTCGCTTGGGTGAGGTAGTCGACCATGCGCTCGACGGCGGCCATATCGACGTCACGCTGTGCTTCGTCCAGAGCAGCAATGGTCGCGCCGAAAATCTTCTGGGTGTATTGCGTGGCGCTATCACTGGGTTCGACAGCTCGCGTGACATAGGGCGTGCCGCCCGCCAAGCTTTGAGCAAGTTTGATTTTAAAATCCGGGTAGCCTTTGGCACCAAAATTGCGGCAGAACCGATTGACCGTGGGCTCGCTGACGCTGGCTGCTTGAGCAAGGCTTGCAATGCTTAGGCTGGTGGCTACCGCCGGGTCCTCCAGTATGACATTGGCAACCTTGCGTTCTGAGCGGTTTAGTTCTTCTAGGCGTTCGCGTAAGCGGTCAAGCAGGTCGTGCGCCATCAACAGACTCCATGTTTATGGTTATTTAATAAAAGCAACGTTGTTATCAACATCTATTCACTACCGTGCAGGATATCATCACTTGTTTACCCATAGAGAGCTTAGCCAATCCTTAGTAATTTTAATAGCCAGCGCTTATAAGGCGGCCTTATTAATGAACTAGAGGCTCGTTTTGATTGGTAGAAAATGCCGCGTAAATGGCTGAATCGTTCAAAGCCGTGGCGGCCGTGATATGCCCCTATGCCGCTTTCTCCAACGCCACCAAAAGGCAGAGAGGGAACCGCGTGGTGGAGCAATGTTTCGTTAAAGACCAGCGCGCCAGAGCGCGTTGTGTGGCGTAAGGTCGTTTGCAACAATTTATTGTCAGTGAACGCGTAAAGTGCCAGTGGGTGTGGCCGGGCGTTTACAAAGGCAATCGCGTCGTCGAGCGTTTTAACGCTGATAAGCGGCAGCGCACGGCCAAAAATTTCTTCACTCATTAGCTCAAGGTTTTGGGTTGGGTCGATAACGAGCGCGGGTGCATGATGCCCCGTATCGATGATACGGCAGCCGTGATCTCTTGCCTGTTCTATCAGTCGTTCACTGCGCTGTTGATGGTGAGGGCTGACAAACCCGGTGGCCTCTTTATCGCTTGGGCGCTGCTGTTTGATAGCGCGGCTAAGCGCCTGGATAAGCGCTTCCAGGTGGCGGCTTTCCACCAGCACGTAATCCGGTGCAATGCAGGTCTGACCAGCGTTCATTCCCTTACCGAAAATAATCGATGCAGCAGCACGATCCAGGTCAGCGTCACTCGCAACGATGGCAGGTGATTTGCCACCCAGCTCAAGCGTCACCGGTGTTAACTGCTCGGCGGCGGCAAGTGCAACCTGCCGGCCCACTCGGGTGGAGCCGGTGAAGACCAAGTGGTCAAAAGGCAGTGCGCTAAACGCTTTTGCTATCTCAGGGCCACCCTCAACAATGCACAGTTCTTCATCGGTAAAATATTGTGGTACCAGCTTGGCCAAAAGGGCGCTGGTAGTAGGGGCGAACTCACTAGGCTTGATCATGACGCTATTCCCCGCTGCGAAAGCATCAATTGCAGGCATCAATGCCAGGCTCCATGGGTAGTTCCAGGGCGACATAATGCCGACCACGCCAAGTGGCTGAGGCACAATACGTGCGCGGGCGGGCCATAAGCGCCACGGCATGTTGGCAGCATATGGGCGCATCCAGTGCCAGAGGTGCCGACGCGTATGACGAATGGCTTGAAGCACTGCGCTAATTTCCGCCAAGCGTATTTCTGTTTCGCTGCGTTTGCCGAAGTCAGTCTGGATAGCGTGGATAATGTCTCGCTGGTGGTGCTTGGTCATTCGTGCAAGGCGGGCCAAGCGCTCTCGTCGCGACGTTAATGTTGGGAAGGGCGCATTGCCAACCGCATGGCGCTGAGCGTGCAAAAGGCGCGTTAAATCGCGTTTCATGGCGGCTCCTTGGGTCACTTCTTAATAACAATAGACGGTTGTCACTGCTAGTTGAATACCGCACGCCGGACAGAAATGGCAGCATCAACAAAGGCACTGACAGCCTAGTTGGTGGTAAAGTCACTTATTCACTATTTTATCGATATGCCTTGGGAGGCATCATGCGCTCACTGTCATGCATCATGCTACCCGGTATCAATGCCGTGGAGGCCGTCCAATGGGACGCACTGGTCAGCCATGAACAACCTTTTCTACGCCATGCGTTCTTACAGGCGTTAGAAAGCAGTGGCTCTGTCTGTGAGGCTACCGGGTGGGAGCCTTGCCACCTTTGCGTGTGGCAAGATAACCGCCTAGTAGGCGCGCTGCCAATGTATCGCAAGCACCACTCCTACGGTGAGTATGTGTTTGATTGGGGGTGGGCTGACGCGCTGGAGCGTGCTGGTGGTCGTTATTACCCCAAGGCATTAAGTGCCATTCCCTTTACCCCGGTTCCCGGTACGCGCACCTTAATTGCCGATGACGCCAACGCCGATGATGTTCGCGGCGTATTGGCAACGGCATGGCAAGCCCATTGTGAAGAACAAGCGTTATCGAGTTGGCATCTCCTGTTCGCGCAGGATGACGAAGTGGATGCATGGCAGCGTCAGTGCCCACAGTTAATTGCTCGAGAAGGCGTTCAGTTTCAATGGAAGGATCGTGGGTTTGGCGATTTCGAAGGTTTCCTGGCAAGTCTTACCTCAAAACGTCGCAAAATGATTAAACGTGAGCGTCGTCTGGTAGCCGAGCAAGGCTTTAGATTACGGCGTTTAGAAGGCGAGGCGATTACCCAAGAGGCAATGGCACACTTTTTCCGCTGCTACACGATTACGTATCACGAGCGGGGACGTCCCCCCTACTTAAATCACGCCTTTTTTGAGCGTTTACGTCACGCGATGCCTGAGGCGCTTGTGTTGGTTCAGGCGCTGTTGAATGACCAGCCCGTCGCCGCTGCTCTCTATTTCCGTGGTGAGAACACACTGTATGGCCGTTATTGGGGGAGCGAGGTGGCTGCCGATTGTCTCCACTTCGAAGTTTGCTACTACCAAGGCATTGAATTTTGTCTGGAAAAAGAGCTCTCTTTGTTCGACCCAGGTACCCAAGGAGAACACAAGCTGGTGCGCGGTTTTGCCCCCCAGCGGGTGCGCTCATTGCACTACCTTGTGCACCCAGGCTTAGCGGCAGGGGTCGCCCAATTCTGCCAAGAAGAGGGTGCCCACATCAGCGCTTACCGTGAAGCGGCGAACGACGCATTACCGTTTAAATAAAAAACGATTTACACCGACCTGTTAGGTAAGGTGCTGCTCGCTGGAAATAGCTCATGATGGCATAATGCGCTTCGTTTAGGCCTAAACAAAGGATGGCGGTGATGCATAAATGGCTAACGGTTGCGCTGCTTGCCGTAATGGGGTTGCTCCAATACCAGCTTTGGCTAGGTAATGGCGGCTGGGAAGATTTGCAGCTAGTTGAAGAGCGCGTTGCCGTTCAAGAGGCTGCCAACGTGCCCATGCGTGAGCGTAATGCTCGGTTAGCGGCTGAAGTCACCGACCTGAAAACCGGCCTTGATGCTATTGAAGAGCGTGCCCGAAGCGACATGGGCATGGTGCGAAGCGATGAGCAGTTTTTTTGGGTGCCGGGTGTCGCGATTGAAGCAGAACTTGTGGGTATCAATGCGGGGCTAGTTACCCAGCCAAGCTTACCCAGCGAGGTTGCTAACGAATGAACCATTCGCTGTGGCTAATCGTACCCGCAGCAGGGCAGGGCAAGCGAATGGGGGCTGACAAGCCTAAACAGTACCTGTCGTTAGGTGAAAAACCGATCCTTGCCCATACACTTACTCGGCTACATCAAGCCTTTCCCGCTGCGCATCTCGTGCTATGCCTGGACAGTGATGATCGTTGGTTCAACCCTAAGTGGGTGCCGTTTTCTCAGTGGCAACGCGTGTCTGGTGGCGCTGAGCGAATGGATAGCGTTTTAAATGCGCTGAATGCTATTAATGCGCAAGAAAACGATATGGTCATGGTGCATGATGTCGCGCGACCCTGCATTACAGCGTCTGATTTGCTGACGCTTTACCACGTGGCACAACAGCACCCAAGTGGCGCACTCTTGGCGATGCCGGTTGCTGATACTATGAAACGGGCCAGTGCAGAACAGCTAAGCACCGCGACAGAGTCCCGCGATCGTTTATGGCATGCGCTAACACCGCAAAGCTTTCGTTATGCGCTTTTGCTCCGTGCCCTTGAATACGCATCTGCGAATCACAACGTGGTAACGGATGAAGCCTCAGCGGTTGAAGCACTTGGCCAGGCCCCTAAATTGGTAAGTGGGCGTCGCGACAATCTCAAGATCACCCATCCTGATGACCTTGCTCTTGCCGCTGCCATCATGGCGTCGCAAGTAGCTCAATCCTCTGAATCTGAAAGGAGTTGTTAATGCGAATTGGCCACGGATTTGACGTGCACCGATTTGGCGTTGGCGACCATTTGATGATTGGTGGCGTAAAGTTGCCTTTCGAACATGGTTTTGTTGCCCACTCGGATGGCGATGTGCTGCTGCATGCTGTCAGTGATGCATTGCTGGGTGCCTGTGCGCTCGGTGATATTGGACGGCACTTTCCCGATACCGACCCAGCATGGGCGGGTGCAGATAGCCGTCATTTATTACGTCACGTGGTTCAACTGGTTCATGCAGAAGGCTTCTGTGTGGTTAATCTGGATGCCACGCTAATGGCACAGGCGCCTAAAATGGCGCCGCACATTGACACAATGCGGGCTGTCATCGCTGAAGATTTAGGTATTAGCCTTGGGCAGGTCAATGTCAAAGCCACAACGACTGAACGGCTTGGATTTACCGGACGAGGTGAAGGTATCGCCGCTGAAGCAGTGGTGCTGATTGAGCACCAAGAGGCGCTGAATGCTTAACTTACACGCTTGGCAGCGCTGCTTGGATGCCGAGTTTGGTGCTCCTGAACCAGGACATTACCGTGCTCAGCCAGAAGATTTTGTTGTCGATGAGCAGCTGGATTTTACGCCTGAAAATCATGGCGAGCATCTGTGGTTACGTCTTGAAAAGCGCCATCAAACCACGTTAGATGTGGTAAAAAGCCTTAGCTGCCTTTGTGGGGTAGCCCCCCGAGAGGTGGGCTACTCCGGAATGAAAGATCGTGTTGCGGTGACCCGGCAGTGGTTAAGCGTTCATTTGCCTGGCCGCGAGGCGCCAAGTGATTTAAGCGTGTCATTAGCGGCATTGGGTATTACGGTGTTGGCACAGGCGAGACATCCCCGAAAGCTTAAACGCGGTGTGCATCGTAGTAATCACTTTACGTTGCGTCTTAGCGGTGAGGCGCTTCAAGGAAATCATTTTTATGACCGTTGGGAGGCGCTTTGTCGTCAGGGTGTTCCTAACTATTTTGGACCTCAGCGTTTTGGGCCAGGTGGGCGTAATTTACAGCGTGCAGAAGCCCTTTTCGCTAAAGGTTGGCGCAAGCGTGACGACCGCCAAGGAATGATGCTTTCTACCGCGCGAAGTTTCTTGTTTAACGAGCTGTTGAGTGAACGTTTGGCAGATGGGACTTGGTGTCAGCCGTTAGCAGGCGACACGCTCATGCTGGATGGCACTCACAGTGTCTTTACCGTTGATGCAGTGGATAACAACTTGCTTGATCGTGCTGCTGCGCTTGATATCCATCCAACCGGTGCCTTATGGGGCGTCGGTGAGCTAGCTGACTATCACGTGGCAGACTACGAAAAGCGGCTGTTAGCATGCCATCCAATGTTGTGCGAAGGGTTACTGAAAAGCGGCGTGAAACGTTCCCATCGGGCGCTGCGAGCAAGGTTGATTTCGCCTAGTATCGAGACATTGCCTAATGCCGTGGTACTCTCATTTGCCTTACCACGGGGAAGTTTTGCGACGGCGGTGGTGAATGAGTTAATTGCTCATCCAGATGTTGCTTAATGCACCCCGCGTGCGCTTATCTTTACTAGGTATCCTTAAAGGAGACGCTAATGCGGCGACTGCTGCTTTCCAATGACGATGGTGTCCATGCGCCGGGCTTGCGGGCACTTCATGATGCGCTAGTCGCCCATGCAAATTTACGTGTGGTTGCTCCTGACCGAGATCGCAGCGGCGCTAGTAACTCGCTGACGCTCTCCCGTCCGCTTTCTTTAACCGCGTTAGATAATGGTTTTTATAGCGTCGACGGGACGCCCGCCGACTGTGTTTACCTTGGCGTGAACGGTGTCTGGGACGAGCGTCCTGACTTAGTGATCTCCGGGATTAATCACGGCAGCAATCTTGGTGATGACGTACTCTATTCAGGCACCGTGGCGGCTGCCATGGAAGGGCGCAATTTGGGCATGACCGCTATTGCAATGTCGCTGTGCGGTGATCGCTATTTCCCAACTGCGGCTAAAGTAGCGGCCAGTTTAATCGGCGCAGCCGACCAACTGTCGCTGCCACCGCGCACCCTTTTAAATGTCAACGTGCCGGACGTGCCATGGGAAGAGATTAAAGGCGTCAGAGTGACCCGCTTAGGCTACCGCGGGCCAGCAGAGAAGCCTGTGCCGGTAAAAGATCCGCGCGGTCGCACGCGCTTCTGGATAGCGCCCGTTGCGGCGAATGCTGACGATGGCGAGGATACCGACTTTTCTGCGATCGAAGCGGGTTATGTATCAATTACCCCATTACAAACAGACTTGACGCGCCACCCTGCGCGCAGCGACGTGCAGGACTGGTTGGATGCTTTTGCCTGAGCTGTCGCCTAGCGAGCTGCGCGGACGGGGCATGACCTCTCAGCGCACTCGGGATCGCATGGTAGAGCGGCTTGAGCAGCAAGGTATTCAAGACGCACGGGTGCTCGGTGTTATGGCGGCTGAGCCAAGGCACCTTTTCGTTGATGAGGCGCTGGCCCATCGCGCGTATGAAGATACCGCGCTGCCCATCGGTTTTGGACAGACACTATCGCAACCACTGACGGTTGCCCGCATGACCGAGCTGGTGCTGCGAGCTGATCCAAAGCGCGTGCTTGAAGTAGGGACAGGCTCTGGTTACCAAACGCTGATATTGTCGCGGCTGGTGCCCATGCTTTACTCGGTCGAACGCATTTATGCATTACATCAGCGCGCCGCGCAGCGGCTTCGACGTCTTGATGCGCCAGCGACGCTGGCCGTTGCTGATGGCGGTGAAGGGTGGCAAGAAACAGCCCCTTTTGACGTGATTTTGTTAACCGCTTGTGCTCAAACGCTGCCAGAAGCTTTATTGGAGCAGCTTAGCCATGACGGTGTTCTGATTGCTCCGTTGGAAGAGCCTGACGGCAGCCAATGGCTCACTCGAATAAAACGCATGGGTAGTGCTTTTGAAAAGCGTCGGCTTGAACCTGTGCGTTTTGTACCCCTATTGCAAGGAGTGGTGGATTGAAGCGTCGATTTGTAGAGCTGTTTTTAAAAGGCGCAGGAATGGGGGCAGCCGATGCGGTGCCCGGTGTTTCAGGCGGAACAATCGCATTTATTACCGGTATTTATGAGGAACTCATTAATACCATCAAACAGTTTGGGCCCAGCGCCTTCATCGCTTGGCGTCGTGGCGGCTGGGTGGCGCTGGCTCAGCATTTGAATTTAACCTTTTTAGTGCCGCTATTACTGGGCGTCGCGGTTAGCCTTTTCAGTGTTGCTCATATAGCGCTTTGGCTAATGGAAGCGTACCCGCTATTAATTGAGGGGTTTTTCTTCGGTTTGGTGGCCGCATCAGGGTTTGTGGTAGCTAAAGCGGGAAGAGGTTGGAAGTTTTGGTACTTATTACCCATGGTCGGGGGGCTGCTGTTAGCTAAATCGCTGCCTGGTATGATGCCGCTGGTGTTACTTATCGGTAATGAAGCTCTGGTTGTCATGGTCGCTGGCTGTATTGCTATTAGCGCCATGCTGTTGCCAGGGGTGTCGGGTAGCTTCTTGCTGCTTACTATGGGACTTTATGGCACCATTTTAGGGGCTATTCGAAGCTTCGATATCGGCATTATTATACTCTTTGGCATGGGATGTGTGATCGGTTTAGCGCTGTTTTCGCGACTACTGTCGTGGCTGTTGCGCCGCCACCATGATTCCACACTACAGCTGTTATTAGGGTTTATTGTTGGTTCGTTACCCGTGCTATGGCCGTGGAAAGAGCTACTGCGTTATCAGCTTGGCCCAGACGGACAAATGATCCCGTTGGCTCATCGTTATTTGTTGCCTGGTGATTATGCGGTACTGTCTGGTGAATCGGCACAAGCGATAGGCGTTGTGGCACTAATGGTGGTTGGCGCACTATTGGTGGTGTTATTAAACCGTCGCGCAGTGCATTATGCCGGGCATAGATCAATAGGAAACGCGCGCGACGTTGAAAAGGAGTAGGGTTTTCATGCGTAAGGTTTTCATCATGTCAGTATTGGCGTTAGCTGTCAGTGGCTGCGCCAATCAACAGCAAAACACCCCGCAAGTGCAGGACTTAAGTGAAGCACGCCGCGCGGTAGCAGACTCACCTCAATATACCGTTAAGGCAGGCGATACTCTTTATGGAATCGCATGGCAGCACAGTCTTGATTATCGCCAGTTAGCGCAAATCAATAATATTGAGGCGCCTTATCAAATTCACCCAGGCCAAACCATTGCGCTACGAGACGGGGTGTTGGCATCAAATACCCCGTCGGCAGGCTCCTCTGTTCCAGAACGCCCTGCGTCGGGTGCCGTTGCAACAGGGTTGAATCCTCAGGCCACTTCCGTGGCAAGTAACGATCAGCAGCTAGACTGGTTGCTGCCCGATGAGAGTGCGATTGAGCGTAACCAGCGTTTAACAGCTGAGCGAGCGCAGCGTGCTGAGCAAGCGTCGGTGGAAGCCGCGCAGCAAGTGGCTGAAAGCGTGAGTGTGGCGAGTGTCGATGCGCCCAGTAGTGAGACGCCCGAAGTGTCTGAGCCAGAGCCCACCAGAGAACCAGAGACGAAGCCTGAACCTAAGCCTGAACCTACCCCGAAACCTGAGCCTACCCCGGCACCAGAGCCAGAACCAGCGGCAACCACCCCGCCTGTTGAGTCTGCAAAGCCAAGCCAAACCGCTCGCGTTGACCGTTCTTCACGCACGTTTACACCTGTCGATAATGTTAACTGGCTATGGCCAACGGCAGGACAAGTTGCCGGAGAGTTTGGCCAGGGAGGCTCAATTACCGCCGGGATTGATATCGAAGGTCAAAAGGGGCAACCTGTCAAGGCGGCAGGACCAGGCATCGTCGTTTATGCAGGCAGCGGCGTGCGTGGGTACGGTAACCTAATACTACTCAAACACAATGACCAGTATCTGAGTGCTTATGCGCATAATGATAGCCTGAGCGTTAAAGAAAATGATGTCGTTGAAGCGGGAGAGGTGATCGCAACGATGGGTGATAGTGATGCAGACAGTGTCAAGTTGCATTTTGAGGTGCGTCGTGATGGGCAGCCACAAAACCCCTTGGACTATCTACCCTCTCGTTAACACTTCTGGCATTGTTAAGCGAACCGGTCAGTTAATGTGCTTTGGGGTACCCGGATAGCTAGAGTAAGGCGTCATATAGCAATAACGGTGCAAGTGCACAGGGAGTGCAGCTACCTTCACTTTTCTAAATGGCGGTTAGGCGAAATAACGGGGGATACTACCATGAGTATGCTGGAGAAGGATCTACAGGAGGTTGACCTGGACGCTATTGAGGAGGCGCTGGATAGCGCCGATGACGTCACCGCGGAGGAAGATGCTTTTGAAAAAGCGTTGAGCCGTGATGAGCGTCAATCGAGTCAAAGCTCGGATGCTACACAAATCTATCTCAATGAAATTGGTTTCTCGCCGTTATTAACGCCGGACGAAGAAGTTTTTTATGGCCGTTTAGCACGTAAAGGTGACCCGCTTGGACGGTCAAGAATGATTGAGTCCAACCTCCGCCTGGTTGTCAAAATTGCCAGACGTTATCTTAATCGGGGGCTAACGCTGCTTGATTTGATTGAAGAGGGTAACCTTGGGCTGATCCGGGCGGTAGAAAAGTTTGATCCTGAACGAGGGTTTCGTTTTTCTACCTATGCCACATGGTGGATTCGACAAACTATTGAGCGTGCACTGATGAACCAGACGCGCACCATTCGTTTGCCGATTCACGTGGTTAAAGAGCTGAATATTTATTTGCGCGCAGCGCGTGAGCTGACCCAAAAGCTTGACCATGAAGCAACCGCAGAAGAGATTGCCGATCATCTCGATAAGCCAGTTGAAACGGTTAAGAAAATGCTTGGGCTCAACGAGCGCGTCTCTTCCGTAGATTATCCAATGGGTGGCGATAGCGATAAGCCGTTAATCGATACCTTGACTGACGACGAAGTGCTCGGGCCGGAAGCGTGTCTGGTTGATGGTGATGTGCGTGAGCACGTAGACCACTGGTTGGATGAGCTAAGTGATAAGCAGCGTGAGGTGGTTGTGCGTCGCTTCGGTCTGCGAGGCCATGAAGCCGCCACATTAGAAGAAGTTGGCGCTGAAATTGGCCTGACCCGAGAGCGTGTTCGGCAAATTCAAGTGGAAGCGCTAAAGAAGCTGCGCCGCTCTTTGGAAAAGCAGGGCCTTTCGCTCAACGCTATTTTCGAGAGTTAGCTGTTTTCGAGAGTTGGCTGTTTTTGAGAGTTAATGGCGGCAAGCTGTGTCGTCATACAGACCCTAACGCACCGAGTTAATCGCTCGGTGCGTTGTTTTTGACACCCGCTGGTTGATCTACCGATAAACTATTGACTGTGTAAGTGAGAAACGTGATGCGCCCCTTAGTGGCCCATATTGATTTAGGCGCGCTGCGTCATAACTATCAGCTAGCGTGCCGCTGCGCCCCTCAAAGCCGTTCGGTAGCCGTTATTAAAGCGGATGCTTATGGTCACGGGGCGCTTGAATGCGCGCGCGCCCTAGAAGCCGATGTGCCTGCATTTGCTGTTGCTTGCATAGAAGAAGCGATTAGCTTGCGTGAAGGGGGCATTAAAGTGCCCATCGTATTGCTTGAAGGTATTTTTACCGCCGACGAGCTAGCGTTAGTTGATCAATACAACTTCTGGATCAGCGTTCACACTGAGTGGCAAGTGGCTGCCTTGTTAGCTTTTTCACCCCGTCAGCCTATCCCGGTATGGATGAAAGTCGATTCAGGTATGCATCGTTTAGGCTTTTCCCTAGATGAAGCGCCTGATGTTTGGCAGCGATTAGTCAACGCGCCACAGGTAACCGCGCTGCATTTGATGAGCCACTTTGCGACGGCAGATGCTCGCGAGGGGAGCTACTTTAATCAGCAAATGACCGCCTTAACGACCTTGGCGGAATCGCTGGATGCGCCTCTATGTTTAGCCAACTCTCCGGCAACACTGGCATGGCCAATTGCCCATGGTGACTGGAATCGTCCTGGTGTCATGCTGTATGGCAGTGACCCGCTGGAAGAAGCCAATGAGATCACCCGCCAGTTGCGCCCGGTGATGAGCTTACGCTCCGAAATTATCGCCCTTCGTGAACTTGAGGAAGGCGAACCGGTTGGCTACGGTGGTCGTTGGCGAGCTTCGCGACGCTCTAAAATTGCTGTCGTTGCGGCAGGGTATGGCGATGGCTATGACCGCCATGCCGTAGACGGTACCCCTGTGTTGGTGAATGGCCAGCGCTGTGCGATTGCCGGCAAGGTCTCAATGGATATGCTAACCGTCGATGTCACCGATGTGCCGGAGGCTGTTATCGGTAGCGAGGTCGTGTTGTGGGGATCCGCAAGCAACGGTGTTGTGTTGCCAGTTGATGAGGTGGCGCGCTACTGCGATACCATCAGCTATACCCTGTTAACGGGAGTGTTGCCAAGAGTGCCGCGTCGCTATCACAGTGCCTTCGCTTAAACGGTAATCAGTATGTCTAAAACCTCCTATCCGCGCTCGTTTGCACACCCGCGCTACTGGCCAACCTGGCTGGCAATAGGCGCGATGTATGTTGTTGCTTGGCTCCCTTGGCGGTTTACGCTGTGGGTAGGGAAAGTGATTGGTTTGTTAGCATGGCGTTTTATAAAGCGTCGGCGGCACATCACAGAGACAAATATTGCCCTCTGTTTCCCTGAAAAAAGTGCCGATGAGCAGCACCGGTTAGTAAAAGAGATTTTCATTGCCAATGGAATGGGACTGGTAGAAACCGCCACGGGCTGGTGCAGAAATGCCGAAAGCTTACGCCACCGTGTGGCCTACCATGGCCAGGAAAACTTAGCGCGCGCCCAGGCTCAAGGCAAAGGCGTGCTGGTTGTGGGGGTGCACTTTTCAACGTTAGATCTAGGTGGTGCGCTCCATTCGCTATTTTTTTCCGCAGATGCGGTTTATCGGCCACATAACAATCCCTTGTTTGAGCGATTTATGACGCGAGCCCGTTCGCGTATTTTTGGCCAGGCTATCGACCGCCATGATTTGCGCGGCGTTGTTCGGAGGATCAAAGCAGGCCATATTGTGTGGTACTCGCCTGACCAGGATTTTGGCCGCGATGTTAGCGTGTTTGCACCACTGTTTGGCCAGCAAGCAGCGACCATTCGTCTTACCGCTAAGATTGCTCGTTTAACAGGTGCGCCTGTTGTGCCACTGATGTTTCATCGCAACCCGGATAATCGTAGTTATACTATTGAGTGCTTGCCTGCGTTTGAAAACTTTCCTAGTCGAGATGAGGTAGCCGATGCTACTCGGGTGAATGAGTTTATCGAACGGGCAATTCGTAAGCATCCTGAGCAGTATCTATGGCTCCATCGGCGGTTTAAAACGCGCCCCGAAGGTGAGTCAGGTTTCTATTAGCGGCTGCCAAGAACCAAGCAGTGAATAAAAAAGCCGCCCTGCGATTGTCGTAGGACGGCTTCTGGTCGATTGGTGTCTAGGCTAGTCGAGATTACGTGAATAGAAAATCTCTAGCATCTCTCTGCGCAACCGACTTTCAATGTCTCGCGCTTCTTCAAATGTAATGTCGCGGCGCGATGTGCCGAACAAGTAGTTATCAAGCTCGAAGTCTTTCAGCAGCATCTTGGTGTGGAACATGTTTTCTTGATACACGTTCACATCGATCATTTGATAGGCGTGCTTGGTATCTTCTGCCAGGTAGTCCTGGATCGAGGTAATATCGTGATCGATGAACAGCTTTTTTCCGTCGACGTCGCGAGTAAAACCGCGAACGCGGTAGTCCGTGGTAACAATATCAGAGTCAAAACTGTGGATTAGGTAGTTCAGTGCCTTCAACGGGCTGATGTGACCACAGGTTGACACGTCAATATCCAGTCGGAAGGTGCTGATACCATTGTCAGGGTGCGACTCAGGATAACTGTGCACCGTCACGTGGCTTTTATCAAGATGCGCCACGACTGTTTCAGGTAGTGGTCCAGGGCCTGGCTCGGTTTGCTCCGGATTGGATTCATCCAGTTCGTGCTCAGCGATTAGGATCGTAACGCTGGCCCCATGGGGCTCATAGTCTTGACGAGCAATATTGAGCACATGAGCGCCGATAATATTGGTGACGTCTTTTAAAATCTGCGTTAAACGTTCGGCGTTGTAAAGCTCATCGATATAGTCGATGTATGCCGCACGTTGCTCTTCGGTCTTGGCGTAACAGATGTCGTAAATGTTAAAGCTCAACGAGCTAGTCAGGTTGTTAAACCCGTGGAGTCGGAGATTATCTGACACGTCCGAACCTCCCTATGGCAGATGAAGACACCCCGACGAGCCAGCGCCGGAACCGATAAAAACTTGTCACCATGATGCTGTGGTCGCTTTCTGCAAAGCGGCCGTTTGCTACGCAGTAGGGGTAAAAACAAGCGAACGTATTATGCCCGCCAAGCGCATGGTATGCATCCAGGCGCGCTAATTTTTTTAATACATGCATTTTTGATGCATGCGTCGTTAATAAACAGGGAAGATGTCGCTCCGAGTAGCTCAAGCGTCGACAATCTCAAACGAGTGAGTGATCTCAACGCCGCCTTGGACCAGCATGATAGACGCGCTGCAGTACTTTTCTGCGGAGAGCTCAACCGCTCGCTGTACCTGCTTCTCTTTTAAGTTGCGACCAGTCACCACAAAGTGCACGTGGATCTTGGTAAACACAGAGGGCACTTCATCGGCACGCTCGGCGTCAAGCTCCGCAACACAGTCGGTGACATCGGCACGGGCTTTATCCAGGATATTTAAAATATCAAAGGCGGTGCAACTGCCCATGCCCATCAATAACATTTCCATGGGGCGGGGGCCGGTATTGCGGCCGCCGTGATCAGGCGGGCCGTCAATAACGACGCTGTGCCCACTGCCGGACTCAGCTACAAATTGGCGACCCTCTGTCCATTTTATTCGTGCTTTCACGTCGCTCTCCTCATCTAAGCACCTATAGGTAGGTCGCGAAGCATAACATTTCTAGCGGTAGACGCACTGCTTCATCGTTTGCTGCTCTGTTACGCCAAAAGATGGTGTTCTAGAGCCTCTAGCCGCTCTGGGGTGCCCACATCGACCCAGTGGCCTGAAAAGTGTTCGCCGCTGACACGATTGCCTGCCATCGCTTGCTTAAGCAGCGGGGCCAGGGCAAATGCCCCTGGGGGCTGTCCGGTAATAAGGTTTGGGTGTAGCAGGCTAATGCCCGCGAAAGTGAGGCGCTGGCGGCCTTCCACTGCAACGCGCCCATCGGTAAGGGCAAAATCACCGGCGGGGTGATGAGACGGGTTATCTACCAGCACAAGATGAGCTAGGTCACTTCCCTGAAGCAGCGACGCTTGGGGCGTGTAATCACACCAGACGTCCCCGTTGATCAGTAAGAACGGGGCATTTCCAAGCAGAGGCAGTGCCTTTTGGATGCCGCCGCCGGTTTCTAACGGCGCTTCTTCATGGCTCCAGTGAATACGTAATTTAAAGGCGCTTCCATCGCCGAGTGCTGTCATGATCTGCTCTGCGCGATAGCTTACATTGATGACTACGTCATCAATGCCCGCACGCTTGAGCCGTTCGAGGTGGTGCACAATAAGTGGCTTACCCCCTACCGGTAATAGTGGTTTTGGGCAGTGGTCGGTAAGCGGCCGCATTCGTTTGCCAAGACCAGCGGCTAAAATCATTGCTTTCATAAGTCACTTTCCGCTAGACGAACAAGAATGGCGGGGCGCAATGTACCACGTACCCATTCAGCAAACGCGCTGTGCTGGGGCAGCGCGGTCAGGCTATCTTCTAAGTGCGCTAAAAAATGTGGCAGACGTGATAAATAGCCCTGTTTGGCATCACGTAGCGTTAGTCGGCAAAAAATTCCGAGTACTTTTAAAGAGCGTTGAGCGGCCATGGCGTGGCACTGGGTAAGAAATTCATCACCGCTGACGTGATGGGAGAGACGCCCATCCTGGCGCGCCTGACGATAGAAGGCGTCCACGAACTGCATGAACTGCGCCTGAGAAAAACGGCAGTAACGTCCGCGTAATAAGGAGATAACGTCGTAACTGATGGGTCCAGCAACTGCGTCTTGAAAATCAATCATGTAAAGCTGCTGGTCGTGCACCATGATATTCATCGCGTCGTAATCGCGATGTACGCTGACAACGGGTTGCTCAAGCGCCTGCTCAACGAGGTGTTTACGCAGCGCATCCCAGCTGTCAGGCGTTGGTAACGAGAGCCAATTGTTTAAACACCACTCGGGAAAAAGGTCGAGCTCTCGGCTCAGCAGCGCCGCATCATAAGGTGGTAACGTGGCAGGGTTGGCGTGGTTTTGTAACTTGGCAAGTAAGGCCAGCGCATCTAAATGACTTTGTTGAGTGCGCGCTTGATCAGTGAATAGCGCTTGTAAGGGCGTGTCCCCAAGGTCATCGAGCAGCAAAAACCCCGCGTCGAGATCAGCAGCGTAAATATGTGGAACGGGTAATTTTGCCGCGTACCAGCGTTTTCCGATAGCAACGAATGGTGCTGAGTCTTCCTGAGCTGGGGGGGCATCCATTACTATTCGAGTACTGCCGTTAGGCAGCGTTAGCCGGAAATAACGCCGGAAACTGGCGTCACCGCCCGCTGGTGAAAGGCGGACAGCGGCGCTATTTAGGTTATTTTGTTCAGCCGCCCACTGGGTGAGGGCGTCAATCCGAGAAGATGACATGCAAGCTCCTTGCTGGTCGGGCATCATGCGGGCTGTATAATACCGATTATGGATGCCAAGGATAACGAACATGGGCAAGCGAATCTCGCGTACCGTAACGGTTGCGCACACGCTGTTGGGCAGTTTGCTCGCTGGCGCCTCTTTTTCAGCAGTGGCACAAGGCCAGACGCTGCCTGCCGAGGCGCTCGACTGGCAGGCCTGGAACCAAGATGAAGCCCCGCACCAGCTGTGTCGAGGGCGCTATGTGATGCCTGACTACCGCCTGCCAGCGGAAGATAACCCCGAAACCTTGTCGGTGGAGACTCAGGAAGTCGATTATGCCGCAGATGGTGAAGCGTTTCTGCGCGGTGATGTTGTGCTGCGTCGTGGAAACACAGAGCTGCAGGCGGCCCAGATGTATTTGCCCGCGGACCGCCAGCGAGTAGACGCAGAAGGCAATTTAGCCATACGTGATGGCCGGGCGTTGGTGCGTGGTGAACAAGCCACTCTGATGTTCAATGATGATCGGGCCTCGTTAAGCAATAGCCACTTCGTGCTTTACGAACAGCATTTACGAGGGCAGGCCAGCCAGTTAGAGCAAACCGGCGATGAGCAATATCGCCTGCGAAATGCTTCATTTACCACGTGCGACCCAGACACGAATAGCTGGCAGCTCGTTAGTAGCGATATAAAGCTGAATCAAGCTGAAGGGTTTGGCACCGCGCGACATGCACGTTTAGAAGTTAAAGACGTGCCAATTTTTTATTGGCCCTGGTTGCGCTTCCCCATTGACGACCGCCGCCATAGCGGGTTTTTGTCGCCTTCCGTTAGCTTTTCCAATGAGGGGTTTGACTATGCACAGCCCTTTTACTGGAACATAGCGCCAAATCACGATGCCACTATTACGCCGCGCTGGATGTCGAACCGTGGGCTGTTGCTCAACGGTGAGTACCGCTATCTGCTGGAAGCGAGTCGAGGCACAGTAGAAGGTGGATATATCAGTAGCGATGACGGCAGTAACAATGGCGATAACCGCTTCGAAGGGAATGACCGCTGGTACATCGATACACAGCATATCGGGACACTAACGCCTCGCAGTGATTACCAATTACGTTATGGCGCCGCCAGTGATGGGCGCTATTTCGATGATTTTGGTGGTGAGTTTGGCAACAGTGAACGCGCTAGTATGGAGCGGTTGGCTCGGATAGATTACCGCGGTGAGCGTTGGCAGCTAGATGCACGCGCCCAAGGCTTCCAACGTTTGGAAGATCCGCTAAGTGATTCCGACAAGCCTTTTTACCGTTTGCCAAGTTTGACTGCCAGCTCTGATTGGCAGTTAGGCAGCGGTATTTACACACAATGGCGCTCTAACGCGACTTATTTTTGGCGTGATGTAGATGAGCGCCGGGTACCGGAGCGCGAAGCCGCGGTCGGGTCGCGTCTTCATCTTACGCCAGCTATTGGTTGGCGGTTTGAGCAGCCCTGGGGTTATATCGAGCCGCGTACCGAGTTATGGCATACCGCCTATGCGCTGGACTATGGCGATCGCGTTACTGACCGGGGAACGTCTCCCAGCCGCAGTGCGGCGGTCACATCGATTGATAGTGGCCTTGTTTTTGAGCGTGAGCTTGAACTGCGCGGTAGAGACTATCGCCAAACCCTTGAGCCACGTTTGAACTACGCTTACGTCCCGCGCACTAACCAAACGCAACTGCCTGATTTTGACAGCCGCGAGCGAGCGTTTTCCTGGGATCAGCTATGGTCGGCTCATCGCTTCTCAGGTGCCGATCGCTTAGGTGACCTTAATCGCGTGTCGCTGGGCGTACAATCTCGCTTTATTGAAGACGCCTCTGGACGGGATCGGTTGACCTTTGGAGTGGGGCAAAGCGTTTATTTTTCCGAGCGCCGCATCGATAGTGAAGGCGATCCCGATACGCTGCCTGCTCGCCCGGAAGATGATCCAAACGTGAACCCGCTAAGCCGCTATCAGGCTACTCGTGATCGCTCTCCGTTGGTGACGCGTCTCGACTGGCAGATTAATGATCGGTGGAGTGCGGGGTATGAATGGTTATACGACGACCAGCGTGAGCAGACCGAACGCTCCAGCGTTGATGCACGTTATCGTCATCCTGCCGGCCATGTAGTGAACCTTGGCTACCGTTGGGAGATCGAAGGTTTCGACCCGGGTGTTATACCAGGCGATGATGGCTTTAGAGATTACAGCCGAGAAGAGTGGGACCTGTCACTTGCTTGGAAAGCCAGCCCAAGAATTGATTTGATTGGCCGCTACCTGCACGATCAAACCAATGACCGTGCGCTTGAGCAGTTGGCCGGTGTTCAGTGGAACGACTGCTGCTACGGTTTACAACTGGTATGGCGTGAATGGGTAGACGATAACGACACCGCTCGCGTGGGTGATGACTTCAACGACCGCGGGTTATTCTTACGCTTTGTATTCCGAGGCCTTGGTGGCGTTGGCCAACAGGCTGACGGCTACTTTGAACAAGCCATTCCTGGCTACCGTCCAACGCCCCTATAACGTTTTTGTTAAATGGCGACTGACTGAAAGAGATTCTTTATGACTACCAGAAAGACCCTGCTGACCAATGGCTTGAAAAAGCAGGCAAAACTGCTTTCTGCTGGCGGCATGATGGCACTTTGCCTTGGAACGAGTGCTGCGCTTGCACCGCTGTCGGTTCACGCACAAAATTTCGAATCGGCCCAGCGGCAAATGCTGGACAGCGTTGTGGCTGTCGTTAATGACGGCGTCATTATGCGTAGTGAGCTTAATAGCCGCATCGCCCAGGTGGAGCAGCAGGCGCAAGCTCAAGGCGGTAACTTGCCGCCCCGTGGCGAACTGGCTCAGCAGGTGCTAGAGCGCATGGTGATGGATGAAATCCAGCTCCAGATGGCTCGCCAAGCCAATCTTAGCGTTGACGACACGGAGCTTAATCGCCAGTTACGTACCATCGCCGAGTCTAATGGTATGACGCTAGATGAGTTTGCCGATAACGTGGAAGCAGACGGCATGGCCCTGGCCGACGTGCGCGAGGAAGTACGTCGCGAAATGCTAATGCGTCAGGTTCAGCAGCGTCAAATTAGTCAGCGTGTCACCGTGACTGATCGCGACGTTGAGCGCTTCTTGAACCAACAGCCCTCTCAACAAGGTCAGGCATTTATTGAAGAAGTGCGAGCCCGTCACGTGCTAGTGGAGTTAACGCCGACACAAAATGAAAACCAGGCCCGTGCTCGCGCTGAGCAGGCTCGTCAGCGTTTACAACAAGGTGCAGACTTTGCCTCCGTTGCGCGTGAGTTTAGTGACGACCGTGGCAGTGCCATGAATGGCGGCGAACTTGGTTGGGTGCGCCCAGGACAAACGGTACCGGCCTTTGAAGAGGCAATGGGGACATTGAGTGCTAATCAACTTTCTGAGCCCGTACGTTCTCAGTTTGGCTACCACGTGATTGAAGTGCTTGAGCGCCGCCGTCAGGACGTGACTGAAGAAAGCCGCCGTGAGCAGGTTCGCGAAGCCATTTTCCAGCGCCGTGCTAACGAAGAACTGCAGACATGGCAGCGTGAAATGCGTGAGCAGGCTTTCGTCGATATTCGCCTTTAATGAGCCATCCCAATGAATAATAGCGCACCACTGCTGATTACTACCGGAGAACCCGCGGGTATTGGGCCAGAGATTACGTTGATGCTGGCCGCCAATGGTCAATTAAATAATACGGTGGTCATTGGCGATACGGAGCTGCTGAGCCAGCGCGCGGCGCTGCTCGGGTTGCACCTTGATATGGTAGAAGCTACCCCTGGAAGCGGGGAGGTTTCCTCGCCAAAGCGTTTGGTTGTGTGGCCCGCTGCGCTTCGAGAGCCAGCACATCCCGGCATGCTCAACCCCGCCAATGCAAGCTATGTGCTAGAGACGCTGCAAATCGCTGTAGACGCCTGTCTGCATGGGCATGCTGCGGCAATGGTTACCGCGCCGCTTCATAAAGGGGTGATTATCGAAGGTGGCTTCCCCCGCTTTACGGGTCACACCGAATGGCTGCGCGATGCCTGTGGTGTTGATGAGGTTGTGATGTTGTTAGCCACTGACCAGGCGCTGCACGCCCAGTCGAGTCGTTGGCAGGGCAGTAGTGATCTACGCGTCGCGCTTGTCACCACACACCTACCGCTGCGAGACGTGGCAGATGCGGTTACCCATGACAAAATTACGCGTATTAGTCGATTGCTCGCGACTGATCTTAAGAACCAGTTTGGGATTATGGCCCCGCGCATTGCAGTGTGTGGGCTAAATCCCCATGCCGGGGAAGATGGCCATTTAGGACGTGAAGAACTCGATGTTATTATCCCTGCTTTGAAGGCGCTGCGTGCTGAAGGTCTGGATATTCAAGGCCCGCTGCCTGCCGATACGCTTTTTACGCCGCGCCATTTAGCGGGCGTTGATGCGGTGCTGGCGATGTATCATGACCAAGGGCTGGCAGTGCTAAAATACGCAGGCTTTGGTCAGGCGGCCAACATTACCCTTGGCTTGCCGTTGGTACGTACCTCGGTCGACCACGGTACCGCGCTCAGCTTAGCGGGCCACGGTACTGCTGACCCCAATAGTTTAGGCGTTGCCCTAGCGCTAGCAAGGCGACTTACCACTCAGCGTGCCAATGCCTTAGTTGCTTCATGAATCAACCCTCCAAGGAACACTGTTAGATGTCTCAAGTGCCTCAGCAGCACCGTGCTCGTAAACGCTTTGGTCAAAACTTTCTGCGTGACCTCGGCATCATTTCGCGTATTGTCCGTGCTATTGGACCTCGCGAAAGCGACCGACTCGTCGAAATTGGCCCTGGGCAAGGCGCGCTCACCGCTCCGTTATTAGAGGCGACTGGAAAACTTGAAGTCATTGAACTAGACCGTGATCTTATTCCTGGCTTGAGGGTGCAGTTTTTTAATTATCCTGACTTCGTTATTCATGAAGGTGACGCGCTGAAGTTTGATTTCGCCGCGCTACAAGGTGACGGTCCTGCCCTGCGAGTCGTCGGTAATCTGCCTTACAACATCTCAACGCCGTTAATAGTTCATCTGTTAACCATGGGCAATGCGATTGCCGATATGCACTTTATGCTGCAAAAAGAGGTCGTTGAGCGCTTAGCTGCTGAGCCAGGCAGCACTGACTGGGGGCGTCTGTCGGTGATGGCGCAGTATTACTGCCATGTTGATCAACTGTTTATCGTACCGCCAGAAGCCTTTGTTCCCAGGCCAAAAGTTGATTCCGCCATTGTTAGGCTTACCCCTCATGAAAGCTTACCCCAAACCGCAGACGACCCAGTGCTGCTGTTTGAACTGGTCAAGCTGGCCTTTGGTCAGCGACGCAAAACGCTGCGCAATAACCTGAAAGGTAGGGTGAGCGCCGAAACATTAGAAGCGCTAGGCATTGATCCTGCACGGCGTCCGCAAACCTTGACGGTTGCGGAGTACGTAACGATTGCCAACCAAGTGGCTGCCGACGAAGCGCTTATTGGTGAGGGGAGTGACGACGCGTGAGTGGTTTAGCCATTGAGGTTAGCGTCGCGCCTGAGTACTGTGCTGGCGAATCAAGCGACAGTGAGTCGCGCTTTGTATTTAGTTACACCGTAACGGTGCACAACCAGAGCCCTCACAGCGTACAGCTTATGGCGCGCTACTGGAAAATTACCCAAGGTAACGGCGATAGCCAAGAGGTGCGTGGCAAAGGGGTAGTGGGCCAGCAGCCGTTAATTGGCCCAGGGCAGCGTTTTCGCTACACCAGTCGGGCTATTTTGCAAACGCCGGTAGGCGTCATGGAAGGTGCTTATACGCTGCTTAATACCGCTACCCAGCGCGCGTTTGATGTGCCTATTGCGCCTTTCAGGCTAGCGGTGGCGCGCCAGCTTCATTGACCATTCTCAAAAAGGGGTAGCCATGAGCACCTATGTTATTGGTGATCTGCACGGCTGTCATGCCGAGTTTGTCAGTTTGCTAGAGCAGCTTAGCTTCAATCCAGCCAACGATACACTCTGGCTAGTCGGTGACCTAGTCAACCGTGGCCCTGGGTCGCTTGCCTGTTTGCAGGAAGTGCAGGCGTTAGGTAGCGCTGCCCAATGCGTGCTGGGTAATCACGATTTTCATCTGTTGGTGGTCGCTCGTGGCGGCGGCAAGCTGAAAAAAAATGACACGCTTAGCGATATTCTTGCTGCTCCACAGCGCGAAAAGCTATTGGATTGGCTGCAAAGCCAGCCATTAGCAATTTATGAAAACAATACCTTGATGACCCATGCGGGCGTGTTGCCCACGTGGCGCGCTGAACAGTCGGTATCGTTCAGCCATGAAGTTCAAGCGGCCTTGCTTAGTGAGCGTTCAGGAGAGTTTTTAACGCGGTTATTTGGTAATCAGCCTGACCAATTCCACGACGAGTTGGAAGGCATTGAACGTTTGCGCTGTCTCGTCAATGTCTTTACCCGCATGCGCTTTATCGACACCAATGGTCGGCTGGATTTTGCCGCCAAAGAAGGATTGGAAAGCGCTCCTGATGGGTTCACTCCTTGGTTTCAGCACCCCCGAGAGGATGCCCTTCAGCTGTTGTTCGGACACTGGGCCGCACTAGAAGGCCGCACCCCAAACGCAAAGATAAAGGTTGAGGCGCTAGATACTGGTTGCGTATGGGGTGGTTCATTAACCGCGCTCAATCTCGAATCGGGTGAGCGCACCAGCGTCCCTAGTCGTCAATCGGGACGTTGAGACACGTTAGATTAAGACACGTTAGATTAAGACACGTTAGATTAAGACTAAGGGCGGCAGCCGTGTTTCAAGTAGATTCGAAAACCAAAGGGCTTGATGTTTATCGTGTCGGCGGAGCAGTTCGCGATACGCTATTAGGTTGGCCGGTGGTCGATAATGACTGGGTAGTGGTCGGTGCCACGCCAGAAGCTATGCAGCAGCGGGGCTTCAAGCCGGTGGGGCGCGATTTCCCGGTGTTCCTGCATCCTGATACTGCCGAAGAGTATGCGCTAGCGCGTACCGAGAGAAAGTCTGGCCACGGCTATGGCGGTTTTGACGTATATGCAAGCCCTGATGTGACCTTGGAAGAAGACCTTTCAAGACGTGATCTAACCATCAACGCGATTGCGCAGCGCTGTGATGGTGTGTTGACCGACCCTTTTAATGGTCAGCGGGATATCGAGCAGCGACTATTACGGCATGTGTCCTCAGCATTTAGTGAAGACCCCTTACGGGTACTTCGCACTGCACGTTTTCTTGCTCGTTATGCGCATTTAGGGTTTGCCATTGCGCCTGAAACCCTCCAACTAATGCATGACGTAAGCCGCAGTGGAGAGCTTAGCCACCTTGCTGCCGAGCGCGTGTGGGTAGAAACCGAAAAAGCGCTGGGTGAACCAAACCCTGACCGTTATTTCGCTGCCTTGAACGATTGCGAGGCGTTGAATGCCTGGTGGCCCGAGCTGGCGGATGAGGCTGTATTGGAGCGCGCGTTTAAGGCAATGGCGCTAGAGGGAGTCGCGCAGGTGGCTATCGAAAGCTCACTTCCGCTTGCACATTGGCGCTATGCGTTGCTGGTGTCGGTATTGAATGACGCTCAGCGTGAAGCGCTGGCCGTAAGATTACGTTTGCCCAACGCGGTAACACAGCTTGCGCGCCATGTGGCGTTGAGCATGGACGTAGTGGCTGCGTCGTTAACCGACGAACGCGTTTTACATTGGCTAGAGCGTTTGGATGGTTGGCGAAAGCCCGTGCAGGTCAATGCGCAATTACAACTCATCAAGCATTTATCAGAGAAAACGGTTGAGCCGCTGAGCCGCGCGTGGCATGCCGCACAGTGCGTTGACCCTCAAGTGCTGTTGCGCGAGGGATATCGCGGTGCAGCCTTAGGTAAGGCGTTGCGTGAATGTCGGCAGCAGGCAGTAGCGAGTGCATTGTTTAATCAGCGCTAGGCGCCAATGGCGAGCTTTGATCAGCGAGCTGACGCCTTTCTTGGCGCGGGATCGGCCTTGGAAACCCAACGACCATGCCAATAAAAATCGATGGCCCATAAACGTTGACTGCCCATATTAAAATGCTGCCATAGTGCAGCGTAAGACAAACCATGGGTGGGATGGTGCTGATCGGGTAGCAGCTCGGCTAATGGCTGTAGAACGAAGGCGTTGAGGGTAATTTCCTCTCGAGGCAGGGTAACACTGTCGATAATTCCGCAAATGTTCCCCACCGTGAGCAGGTCAATATCCAATGCTCGCGGGCTGCACTTAGCCATATCAGGGGTGCGCCCATGGGCAATCTCAAGTTGTTTAGACCATGCTTGAAGCTCGCCCACCGACCAGTCGCTATCAAATGCAACTACAAGGTTGTAAAAGTTGCGATGATCGTTAAACCCTACCGGCTCGCTTTCAAAGATTCGTGATATTTGAAGAGGGCCAAACGTATCTTCAAGCGCATCTAGGCATAAGCGAATATGGGTATCGGGATCGATATTGCTGCCTAAACTGAGAGTAACCAAGCTCATGGAAGGGTGCCGCGGGTGATTTCAAGACCGACGCTAGCGGCTTGTGGTACGGCACTGGGTTTGCGTACGGTAAGGCGCAGCCAGATAATGGAAAACTCCTGCTGTAAGCATTCCGCTAGGCGCTCGGCAAAAGTCTCGACAAGAGCAAATTGGTTCTCGTCAGCAAAGCGCTGAATTCGCTGGCAAATGGCTGCATAGTCAAGCGTTAGGCGCAAATCATCGGCAGCAGCAGCGGGACGGATGTCCGTTGCAAGCGATAAGTCTAAGCGTAGAGACTGAACAATAGTGCGCTCCCAGTCGTAAACACCGATGACGGTGTCTACTGCCAGCGCTTCGATCAAAATGCGATCCACAGGTTTTCCCCTAGCGTCAACAAGCGGGCGATTGTACTTGAGGATAGCGCGAAACGACAGTTGGTTCAGTTTAAAGCTGGGTAGGGCCCAAGGTGGTGAACAGCATGATATGGATCGTGGTGGGCTACTTAAGCGGAAGCTGGCTAGCGGCGCTGAGCGTCTGCCGACTTGCTGGCGTTCCCGATCCGCGCTATTGCGGATCGTGTAACCCTGGGTTTTCAAACGTACTGCGTCTTTACGGGCCGCGTTTAGCAGTCGCCACACTGCTGCTGGATGCGTTAAAAGGGGCGCCAGCAGTGCTGGCAGCCAAGTTGCTGGGGCTGCCTGTTTGGCTACAGGGCGCAGTTGGCTTGGCCGTTCTGCTGGGCCACAGTTATCCGCTGTGGCATCGGTTTCGCGGCGGCAAATCGGTTGCCAGTGCGTTTGGTGTGCTGCTGATATTGGTGCCCAGTGTGGCGCTATTGAGCGCCGTGTGCTGGATGCTGCTTGCCTGGCGACTGCGCATGGCAGCAGCGGCGTCGCTTGTTAGTGCCTTGGTTGCACCGCTGGCTTGCGTCTGGCTAGCACCTGAGTATGTTGTGGTCGTGAGTGGATTCAGCCTGTTGGTGCTCGTTCGCCATGGTTTGAATATTCGCCGCCTACGCCGAGGAGAAGAGCCACATCTGCGCGGATAGGTAGTTGTTAAATAGATATTAAGTAGTTGTTAAGTAGTTGTTAACTGGTTGTTAAGTAGGCGTTAAGGTGTCCAGCGGCCAGCGTGGTGTAGCCTTCATAATTCCGCTTTCATCGTGCTCGCCCGCCGCCAGTCTTTGGGCACCTACATAAGCGATCATTGCGCCGTTGTCGGTGCAAAAGCGCCCACGCGGGTAATAAGCGCGCGCATTGCGTTTCTCGGTTTCAATCGCTAGGCGTTCGCGCAGGCGTTGGTTGGCACTGACGCCCCCCGCTACCACCAAACGCTTTAACCCGGTTTGATCTAATGCACGGCGGCATTTGATCACCAACGTATCGACCACAGCTTCTTCAAATGCTCTTGCCACATCTGCTTTAGCTTGGCTGTCTAGCTCGCCAGCAGCGTCTAACTGGCGAATAGCGGTCAGCGTGTGGGTTTTCAAACCGGAAAAGCTGAAGTCCAGGCCAGGGCGGTCGGTCATGGGGCGTGGAAAGCGGAATCGTTTTGGATCACCTTGTTCGGCAAGCTTAGCAACGTGAGGGCCGCCAGGATAGGCAAGTCCTAGCATTTTGGCCGCTTTGTCGAAAGCCTCGCCAGCGGCATCATCGACTGATTCGCCAAGTAATTGGTAATGCCCAAGTGCCTGTACTTCGACAAGCTGAGTGTGCCCGCCAGAGACTAGCAAAGCGACGAAAGGGAAGTCTGGGGCGTTATCTTCCAGCATAGGAGCCAATAGATGGCCTTCCATATGGTGTACGCCAAGCACTGGAATATCCAGGGCGCGCGCCATGCCGTGTGCCGTACTGGCTCCAACCATGAGAGCGCCTACTAACCCTGGGCCCGCGGTGTACGCAATGCCGTCTAGATCACTGCGTGTCAGTTTGGCATCGCGCAGCACTTGCTCGATTAGCGGCAATAGCTTGCGTGTATGGTCCCGAGAGGCAAGCTCAGGCACCACGCCGCCATATTCGGCGTGCATGGCAATTTGACTATACAGCGCGTCGGCGAGCAGGCCGCTGCCACCTGTGTGCGACGTATCGTAAATCGCGACGCCCGTTTCATCGCAAGACGTTTCAATGCCCAGTACGCGCATAGCAGAAGAACTCGTTGTAGGTTGAAAAGTGTCAGGTAAAAAAACAGCACTGCTAATTAGCAGCCTAGTTTAGCATTCTCATGCTTAAGGCGCGTAAGCATTTGCAAAGATCGCCAACCAAGACTAGACTAATCTGCGCTGTAAAACTGGGTCGTACACTGTATCTTAAACGTGTACGTACTATCCGAACTCAAGACTCCTTAAGGTAGGTGAGTGCTTAATGCCTTCTGTAAAAGTACGTGATAACGAGCCGTTTGACGTCGCCCTGCGTCGCTTCAAGCGTTCTTGCGAAAAAGCCGGTGTTCTTTCTGAAGTACGTCGCCGCGAGCACTATGAGAAGCCGACTGCTGAGCGTAAACGCAAAGCGGCAGCTGCCGTAAAACGCCACGCCAAGAAGATTCAGCGTGAGCAAAAGCGTTTCGAACGGCTCTATTGATCCGTACCCGAGGAGGCCGGAGCAACTAGCTGGTCGCCTCAAGAGGGATGCCAAGCGGCCGCCACTAGGTGGCCGTTTGTTTTTGTTTTGATTCATCGCTGCTTATGGTGATCTGGCACTTATGCCAGATGACGCTAAGCATGTGAGTTGGCGCTTTGCGCGAGGATGCCCGCAGTCCATGGCAGGCCAGATTCCACAGCGTTTTATTGATGACCTATTAGACCGCGTTGATGTGGTCGAGGTGGTTGGTGAACGTGTGCAGCTTAAAAAAGCCGGGCGTAACTATTCTGGGCTGTGTCCTTTTCACCAAGAGAAAACACCATCGTTCACGGTCAGTGCTGACAAGCAGTTTTATCACTGCTTTGGGTGTGGTGCTCACGGTAATGCGCTACGCTTTCTAATGGAGTACGACAAACTGCCCTTTCCCGATGCGGTTGAGCAGTTGGCTAGCCGCTTAGCGCTAGATGTTCCCCGGGAAGGTGCTGACGATCCGCGTGCCCAGCAGCGCGAAAAAAAGCGCAAAGAGGGCGTCAATCTTCTTGAACTTGCTGCCAGTTTTTACCGAGAACGGCTAAAAATGCAGGAGGGGCAAGATGCGCAGCGCTATCTGCAAGAGCGCGGGTTGTCGCAAGAGGTTGTCAGTACTTATGGTATTGGCTATGCGCCGGGGGGGTGGGAAGCCTTAAAACAGCACTTGAGCGCACGAGGTATTGGTGAGCCCGTTCAGGTTGAGTACGGCTTATTAATTCATCGTGAGGATACAGGGCGGACATATGACCGCTTTCGTGATCGAGTGATGTTTCCCATTCGGGATATAAGGGGCCGAACCATTGCGTTTGGCGGTCGAGTAATGGGTGATGAACAGCCTAAATACCTGAATTCGCCCGAAACGCCTGTCTTTCATAAGGGGCGTGAGCTTTATGGGTTGTATGAAGCCCGTCAAGCCTCAAGCAAGCTTGAACAGCTTGTTATTGTTGAAGGCTACATGGATGTAGTGGCGCTAGCGCAGTATGGCATCAATGACGCAGTCGCAACGCTAGGGACTGCTACGACAGAAGATCACTTAAGCCGACTATTTCGTTTAGTTAGCCGGGTAGTATTTTGTTTTGACGGTGACCGTGCAGGGCGACAAGCCGCCAGCCGTGCGTTAGAAACTGCACTGCCGCAGATGATTGATGGTCGTGAAGCACGTTTTCTGTTTTTGCCAGAAGGCGATGACCCGGATACCTTGGTGCGCCGAGAGGGCAGTGACGCATTTAAGGATCGCGCTACTTGTGCGATGCCGTTATCCGAGTTTCTTTTTGAGCAGGCAGCCAAGGGGCGTGACCTGAATACCGTGGAAGGACGAGAGCGGTTTGCAAGTCAGGTGCTTGAAGCATTGAACAAAGTGCCTGAAGGCATGCTCAAATCGTTACTGCTGGAGGCCTTAGCTAAGCGCAGCGGGTTAGCTCAAGCGCAGCTGAAAGCGCTGCTTGATAAACGAGCGGCTGCCAGCGCGCAAAAAGAAGCACAGAGGGCGTCTTCGCAAGAGGTCGTGCACTGGGAGCAAGTTGAGTCGCCTGACATGATGTCGTTTGAGCATCATGAAGCGCGGCCGGTCAGCGCCAAGGCTTCCAGTAAAACGCCACGACAAGGGCGTTCTCAGCCGCGTCGCCTGCAAGTGCTCTCGACCGTTGGGCGTATCGTGCAGCTATTGCTACACGAGCCTCGCCTGGTGACGTCACTGCCGGACGCTTTAGATTGGTTGCCGGAGAGTGAAGAAACACCGCTGTGCCGTGACTTAATTAAGCTGCTGCGCGCAGGGCGCTATCGCAGCCCGCAAGTGGTGCTAGCACACTTTCAAGGCAGCCATGAAGGACAGGTGTTGACTGAGCTGGCGGCACGGGAGTTGCTGATTCCCAAGAGTACCCGGGAAGCAGAGTTGACAGGGCTGGTGGAACATCTAGTGGAGGTTCAGCGCAAGCGCTCGCCTCAAGAGGAGTATCAGGCGCTACTGGATTTAGAACGTTCAGGGAAAAAGCTAGATAAGGCGCAGCAGCAACGTTTGGCAAGCTTAGTCATGGAACTCGTCCAACGACGCTAGGCGAGCTTTGTAACGTCGGCCTTTCTAAAGATCAGGGCCTGGAAATAGAGTTTTGAGCGCTAGGGTTGAATTTACCTAACGTTGGCACCACATATAGGTCAGTCGCCAGGCGCTGGCCTAACCAAACAACCTAACACACCTGAATGACCGCGCAAATATGTTTCGCTGGAAAAATTCCTGCTATTTACGCTATACTGTTCGGCTTGTTGAGTTTAATCGATTCAGCGCCCCAGGTGTTTCATTCCTCTTCGTCGAGATAGGGTTTCTATGGCTGGAAATGCGCAGCAGCAGTCGCGTCTGAAGGAGTTGATCGCGCGCGGTAAGGAGCAGGGTTACCTGACCTATGCCGAGGTCAACGACCATCTACCCGAGGATATCGCCGACCCGGATCAAGTGGAAGACATCATTGGCATGATTAACGACATGGGTATTAGTGTCGTTGAAGAAGCGCCAGATGAAGACACTTTGATGATGTCGGATCATTCCACGGACGAGTCCGCGGCGGAAGAGGCCGTTGCGGCACTCGCCGCTGTGGAAAGCGACGTCGGTCGCACTACCGACCCTGTGCGCATGTACATGCGCGAGATGGGTACGGTTGAACTTCTAACCCGCGAGGGCGAGATTGAAATCGCTAAGCGGATTGAAGAAGGTACCCGAGAAGTCATGTCAGCGCTGGCGTATCTGCCCGGTGCCGTTAATTCCATTCTCGACGCTTATGACGCCACGCAGGATGAAGAAGCGCCTGGTCGCTTGTCCGACTTGTTCTCTGGCTTTATCGATCCGGATGAAGGGATCCCGGGCGTTGCTGAAGCCGAAGTGCCTGAACCCGAAGCGGAACCTGAGCTAACCGATGATGATATCGATAGCGACGAAGACGAGGACGATGACAGCACTGCCAGTGAAGGTGGCCCTGATCCGGAAGAAGCAAAAGCTCGTTTCGAGCAGATCCGTGAACAGAATGCCGCTGTTGAAGCCGTATTTGCAAAACATGGTCGTGGTAGCGCTGAGCTTAAAAGTGAGCAAGCGCGTCTAGCTGAACTGTTTTCGCCAATCAAGCTGGTGCCAAAGCATTTTGAGCGCTTGGTCGGTCAAGTGCGTATTAGTGTTGAGCAAGTGCGTGCCCAAGAAAAAGCGGTTATGCAGCTGTGCGTGAAGAAAGCTAAGGTGCCGCGCAAAACGTTTATCAAGTCGTTCCCTGGGTACGAGTCAAATCCAAAATGGTTGGACTCTTTCCAGGAAGCGCAGCCCAAGTACGCGGATCGCCTTGAACCGCTGCGCGCTGATATTGCTCGCTCACAGCGCAAAATTGCCTTTGAAGAAGACATGGTGCAGCTTACCGTTGCCGATCTCAAAGAGGTTAACCGCAAGCTTTCTATCGGCGAGGCGAAAGCGCGCCGTGCCAAGAAAGAGATGGTTGAGGCTAACCTGCGTCTGGTGATTTCGATCGCTAAGAAGTACACCAACCGTGGTCTGCAGTTCTTGGATCTAATTCAAGAGGGCAACATTGGTCTGATGAAGGCGGTTGATAAGTTCGAATATCGCCGCGGCTACAAGTTCTCGACTTACGCCACGTGGTGGATTCGTCAGGCGATTACCCGTTCGATTGCAGACCAAGCGCGCACTATTCGTATTCCGGTACACATGATTGAGACAATTAATAAACTCAATCGTGTTTCTCGTCAGATGTTGCAGGAAATGGGCCGCGAGCCGACGCCGGAAGAACTGGGTGAACGCCTGGAAATGCCGGAAGACAAAGTGCGTAAGGTGTTAAAAATTGCCAAAGAGCCGATCTCCATGGAGACGCCGATTGGCGACGACGACGATTCGCACTTGGGCGACTTTATCGAAGACGGCACCATGCTGTTGCCGATCGATATGGCGACTGGCGAAGGCTTAATTGAGGCGACGCGCAACGTCCTTGGCGGCTTAACCGCCCGTGAAGCCAAAGTGCTACGCATGCGCTTCGGTATTGATATGAATACCGACCACACGCTAGAAGAAGTGGGTAAGCAGTTTGATGTTACTCGCGAGCGGATTCGTCAGATCGAAGCGAAGGCGCTGCGCAAGCTACGTCATCCGAGTCGTTCTGAGCCGCTGCGCTCGTTCCTCGACGAGTGATCTGTTAGCGCTTGCGAGTAGCTTTAATAGCAAGCAGTGAATAGCAAGTGTGAATGGTGGAAAGTCAATAGTAAGTGGTAAAGAAAAAAGTGGTCAACCAATAGTTGTCACCATGATCAATAAGCCCGCCGTTCTCAGAACGGCGGGCTTATTGCATTATGCCATCGCGTTATACGATGAAAAAGCTTACAGCGTTCAAGGTGGGTTGGCTGTTAACGCTATCGAGTGTTAGGTAGACGAGTGTTAGGCAGATGGGCGTGGCGGCAACGTCGCGTCAATGTTGGCCACCAAATAATCGACGAGCTGGCGTATTTTAGGTGATAGGTGGCGATGGCGAGGGTACACCGCCCACACCGCCGTGTCGTTGTGTTGGAAAGGCTCCAAAACGGACACCAGCTCACCGCTAGCAAGATAAGGGGCGACGTAGTAGTCCGGCAGTTGGGCAAGCCCCAGACCTTTTAGTGCGGCGTCAAGCAGCGCGGGTCCAGAGTTGCCGCTCCAGCAGCCTTCTACCTTAACTTCGCGGCGCTGACCGTTAACTTCAAACAACCAGTTGGGGCGTGAACCCATCAGGCAGCGGTGTTGGCTTAGCTCCGATAACGTGTGGGGTCTGGGGGCCTGGCGGAAGTAAGCCCGCGACCCTACGACATACTCCCGCCGTTCGCATAGCCGCCGAGCAATCAGGCTTGAGTCTTTGAGTACCCCCATCCGAATGGCAATATCGTAGCCTTCTTCAATAACTTCTACGGGGCGATTAGTGAAGTGCATATGCACCTCGAGGTGTGGGTGTAGGCACTGAAAGTCATTGACGAGTGGTGCGATGTAGCGCTCACCGAAGGTCGTCGCGGATGTCAGCTTCAGTAGCCCACGTGGATTTGCCTGAAGCTCGCTGATCGCTTGCTCGGCATCACGCAGGCCATCAAAGAGATGTCGACAGTGATCAACGTAGATGGCCCCGGCATCGGTTAAGCGAATTTGCCGTGTTGTTCGGTATAAAAGCTGAACGCCCAGCTGGTTTTCTAGCTGACTCACCATGCGGCTGATGTGCGATGTTGATACTTTCAAATGGCGTGCGGCAGCCGTAAAAGTCCCCAGCCTTACCACCTCGACAAACGCTTCAATTCGGTCCCAGCGTTGCACGTACGATCCTTTAGTAATGTTTGATTGTTGCTCAATGGCAATAATCTTATGAGTGTATCCCGCTTTATCCTGCTCGCCTAGCTGGCCTACACTGCAACTATTCAACTCTTATGTGACCGTTAAGGAGATGCCTAGATGAAATCACGTGCCGCCGTAGCACTCGAAGCGGGTAAACCGCTGGAATTAGTCGAGATTGATGTGGAAGGCCCGAAGGCGGGCGAAGTGCTGGTCAAGATGGCAGCGACGAGTGTCTGCCATACTGATGCCTATACGCTTTCTGGGGCTGACCCTGAAGGTAATTTCCCTGCTGTGTTGGGCCATGAAGGTGCCGGCGTGGTGCAAGAGGTAGGCGAGGGTGTTACCAGCGTTAAGCCGGGTGATCATGTTATTCCCCTGTACACCGCAGAGTGCGGGAAATGTAAATTCTGCCTTTCGGGTAAAACTAACCTGTGTGGCAGCGTGCGCGCTACCCAGGGGAAAGGGGTGATGCCTGATGGCACCTCGCGTTTTTCGCTAGATGGCAAAATGCTGCACCACTATATGGGCACGTCGACCTTTAGCGAGTACACCGTGTTGCCGGAAGTATCGCTCGCGGTGGTTTCCAAAGAGGCGCCCATGGATAAGATTTGTCTATTGGGCTGTGGCGTAACCACGGGTATCGGCGCAGTGCTGAATACGGCAAAAGTAGAGCCAGGCTCCACCATCGCCGTTTTTGGCTTGGGCGCGATTGGCTTGGCGGTTATCCAAGGGGCGGTAATGGCAAAAGCCGCGAAGATTATTGCCATCGATGTAAACCCTGATAAATTTGAATTGGCCAAGCAGTTTGGCGCCACCGACTTCGTCAACCCGAAAGACTACAGCGACCCGATTCAGCAGGTAATTGTTGATATGACTGACGGCGGCGTTGATTACTCCTTTGAGTGTATCGGCAATGTTAATGTGATGCGCTCGGCCCTTGAGTGCTGCCACAAAGGATGGGGTGAGTCGATCATTATCGGTGTGGCAGGCGCTGGTGAAGAAATCGCTACACGTCCCTTCCAACTGGTGACTGGGCGCGTTTGGAAAGGCTCCGCGTTTGGCGGTGTTAAAGGGCGTAGCGAGTTACCGGGTTACGTCGAACGCTATATGAATGGCGAGTTGAATATCGACGACTTTATTACCCACGACATGCCGTTTGAGAACATTAATGAAGCCTTCGATTTGCTTCATGCAGGTAAGAGCATTCGTACCGTGCTGCATTACTGAGTATCATTGGTAATAGGGTAAATGAGCGCGGCAGGGGAAACCCACCGCGTTTTCATCTTTTTAAGGAGCCTGCCCATGAGCATGAGTGAAACTTTAGAACTGGTGTCTGCCAACCGCAGTTTTGGTGGCTGGCACAAGCGCTACCGCCACTACTCCCGGGCGCTGGATTGCGACATGGTGTTCGCGGTTTACCTGCCGCCGCAGGCAGAGAACGAGCGAGTACCGCTGCTTTGGTGGTTGTCAGGTCTAACCTGTAACGACGAAAATTTCATGCAGAAAGCAGGCGCGCACCGTATCGCAGCGGAACTTGGGGTGGCGATTGTTTGCCCCGATACCAGCCCGCGCGGAACAGAGCTTCCCGGTGAGCATGAAAGTTATGATCTAGGGTCGGGCGCTGGGTTTTATGTGAATGCCACTCAAGCCCCCTGGAAATCGAATTACCGCATGTATGACTACGTGATTGAAGAGCTGCCTTCGGTGGTGCGCCAGCACTTCCCGGTGAATGGACGTGAATCGATCAGTGGGCATTCCATGGGCGGGCACGGCGCGCTTATCCTCGCGCTACGTCATCCTGGCCGCTTCCGTTCAGTTTCTGCTTTTGCGCCTATCGTTAACCCCATGAACTGCCCCTGGGGACAAAAAGCATTCACCCACTATTTGGGCGACGACCAGTCGCGTTGGCGTCAGTATGATGCCTGTGAGCTAGTGGCTAACGGTGCTTCCCGGCAACGGCTATTTATCGATCAAGGCGAGGCCGACCAGTTCCTGGATGAGCAACTAATGCCGGAACGCTTAGAGGCTGTGTGTGAAGAGCATGATCACCCGCTGACATTGCGCCGCCAGCCAGGCTACGATCATAGTTACTTCTTTATCGCCTCGTTCATCGAGGAGCATTTGCGCTATCATGCAGAACACCTCATGAAGCGCTAAGGATACTGGAATGTTTAATCGGGCGTTGCGCCGCTTTCTTCGTTTTATATGGCGTCTTATCTGGCGTAGCGCGCTGGCCTTTGTTGTTCTTTCCGTTGCGTTGGTGTTGCTCTTTCGCTTCGTGCCGCCTCCAGGGTCTATGGTGATGGTCGAGCGTAAAGTGCAGAGCTGGGTTACCAGTGAACCGATACGTATTCAGCGCCAATGGCGCCATTGGGACGAGCTTTCAAGTAATGCAAAATTGGCGGTGATTGCCGCGGAAGACCAACGTTTCCCGCAGCACAGAGGCTTTGATTTAGTGGAAATGCGCCGTGCATGGGAGGCGAGCCGTGACGGTGCGCGTCTACGCGGTGCGAGTACACTGAGCCAGCAGACCGCTAAAAATGTCTTTTTGTGGAGTGGCCGCAGCTGGGCTCGAAAGGGGCTAGAGGCGTGGTTTACTCTGCTAATAGAACTCATGTGGGACAAGCAGCGGATTTTAGAAGTTTATTTAAACGTTGCTGAGTGGGATACCGGTGTTTTTGGGCTAGAAGCGGCTGCGGGGCACTATTTTGGCGCCTCTGGCAGTGCCTTGACCGAACGGCAAGCAAGCCTGCTAGCGGCTATTCTTCCCAGTCCGCGTAATCGCAGCGCGTCCCGTCCCGACGCTCAAGTAGAGCGCCGCAGCCAATGGATCCGACAGCAAATGCAAAATCTAGGCGGTGTTAACTACCTAGAGCGTTTATAACCCAAATTGTTTATAACCAAAATCGTTTGTAGCCTAATTGTTTGCAACCTAGACCGACCGTAACGCCTTACGCTTTTTCTTTGCTACTAGGTTTACGTACCACCATGACCACACCTGCAATGGCAATTACCATGCCTGCCAGCCCGAGCAAGGGCAGGCGCTCGTCGAAAAGCCACCACGCTTGAAGGGCAGTAACCGGTGGCACTAGATAAAATAAGCTGGCAACGCGGGATGCTTCGCCTTTCTTTATCAATGCCATCAATAGCAGGATAGCGGCAATAGACAGGATGAGTACCAGCCAACCTAATGTAAGCGCAAAGGTCATGCTCCATTCGACCTGACGGGTTTCAAAGATAAGTGACCCAATACCCAGCAGCATCCCTGCCGCCATATACTGAATAACCGCCCCAGAGAGAAGCGGCATACTGGTGCAGTAACGTTTCTGATAAAGCGTACCTAGTGAAATGCCCACCAAGGCTGCCATCACGCTGACCAACGCACCAAGGCCAAATCCAGCGAAAATCGATGTGCCGAACTCTAGCTTGCTGCCTAATACAAGACAGATACCCACAAGGCCAAGCAGTAGCCCCAACCACTGGCGGCTGGTTAAACGTTCCCCCAATAGCGGGCCGGCACAGGCTGCTGTCAGCAACGGCTGCAGGCCAACCAATAATGCGGCTAGCCCGGCAGGCATGCCCAAATAAATACCGTAAAAGACCCCACCTAAATAAGTGCCGTGTACCAACAGCCCTGAAACGCCTATATGTAACCAAAGAACGGGTGATGAAGGCCACGCAATGCGCATTAACCACGTCAGCGGAATAAGCAGCATGAGCGTGAGCACGAAACGAATAAACAAAAAGGTGAATGGTTCTGCGTAGGGCAGGCCAAATTTTGCGCCAATGAATCCCGTGCTCCAAAGCAAAACAAATAGCCCTGGCATTGCGGCAAGGCCTAAGGAAGCCTTGTTTATGCCTTTCAAATTGTTGATGTTAATGGGTATATTTCCTCGTAGTGAAGAGTGTTTTTACTTGGTAATACTACTTTCTGTTTTTTTGGTTACTTTTTTTTACGCAATAAATTGAACCTGTGTCTCAACAACTCGTCACATGGGGCACATTCATAACGCATCAATGAGGTTTCTCACTATGCAACGCATAACTGCTTTGTTCTCTGCTGCTCTTCTCGCTACTGGTCTACTGGCTGGCACCGCACATGCTCAGCAAACCCAAGACCCTGCTCAGGATCCGATGGCTACCCAGCAAGCGCCGGCCCAAGATTTCTCCGATCAGCAGTTACAGCAGTTCGCCGATGCTGCTCAAGAAATTGCCGTGCTCTCTCAAGAGTACACTCAGCGTCTGCAGGAAACTGAAGATGAAACTGCTCAACAGGAAGTACGCGCTGAAGCCAACGACCGCATGATTGAAGTCGTTGAAGATAGCGGTCTTGATGTTGATACCTTTAACGCTATTGGTCAGTCAATTCAGCAAGATCCTGAAATGATGCAGCGTGTTCAGGAAATGGCTACCCAGTCATAAATGGTTTTAATCAGATAGTGTTGCAAATAGTGACAGATTTTCCTTAACCTGCGAAGTACTCTGTCACTCTGCCGTCAATCTGTGACTCCCCAAAGCCCAGCGTATTCACGCTGGGCTTTTTTTAGCGTTTGTTAACCCTTCATTTTTTACCTTAGGGTTTACGGTGCATGCGAACCGAGACAGACTAATCCTATTGATAATGCTGCCGCGCTAAGTGCAGGAGATCGTATGGATGTTGAACTGTTAGAAATACGCCAGCATATGGGGCAGTTTCCCCCCTTTGACGGCTTATCGGATGAGTTGCTAGACGCCATCGCCGAGCACGTTCAAGTGCGCTACTACAAAACGGGGAGCGATATATTAAGGTTTGACGATACGCTCAAAGAGCTTTGTTATATTCGCAGTGGCGCAGTAGAAGTTTATCGCCGCCAAGGAGAGCTGTATAACCGGTTGGGTGAAGGAGATATCTTTGGACATTTTAGCCTGCTGCGAAACCACAAGGTTCGCTTACCGGCTAAGGCGATCGAAGATACGCTGATTTATTTTATCCCTAACGCCGTCTTTCAGCGGCTTTGCGAAGAAGATGATGACTTTGCCGATTTCGTCGAGCTTGAGCGTCCCCGCTTAGAAACCGCCGCAGAGCAGCAGAAAAAATCGAATGACATGATGGTTACGCGGATACGCAAGTTAGTCACGCGTTACCCCGTCATGGTTGAGTCCACCACTACGGTCCAGCAAGCCGCTAAGCAAGTGAATGAGGCTCAGGCATCCGCAGTGCTGGTGATTAATGAGGGCAGCAACAATCCGCGTTACAGCTTTCAGGATAGCGAAGGCAAAACCTGGCAAATGTGTGGCATTCTCACGGACAGCGATTTCCGTACACGAGTAGTAGCTGAAAACCTGTCAGCACAAACGGCCATTGGGGAAGTGGTTTCCGAACGCTTAATCACCATTCAGTCGGATGCATCGGTTTACGAGGCCATGCTAACGATGCTGCGCAACAATGTTCACCACTTACCGGTGCTCTACCGCCAACGCCCAGTTGGTGTTGTTCACCTTTCCGATATTATTCGTTACGAGACGCAAAGTGGGCTCTATCTGGTAAGCAATATCTTCAACCAATCGAGTGCTCAGGGGTTAGCGAAACTCGCCCCCGATGTTCGTGCTGCCTTTGTAAGAATGGTGCAAGAAGGTGCTAATTCGCAGATGGTAGGAAGCGCCTTGTCGACCATTGGGCGAAGCTTTACGCGGCGGCTGCTAGAGCTTGCCGAAGAAGCGCTAGGGCCACCACCCGTGCCTTACTGTTTCATGGTTAACGGCTCAATGGCGCGCAATGAACAAAGTATTGTCACTGACCAGGATAATGCACTGATCTTGTCAGACGATTTTAACCCCGATGAGCATGACGACTACTTTCACGCGTTAGCAGCCTTTGTAAGCGATGGCCTAGATGCCTGCGGTTATACTTACTGCAAAGGCGACGTGATGGCAACTAATCGTCAATGGCGCCAGCCGTTGCATATTTGGAAGCGCTATTTCCAGGACTGGATGGCGAACCCAACCCCTGAACGATTGCTCCATAGTTCGATTTTCTTCGATTTAGACAGCATTTACGGCGAAGACCATTTTGTTGAAGCGCTTCAGGATTTGATTGCCCAAACGGCGCCAAAATCGCCACTGTTTTTAGCAGCTATGGCCCGTAATGCGCTGAATCGAACACCACCGCTTGGATTTTTTCGCACGTTTGTGATGGAAAAAGACGGAAAACACAACAACTCTATCAACCTAAAACGGCGTGGTACTGCCCCTATGGTTGACCTTATTAGGGTACATGCGTTGGCCTGTGGGTCTAAAGCGCAAAACTCGTTCCAGCGCTTAAACGATATTAGCAATACTCAACTGCTGGCGACGGGCGTTAGCGATAAGCTTAGCTATGCGCTTGAGTTTCTATGCATGTCGCGGATTCGTCATCAAGTGATTGATCTGCAGGAAGACCGTTTTCCTGATAACAATATCGAGCCAGAAAATGTTGAGGATAGCGAGCGCCATACGCTTAAAGATGCTTTTCAAGTACTAAGCAATGCACAGAAGTTCTTGAAATTTCGTTATCCAGTGCCCGCGCAGCGGCAGGGACGGTAACATGCATGGAATCCGGCTCCGCCAAAAAGTCGTTAAAGCTAACTGGCTAGACTATATGGCTAAGCGTGCTGAACAAGCCCATGATAGTGCGCTTAGGAAATTTTTTGCGACGCCGTTACCTGACTCTGATACCCCTATCGCGCAAGTGCCGATGGCGGCTTTAGATATGGAGACAACGGGGTTAGACGAGCGCCGCCATGCAATTGTCAGCATTGGTGTCGTGCCTTTCACGTTAGATCGCATTCCGCTTGCTCAGCGTCGTTACTGGGTTTTGAAACCTCCTCGGCCCTTGGATGAGGCGTCTATTGCTTACCACCACATTACTCACTCAGAAATTGCCACCGCACCTGACTTGGACGCCGTGCTGGACGAGCTGTTAGAGGTGCTGGCGGGGCGATTGGTAGTGGTGCATTTTCGCAATATCGAACGCCCATTTCTCGATGCTGCCGTGAAAGCGCGACGAGGAGAAGGGGTGATATTCCCGATGATTGATACTATGTCGCTTGAAGCGCGTATGCATCGTCAAACGATGTTGGCACGGTTTAGCCGCTGGCTAGGGCGTCCACCTGTTTCGATTCGGCTAAATGCTAGCCGAGAACGCTATGGCTTACCTGTCTATCAAGGCCATCATGCACTGATCGATGCACTGGCAACAGCAGAGTTATTGCAAGCTCAGATTAGTCATCACTACACACCTGAGACACGGTTGAAAGATATTTGGGTTTGAGCAAAGCAATATCGATTAACGCAAACGGGCAGCCATTTGGCTGCCCGTTTGTGATTCAGTGCAATGGTTAGCGATTTATATCATACCGCTTTAGGTTCGCTCATCAGCCCTTTGATAATGGCATAACATGCCACCAGCAAGATGATAGTGAACGGGAAACCGGTAGAAACCGCCATGGTTTGCAGTGCGGTTAAACCGCCGCCAAGCAACAACGCAATGGCGATAGCTCCTTCAATAATCGCCCAGAATACACGCTGTGGCTTCGGTGCATCCACCTTGCCGCCAGCGGTAATGGAGTCGATAACCAGTGATCCAGAATCAGAGGAGGTCACAAAGAAAATAATGACCAGCAAAATCGCAACAAACGAGGTGATTTGTGACAGCGGCAGCTGTTCAAGCATCATGAACAGTTGCAGATCCACGCCCGCGTTACGTACGGCTTCAATACCTTGGCTAACGTACTGGTCAATGGCGGTGCCGCCAAAGGTGGTCATCCAGAGTACCGATATAACCGAAGGTACGAGCAGTACCGATACTAAGAACTCGCGAACAGTACGGCCACGGGATACCCGTGCGATAAACATACCGACGTACGGTGACCAGGAGATCCACCAAGCCCAGTAGAAGGCCGTCCAGCCTTGGCTAAAGTTGGCGTCTTCACGGCCAAACGGATTAGACAGCGCTGGAAGATGAACGAAATAGTTCAGCAGGTTTTCAAAGAAACCTGTCGCGATAAGCAGCGTTGGGCCAACAGCAATAACAAAGAATAACAGTACTGCCGCCATGGCAATGTTGATTTTTGAGAGTAGCTGAACACCTTTATCGACACCGGCTAGAATTGAACAAATAGCGATAATCGTGATGCCGATGATAAGTAGAATCATCGTGATATCGCTTTCCGGTGCGCCAAACAGGTAAGTCAAACCTGCTGCTGCCTGGGTCGCGCCCAAACCAAGTGACGTCGCCAAACCAAATAACGTAGCAAAGACAGCCAGAATATCGATTAGATGCCCCGGCCAGCCCCAAACTCGCTCACCTAAGATTGGGTAGAACACCGAACGCATAGACAGCGGCAAGCCCTTATTAAACGAAAACAGAGCAAGTGATAGTGCCACTACCGCATAAATTGCCCAGGGGTGTAGGCCCCAGTGAAAAATAGTGGCTGCCATGCCCAGCGCGGCGGCACCTGCAGCATCACCTTCGGCGCCTGCTAGCGGTGCCCAGCTTCCTCCATCGAAGGAGGTGCCAAAATGGGTCAGCGGCTCGTTAACGCCAAAGAACATTAGGCCAATGCCCATGCCCGCGGCAAATAGCATTGAGAACCAGCCCACATAGGTGAAGTCGGGTTTGGCGTCAGCACCACCAATTCGAATTTTACCCAGTGGTGAGATGATCAAACCAAGGCAGAGAATAACGAATACATTGGCAGCTAGAATAAAAAACCAAGCTAGGTTGCCAGTCAAGAAGCTAAAGACAGCATCGTAAATCGGCGCAATGGTGTCCTGCAAAGCGAGCGTCAATATTACAAACAGCAGCACTAAGATAGATGAAATGGTGAAAACCTTGCCATGTAGATCAAGGTTTACGCCCATCGTACTGGTAGTGATATTGTCTTGGCCAATGACGTAATCGGTATCTATCAGATTCGCCGGGCCGTCAGGGGCGGGAATGCCCGCTGATTCTGGCTCTTCCGGTGGTCGATTTGGCGGCTTTTTATCCACAAAGTTGCTCCCATCATTATTAAAACGCGTGTTTTTAAGCGTGCAATATCAAAGCAGGTTTTTTTAAAAATGCAAGAGTGTGTTTACTAGGGCACTCGAATCAGGAAGACAGACGCATCTGTGTGAGTAGCTACTTTGCCGCCATGGGAGGGCATAATAATGTCCAAATGGCGAGGTAAGTGCGTTGCCATCATCACCAGATCGGCGCCTGTCTCTTCCACAGCGTCAACGAGTTGCTTGTCTACATTAGCAACAGGGTCCGTTGAACTATACACCTTGATGCTGACAGGTTGACCGTGAACTTGGTGTCGGCTTTGGGCAAAAGCATCAAGTTTTTGCTCGTATTCTTGCGGAGTGCGAGCAACGCTTGTCGGTGTGTTAGCGGTAACGCTCACATAGGTGATATGTGCATCATATTGTTTAGCAAGGTCTGCCACGATGCTTAAGGCAGGCTCCAATACTTCTAGATGAGCAAGATCGACTGGCACCATAATGTTCTTAAACACAGCACACTCCTAGTATGACTTTTCTAACATAGGTTTGCCATGTCAGTAAAATCATATGTTGGTTGAAAAAATACCAAACGGCTTAGCTGAAGCTGTAGGCAGCTTCAGCTAAGTGAGTTGCTACCAATGAATACTATCTAGTCAATACGATATTAGTTGTTAAGCCACTGTTCGACTACATCCTGGTTGTCTTGAACCCACTGCTTAGCATTTTCGTAGGGGTCACTGCCATCTTCCTGATTCATCAGCATGACTTCGCCCATCTGCTCAGGTGTCCATTTGAAGGCGTCAAGAATGGCGTAAGCTTCTGGCATATCTTCTTTAAGGCCTTGGCGTACCACGGTGTGAATTTGTTCGGCACCGCCGTATACACCTTCTGGGTCTTCAAGATATTTCACATCGAAACGGGCAAACATCCAATGAGGTGTCCAGCTGGTTACCACTATATCTTCTTCATTATTAATAGCGCTTGAAAGCGCTGCAGTCATGGTGGCACCACTACCGCTACGTAGCCGCAGTCCGAGGTCATAGGTATCCATGACTTCTTCGGTAAGTGCCATCAGGCCCGCACCGGGGTCAATACCGATGATCTCGCCGTTAAAGTTGTCGGCGTTGTCATTCAGGTCAGCAATAGAGTCAATATCTGTATAAGCAGGTACTACTAATCCCAGCTTGGTGCCATCTAAGTTCACACCGAGATCTTCCGTGTTACCCCCTATACGTTCCATGTAGTCAGCATGGGTAGTGGGTAGCCAAGCAGCAACGATGCCATCGGCGTCGCCTGAAGAAAGCGCCTGGAACATGGCAGCTGCAGAAAGCGAGGTTAGATCAACCTCAAAACCAGCCTGTTCTAATACAGCGGCCATTACGTTGGTAGACGCTACTTCTGACGACCATTCAACATAGGCAAGATTAACAGTGCCCTGATCTTGAGCATGGGCCAGACTTCCAGCGGCAACGCCAGTACCAGCAATCAGGGCTAATGAGGCGAGGCGGATGCGGTGATTCAACGTACGAGTTTTCATTCACTTGCTCCTTTGGGGAATAGTCGTGGCATCTATAAAAAGTAAGCTCCACAACCGTAGTAAACACACTATCAAATGTACTGAGTTCAAAAAGATCGGTCAGCGCAGCACTGATGATGGCTGACCCTTTGCGCCTTGATTTACTAAGAGCGGCGCGTTTTCCGTAATGATTGCGTTAAACGATCAAGCAGCATGGCAAGAATTACCACGGCGATACCAGCTTCAAAGCCATCACCGGGACGCAGCCGCTGAATAGCGCGCCATACTTCGCTACCTAGACCGTCTGCGCCAATCATGGCGGCGATCACCACCATTGAAAGTGCCAGCATAATGGTCTGGTTAATACCCGCCATCACCGTTGGTAACGAGAGCGGAAGCTGCACCTTGAAAAGTTTTTGGCTGCGCGTTGCGCCGTAGGCATCGGCCGCTTCGATAAGTTCTACCGGCACCTGGCGTATGCCCAGCGTAGTGAAGCGAATAGCAGGCGGCATTGAGAAAATCACCGTCGCAAAAATAGCGGATACGGAGCCAATGCCAAAAAACGGAATCGCTGGAATTAAGTATACAAACGCCGGCATGGTCTGCATGAAATCTAATATCGGCATAATTAATCGGTAAAGCCGGTTAGATAGTGCCGCCGCAATGCCCACTGGAAGTGCGATAACCACGGCAACCAAGGTCGCAAAGACCACCAGCGTAAGCGTCTCAATCATCGGGTTCCAGAGGCCCAGATTCCAAATCAATGCCAGCCCGGCCACTGCGCCAATCGCCAAGCGAACACCCGCTTGCTTCCAGCAGAGTAAGGCGATTAGCCCTAGTAGCGCCCATTCAGGTAACCACATCAAGCTGTCGTTTAATACATCAATACCTGTCTGGGTAAAGCGTGATATTGCCCGAGTTACCGACGAGTACTCGCTGGTTAGCCAGGTCAGGCCGCTTTCAATCCAATCGCCAAGGGGAATGCTTGGAATATTCATTGCTGTTCTCCTGCCCGTGCTAATTCATCCAGTACTGCGCCCTTCACAACGACACCCAGTAACCGTTGCTGCTCGTCTATGACGGCGATGGGGTAGCTTTTATCGCCAAACATCGCGAACAGGTTGTGCAGAGGTTCTTCTGGAGAGACTTTGCGAAAGTCTTGAGAAAGGTGATCGGAAATTGTTTCCGACTTAGCGTCAATCGCCTTGCTCGCTGACTCGGCTTCTAGCAGGCCTATTAGGCGGCGGTCACGATCAGTGACATATATTGAATCAATCGTGTGGTCACGCATGCGGTGAAGTGCTGTGCGCGGGCCGTCGCTTTCGCGGGCGGTAGAACGTACGGGGCGCATGGCGCTCTCGGCAGTTAATATCCGCGAGCGATCAACGCCTTCAATAAAGCGGCGTACATAGTCATCGGCGGGTTGGGTCAATATTTCTTCCGGCGTGCCGATCTGAACGACTTCACCATCTTTAAGAAGGACGATGCGATCGCCAATATTGAGTGCTTCATCTAAATCATGGGTGATAAAGACGGTTGTTTTCTGCATTTTTGATTGGAGTTGCAATAACTCTTGTTGCATATCTTTACGGATTAAAGGATCAAGCGCTGAAAAGGCTTCATCCATTAATAGCACGGTAGAGTCATTCGCCAGGGCACGGGCTAGGCCGACACGCTGTTGCATACCACCGGAAAGCTGATTCGGATAAGCGTCTTCCCAGCCATCAAGTCCTACTTGCGTTAACGCGTTTTGGGCAATTTGGTGGCGCTCAGCTTTATCTACGCCGCGAATTTCAAGACCGAACTCCGCGTTGTGGCGTACCGTGCGATGTGGAAATAGTGCAAAATTTTGAAAAACCATCGAAAAATGACGACGGCGACATTCTAATAGCGCTTTTTCACTAAGCGTGGGGATGTTTTCGCCGTCAATAATGATGTCGCCTTCGGTGGTATCAATCAGGCGGTTTAAACAACGAATTAACGTGGACTTACCAGAACCAGAAAGTCCCATGATGACGAGCAGCTCGCCTTCATAAACATCGAACGATATGTTTGAAAGGCCTAGCGTTTGGCCAGTCTTATCAAGTATCTCAGGGCGTTTTAGACCTTGGTCACGAAGCTCAAGGGCTTTTTTCGGCTGTTTGCCAAATACCTTGCTTAAGCCGCGAACCTGAATTTTGACAGGGCGTGTCTCGTCCATCAACGGTGCCTTTTGCGTGAATGAGCAGCCTTGTGTCGTTGCTCAGCTCGCTTCCTAGTACTCGATGGCTTTCCCTGCAAACAGCGACACAAACCTATTCATAATGAAAATTTAAGTTTGGATTAGAATGTTGATTAATTTTTATTATACATAAGTGAGCTAGGTGTGTCACAACGCCCCCTGTGCGAAGCGTTAAAAGTCGTCACATGTGTCATTTTAAACCCGCAGTATCCGCTCGTTCGAAAGGGGGTTATGTTTTGTTATTTTTTTTAAAATACTGTTTTTTATGTTTATTTTTTATTATTTTAGTTATTGGCATAAAGTATGTATAAACATTAGCAGTTAAGCGATATTTTTTGGCTAGAAGGGAAGCAAGCCTTATGGATAAACATGTTAATCAAGTTATGAAACGTCCCCGTATACTTACTCTGTGCATGTTAATGGCAACGCTAAGCACGCTCGCGCTTGCCGGTTGTGGCAATGCTGAAGAAGATATGCCGCCTGTTGAACAGCCAGAAACAATGATGGAACAAGATGCCACCTCTTCTACCGGACAGGCATCTACTGCAAGCGATAGTGCCACCATGAATACCACGTCAGATCCTATGATGAGCGATGAGCCTGCCATGAGTGATCCGGGGTTAAGCGATGATGCAGCGGGATCACAAGAACCGATGCCCGATACATATTCTGAAGAAAATCCAGGATTCGGTGAAGGTACTGACCCGATGCCAGGTGCTGATGAGAATGACGATGAGATGAATAGCAGTCAGTAATCGTTAATATTCCCTACGATGGTAAATCGACCCAGCTGTCTGTTCCCTGCGGCTGCTCCACACGGTTTATCATCCTTTTCCCCCGTGCCCGCGGGGGTTTTTTTGTAGTAAATGGCCATTCTTGGGACATTATCGAGAGTCGCAAATAAGCCAGTTATACTAATGGGTCCCTAGCATCTATACGTTGCGTTATTCCTCGTTATCTTCCAGCCGCCGATAAAGCGTTCGTCGCGCAATACCTAACACCTCAGCTGTACGTCGTTTATTACCCCCAGTAGCTTCTAACACTTTATGAATATAGCGTTTTTCTACTTCTTCCAAGCTGGGCCAGCGGGTAGGCGCAGGTGCGGGAACCTGAGTGCCGGGCAACACTTCACCACTGAGTGTTGGCGTTATTTCCGAGCGATTACGCTGGTTGGTATGTTCGCGTAACCGCTCTGGCAAGTCTTTATGCTGTAATACACCTTCTTCGCTCAGGGTTACGGCTCGCATAACGGCGTTTTCCAGTTCGCGCACATTGCCTGGATAGGTATAGTTCAGCAGGCTATTCAGCGCTTCGGGCTCAATTTGCTCAATCTGTTTACTTTGCGCTTCGGCATGTTTGTCGATTAACGCAAAAACGAGGTGCTCAACATCGGTGCCTCGTTCTCGCAGTGGAGGAATGCGCAGCGAGAATGTCTCAAGGCGATAGAACAAGTCACTGCGGAAGTTTTCTTGTTCGATTTCTTTTTCAAGATTACGGTGTGTTGCGGCGATAATACGCACATCTACCGGCTCCTCGCGTTCGCCGCCAACCGGTCTTACGGTTTTTTCCTGTAGCGCCCGCAGTAGTTTGGCCTGAAGATTAATGGGCATTTCGCCAATCTCATCTAAAAACAGGCTGCCGCCCTGAGCGCTATGAAATAGGCCGCGACGCGCTTCGTTCGCCCCTGTGAAGGCCCCTTTTACATGGCCAAAAAATTCGCTTTCCATTAAATCGGCAGGAATGCTGGCGCAGTTTACGGGCACAAAAGCTGCTTCGTGGCGCTTACTCTCTTGATGGATAGCACGCGCCAGCAGCTCTTTACCGGTACCACTTTCGCCTAGAATTAAAATAGGTGCATCGCTTTTGGCCAGCCGAGATGCGTCGTGAAACAGTGACTGCATGCCGACGCTTTTTCCAACAATGCCATGAAAGTGGCTCAACTCACTATCATCGTGGGAAAGAGACAAGCGCTGGCGCTCTAAAACGCGAAAAACTGCCTCGCGTATAGCATCCAAATCCAACGGCTTGGTTAGAAAGTCATCAGCTCCGAGTTTTAGCGCCTCGACAGCTTGGTCAATGGTGCCAAAGGCAGTGATAACAATAATGCCCAACTCGCTGCCGCTTTGACGCAACTGCTGAAGCAGCTGAATGCCGGTAATGCCTGGAAGACGCACATCCGTAATCATCATCGCCACAGGGGTGTGGCTAAGTAGTGCCAGGGCGTCTTCGGCACTGGGAACGCCTAGCGTGTCGTAGCCCGCGTCGTTGAGCTCTTCTTCTAATAACTCACGTATAGCGGCGTCATCTTCCACCACCAATATCGGTAAAAGGTGTTCCTGATGGGTCACAAACGTTGTCCTCAAGCGGATACGGTTTCACTAAGGGGGAGCGTAATTTCAAATCCAGCGCCGCCAAGGCCGCTATTAAATACGCCAATTGTCCCGCCGTGGTCGTTAATAATGCGATGTACCATGGAGAGTCCTAAGCCGCTGCCTTGGCCCACCGGTTTGGTCGTAAAGAAAGGGTCAAATACTTGTTGATGATGCGAAACTGGAATGCCAGACCCGTCATCTTCCACCCAAAGCGTTAGCTCTTCGCTGTACTGCTTGGCACTAAGGCGTATACAGCTAACATCAGGCGCTTGCGCCGCGTTGCGCAATAAATTAGAAAGCACCTGCACGATTTGCTGCCCATTGACCAATAGATTGGGGGCAGGGGAGGGAAGATCAACATCCAAACGTATATTTCGTGGCTCCAGTTCCTCTTCCACTAACTCACTGGCACTCAGGATAAGCTGGTCTAACGGTTGTGTTCCTTTCTCTACGTTATGCTGTCTTCCTAATTCCATTAACTGGCGAACAATTTGAACAATCCTTTCGACTTCGCCTCGAATACGGCTTAGTCGTGCGCGTTCGTCGTCGCCAATGGTGTCCTGGCGGGATAAGCGTTGGGCTTGGCCATTGATGACGGTCAACGGTGCGCCAATTTCATGGGCCACGCCGGCCGCCAGGACGCCTAATTCGGCCAGCTTTTTGGATTTACGCAAGCGCTTTTCTAATTCGATCTCGCGCTGGCGGCGGGCATCAATATCGCAATCTTTTTCTGCCATGGCATCTAGCATGCCGTTCAAGCCTGATGCTAAGCGGCGATATTCGGTTGGGCCATCGACGGTCGCCCGCTGGCTGCGATCGCCATCTTCCACCAGTAACATCACGTGTAAAAGGCGATTGAGTGGCCGTTCAATGTAGTGTCTAAAGCCCCACCAAATGCTAAACACAATACCGGCAGCCCCGATTACGAACACCAGAACGGCCACAATACTGATAAAGCCCGTATAGTTTTCGATACCGGTATTGAGCCGATTTACCTGCAGTACACCTTGCACTGAGCCGTCTTGCGACCGCAACGGAATCAGTGCTGAGTAGTATGTCCAGCCTTCCTTCTGGCGGTAATTGCTGTACAAGTCATCTTGTTCGATGACCTGCTGAATCTCTTGCGGAGTAAACAGGTCTTTGCCCAAACCAAGCCCATAAACTTCTCGGCCTTTAGTATCGAATACATAAGCGCCATAGATGCGATGAAAAGAAAAAGCGGATTGCAGCGCTTCTTCTAAAGGGGTGTCACTATCGCGGTCAACGGCGTAGCTCAGCGATGTACCCAGTGCCCGCGTGATAATTTCAACTTCGGTTTGCAGCTTGGAACGCACGTTATCTTCTAGCGACTTGATAGCGACTAGGCTGAATACCACGAGAATGACAAATAGCGGCACAATCACCGTCAAAATAATTAAATTACGTAGTCGCATCAGGCATCCGTAGTGATATCAACCGTTCATCAGTGAACAGCGTCGGCTGTGTAAACAGGCAGTGTAAAGAGTGGCGATTCAGATAACGTTAATCTGGGTTAGTTAACCGCCTGCAAGCGATAAAGGTCGCCTTGGTCACCATCGGTTAGCAAATAAATGGCATCGCTAGGGCCTTGGCGAACATCGCGGATGCGGCCAATGTGGCCGTCAAGAATGACCTCTTCATCCACCACGCTGTCGTTTTCTAGCTGCAGGCGCAGCAACGTTTCACTGGCGAGACCACCAGCTAATAACTGCCCCTGCCAATCTCCAAACGCGTTACTGGTGACTTCGGCAAGCCCTGAAGGTGCGAAGCGGCCCTCAAAGCGGTAAACCGAGTCGACCATACCGGGCATCGATTTGACCCCGATCGGCTCATTAGTCCGATAATCATTTCCTAAGCTAACGTTGGGCCAGCCATAGTTGCTGCCTGCTTTGATGTGGTTAAGCTCATCACCTGTGCGCGGCCCATGTTCCGTTGCCCAGGGTTCGCCATTGCTGCGTACGGTCATGCCTTGAATGTTGCGGTTGCCCAGGGAGTAGATTTCATCCAGGGTGCTGTTATCACCCACAAAAGGGTTGTCGTTAGGGACGCCGCCCGTGTCGGTTAGGCGCAGCGTTGACCCTGCATGATCATCGCTGGCCTGGGCGCGGGATGGATTCACGCCGCGGTCGCCAATGCTCATTAACAGCGTGCCATCCGCTAGCCACGCCAAACGTGAGCCGTAATGGCGGCCAGGTGAAGACGCACGATCCTGTTCAAAAAGGTGCTCGACCTCGCCTAATGAATCCTCTTTCCATTTAACCCGAGAGAGTGCCGAACGACTGTTATTACCATCGGGTTTGCTCCAGGTGAAATAGATCCAGTCGTGTTCACCGTCTCCAAACGCAGGGTGCACAGTGATGTCGAGAAGCCCGCCTTGCCCCCGATGGCTGACCGTGGGTAACCCTTCAAGCGCCCGTCGGTTACCCTCTTGATCTACCAGCACTAGCTGGCCTCGGCGTTCGCTGACTAAAAAGCGACCGTCAGGCAAAAAAGCGACTGCCCAGGGGCTACGTAATCCACTAGTCACGCGCTCAAGTGACAACGTCATCTGTTCGGTTTCAATAGCGCCGTGAACCATGTCTGCTTGGGCAGTACTAAAAGTGCCCGCCAACACAAGCCCACCAATGCCTGTTAAAAACCAGCGGTAAGAGGAAGTCATCAACATTGCCCGGCGTGCTTGTGGTTGTTGCATCATGGTCACTCCTGTCGTCGATGATCATGTTTCAGTTTAGCAGTGACTGCTTAAAGCGGGCGGGGTTCCCTCCAGGATCAGAAACGCCCTAACAGAAAATTTCTATCAGAAATGCTACGTAATAAAGGCTACATAAGAAATGCCAGCAGCACCGGCAGATACACCAGGGCAAGCAGCGTAGAACAGAAAACGAGGCTGGCAACATACGCCGGTTCCCGCTGAGCACGTTGGGCGAATAAGTAGTTAAATACCGCCACAGGCATGCACATTTGTAGTATCAGAATGCTTTGCGCCAATGGGGGCAGACCAATCCAGCCCGCGATTAACCACGCTGCCCCAGCCGCAAGGGGGATGCGAACCAGACTGAAACCGATACCGGAGCGCAGGCTTTTTACCTGGATGCTAGCGAGAGAGACACCGAGCGTGATCAGCATAAGCGGCACGGTGAAACCTGACATGAGGTCGACTGTATTGGCCAGCCAGGGGGGAAGTGATGTATCGGTTAACAGCAACGCCATGGAAATTAAAATGGCATATACCGTGGGCGTTTTAAGGAGTGTTTTCGTAGGGCTTCCGTTGCTATTGAGAACGGCCCCTAAGGTGAACTGAAACAGCGATACCGTCACCATCACCGTAATGCCGTAGGCAAACCCTGCGCTGCCAAAGGCATAAAGTACCACGGGTAGCCCCATATTGCCGGTGTTGGGGTACATCATCGGGGCGAGTAATACGCGCCAACTGCGGCGCAACAGTTTGGCTACCACAACGCTCGCTGCACCCATGGTGAGAATCACCATGGCCGTGGCAAACATCATTTGCCCAAAGCTATTGGCATCGATATTTGCCCCAGAAAGTGAGGCAAGTACCAGCGCTGGTGTGCCGATGTTAAACACTAAACGAGTAATAAAATCGACGGGGTAGGGATGCCCTAAGCGTACCCACAAATATCCCAGACCAGCTCCGGCGAGTACCGGCGCCATGACGGCAAACAGTTCAGCGAGCATTAACATTCCTTGACGATTATTAGCGGCTCATTGTCGTTAATTAGGCCGCTAACTGGCAAGGTGAATTACTTAATCAGCGTTAGCGGTGGAGTGACGGGCTTGCCATGCGGCGGGGACTTGCTCACGTAAAAACTCAAGCAGTGCGTTAACCCGGCGCGAATGATGGCCGTAAGCGTACAGCATGGTGATCGGTAGTGGGGCGGGTTCCCAGCCAGGTAAGCAACGGACTAAATCGCCGGGATGATGCTGCTCACGTTTTTCAACCACCCAATGGGGCAGTAGCCCAATACCTTGGCCATAGGCGATGGCATCAATTTGAAGCACGGTCAGATCGACTCGAAACCGAGAGTGGGGAGCATTAAATAGAAAGTCATCGTGATGAGTATGATGTAGCAGCAGGCCACTAGACGCGCTATCAAGTAAATTAATCCACGCATGTGCCGCTAATTCACTGGGATGCTGAGGGCAACCGGCGTTGGTAAGATAGCCGGGGTTGGCATAAAGGCCACGGCTCAAATGCCCTAAGCGCTCTTGGTTGAGACCGCATTCGTGCGTTGCCCCTAGCCAGATGTGCACACTGTTACTGTGCATGTTGGTGGGTGGAGATTCTCGGGTGTGAAGCGATAATTCTACTTTGGGGTGGCGGGTAAGAAAGGCATCAGCGACGCTGGCCATCCAACCGCGAGCAAGAGCGCCATGTACTTCAAGGGTTACTTTCCCGCAGATCTCCTCACGCAGTTCTGCTAACGCTTCCTGGCTATGTACTGCCATCGCCAGCAGTTCTGTGCAGTAGTTATGAAACAGCAGACCTGCTTCGGTTGGGATCATCCGATTGGCTTGACGCCTGAGCAGTGGCTGCCCCAATCGTGCTACTAACTGGCTAATACGGCGGCTAAGCGTTGATTTAGCAAGCCCTAGCTTTTGTGCGCTGAGTGTCAGGCTGGCGGTGGTCATCACATCGGCAAAGGCGGCGAGTTCATCAAAATCGTACATGGTCGTGGCCACTGGGCAACAATTGAAACGCGATTGTGCCATCTAATGATGTTAATGAAAATAATTATCATTTGTTTTTGTCGTTAGCTCAAAGGCCAAGGCAGCAAGTTTTCATTGAAACCGTAACGCCAATCTACTCGCTAGCAGCGTTTAGAACTCGTAGCGCGCTGAGAGCCACAGGCGACGGCCTTCTTCACTGTTGGCATACACATTGCCAAAGCGAGCGCCATCACCATAAGCACGATAATCAACAAAGTCGTTATCGAACAAGTTGTAGAGAGTGGCACTCACGTTAAATTGCTCAGTAAATGCGTAGCTGCCGCCTAAGTGGAACAGCGAATAGGCTTTAAAGTCGCCCAGGTCATCGAAAGAGGGGGCGCCTCTAACGCTTTCACGGTTACGATAACGCTCACTGCGATACTCGGCGGAAAGCCAAGTGTCCAGCTGGGGCGTGGCTTGCCAGCGCAGCGTGGCATTAAACGCATGCTTCGGCGTATCAGTGAGCGGCTCGCCACGATTGTTGCCGCTTTTTTGCTTGCTATCGGTGTAGGTGTAGTTGGCCGATAAACGCCAATCAGGCGTGAACTGGTAGCTCGTAGAAAGCTCGACACCTTGGGTGACGGCTTCATCAATATTGATGTCTTGGCTATAGACGCCGTCAGGTACGAGCGGATTGTTCTCAACAATAATGTCGTTGCCGCTGGCTATCTTGTCGTCGAACTCGTTATAGAACAGCGTCGCGCTAGCGGTGAAGCCTGCCTGGTTATCGTAATGTGTACCAATTTCACTGCTGGTACTGGTTTCTGGCTCTAGGTCTGGGTTACCAATCGTCAGTATGGTGCCCTGGCCCGTGACGCCATTAATGCCTGCATGCAGCGCATTAAGCGAGGGCGTTTTGTAGCCTCGGCTAACGCCGCCTTTGAGCGTCCAGTTGGGGGTTGTGTTCCACACCAAATAGCTACGCGGGCTGAACTGGCTGCCAAAAGCATCATGGTGATCGTAGCGGCCGCCAAGCGTTAGCGCCAAATCGTCGCGCAGCATCCACTCATCTTCCGCAAAGAGCGACCATGTCGTTTGCTCGAAGGTTTCGTTTGCCAACCCGTCATCGAGCTCTGCATCCCACCACTGCAAGCCCACTGTGGTGATGTGGTCGCCTAACGGCATGACATATTTGTTATCTAACACGGTATTCGTGGTTTCAAGCTCCCGGGGGGCACCGCCCACAATGCCTGGGAAACCGTCATAAGCGACACCGATTTCACCGGGAATCGTGCGGCCGTTGGTTTCCGTGGTGTTACGCATTAGACTGGATTCGAGCGTGCCTGATGCGAAGCGTCCAGTGTGGCCAATAGCAATCTGTTGACGCTCAAATCGCAACTCGTCGGCGTAGCCATTCGCGACACCTGGATCTGGTGAACAGCTACGGGTACGGCCGTCCAACGTGCCGAGTTGGCATTCATCGTTGTTGTAGCGCTGCCGATTAACTTCACCATCTACCCAAAGGTCATGATCGGTGTTTGGCGTCCAGGTTAATTTACCGCCGAGATTATAGACATCGCCCTCTACCGGGCTGGGGCCACGCTGGCTAACCTCGATTAGGTTTCCGTCGCTATCGGTGTAAGTCAGTTCTGATGTATCACGCTTATACAAACGGCCACGAATCTGAATACCAAGCGTATCTTGAATAAGCGGGCCGCTGGTATAAAGATTGATTTCACGTCGATCACCGAAATCACGATCTTCATTGAAGGTGTTTTCAATTCCCACGGAACCAACCCACTCACGGTCTACTCGGCGGGTAATGATGTTGATGACCCCGCCCATCGCGTCAGAGCCATAGAGCGTCGACATGGGGCCGCGAATCACTTCGATATGTTCAATACTGGAAATCGGCGGGAAAAAACGGGTGGAGGTTTCGCCAAAACCGTTAGGCGTAACGCTGCCAGCAGCATTCTGTCGGCGGCCATTGATCAGGATAAGAGTGTAATCGCTGGGCATCCCACGAATGCTGATATTGCTGCCACCGGTTTTGCCAACCGCCCCACCAACATCGACACCCTCTACATCACGCAACGCATCCGCCACGCTGGTAATGCGTTGGCGCTCAAGTGCTTCACGCGTTACAACGGAAATGCTAGCGGGGGCATCCACCATTGCCTGCTCAAAGCCACTGGCCGATACAACAATACTATCCAGTTGTTCAGACGCTTGAGCATAAGCTGCAGTGGCAGTAACGCAAAGAGCGACGGCGCTGGCTAAGGCGTTGCGAGTAAAGCGTGACATGGTGATCCTCTGAGATAAAACTTGTTTGCTAATGAAAATTGTTTGCTAATGAAAATTGTTATCAAGAGAGGTGGTGATTTTAAGAAGAAAAGTTCCTATGTGCGAGTTTGTTTCATCGAACATTGTGTTGCTTAATCTCGAACAAGATTGCGTGAAAAAGTGATGGTGTTGCATGATCTCGCTAGTGCCTGTCGCTATTCAGACAACTTAATTGCTATCTATGGTGATCATTCGCGATAGGCAAATCATTACTCAGGGCGCGCCGGCTGAGGTGGTTACACGCTACTGCTAGCCCCCGACACCAAAAGCCCGCTGCTAGCGAACGTTCGCTGAGTGGCGTAGCCTGCTTAACCTCGCTCAGATGTATAACGTAACAATCGAAAAGGTACCGATGTGGCTTCTTCAACGCCTCGTTCTCACGCTGAATCTTCAGAAAATACAGGCGCTCACAGCCAAAGTTTTCAAGCGCTCGTCAGGCTGCTGCGTTACGCAAAAGGCTATCGACGGCGGATAGCTGCGGCTACTGCCTGCTCCATTATCAACAAGCTGTTTGATATCGCTCCGGAAATTCTGATCGGTGTGGCGATTGACGTGGTGGTGAACCAGGAAAACAGCTTTGTCGCGCGCTTGGGGTTTGAGTCTCCTCAGGAGCAGATCACTATTCTTGCGGTGCTGACGTTCTTTATTTGGGCAGGGGAATCGCTGTTCGAGTACCTGTTCCAAATCCTTTGGCGCAACCTTGCTCAGCGGTTGCAGGCCGATATGCGCCAAGACACCTACGAGCATGCCCAGCGGCTGGACATGGCGTTTTTCGAATCGAAAAGCTCCGGCCAGCTCGTTGCTACCATGAATGACGATGTTAACCAGTTGGAGCGCTTTCTGGACGGCGGTGCCAATGCATTGATTCAAGTCGGCGTAACGGTGGTGGCAGTGGGGGCAGTGTTCTTTGTGCTGTCACCGCTGATTGCACTACTAGCGTTTACCCCTATTCCGCTGATCATCTGGGGGGCGTTTTTCTTCCAGCGCAAGGCAGGGCCGCTGTATAGCGATGTGCGCGAAAAAGTCGGTGATTTGGCCAGCCGACTTTCAAACAACCTGAGCGGCATTGCCACTATTAAAAGCTTCACCAGCGAAACGCGGGAAGCCGAGCGGCTGCGTGATGCCAGCGAAGCCTATGTGGAAGCCAATCGCCGCGCGATCCAGGTGAGTTCCGCCTTTATTCCAGTCATTCGCATGGCGATTTTGGCGGGGTTCCTGGCGACCTTTACCGTTGGGGGCATGATGGCGCTGAACGGCGACTTAAACGTAGGGGCTTACGGGGTATTGGTTTTCCTGACTCAGCGTTTGTTGTGGCCGCTCACTGGTTTAGCCCAAGTGATCGATCTGTTCGAGCGGGCAATGGCCAGTACCAAGCGAATTCTTGACCTGCTGGAAGTGCCGATAACTGTAAAAGACGACAGCACGACGCCACTGACTGCGCCAGTGAAAGGCGAAGTGCGTTTTGAAGCGGTGAGCTTTCTTTATCCCTCTAGCCAAGTGGGGGTGAGAGGCGTTGATCTGCATGTGCCTGCAGGCAATACCTTAGCGCTGGTAGGCGCCACTGGCTCCGGTAAATCGACCCTGATTAAGCTACTGCTGCGTTTCTACGACCCAGTCAGCGGCCGTGTGTTGGTTGACGGCCAGCCGATTACAGAGGTCAGCATGCACTCGCTGCGCCAAGCGATTGGCCTCGTTAGCCAGGACGTTTACCTATTTGAAGGCAGCATCCGTGACAACATCACCTACGGCAACCCCGATGCCTCGGAAACCGAGATCATTGATGCTGCTAAAACAGCCGAAGCCTGGAGCTTTATTGAAACGCTGCCTCAAGGGCTGGAAACGCCGGTCGGCGAGCGGGGCGTTCGGCTTTCTGGGGGCCAGCGCCAGCGGCTCTCGCTGGCCAGGGCATTGCTTAAAGATCCGCCGATTCTGGTGCTGGATGAAGCCACCAGCGCGGTGGATAACGAAACCGAAGCGGCCATTCAGCGTTCACTAAAGCGTATCGCCCACGGCCGTACGGTGATTATGATTGCCCACCGGCTTTCGACCATTGTGCATGCCGATGAAATCGTGGTGATTGAGCAAGGCCACGTTGCTGAGCGAGGCAACCACTCAAGCCTGCTGGCGGCCAACGGCCACTATGCTGCTCAGTGGCGGGTGCAAACCGGTGCCGCCCAGGCAGGCGATGTGGAAACACTCAGCCACTGAGATGGGCGTGATTGACAGCGTGCTAGCGGTTCACCAGAAGGGCATTCAAGGTGACGGGCACATGCTCGTCGATCTCCTGATAACCTAGTAACGACAGCACGGTTCGCACCGTGCTGTTGGCCATCAGTGCTCGGCCATCCATCGCCATGGGTTCGGCGTGAGTAACGCGCACCTCGTTTAACCCTTCCCGAGTAAAGCGCAGGGGCACCGACTCTTCTTGGCTGATCAAATCGGTTTGCACTCGAAAGGTCAGTGTTTCCACTATAGATTCACCCATATCCAAACCATCCAATCGCTCCGGCGGCATTTGCGCGACCAGCGTAACTAGCGTGGTATTGGCCAGCAAACCTACCCACGGCGGCAAATCACCAAAACGGGTAAGTAAATCGGTCTGGCTCAGGCGCAACGGCAGGCGTAGGGTGCCATCGTCAGAAATATCACCCTGCAGATTATTCACCTGATGATGATGAGTTTGCGGGGTATCGCCATCTAATTGTGTAATGGATGCCTGCACCTGCGACTGGCCAGGGTCCAACTGCCAATCCGCATGAACCGGTGCCGCTAACAACAGCGGGATAAGAGCAATCAAAGCTTTCACAGCGCGTCTCCTCAATAGGAACTCTCTAGCAGACCCCAGGGTTTTCAATAAGTGCCCCTAAAAAAATTCCACTATCACCACAAGATAGCGTGACAAGGGGTAGCCTCGCCCGAACACATTCGCTATTATATGCACGCTTTTCGGGCCTATAGCTCAGTTGGTCAGAGCAGGGGACTCATAATCCCTTGGTCGTAGGTTCAAGTCCTACTGGGCCCACCATCTTTTCCTTTCTATTTCATCGCTTTATCAACTTCAGTCCCTTGCTTGCCTCTGCTGTGGTCGCGTTTTGGTCGCATATGCGCGGGAGCTTATCTTGTATTCCGTCTAGCTTGGCGTCGAAGAAATGCGCGTAGCGACTCGTTACCGTTAAGCTGCTGTGCCCAAGTAGTGCTTGAACCGTAGTCATTGTTTCGCCCGCATTTGCTAGAATGGAAGCGTAGGTGTGGCGTAGGTCGTGAAAGCGCAGGTCTGGCCTTCCAATAATAGCCCTAGCTTTCTCAAAACTATTCCTCAGTCGCGTGTCAGTCGTTGGGAAGGGTAACTCTGCCAAAAGCCCCATCGCTTCGTCTGGCACCGGCACCACTCGCGCCTTGCCGTTCTTAGTCTGGTTTGGTCGCAGCACAATGCGACCATCCTGAATGTTGCTAGGCACTAGGCTAAGCAACTCGCCCCGCCTCAACCCTGTTAGGCACGCCATTACCACCAGCCGCCTATCAACCTCCCTGTGATCCGGTATAGCTGCCACTAGCGCCCTGATTTCATCCTCACTCAGATAGACGTGCCGCGCATTGCGTGGCATAGGCTTACGCAGTTTTGCATCCAGAGGTCTGTCTATCCAATCCCATTCCCGATACGCCAGCGACAACACCCGCTTAACGACTTGGGTGCGGTTGTTGATCGTGCTCTGCGACTTGCCCGACGCCTTCACCTCTTTCTGCATACGCCTTGCCGCGTCCAGCGTTTCTTGACCAATCAGCACACCAGGGGCGTGGTACTCAAACCATCGCGCTACCCACTGAATACTATTGGCTTGGCTGGACACGTCGTATTCCTCAACCCAGCGTGCCAACCCTTCCATAAATGATCGGCGTTCTTGCCGTCCCATCGTGCCGTTAAACTCAGCCTCAATTAATTCCGCGTGACGCCTCGCAGCGTACTCGCGGGCTTGCTTTTCCGCTTCAAAAGTCCGCTGATGACGTTTGCCGTTACTGGTTTCTGTGACGACCCAAACGCCTCGCGCTTCTCGGTATCGTGTCGTGACTCCCATAACCTTTCCTCTTTTTGAGAGCCGCGCTTGCATCTATCAATGTATGCCAGCACGGCGTCACGCTCAAATCTTACATTGCCCTCAATAGCGACATAGCCAATTACGTCTTTTAGCGCATAGGCTTTGCGGGTGCTGACAGACAGCATCTTTGCCACGTCGTCAGGCTTTAATAGTGGCTGCATAAAAACCCCAGGCAAAATAAAACCGCCATCTGGCGGAAGTTTTAAATAAAGCGAGCTTTCTGCTGGGCTAGGCCGATTTTCGCTTATAGCCAATCAACGCTGGCAAGCTAAGCGGCGCATGATGGCCATTGTCGCCATTGAGAAGTCCGTTTAATTCTGGCTGTAAAAAGTGAATATAAAGCGACTCAAGTACATCTAGGTCTTGCGCGTCACATGGCACAAAGGCAAATCGATCAAAGTCCTTTTGTTTAACATGAGCCGCTACGCGCGAAATAATGTTTACGGACTGCCCGACATAAACAACATTTTCATCTTTTATTAGAAAATAAACACCAGTCAAATGAGGCGTCTTTCCGCTGTTTTTCACAATTTCTTTGGCAGTAAGAAGCCGCCTGTCAGTTAAACTGCTGCTGAGTTGGTGCATGTTTATTTGGTGAGGCATGTTTGTTGTGGCGGCTTCTAACTCCGCATACCTAGCCTCAAGTGAGGCCAAAGTATTTCTGACGCGCTCAACTTTAGGTGGTCGTACAATATGATTCTTGGCTCTTGCGCGAGCAATAATATCTATAGGCCTATAAAGATTCTGCCTGCTCTTTATAGGCTTTCCCTTGTTTTCCCATCGATAGATGTACCCCGCCGCAGTAACTCCATCAACCTCTATTAGCTTGTTCATCCGAGACTTACCAATCCACTGTCTGAAAACTTCGCGCGGAATAAAGTCAGGTCTCCCGTAGCGCTCACATAGCTGGCTAGTACTTACGTATTGCTCTTGCATGGTGTTCTCCTGAAAAAAGAAACTGAACCAAGACGGCTTTTACCAAACCTCGGTTTCGATAAATTCGCCGCACACATGCTCCCGCGGCGTAACGATATGGCCGGAATCAATTCGCATGGTTACGTTGTCCCAGCCCAACATTGACACCCTATCAATGCCCGTCACAGGCGCTGTTCTCGTGCATTCACCCACGCTTGCGCCCAGCGGGTCCCAGTGATCGCAGCCTGCGCAGCATGGACCGTTCTTCACGTAGAACTCTTTAATGTTTTTGCGGGCCAGCGCCTCTTTTTCTTCTTTGCTTCGCACGATGCGCATTAAGAACCGGCTTGCCGCTACCTGCTCAATGTCCATACTTTTCTCCTGACAATAAAAAACCGCCTCTTGGGCGGCGTTATCGGTGCTTAGCGCTTCGGCTCACTTCATCACCCTCATCACGTAATACTCATCCCATATATGCCTAACATTTACATCGTTGTGCGCTCGCTGCATTAGCTCATTACGCAAATCAGTCAGCTCGTTAGGCGTGGCCGCTTGCCCGCACTCTGCTGACTGCTCTGCTATGTAACGAGTGCCGTCATCGGCTTTGCATGCGCAGTACGCAGTCACATGCCAGCGCAGCGGGGCGTGAGTAGCAAACGCAGCTATATCCTCATGCTTATGCGTCGGTACATGAGCGCCAAACTCCCAATCGCCATCAAGCTCATCCCCCAAGTGTCGCAGCGTCAGCACGGCACCTCGCGACCATAGTTCAGCGCGCTCTCTATACGCATCGTAGGCTTTGCGGTTAGCACCCAGCTTGCGGCGGCGCTTCTCTACAGCGCCTTGCTGGCGTTTCTGTGTGCGGTTCATGGCTGCGCCTTGCGGTAGCCCATCGCGATAAGTGTTCGTGCTAGCCACCTATCGCATGAAACACTTATGCCATCAGGCTGGGTTTCGTGTATGCGCTTAATGGCGGTTGTTAGATCATCCTCTGCCCGCTGCTCTTGGGTGCGGATGGGGCGAAAGCACTCCGCGCCAAAAGCATCTAGGCTCTTAACTTTATTGTCTCTCAGCTCAACGGTGAACGCCGCTACCATCCCAGCCTGCTGCTGAAAATGAGCGATTACACTGCACTCATGCCACGCTTCACAATAATCTACTTCACACACCGTACCCACTGGCGGTAATCCCTCGCCATTCCATTCAGCCTCCCGCAACTGCCTTTCTTTCAGCGCCCACTCTTCATCCTCCTCGGGCGTGCATACATCACGTTCAACGCGCTTTAGGGTCTCATGCCATTTGTGACCTTCGGGGATTTGGCCCTTTGTTGCCTGCTCGCTGCACATAGGCTCAACGTTCCATCCTGAGAATCGAGTGGAGTACACTGTTATTGATTCGGGCTTTTGGCCCCATGCCCAATACCATTGGCCGGTTGAGCCTTGAATCTTATATTTAGCTTCAGGAGGCGCTGCCGAATCATCTGGCTCGTTGATTAGCTCAGTTCGGCGGGCAAGCCAGTCGCTCTTATCAATAACCTCGCTGCCATCATCAAGCAGGGCAGTGCACTGCCAACCGCTGTGATATATTGACCATGCGCCAGGTGCATCAGGTGCCGGCACTTCACCATTATTAAAATCAGGCCAATGCGGCCACTCCATTGCCAGCTTCGTCAATAATTCATCACGCTTCATAAATACCTCGCATAAAAAAACCGCATTAGCGGTAGTCTTTAAACAGTCTCGTCATTAGCCGCCGGTGCAGCGATCCGCTTGGCGCTGGGGAGTTTGTCGAGCATATTCCGTACACCTAACTATCACTGTGCGGCCGTCGCGCCTAAGCTGTGGCATGGATTCAAAAGGTAGGCTGCTGCAATTTCTCAAGGCGTGGGTGCAGGTTCGGCACATCCCGCCAGCAGGCTGGTGGATCATCTTTCACACTCCATCTTCTGCCTTAGCGCTATCTGCATTTCCTCGGCAGCCTTGTGAAGGTCGCGTTCCTTCTCTAGCTCGGCAATGCGCTCAGTCAATAGCGCATTGGCTTCACGCTCGCTTTCCAGCGCTTCGGGATTGCACTCGGCATGCAGACGCTTGGCTGCGGCTTCCATATGTGAGCCGTGTTCTTTGGCAGCATTCATGCCCATCCTGGCCAAGCTAGCTTGTCTTTTGATGATGGCGTCGTGTACATCCTTGCGCACATACTCAACGGCCTCTCTTTCGTCGTGATGCTCGTTGGGCGTAGGATCATCGCACCAGACATAACCAAGCCGACCATCGCTTGCATCGGGAATTAAATAGATGCGCTCTGTTGCTAGGTGTTTAATGTCGTTAATGTCCATTTATGCCACCCTCAATCTAGCCAGTTGCTTTGCCTGATCCGCAATATCACGGCGCAGTCGAATGTTGTGCTTTGCGTTACCGTCTGCCTCGGCAATAGCTGCCAGTTTTTCATCAAACAGCGTCATCATTTCGCTGATCAACTGATCGTGCAGGCGCTCCATTGCGGCGCTATGCCGTCGATCAAGCGTGCCCGCGTGTACGGGTATCATCATGTTTATCTCCGGTAATGACGTAACGGTCTGCGCTTGGCCCCACTAGCGGCTTTTGCTTTGGCGCTAAGCGCCACGGGAAACGGTGCAAGCACTCATCGCATTGCTTGGTGTTCATCGACATAAACAGTCGCAGGCGAGTGCAACCGCATCGTGGGCATTGCTTGGTGGTGGGCTTCATAGTCCAGGCTTCAAAAAGTCGTGATTAGCGCGTCGGCTTAACTCAGACGCCAGCCAGCGCCGGCAGTGGGCTTCTCGCGCTACGTCATGTACGCGCTGCGCTTCACGTATATGCGCAATCACGTAGCGACACTCTTGATTCCAGAATCGCCGGTTTCGCTTGCGGCATGTGCTGATTTCGTCGTAGGTGGTCATACATCGCCTTTAATCCGCTTCACGCCATCATGGGGAAGAAAGTCGGTGCCTTGTGTTTGGCCAGTAGTGCGCAGGTAGTCAACCTCAACGCGAGCGCTGTCGATGATCGTGCTAGCCACGCCCTGAATAGCTTTGCCGCGGTCCACTTCGCGCTTAATGCCTTCGGCGTCTAACTCTTCATTACCCAAGCGCTCTAGCTGCGCAAACAAGTGCTCACGCAGATCGGTGATTTTCGTTTTCAAGTTCTCGGCTCCTGCGGTTCATTTTGCGAGATAGCGCACCCTTCAACTGGTAAAGCTGCGCAATCTCAGGCCCATAACGGTGGTAACTGTTTCGCTGCATGTTTTCGCTGCGACTGATTAGCTCAAGATTGGAAGGATCGAAATTGCGCTTGTCGCCATCTCGGAAAAGCACAACATAACCATCGGGTATAGGGCCGTATGCTTCCTCCCAGGCGATGCGCTGCACCTCTACCCAGTCATGTAGTGGGTAACCCGTATCTGTCATTTTCCGCTGCAAGTAGCCTTCCTTAGTGACGCGCTCACTTCCGATAGGCTGCCAGCTGTGCGGCTTTTGCCCTGGCTTAAACCTGCCTTTCTCACTGCCTGGCGGGTTAAACGGTATGCCTTTATTCCACGGCTGTTGACCTTTCTTAAAGCACCCACGCCTTGGCGGCACATAGTCATCCGCTTTCGTCAGCCCTAGTTTGTGAGCCCTTGCGGTGATAGCCTTCTCGGCACGGCCAAAAAGGCGCTCAAGTACGCGTATTTCGTTAACAGGGTAGAGACGGCGCATATCCTCATCATCCTGCGGTGACCAGGGCTTGCCGTGGTTTCGCATCATCACCTCCTTTAAGTGCCGCTCTCACGCGGCGGCATACGGCTTGCTCACGGCCCTACTGCTAATGCAGTGCCGCGCATCCTGTCGGGTAGCGCGTTAAGGAGCGGAACCGCGCAAGCTGGTGCAGTTATTCGCCCCACTGCATCCTAGGGTAAAGTTGATAAGTTATTGATCTAAAACGGGATTTCCGAGTCAAAATCATCATGCTGACCTGGATCAGTCGCGCCATAGGCTTGATGCTGCTGGCCTTGCGGCGGCTGGTTTTGCGGCGGGCGCTGTTGCTGGGCCTGCTGATAGTTCTGCTGTGGTTGTTGCTGCGGCTGCTGCCGTGGCTGTTGCTGCTGCCCGCTTTGCTGACTGCCTGCAAGCGTCAAATCATTAAGCCGAAGCGTCACAGCAAAGCCCTGGCTGCCATCGTTCTTTTGGAATTGGCGGGTGCCAAGCTCGCCGGTCACGCCTACCTGCTGGCCTTTAGTGAGATACTGCACCACGCCACCCTCTGCGCGCTTACCAAACAGTGCGCAATCAAGCCAAAGCGTTGACTTGTTATCGCCATAGCCCACATCTACAGCGACAGGAAAGCCCGCTACTGCTGTGCCGTTTTGCGTGCTGCGAACCTCAACATCACGCCCAATTCGCCCAATTCCGGTAAATACGTTCATGCTCGTTACTCCATTAAAAAGCCCCTTTCGGGGCTATTAGGCAGCCATGACTAGCTGCATTCGTTTGTCTAGCTCTTCGTAGAACGCTTCTACGCGCTCGCTGATTTTGCGAATCATCACTTCATCGCGGTAGGCTCGCTTAACGAACATCGGCATGCCTGGGTAGTAGCTAATAAAGTCAATCCATTCGCGCTCGCTGACCCACAACCCTCCTTGGCATTGGGCGATATGCTCCTTGGGAATCTCGCCATCCAACAGCACTTCAACCTGAAACTTGGGTAGCTTCGTTTTAATCTCTGCCAGCCCATCATTTCCAATCAAGCTGTCAGGGGAGTAGCCAGCACCATAGTTAAGGATGATGCCCACTTGCTCCAATTCCAGCCCGTAGCGCTCGGTGTAAAGCTCCCTGGCCATTGGCTCCAATAAATGCCCGCGCTCGGTGTGGCGATTGCCCTGGAAGGCGTCGGAGGGTTCCTCAGTGATGCGCTCACCGATAAGCTGGTTCATGTAAGTGATAGCGCCGGCACCAAAGCCAGACGGCCCCTTGCCATTAACCAGCAAGCATTGAAGTTCGCTCATGGTCACGATGCCCATGCGGGCTAAGTGCCAAGCCTCAGTGCCTTGCTCTAGCTCCTTAATGACCTGCATTAGCCGTCTCCTGCTGGGCAACGATCTTGCTTAGCTGCGCTATGGTGCTATCGAACTTGGCCTTCGGCACTTTGCTGGCGTCGCCATAATTTGATGCAAACCACTCCTGAGTAGTCTCTGGGCATGCGGCCAGCGCCTTAGCTATCTGCGCAGACTGGAAGGATGTAACTAGCTTGGTAGGCGCTGATGACTCACCATCATCATCTTCGCCGCGTGTAGTGATATTGAGCAGCGAGCAGATCACGTATCGCTTGCCGTAACTGGTAGAGCTACCGAAGGCCTGGACTGCATTTTTGCTACCGCTGGTGTCAGCAGGCAAAATCATTGCCGTTTCTTCGCGGTGCCCGCCTCTGTGCATCAATACGCCGGTGACCTCAACGGCTCTATCCAGAGTCTTGACGCGGAAGCTGACCGCAAACCCATGACGCTGGAGGATAGGGCGCACCTCATCAACAATATCCTCAAGACTCGCGTAATTGCCGTTATGCGATTTGCCACGTCTAGTGATGCTTGGGATTTCTGACTGCATGGCCGCCATTGCCGCGCTGTAGTCGGCGGAGGCCTGTCGATCCATGACGCGCTCCTGCATTTGCAGCAAGCGCTCCATCTTGTCAATGTCCACATCTGGATTCATCGCGGCCCGCTCAATCACCTGGATGATGGCGGTGGCCTCATTGCGCGGCGCTTCAACGGATAGCGCTGCCTCTTGTGTTGTCGCAACTGCATTGCTCATATAAACTCCTTAGCTGATCTTCTCGACGTTGATCTTGGCCCGCTACCTGTTTGCCCAGGTAAGCGGGCTTTTTAGTTGGCGGGCGGCGCAGCTAGCGGCTTCCAGTGAGTAGGATTGCAAAGAAGCACGCCGTTAAACTCACTGTTCACGGGGTAAGTTCCAAACTGGAACCGACCATTGGTCACCAAAAACGCCACCAGTTGCTCTCGCGTATCGCTGCAATAAACCTGAACGTCCTCGCCTTTAGTGGGGAGCTGCTCATCAACGCTTATCCATCCAGCTAGCAGTGCCTCTAATTCGTCTTGCTCGCGATGGTCCAGCCGCTTAGTGCCTTTGGTTACCGTAAACACGCCACGGCTAGCGCTATCAAAGTGCCCGCCGGTGACTTTCCACTCGCTCATAGCTCACCCCGTTGGCGTTTCTCGCTCCACGCTTTAATCAAGTGTCGTACGATCAAGCTGTCAGACTCCTGAAGCAGATAGTCGTAAAGCTCTTGCTCTTGATCCGGCTCACGCATCCATGCGACGAATTCATCCGCTGCCCATACTTCGCCATCATCAAGCGCTTCTTCGGGCGTCAGCTCACGGTCCGGGTCAAATTGAGGGAAGCGGACGGCGTTCTGATCCGGTACTGCGTATGCTGTATTCATTTTGCGGGCCTCAGTCCTGGGCAATGCTCTTCTGCAATGCCGCGATAATCGGGATGGCCAGTTCTGCGCAGCGGGTCAATGCCGCGTGCCGCTTCGGCTTGCCAGACTGCGACGTCTGCGCAGTAGGTGCGGTGCAGATGTCTTTCGTCAGCGGCGTCTAAGTTGGCGGCTAGCACCATGCTGCCGGTGACGACTAACAGGGCAGCGAGGCTAAGTGTTCGCGTGGTCATAGCGCGTTACCTTCTTGATTAGCTCAATAGGAAAACCGCAACGCTTAGCGGCTCGCTTAGCATTTTTGCGGCTACAAAAAAGCCCCAGATGGGGCAGTGGGGTGATGATGTGCCCGCGCTGTTTGCGCAGGATGAAGGCGGCTCTCATGGTTTACCTCGGCTTTCAGCAATCTTCTCTGCTTCTTGCCACACCGCACACCAGCCGCATTTTTTTCCAGCCAGCGCTCCGTTGTCGTAATCCCAAACACCCGGAACTGAATGGCTATGGCCGGGAGCATTGCCGTTCCTGCTATCGCGGTGCGGGATTTCGCTAACGACCGCAGCGATAACGCCATGCGCTTGATTGCGCTCACGCTCTGCAACCTCTAGTCGGTTGAGTAGCTCGATTGCCATTCTGGCCGGGATACTGATTCCCGATTCTGCAAACTCTTTGATCACTGCAATATCAGAACTCATAATCACCTCTCTCGAATTAGGCGCGCTGCCTCTGCAACTCTCGCAGTGCCAACATTGATAGAAGAGAAGCAGCGCGGGCATGGCAGCTCAGTGAAGTGCCATGCCAATAAAAAAGCCCGCGTGGGCGGGCAAAAGGGTAGGAGTCGATGCAATAACATCGGAAAGGGCTCGGTTGCCGACGCGCCTTGCTCAAGGCGCTATGAGTGAGCGATTCTCACGGGCCAAACCCTTGCCGATGCCGCCTGTATTCTCAGCCCAGGCGGCAGGCTCTACACCGCACTACGTAGCGGATCACGACCCCTGTACGCCAGGGGTGGGCGTCTTACTGACTAGCCTTAAATAAGGCAAATACGTCACGGTTGCCTTTCTCAACCATTCCAGAGAGGGCGGCAACGCGGATCTCCGTGTCCGTATGGCGTCGCCTTTCGTCGGTATCCAGCTGATTAAGGCGCGTATGCGTTAGGAGTGAGTTAGCCTTGCGCAGCCCCTTGCTCATGTAGCGGCTTACTTCCTCAGCTGCGTATCGCGCTTGCTCTGATGGCGGAACCAGTCGATAACCGCGCCCTCGCACGTTTTGCAAGGCAATCTGGTGATCGTGTAGCAGAGTCGTTTTCAACGCATCCATACGCTCTAGCAAGATGAACTCGTTTTCACGCACCGCTTGATCGTTAATATCAAGCGCCCATCGCAACCAGTCGTGGCTAACTAAATCGCCATCCTGAAAGTCGGATTGCATGAACCGATCAACCGTTAGACCCAGACTCCACCCCTGTACGGGAAAGTGCTGTGCGACTGTCATTGCATAACCTCCACATCAAAGCGTCCGAACTTCGGGCGATAATCACCAATGCCGCAATATTGGCCGCCATCTTGCAGGCACTTGATAACCTGCTGCCTGTCGATTGACTCAGGATCAAACGCTACTTCGCACGTTAGCGACCAGTGATTGAAAATAGGCCGGTAGCGCATTAATCGACTTGTCTGAACCTTCACCGAGCGGGCGTCATAGAACCGTTGATTCCATAGCTTTTCTACGGTGCGTGGCCCGTCGTATTCGAGCTTGCACTTGTCGTCGATAATCTCAACGCTGCGCTTAAGCTGCGTGCCTAGCTTGCTCAGCTTGCCGCCTGCAATCATGCTGGCTTCGATGTTGACGCCGGGAACGTATGGCCCCAGTTTTTCATCGAAGTACATGCCGCCGCGCCACTCGCTTTTGGCGATCAGCTCGTGATCGTCATCCGTTTTCTTGCGCTTGCCGGTTAGCGTTTTGTGCGCCTTAGTCAGCGGGTTAAGCGGATCAGCGAAAATGTCAGCGTGCATAAGAAGGGGGCGTGCGCCCGTTAGCTTTACCTTGATGATTTCCACGAAAGTCACTCCTTGTTGTCCGCTGCGTGTGCCTTGCGCCGTATGCGCTGCACTGTGCTTTGCGGTGATGCTGAATACACCGGAGGGCACCCGAACCGGATGCCAACCGCTGAAACCAGCCCTTGCCTTGCACTGCCACTCCGTGCCATACCCTGCCGCGCCCCACCTAACCCCGCGATGCTTTCGCACCGCATAACGCTCTCAATGAAAGCGCTACACGCTGTGTCAGCCCTTGCCAAACCCGGCCTAACCAAGCCTCACCCAGGCATTCCGAACCAAGCCGCATGATGCTTTCGCACCGGAAAGGCGACTCTCTGAATCGCCAGACCGCTACGTTGTAGCCCTTGCCTCATCTAGACCTGCCGCACCGCGCCACGCCCGACCTAACCCGGCCTGAGCACGCCTCAATGGTGGCTACCCACCGCACAGCGCCCGTTATAGACGCTGTACGCTTTGCAGCCCTTGCCTAGCCAGGCCAGACCTCGCCACGCCGTGCCTTACCGCGCCTTGCCACGATGGAGTGATGCTTTCGCATCGCGCAACGCCCTCAAAGAAGGCGCTGCAAGATGGCCTGATACTTCAACAGCCTCAGGCAGGCGTACTCCTATCGACCTCTCGTGAGATGCAATCCCCTACGGGCGGATAGGCTTATCTGATTTTTAAAGAGCCTGCTGTTGGTCGGTCAGCATCCGGTGATTCCGTTTCGGTGTTCATACTGCGCTTCCATGTGTTGAAATTTAGCACGCGATGTTTAGCACGTCAAGGGCGTAATTTAGCAAAAATGGCAATAAAAAAAGCCCAGCTAAAAAGCTGAGCCTTTCTTAGTAAAAGCCGACTACGTTATTCGTCTTTTTTATCCTCGCTTTCACTAAGTAAAAAGTCTATTGCTGCTGCCATGCGCGCTACCAACTGATCGTCCACCGCCTCTTGCATAAAACCTCCGTGTGAAAAGAATGTATGAATATACAGTTTAGCTGCTGGATGGTTAAAATCCAACCGCTAAAACTAGTTCATTTTTAGCAGAGGTCGTGCAAAAACTAAACCTTTATAGGCAAAAAAAAGCCCCTAGCAGGCGGCCAGGGGCTTAATGAGAATTTTTAAAGCAGTTTGTTGGCAATATCACCCGATATAGCGGCTGGGTCGCGCTTCGCTTTCAGTTGGGCGTAGGTCTGTTTCATTAGTCCATCTAATTCGTCTTGGCTTATTTCAGGCTTTAGGCGCTGCACTAGCGGGAAAACAATGGTAGCCGCTTGTCCGACAGCTTTAGCATCGGCATCTCCACTATGACGCAGTGAATGAGGCTGCTCGTGTACTGATCCGGTTAGCCACTGCGCACTAACATTTAAATTGGCAGCTAGCTCTGCCCATTTATCAACATCCGGCACAACCAGGCCGCGCAACCATTTACTAGCTGTCTGCGCAGAAACGTCCATATCTTCCGCAAGGCGCGACGCCATGCCGTGCTCTTTGCCGTATTTAGCCGCGCACGCTTGCTTCAAGCGCTCCCCGAAAAGCTCCCTTTTATCTGGTTCTAGTCGCATATCTAACCGCCTCGAAATCTAATTAGTAAGCCCTTTCTTCTATTCTGGCCTAAGCATTGAAATCTAGCAAGCGCTGCGCTCGTTTAGTTTGCTCGTTCGCCATTTACGTGCTAAATTGCGCACTATACAAGCAATTATTAAACCGGAACGCTATGATGCTTAAAGAAATCATCGACTCGATTGGAACCAATCGACTCGCCAGAGAGTGCGGTGTGACAGACGTTGCGGTGGTGAGCTGGAAGCAAAAAGGATTGCCAGTTCGCAGAGGTAACGCACAGAAGCGCCGCGCCCACTACGAGCGAGTTATTGCACGTATGGCAGGAATGAAAGTAGGGGAGCTAAGAGAGCTTCTCGCAAAGGAAGAGGCTGAGCACAAGCAAGCAGCCTAAACGCAAAAAGCCCGGCGCGCTGGGGAGCGAGAACCGGGCTTTAAATACACAACGTGTTGAAGGAATTAAAGCATGGATAACGAAGATCAGCAAGCTAGCCAGCATCAATGGGAGCGCTACGAGTTCGCCAAGAAAGAGCGCCGCGCTTTGCAGCGTTCTGGTGTTCCGCTCGTTGAAACCTACGAGCAGTTTATTTCCCGCATCACTCACGAGCTGGGGGTTTAAAAATGGCCGGAATCGGATTTGTTTATGTAATGACTAACCCGGCCATGCCTGGAATTGTCAAGGTAGGTATGACTGACAGGTCTCCGCACGCACGCGCTATGGAGTTAAGCGCAGGAACCTCTATCCCTTGCCCGTTTGCAGTTGAATATTACGTTGAAGTCGGATCCCCGAGAGAGGTTGAGGCTGATTTTCATGATGCGATGGCAGATTTTAGGGTTAATCAAAGCAGAGAGTTTTTTGCAATGCCTGTTGAGCAGGCGATTTGCGAGATATCTCTAGGCGTAATAGGGCTAAAAGGCATCCTGTCTTCATGGCATAGCGATAAATACCACCCGAGTAAATACGAAAGCTTTCATGCCTTTACAAGAATCTCCATCTCGCCCAGCCAGATAAACAACCATTTATCCGGCGCTAGGCAGTCTGAGCTAAGCCTCCTGGTTATTGAAGGAGGTAAAAAATGAGCGAACATCGAGCATTCCGCGGGGTGTGGATACCCGCAGAGTTATGGATGACCAAAGAGTTATCCATTCAAGAAAAGCTCATGCTAGTTGAGATTGATAGCCTTCAGCACCCTGGTCGCGGGTGCTTTAAATCTAACCGGAAGATGGCTGAGTTTTTCGGTCTATCCGCGCCACGTATCTCAGCAATCATTTCTTCTCTTACAAAGAAGGGCTTTATTCGCGTCGAACAGATTCGCGACGGAAAACAAACGGTGGAGCGTCGCATATTTATGGAGCGCTCTATCCAAGAGGCCTTTGGTGGTCAGGATACAAAAGGGGGGTATTCAGGATCCAATGAGAACCCTAGTCAGGATACAAAAGGGGGGTATTCAGGATCCAATGAAGAGAGGGGTTCAGGGGTTAGGGGTTCAGGTTTAGGGGTTCAGAGTGAGAACCCCCTTGTCTCGTCTGACGACGTGACGGCTGTATTTGAGTTCTGGAAAACGCAGCTAGGAAAGACCAGAACCACCAAGCTGGACAACAAGCGCCGCACCAAGATCAAGACCGCTCTGACTGATTACGGCATGGTTCAAGTGCAGCAGGCCATCATCGGCTGTACGCTTTCCGCGCACCACATGGGCCAGAATCCTCAAAACAAGCGCTATGACGACATAGAGCTAATCCTTCGTGATGCCAAACACGTTGAGCAGTTCATTGGCTATTTTGACCGCAAGCCTACCAACGTAAGCCTTTACGACAATCGCCCCCGCCCCAAGCACACTGGCCTGGATCAAGCCAACGCCGCTGGGTTACGCCAACGCGCTGATGGAGCCTATTCGCTATGACCACTAACCCCATCATGGGCGTGGTTGAAACGAAGCGCGCCCACTGCGAAACACACGGTGATTATGAATCGGTGCTGCTGAACCTGGGACAACCCCGCTGGACTGGATGCCCTGGGTGCTCAAGGGCGGCTATTGCTGACCATGAAGCTAAGCGCGCCGTCGACCAGCCAGAAGAACTACGCCGCCTGCAAGCCCAAGCCATGCTTGAAGCCGCTGGCGTGCCGCGTCGCCTGCAAACGGCCACGCTAAGAACCTATGTGAGCGAGACCGATAGCCAGCAAGCAGCGCACAAGTTGGTGTGCGAATACGCCAAGCACCTGGGCGAGAAGCTGGAAAGCGGTGACGGCCTGATCATGATGGGCAACATGGGCACTGGCAAGACCCACCTAGCCGTTGGCTTGATCCGCGTGGCTACCCGCACCCATAACGTCAAGGCGCGCTACGTAACCGCCCCTGCGCTGTTCTCCCGCGTTCGCGCTTCTTACTCAGGCAACGGCGAGACAGAGGCCGATATTCTCGCTGAATACGCAGACACACCGCTGCTCGTGCTAGACGAAATCGGCGTGGGTAAAGGCTCTGATAACGAGCTGAACCTGATCTACGCCTTGCTAGGCCGCCGCTACGACGAATGCCGCCCCACGGTGATTATCACCAACCTTATGAGCGAAGACCTCCGTGCATGGCTTGGGGAGCGCGTGGTTGACCGTTTACGCGAGACCAGCCCTGTCGTTTTGTTCAACTGGGAATCTTATCGGGGGCGCGCATGAACCTGTTTAGCTTTGACGCTGAAGCGTCCGTGATTGGCTCCGCGTTTATTGAGCCGGATTTGATTGCCGAGCTAGCCGACATCGTTAAGACCGATGATCTTTACCACTACGAGCATCGCGTGGTGTGGGGCGCATTGATCAATACCGCTAAACAAGGCGGTAGCACCGACATCGTGACGATTAGCGAGTACCTGGAATCTATCGGCGTGCTTGATGACATTGGCGGCATGGCGGCATTGGCGGAAATGACCCGCAACACGCCAAGCGCAAACAATGCGAAAGCCTACGCCGAGATTGTTGCTGACTTAGCCCAGCGCCGCCGTCTAGCTGACTTGATGCCCGAAACAGAGGCTACCTTCGCTGACCGCCAATCAGACACTGACACGCTGATAACGCAGGCCGTTAGCCGCCTGGAAGCGATGCGTCGCAGCCGTAAAAACCAGCTACTTCGAGCTGCTGACTACTTGGGTGAACAGTTTGTCGATCCGCTTGATCGCCGCGCAAACGGTGATGAGGATGCAATGGGGCTGCCTTACGGGCTTAAAGAGCTTGATGAGGCCACGCTGGGCATGAAGGACAATGAGCTAGTGATCGTTGGTGGTCGCCCATCAATGGGCAAAACGGCCTTTATGATGAACTGCCTTCGCGCTGCACTAAACACCCATGCGCCGGTGCTGGTGGAGTCGCTAGAGATGAAGCGGCCAGCTTTGTTTAATCGCCTGATTGCCAGTATTGGCGACATCCCTCTTGCAGTGCTTTATGACCCGCGCAACAACGATATAGACGCCTACTGGTCACGCCTATCATTCCCAGTTGTGCAGGTTAAAGAGTCGAATCTGTATATCAATGACGAAACGCCCCGCACGATCAGCCAGATACGCGCCCAGGCCAAAGAGATTTACGACCGCCATGGGCGCATCGGCCTTGTGATGATCGACTACTTGGGCAAGGTTCGCATTGAAGGCGACTACGGCTCACGCCATGACCGCGCTATTGAGGAAGTAGTTGCCGGTGCCAAGTCAATCGCCAAAGAGTTTAGCTGCCCAGTAATGCTGCTATCCCAGCTTAACCGGAAGCTGGAAGACCGCCCGAACAAGCGCCCAAACATGGGTGACCTCAAGGATTCATCGGCTATCGAGCAAGAGGCTGACACCATCCTATTCCTGTATCGCGACGAGGTTTATCACCCTGATAACCCTGATAGCAAAGGCATTGCCGAAATCATCATCGGTAAGCAGCGCGAAGGCCGCACCGACACCATCCATGTTGCTTCTCGACTTGCCAACGCTCGCTTTGAAGACCTCGCTCCGCGCCACTATGAGGAGTCGTTCTCATGATGCTCTCTATCAAGCAACTCGCACAGCTACGCGCCAAAGGCATCTTTGTGCGCATCGAATTCGCCAACGGCGTCGTTAAGTGCAGTACACCGCAAGGCGTGACGTATTACGCCCGCAACGAGCTAGAGCGGATGGCTGAGTCTACGGGGGTGCAGGTATGAAGCTCACAGCCTTCGAGCTAGCACAAAAGCCAGTATCAACTAAGAAGCCGAAAGGCGCTCGCTATCGCGCCGTTTATTCGATTGTCGATAACAACGAATACCGAGCAGACCTTGCGACTGCGCACAGAGCGCCAGAGGTAGCAAAAAAGTGGGGCATCGCAGCCAGCACGGTACGCCAGCATCGCTGCAACTTACGAAAGCGGGGTGAGTTATGAGCAAAGCTAGCCGCGCACGGCGCTTTTTCGACTATGAGCCATGGGCTGAATGGGAAGATGAGTTTGTCACCGAAGTCTACCCGCTGGCGAGTTGGAAGATTGCCGAGATCGCCAAGAAGCTCGATAGAACGGTTGATGCTGTTGTCTCGCGTGCTCATGTGCTGAGCGTCAAGCGTCCGCCTCACCAGCTCGACTACGACGCTATCTGGCAGCTATGGCAGAAGGGTTACAACTACAGCCGCATCGCAAACCGATTAGGGTATTTAGCGCCGTCGGTTAGCTATGCCGTTAAGGCGATGCAGAGGGGGCGGGTATGAGTAAGGAGCAGCCTATTCACCTTCGCCTTGAGATTCTGCGAGACGATAACGGCAATCAGAGAGCGGCCTGGGTAGCCGCTTCTGCTACCGATGCGACAGCTATGCGAGAACGCGGTTACAAGCCAGGAGCGGTTACCAGGGCTGATATGAAGCAGCCGCGCAACATTGGTTTTCATCGGCTTGCCCACGCCATCGGCGGATTGATTGCTGAGCATATCGACGACTTCAACGGCATGGGCCAGCACGAAGCCATCAAAGAGTTGCAGTTCAAAAGCGGCATCGAGTGCGAAGTCACACGCACCGAAATACCCGGCATTGGCATCTTGGAAAGCAAGCAGCCGCGCTCGCTGGCGTTCTCCGCAATGGAGCAAGAACGCTTTTACAAGTTTGTAGCAAGCGTGTGTGAGTACATCGCGCAAGGCTACTGGCCGCAATGCACGCCTGAGCAAATCGAAGATATGGCGTCGGCAATGATTAGCAGAGAGGAAGCGTAATGCTTAAAGCAACGCGCATTGAATCCAAGCATGTTCGCCAAGCGGCCAAAGGCGAGCATTGCACGCTGCAAATTGTCGGCGCTTGCAGTGGTGGCACCGAGACAACCGTATTAGCCCACTTGCCGGATGAGTCGCATGGCATGAGCCGCAAGGCAGACGATCTTAGCGCAGCATTCTGCTGTTCAGCGTGCCATGACGTACTTGATGGGCGTCGTCGCTGGCCGGAAAGCGAGGATCGTGCAGACGTTAAGCAGTTCTACATGCGTCGCGCACAGACGCGCACGCTTCGCCGCTTAGTGGAACTAGGCGTGGTGACCATAAAGGGAGTGAAGCTATGAGTAAGCGCGAAATCGACCCCATCACCGGATTCCCTATGCACATGGTCGACCCGGGCTATGAGGTTGCTGGGCCTGTTGCTGCCACTCTAGAAAAACAGCCGCGCTATCAGGACGCTAAAGGCGAGGACTGGATAGACGAGTTCGCCCGCACTGCAACGGCTGACGAGTTTCGCGGGGCTATGCGCTTCACCATCGGAAAATATAACCGCCGTGCTGGAAAAAAGGACGCGCTAATAAGCGAAATCCGAAAGATGCGTGATTACTGCCAGCGTTGGGAAGATTACGAGCTAGCCCTGCGAGGTGACCAATGAGCATCTGGATTTTACCCGCCGTAGCGCTAGTGGGTGTGATGGCTATTGTCGGCTTTGCGGCATACATCACGCACGGATACGACGACCAGGGCGAGCCAATGGAGCAACAGCATGATCATGATTAGCAGTAAGGCTGGGCAGCGGCTGGCGAAAGCAAAAGCGAGTCGAGACGATCAGCAGATGATCCATAGTGGCGGTGGAGATAACTGGCGCGAGCTGCGCAATGCCCGTCATCAATTTGCAGTTGCTGCTGAGGATTTAGCAGATGAGCTGATAGCTGATTTTCATCACTGCGTCGAGGGGGATTGATGCGCCTATTCATCCCCTACCTGGGCCCAAGCACTAACGCTATATACGCGGGCATTCACTGGACAAAGCGTAAGGAGGCTAAAGACGACGCCGCGGTAGCGGTTGAGGCTGCTATCAACAAAGCCGATATCGGTATGCCGATATCCAGCCGCGTTGATCTTGTGTTCACGCCGCAGCTAGGCAAGGGTGCGCGCAAGCGAGACACCAGCAATAACAGTATGACGGCCAAGCTGATTGAGGATGCGCTGGTGAAAGCTGGTGTGCTCAAAGATGACACAGAGCAGTACGTGCGTAACGTGACGTTATGCCCTGCCCAGGTGGATCGAAGCGCAGACACTGGCATGTGGGTCGAGCTGATACCTGTGGAGGTGGCAGCTTGAAATGGAAACTGAAAGACCGCGCCAATGACCGCTGCATCGTCAGCGACTGTGGCGAGTACCGGATAAGCAAGTACACGCTAAGCGGCGTTGATCTACTTCTGGTGTACCACGCCAGCAACGAGATTGGCAGCGCAGAGAATGGCAATGAAGCACGCAAGATAGCGGTTAAGCACAAGGGGGCAGTATGAGTTATTTGGATTCTAATCCTCGCGTGAGTTGGGCAAATGCGTTTGAGAGTGGCATCCGCACACAAGCCGCTGCCGACTTAGAAGAGGCTGGCTGCCAGGTGCAGACAAGCGGCGCTAAGAGCGGCGGCTGCTATGGAGACGAATACACGCCCGTTTACTCAGCTATCCGGCTAATGGAGCGTGAGCAGCCTTTGCTGGCCGCTGTAGGCCACTGGCTGAGCCTTGCGGATACTCCCGCGGCTAACCAGCACTTAGATGACGTGGCCGACGCCGTACTAGCGCTGTACGTTGCCAAGACGCCTGAATGGACCACCTACCGCAAAGCGCGCAAGGAGCGCGTAGAGGCTCTTATCCAGGCGCGCATGATGCAGGAGCGCAATGATATGGATGGCAGCCGCCCGCTGTGGCAGCCGCTAGAAGTGTGCTTCTACTGTCAGGAATACATGGGGGTGAGGCTGATCGCTAAGAACTGGATACAGGATGGCTGGCACAAGGAGTGGGCAAAGCTAGGCGACATTCTAGCGGCGCTTGAAAGCGAGGCCATGGAGCCGATTTATCAGGTAGTCAAAAAGACTAATCGACTGTACAAAAAAGCAGCATAAAGCCTTGACCCCACAATAAGGTTCCAGTAAGGTGTATTTCACTACGCTGAACAAATTGCGCTTCACCAGCCCTTGATTATAAAGCCTCGACTCTAATCAGTCGGGGCTTTTTGCGTTCTATGCCGTCCTGCGAGCTTACTCCTCGCCCTGAGACAGGGGCGGCAACCCATTCCCATGCCTCGCTTATGCGGGGCTTTTTGTTTTCCGAGGTGTGTATGGCTACCAGTCTAAAGCAGCGGCTGGTGGCAGCCGTTATTGATCGCGAAGGCGGCTACATCAATCACAAGTCGGATCGCGGCGGCCCCACTAACTACGGCATCACCCAGGCAGTTGCTCGCGAAAACGGCTATCACGGGGATATGCGAAAGCTACCCAAGTCGCTAGCGGTGCGTATCTATGAGGCTCGCTACTGGAACAGCATCCGCTTAGACCGTATCGCGCCCATTAGCGCCACGCTTGCAGAATACCTGTTCGACTTCGGTGTTCATTCCGGCCCAGGGCGAGCAGTGCAAGAGCTACAGCGCACGCTCAACGTTCTCAACGGTCGCGGCAAGCTGTTTGCTGACATGCCGGTTGATGGTGCTGTTGGCCCCACTACGCTAAATGCCCTCGCTGATTATCGAAAGCATCGCGGCGGTGCAGGCGCTCACGTACTAGCTGAGTCTATTAACGGTATGCGCATCGCGTTCTGCCGTGGCCTTGCTGAGCGAGATGAGCGGCAAGAGGATTTTGCTTATGGCTGGTTTCACCGCATCGTTAATCTGCGTAACGAGGTAGAGAGCGACTACGGGGAACGCTTAGCGCTTTCGCTCTATTCAGAAATAGATACGGGGGTCGCTTAGCGTCATGGCTAACGAAAGCATACAGCGCACTCAGCTAGACCGCATTGAGGGCAGTCTTGAGCATGTAGATGCCCGCGTTGGGCAGGTGCTTGAGCGCATGGCTCGCGTCGAAGAGCGGCAAGACAATCTCGGCGCGATGGTTGAGTCGCACAGAGTCAAGCTGGAATCGCACGAAAGGCGTATCGGTGCTGCTGAACTACATCAAGCAGTACAAGAGCGAACGCAGGATTCAGATTCCCGCAGAAGCGACGGGCGCTGGTCTGGTGCAGGTGCTATCGGAATGGTGCTGATGGGCGGGTTGCTTAGCTTTGTCGCGTACCTCGCTATCAACTATCTAGAAAACCTGTGAGGCCGTGCCATGAACTTAGTCACTAAAGCGCTTGGTGCTATCACTGGCCCGCTATTCGGCGTGATTGATAAAGCTGTGACCGATAAAGACGAAGCTAATCGCCTCAAACAGCAAATACAGTCTCAGTTGATCGACTCGAAAGACAGCATCGTAAAAGCACAGATGCAGATCATTCTCGCAGAGGCGCAGGGCGAGAGTTGGGCACAGCGTAATTGGCGTCCGGTATTGATGCTGGTAATTGTTGCTGTGATTGCGAACAACTACCTGCTGGCACCGTACCTTGGTGCGATGTTCGGCGTCGGCTTGATGCTCGACTTGCCAGAGCCTTTATGGAATCTAATGACGCTAGGCGTTGGCGGGTACGTTGGCGCACGCACGGCGGATAAGGGCATTAGCGCATGGCGTGAAGTGCAGAGTGAGCGCAATCGCACACAATCGAGCCTTTACCGTGAGGCTGATACCAAGTAGGCGCGTCGAGGCGTGGCTAAGGCTTCACTACCCGTCACCACGCGGCGTGGTGTAGATGCGCATCAAAGAGCGTTCCGTTTTCCTGGGCGCTCTCTAATGTGTATTAACCAAGGAGTGAGCAATGGGCGGTGATTCGGAAGAGATGAAGTTTCAGGAAGGCGAGATCAACTGCTTTGATGATTACGCACTTGAGTCTGCTATCGGCTCTACAGCAGAGGCCGCGCATGGCAAGCAAGGTTTGACGGAGATGATTCTACAGTCGCACCTCAAGATGTTATGCGCTCTACAGTACAAGCGCTTATCAAGTGCCTGTGACGAAAGCCATTAAGCTGAATAGGTAACGATATGAACGATGAAAACGACGGCTTGTAAAACTTTGCAAAGGTAACGATATGACTAAGAAGCCAGATTGGGAGGCAATAGAATCAGCTTTCCGAGCTGGCTCTTTGTCTATCCGCAACATTGCCGACCAGCACGGCGTATCAGATACCGCTATCCGTAAGCGAGCCACTAAGCATGGATGGCAGCGTGATCTTACAGAGCAGGTTCAGAAAGCGGCTAGAGATAAGCTAGTTCGCAAGAAGGTTCGCGAAGCTGGTTCGCAGGAGCAGTTGCGAACTGACGCCGAGATCATTGAAGAAGCGTCTACCGAAGCGGCCAGCGTCGTGCTTAGGCACCGTGCAGGCTTAGCGCAATGGCGCAGCATCTCCGACAAGCTGTGTGCTGCACTGGCAGAGATGGATGTCAACGAAGACAACCACGACAAGTTCAGTCGCTCACTAAATGCGGGCGTCGATGCGCAGCTCAAGGTCATTAAGGGTGAGCGTCAAGCGTATAACCTGGATGAACCCGGCGACAGTGAAGACGAACCGCAACGAGTCAACAAGGTGGAGATAGCCATTGTCGGGCAGGACGCTACAGATACAGGCGACGAAGCCGCAAGCTGAGTTCCTGACCCTCAAGGCTAAGTATCGTCTTTTCTGTGCGGGCTTTGGTTCGGGCAAATCAGAAACAATGGCGAGCGCTGCATTGATTGACGCCAGCCAGTCAGCGTCGATTCTGGTAGGGCTTTACGCGCCCACCTTTGACCTAGTGCGCCTGATTACCGCGCCCCGTATTCAGCTCAAGCTAGCCGAGCATGGCGTCGTTCACCGCTACAACAAGAACGACAACGCCATCTATACCAGCTCGCCAGGGTTTGGCGACTTCATCATGCGCACGCTGGATAACCCTGAGCGCATCGTTGGCTATGAAACCTACACCGCCCACGCGGATGAGCTAGACACGCTCAAGACGGAACATGCCCGCAAGGCGTGGAACCAGATCATTGCCCGTAACCGACAGCGCCCCAAGGGGCTGACTGAACCGTTCAATCAGGCGAGCGCGTACACCACGCCGGAAGGCTTTAAGTTCTGCCATGATCGTTGGGTGGCTAATCGCGGCCCATCGTACGCACTGGTACAGGCGTCTACGTATTCAAATCCGTATCTGCCCAAAGACTATATCGAAAGCCTGCGGGAAAGTTACCCCGCTGAACTGATCGACGCTTACATCGAAGGCAAGTTCGTCAACCTGACGACCGGCACGGTGTACAGCGCTTATGACCGCGAGCGTTGCCGCAGCCATGAGACGATCAAGCAAGGTGAGCCGCTATTCATCGGCCAAGACTTTAACGTAGGGGCCATGGCTAGCACGATCTACGTGCGCCGCCCTAATGGCTGGCATGCAGTCGATCAGCTTACCGGCATCTACGATACGCCAAGCCTGATCACAACCATTGATGATCGCTATGTCGGCCATCAAATCACGATTTATCCCGATGCGTCGGGCAAGAGTCGCAAGACCGTCAATGCCTCAACGTCTGATATTGCCCTGCTTCAACAAGCTGGCTATCGAGTAAAAGCGCCCAACGCTAACCCGCCTGTGAAAGATCGCATCATGGCGGTTAACGGTGCGCTGAGTCGTGGTGATTTATGGGTCAATGACCGCAAATGCCCCGACGTGGCGGCGTGCCTTGAGCAGCAGGCATATGACAAGAACGGCGAGCCGGACAAGCAAGGCGGCTTTGACCACCAGAATGACGCAACCGGCTATATGCCAGCCTTTGAAATGCCTATTCGCAAACCCGTCGCAAGCGTCGGCCCAATCCGTTTTATGTGAGGACACTTCATGCCTGCCGATACTCTCCACCCGCTATACCTAGCGCACGAAGACCGCGCATCGCGGGTGCGGGATGCTGTGGCCGGAACCGATGCCATTAAGGGCAAAGGTGAGCGCTATTTGCCCAACCCTTCCGGCAAGATCAGCGCATTGCCTGAGCGTGAGCGTGAGCAAGCCCAGGCACGCTATGACGCCTACAAGAATCGGGCGTTCTGGCTCGGTGTGACCGGACGCACGCATGAAGGCTTAGTAGGCGCTGTGTTCCGCAAAGCACCGACCGTTGAGCTACCCAGCGTTATCGAGTACATGCGTGATGATGCAGACGGCTCCGGCCTAGCGTTGGAGCAATTTGCTCGCCTGATTACCTCATCGCTAATGAAATCAGGCCGTCACGGGGTGCTAGTGGACTACCCCGAAGCAGAAGACGGACTGACCCGCGAGCAAACCGCAGGGCTGAAAGCCACGCTGCGCAGTTATGACAGCGAGAGCATTATTAACTGGCGGCGTGAAGGTGAAGCACTAACGCTCGTGGTACTAAGAGAAGTCTACGAGAAAGAAGTCGATCAGTTTGAGCGTGACCGTGAGTTTCAGTATCGCGTACTGTCGCTGGAAGATGGCCGTTATGTGCAGACCGTCTACCGCGACAACAAGGAAGTGCCAGCGGCGCGCATAGAGCCGCGTATGGCGAACGGTCAAGCATGGCCGGTGATTCCGTTTATCTTTGTTGGCGCTGTCGCTAACGACGAAACCCCAGACAAGCCGGTATTACTCGACCTTGCTGATGCCAACATTGCGCACTATCAGTCAAGCGCTGATCGCCGCGAAGGCTCGCACACGGTAGGCCAGCCCATGCTCGTGATCGACATTGGCGACATGAGTACACATGAGTTTCAGGAAGCTAACCCGGCGGGCGTCTTGTACGGCAGCCGCTTTGGCCTGCAAGTCAAAGGCGGCAAGGCTGAATTGCTTCAAGCACAGCCGCACGACATGGCGCGCCAAGACATGCTTGATGCCCGAGAAGATATGAAGGCTATCGGTGCGCGGCTTATTGACAGCAAGGGCGGCAATGAGACGGCGGAAGGCGTTCGCGAGCGCTCGGGTGCTGAGCACTCCGCCCTGGCTAGTGTCGCAGTCAACGTAGGTGACGCACTAGAGAAAGCGCTAGAGTACGCGGCGCAATTTATGACCGCTGCTGATGTGTTTGAGCAGATTCTGATAGCGCTAAATCAAGAATTTTACCCAGAAGGCACAGACCCGCAAATGGTGATGGCTCGCATTGCTGAGTTAGACCGGGGGCTGATTGCCGACACCGATTACTGGCAGTGGGCACGAAAGCACGGCTTGATTGATTCTGATCGTGATGATGAGAGTTTGCGTGCAGATGTGCAGGCAGGCGGCACTAACTTAAACGCCATATGATATAATCATGCAGTGGCTAGGCCCGTACAGCCGAAAAGCGGTTACCTCACCGCCTGCCACTCCCATAAACGAGGTGATCGAAGAGAGGTATTCGATATGAAGGTAATCATAAACGACCTAACTCACTCAGATACTGCATATAACTACGCGCTGGCTATTGCCGCCGGGGTTGGTGAGTTTCAGTTAAAGAAAGGCAAAGCACCTAAACTCGTTTCCAGCGGGCGCGGAAGATGGCTTTGGCTTAAGAGACAGATAGACATTAAGAACGATGCGGGATGGCTGATGGCAGTCATTGAGAAGGAAGAGATTAGCGTCTCGCACGCCTCGCTTGGGAATCATAAGGGCGAATGGACCGCCCGCTGCCCCGCCAACACTCTCCACGGTTTCAGCAAAGATACAGAGCATGTATCGCCAGTGTTTAAGTGGGCCGTGATTGGCGCGCTCCTAGATCGATTGCATGGCTCTATAGACCTGCCTGATGATGTTTATGCTGTATACCTAGCTGAGACGAAAGCCTATAAAGATTGGGCTAGGAAGGTTGATTCAGAAAACCCAACAATGGCAGAGATTGAGGCTATGGGCGCATTCGACGGAGTTGAGTTCAGCTAGCCGCACGCCATTAGCAAAAACACAAGAGCCCAGCCAACGCGCTGGGCTTTTTCATGCTCGGAGCCTGAACAATGACAGCCGATTTTCGCCTACTTGAGCGGCTCATAAGGCACCAAGTGTTAGTTCAGCGCTTTTCAGGCTCGCAGATCAAAGCCGCTATGCCCGCTATCAGGAAGCTCGCCAAGGATTTACGGCAGCGCATTGCAGGCGGTGATGCTACCGAGTTCGCCATGGGCCGCATGGTCGCGCTTGAGCGTGATATTCAGCTGCTTGTCGCTACGGCAACCGATGGCATTCAGCAGGTATTAGACCTTGAAGACTTCGCTGTACAAGAGGTCGAGTTCACACAGCGGCTACTCGGTGCAGCGGTAAGCGTTGACCTTGCCGAAGGCATTAACATGGATATGGTGCGTGCGATTACCACGCGCCGCCAGATGCAGCTCGTTAGCGGCGATACGATCAAGCGGCTGACGATTCCCGCCATGTTTGATGAGTTTAGTGAGGCAGTGGGCCGTGATGCGCTGCGCATCGTGCAGGCAGGTGTGCTAGAGGGTCGCACACAGCAACAAATGTCGCGTGACGTTGCCAAGCTGGTCACGACGCGCAGCCGACGCCAAGCAGAGACAGTGATACGCACCGCAACGAATGGTATTGGAGGAGCAGCGCGCAACGAGGTGTATGCGGCCAATAGCGACATTCTCGAAGGCGAGAAGTGGACCTCTACACTTGACGGAAAAACGAGCGCTGTATGTCGCTCGCGTGACGGAGAGGTGTACAGGCTCAATCAAGGCCCACGCCCGCCTGCACACTATGGCTGCCGCAGTCTGATGCGGCCTATCGTCAAAGAAGAGTACCGCATTGCAGCCGTTGGGCAACGCGCTTCCATGGATGGGCCGGTTGATTCCCGCGTCACCTATGGCGGCTGGCTTAAACGACAGCCTGACGCGTTCGTTGATGACGTTCTCGGCCCAAGGCGTGCCGAACTTTTCCGCTCCGGCAAGCTGCGCATTGATCAATTCACCGACGATGCCGGAAGAAGCCTAACGCTTGAGCAGCTACGACAGCGATACGATTTAACCATGCAGTAGCAACACCACATCACTACAGCCCTGCTTTCGAGCGGGGTTTTTTTATGGGCGCGCGGGGCGTGCCTGAATCAACGTTCGGGGAACGTGAAACATGCTGAAGTTCAAGATCACTAAAGACGAGTTTGCAGCACTGGATGAGGCGCAACAGGCACTTTACGCCGAAGCGGGCGACGGTTATCAGCTGCAAGTGGACGGCATTGACGATGGGGCTGAACTAAAAGAAGCCCTGCGCAAGGAGCGCGAAGAGCGCGCCGAAGCAAAGCGGAAGTTAAAAGAATTTGAATCCGACGCTGAGCGCAAAGAGCGCGAGCGGCTAGAGCAGCGCCAAGAATGGGAGCAGCTCGCCAAGAGTGAGCGAGAGCAACGCGAACAGCGCGATAAAGAGCTAGCAGAGCTGCGTGATGAGGTGGCTAACGGTAAGCGCACGACCACCGCAGAGAGCGTAGTTGCTGGCCTGATTGACAAAGAGGCAACCGGTGGCGTGCAGCGCTACAACCTGCTACGCAAAGAGGCGATGCAACACATTGCCCATACACCCGATGGCATCAAGATTAACGGGCCTGATGGCGAGGCGTGGGACGCTAAGCGATTGGGCCAGTATTTGAGTGAAACCTATCCATTTCTGGTGGATGGCAGCAAGGCGTCTGGGGGCGGTGCTCCTGGATCGAGCGGCGGCGGGGCCGTCACGAAAAAGTTTGACCAAATGGACGCCGGTGAGCTTTCCGCGCTCCGACAGCAAAACCCAGACGTATATCAGCGTCTGCGTGACGAATACCACAACCGCTAAGAGGTAACACCCAATGGCTACTGTTCGCCTATCTGACATTATCGACACGACGGTCTTCCAAGACCTTCCCCCTGTAAATGACCCCATGCTAACCCGGCTGCTGCAATCCGGCGTTATCACCCGTAGCGCGCTACTGAACAGCATCGCAAACGCTCCCGGCCGCATGGCTGAGCTGCCGTTCTGGAATGATCTTGACCCTAACGACGAGCCGAATATGTCTAACGACGATCCGGCCTCAACTGCTGCGGCCAAGAAAGTCGTGCAAGGTAAGCAAATTGGCTATGTGTCTTACCTTAACCAGGGCTGGTCTGAGACTGACCTCGCTGCTGAAATGGTAATGGGCGGTCGCGCCATGAACCAAATCCGCAGCCGCGTAGACACCTATTGGAACCGCCAGTGGCAGAAGCGCTTGATCTCTGCTGCGCTGGGCGTTCTGGCTGATAACGAGGCAAACGGTGCAGGCGACATGCTTTATGCCACCACCACTGACCCGTTCACTAAAGCTGGATTCATCAAGAGCGCTGGCACCATGGGCGATCTACGCGACCAGATCACCGCAATGGCTGTGCATTCCAGTGTGCGCGATCAAATGGACTTCAATGACCAGATTGATTATATCCGCGACAGCGAAGGCAATCTGATTGGCGAGTCTTATTCAGGCAAGCTGCTTATCGTAGACGATGGCTTGCCCGCTATCGACGCAGGCACAGGCAATATCGACTACATCTCGGTGCTGTTTGGTGCAGGCGCGTTTGGTTATGGCGAGGGTACACCTACCACGCCAACTGAGGTTGAGCGCGAGGCATCTCAAGGTAATGGTGCCGGTGTTGAAACGCTGTGGAGCCGTAAAACGTGGTTGCTACACCCGTTTGGCTATCAGGCGTCCGCGCCTACTGGACAATCGCATACCCGTGCAGAGCTTGAAAGCGCTGCTAACTGGGCTCGCGTCGTGCCGCGCAAAACCATTCCTATGGCTTTCTTGCGTACTCGCAATGACGGCGAAATCCCGACCACATAACCGAAAAGGGCTGGCCTTCGGGCTGGCCTAGCTTGAGGTAATGCTATGAGCAAGACACTGAGTTTTGAAGAGGTGCAGCGTCGCCAGCGTGAAAAGCGACAGGCGGCGCAAAAGCCCAAGCCCAAGCCTCGCAAAGATCCGGCTGAGGAGTAGTTTATGACCGAGTACGTCACCACTGCTGATGTCGAGGGCGTGCTCGGCACTGACTGGGAAGGCGCAGGCGATGCAGCACGCGCCATACTTGAGGCTAATACGTGGCTGACCTCGCGCCGCGTCAATGCCAGCGACCCTGTAGAGGCTGACATCATCACCGCAGGCGCGTATCTCGCACAGATGGCTGCCGAAGGTGCGCTTTATGCTGACCGCACGCCAGCGCTCAAACGCAAGCGCGTAAAGGCAGACACGGTAGAAAGCGAGCTTGAGTATCAAGACAACGCTACAGCCAGTAACGGGCGTTTACGGCTCGTTCTCGACCTATTGCGGCCCTACCTGCCAGCGGGTGGTGGTTCGACGTTCGATGTGAGGCGCGCATGAGTCTACGCGACGACATACAGGCCGACATTGCCGAGGCGTTCGATAATGACCTTGCCGATGCAGTGACCAGCTTCACCGGCTCGCGTGAGACAGCCGGAAGCTACGATCCGGTATCTGGCACCACTAGCACAACGACCACGACATACATCGGGCGCGGCGTGTTTGACGACTACTCCATTCGCGAGATAGACGGCCAGCACATCAAGCGCAGCGATCAGAAATTAACGGCGCTGCAAAATGAAGTGACGGACATGCCGCAAGTGGATGACACCATCGACGGTTTCACGGTGATTAGCGTCGGCAACGACCCCGCCGCGGCGACGTACACCATTCAGCTGCGCAAAACGTGAGGTGCTTATGGGGTGGAGCAGACTATTAGGCGGCTTCGTTAGCGAAGTGGAAAAAACACAAAACAAACGCCTTCGCGCTGCGGCTATGCAGGCGTTTAGCGGCGTGATTGAGAGATCGCCGGTTGATACCGGTGCCTTTCGCAGCAATAACACGGTAAGCGTAGGCACGCCGGACTATAGCGCTGATGAGAGCAAGACCGACGACCCGCTTGCAGAAGGTATGCAGATCATCGGGCGCGTCAATAACGCATTCGGGGTGATATACGTTCAGAATAATCTTATCTATGCCGAGGAGCTTGAAAATGGCAGCTCTGGGCAGACCGGCAACCGCCCTGGTGGCATCTATGCCGTCACGTTTAATGACCTCAAGGAAGCCAGCCGATGAGCTATGTCAGCATACGCGCTGCTATCCAAGGGCTTATCTATGGTTGGCCTAATGCGCCTATTGCTTGGGATAACGCGCCGACGCCCAAGGAAGCCTTGGAAGCACAGTCTAATGGCGACCCATGGGTAGCGCTGACCATCCTGCCAGGAACCACGATAACAGCCAGTATTGGCTCATCGCCGAATGTTCGCCAAACAGGGCTGATCGCTGTGCAGGTATTCGTCAAGCCTGACACCGGCACCATTGCGGCATACGAGCTGTGCGATTCACTGGCCGCCCTGTTGCAGCACAAGCAAAGCGGCGCACTTGAAACGCTTGCGCTTAGCGTGACACGCACTGGCGAGATGAACGGCTACTTCCAGCTAAACGCCACCGTGCCGTACCGATACAACTGACCTCCCCACCAAGCACCACCCAATACCCGGCCTCTGCCGGGTTTTTTCATTTCTGAAACCCGCAAGAGGTAACACCCATGAGTGAGAGCAATAGAGTTCGCATCGCCTACCGCGAGGCTGGCAGCGTAGAGCCTTGGCAAATTATTCGCCGTACTGGCGACGCGCTAACCGCTGGAACGGAAACTGTTCGCTCGGATGAGATTCGTAGCGACCGACAAAGAAGTGGGCAAAAAGCTACGACGATCACAGCGGGCGGGACTTTGGACTTTGAAATGTCCAGTGGGTCATTTGATAGCTTCCTGGCAGCCGCGCTTTGCACTGACTGGACAACTGACGTACTGACCGTTGGCACCACCACTAAGCGCTTTGACGTGATCAAGAGCTACTTGGCTGATGATGAGCACATCGTCTTCAAGGATATGGAAGTTGGCCAGCTATCCCTAACTGCTGAGTCAGGCCAGAAAATCACCGGCCAGATCACGTTTGCAGGCCGTGAAGTTGATGATGATTACGATATTACAGGCGACACCTTCACCGAGGCCACGACCGGCCTAATCTTCGACTCATCCAACAACCTGAACGGCGTGACCGTTGACGGTATGCCACTGAGCGGAACGGTGTTCAAGGCGCTTGGCTTGACGATCAACAACAACCACCAGACTGACCAAGCCGTTGGCGAGAAATTCCAGAACCATTTCAAAGGTTCGTGCGACATCACCACCACTAGCACGATTCGCATGGCATCGGCGGCGCTTGATCTATGGCGCTCCTCCACGCTTGGCAACGTGCCGGTAGCGCTGGCGTTCAACATGGCCGATGGCAACGGCTACTCCTACGCCTTTGAGCTTGGCGAGGTGTATCTATCCACTGAGCCGCCTTCCGGCGCGCTTGACGCCATTCTCGACCTGTCAGCAGACGGCACAGCAGCCGTTGATAGCACTGGCGAGATGATAACGATTACGCGTGTGACGGTTTAACCAAATACGGCGGCTTGAGCATGTCGTCCGTGTGCTCTTGCTGCCGTTCTACTCGCAGCACCAACGGACACGTAACACCAAACTCAACGGACACGAAAGGTATTTATCATGGCTTTTAACGCAAAACGCTTTAACACTGACGCATTCACCGATGGCGTATGGGTAAACATCCTTGGCGGCGAGTTCAAGGTTGGCCGCGCTGGAAACCCACATTATGAGCGTGCGCTTGAAGACAGCGGCTACCGTAAGCTAGACGACCCAGCGGAAAAGCAGCGCGCTCTCTACACCGCTATCGCCAAAGGCGTGCTGAAAGATTGGCGCGACGTTGAAGACGACAAGGGCCAAGCTATCCCGTTTACTGTTGACAATGCCGTTGACGTTCTCATGGATAACCCTGACTTGGTTGGGCGTCTTTTGAGCGAGGCTAACGACTTATCGAATTGGAAGAAGGATGACGTGAGCAACCAAACAAAAAAGCCACGCAATTCATCTCCTGGCAAGCCCGCTTCCAGCGAGTAGGGCAGTCTCTTGAGGATGCCCAACAGGAATATCGGCGCGATGCTGAGTTCTTAGGCGTTGCTATCGAAGTGCCTGAGCTAGATGGGCGCACGTCCTTTTGGATGAGCGCCTTCGGCATCCTCAACCGCACCCGCCCGGCTAGCATGGGCGGCGTGCCACCGATTAACCCTGTCACCGTGCTTGACCTTGCCGACCGCCTGCAATGGCCTTGTCAGCCAGACGAGGCGCTGACGGTAATAATCGCAATGGACGACGAGTGGCGCTCTATGCAGCAAAAGGACTAGACTGTCTCCTAATTAAAATACGGGAGACAGGCGTAATGATTGGGATAATTCTATTTTTAATACTGGTGCTGCTCATCTATGCGACTGGATTACTGCCGGGCGTAATGAAATTTATATCTGGTTTTTTTGCGCTAGTCATTGTCGCATTTTCGGCAGCGGCATTTGGGTGGCCAACAGTGATTGCCGGATTCGTCGCTGCTGTAGCATTGGCGTTTATTGCGCTTTGGTTAGTGGGGCGCAACGTCAATCGGCCCATTGCTGTTAAATCCAATCACACCGACATCCATCAACAGCTAGAAAAAGTCAACAAAGAAGAAAGGCAGCGCCGCAACAGATAACGCCACCTTAAATCAGATAGGTACACAGACCCGCTTCGGCGGGTTTTTTATTGCTTGAGGATTATTTATGACGTATCGGAGTCGCTTGGAGCTTGAGATTGACAGCCGTGGCGCGGAGCGAAACCTGCGATCTTTTGATCAGCGGCTCCAAGGGACTGAGCGTCGCGGTAACGCCCTTACAGGCACGCTCGGCAAGGCTAGCGTTGCCATCGGCGCTATTGCGGCGGCGGCGGGCGGGCTTAGCTTTGGTCGCATTATCAGTGAAACCGCTGGCTTTGAAGACGCAATGCTTGGCTTGCAAGCCGTGTCTCGCGCTACAACAGAACAGATGAAGCAGCTAGAAAAACAGGCGCGGACGTTGGGCGCTACGTCAATGTTCTCAGCCAAGCAGGCCGGTGAAGCGCAGCGCTTTTTAGCTCAAGCAGGCTTTGAGGTTAATGAGGTGCTTTCTGCCACTCCTGGCGTATTGCGCTTGGCAACAGCGGCAAACATGGACCTTGCCCAAGCGGCAGACATAGCCAGTAATGTGCTAGGCGGCATGGGCCTTGCAGTCAGTGAGCTTGATCGCGTCATGGACGTGATGGCCGCTACTGCTGCCGGGGCTAACACCGATGTTTCACAGCTTGGGCAGGCGCTTTCTTTTGCTGCACCCTTTGCGCGAGCAGCGGGCATTAGCATCGAAGAAGCGGCGGCTGCTATTGGCGTTATGTCTGATGCGGGCATACAGGCATCACGCGCTGGTACGGGCCTTGTGGGCGTTATCCGTCAGCTATCAAACATCACTAACGGCGGCGCGGACGCGCTTTCTAAGTATGGCCTAAGCGTTGAAGATGTTGATATTTCTGCGCATGGCCTTGAAGAGGTGTTGCGGAGAATTCGAGATTCTGGGCTGGCTAGCGACGTTGGTTCAGCAATTGCTCTGTTTGGTTCTGAGGCTGGTGCCGCTGCGCAGGTTGTCGCCAATGGCGTTGATCGTCTTGACGAGTTTACCGACGAGCTTAATAACGCCGCAGGCTCAGCCGAGGCAGCCGCTCAGATCATTGGCTCAGGGCTAACCGGCTCTATGCGTGGCTTTAACTCCATGCTGTCTGAAACCATTATCAGCCTTGGGCGCGATGATGGCGTGGCGGGCGGCTTCCAAGCTGTCACTGATACCGCTACAGGTATGCTTGCTGTCTATAATGACATGCTGCCTGCTTTTGCCGAAGCTAATAAACTGACTGATACGCAAGTCGGCCGCATTGAAATGCTGGCCAGCGGGCTAGATACCCTCGCTACTGTCGGTCTGGCAGGAGCAACCATTGCAGCAGGGCGATTTGCGGCGTCATTAATTGCATCGACAACAGCTTTTGCCTCCAATCAAGTAGCCCTCCAAGCCAATCTTGCGGCTGGCGTAACCGCGACTCAACAAGTTGTTCGCCGCACAGCAGCGGAGCGCCAAGCATCGTTTGCCTTGCTCAGCACTGCAAAAATAGAAGCGCAAGCCACCAAAGGCACGGCAGCGCACACCTTTGCACTTCAACAGCTAAGCGTTGCTCGTAATCGAGCAGCCGCAGCCGCAGGCACGCACACCGCAGCGATGAATGCCGCAACGGCAGCCACAGCAAGAGCTAGCGTTGCAGCCCGAGGATTAGGCGGCGCGCTGGCTTTAGTGGGCGGCCCTCTCGGCCTCTTAGTAGGCGCTGCGGGCCTGCTATACGTCTTCCGCGATGAACTAAACCTGACCGGGCGTCGTGCTGGTTTAACTGAGGATCAAATCAGCGACCTACGCGACGAAATGCAGGATATGTCGCAAGACGATTTAAGCGACTCTCTATCCACTCTCAATTCGGCGTTGGATACCGCAACACTGAAAGCCGCAACAGCACGTGAAGAGCTTGCAAGCCTTCGCGCCGACCTGGGTCGTGGCGAGGGAGGGCTGTCTGTCTTTAGGGAGACTGATGCTCGTCACGAGTTAGCGGCGGCAAGCAACGCAGTAGCTAATGCTGAGCAGCGCATTGCCGAATTAAACGACCGCGTGAGCGTAGCGCGTGGCGAGAACGCTAGCCGTATCGAGCAAGCCGCCAACGCCTATGTAGTTTATGCCGACAGAATAGAAGAGGCGAACGAAGAAACACAGCTTGCTGATGAGTTTACTAAGACGCTCACTAGCTCCACCGCTGACGCAGCCGATAAAACCACCACCCTCGCCGACGCCTACGAATCCCTGCTCGACCGCATCACCCCGAATCGCCGCGAGGCTCGCCAGTACGCGCAAGATTTAGGCGTACTGAATCTCGCCTTGGCCTCTGGCCGCATGAATACCCAGCAGTACATGCAGGCCATGGGTATGCTGCAAGAGTCATTCCAGGAAGCGCAGAGGGAGACAACCGAGATAGCGGAAGTCACCGATGTGGCCGCGCAGGAAATGGCCCGCGCATGGGAAGAAGCTAGCAACCGCATTGACGAAACATTTGCCGATGCCTTCGCCGGTGCCTTTGACAGCTTCGATGACTTTGGTGACCAGTTACTAGACGGCTTTAAGCGCTTGCTTGCTGAGTTGGCGTATCAAGCCACGTTAAAGCCCATCGTCGTCGCCTTTACGGGCGATATGCAGAGCATGATGGGTATCGGTGGTGCTGGTGGCGGCATGAACTTCAGCAACACCATTGGCGCGGCTAAGAATCTTTACAGCAAAGGGTCATCGCTCTTAGGCATTGGCGGCGGCTCAAGTGCAGCGGGCGGACTATATGCAGGGGCTAATACTGGTGCGGTAGCGGGCACGCTATACGGTAGCGCTAATACAGGGGCTGCCGTGGGCGGCTTGTACGGCAGTGCGGCAACTGGTGGCCTAGCCTCCGGCGGCGGCTTTATGGGTGCCGCTAGTGCTGCGATGCCGTGGATTGGCGGCGGCTTACTGTTGGATAACGTGCTTGGCCTAGGTATTACCGACAGCATCACAAAAGCTATCGGCGGGCTGTTCGGCGGCGGCAAAACAAAAACCCGTCTACAGCTATCCACCGGCGGCTCAGCGGGATCGTTTGAAGACGCGGACCGCGGCGGGTTTGCTTCCGGTGCGTTTGGCAACGTCGGTTTTGATGCGGGCGGTTCCGAGCGTTTAAGCCGTGCGTTTGGCGAGAGCTTTGAAAAAATAGGCGAGTTTACCCAAACGATTGCCCAGATTGATGACGCCGTTGCAGCGCTATCGCAGTCGGGCGGCGAGCTAGCCGAAATGACCCGCGCTGTGCAGGAAATTAACCTACGCGGCGGTAGCGCCCAAGCGATACAGTCACAGCTAGATAAGCGCTGGGATGCTGCACTATCAGAGCTAAGCGGCGATTTCGGCAGCTTTGTTAACTCGCTGAATGGCAGCGTTGAGCAAGTTATCGCCCAAGCACAGCAAGCCCAGCAGGCGCATACCCTGTTGTCTAGCAGCATGCAGCGGTTAAACCTGCAATTTAACGCTACCGGTGCGGGCGCGTTTACCGCAGCAACCCAGATTGCACAGTACGCAGGCGGCGTTGAGCAGCTTGCTAGCCTGCAAAACAGCTATTACCAAGCGTTTTTCAGCGATGCCGAACGTGCCGCTAGCTTGCAGAGTGACTTAAGCAACACGTTGGCTGCGATGAATATGCAGCTACCGCAAAGCCGTGACGGTTACCGCCAGCTAGTCGAGGCGCAAAACCTCAACACCGAAGCAGGGCAGCGCAACTATGCCCAGCTACTGCAACTGTCGGGCACGTTTGACAACCTGCAAACGCTGCTTGACCAAACCGGAAGCGGTGTAGACCGCTTCGCTGATCGACTGAGCGAGCTAAACGACCAGATCGGCACGCTTGAAAACGACGTTCGCCGCGCTTACCAAGCATTTGAGCGTCAAGCATTTGATCAGCAAATCACACTGATGAACATGGCGGGCGACAGTGCCGGCGCATTAGCGCTACAGCGCGAGCGTGAATTGCTCAGCATTGACCCGTTACTGCATGAAACACAGCGCGTGATATGGGCGATTGAAGACGAAACCCAGGCCAAGCAAGACGCCATCGGTGCGGCTAAAAACTACGCATCTTCCTTAGCGCAAATCACTGACCAGCTGGCGAACACGTTCAACGGTATTAGCGCGTGGGTAGACCAGCAAAACGCCACCGGCGGCACGCCTGGCGCTAATCTGGCTGAAACACAGGCGCAACTAGCGCAGCAATTAGTGCTAGCTGAAAGCGGGGATCGTAATGCCCTGAGTAACATCACTCAGTACGCTGACCGCGTGCTGCAAGCTAACGACGCATACAACGCCAGCGGCACGGCAGGACAGGCAATCCGTGATGAGGTGCTTGCTGCGCTGGAAGCATTGCCCGAGCAAATCAGTCCTGAAGAATTTATAGCGGAGGAAATCAAGCAGGCACTACGCGAGCAGACGCAAGGCATTAGCAGCCAGTTGGGCGATGTGCTGCGTGGCGATAACCCTAGCAACATCGCGGGCAATCTGGCCGGTTACTTTGATACGCTAGCGGGCGGTATCGACGGCGTTCTAACCCGTGAGCAGCTAGGCATCGTCATGAGCGGCAAAGCGACCGATGCCGAGCTAAACGCCATCATGCGTGCGGTAGACCTCAATGGCGATGGCGTGATGAATGGCCTGGAAAGCGTCATCATTAAAGCGCTGCCGACAGACGTCATACTTGAAACAGCGCTAAGCAATAAGCTGACCGAGCTGGGTACTGATCAGCTAACAGAAGCGCAGATCCGTAGCGCCTTATCGCCTATCGCGACCGATGCTGAAATTGATCGTCTGTTGAACATGAGCAGCAGGGTGGGTGAGACTCAAATCAGCTGGCTGAAATGGCAGGACGGCAAACTCCGGGCAATCAATAGCGAGTCTCGCTACACCAACTATAGATTAAAGGGGCTAGCGAGAGGCATCGGCGCATCCCTGTCGCCAATGTTTGGCGAAATTGATTCAAACCTTGATGGCCTGATTGATTACAGCGAGTTTGGCAAAGCGTTTGCGGGCATGGCTACTGACGCCGAGCTAAGGAAGATTTTTCGCAAGCTGGACGTTGACGGCAACGGCACAATAAGCAAGCTCGAAGCATTGAATCGGTCTAACGAGGGCACTGAAAGCAACACTGATTCCATGGAGTCACAAGCGCGTGACCAGCTGACTTCGTTAAACGGGCTTGTGAGGGAAATGAGCCTCACCACTGACCAGTTCGTAGGGTTAAATAGCGGCATCACCAGCCTTAGCAAATCAATCAACGCACTGGGCGTGGCTCAGGCTGATATAGCGCGGATAGAGCGCGAGAAAAAAGCGGCTGAACAGCGAGCGAAAGATGGGATTGCAACTGAGCGAAAAGCATCTGCAATAGAAGGGCGAGGCGCTGACGCGAAAGCAGGGATTGCTAATTTTAACCGACTGCTGGGAGAGAGTTGGAATCAATACGCAGAAGACGACCGTGTTGACCGTTACCGTACTTACAACTGGATCACAGAGGACGAAAGCGCTTTTGTAAACCGGATTGAAGACTGGACAGACGCGGGTAGGTACTCAGCTTTTGCAGCACGCTACAAAGAGTTCAGGGAGGCGCGCGAGCAACAGCTAAAACGGGCGCGTGATGACTATAAAGCCTTGACCGGTAGTGCAGCGCCTTTTTATGACGGCGGCTATACCGGCGCTGGCGGCAAGTATGACCCGGCGGGCATTGTACACGCGGGCGAGTTTGTACTGCGCAAAGAAGTTGTAGATCAACCCGGCGTGCGCGGCATGATGGAGTCGCTAAATCGTGGCGGCATGCCTAAGCCAGCGGCTATTCCCCTGCCCAGCTTCCCAATGCTCGGGCAAAACGACGTACTTCAAGTGCTACAGGACGTTAAGCGCGAGCTGCAAGAAAGCCGCAAAGAAAACAAGCGCTTGCAGGAAGAAAGCAACCGCCATGCGGCTGCCGCCGTGCAAGTACAGCAGGCAGGCTTTAACGGCCAAATCAGCGAGACGAAAAAAGGCAACCGCTCGCTTGAAGACATGAGCGCAGCGGCCCGCTTGGAGGCGTCACGATGAGCCATTGGCTATTAACAGTCGAAGCACTAGACGGCGCGGGCAATGCTAAAACACTGCGCTTTAGTACGCCGGGTTACATGGACCCTAACCCGGTGGCGTGGCTGCAACGTATCCAGCAGCCGGGGCTTTTCCGCAGCGGTTTGTTTGCTGGCGAGCTGATCAATGTGGAGCGCAGCGGTTACGGCGAAACCACGCTCATCAACATCGATGGCGCGCTGAACTGGCTGGTGGACTACGCAATGGATGGGCGAAGGGCAACGCTGCAATTTGCCAGTGAAGGCACGCTAACGACGGTGCTGGAGGGCACCGTTGCCCGCGTCGCGTTTAGCAATACGCTGGTGTCGATCAAGCTTCGTGACCCGGTGGAGATACTGCAACAGCCCCATCCACTAACTCGCTACGCAGGCACGAACGTACTACCGGATGGGCTAGAGGGTACCGACGATAATATAGGCGGCAACGTCAAGCCGAGGCTATACGGGCAGGTGCGCAATGCTCAGCCGGTGGCCGTCAATACGTCAAAGCTCATCTACCAAGTCAGCGACCAAGATTGCACCGTCACAGCAGTCTACGACAACGGCATACCCCTGGATTTTGACGGCGATTATTCGTCACTTGCAGAACTGGAAGGCACACCACCAGCGGGAAGCGAGTGGAGCGACTGGGAACCGCCGCGCGGTAAATGGCGGCGCTATCAAGGCTATATTCGCGTCGGTGTCGAGCCGACTGGCCAGATTACCTGCGATGCTAACGCCCCGCTAGTCAATGCCGGTGATGTGATCGAACAGATCGCGGGCGAGTCAGGCGTCACGATTGAGACAACGGGCGCGCTTAACAGCCGTGGCGCGGTGCGCTTGTGGGTGACGGATGAAGCCACCACAGCGGCGCTGCTAGATCGTTTAGTAGCGTCATGCGCGGGGTTTTATCGCCTCACGGGCAATCAAACGATAGTCGCGGGGCTGCTTGCGCCGCCCGCTACGCCAGTGCTAACCCTGTTTGATCATCAAATCATCACGATTGACCGCGACTCAGCAGGCGCTGGCAACAACGGCTTGCCCGTTGGCCGGGTGACGTGGCAAGCCGACCGGATTGAGACCGTGCAAGACAATCTCGCCGGAGGTGTGACGGAATCGCGCCGCGCACGGCTAGCGAGCCAATACCGTGACGCAGTAGCGGTATCTAACGCCACGCTAACCCGCCACCCGCTAGCCGATGCCATCACGCTTGCTAGCGACCTCGCTAGCCGAAGCCATGCCCAAACCACCGCTAATGACGTGCTCACGCTGCTCTCGCCACGGCGCGACCGGCTCAGTGTCGTTGCCCGTGTGGTTGACGCGGGTGGGCTACAGATCAATCAAACGGTACGCATCGTGACGCCTCGCTTGGGTTACAGCGAAGGCAGAAACGTGCTGATTGTCGGCCGCGAGCTGGACGCGTCACGCAACCGTATATCACTCAGCTTATGGGGTTAACTGAATGTTAGAAGATGGAAAAGTCATCCTCTGCTGGCCCAATCACGTCAACAAGGCGACGGTTGGTGGCGGCAACTGGGAGGACGAGCTGCCCGCCAGTAAGCTGCTTGACCCTACGCTGGCAGAGCAAGCGCGCTCTAAAAACCTTGATCTAAGCAGCACCCAGTTGCTGTTTACGTTGCCCCGTTTCCGGCCAATTGGCGTCGTGGCAATGGCCGCGCACAACCTAACGGCCGTGGCACGCTGGCGTGTAACGGTGTACTTCGACGCAGCGGCAACCGAGCAGCTATGGCAGAGCGACTGGGTACGTGTATGGCCCGCTGTGTACGCCACCAGCGAGCTGGAGTGGGAATACGACAACTACTGGGGCGGTGAATTTGACGACGCCGACAGGGAATCGTTTACGCCCCTAGCCACGCTGTTTCTGCCTAGCCCGCAAATCGGGCAAGCAGTGCGCATTGAGATAGACGACACCAGCAACGGCGCGGGCTATGTGAGCTTAGGCCGCGTGTTTATATCCCGTGTTTGGCAGCCCACGTACAACATGAGCTACGGCGTGCAGTGGGGTTACGACATTGACACGCAGTTTGAAACGGCTGGCGATGCCAATAGAACCGAATACGCAGACCCTGCAACGCCAAAACGCACGGTGTCGTTTGCGCTAGAGCACCTTGATAGAGAGGAGGGTTTCCGCAAGGCACTGGCAGCACAGCGTGAAATTGGCTTGCACGGTGAAATCCTTTACGCCCAAGAACCGCAGGCGTCCCCCGAAAGTTTTGCAACAACGTTTATCGCTCGCCAAGTGAGCGTTAGCCCTCTATCTCACCCCTACTTCGGCACTTACGCCAATTCCATTGCACTACGGGAGATCTTATAAATGGTCGATCAAGTACGCTTTCCACCGTCTATCGGCGGCTCAGGCAAAACCTACACGAACGATGCTAACCCAGAAACCGGTGTTTACGGCGGCGGCCACCGGATAAACTTCTTCCCGATGTTGGCCGACAACTTAGCGGGTATTGGCTATGTCGCTAACTACGCCCAAGCCATCGACGGTGCTAAAGCCAACGCCGACCGCGCCGAAGATGCCAAAGGGTTTGTAGAAGCGGTGGTGGATGCCTACAAAGTTAATATTCTTGATCCGTTTAAACGCAGGTCAACGTTGGGAATGGACTTTGTAGAGGGTCGTTATTGGAAAGACGATGGCGATCGGTTTGAAACTAATGATCCAAACGAAATTTTATCAAATTCGCGAACCAGCCCTAAAGAAGTTAAAGGGGTTAATGATTCAATTGTTGAGATACTTGACGATAAACTAGCTAGAGAGTGGGAGGCAGGCGTTGCGCAAGGTGCATTGATTGAGGGATCTAGAACAAACTACGCATTGCGTAGAAATGATCTATCAAACCCATTTTGGGTAAAGGATGGGAGCACAACAGTAACTCAAGCTGGAGATCACTGGATCGTAGAGGGCGCTACTAGTATTAGCGTGTCGTCAGGAGCTGATGTACTGAGGTCACAAAGCGTTAGTATTCCGTTTGCTGAAACGTGCGCGTCAGTGGAGCTTAAAAGTTCTGATATTGCGTCAATGGAGGTTAGGCTCAGGTGGGTAAATATGACGCAAGGGGGAAATTACTACGTAACCGCCGAATTGAAAAACCACTGGCAAACGTTTGAATCCCCAGCGGTTGGAGCGGCTGGGGATTTCTGGAGGCTATACATCGGGTCATCTGAAAAGTTTTTAGCTAGAAACTTTCAATTTGAAGAAGGGCTTTATTCAACATCAAGAATAAAAACTATTGACGTACCTGTCACTCGCTCGCGAGATGATTTTTTATATAACCTTGGTAGTGAGTTTAACGGCAGTAGAGGAACAATATTTTTTGAACATGGAGGCGTTAATCAAATAAATACAGCTATGTTTTTTGCTATTGGGTCTGATTCAAATAATTATTTATCATTCGGCTACACCGAAAATAATATTGGTTATTTCGTACCGTTTCAAGCGAATCTCGGCAACGGCGCGGTAGGTAAAAAATCTCTCCAGCGATGGGCCGTTTCTTACGAAGTTTTGTCACCTGATCAAGTAAAATTGATAATCTGCGTTAATGGAAATGTAGAGATTGATCAGATATATGACGGTGATGCATCACTAATAAGTAGTTGGGATAAAATAACGATTGGTTCGCGGTTTTCATCGTTTCGTGCTGTTTCGATCAAAGCGTTGCAGCTTTACTACAGTCCAAAAGAATCAAGCGTTACAGAACTGCAGGAGCTATCCGCATTATGATCGATTCAATTTTATACGTACCCGATACGTCAGCATTCAGCGAATACGACCCAATGCCGGACGGCGCAACCCACACTAACGGCACTAAAGCGCTAATCTATACGCGCACTAAAGAACCAGTCACTGACGAGCGCGTTACTGTTTTAGCGTATGAAATTTACACAGGCACCGGCACTGCTGATCGTCTTTATGAGTACATTCAACAGCGCGGCGAACTAAACGCGCTATACCATGAGGTGGTGCCTCTTAAACAACTCTACTGGACTGACCCCGAAACCGGCGAAGTTGATTACGACGCTGCGATGGGAACCGAGTTTGTCAAATTCGGCATGCTCGCAGAATCCACACTGCCAGTGCCTAAAGCCGTTAGCGCCCGGCAGGGTATGGAACAACTAATACGGCTAGGGCTAGATGAGCAAGTAGACGACGCCATCGCCGACATTGAAGACGTTGTGCAGCGTAAGATCGTGCGTAACTGGTTAGACAAAGCAGGCGAATGGGAGCGAGATAACCCCCAGTTTGTCGCGTTTGCTAAAATGCTTGGCTTAACGGATGCGCAAACCGACGACTACATGCGCACAGCGGCTGAGCTATGAGCGAGTTTCGCAAATTCGTCGGCCTGCGCATTAGCACCCAAGCGGGCGCGGTGCCTACCACTGCCCAGCTTGGCGAGGGTGAGCTAGCGTTCAACATCGCAGACCGCAAAATCTTCGCCCGCTTTGGCAGTAACATAGACGACATTACTGACCGCTACTCACAGCAAGAGATAGACGGCGCGCTCAGTGGCAAGGTCGATGCGGTTGAAGGCAAAGGGCTGTCAGATCGCAACTACACGCAGGGCGAAAAAACCAAACTCGCTGCCGTGGGCACCCTTGCTAACCGTAACGTCTATCTCTCCGACCAGCCGCACGACGACGCCGTAGGCCAGGACGGCGACTTGTGGTTGCAATACTGGGATATATAGCATGCATCTACGTATCGGCAACAAATGGTGCTATTCGGAGGTGTGTATGCGCATAAACGGAAATTATCGTGCCGTATCAATCTGGGAGAAAAAAAACGGCGAATGGGTGTTGGTGCAAGACGCCCGTACGTGGGCGCTGCATGAACTTGAGTGGGAAGATGATAATTTCTGGGGTGGGTTGGAATAAATACACTCTGCCATAGGTCGCATGGCACAGGGCACTTTGGTCGCGTCTGGGTCGCAGAACGATAGCAATTCAGGCAAATATCGCAAGCATGTAACGGCGTAACTGCATGAATATAAACGAATTGAAGGCGCAAGCACGGCTGTACGTTTAACTCATAATCCCTTGGTCGTAGGTTCAAGTCCTACTGGGCCCACCATCTTATTTTTCTCCACAGTTGATTTTTCTCCATATGTTTGTTTCAAAAATCGCAGGCTTTACTGCCTAGTGGTACCGTAGCTGTGATTTTTTTTCATTTATAAACAGCGCCTCTGACGTTACCCCTTCTTCAGTGAGCCTGCATTTAAATAAATCCTTCCGCTAATGAGCAGGCGTGCTTTCAGGGCATATCGGCAGTAATAACAATACTGATTGGCTCAAAGTGCGTTGGTTTGATCAGTCGACCTATCAGGGTGACGAGCGGATTTATCGCGAAGGTCTTTATTAGTGGCTGCCGGAGCCATTTGGCATCGGCACGCAGGCGCGTACAACACGTGAATATTTATTTCCTTAATTTTACTGTTTTTAATCAGTAACTCACATAACGTCATAGTGATTGAGCAAGCGGTCATACTCACGCTTAACGACTGCATAGCACTCGCAAACTCGTGCTTCCAGCCCCAGGCGGTTGGTTACTTTGATATGCCCCCGGTTGTAAGAGATCAAACCAGCCTTCTGAAGCTTACCTGCTGACTCAGTAACGCCTTCGCGTCGAACGCCCAGCATATTAGCGATTAACTCTTGCGTCATGACCAGTTCATCGCTTGGTAGTCGATCAAGGCTGAGCAGTAGCCAGCGGCATAGCTGCTGATCGACGCTGTGATGACGGTTACATACTGCCGTCTGTGCCATCTGTGTTAGTAAGGCCTGGGTATAGCGAAGCAGCAATCTTTGCATTGAACCGGCACGGTAGAATTCGTTTTTGAGCAACTGGCCCTTAAGGCGGTAAGCATACCCTGCACTTTGAACTACCGCTCGGCTGGGTGTGGTTTCGCCCCCCATGAACAGCGAGATACCTACGATACCTTCATAGCCCACTACGGCGATTTCCGTCGAGGCACCATTCTCCATCACACATAGCAGCGAAACGATAGAGTCCACGGGAAAGTAGACATGACTCATTTGCCGACCAGATTCGCTGAGTGATTGACCTAATGTTAACGTCACTTTTTCTAGATGAGGCCTCAGATGAGCAAGATCGTCTTCGGGCAGCAAACTAAGCAACGCATTTTTTTTAAAATCATGCGGTTCAAGCATTTAATACCCTCCTTTTTTAAATTTAGTTTTTTAACGCTAGCTTTTGTGTAGTGTTGCCAGCACATATTTCTAACAAGGCCATCTTTATGAATATTTATCACAAGACGCTAGACACGGTTCTTTCGAGTATAGATTGCCTTGAAGCAATTCCTGCACGCTATCGAACATATGGCTGATTAATAGCCTGTAAAGGTGCGGGTTTTTTTAATGAAAATATCTTGCCGCTTGTGTTCGCTATCGCACAGTGAGCTAGTTATCTATCGTCTAATGTCATTGTCAGTGGGGCAAAGGAGTTGCCCAAACAGGATGTTGCACTGTGCGCTGCAAGGAGCGCAGCGCCAACTTTTCAATTATTCACAGCCGCATATCTAGCGATTATTCATTTTATCAATGTTGAGTAATCTAAAACTTATAACAGTTTAGTGACTGTAATGGAAAAACTTGGGCGAGTTGTGATGCTGGATGACATTTCAAAGTAAAAAGATGCGACTTGGACACGGTTACACATGAAAAAAAACGTCATGCTGTGCGGTGGTTGTCAAAGTAATAATGCTCAAAAGGTACGGAATGATGCCGGGCAGGATGTTGACGAGCGATTGCATAGTATTGAGTCGGCCCTGCAAGCTGAAAAAGATTGGGCTAAAGCGACACTAAACTCAATCGGTGACGCGGTGTTGACCACCGATTTGAACTGCCGAATTACTTACCTGAACCGTGTCGCTGAAGCATTGACCGGTTGGCCTAGTGCAGAAGCATTAGGTATGCCGCTGGATCAGGTCCTTACGCTTGTTAATAACCAAACGTTTCAGACAACGGCTAATCCAGCACGGCGCGCGATGGAAGAAAACCGTACCGTTGGGCTAGCCATTGGTTGTGTATTGATTCGCCAGAACGGTAGTCAATTAGAGATAGAAGATTCGGCGGCCCCTATTCATGATAGCCATGGCACGACGGTAGGTGCGGTGATTGTGTTTCATGATGCTCAGCACTCCTTGGCTCGCGCAGAGCAATTAGCCTATCAAGCTCAGTGTGATGCCCTCACCGGATTGCCCAACCGTTTTTTATTTGCAGAACGTCTTGCTCGCGCTATTGGTTTAGCAAAACGCCACCAACATCACGTTGGACTGATATATCTGGATGTTGATAATTTTAAAACGGTCAACGACTCACTGGGTCATGCTACTGGTGATTGTTTATTACAGGTCGTCGCTAGTCATCTCAGAAAGTGCATACGCGATACCGATACTGTGTGTCGGTATGGGGGCGATGAGTTCATCGTTCTGCTGAGTGAAATTGAAAAGCTGAGTGATGCCGTCAGCGTTGCAGAGAAAATCCTTCATGCACTAGCCATGCCATGTTGTGTTGGTCACTATCAGTTAAGCATCAATGTCAGTATTGGGATCAGCGGTGATTTTCAACCCAGTTGTCCAAATGGCTGCCTCTAAGCAGCCTGTTTATTACGCTCGATTTCGTGCATTTTTCCAGGGTTGAGCGACACCGAACCGAGCACCTCCCAGTTTCGGGTGCTGCCCGACCAGCGTTGTGGATGCCGGCGCTTAGCCCTTTCGTAAACCGCTTTGCGGTGCTCAAGACGTTCTCGGTCGACACCTCGATGCCGATCAGCGGGTGTCACGTACCGAATGCCACTATGCAGGTGCTGTTCGTTATAAGCGCGTTCGAACGCCAGCATCCAGTCTCGTACCGCACTCAGCGATGCAAACCCCTTCGTAGGCCACGCGGGGCAATATTTGACGGTGCGGAACAACGCTTCCGAGTAAGGGTTGTCATTGCTCACTCTCGGCCGGCTGTAAGACATCAACATTCCCAGCTCTGTTAATCTTGCTTTAAGCGTATAAGACGTCATCGGCGCACCGTTATCTGAGTGCAGCACCGGGGGCTGATGCCAGCAGCCTTCTCGCAATAAGGCGCGTTCCAGCAGTTGTTTCGCTAACTCGCCTGATTCCGCCTCATGGACTTCCCACGCGATGATTTTGCGGCTGTAGATATCCATGATCAGATAGAGATACCAGTGCTGACCACGCACAACGGAAGAACAGTAGCTGATATCCCAACACCAGACCTGGTTCGGCCCAGTGGCCGTAAAGCTCGTCGGCTCAGGTACTGGTCGGCGTGGTTTCATTCGCCCTCGGTGGTGCTGCTGTTCGTGCTTTTTCAGCACCCGGTAGAACGACGATTCGGACGCCAAGTAGGCCCCTTGATCGGCCAGTAACGGCACGATTTGAGACGGCGGCAGGCTCTGATACTCGGGGCGATGGCAGGCGTTCAAAATGGCCTGTTTCTCCTCGTGAGTCAGTTGATGCGGCTGACGGCCTTGTACCGCGTGTGGACGCTGATCCTCAGCCACCGCGCCACACGCAGAACGCCAGCGTTTCAGTGTGCGCTCGCTCACGTCGATAATCGCCGCTGCTTGATAACGGGAAGCACCCCCCGTTATCGCTTCATCAAATAACGCAATGAGCCTTGCACGTTCCTCAAACGGCGTCAGTCGTCCTCGCCGCTGTTCGGGTCTTCGCTGTACAAGGCGTCGAGCTTTTTTGAGAGCACCAGCAACGACGTGGTTTCCGCTAGGGCTCTGTCTTTGCGGCGCACTTCCGCTTTGAGTTGTTTGATCGTCTTACGGTCTTGTTTACGCTGCTTTTGTGCCGTTTTTTGCTGGTCTTCTTGTTGGCCAGCGCCCTGGAGACAAGCGGCTTTCCACTGCTGGATTTGCTCGGGATAAAGGCCTTTTTCGCGGCAGTAAGCACCAAGCTCTGTTTCTGAGAGGGTGGCGGTTTCGATGACCACGGCAAGCTTGGCGTCAGGCGACCACTCGTTGTCGCTTTGGGTGTAACCCGGCACAGGCACTCCTTTTTCTCGACACTGTTTTAACCAACTATACAGCGTCGCGTCAGAGATGCCTTCTTCAGTGGCGACCGACACCACACTGCGATTATGGGGGGGCAACAACTTTTTCAGTACGGCGGCTTTACGCTCTGCAGAATAACGTGGCACACGTGCTCCATGCCGCTCCCTCTGGAATAGATTTGGGCAATATCGCCAACCGGACAACTAGGTTGACAGAGGGGG
>NZ_RZHG01000031.1 GCF_003989795.1 Vreelandella andesensis
CCAGAAAGGCCGTGTCCGGCTGCTTCTTTAACTGCGTTAAGAACGCGCTGGCGTCGTTATAGCTAACCTTTTCCTGGCGCTCGTAGAACGCATCGGTGCGGTAGCGCAGCACCGCATTCCAAACAAACCGCACGCACCCAAACGTCCGCGCCAGCAGGGTGGCTTGCTCGGGCGTGGGGTAAAAGCGATATTTGAAAGCGCGTTCGGTTTTCATGGCTTACAATTTAGCCTACTTTATGTAAGACAGCAGCACACAAGGCGTCCTGCGGACGCCGTGCTATCCATCGCCACCCAATGCGGTAGCTTGGATGGCGTATTCCGCGCTTGTCGATAAACACCAGTGCGCACGACCGCATCAACCCAACGGCTAAATAGAAGCTGATAGGTAGGCGATAACAATGACAGGTATTGGTGCGACATAAGGAAATGCTTCTTATCGTTTTTCTTCAAAACTACCACACTGCCGCTGGGTGCTTAGCAAATCACCAAGCTGGAAGTGCTAGTCTTGGTGTCATGCCCTAATAACAATGAGCCAATACGATGTATCTTGACGATTACCAGCAATACGATGCCACCGGCCTTACTGACCTCATTCGCCGCCGAGAGGTAAGCCAAGCGGAAATGTTCAATGCAGCAATGGCTGCGATTGAAACGCTTAATCCGTCTCTGCATGCGGTGGTGAGAACGCGCTATGACAAAGCAAAACACGAGCGTGACCACGTATCAGAAAGCGCGGTGTTTGCTGGGGTGCCGACATTAAGTAAAGATTTGCTGATGGCGCTAGCGGGGGAGCCGTTAGCGTTCGGAAGCTCATCATTATCAGCGTGGTGCCCTAAACAAGATTCGCTGCTCATTCAGCGTGTGCGAGAGGCTGGATTAGTGGTGGTGGGTCAAACGGCTACGCCGGAATTAGGGCTAATGGGTATTACCGAGCCAAAAGCATTTCCCCACCCGCAAAACCCATGCCGGAAGGGCCATTCCCCTGGTGGGTCAAGCGGCGGTGCAGCGGCGGCGGTGGCCAGCGGGATGGTGCCTATTGCGCTAGCAGGCGATGGCGGTGGCTCTATTCGCATTCCTGCCAGCTATTGTGGTTTGTTTGGTTTTAAACCATCACGAGGTCGGGTGCCGCTTGCGCCTGCTCACGGCGAAGTATGGCAAGGCGCGGTGGTCGAACATGCCATCACCCGTAGCGTGCGCGATAGTGCGGCGTTGTTAGAGCAGATCAACGGCATGGCACCTTCCGGTCCTTACCCTGTGCTGCGTGAAACGGGTTATGTGGCTGCTTTGTCATGCTCTTCGAAGCCGTTGCGTATCGCCGTGTCGATGGGCGGTTTTCTGAGTCGCAGCTTGAGCACCCAGGTAAGTGCAGATGTCACAATAGCCGTCGAAAAAGCCGCCAAGGCCCTGGCTGAGATGGGGCATGAAGTGGAGTGGTGTGACCCCCCAGTTGACGGCGAAGCAGTGGCAGATAGCTACCTGACGCTCTACCTGGGCCACTTAGCCGCTGACCTTCAGTGGGTAAGCCAGCAAACTGGTGTGCCGGTGCATCGGTTAGCTATTGAGCCGGCTACCCGTGCGATTGGCAGGTTGGGCGCCAAGCTGCCGGCCCGTGATTACGAGCTAGCTAAACGTTATTGGAATACGGCCGCCGAGCAGATGAGCCAGTTTCACCAGCGCTATGATGCCTTGGTGTTGCCGGTAGCCGCGGATACTGCCCCCAAAATAGGAGAGCTGTATCCCACCGCGGCTCGCGAGCGGTTGATGTCCCTGTTGGCCATTCCAGGTCTGCCAACGTTGGCACTGAAGGCAGGAATGTTGAAACACTTGGCGGTGGATGCGCTAAGCCGTACCCCGTTTACGCAACTCGCAAACCTTACTGGCCAGCCTGCTATGTCAGTACCTTTCCATGTGGCGGACAATGGGTTGCCCGTTGGCGTGCAAGTGATAGGGCGTTTGGGGGAGGATAAGCAACTGCTACAGCTGGCAGCCGCGATGGAACAGCATGATGATTGGCAGTGTTGTGTATGCCCACAAGCGTTTGACGCTTAAGCAGGGTAAACTACGCGGCTTTGAGTCGACGCTTGGCGCCATGTATGCATCCTACTAATACATCAAAAAGCTATGAGTTAACCCAAGCGGGAGATCGCTATTTCGACGGCTTGGTCGATAAGTTCTCTCGTTCGCTTTATCAAGCGCCCCGTGGCGAGCTGCGCCTAGCGATGTTGGATTATTTGCTGCCACAAATGCTGCATCTGACAGGCCAGCCTGTGCTTGATGTGGGTGGCGGTTTGGGGCAGCTTTCTGCGTGGTTTGCTGAGCGTGGCCACTCAGTCACCATGGCTGAGCCTTCCGAAGATATGTTGGCCCATGCCCGTGCGTGGCATACCGAGCGAAGTGCCGCAGGGGCTTGGCCGCCAGAGCAACTTCGTTATCTTGCCGCGCCACTTCAGTCGTTGCTGCAACATGCGCCTGGCCCTTGGCCGCTTATCACTTGCCACGCTGTTCTTGAATGGCTAGGAGAGCCGGCGCGGGCTGTGCAAACGCTTGCCAGCCTTCTTGCGCCGGGTGGGCAGTTAAGCCTGATGGTGTTTAATCGCGATGCGTTGCGTTTTTCCAACGTCATCAAAGGTAACCTACAGAAAGCGCTGAGCGACCAGTTAGAAGGCAAAGGCAAGCGGCAGCGTTTAACACCTATTTCTCCGGTCACTCACGATGAAATGTGCCAGTGGGGAGCGGCTAACGGCCTAACCATGAAGGACGTTGCCGGGATACGCATTTTTCAGGATTATTTACGCCATCCCCCCGCACAAGAAAACGAGCAGGCAACGCTGCTAGCGCTCGAAAAGCAGTATTGCCGCCAAGACCCTCACTGGCGGCTAGGCCGCTATTTACTTTATACCTTCACTAAACCCGAGGCTGATGTATGAGCGCTCAACTGCCCGCTTGCCAACTTCTTGAACGTTTCTATGGCCAATCGGCTAATTTATGGCCTGTTGCGCCGCCGGCTGATGCATGGTTACAAGCCCACTCCACAGCAATGATTAGTGGCGATGTAGCGCTTCGCGAGCACTGGTCATCCAGCGGTAAACCAGCAGCAAGCCCGTTTGATGTTCCTTTTTGCCAGCAGGCTGGGCAGATAGTGCTTTTTTGGCCGAAAGCCCATCAGCTGGGGATCTGGTGGCTAAAATGGCTATGCCATGTGCTACCTGACAACACCCCGGTCGATGTTATTGGCGAGCACCAGGGCGGCATCAAACGCGTGCCTAAAATACTGAGCGAGTTGGGCATGCGCTGCGATAAGCTTGATAACGCGCGTCGTTGTTCATTATTTGCCACTCGTACGGTGGCAATGGAACAGCCAGCTGATGCTTGGCAACGCTTTGAGGCACTGAACCTGACGTTGGTTAGCCATCCTGGCGTATTTGGTCATGGCAAGGTCGATGAAGGCACGCGTTTAATGCTGGAAAGCATAGAGACCAGCTTGCCCAAAAAGCCGCTCACCGTGCTGGATATGGGCTGTGGAGATGGCATTATCAGTGCTTGGCTTGCCGCGCGAGGCCATCAGGTCACCGCCGTGGATGTCAGTGCTTTTGCGGTGGAAGCGTGCCGCCGAACGCTGGCAGCCAACCAGCTTAGCGGTCGAGTTATAGAGAGCGACGTTTATTCAGCGCTTGAAGGTGAACAGTTTGATCTGATTGTGAGTAATCCGCCGTTTCACCAGGAGCGAGAGATTACCTATGGCCCGAGTCAACGTTTGATCAGCGGAACCCCCGCGCATTTGCGGGCGGGAGGGCAGCTGGTGATCGTAGCGAATGGCTTTTTACCTTATCCAGATCATCTGCAACGGGTGTTTCAAGACGTTGAAACGTTGGCAGATAATCGGCGCTTTAAAGTCTATCGGGCACGTAAGGGGTAAGCAGTTGCCCTTGGTTCAAAGAGAGCCTTTTGCTTACATGCCAGCGTAGCGAATCGCCGTGATGGTGTAGAACGTCTCGCCGTTGGGCGTGAGCACCGTAATATCATTGCCCACGTCTTTCCCTAGCAATGCTTTGGCCATGGGGGCGTCGATACTGATCCAGCGTTTTTTAGTGTCGATTTCGTCGTGGCCAACAATTCTAAGATGCACTTCTTCGCCGTTTTCATCTTCCAAACTTACATAAGCGCCGAAAAACACCTTGCTGGTGTCGGCAGGCAAACGATCAACGATTTGCAGTTCATCCAAACGCTTCGTTAGGTAGCCAATTCTGGCAATAACGCGGTTTAACTCTTTTTTATTATAGGTGTAATCGGCATTTTCACTGCGGTCGCCTTGAGCGGCGGCTTCGCCGACTTTGGCCGAAATAGCAGGGCGTTTAACCCGTGATAGGTGATCCAGGATAGCGCGCAGGCGGGACGCGCCCTCTGCAGTAATCAGGTTGCTCTTCGGTGCTTGGCGCGGGTCTTTGGCTGGATCGCGCCAGCGCGTCATATTTCGGCCTTTCATTGCGTTATTTACCTCCACAAAGAGTACCAGCTTACGCTAATGACAGTGTTGTTCACAAAGTGGTTTTAGTTGGCGATTCATTCAAACGTTCGTTACATTAACGGAGTGGGTGACTTAAGGCCCCACAATTAAACGTATTACTTGTTAAAACAGCACAAAAATAAACCAGGAGCCTATTATGCGCACACCCCCTTTTTCTCGTTTACTCATTGCGGCGGCGTTAGCCAGTGCGCTGGCGCTTGTCCCATTCAGCGTATCGGCTTATGAAAGCGACGTCTTCTCGCTTAAAAATCGCTGGGAGCACACCGTTACGCAGATGCCAGCTAACGAGCGCGAAAGTACGTTAAAAGCGCTGGTCAGTGAGGCTGAACAATTAGCCAGTCAACATCCTGATCAAGCGGAGGTGTTGATTTGGCAGGGCATTGTATTGGCTTCCTACGCCCGTGAACGTGGTGGGCTTGGCGCATTAGGCACCGCTGGCGATGCCCGCGACGTATTGGAGCGAGCTATTGAGATCGACCCGCAAGGGGGCAATGGATCAGCCTATGTCACGCTAGGAGCGCTTTACGACCGTGCGCCAGGCAGGCCGTTAGGCTTTGGCAATAGCGATACCGCAGAACGTATGTTTCAACGCGCGCTGGAGATTCGCCCAGACGGTATTGATGTGAACTATTACTATGCGGCGTTCTTGAAAGAAGAGGGGAATACCCAAGCTGCCCGCGAGCATGCCCAGCGCGCAGCGAGCGGTACTACGCGTGATAACCGCCAAGCATCTGATGAGGCCCTGCGCCAGGATGCCGAGGCGCTCCTCGGCGAGCTTTAGCAGCTAAACCAGCACTAAGGTTGATACGCGTATTGGCATTCCCAGTAGTAAGCATTGATAATGGAACGATTGTTAACACTGGGAGTGCTGCATGGCATCTAGCCCTGATTCATTAGTGCCCAATGCGTCTGCGCCGCCTCAGTTAGGCCGAGACGATGTTGAGCTTATTCAGCGTGATACCCTTTATCAGGGGTTTTTCCGCTTGGAAGCTTTAGAGCTGCGTCATCGTCTCTTTGAAGGCGGCTGGAGCGGCACAATGCGTCGTGAGGTGCATAACCGCTTCGATGCCGTTGGCGTACTACTTTACGATCCTGATCGCGATACGTTAGTGCTTGTTGAGCAGTTTCGTGCTGGCGCGATTGACGATCCGCTTTCCCCCTGGAAGCTAGAATTGGTGGCGGGGCTGGCAGATAAAGACGAACCCCTTGAAGAAGTTGCCCGCCGTGAAGCCATGGAAGAGTCTGGCTGTCGGGTTGGCGCGTTGACGAAACTGCATACCTATTACCCAAGCCCGGGTGCGTGTAACGAACGCGTGACACTATTTTGCGGTTTTGTCGACACCCAGGGGATGGGGGGCATTCATGGCCTGGATGATGAGCACGAAGATATTCGTGTTCATTTGGTGACGTTTCCAACCGCATGGGAACTCCTGGAGCAGGGAAGACTCGACAACGCCATGTGTTTGATTGGATTACATTGGTTAGCGGGCCAGCGTGCTTCGCTTCGCGCTGCTTCTCATCGAGCAGCGACAACGCCAAGCGAATCTGAAAAGGAGTGAACATGGCTAGAACCGCTTATGTCACCGATTTAAAGTCCCTGCAGGGCGAGTGTAGCGCTAACTATATGCGCATGATTCGTTTGGTAGGTGATATGGAAAGTGGCCAGCAACGTGATATTGCGCTGCATGGCGACGACCAACATTTCGGCGATTTACATCTTAAGATTCTGGAGCAGGCGCCTTATACCACCATGGTGGAGGTGACCCAGAGCGGGCCACTGGATGCCGTTATTGAAGGCCCCAAAATGCGTGTCCATCTTTACCATGATGTGCGTATGGCAGAAGTGACAGATTTCCAGCGTGAGCGACACTTCAGCGGCCGCTACCGTTATCCGAACGCCAGAATGCACCAGCCCGATGAAAAGCTGCAGCTAAATCGCTTTCTGGGCGAGTGGCTGGCGCATGGCTTAGCCCATGGCCATGCCTATGATATGCCGGAGCTGCCTTGATGCGACTTATTCAGATTACCGATTCGCACCTGCATGCCGATAAAGCGGCTCGTTCACGAGCGGGGATTCCGTGGCAGCAGTTTGAACGTGTGTTGGAAGCGGTGATTGCTGAACGGCCTGACGTCGTCGTATTGAGCGGCGATGTAAGCCAAGACGAAACGGCGGCTTCCTACGCATTGGCGCACCAAGCCCTGGCATCGTTGCCGTGCCCATGGTTCTGGATTCCTGGCAATCATGACCAGCTAGCTTTCATGCAAGCGGAGCACCCGTTGGTGGAAGAGGTTGATCTGGCGCAGTGGCGATTACTGCTGTTGGATACCCACGTTGAAGGTCAGCCTTATGGTGAATTAGGTGCCGAGCGCTTAAACGCCCTGGCTGAGCGCCTAGAAGAAGATGACCGCCCAACTGTGATTGTGATGCATCATCCCCCTGTTGATGTTGGCGCTACGTGGATGGACGCGATTGGTCTCAAGGATCGTGATGCGTTTTGGCAACGGTTAAACGGCTACTCTCAGGTTAAAATCATTCTGTTTGGTCATGCCCACCAAGCTTATGCCCAGCCGCATCGTACTGCGGATGCCGAGATTGAGGTGTATGGCTGTCCCGCTACTGCCGATCAGTTCTTGCCAGGCGCTGAACAGTTTGCCATCGATGAAGCCTCCCGCCCCGGCTACCGGATTATTGACCTTCATGGTAATAATTGGCAGACCTGGATTGAGCGTGTTCTCGTATAGCCTCTTACCTAGCATAATGCTGTTAGGCAATAAAGATATAAAAAGATAGTTATTAATTCTTTTGGGTTATTAATGGCTCGGCGTTACCCTACTCGCAAATAACCGTCTTTCGGCAACGCTACCGTTAGGCGGAAAGTAGCGTTTGCACGTGCAAGCACCGTTTTGTGAGGGAGTAGGTAATGAACCAGTTTTCTGCGCCGTCGGCGTCCCAGCGTGAGGCGCCCGCCACACCTGCCGCGGCACGTTTGACCCACTTAAAGCAGTTAGAAGCGGAATCGATCCACATTATTCGAGAAGTTGCCGCTGAGTTTAGTAACCCCGTCATGATGTACTCCATCGGCAAAGACTCCTCAGTAATGCTGCACTTGGCGCGCAAAGCCTTCTACCCAGGGACACCACCATTTCCGTTGATGCACGTGGATACCACCTGGAAATTTCGTGAAATGATCGCGTTCCGTAACCGCATGGCAAAAGAAGCGGGGATGGAGTTGATTGTGCATACCAATGAAGAGGGGCGGGCTGCCAATATCAACCCCTTCGATCACGGTAGCGCAAAATATACCGATATCATGAAAACCCAGGCGTTGAAGCAAGCGCTGGATAAACATGGCTTTGATGCGGCGTTTGGTGGCGCGCGCCGTGATGAAGAAGCCTCACGCGCGAAAGAGCGCGTTTACTCCTTCCGTGACAAATACCACCGCTGGGATCCCAAAAGCCAGCGTCCTGAGCTTTGGAATGTGTATAACGCCAACGTTAACAAGGGCGAGTCAATCCGCGTTTTCCCGCTTTCGAATTGGACGGAGTTGGATATCTGGCAGTACATCTATCTCGAGTCGATCCCTATTGTGCCGCTTTACTACGCTGCCAAGCGTCCAGTGGTTGAGCGTGATGGCATGCAGGTCATGGTTGACGATGACCGTTTGCCCCTGGCGCCGGGTGAAGTGCCTGAAGAAAAATTTGTTCGGTTCAGAACACTGGGCTGCTACCCCTTGACTGGCGCTGTAGAGTCAACGGCGGCCACGCTGCCTGAGATTATTCAAGAAATGCTGTTGACCAAAACCAGTGAACGCAGCGGTCGCGCTATCGATCGTGATCAGGTCGGTTCGATGGAAAAGAAAAAGCGCGAAGGCTATTTTTAAGGAGTAGGTCACATGGCTCATCAATCCAATTTAATTGCTGACAATATCGAGCAGTACCTTCACGAGCATGAAAACAAAGATCTGCTGCGTTTTATCACCTGCGGCAGCGTTGATGATGGCAAATCCACGCTGATCGGGCGACTGCTGCACGACTCTAAAATGATCTTTGAAGATCAGTTGGCAGCGATTACACAAGCCTCTAAAACAAGCGGCACTACCGGTGACACAGTCGATTTGGCGCTGTTGGTAGATGGTTTACAGTCAGAACGTGAGCAGGGCATTACCATTGATGTTGCTTACCGCTTCTTCTCAACCGAAAAGCGTAAGTTCATCATTGCTGATACCCCAGGGCATGAGCAGTACACCCGCAATATGGCCACCGGCGCATCAACCGCCAGCTTGGCGATTATTTTGATTGATGCCCGTTATGGTGTGCAGACTCAAACCCGTCGCCATAGTTTTATCGCTGATTTGCTGGGTATTCAGCACTTGGTCATTGCGGTTAACAAGATGGATTTGGTGGATTTCTCAGAGCAGCGCTTCAACGAAATTGTTGATGAGTACCGCGCGTTTGCCACCAACCTTAGCGCACCGGATATTCGCTTTGTACCGATGTCGGCATTGAACGGCGACAACGTAGTTAACCCAAGTGATCAGACCGCTTGGTATTTCGGTGCGGACTATGAAGGTAAAACGCTGATTGAGCTACTGGAAAGTGTCGAAATTAGCCGTGACCAAAACCTCACTGATTTACGTTTGCCAGTTCAGTACGTTAATCGTCCGAATCTGGATTTTCGCGGTTATTGCGGTACCTTAGCAGCAGGCGTTTTGCATCCGGGACAAGAAATAAAAGTACTGCCATCGGGTAAAACGTCGCGGGTTGCCCGAGTGGTAACGTTTGACGGCGATTTAAACGCTGCTTACCCAGGTCAGGCAATTACCGTTACCTTGGAAGATGAGATTGATATTTCTCGCGGTGATTGGATTGTCAGTGCCAATGCCGAGTTACCGCTTTCTAATGCGTTTATGGCCGATATCGTATGGATGCATGAAGACGTACTGGCACCAGGTAAACTGTATGACTTTAAGCTTGCCACCCGCGATCTGTCTGGTCAGGTAAGCGCTATCGAGTACCAGATTGACGTTAATACACTTGAAAGACATACCACGGATTCGCTGGGGTTAAATGCAATTGCTCGCTGCCAGGTAGAGTTAACGGCTGCGATTCCAGTAGATGACTATCGCACAAGTCCAGGCACCGGCAGCTTTATCATCATCGACAGGCTGAACAACATCACGGTTGGGGCGGGCATGATTCGTGGAGCAGCCGATGCACGTGAGCAGGCAGGCGCTACCGATTGGGCGGCTTTCGAGCGTGACTTGAACGTGCTGGTACGTAAGCATTTTCCGCATTGGGAAGCTAACGATATTCGCGACGTGCTACGCTAAACTTTGCTGCGCTGAATTTTGCTGTGCTAGTACAGTAGCTTAGTTGAAATCGAAAAGCCGCCTTGGTCATTGAGACCAAGGCGGCTTTTACGTAAGGAGCGGGGCTATTGTGTGTTAGAGGATGGCAGCGCGTTAGGGAAAAATAACCGTTGGCCGTTGACAGCAAAATCGGCAATCGCTTGCTGACCTTGTTCCGACACCAGCCACCGGTGCCACTGGGCCGCTAAATCGTGCTTCAAGTGCGGGTGCTGCTGTTCAGAAAGCAGCAGGCTGCCGTACTGATTAAACAGCGCATCGTCGCCTTCAAACAGTAGTACTAAATCTTGGGGATTCTGAAATGCCACCCAAGTTGCGCGGTCAGTGAACGTGTAAGCGTTCATGCCTGCAGCGGTATTTAGGGTTGGCCCCATGCCGCTACCTAACTCGCGGTACCATTCCCCTTGTGGGGCTACCCCGGCGCCTTCCCATAAACGCAGCTCGGCGCGGTTAGTGCCGCTATCATCTCCCCGAGAGGCAAAGGGGGATTCGCTTTTCGCGATACGTGAAAACGCATCGATGACATTATCACTATTGCTAATGCCGGCAGGGTCATCGCTTGGCCCAACAACCACAAAGTCGTTATACATCACGTCTAGACGCTCGCTGGCGTAGCCATCGGCGACAAACTGCTCTTCGCCAGCCGTGTCATGCACCAACATGCTATCGGCATCCCCGCGGCGGGCAATCTCAAACGCTTGCCCTGTTCCTACGGCGACCACACGCACGTCAATGCCCGTGGTGTCGGTGAAGGTAGGGATAATCGCGTCAAAGAGCCCTGAGTTTTCAGTCGACGTCGTTGACGCCAAGATGATGAAATCATCATCAGCGAGTAGTGAGGCACTCCACGAAAGGCCGACTAATCCTGAGGTTATTAAGCGAGCGGTGGCTAACGTTGTGGTTTTTTTCATCGGGTGCTCCTGGGGCTAGCCAACAAGTTCGCCGCGAAGAAAGGCTCCCGCTTGAGTGGAAGCTGGCGTTTCAAAAAAGCGATGGGCAGGCGTGTGCTCTAGCACTTGGCCGCCATACATAAATACCACCTCATCGGCTAGGCGGCGGGCTTGATGTAAATCGTGGGTGGTCATAATGATGCGGGTACCATTGCGATGAAATTCATTCACCGCATCTTCAACCGCCTTGATAGCGGCGGGGTCAAGGGCAGAAGTAGGCTCATCTAAAAACAGCACGGCAGGATTGAGTAACCAGGCACGAGCAAGTGCAAGGCGCTGCTGTTCGCCGCCGGAGAGCACTCGAGCGGGGCGCTTGGCAAGCGCGACTAAGCCAAATTTTTCGAGTGCTTCCAGGGCCATGTCTTTGCGCTGCCGACGCGGCACTCCACTAACTGCCAGTGCATACGTCAGGTTATTGATCGCCGAGCGGCGCAGTAGCACTGGCCGCTGAAACACCATGGCTTGGGTGGGCGTTTTTTCTTGCCAACTGACATAGCCACTACTGGGGGTTAGCAAGCCATGAGCTAAGCGCATTAATAGGCTTTTACCCGCGCCGTTGGGCCCCATGATAAGTGTGCGTTGGCAGCCCGATAGTGTCAGCGTAGTGGGAGCAAGTAACCGATGGCCACGATGATCAAAGCTGGCCTGTCCAAAGTGCAGCGTTGGCACGGTCGCCACCAGAGGTGGTGAAATAGATGGTAAAATAGGTGGTGGAAAAAAAGACGCATTCATCCTAACCGCCTCTTGGCTGTTTCACTGACCATGTGGGCCAGCGCATTAATCACTGTCACAAGGCTAAGCAGCACAATGCCCAAGCCCAGCGCGAGAGGTAGGTTCCCTTTACTGGTTTCCAGCACAATGCTGGTGGTCATGACACGGGTGACGCCATCGATATTGCCACCGACAATCATTACCGCGCCGACTTCAGCGCTGGCGCGGCCAAAGCCAGCGAGAATAACGGTTAATAGCCCGAAGCGTGCGTCCCACAGCAATGTGGGCATCATCCGCAGCTGATTAAGACCCAGGGAGCGTAGTTGTTCGGCGTATTCGTTATGCAGTGCCTCTACTTGTTGGCGGGTAAGTGCAGCAATAATCGGAAACACTAAAATGACTTGCGCAATGACCATGGCCGTCGGCGTAAACAGCAGCCCAAACTGACCTAGCGGCCCCGCGCGGGAAAGCAACAGATAAACACATAGCCCGGCGACCACTGGGGGCAGGCCCATTAGCGCATTAAGCAGCACAATCAATGTATTGCGGCCAGGAAAGCGCCACAGGGCTAGCGCTGCGCCCAACGGCAACGCCAGCAGGCTAGCGATAAGCACGGCAATCAGCGATACCTTAAGTGATAGCGTCACAATAGCGATTAACCCCTGATCCATTCCCAGAATCATCGCTACCGCCGTGTAAAAAGGGTTGTCACTTGCGGACATTACGGTTCGCACCATTGTCTTTGTTATTGGGCATTGTTTTAGCAACTGACATTAAGTGTATTCACTAACGGTAAGTGCATTAGCTAGCATAATGTATGCAAACGTGACGTAATGCACTTTGGCTTGAAATATATGCAGCTATATGCAGTAAATTGCGAGGCGCATAAACATGTTAAGGGAATACCTCACCACGGCAGAGGTTGCCGATTATTTGCGCTTAAAAGAGCGTAAGGTGTATGACTTGGTGCGCCAGGGCCAGATACCTTGCAGCCGCGCCACCGGAAAATTGCTTTTTCCCCGACAGCATATTGATATGTGGGTACTCAGCCATTTAGAAAGTGACCAGGCGCTGCGTTCACCATTGCCTTTGGTATTGGCGGGTAGTCAAGACCCACTGTTGGAGTGGGCGGTTCGCGAAAGCGGTAGTGATTTGGCGTCGCTGTGCCACGGCAGTGGTGATGGCTTGCGCCGTTTGCTGGAAGGTAAAGCCATGCTGGCAGGTATTCACTTACTTAACGCTGAATCTGGGCGCTATAACGAGCCAGCGGCACTAGGGCTGGGCGGTGTGCGGGACTTAATCGTCTTGCATTGGGCGAAGCGCCGGCAAGGATTGCTAGTGGCGCCGGGCAATCCGTATGGCATTCAGTCGCTGAATGATATTTCCCGTCAGCAAATGACGCTTGCCCATCGTCAACCTGATGCGGGCGCAGCGCAGCTACTACGTTGTCTGCTACAGCGATCAGCGATTGATCCGAGCACGCTTAACCGGGCAGCCAACGTTTCGTTAAGCGAAGATGACTTAGCGCTTTCTATCGCTCAGGGTGAAGCGGATGTCGGGCTTGGCGTTGAGGCAGCAGCACACCGCCAGCACTTAGATTTTATACCGCTAATTGAAGAGTCTTTTGATTTGGTAATGAACCGGCGAAGTTACTTCGAACCGGCGGTCCAAGCGCTTATCTCATTTACGCGTCAGGCGCGCTTTACTCAGCGAGCAGAGGCTTTCCAAGGCTATGACGTTAGCGGCTTGGGAGACGTGTTATACAACGCTTAACAATATGGCTCTTGGCGGTTGAGGGAGACCATTCATTACGCCACACTGGTTCTCGTTTGGCCATTCAGCGATGTCATCACAGGAAGTAACCAATGTTGGGAATGACGCAAAATTTAGTAGATGCCGATGACGTAGGTGGGTGTTTCTTGGCTGGGTGCCATTAATGGCGTGGTATCAGCCGTGGGCAAGCTTTGCTAAACGGTTGGCTCACGTGGTGGCAAAACCGATGAAGCGCGACAGTGGTCATGGGGACATGATGGTGCATCCTTATCGAGGCTACGGTTCTCAGCAGGAAGTGTTTGTTATGGGGCGCGTGTTTCGTCAGGCCGCGCTGGGTAGGGCGATACCTCGGCGGGGTATGTTACGTGACACCGCAGATGTCACCCGACGTATCTTTCGACGCGGCCTCGCTAATGCCAACGTGGATATACGCATTGGCGACAATCAGTTGTGTCTAACGACGGATCGTGACGGCTACTTTGATGCTCATCTGCCAATTAGTACCACATTGCCAGTCGATGTTTCGTGGCATCGCGCCGATATCATGGTTCATGCAGCTGGCCACTCGCCCATCCGAACCAGTGTTGAAGTTTACGTGCCTCCTCCCGAGGCTGACCTGCTGGTTATCAGTGATATCGACGACACCGTCATGTTCACTGGCGTCGCAGAAAAGCTCAAAATGCTTTATCGCCTGTTTGTCCGCAAACCCCATCGTCGTACGGCTTTTCCTGGAGTTGCGTCGCTCTACCAGGCGCTTTATCGCGGTAAGACTGAGAAAGCAGAACGCCCCATTTTGTATGTTTCTCGTGGGCCTTGGGCGATTTATGAAATGTTAGAAACGTTTTTCCAGCTTAACCGAATTCCTGCCGGCCCTATTCTATTCCTACGTGAGTGGGGGATTTCGCTGCGCCATCCTTGGCCACGGCGGGCCGAAGCCCACAAGCGCGACTTAATCGACCGTATGTTAACGCTTTATCACGATATGCCCTGTATTTTGATTGGTGACAGCGGCCAGCACGACCCAGAGGTTTATACCGAGGTGGTGAAGGCATATCCCTCACGAATCAAAGCAATCTATATCCGTCGAGTTGATAATGATCCTGAACGGGAACAGGCTATTCAGCGTTTACGGAATGAAATTGCTCATACTGACTGTGAATTGGTGCTTGCCGCTGACAGCATTTTGATTGCTGAGCATGCCCACTCTAAAGGCGACATTTCTGCCAGAGGGCTGCAGGCCGTGCAGCGGGATGTAGAAACGCATCACAATGAGCCTGAGTAGTTGTTTTGTTAAGTGCACCTGCTTTTGGCCTTGATAAAACTAAACACGTGTTAATGAGTCTTTAAACTAGGTTCTTAATCAGCGGTGAATTGCCATGTTCATTGTGTTAATTGTGTTGGCGCTGGCTATTTTTGTTCTGCCTAACCTTTGGGCAAAGTGGGTATTAAAACGCCACACCCGTGGGCGAGATGACTACCCAGGCACCGGCGCGGAACTTGCAGAGCACCTGTTGCGTCGTTTGGGCGTTGAAGGTGTGAGAGTAGAGCGTACCGAATTTGGCGACCACTACGATCCGGAATCACGTTGCGTACGCCTTACCCCCGACCATTATGATGGCCGTTCGCTGACGGCGGTCACCGTCGCTGCTCATGAGGTGGGGCATGCCATTCAGCATCATGAAGGCTACGCGCCGCTGTTAGCCCGTGGCCGTTTAGTGCAAGTCGCGCAAAAGGCAGAAAAGCTGGGCGCCATTTTAATGATGGCGGCTCCATTTTTGTTTGTGCTGACAAGGCTGCCCGGTGGGTTGGCAGCGATCATCGCCATGGCTGTCATCAGCTTTGGCACCGCCGCCCTAGTACACTTAGTGACGTTGCCCGTGGAATTTGATGCCAGCTTTAACCGCGCGTTGCCGCTGCTTAAAGAGTACGTGCCGCCCTATGATATGCCGGGCGCTCGCCATGTACTTACCGCCTGTGCGTTTACCTACGTTGCTGCTTCGTTGGCCAGCGTGATGAACCTTGGGCGCTGGCTGGTGATTTTGCGGCGTTAAGATTGGCAGGCCCTGATTAAGAACGCAAAAAGCCGCTCAAATAGAGCGGCTTTTATTGTGGTTCGCGGGTTGCGGACGCGTTATCGATAAGCGCGGAATACTCCATCCAAGCCACCGCATTGGGTGGAGATGGATAGCGTGGCGTCCGCAGGACGCCTTGTGTATTGTTATCTTGCATAAATCAGGCTAAATTGTAAGCAATGAAAACCGAACGCGCTTTCAAATACCGCTTTTACCCCACGCCCGAGCAGGCCACCTTGCTGGCGCGGACGTTTGGGTGTGTGCGGTATGTGTGGAACGCAGTGCTGCGCTACCGCACCGATGCGTTCTATGAGCGTCAGAAAAAGGTCGGCTATAACGACGCCAGCGCGTTCTTAACCCAGCTGAAAAAGCAGCCGGACACGGCCTTTTTAGCAGAGGTCAGTTCGGTGCCGTTGCAGCAATGCTTGCGCCATCAGCAAACCGCGTTTAAGCATTTCTTTGCTAAACGGGCGCGGTATCCCAACTTTAAATCCAAGAAACATCGGCAGTCGGCGACCTTTGCCAGTTCGGCGTTTTCGTACCGTGACGGCCAGATCACGCTCGCCAAGTGCAAAGAACCACTTAACATCCGCTGGAGCCGCGAGCTTCCTGCAACGCCCAGCACCGTTACGGTGTCCCAAGATGCCGCTGGCCGCTACTTCATCAGCTGCTTGTGCCAGGTGGATACCGAAGCGCTGCCGATCACACCCCAAATGGCCGGTATCGACCTGGGGCTTAAAGACCTGTTCGTGACCAGTGACGGCAAGCGGGTTAACAACCCCCGCCATACCGCCCGCTATGCCCAAAAGCTAGCGAAGGCGCAACGGCAACTCAGCCGCAAGCAAAAAGGCTCGAATAACCGGGCCAAAGCACGGTTAAAGGTCGCTCGCTGTCACGCCAAGATCGCCGACACGCGACTAGATCATCTTCACAAATTGACCACGCAGCTTATCAACGAGAACCAAGTCATCGCTGCCGAAAGTCTTGCTGTGAAAAACATGGTTAAAAACCGGCATCTTTCCAAAGCCATCAGTGATGTGGGCTGGGGGGAGTTAGTGCGCCAGCTTGAATACAAGGCGACCTGGGCAGGACGCCAGTTCGTCCAGATCGACCGCTGGTACCCAAGCTCGAAACGCTGCCATGGCTGTGGCTATGTGATGGCATCGCTACTGCTGAATGTTCGAACCTGGGATTGCCCAAGCTGCGGCACCCAAGGCATTGACCGTGATGTAAATGCGGCCAGTAATATCTTACAAGCAGGCACCGCGCTGTTAGCCGGTGGTGAGCGTTGAAGTAATACCGAGGGGCACTCGGAAATTAACGCCTGTGGAGTTTGTATAAGACCTGCAATGCCAAGGCATTGCAGGCAACGGACAACGAAGCAGGAAACAGGAAGGCAACGACCTGGGAATCCGCCACTATAATCTCTGATTTAGTGGTCGGAGTATGTCAATTCTTGATCATTCGGTAGCCAGCCAATAGCACCAATGCGCCTACAATGGCGGTGATAAAACTGCCAAAGCTGAAGTCGCCCATGGTACCAAGCCCAACCAGTGAGCCAATCCAGCCGCCTACAAATGCGCCGGCAATACCGAGAAGAATAGTAATGATGAGGCCACCTGGATCTTTACCAGGCATAATCACTTTTGCAATCACACCGGCGATAAGGCCGAACAAAATCCACGCTAAAAAACCCATTTTCACTCCTTGATGTTTTGCAGAGAACTAGTGACGACAAATATGAGCAATGCCGTTACTAGCTGTTTCATTATGAACCAAGCCATTGCTTGGTATGTAATTAAGAACTGTTTCAGTACAACTGCTTTTAACAGAGCTAGCCCTACTTAATTACGACATAGCCGATGTACGACTTAGCCGATGATCATTAGGCCCGATTGGCGATGATTACCGCACGGCGCGGGGCTGGATAGCCTTCAACGGTGAGGGTTGGGTCATCGGGGTCGAGGAAGTCCGCTAGCGATTGGTACGTCATCCAGTCGGTTGAGCGCTGCTCATCAAGGGTTGTGACGGCTTCGTCGACCACGCGCACATTGCTAAAACCACACCGTTCTAGCCAGTGGCACAGTGCTTTTGAAGAGGGTAGGAAGTAGACGTTAGGCATCGCGGCATAGCGTTCGCCGGGCACAAACACGGTTTGTTCATCGCCTTCCACCACCAGTGTTTCTAGTATCAGCTCACCGCCAGGGGCTAGTGCCTCTTTTAATTGCTGCAAGTGCTCAAGGGGCGATGGGCGATGGTAAAGCACGCCCATGGAGAATACCGTATCAAAAAAGCCCAACTTTTCAGGCACATCTTCGATGCCTACCGGCAGGAACTGCGTGCGGCCGCCGTCGGCATCGCCAACGAAGTGGCGGACTGCCTGAAACTGCCAATAAAAGCGTGGTGAAGGGTCGATGACCAGCACAAAGGCCGCGCCTTCACCGGCCATGCGCCAGGCGTGGTAGCCGCTGCCACCGCCAACGTCCAGTACCTTGCGGTACTTAAGCGGCGCAAGGTGTGGGGCGACTCTTTGCCATTTCCAGTCGGAGCGCCATTCGGTGTCAATATCGATGCCGCCCAATCGAAAGGGACCCTTGCGCCAGGGCGACAGTTTGCGCAGCAGGTTAAAACACTGGCGCTTCTGGCTATTGCTCAAAGCAACATCAATGCTCACCGTATCGCTGGCGAGATCAACAAGGCGTTCCTCGGGAAGAATCGGCAGCTTGGCAACGGCTTTCTCCCAAGCAGATAGATCTCCATGGCGCTGGCGGTCTAGCCCGTTGGCCAGCTGTTCTGGTAACTTGGCGAGCCAGGGTGTCAGTGCGGCATCCTGGCTGGCTTGATCTGATAAATCGCGCGATGATCGTCGGGTAACAGCGGCACGTTAGCCCTCCTTAAAGGCGATCAGCGAGGCGAAGTTCAAGTACTGGAACCAAGTCATCGAGCGAGGAAAGCCCGCTTGGGCCAACCGGCCATGCAAGGCATCAAGCGTGTCGGGGATCAGTACGTTTTCCAACGCAGTACGTTTTTGGCTGATTTCCATATCGCTGTAGCCATTAGCGCGTTTAAAGTCATGGTAGCGCTCGACCCGCCAAGCGTTGTCACGCTCATCGGCATCAATGGTTTTTTCCGACAAAATCAGCACGCCGCCCGGTTCAAGGGCATCGTAAAGCCGCTTCAACAGGGCATCGCGATCAGCGGGGGGCAGAAATTGCAGCGTAAAATTAAGAATGATCATGCCGGAAGGTGCATACTCAAGAGCACGTATGTCGGCTTCCTCGACTTGCATGGCGTGATCCGGGCACTCGTCCAAAAAGGTCTGTTTTGCCCTAGCCACCATGGCGGGCGAAAGATCCACACCGGTATAGCGAAATGCGTCGGCGGGGAGTGCACCTGCCAGTGCTAGGCCTGAAGCGCCCAGCGAGCAGCCTAAGTCGTATACATGCGCGCCGTGGCGCAGGTGGCGTTGGGCAATTAAACTCAACATACCGAGGATTTGCCCGTAACCAGGCACCGAACGGCGGATCATATCAGGAAAGCACGCAACGACTTGTTCGTCGAAGGAGAACCTTGCCACCTTATCCAGGGGTGTTGAAAAGATAGCGTCGCGGTAAGATGCATCACTCATGGGCAAGCCAGGATTATTAATAAGGCTGCGTAGTTTACGCGGCCTTGGTTAAGCAGAACAGACCTGTCGATAACAGATTCCTGCTGCACGGAACGACGCCAAAGGAGAGGGCATATGGCTTCAGCAACACGCACAACCCCCGATACGCTACCTGCATGGCAGACGTTGAAGCATCATGCTGAAACGCTGCGGCACGTTCATTTAAAAAATTTGTTTGGTAATGACGATAGTCGCTGGGTGAATTTCACCCGTCAGGTGGCAGGTTTGACCTTGGATCTTTCCAAGCAGCGCTGGGATGATGACACCCTTGAACACTTGTTAGCGTTGGCACATGAAGCGGGAATGCCGGGGGCGATTGATGCACTGCTTAGTGGTAAGCGTGTAAATATCAGTGAAAATCGCCCGGCGCTGCATACCGCCTTGCGCCTACCTGCTGATGCCACGCTTGAAGTAGAAGGCGAAGATGTGGTGGCCACTGTGCATGCGAGCCTTGCACAGATGGAGCGCATGGTGCAGCGATTGCAAGCAGGGCAGTGGCGAGGTGCAACCGGCAAGCCGATTCGCCATGTGGTGAATTTGGGCGTTGGTGGTTCGGATCTAGGCCCGCTAATGGTTACTCATGCGCTGGCAGATTATCGCCCAAAAGAGGGACGCTCATTAGACGTGCATTTTGCGTCTACCATGGATGGCTCTCAGTTAGCGGATTACCTGAGCCGCTTTAATCCAGAAACAACGCTGTTCGTTTTATCGTCCAAGTCGTTTACCACCATCGACACGCTTTCCAATGCCAATACGGCCAAAGACTGGTTGTTAGGGAAGCTCTCCGAGCATGGCGACCTTCCCAGCGCTGCGCCATTAAGTGCAGAATTGATTATTCGCCAACACTTCATTGGCGTGTCGGCGAGCCCTGAAAAAATGAGTGAGTGGGGTATTTCCCCTGACCACCAACTGATGTTCTGGGATTGGGTCGGTGGGCGTTACTCTTTATGGGGCACCATCGGCCTACCTATTGCGCTAGTTGTCGGCATGGATAACTTCCGTGAATTGTTGGCCGGTGCTCATGCAATGGACTGTCACTTCCGTGACGCGCCGATGGAAGAAAATCTGCCAGTTCTGCTGGGCTTAGCCGGCATCTGGAACGTCAATTTCCTGGACATTCGTGCCCACTCGATACTGCCCTACGATGGTCGTTTAGAGTACTTTGCTGCCTATCTTGAACAGCTTGAGATGGAGTCCAACGGTAAATCGGTGACTCGCCAAGGCCATGCGGTGAATTATTCAACTTGCCCAGTGCTGTGGGGGCAGCTTGGCCCCAACGCTCAACACGCCTTTTATCAGTTACTTCACCAAGGCACTCAGCCAGTGGTGTGCGATTTTATTGCCCCGCTGAAGCGTTATGACGAGGTAGAAGACCCTGATACACGCCGCCATTTAAAGGCGCAGCACCGGTTAGCGCTGGCTAACTGTTTTGCACAGTCTCGGGTGCTAATGCTGGGGGATGATGCCCTAGAGGATGAAGGCCCTCGGCCTGAACACAAGCGCTACCGTGGAAACCAACCTTCTACGACGGTGCTGTTGGATAAGCTAACACCGTTTACGTTGGGCGCACTAATTGCCCTGTACGAACATAAGGTATTTGTTCAGGCGGTTATTTGGGATATCAATCCGTTTGATCAGTGGGGCGTTGAGCTGGGCAAAAAAATTGCCACCGACACCCAGGCGATAATTGATGGTACTGGAGATATTTCACGCATGGACGCTTCTAGCCGTGGCTTGATTGAAGCATTTTGGGCGGCAGAGCAGCAATAGCACAGTCACTCGATTTTCATGGCTGGATATACAGTTTTTTCGTTTTCCGCTATCCTGTGCTCTTTTGTAAGCCGCCAGCGACCCATTTAAGTACTTCTAGTCTAAGTATTTCTAGTGTAAGTACTTCTAGTTTCGTACTTCTAGTTTAAGTACCCAGAGCGGCTGCTAGCGATATTTTTTTAGGAACCGACGTTACATGACCCAGTTTGATGCCTCCCAGTACGGCGCGAGTTCCATTGAAGTCCTGTCAGGACTCGAGCCGGTACGTAAGCGTCCCGGTATGTACACTGACACCTCACGGCCTAACCACCTCGCTCAAGAGGTCATTGATAACAGTGTTGATGAAGCCCTCGCTGGACACGCCTCGGCGATTAGCGTGGTATTGCATAGTGACGGTGCCATCGAAGTGCAGGATAACGGCCGTGGCATGCCGATCGATTTGCACCCCGAACATGGCGTGTCGGGTGTCGAGCTAATCTTTACCAAGCTCCATTCTGGAGGGAAGTTTTCTGCCACCAGCTACCGTTTCTCGGGTGGCTTGCATGGGGTTGGCGTATCAGTCGTTAACGCCTTATCGCGCCGTTTAGATGTGGAAGTTACCCGTAATGGCGCGCGCCATGCCATGGCCTTTGAATTCGGCGAAAAAGTAGAAGAGCTTCATGAGATTGGCAAAGCACCCAAAAAAGCGACGGGCACTCTCGTTCGTTTCTGGCCAGATGAGAGCTACTTCGACAGCCCAAAACTTGCCCTTTCAAAATTAAAACACTTGCTACGCGCCAAGGCCGTATTATGCCCTGGGTTGGCCGTTACGCTGGTAGAGCCTGACGGCACCAAGACAGAATGGGCCTATGCTGATGGCCTGCGGGACTACCTAGCTGAAGCTACCGATGGCTATGAGGTGGTGCCGAACGAACCCTTTGTTGGCCATTTTAGCGACGACGAGCATGGCGTTGACTGGGCGATTCAATGGTTACCCGAAGGCGGCGAGGCGCTGCTGGAAAGCTACGTGAACCTGATTCCCACACCCCAGGGCGGCACTCATGTTAATGGTTTCCGTTCAGGGTTGTTGGAGGCGCTGCGGGAATTCTGTGAATACCGCAGCCTGTTGCCTCGCGGCATCAAGCTTACCGCCGATGATTTGTGGGAGCGGGCCTCTTTTGTGCTGTCGGTTAAAATGCTTGACCCTCAGTTTGCCGGGCAGACCAAAGAGCGGCTTTCTTCACGCACGATTGCGGGCTTTGTGTCGGGGGTGATGAAAGACGCGTTCTCGTTATGGCTCAACCACCACATCGAACAGGCCGAACAGCTGGCTGAAATGGTGATCAGCGCCGCCCAGCAGCGTCAGAAAAAGTCCAAAAAAGTTGCCCGTAAAAAAGTCACTTCCGGCCCTGCATTGCCTGGCAAACTCGCCGACTGTTCTGGCCAAGACCCTGCGCTCAGCGAGCTGTTTTTAGTTGAGGGCGACTCAGCAGGTGGTAGTGCTAAACAGGCGCGCAACCGTGAAACACAAGCCATTCTTCCGCTGCGTGGAAAAATTCTAAATACGTGGGAAGTCGATACCCATGATATTTATGGTTCTCAGGAAGTCCACGATATCGCCGTGGCCATTGGTGCCGACCCCGGTAGCGCGGATCTTGAAAAGCTGCGCTATCACAAAGTCTGCATCTTGGCTGATGCCGACTCTGATGGTTTACATATTGCCACGCTGCTGTGTGCATTGTTTGTAAAGCATTTCCCCAGCCTAGTGGATGCCGGGCACGTGTTCGTTGCCATGCCGCCGCTTTATCGCATCGATTTAGGTAAAGAAGTGCACTACGCCCTGGATGAGAGCGAAAAAGCCGCCATTCTCAAGCAGCTGGCGAAAAAGCGTGGCACGCCCAACGTTCAGCGATTTAAAGGCTTGGGTGAAATGAGCCCGCTACAACTGCGTGAAACCACCATGGCAGTGGAAACTCGGCGTCTGGTTCAGCTAACGCTTGAAGAGGGCGATGGGACCCTGGAAATGATGGATATGTTGCTGGCTAAGAAGCGTGCAGGCGACCGCAAAAAGTGGCTGGAAAATTACGGCAACCTCGCAGATATTGAGATATAACTCCCGATGACCATCGATATTCAAGTAGCGGAGGGTGACGTCGAAAGACTGTCCCTGCGCGATTACACCGAAAAAGCGTACCTCGACTACTCGATGTACGTCATTTTAGACCGCGCCTTGCCCAACATTGGTGATGGGATGAAACCCGTGCAGCGGCGCATTATATATGCCATGCGCGAACTGGCCCTGCATGCCAATGCCAAGTACAAAAAGTCGGCGCGTACCGTCGGTGATGTGCTGGGTAAGTTTCACCCCCATGGCGACAGCGCTTGTTACGAAGCGATGGTGCTAATGGCACAGTCGTTCAGCTATCGCTACCCGCTGGTGGATGGGCAGGGTAACTGGGGTAGCCCTGATGACCCCAAATCTTTTGCTGCTATGCGTTACACCGAGGCCAAGCTTTCTAAGTTTGCCGAAGTACTGCTCAGCGAGTTAGGCCAAGGCAATGTAGATTGGACCCCTAACTTTGATGGCACGATGCAAGAGCCGGTTGTCCTGCCAGCGCGTTTGCCTCATGTACTGCTCAACGGCGGTACGGGCATTGCGGTCGGGATGGCAACGGATATCCCGCCGCACAACGTGTCTGAAGTGGTCGAGGCGACGTGTCATTTGTTGCGCAACCCAGAGGCGAGCACCGTCGACCTGATGGCGTTCGTGCCCGCGCCTGACTTCCCCACGGATGCCGAAATCATCACGCCGACAGAAGACCTGCGAAAGCTCTATGAATGTGGACGCGGTTCGGTCAAGCTGCGCGCCCGCTATGTGCGTGAAGAGGCCAATATCGTGATTACCGCTGTGCCTTATCAGGTCAGCGGTGCCAAGGTGTTAGAGCAGATCGCCGCGCAAATGCAGGCCAAAAAGCTGCCGATGGTGGCCGACCTGCGCGATGAGTCGACCCATGAAGAGCCTACTCGTCTAGTGATTGAGCCGCGCTCTAACCGCGTGGATGTTGAATCGCTAATGGCGCATCTGTTTGCTACCACGGACTTAGAAAAGAACGTGCGGGTGAACATGAACGTGATTGGCCTGGATGGCCGACCCCGCGTGATGCCGCTACCCGATATGCTGAGCGAGTGGCTGCGCTTTCGTCGCGCGACGGTGCGCCGCCGCTTAGAGCACCGCTTAGGCAAAGTCGAAGACCGCCTGCATATTTTGGAAGGCTTATTAACGGCTTACCTCGATCTTGATGAAGTGATTCGTATCATTCGTGAAGAGGATGAACCTAAGCCTGCGTTGATCGCTGCGTTTAGTCTTTCTGAACGTCAAGCTGAAGCGATTCTAGAATTACGGTTGCGCCATCTTGCCAAGCTGGAAGAGATGAAGATTCGTGGTGAGCAGGATGCGCTTGAGAAAGAGCGTAAGTCGCTGCAAGGCCTACTAGGCAGTGAAGCTAAGCTGACCACCTTAATTGAAAAAGAAATCCGCGCAGCGGGAAAAGAGCACGGTGATGCACGTCGCTCGCCACTGGTCGAGCGCAGCGAAGCGAAAGCGCTCTCTGAAGTAGAGCTATTAGGCGCCGATCCGATTACCGTCGTTTTATCTGAAAAGGGGTGGATTCGTTCTGCAAAAGGCCATGATATCGACCCTGAAGGGCTCTCCTACAAAGCCGGCGATAGTTTTCAGCTGGCGGCTCGCGGAAAAACCAACCAGCCCCTGGTGCTGTTAGACGATACGGGGCGCGCTTATACGCTGTCCGCGCATAATTTGCCCAGCGCCAGAGGTCAGGGCGAACCGGTTACCGGGCGCGCCAACGTGTCGGCTGGCGCGCGAATGGCAGGACTAATGCTGGCACCGCCCACTAGGCGTTATGTATTAGCCAGCGACGGAGGCTATGGTTTTGTCGCCCAGCTTGAAGCCCTTACCGGCAAGAATAAAGCGGGTAAAGCAGTACTCAGCTTGCCGAAAGGTTGCAGCGTCATGGCCCCCGTTGAGGTGCCTGATGGCGAAAATCTTTGGGTGGCGTCGGTTTCCAACGAAGGCAGGTTGTTGCTGTTTCCGCTGGATCAGTTACCTGAGATGGCCAAAGGGAAAGGCATTAAAATGCTCGATATTCCTGGTCCACGTGCGTCACGTCGTGAAGAGTTTGTACGTGATATTGCCGTTGTAGCAGACAGCGGTGAGCTTATTATTCATGCTGGTAAGCGTAAGCTAACCTTAAAGGCCGACGATCTCGCGTATTATCGCGGTGAACGCGGTAGGCGAGGCAGCAAATTGCCTCGCGGTTTCCAAAAAGTAGATTGTTTAGAGGAGGGGGAGTAAGTCATGGCAACGCGTTATTTGATTCGTGCGACGGGGGTGGCCCGCCCAGGCCAGCTAGCTGGCCTGGGCAAGGCATTGGCAGCGGGTGGCGCTCGGCTGTTAGATATTAATCAAAGCGTGACGTTTGGCATGCTCTCTTTAGAAATACTGGTGGGACTTGAGCACGACAGTGCTTTGGAAGCCGCCCTAAGCGAAGCAGGGGATACGCTAGATTTAGACGTACAGGCCATTGCGGTGAGTGGCGACGATTATCAGCGTTGGAGCGAACAGGCCAGCCAACCAAGGCTGATCTTAAGTCTGCTAGCCCCCAAGCTGCCTGCCGGTATTTTAGCTGAAGTGGGTGCGCTGACCGCTGAGTTTGGTCTCACCGTTGAACTAATTCACCGTCTTTCAGGCCGCGAATCACTTGAAGGCAACTCGCCTGCTAATGGTGCTTGCGTCGAGTGTTGGCTTAGAGGAAGCGATGCAGAGCTAGAATCTCTTCGCGAAAAGGCCCTAGCGCTGGGTGCCCAGCAGGGTGTCGATATTGCGATTCAAGAGGACACTATTTGGCGTCGGCATCGTCGCTTAGTATGTTTTGATATGGACTCTACTCTGATCAAAGCCGAGGTAATTGATGAGCTAGCCCGCCGTCATGGGGTCGGCGACGAAGTTGCCGAAGTGACCGAACGAGCGATGCGAGGCGAGCTGGATTTTCAAGAGAGCTTCCGCGAGCGTATGAGTAAGCTAGCCGGTTTGGACGAGTCGGTCTTGAAGGAGATTGCCGCCGAGCTGCCATTAATGGATGGCGTTGAACGGTTAATGGCGAACTTAAAGCGTTTTGGTTATCGCACGGTGATTCTGTCAGGAGGCTTTACTTACTTTGCTCGTCATCTTCAAGATAAGCTCGGCTTTGATGAAATCTACGCCAACGAGCTGGTGATTGAAAATGGCAAAGTAACAGGTGAAGTAAAAGAGCCGATTGTTGATGCACAGCGCAAAGCCGACCTTTTAGAGCAGATTGCGCTACGGGAAGGTTTTACCTTAGCGCAGACCATTGCCGTTGGCGATGGTGCCAACGATCTTAAAATGCTGGCGAAAGCGGGACTTGGGATCGCGTTTCGTGCCAAGCCTGTTGTGCGCGCGCAAGCTCGCCAAGCAATTTCAACGTTGGGAATTGATGCAGTGCTGTATTTAATCGGTTATCGAGAAGCAGATTTAATCGATTGATTGATCAATATGCGCGTCAAATCTCGTACCTTTTAGTGTGAGGAGGATAACGCGAGGCGCGCAGCGCAAGGCTATCGCAAATGAATTGGACTTATTGTCTCGCGAGCATTCATTCTGGAAGCATTAAAGCTTGCTTCATCAGAGAGAAACCATGCTCATCGAAACGTCGTTTTGATAGCCTTTCTGATCCCAAAGGCAGCAACTCCCGTTTTCCCTTAAACGAGACCTTATTCATTGTCCTCTGCGTCGTCATCAGCGGCGCAGAAGATTGTTCAGATATAGCGCTACTCGCACGTTCAAAAACAGATTTTTTGGGTCGGTTTTTCTCACTTCCGCACGGGACGCCAAGTTACGATACGTTCAGCCGCGTTTTTAGACACCTAGATCCACAGGTCTTTCATAAGCGGTTTTTGACGTTCATGTCAGACGTTGCCGCCAATATAAAAGGTGTCGGGCCTAGGATGGTAAATATCTTAGGCGCGCTTATGACCATGTCGATGAACAACCACCACTACACCTTGTCAATGACTGGGCGGTGGAGCAACGTCTGGTATTGTGACAGCTTGCGGTCGATAAAAAGTCAAACGAAATCACAGCTATTCCCAATTTACTTGAGTGGTTGTCGTTATCGGAGTGACGAGAATCGGCTTGGCATTGTCGGGCAGTATCTTGGCCAGGGAGGCCAGCAAGTACGTCTCACAATGTTGGCAGCCATTTTTATGATGCACCTTCTCGAAGAAATGCTTGGCGTGAATCAGGGGAGTGATGAGGTCAACAGAGTATGCAAGAACTGATGGGATTGCATTGGTCTCTTTGGGCATATTGTTTGTTTGACAATGAAAAACATGTCGACTCATGCAGGTTTTTTTATCATATCGTTGTGATTTAATAGTCTATTTTTGTGGGGTTCGCCAAGATTTGCTCACAGTTTGGTTTTCTACGGGGCCTTCTATTTCGTTATCCAGGCCAAGCGTTGGCTGCTGGAAGTGGCGCAGCTGGCGCTTTACGTAGCTGGTATGAAGGTACTTATTGTATACGGCCCAGCAGTGAAACGTCAGGAAGGTGACGAGAAAACCGATCAGTACTATCTTAATCATAACCGAACCGATCAGCTGCTCAATAATGGCTTCTTCCACGATAAAGAACATGTATAGCTTGGCCGCCACCAGACCCCACAGTGCCAATGTGGCGAGTGTGATTAAGAAGTCGCGGATTCGGTAATCCCAGCTTTTCTGGCAAGGGTTGTTGATGATGACGGGCACAAGTTTATTGTTCATGAAATTGCTCTCCTCGGTCAGGGCTGGTCCAGGTGGCGTGCCTTCCTTTTTGGCGCATCATTGCTTTGGGAAAGGCGATAGCGACGGTGGCCATATTGATGATCCAATAGGCGAATGGGTACCAGATACTCCAGTAAACACAGCGGAATATCTCTTTGTCGTAGCGACTGTCGATATAAAAACTGACGGTAAACTGAACGAAGCTAATGGCGATCATAATGCTGCCAAAATAGGAGAGCAGCTTTGCGGTGATGGGCCATGCTATGGGTACAAAGAGCTGAGAAATCAGCCAGAACAGTGCCAGGATGATAACGGAGTAGCACCATATCACGCTGATGATATATTCCAGCATGAGCAGCCAGAACCGGCGATTTTTCAAGCGAATAGTTTGCGAAAAGTAGCGTAGAAAAACTTCGCCGCCACCTTGCGCCCACCTCAGTCGTTGCTTGTAGAGACCGCGCAGAGTTTCTGGCATTAGCACCCAGCACATGGCTCTGGGTTCGTAACGTACTTGGCCACCTGCCAGTTGCAAGCGCCAGCTCACATCAATATCTTCGGTGATCATGTCGGTGTTCCAGCCACCGATTTCCTTAAGTGCTTTACGCTGAAAGGCGCAGATGACGCCTGAAATGGTAAACACCATTCCATAGATGCGCTGGGCGCGTTTTATTAGGCCGATGATGGCGGAAAACTCGCCGGTTTGTATTTTGCCAATGGCTGTGGAGCGGGTTCTAACCCGTGGGTTACCTGTGACCCCACTGACCTTGGGGCTACTCATGAAGTGGCCAACCATATAGCCGATGGCGTCGTAATCGAGTATGGCGTCGCCATCAATCCCTACAATAATTTCGCCGTTGGCATAGCTTAAACCATTATTCATGGCGCTGGCTTTGCCTTGGTTGGGCTGGTGCAGCACCTTTAACGTTGGATAGATCAGAGCCAAGGCATCCAGCTTGCTTGCGGTATCATCCTTACTGCCGTCGTTGATGGCGATAACGTCCATGTAAGGATAGTTCTGCTTGAACAAGTGGTGAATTGTCTCGTCAACATTTGCTCCTTCGTTATAGCAGGGCAGTAGAACGGTTACCTTTGGAGCATCTTCATCCCAGCTAAAAGTAGCCGGCCACGGCTGCTTACGTTCCCAATGAACGTAGAAGTAAATGCCACCACAAATCCATATCGTCGCCATTAAGCTTGGGTAGCCGAGGGTGAAGATAGCCAAGGAGTCGAGTATGTTCATGGTGTTACCCTAAAACGACGTGCGATAGAGAAAACCGGCCTTAACACGTTGATGTCGGGATGATTTTGATGAAAATCGTCTGGATAATAACCAATGTGCTTTATGCCTTCTTCGCGCAATATTCGCACCCATTCGGCCATTTCTTGACTGGGAATCGGGGTTTGGGTGCGCCAATTCAGTGCTTGCAGCTCGAAGACCAATTGGTCTGCACTCACCTGTGCGAGTGAGCGCTTTGCGAGCGATCGCAGCCACTCATTGGGGTTGTCCGCTTCTTCCATGTAGGGCATGGCCATCACGGCAACATAGTCGTAACCATTGGCGAAATTTTGGATGTCTTGAGCAAACCACTGCTGACTGCGCGGCTCCATAATCGTTGCGGCATAGAGGTTGCGAGACGTGGTGAACTCTTTGTTGTCGGCTTGGCGATAGTAGTTAGCCGCCTGCACCAGCACCGCTGTGAAGTCGGTTAGGTACTCCGTCCTAAAGCGGGTCCACGCGGTCATCAGGTTATCGTCGCTGCGAATCGCGTCGATATCTGGTGGCAATGACGCGTGCTCATACGCCGCCAAGGCTTCAGGATTGGCATCTTCAAAGTCGGTAAAGAAGGCGTCATCGTGAAACAGCAACCCATCAAATTTCGTCAGTCGGCCAACGTCTTGGTAGATTTCGCGAATAATGCGGCGATTCTCTTCCACATAAGGTGACAGCCGGCGATATTGCTCAGGCGACTCCGCGCCGGTTCTTACATCGGTGACGTAGCGATAATCAGGCCCTAAATCAAATGACAACACCGGCATCCAGGCGTACACCTTCACATTGGCACGCTTTTTTAACTGCCAAGATACACGGTTGAAAAGATCGGCTCTTACCGGTAAGTGGCGGTTGGGGAAGTAAAGGGCATCGGCCACGCCGTCACCATCTGGGTCGGCATAGGCTTGTAGGTAAACAGTGCCAACGCCGAAGCGGAAAATGCGCTCAATTAGCCTGTCGAGGTTTAGCTCTTGCTGGACGGGATCAACGTCGTACACATAATCGAGATCGATATGCACGATGCGTAGTTCTTCTGTCTCCCACAAGCGGTTGGAGAGAATCTCCTCAATCGTTTGCAGGCTGGTTTCCTGATCGATAAGGTAGCGATTCATGCTGCGCATAGGGTCGTGAAGCTGGTTAGGTCCACTGAGTAAGCTGAAGGTGTACTGCATACCATATTCGGCGGCAATATCAAGTGTTGCTTCGCTGTAAGCGCCGTAGGGCCACACCATAATGTGGGAGGGGCGGCCCAAGTGCTGTTCAAATAGCTGTTTTGTTTTTGCCATATCTTGGCGAATCCGCACAAGGTAGTCCGCTTCGCTCTCGTAGCCATCTCGCGGGTTCCATATGCTGGTTACTGCAGCGGCTTGTTCATTGCCCATCGGGTTTCCGATAACGCCGTAGTGGAGGTTGTAGGTGTGAGAAGCGATCTCCACCAGCGGCGATTCGTCTAGCGTTTTGACTTGCTCCCAGGTCAAAAAGCGTTCGCGAGGAAGGGTGATGCTGCCATAAGGCACCTGTTCGCCGGGGGACACGTTTAACCAACTTCCTACTACGGCTTGTACGGCGGGAAAGTCGTACAGTTTGAGCAGCGGAAAGACGATATCGTAGAAGCTTCGATAGCCGTCATCGAAGGTCAGCAGTACGGCTTTTTCCGGCAATGGTTCTGCACCTGCTTTGGCGTCAATGATCTGCTGCAAGCTCACAGGCTTGTAGCCACTCACGGCAATCAGATTAAAGTGTTCAATTAACCGATCGCGCGTGATGGTCTGCGAATAGATATCTAAATCGGGAGTGACAGAAAAATCCACCACATCGTGGTAGCTGATCACCACGTAGTCATCCGTTGAGCGTGCGGCTTGGACCTGCTGAATATTGATGATAGCCAACAAAGCTGCGCTCAATGCAACGACGCGCCAGAGTGTCATAGGAATCTCCATACAAAACCGGCTGAAATAACGTTGTCATATTCGGGAACACCGTCGTAAACAGCTCTTTCGCGGGTAATGCCGTACTGTAAGCTCACGGTGGGGGCTAACTCCCAACTATGCTGGTAACCCAGCGACCAGGTGTTTTCACTGTCGTAATCCTCTTGCCAATAACGGCCTGAACCTAGCGAAACGCTTTGGATAAAGGACTGTCGATAATCAAACGGGGTCCCGTAATTAACGGACAGAACGCCCGCTAAGCTGGCATCGCGTTTCGGATTGAAATAGCTGGCTTCAACCTCGTCATTGCGCGAAGCAGACCCTTGCACTGCAGCGTTAATCTGCCAGCGGTCCAGGTGATAAAGCGTTTGATTCCAGTAGCCATAAACCGATTGGCGTAGATTGCTGTCGTCAAAGTCGGTGGCCATTACACCGATGGCACCGGCACCGCGCTCGTCATGACGGTAGGTCAGCTCACCCCGGTAGCGGTCAGCGTTGATGCCATCGCGCAGCGCTCGTAGCGGAGTGTCGGTAGTGTTAAGTTCAACACCAGCCGTTGCGGTTACATGATCTGATGCGGCGTAACGCAGTTCTGCCATGGCAAGAAAGTCTTCGTTGAGCTGTGACCCGTGACCCGCTGCTAGGGTTACCATAGCGGGGTATAGGTTCCATTCGTAGCCCGCTACGTTATAGGAGGCATAGAGGTTCTCATCTTCAAACGCACCAAACTGCCCGATTCGTTGGGCGAAGGGGCGGGAGCCGCTATCGTTGCGGGGCCCCTCCAGGAGCACTTCATAGCGCCACTCCTTTGAGGCTTGAGCGCCGCTGCCTTGCCCTTCACTTCGCTCAAATGAACTGTTCAACTGAGGCGCGCGGAGTTCGCGCCACTCTCGGGCCATATCATCCCGCGATGCGCTTGGACTTGCTTGTGCAATTTCTCTAGCGATCTCGGTGGTGGTGCCTTTCCACTGGCCATGCTGTAAGCGAGAAAGCAGTACGCCATGCTGAGCAGCTTCCTGTCGGTCGGGTGGCAGTAATGGTGTTGCTTGCTGATAAGACGCTTCGGCTTTTCTCGGCCAACCCCTGTCGCGTTCGATATGTCCTTTAGTTAGCCATAAGTAGGGTTCAGCTGGCGCTTGCGCCTGATAGGTGGCGAGACGCTCACTGGCTTCGTCATTACGCCCTCGCCAGGCATCCAGCAGCACTTCTAGCAGCAATACCTTCTGATAGTTAGGGTTTTCGATACGCAGGGTTTGAGTGAAATCCAGGCGCTCTTCTGGCTCACTGGCAATCCACTCCTTGAGCAATCGATCAGCATCGCGAAAACGCTGGGCGTCGGCATAGCTGTAAAATAGCCCCTCATAAAGAGGATCATCAGGATTAGTCGCTAGCGCAGGGGATTGCCGAATCAGGTTTTCGTAGAGTTCGATGGCTTCATTGGGGCGCCCCATTCCATTAAGTGCATGGGCTCTGGCGCGATCCACGTAGCTGGGTAATCGCCCGTGCTGTTTTTCGAGCCTCGTCGCGAGCGCTTCAGCTTCGGAAAAGCGCCTCAATTGGGCCAGCGCTACCACTTTGTCGTACTCGGCAATGGTGACCAGTTCTTCGGGCGCATCGTCGGCACGTAGTACGCTATTCAACTGTTCTAAACCGCTGTTGACTCTTGAAGGCTGATCGGTATGAATACCCAGACGTATGTCGGTTACCCCTTCATAGTAGGTCAGCCATAGGCGATCACTTGCACTAAAGGCGTCTGGGTTGCTTTGCATAATGCCGTTTGCTGCAGCGCTTGCGCCTAGGCCTACCGCTAACCGATACAGCGCATGCAGCTCACCTGTGTTGTCAGGGTTTTGCGCTAGGAGTGCTTGCCGAGCACTCAGCTCTTGTATGGCATCTGAGGTCACCGACGCCAAGTAGCCCCTCGCTTCTAGGCCTGCCGTGGTGGTGCCAGCCACTTGGTTGTACTGCTGAAGGGATATGCCCGCCAGGGTATAGTTGCCCATGTCGGTATGGATCAACGCTTGGCCAAGCCATCCATCTGCATTGGAAGAGTCGCGGTAGGTGAGCATCCGGAAGAGTTCCAGTGCATGCTGGTATTTACCCGCACTGCGCGCGGCACCGGCTAGGTTGGTTAGTTCGGAATCACTGTAATTTTCTATTTGGCACCAGGTGCAAATTGTCAGCGCTTCCTGATGGCGATCGGCGCGCACTAACAGTGCCACCAAATCTTCGCGAACACGAAGATCACGGGTTTGGTAATAAAGTGTCTTTAAACCTTCGATTGATGTTTCCAGAGTTCCTTGGCGTGCTTGGATAACCAGTGCTTCGCGCTGCGCGTTAGTAGTAGTTTGCCCATGCGCCACGCCCGCCGTTAGGCTGACGAGCAGGCAAATCGACAGTAGGACGTTAGAACGATTATACATGGTAGTATTTTTACCCTGGATACTGATACTAATGACAATAGTTTTGTAACCAAAATGTACTTTTAGCTTATAGAAATACTTTGGGTAAAAAATCACATTAAAATGTGAATTTGGAAAGGATCTTTATCATGGAAAGAGGTGAAGAAATTAATCTAAACATCATGAATCTGGGCCTTATATTCATGAGTTTAAGTGGTACCGTTGAGTACTTATTAAAAATTAATCACGCATTCAGTTCCCTGGATTCATAGAATCCATAGCCTCCGAGTAAGCGATGGATTTCATCGCAAGGCGATCAAACGAAGGTAGGTACTCATGTATAATTAAACGCATTTTATCGGTCGCCACAGAATTTCGATCAGACTACCTTGATTACGCATAAGGCTTGCGCCCTGACTTCCCCCTGCAGACTCGCTTTAAGCAACTCCCAAAGTGGCCAGAGCACAGCGCTGGGCTGGTGAGACCGAGGCCATTCCAGTCCCAAGCGTCATATGGATAGCACGTTCCGGTGCCGGATAGTGTTTCTCTGGTAGTGCCGCTGTTGCCCGCTAGCTCGAATGTACAGTCCAACTACCATCATGACGATATTGGCCAGCATCGCGATCAGCAGCAGGATTTCTATCCATTTGCTTTGACAAGACTGGTGCATTCCGAAGCCCAACCCGAAGAAGGGACTTTTGATGTCACGGAAACCTTCTTTAATCTGCATGCACTGTTGGTAGAGTGTGGTGGATCTTCTCGAAGATCGGCAGCGATCGACTGGCAAAGGGGACCACCGCGCGCAGTAAAAATTGCCGACCGCAGTCATCGATCGGCAATCATTCCACCAAAATCAGCGGACGCGTGGTGTGGCCGATCAGCGCCGCGATGCTACCCATAAACTCTCCACGCAGCTTATTCACGAGAACCAAGTTATTGTTGCCGAAAGTTTACAGATCAAAAACCTGCTCAAAAACCACTCACTGGCCAAGGCCATCAGCGACGTGGGCTGGCATCAGCTTACCCAACAACTGGCGTATAAGGCGGAGCGGTGTGGACGCGATGTCGTCCAGATCGACAAGTGGTATCTCCACTCGAAACGCTGCTTTCACTGTTGTCATATCACCGGCAAAATGTTGCGCAACGTGTGCACCTGGGATTACCCGAGTTGCGCCACCCAAGGCAATGACCGCGATGTGAACGCTGCTTGCAACATTTTGCAAGCGGGCAAAGCGTTTCTGGCGGGCGCTGGCAAGCTCCGCCAGCATGAAAAGACTACCGTGGGGCTCACGGGAATTTTAGCCCGTTGTGTGTGCGCAAGCTCGCCAAGCAATTTCAACGTTGGGAATTGATGCAGTGCTGTATTTAATCGGTTATCGAGAATCAGATTTAATCGATTGATTAATAGCGCTGCCAAGTAAGTGGACGGGCGGTGCCTAGCATCGCCTTTATTCAGTACCGCCGAATCAGCACCGTTAGCATTAGCCGTCTGGTTGTTGAGTAGCGTGAGCGTTAATACCGCCATATTCGGCACGCAGCGCTTTTAGTTTAGCGGTTTCATTGTCGCTAAGCGGTGGCGAATCCCAGAGAGGCTCATCTTGCGCGTCATTTATCCCCTGTAGGGTTAAGGTAAGTTGCGTATTGCGGGGAATCTGGTTATTCCCCCAGGGGCCAAAACGGTTGGGTGCAAGACTCCACTGCGCGGTTTCGCCCGGAGCTAGGCCGCCAGCGATAACATAGTAGAACGTCTCATCGACCCACGGTGTTTCGCGGTCTGGGCTGGTCAATGTGCCATGCAAAAATAGTTCTGAAATGACCTCATCGGAGCCATTGGTTACCTGAAGGTCAATGACAGGTTCAAATGCACCGTAGGGGCTGGTGCTGATGTAATAATCGGCATTTTCAATGCTTACCTGGGCGCGTTGCTGTTGATCGTGTACAGCGCTAGCCTGTTTAGTTTCCAGACGATCAAGCGTTTGCAGTGCCTGCTCGCGCTCCCGAGCGCGACGTTCGCGTAACATTTTGTCAGCCCGATCTATAATCTCATCGCCCGTTAGCCCATGCATGTAGGCATTCGCTGATTCAGCAATTTCGGCGGCATTCATTCGTCCGGCATTGAGTAAATCGATGCCGCTAAACGATGACATGGCAATGATCGTTAATGCTTGATCGAACTCATCACGCTTGTAGGTAGGGAGTGAATTACGCACTTTCTCAACAGAGACAACGGCAGCAGGCATTGAGCTTGTGTCTATTTTGGGGTCTGAGCAACCCGCTATCATCAACGTGGTCAATGACAGTGCCGATAACCTAAGCAGGCTCCACATAGAATTACCTCAAAACAGGCTAACAAAACGCAAGGAGCTTACCGGAAAGTGTCGCTTCCCACTACTGCCTCACGTCTTTGACATATAAAAGCGCCGGCGTTTCAGCCAGCGCTTAGCGATCGAGAGAGGAGGTCTCTGTCTTTTAACCATGCCCTTTGTCAGGGTGAGGTACGGGTTTTTCGCCTACTTCTTCTGAGCGAAGTTCTACCGGCTTGCCTCGGGTTTTGTCAGCATACTTAAGCTGCATATGCAGACCCGTCTTCGCGAGCAAGTGCGCGCTAACGGGTGCCGTAATGAACAAAAACAGAGTGATCAACAGTTCTTGTACGTCAGGCTTACCATCGACACTCCAAAAATAACCCATTGAAGCGACAAGCATACAGCCGATACCAAGCGTGGTGGCTTTGGTGGGGCCATGCAGGCGCATGTAGAAGTCTTTTAGGTGGGCGAGACCTAGCGAGCCGATAAATACGAAAATCCCGCCCGCTACTAATAGCAGTGAAATTAGCGCTTCGACGAAAAACGACATTGGCGCATCTCCTGAGACGTCACACGGTTCATTCGATAATATCCCCGCGTAAAATGTACTTACATACTGCCACCGTGCTTATAAAGCCGAGCATGGCAATTAACAGTGCGGACTCAAAGTACGTCTTGCTATTGAGCCACAGCCCTAGCAGGACGATGAGTGCAATCGAGTTGACATACATTGTATCGAGCGCCAACACGCGGTCTGGCAGGTCAGGGCCAATGGTTAGGCGATAAAGATTCATCAACAGCGCCATTACCACCAGCGCTAAAGTAATCACCAGGGCAGCGCTTAGCATTCGTAGATCTCCTTAAGTGGGCGCTCATAACGCTCGCGTATATGGGTAATTAAGGCGTCCTCGTCGTCCACATCAAGTGCATGAATAAGAAGAGATTTTCCGTCCATGCGTAAATTTGCCGAGACGGTGCCAGGTGTGAGACTGACCGTACTGGCGAGTAACGTAATAGTGAACCGTTCTTCAAGCATCAGCGGATATTCAATAAAGTGAGGTTTAACTTTGCGCCAGGGGTTGGCAATTAAATACGCTACTTCGAAATTGGCGATGACGATATCGCCTAGTACGCGAAGTACAAAACGCAACAGCTTGAACGGTTTACCAATGCGCGGACGTGCATCCCAAAAGCGGTGGGTCAATAACGGAATGAGGATAGCCAGTGCGCTGCCTAGCACAATTTGACCAAACGCAAAGCTGCGTACGAGTAATAACCATACCAATAGCAGCAGCAGTGATAGTACCGGCGTAGGAAGCCAAGCGCGGGGGGCAATCATTGGGTGTCTCCAGCATCAGGCAGAAGCGTATTTATCAATAGCTGTGGGTTGGCCAACTGCTCTCCCGTGGCTTGAGTATAGCTACTCACTGGCCCAGCAAAGGCCACCATTAGGGGTGCCGCGCTAAGCAGCCACAGCATGCCAATCCATTGGTAACGTGAGAGGATACTACCACTTGGGCTGCCTCGGTGACTGCGCCAAAACAGCGTTGAACCTGCGCGAGATAGCGCAATTAATGACGCAAGGCTTGTCAGTAGCAGTAGTGGCCAAAGCCACAGACGTTCACTACCTTCTGCTGCGTTGAGCATTAGTGCTTTCCCTAGCGCGCCGGATAGTGGCGGTAACCCTGCGATGGCAATGGCACCAACAAAAAAGGTAATTGACAGAGCATTCCCTTGAACCAATGGTCGGCCTTTAACGATGCGTGTGCCGGGTTTACCCCGCTGAAGGCCTATCATTTCGGCCAGCAGAAAGAGCCCACCAGTAATCAACGTAGTGTGAATAAGATAAAAAAGCAGCGCTGAAGTCGCAGCAGGTGAGCGCATGCCAATTCCAGCCAGTAGTGTGCCCACCGAGATAAGTACCAGATAAGCTACCAGTAGGCGTAAATCACGTGCAGCGATAACACCGACACCTGCTGCTGCTAGCGTTGCTAGCGCTAACCACCATATCCAGGGCTGCTCTAGAGCCACTAACCCACCTGCCTGATCGCTGAATATCAGTGAATAAACACGCAAAATCGCGTAAATACCCACCTTCGTCATAATGGCGAATAACGCTGCCACTGGCGCAGGTGCGGCAGCATAAGCGCGGGGCAGCCAAAAATAGAGGGGCAAAATAGCTGACTTTAAACCAAAAACCACCAGCAGCATTAATGCGCCTGCGGTGACTAAACCTTCGCGCTCTGCGGGCAGACTGGCCAGCTTATGGGCCATGTCAGCCATGTTCAGTGTACCCGTTGCACCATAGAGGATGCCTACGGCAATTAGAAATAGTGAAGAGCCCGCTAAGTTGAGTACCACATAGTGAACACTGGCATGGATGCGTGCTTTGCCACCCCCGTGCAGCAGTAGGGCGTAAGAGGCTAAGAGCAATACTTCGAAAAATACGAAGAGATTAAAAAGATCGCCGGTTAAAAACGCGCCGTTAATGCCCAACAATTGCCATTGAAACAACCCATGAAAGTTACTGCCTTTTTCATCATCACCGCCGCAGGCAAAAATGACCGCACCGACTGCCAGAATAGCGGTCACTAGCACCATCAATGCCGACAAGCGATCTAGCACCAGCACTACGCCAAACGGTGGTTGCCAGTCGCCTAGCGCGTAGTAAGTAATTTCACCACTCGCTGCTTGGTTGACCAACGCGATTGAGACGAATAGCAAAAGCACGGAGGCGACTACGCTGACGGCGCGCTTATAACGCACTAATCCTTGGCGTTGATAAAGCAATAAAATGCCCGCGATTAACGGTAGTACCACGGGTAAAACAATTAGATGCTGAATCATTCGTGGTCTTCCTTTTTACCGTCGACATGGTCGTTACCCGCTTCGCTGCGTGCACGCATGGCCAGGATGACCACGAAGGCTGTCATTGCAAAACCGATGACGATCGCCGTCAATACCAGTGCCTGGGGCAGGGGGTCAGCAATGTTCTTGCTTTCATTAACCAGGGCGGCCCCGTCCGTCGTTAATCCCCCCATGGAAAATAAAAACAAGTTAACCGCGTAGGAGAGCAGTGTTAAGCCAACCACAACGGGGAATGTACGTCTCCGCAGAGTTAGATAGAGTCCGCACGCAGTTAATATGCCTGTTGTAATGGCATAAAGCATTTCCATTTAGTGGGGCTCCTTGTCGTTGGGCGTATTCGAACCAGCGCTTGTTTTAGGCTCTGTGACTGGGCGGTGTGATGTCGTGACCTTACCCAAATTAGCAAGAATCATTAGTGTTGCACCAACAACGGCTAAATAAACGCCGAGATCGAATAGCAGGGCGGTAGCCAGCTCAAAGGTGCCAATCAGTGGCAAGGTAAAGTAACCGAAAGACGACGTCAGGAACGGATAACCCAGCAGCCAGCTGCCCAGCCCCGTGAGTGTTGCAACAGCAACGCCTACTACGGCGACGGGTTGGAAAGGGAAGTTAAGACGTTCTTGCGCCCATTCCACGCCGCGTGCCATGTAGAGCAAGATAAGCGCGACAGCAGTAATCAAGCCGGCGATAAAACCGCCGCCAGGTTGGTTGTGCCCGCGCAGAAAGATAAACGCAGAAACCAGCAGTGCTAGCGGCAGTAACGTCATTGAAATCGACGTTAAAATGGCGGGGTAGCGATCGGGAGACCAAACACGCCCTTCGCCGTCGCTATGGGGGATGAACAGGCGTAGTCGATTCAAGAGTTTGAAAATCGCCAAGCCTGCAATAGCGAGTACCGTAATCTCACCAAGCGTATCGAAACCACGGAAGTCGACCAAAATCACGTTGACGACGTTATAGCCGCCGCCGCCTGGCTTGCTGTTTTCAACAAAAAATTCAGAAATCGACAGTGTTTCACGAGTCATCACTGCATAGTTAAGGCTAGCCACCACTAAGCCCAGTGACCCTGCCAGTAACAAATCCCTTGCGTTGCGCTTAGGGCTCGATTCGCGTGGCGTTTTTTGGGGTAAGAAAAATAGCGCCAACATCAGCAATATCATGGTCACAACCTCTACCGATAGCTGAGTCAGTGCCAAGTCCGGAGCTGAAAAACGCGCAAATGTGAGAGCAACGAATAAACCCACCACCGAAAGCATCAGTAGTGAAATTAGCCGGTATCGATGGGTTGCCGCGGTTGCTATCCCCCCAAATATCAGCATGCCTGCACCAAACATAACAACGCCGTCGATCGGCTGATTACCTTTTGAGCCAGTTAAGCCGTTCATATTTGCCAAGCCAACCGCGCCCATCAATAACGCCGCAAAAAGCAGCCAGCCCATGTAGCGTTGTAGCGAGTTGCCTTCAAACTTGGTGATCAGTTGCTCGGCACGATAACCAAGCGTAATGATAGAGCGCTCAAACACTCGGAGTGCATCAACACTGGCAAACGGCTTTACTAAACGGCGTAGGTCAGCATGTCGCCAATAAAGCGCGAATCCCACAACAAAAGCCAGCCCACTCATGATTAAGGGAAGGTTGACGCCGTGCCAAATTGCCAAATGGAAATCAAGCGGTTCGCCCAATACGGTTTGAGTCGCCAGTTGTAAAATGCCAGTGGCAAAAAAAGCGGGGAAGAGTCCGACCAAAACGCATAGAGCCACTAGAACTTCCACGGGTAGTCGCATCAAGTGAGGTGGCTCGTGAGGAGCTTTAGGCGTTGCTTCTTTGGCGGGCTTATAAAAGACGGCGTGCACCAAACGCACTGAATAAGCCACTGAAAGAATGCCACCTAATGTTGCAAGGGCAGGGAGTATCCAGCTAAGCCCACCCAGCACTGGGGTCGCTAGCGTTTCGGTAAAAAACATCTCTTTAGAAAGAAAGCCGTTAAAAAACGGTACACCAGCCATGGCAGCGGCAGCCAGGGTAGTTAGCAACGCTGTAACAGGCATAGCTTTTTTTAGCCCACCGAGTTGCTTGAGTTCTCGTGTGCCCGTTTCGTGGTCAATAATCCCTGCGCTCATAAACAACGCGGCTTTAAAGGTGGCATGATTCAAAATGTGAAACAGGGCGGCTAACACCGCCATTGGGCTGCCAATGCCCAGCAATACGGTGATTAAGCCTAGGTGACTGACGGTCGAGAATGCCAAGATTCCTTTTAAGTCAGTTTTAAAGAGGGCAAACCACGCGCCATAGAGCAGTGTGATAGTACCTATTAGCGGTACTACTACACTCCAAAGCTCGCTGCCAGCAATGGCAGGATGCAAACGTGCCATTAGAAAAATACCTGCTTTTACCATAGTGGCCGAGTGCAGATAGGCTGAAACTGGCGTTGGGGCTGCCATCGCATGAGGTAGCCAAAACTGAAAGGGAAACTGGGCTGATTTGGTAAACGCACCGAGTAAAACTAGCCCAAGCATCAGTGGGTAGCGTGGGTCGGCAACGATCACAGCACCGCTGGCAAGTACGTCGTCCATTCGGTAGCTGCCCGCCATATCACCCAGTAGCAGTAAGCCTGCTAGCAGGGCCAGTCCACCGGCACCGGTAACGGTAAGTGCCATACGGGCACCCTTTCGGGCATCACTGCGATACGACCAAAAGCCAATCAACAAAAATGACGAAAGACTAGTTAGTTCCCAGAATAACCAGAGTAAGATGAGATTGTCTGACATCGAAATACCCACCATCGATGCCATAAACAGCATGAGAAAGGCGTAGAAACGTCCAAATGGCTCATCTTTAGCTAAGTAAAAATGTGCATACAATAAAATCAGAAGGCCGATGCCAATAATCAGAAGGTTAAAGAGCAGTGACAGACCATCTAATCGAAAGGCTAGTTCCAGGCCTAGTTCGGGCATCCATGCCGCGTTAAAACGCAGCGCTTCACCTTCTAACAGGGCAGGGATCTGCAGCAGTGTCAACAGCAAGGCAACGGCCGGCAGTATGCTTGTCGCTAGCGAGCACAGAGTGCGGCTGCGTTTTGCATTGAGTGCCGGCACCAGCACGCCGAGCAGGGGCAGTAAGGCTATCCACAGCAGTGTCATGGGCTTATCCAGCGCAAAAAATCAAAGATTACCTAGGTCGCAGCAGGTACCTGGGTGACGGAGATACACCAAGTGAAACAACAAGGTATCACTTGTAGAGTAAGCGTGTGATTTTAATATAAAGTGATGCCGTTAACCGTTTAGAGACTCCTTGTTCCATGAGTGAACCATTCAATACCTGGCAAGCCCGCTTCGAAAAGCTGCGTAGCAACAAGCTGTTTGAAGGGGTAGTGATTTCCATCATTGTGATTTCTGCCCTGGTAATAGGCGCGAAAACCTATGAGGAAACCTCCCGAATAGAGCAGTGGCTGCTTTATCTTGATATTGCCGTAACCGTGTTCTTTCTGATTGAGATTTTGATCAGAATGGCAGCCGAGCGCAACTTAGTCAGCTTTTTTAAGAAAGGTTGGAATGTTTTCGATTTTTTGATAGTGACTGCTAGCCTGATCCCCATGGACGACTCAGAGATGGTGTTGCTGGCGCGGTTGCTGCGGATTTTCCGTGTTTTGCGTTTGGTGTCGATGATTCCTGAATTGCAAATGTTGCTGGGCGCGTTGGTGAAGTCGATACCCCGGATGGGTTATGTCGTACTGCTGATGTTTATTATCTTTTATATCTATGCTGCCCTTGGTAGCTTTTTGTTCCATAACGTTGACGATTTTTTGTGGGGGAACATTTCCGTAGCGATGCTTACGTTGTTTCGCATCGCTACGTTTGAGGATTGGACTGACGTCATGTATGCCACCCAAGAAGTATATACTTGGAGTTGGATCTACTATTTGACGTTTATATTTCTCACCGCGTTTATTTTCCTCAATATGATGATCGGCATTGTACTCGACGTTATGCAAAAGGAGAGCGCGCAGATGGAGTTGGATAGCGGTGAAGGGGATTCTGCTCAACTTCAATCTCTGCGTAGCGACGTGCATACGTTAAAAGCTCAGCTTGATCGTATGGAGGCTGCCATGGTCCATAACGGCACGTCATCTACTATAAGCGACCAAGCCGACCAGCCTAAAACAGAGTCACCTAGAACAGGGTCAGCTAAAACAGGGCCAGCTAAAATAGATTTACCTGGAAAAAAGTAATGAATGGAGCGCTGCTATGATGTTGTCCGCCCCCTCTAAAAAATATCGCCCCTTCGTGGCTGTACACTTTGTACGTTCGTTGATTGAGCAGGATAAAATTCCTGGAGATGTGACGATTCAGGTGCTAACTCAGGTACCCAGGCTGTGACAGCGGAGTCGTTAGGGTAAATGGCGTTCCGGCCCTGGCAGTTAATAGTGCTATCAGCAGTGGTAATTGCTGGACTGCTGTCGGTCGCCGCTTCCCACGAGCCATTTGAAGACAAACTGGTGCGCTTGGAAGTCGAGCGGATGCTGCCCGCCCTTGAACCTGGGCTTCAACAAGAGTCTGCGGCGATCAACTCGCTCTTTCTCAGCTATGCCTCTGATCAAGCGCTATGGATGAGCGCCTCGTTGGCGATATTACGCCATGGGGATATCGCCCGAAGCACGCTGCTCGACTATGGATTATCGCCTCAATTCCAGCAAGTGCTAGTGCGCTTTGGTGCGGATGCGGTGCTGCCCATAAGCTACTTCCGTGATCACGATATTGCGTCGCTGCGCGCCCAGCACTGGATTGGTGAGCGCTATCAGCAGGTCAGCCGCTGGTGGAGCGATGAGTCCGCTGCGGGCATTGAAATGGATGAGGCAGACATCGAAACCGCAATAGCAAAACTGACCCCTTACCGGCGTGGCCAGATGGGCATTGCGCTACTCGATAGCAACGGCCATGGGCTGCTCAATCAATTTGTAGTAGACGATGATGGTAATGTTGAGTGGCTGCAAGGCGAGCGGTTGGTATCGGGCGTGGGAGATTTTTTTACCAGAGGCCTGCGTGATTTGGAAAGCCAGTGGCGGCGCGGCGAGGCCATAGGCATAAGCGACCTTGGCTGGGCTGGCGTTGACATATTCGTCATGGCTAGCACCGTCAAGGTCTTAAAGGCAGGTCGAGCCGCCCGTACCGCTCGATTTGGCAGCGTTGAAGCGCAGGGTGCCCGTGCAGGGCTACGACAAGGAGTCGTTGCCTCTGGCGGGCGTTTCGCCGCGCTGCCGCGTATGGCCAAAGTGGCTGCGGTGGCTACCACAGGCTATGTGGTTATTCGCCACCCAAGCCTAGTCAGTGCTCTAGGGGCCAATTTTTCGCAATGGCTCGGTTGGCCAATATGGCTTGGGCAATTTCTTGTCTGGTTGATGGTATTACTGCCAGTGCTGATTATTGGCCGTTTTGTCTATCGTTGGATACTTACGCCGCTGCTGTGGTTGCTGGTGCCTTTAGCTCGGCTGTGCTTGAAGGCCGCTCACCGTGGCACAGGTAGGCGGACTAAAGAGCAGACGTAAGGGCCAGCCGGTTGACACGCTCCGACCACTAAATCAGAGATTATAGTGGCGGATTCCCAGGTCGTTGCCTTCCTGGTTCCTGCTTCGTTGTCCGTTGCCTTCAATGCCTTGGCATTGCCGGTCTTATACAAACTCCACAGGCGTCGATTTCCGAGTGACCCTCGGTATTACTTCAACTCTCAGCACCGGCTAACAGCGCGGTGCCTGCTTGTAAGATATTGCAGGCGGCATTTA
>NZ_RZHG01000032.1 GCF_003989795.1 Vreelandella andesensis
GCGATTACCCGTGATGGCGACCAGATCATCAAAGTGGCTACCACCCCAGCCCTGACCGCTGATAGCTTGACCATCAACAACGGTGGTCCAGTGATCAACAACGCTGGCATCAACATGGGTGGCAACCAGATCACCAACCTAGCACCGGGTCTCAACCCTGGTGAAGCTGCCAATGTCGATCAGTTAACCCAACTTGTGGAAGGCAACAACACCATACTCGAATCTGTTTATGATCCCACCACTGGCCAAACCACTTACAAAGTCAACGCTGATGGCACCACAGTCAGCGCAGGCTCTACGGCGGTTACTGTAGCAGCTACAGGTCCAGATGCAAACAACGTCACAGACTACGCAGTAGATCTAAGTCAGGACGCAAAAGACAGCCTAGTCTTGGCTGACAGCTCTATCCAGGAAGTGGTCACTCAGATTGACGGCACCGATGTCAAAACATTGACCAAAACTGACAATAACGCCAACTTCGTCACCGGCAAAAACATCAAGCTGGCTGATGATGGTGTAGGCGGTATCAAAGTCGCGACAGCGGACGATGTTGAGTTCACTAATGTCAACTCAGACACAATGACGGTTGTCAACGGTGACAGCATCGCCAATGCTGGTGGCGCTACAAACTACATCACCGAAGGCAACACCTCCGTTGTCAATGGTGGTGATGTTTACACAGCTATCAACACTACAGAACAGCAGTACACAGGTGATAACGGTGCGGTTATTGTTAAACGTAACCCTAATGAAGTTCTTACAGTCAAAGGTGGTGCAACCACTAGCACAGAGAACAACATTCTGACCGAAGCAGACCTGGATGGCAGCATCGCAGTCAAGCTCGCTGAAACCATCGATCTTGGTACTGCTGGTAGCGTTAAGATGGGCGACACCTTTATCAACAACAAAGGTCTAGCCATCACTGGTGGTCCTAGCATCACCAAGACAGGTATCGATGCGGGTAACACCGTCATCACCAATGTTGCACCAGGTGAGATCAGCGACACATCCACTGACGCGGTAAACGGTAGCCAGTTGTTTGCGACGAATCAAAACGTCACCAACAACACCACTGATATTACTAACAACACCACCGATATCGGTAATAACACCACCAATATTACTAACAACACCACTGATATTGGTAATAACACCACCAATATTGCTAGCAACACCACCAATATCGCCAGCAACACAACTGATATTGCTAACAACACCACCGATATTACTAACAACACCACCAATATCGGCAATAACACCACCGACATTGCTAAAGGCTTCAACATCGCAGCTGACAACAGCGGCTATGCAGATCCAGCCATCACCGAAGACAACGTCCAGCTTGGTGAAACCGTCACTTACACCAGTACAGATGGCAACATTGTCACCACCTTTGGTCTTAACGACAACCAGATCGACTTTAGCCTGGCCAGTTCTATTAATGTTGGTACGACGAATACGGTCACGATCGATGGCGATGCAGGCACGATTGGCGGCCTGACCAACCAAACCTTTGATCCGAACAACTTCACCTCTGGCCAAGCGGCGTCTGAAGACCAGCTCAAGCAAGTGAGTGATGTGGCCAATAGCGGCTGGAACCTGACGGCTAACGGCGAAGCCACGGGCGAAAACATCGCGCCGGGTGAGTCAGCGGACTTCAGTGCAGGCCAGAACATTGCCATCACGCGCAACGGCAACAGCATTGAAGTGGCTACCACACCAGCCCTGACCGCAGATAGCCTGACCATCAACAACGGTGGCCCGGTCATCAATGACAACGGCATCGACATGGGTGACAACCAGATCACCAACCTGGGCAGCGGCCTTGGTGGTCAGGAACTGGGTGATGTCGCGGGCGATGACCTGAAAAACGCCGTCAACGTGGGTGACCTGCAAGACGTCTCCACCGCAGACAACGGCGGCGGCTTTGGTCTGGCAGACACCAGCGGTGCTGAAGTCAAGAAAGATCTTGGCCAGACCATCAAGGTCACTGACCCCGATGGCAACATCATCACCACGGCAGACAACGCCAATGGCGAACTGCAGCTAAGCCTGGGTGATGACCTGACGGTCGGCGGCAAAGACGGCAAGGATGGATACATCGGCGTTGACGGTGCAGACGGCGTGAGCGGTGTGGCGATCAACGGCAAGGACGGCACTATCGGCCTGACCGGCCCGTCTGGCAAGAATGGCACTATCGGTATTGATGGCACCAACGGCAGCCCGGGTATCAACGGCACGGACGGCATTACCCGCATCGTCTACGAAGACGGCGAGGGCAATGACTATGAAGTCGCCACCATGGATGACGGCCTGAAGTTCAAAGGTAACAAGGGCGACACCATTGCCAAGAAGCTTGGCGAAACGCTGAACATCGAAGGCGAGCTGGCGGATACCGACGCGGCCTCCGGTGCCAACCTGCGGGTTGATAGCGACGGCACCAAGCTAAACCTAGTGATGGCCAAGAACCTGACGGACCTTGACAGCATCACCATCAACAACGGTGGCCCGGTCATCAATGACAACGGCATCGACATGGGTGACAACCAGATCACCAACCTGGGCAGCGGCCTTGGTGGTCAGGAACTGGGTGATGTCACGGGCGATGACCTGAAAAACGCGGTTAACGTAGGTGACCTTCAGAACAGCACCACAGGGCTGATCGACAAAGGCTTCAACATTGCTGCTGACAACGGTGCTGATGACAACGTCAAGCTAGGCGAGACCGTTGCCTACCGCAGTGAAGATGGCAACGTCATCACTACCGTAACTGACAACCAGATCGACTTTGGTTTGAACAGCGACCTAGTTGTAGGTGGTCCAGGTAAAGACGGCGCACCAGGTGTAGACGGCACCATCGGCGTTAACGGCGCAGACGGCGTTTCCGGCGTTACCATCAATGGCGCAGACGGCTCAATCGGCCTGAACGGTAAAGACGGTGCTAACGGCACCATCACTGTTACAGATGGCGCACCAGGTGTAGACGGCAAAGACGGCATCACTCGTATCGTCATCGACGACATCGAAGTGGCAACGTTGGAAGACGGCCTGAAGTTTGTTGGCGACGACGGCAAAGTGGTTGAGCGCAAGCTGAACGAAACCCTAAGCCTGACGGGCGGCGCGGATGAAACGGCGCTGACCGACAACAACATCGGCATCACCCAGGATGGCGACGGTGGCCTGAAAGTTCAGCTGGCTAAGAACCTGACGGGGCTGGAAAACGTCACCAGCAATAACCTTACTGTCACGAATGAGACCCGCCTGGGCGACAACTTCTTCGTCAACAACGAAGGAAACGTCACTTACGAAGGCGAGATTACCGAAGACAACCACATTACCAACAAGCAGTACGTTGATAACTCGGTTAGCGAAGTTGCTGATACACCGCTGACGTTTGGTGCCAACGAAGGTGATGACAGTGAACGTCGTCTGGGTGACCGTCTCGACATCGTGGGTGAAGCTGATGAAGAAGGTAACAGCAATATCATCACCAAGCTGACCGATGAAGAAACCCTCGAACTGGCGTTGAATGACGATCTTAAGATCGGCAACAGCATCACCGTAGGCGAAGGTGGTCCAGTGATCAGTGGTGATGGCATCGACATGGGTGATAATAAAATCACCAATGTGGCTGATGGCGATGTGTCCGCAGATAGCAAAGATGCTATTAATGGCTCGCAGCTGTATCAGTTGGAAAGCATTGTCACCAACGTGACGGGCGATGTAAGCAACGAATACGTCACCAATAACGGCCTTGGCATTCGTTACGTGCGCACTAACGATAGTGGCCTAGCGGTAAGCGATGCCTTTGCTAAAGGTGAAGGCTCGACAGCGGTTGGCTACGAGGCCGTCGCCTCGGCAGATCGTGCATTGGCGATGGGTTACGAGGCTGTCGCATCGCATCAAGGCAGTGTCGCTCTAGGTGCAGGTGCGCGTACTGCCGAGGTTGTACGCACAAGCTCAGTAGAAATTGCTGGTGAAACCTACCAGTTTGCGGGTGCTGGAGAAGGTGTGGTGTCGACGGTCAGTGTTGGCAGTGCCGGTGCTGAGCGTACGGTGACGAACGTCGCAGCAGGTCGGATTACGGCAGAAAGCACCGATGCGATTAACGGCAGCCAACTGTATGCCACCAACCAAGCCGTCGGTGCGTTGGATAATCGCGTCACAAATGTTGAAGGCGATATCAGTAATATCACCAACGACTTAGCGGATCTGGATGACCGTGCGGTGAAGTATGACCGTAATGACGACAACAGCGTTGACTACACCACCATCACCTTGGAAGGCGATGGCGGTACGACGATCACCAACGTCGCACCGGGTGAAATCGCACAAAACAGCACAGATGCGGTAAACGGTAGCCAGCTGTGGGAGGTGAGCAATCAAATCACCAACATTGAGCAGGGTGGCTCCAAGTACTTCCGCGCTAACAGCGAAGGCGCGGCGGCGGATCCTCAAGGGGCTGACAGCATCGCGATGGGGCCAAGCAGCGTTGCCGCGGGCGACCGCAGTGTAGCCTCGGGTGCTGGTGCCCAAGCGAAAGTGAACGGCAGTGTTGCACTTGGCGCGGATTCCGTTGCAGACCGTGAAGGCATGAATGGTGAACGTGAGCGCTTCTCTAATGAGTCAGTGGCCTCTACTCAAGGTGCTGTCTCTGTCGGCAGTGCGGGTAACGAACGCCAGATCACCAACGTAGCGGGCGGTACTCGAGACACTGATGCGGTTAACGTTCGCCAGTTGGATGCGGTTCAGCGTGGTGCGGTGAACTACGACCGTGATGAAGATGGCAATGTGGATTACAGCACCATCATCCTGAAAGGCGATGAAGGCACCACCATTACCAACGTAGCGCCAGGCGTTAATGAGACGGATGCAGTTAATGTGGGCCAGATGAATGACCTCAGCAACCGCTTCAGTCAAGAGATCCACAATGTCCATGGCCGTATCGACAGCGTTGAACGCAATGCCAACGCAGGCTCTGCTAGTGCGATCGCCGCCTCCACAGTGCCGCAAGCCTGGATGCCCGGTAAGAGCATGGTAGGTGTAGGTGCAGGTACCTACGGTGGCGAATCGGCTGTATCAGTTGGGGTGTCGCGTCTCTCTGACAATGGCCGCTGGGTTATCCAAGGTAAGATCACCGGCGATTCACAAAGCAACTTCGGCGCAGGTATTGGCGCTGGCTGGCACTGGTAAAGGAAAACGACGTGAATAATATTTGTAGCAATATGATGACAAAGGCGGCCCTTGGGGCCGCCAGTATCGCCGCCGCTCTCGTTCTGGCGGGCTGTGCTAGTCCACCTAATAACGACCGCACTGAGTTACGTGATGCCGGAGATGGTTTTCCGGCACTATCGGGCAACTGGTATGACGGAGGTAAATTCGTCGATCCTGAAAACATTTTACGACTTCGGGAAAGTCAAACGAAAGATCAAGTACGCCAGTTAATCGGTAACCCTCATTACGCGGAAGGGTTCTTTGGTGTCCGGGAGTGGAATTACGTTTTTAACCTGTACACGGGCAACGGCAATGAGTACATCACCTGCCAATACCAAGTGCACTATGACGATGAGATGGCGTTAGAGAGCACGCGCTGGCGGGATTTGCAGTGTCCGGCGTTACTAGTACCAATCGAAGTAGAAGAGATTGCCGCTGAGCCGCGTGAAGAGAAACTAACGTTATCAGGTGATGTGTTATTTGATTTTGATAGCGATACGTTAACGTTAGAAGGACGTCGAGCTGTCGATCAAGTAACTCAAACGATCACAAATGACTTCGTAAGTCCGAGTGTTTTGATCATTGGTTACACAGATCGCTTTGGTAGCGAGGCTTATAACCTAGCGTTATCCAACTCGCGTGCCGAGACGGTTGGTGGCCGTATGGCTAGCCAGGGGGTCAGTCGCTCAAGTATAACGACAGCTGGCCGTGGCATGGCAGACCCAGTTGTAGACTGCCCAGGAAGGTCGGCAACGCCGAGTGTGACTCAGTGTTTGAGACCAAATAGGCGAGTGGAAATTACAGTTACTGAGACAGCTCGTTAGTTGCTTAACTAGCAAACGAGTACTAAAGATAACGATTAACGGCGGGGATACGGTGTATCCCTGCTTTTTAAAATCTGAAAATTAGGAACTTAAAAAATGAACTATGTTGGCCATATCACTACATTTGTAGCGGCAGTTGCGGCAGCCGTTGGTCTATCGATATTCAGTATGGGGGTGATGGCCGAGCAGCAAGAGCAACCCTCTAAAAATACTGTGGATCAAAGCTCAGTATGTGTGGCAGCAAGTGATGAACAGGCGCTCGGGTGTCCTGAAGGTGGGATGTTTTTGGCGCGCTTGGCCATTAATGAAAGTGACTTACAAAACCCCCTGATACTCGAAAATCGCGTACTTAACACTATGGCTCTTTATTGTGATACGAATTTTGAAATTCAACATACACGCACAGGGGTACTGTGTGTGCTGACCCATGAGCGTATTGGTACGCCGGCTGAAGATGCTAACGCTATTGAAGCGGTTGAAGAAGCATCGGTCGAAGAAGCGTCGGCTGAGTAATTACTCTTATTTTTAAATGATGTCTTACATTGATTTGCTGGGTGATTTTTTATGAGTAAGCCGCGCGCGTCGGGTTCAGTAAAAAGCAGAGCCGTTAGTAAAAGTGAAGCCAATAAAGGCGAAAAAGAAGTGTCTGTTGATGAAAGTCAATCGGCGGTTGCCGTTGGCGAACAAGCAGCGCAACCAACGATCACGATAGACGGTAAAGAGTATACGCTTGAAAGTCTTGGGCAGCAGGGGCGTGAACAGCTGCAAAACCTAAGGGTTACAGACCAAGAACTACAGCGTTTACAAGACCAACTGGCGATCACGCAAACGGCACGTAATACTTATGCCCGTATATTGGCAGAAGTGACACAATCGGTAACGCCGGTGAAGTAAACTCGCAAGATACGAGGTTACTTAATAATGTTCAACGCCCGATAGACGAGAGTCTATCGGGCTTTTGTGAAGGAAGGCCTGATTATGAGGATGCTACCCTGGTTGAGCCTTATTGCCGTTGGGTTTAGCACGCTAGCCAGTGCGGATTACGAGGCTGGGCTCGACCAATATCAGCGTGGCCACTATGCCTCTGCTATTCATGAGTGGCGCACGTCAGCAGAACGAGGTGACTCGGACTCTCAGTTTGCATTGGGGATGATGTTTGAGCGTGGCCAAGGGGTAAATGCCAGTTTAGATGAAGCCTATAAATGGTACCGACTTGCAGCGGATAATGGCCTTGCAGACGCCCAAGTTAGGTTGGCTGAGCTTTATCTTCTTGAACGCCTTGACGGTGATTCAGGATCAGCTGCGCAGTGGTTTGAGCGGGCTGCCGAATCAGGTAATGCTGCGGCACAATTTCAGTTAGGTTTACTGTATTTGGAAGGTCAGGGCGTTGATGAAAATGCTGAGTTAGCGGCGAGATGGTTTGAATTAGCCGCTGAACAGGGACATGTAGCAGCACAAAACAATATTGGAAGCCTCTACGAGACAGGTCGAGGGGTAGAGCAAAGTTTTACCCGTGCATTTGAGTGGTATGAGCGTGCTGCGAAGCAAAATGATCCGTTTGCGCAAAATAATCTGGGTGCCATGCACGCAAGAGGGCATGGGGTTGAGCGTAATCATGCCTGGGCTGTTTTTTGGTTCGTTATGGCAGCTAAAGGCGGCAACGATTTAGCGAAAGAGAATATTAATGCCAGCCTGCCTAACCTTGAAGAAAAAAACGTTGCCGGAAGTCGTGTGAATATTCGTGCTGGGGCAAGTACTGATTTTGACCCCATTGCATCATTGACAAGAGGCACTGCCGTCTACGTGTTGGGTAGTATGGACGGTTGGAGCCAAATCTACTTCCAACAAGAAAATGCACCGACGTTAGGTTGGATATCCAACACGCTGATTGACTGATATTTTTATAGAAATTAGTGTTATTCGAACAATAAATACCTACCGAGCGTGCCTATGCGTAACATAGATGGTGGCGTTATGAATAAAAGAAAGAGTGGGAGTAGCCTGAAAGCTAAGTCGCTGTTACAACGTTTTTCAGGCGTTGTATTCGGAGGCGTTTTTTTATTGACTTGGGGGCTTTCCTACGCATCTGATACGCACCATCAAGTGATGCCAGGTGATACGCTTTGGGAGATTTCCGAATACTATTACGGAACTCCTGACGAATGGCCTACTTTGCAGCAAATAAATGCAATAGCTGACCCCTCTAAGCTTCAACCCAATACCTTGGTGGATCTCAATGCTTTCGGTCCCTTTCCCTTGTCCGTACTTTACCGCTCGGGAGAAGCATGGTTAGTTAAAGACGGTGGTGACACTCTTTTAGAAAATGGTGACATTATTGAGGCTGATTCCGTTATTCAAACCGGCCCAGGCTCTGCCTTGACCGTTCAAATGCGTGATGGCGCTAGGGCGGTGGTACCTTCTAATTCACGCATTGTAGTAAAACGTGAAGGAGAAAGAGGCATCACGTTTCAACTAGAGCGTGGAGAAATAGAGTCTTATGTACCTTCAAATCGTATGCGGGGGCGACCATACAATATTGAAACAAGTACGGGCGTTCTGGGTGTGCGCGGCACTCACTTTCGGGCAGGCTATACAGATGAAATACTGCTAGCCTCTGTTTATGAGGGAAATGTTGCTGCTCAAAATCGAATGAGTACTACAGAAGCCCCAGTTAGTGAGGGCGAAGGCGCTCGTATTGATGAAACAGGCAGCATTCAAGTAGTGCCACTTTTGCCACCACCAGAGGGCGTGGATATTACGTCGCTTTCAAATGAGTCCATACAAATAGATATTATGTTGCCCATGCAAGGGCAAGCTTACAGAGCACAAATAGCAAGTGATCCAAATTTTTTAGCGATAATACGTGATCAACGCTCACAGAGCAGCCAGATACGGTTCGACCCACTTTCTCCAGGGTTTTATCATTTGCGGATAGCCGCTATCGATGAGTTTGGTATAGAAGGTAATAGCGCTATCTTTGTCATTCATCATCATGGTAATCGAGTGTCTGTTCAGCAGGAGGAGAATGCCTGGATATTCGAGTGGCTCCACCGAGCACACATAACGTATCGCTTGCAACTAGCCGCTGATCGCGAATTCACGAGAGTTTTATTAGACTATGAACCTCAAAATAACGGTCCTCTAAAGATAAGCCGTTTACCTGGTAACGAGATATTTTGGCGTGTAGTTAGCTTGGATGAACGTAACGATATGACGGTTGTTCTCGACACTGGAACACTCAATGACTCAGGGCAGTAGCCTTTCCAAAACATTGTACCGGCGGTTTGTGATGACATGGTGTGCAATGGGCTGTTTGTTACTGCCCATTGCTTTTTTTCTTTATAGCTTGTCTCCCTTACTGTCTGATAACTTTTTGTATGATGCTTGGCTTTCCAGGCAATCAGAGCCCCCTTCTGACGATATTCTGGTAGTAGCGATCGACGAGCCCAGTCTGCAAGCATTAGGGCGCTGGCCTTGGTCTAGAGATGTTCATACACAGCTGATCGAAAAGCTGAACGCGGCAGGTGTGCAATCGATTGTTTTAGATGTTCTTTTAGTTGAGCCGAGCCGTTTACCTGAAGAAGATAGGCGGCTGGCTAATGCCATGCAGCGACATGGCAGCACTTATCTGCCTATGGCACTACTTTCTGAATCGTTATTGGAAGGTAATACACGAGATATTTTAATTCCTCCCTCCCCATTATTATCGGCCGCCAAGGGCGTTGGTCATATCAATGTGATGCTCGACACTGATGGCGTGGCCCGATCAGTGGAGTTGCTGGTCGAGCGACGTGGCGATATCTGGCCACAGCTAATGACCCTTCTTGCAGATGCAGAAAAAAAAGCAGGGAATAACACATCAAATTGGCCAACTGAAGCAGTAAGAATACCGTTTCGGGGTCCGGCAGGCTCATACCCAACTGTTTCTTATCACGATGTCTTAATGGGGTATGTGCCTGCCTCTTTACTTAGAGATCGCACTGTCTTAGTAGGCATGACTGCGCTTGGTTTGGGCGATCGCTATAATGTATCGTTATTATCTTCTGGTTTAATGCCCGGTGTTGAGGTTCATGCTCACTTATTCGATGCGCTACGAGATGAAACGTATATACGTCAAGTAGATAGCTGGCTAGGGGCATTTTTAGCAAGCTTACCTATTGTTATCTTACTGCTATTGGCTTGGTGGCTAAGATTTCGTTATTTACTAGTAGTGGTGCTGTCGCTCGGTGTTGGGGTGTTGTGCGCTTCTTTGGTAGCGCTGAACTTTAGGTGGTGGTGGCCACCTTTTTCGAGCTTGATAGCATTGGGTATCGCTTTCATAGCCATTGTTTGGCAAAGCCAAGCAGCATTGTTGTCTTGGTTTGAACGTGAACTAGAATTGTTGTATCAAGAGCCATCTATCTTGCCATTTAAAGTGCCTGATGACATTCGAGGTGAGGGTGGGAAACTGTATCAGCAGTCTCAAGCCCTTGAGTTCGCGTTAGGTCGAATTGTAGAGGGACGGCGATTTATATTAGATGCGATGCACTCATTGCCGCTTCCTATCTTCATACTCAATAAAAAGGGTAAAGTGCTGCTAGCAAATAAGAAGGCACTGGCGATTTGTTGGGAGGATGGTGAATATGTCATCGATCACATTGATGACCTGCCATCTTTTCTAACCTTTGGAGATAATCAAGATTTTTCGACTATATGGCCACCTCAGATAACTGAAATAAATGATGTTAACGGCATTCGAGTAGGCGGCTTGTGTACTGATAGAAATAGCCGTACTTACCGGCTTGAAATGGGAGAGCTATCAACGACAGCGAATAGTGCAGCTGGGGGTTGGTTAGTGTGGTTAGTTGACTTAACAAGTGAAGTGGAGGCTGAAGCTCAGCGTTCTAGCATGCTAAGTTTTCTATCACATGATATGAAAGCTCCCCAGGCGAGAGCGTTAGCATTCTTAGAAGCCCAAAATGATCCAGCGTCGGCTGCAACGCCAGCTAATTTCCATAGCTATTTGGAGCAATGCCTAACGATGGGTCTTGGGATGATTAATGATTTTATCAATTTAACGCGCGCTAAGTCATTCGAGTTGAAAAAAGAGTTTGTGCTTTTTGAAGATGTTGTAATGGAGGTGCTTGATCAAGTTTATCCGCTTGCTAAAATCAAAAATATTAAGATAGTAAGCGAGCTGAAGGATGAAGACGGCGCCCCAGTAATGGGCGATAAAAGCTATCTTGCAAGAGCAGTATTTAATTTAATTGAGAATGCCGTAAAGTATACGCTTTCTGGCGGAAAAGTTAATATTCAGATGTGTAGAAAGGGTCAGTGGGTTGTGTTGCAGGTTACTGATAATGGCGTTGGTATCGATTCTAATGACATTAATACTATTTTTGACGATTATACGCGAAGTGATAAAGATAGCATGGCGGAAGGCCATGGTTTAGGGTTAGCATTAGTGAAAACGGTAGTCGCTAAACATGGTGGTGAGATTTACTGTGAAAGCGAGCTAGGTAAAGGCAGCCAATTCACAATGAAGCTACCTTCTATTGATGGCTAGTTTATTGATAGTTAGTTTTTTGATGGTTAGTTTTTTGATGGTTTAAATATCAATTGTTAATCATTTTTTGAATATTGATAACGTAAACAACGTTGCCTTCAGGGCGTTGTTGTACTTGAAAACGAATATTGACATCCCTTAACTGCATGCCATATTCCCGCTCTGGTTGGCCGTGATGGTAGGCGGGTCGGGGGTCTTGGCCTAATACTTGGGTAATGAGCTGTCTTAATTCATTAGCATCTGGGCGTTGACCAAGGGCTATTTCAGCCGCTGAGGAGAACGCTACGGGGTAAAAAGGTGGTGATGTTGGGGCAAATCCTGAGCGTGCATCTGGTAGTGCTTCCGTCCAAGGCAGGTAGGGTTTGATATCTACGACAGGTGTGCCTGTCATTAAATCTGCGCCTTTAAGCAATAGACGTACACCGTTATCCGTATTGATACTCACAAGCTCAATAAGGGATAGCCCTAATCGATTAGGGCGGTGCGTGCTACGGCTTGCGAATACCCCGATTTTTTTATTGCCACCTAGCCGGGGAGGGCGTACAAGTGGGGCCCACTCTTCAGGACTACGGTGAAAAATAAAGCTGATCCATAAGTGGCTAAATGCCTCTAGTCCACGAACGCTTAGCGGTGTGTTGAAGGGGGGCGCTAGCACTAACGTCGCTTTTGCCGCCGTTGCTAGCCCTGGTTGGCGAGGGATGCCAAACTTATCGGGATAATCGCTTTCAATGTAGCCTATTGGTCTAACGCTAAATGATTCATTTATTGATATACCGTGCATGACACACCCTACGCGTAAATAATGCCTAAGTATCTAAGTATAAAACAGTCAAGCATCGGGTTGGGATGCGATGGCACCATCAGGTGTGATAACGGGTGTCATAATAAGATAAATAGTGGAGATGCAACATGCCAAGTATTGACGTGAGCCAAACACCTTCTGCTCACACTCCGCGAATTACGTATCGTGAAGGATTTGCTCGCGACGCAGCTGACCAAGCAGAAGTGTTTTATCACGCTGTGATGCAAGGGGCTGCTTCCCACTATAGCGTCGACGAGCGGCGAGCTTGGGCGAATGCACTGCCGCGTGAGGCAAGCGCTTGGGCAGCTCGGCAAACGCTCTACACTACGCTGGTTGCAAGTTGTGATGGACGATGTGTGGGGTTTTTAGAGTTAGATATCGCCGCCAATCGTATAGAGACACTTTACGTGTGGCCTTCACTGACTGGCCGTGGAATCGGTACCACGCTATTGATACACGCTGAGCGTATGTTACTTGAGCAGGGTGTTGCGCGGATAGAAATTGAAGCAAGCTTAGTACTTTATGAGCGTTTGCTTCGCCGAGGTTTTACCAACCTCGGCGAGCAGTGGGTAGAGCGCAGTGGCGAACTTTTGAAACGCTACCGCTTAGTCAAAAAGCTTAACGCTGTCGAAACCTGAGTACTTCAAATGTTGAAACCTAAGTGCTTCAAATGTTGAAACCTAAATACATCAAATGTCGAAAGTGTGGGTAATACGCATCGAGAGGTCGATCGATTTCAGATCCTTGGTGAGTGCGCCGCTGGAAATGCAGTCAACACCGGTATCGGCAATTGCCTTTAACGTTGATATGCCAACATTTCCAGAGGCCTCGAGTGTTGCCCTCCCACCGTTTATTTCGACCGCCACATGCAAGTCCTCCAGAGCGAAATTATCGAGCATAATAATGTCGGCTCCTGCTGCCAGCGCCTGATCAAGCTCCTCAAACGTTTCGACCTCGACTTCCACTGGTAGGTTACTTGCCAACTTACGTGCTTGCGAAACTGCTGCCTTAATACCGCCACAGGCAGCAATATGATTCTCTTTAATTAAGAATGCATCCCACAATCCAATACGGTGATTGTGCCCACCGCCGCAGGTAACTGCGTACTTTTGGGCTAAGCGCATTCCTGGCAGCGTTTTACGGGTATCGAGTAGGCGGACATTAGTGCCTTCAATTAAATCAACGTAATGTCGCGTTGAGGTAGCCGTGGCAGATAAGGTTTGCAGCATGTTTAAAGCAGCACGCTCGCCGGTCAAAAGGCTGCGAGCAGGCCCCTCTAGCTCCAAAAAGCACTGATTTGCCTGAAGCGTGTCGCCGTCTGCTGCCTGCCAGCGTAGCGTAACGCGGCTATCTAACCGTCGAAAAATTTCGTCTACCCAAGCAACGCCACAAAGTACCGCGGGTTCACGAGTAATAATAGTGGCGGTTGCCCATTGGTTTTCAGGGATTAACTGCGCTGTAATATCACCAGGGCCAACGTCCTCGGCCAGTAGGCGGGCTGCGCTAGCGCGTATCTCATCGGCAAGAGCGTTTTCATAATGCATGGCGGTGCGTTCTCTAGGCGTTAGTGGGTGTGTTGGGCATTATAGTGAAAGAGAGCGCCAACGTAGAGGAGGGCGTATCTGTGATAGAAAGAACAACCTTTGAGGGTCAGTGGTCAAGCGCTAGGAACGTGATATCGACCAACTGTGATCAGCGTCCCAATGGTGAGGTCTCGCTATTACTTATTCATGCGATTAGTTTGCCGCCAGGTCAGTTTGGTGGTGATGCTATTGAGGCGCTGTTTACCAACCAGTTAAATTCACAAGAGCATCCTTTTTTTGCTGAGATTTCGCATCTTAGGGTATCTGCTCACTTTTTGATTCGACGCGATGGTGAATGCTTACAGTTTGTTGATACGGATCGTCGCGCTTGGCATGCGGGGCGTTCATGCTGGCTGGATCTTTCTCGAATGATGTGGCGAACAGCCTTAAATGATTTTTCAGTGGGTATTGAGCTGGAAGGCGACGATGTAACCCCCTTTACCAAAGCGCAATATCAAACATTGGTAGCAATAACCCAATGGCTAATGATCCGTTATCCACTGCTGGATAAATCTCGCATCACTGGTCATGCTCACGTGGCACCGCTACGGAAAACGGACCCAGGGCCAGCTTTTGATTGGGCTTATTACTATCAACAATTAGGTACTTAGTGTGGGACTCATAAACTTCATCAGAGAGCGTTGAAAGTTTAATTAAGTGCTTAACTCGTAAGTGAATGAAACGGTAGTTTGACTACATTTTCGAGGGTCTTGCAGGCAAGACTAACGTCTTATTATTTCCTTATGTTGCGGTGCAATACTCTGTTTTCGATAGTTTTTTAAGGGTTGCTGGAATTGGCAGAGTGACGACTTTGCGGTATCTTCACATATACAAAAGGTTAACTTTTACGATGGTTGTGTAGCTTTACTACATCGGAAGGTATGTAGCTTGTTGAATGTAGAAAGAAAACCCCTGCAAGGCGCTTAGGCGTCAGCATTTACTGGCCTGTGGTGGCTAAACACCGCAGCCGCCCCAGGCCCTAAGGGTTATCGGGGCTCATTGTCATTTATCGTCATTCGGAGAGACCTCTATATGAGTCTGGAGACAAGAGAAGATCTCGATCCGCTCGAAACCACGGAGTGGCTGGAATCCCTGGAATCAGTACTGGATCGTGAGGGCGAAGATCGTGCTCGCTACCTGATGACCCGCTTGGCGGATCGCCTACGCCGGGATGGGATGAAGGTGCCCTTCTCGGTGACAACCCCGCACCGAAACACGATCCCTGTGCATCGTGAAGCACCGATGCCAGGCGACCTGTTTATGGAGCGCCGGATTCGGTCGTTGATCCGTTATAACGCGATTGCCCAGGTGATTCGTAATAACCGCGCCAACCCAGGGCTCGGCGGCCATATCGCCAGCTTTATGTCGTCGGCGACGCTGTATGATGTGGGCTTTAACCACTTCTTCCGCGCCCCGAAAGGCGATTTTGAAGGCGACTTGATTTACATCCAGGGCCACGTGGCCCCAGGGATTTACGCGCGTTCCTATTTGGAAGGCCGGTTGTCAGAAGAGCAGATGGACAGGTTCCGTCGTGAAGTTGATGGCGATGGTCTGTCTTCCTACCCGCACCCATGGCTAATGCCGGACTACTGGCAGTTCCCCACGGTGTCGATGGGCCTTGGCCCGATTCAAGCCATCTACCAAGCCCACGTGATGAAGTACCTGCATCACCGTGAGCTGAAAGACATGTACGACCGCAAAATCTGGTGCTTTATGGGCGACGGCGAGTGTGATGAGCCGGAATCCTTGGGCGCGATTTCCCTGGCGGGCCGTGAAAACCTCGATAACCTGATCTTCGTCATCAACTGCAACCTGCAGCGCTTGGACGGCCCGGTACGCGGCAACTCCCGCGTCATGGACGAGTTCGAAGGCGTGTTCCGCGGCGCCGGTTGGAACGTGATTAAGGTCGTTTGGGGCCGTCACTGGGATCCGCTGTTCGAGAAAGATAAGAAAGGCATCCTGCAAAAACGCATGGATGAAGCGGTCGACGGCGAGTACCAGAACTACAAGGCCAACGGTGGTGCTTACACCCGTGAGCACTTCTTCGGTAAGTACCCTGAAACCGAAGCGATGGTCAACGATCTGTCCGACGAAGACATCTGGAAGCTCAACCGCGGTGGCCACGACCCGTTCAAGGTTTACGCGGCCTACCATGAAGCGGTCAACCAGACCAACGGCAAGCCCACGGTCATTCTGGCGCACACCGTGAAAGGCTATGGCATGGGCAGTGGCGATGGTGAAGCCGCTAACGAAGCCCACCAGGTCAAGAGCATGGAATACGAAGCGCTGCGCACCTTCCGCGACCGCTTTGGCATTCCGATCACCGACGAGCAGCTCAAAGACGTGCCCTACTACAAGCCGGAAGAAGACTCCCCCGAGCTTAAGTACATGCACCTGCAGCGCGAACGCCTAAACGGCTACCTACCAAGCCGCCGCAGTGACTTTGAAGCGCTGGAGATTCCCAGCCTGGAAGACAAAACCTTTGCCTCGCAACTGGTCGGCTCCAAAGGGCGCGAAGTCTCGACCACCATGGCATTCGTGCGCATACTGAACGGCCTGGTGAAGGATAAAAAACTCGGCAAGCACGTGGTGCCGATTATTCCTGACGAAGCCCGTACCTTCGGCATGGAAGGCATGTTCCGCCAGCTCGGCATCTACACCTCCGAAGGCCAGAAGTATGAGCCGGTCGATAAAGGCCAGATCATGTACTACCGCGAGGACCAAAAAGGTCAGGTCCTTGAAGAGGGTATTTCAGAAGCCGGTGCCATGTCCGCGTGGATTGCCGCGGCGACCTCCTACAGCAACAACAACGTCACCCTGTTGCCGTTCTATATCTACTACTCGATGTTCGGCTTCCAGCGGATTGGCGATTTGGCCTGGGCGGCAGGCGACCTGCAAGCCCGCGGCTTTATGGTCGGCGGCACCGCCGGGCGCACCACGCTCAACGGCGAAGGCCTGCAGCACCAGGATGGCCACAGCCTGATTCAGGCCTCCACCATTCCTAACTGCCGCAGCTACGATCCGACCTACGCCCACGAAGTGGCGGTCATCGTGCAGGACGGTCTGAAGCGCATGTTCACCGATAAAGAGAACTGCTTCTACTACCTGACAGTGATGAACGAAAACTACGAGCACCCGGTCATCGACAACGTGCCCACCGACGATATCGTCAAAGGCATGTACCTGCTCAACGAAACGAAAGGCGACAAAGGCCGCGTGCAGCTGATGGGCTCTGGCACCATCCTGCGCGAAGTTGAAGCTGCCGCCGAGTTGTTGGCCAACGACTGGGGTATTGGCGCGGATATCTGGAGCGTGACCAGCTTTAACGAACTGCGCCGCGAAGCGCTACTGCTGGAGCGCGAAGCCTTCTTGAACCCCGACGTTGAGGGCAACAAGCCCCACGTCACCCAGTGCCTGGAAGGCCGTGACGGCCCGGTGATTGCCTCCACTGATTACATGAAGCTCTACGCCGATCAGGTGCGTGCCTGGGTGCCGAGCGAGTACACCGTGCTGGGCACGGACGGCTTTGGCCGTTCCGACACCCGCGAGAAGTTGCGCTACTTCTTTGAAGTAGACCGCTACTTCGTCACCGTGGCGGCGCTGCGTGCGCTGGCCGACCGCGGTGAGCTTGATCGTAAGCATGTCGGCGACGCGCTGAAGAAGTATGGCATCGACGCCAACAAGCCGAACCCGCTGACCAGCTAAACCGCTGCCCGGCGGGCAAACGCCCGCCGGCTCGATCCGATTTGGAAGGAGCGCGACCTTGAGTAGCGAAATCATCAAAGTTCCCGATATCGGTGGGGATACCGATGTCGAAATCATCGAGATTGCGGTGTCAGAAGGCGATGTCATTGAAGCGGAAGACACCCTAATCACCCTGGAATCCGACAAAGCCAGCATGGATGTGCCCGCCCCGAAAGGCGGCAAGGTCATCAAGGTGCTGGTCAAAGAAGGCGATACGGTCTCGGAAGGCGACGACATCGTTGAACTGGAGGTCGAAGGCGGCGGCGACGCATCAGCCCCCGC
>NZ_RZHG01000033.1 GCF_003989795.1 Vreelandella andesensis
TACGCATTTCCTGGTGTTTGTCAATCACTGTTTTAGTGAAGGGAGCGAGAAAATTAACGAAGCGAGCGAAGCTTGTAGCCCACAACCGTATTTCTAACCCTCTGACAAACCAAAGGTTTCCACCTTTGAACTGACAAATAAACGCCGCTGGTAACGCTGTGCGTCCCCGGCAGCGGATGCGTACTCTACGGATTCGCTGCCGCGTTGGCAAGTGGTTTTAGAAGAAAGTCGTGAATATATCTTAACTTTTAGGTTTGGCTTTACGCATAACGGCTAATACAGGACCTGAACACACATAAGCACCAAAAAGCAGTAGCAACATCACAGAAGGTTCAACAGAGATCATTACGAAGCCTAGCACTACCGCCAGAAGTACAACAAAGGGCACAGGCTTTTTGAAATCGAGATCTTTAAAGCTGTAATAACGAATGTTGCTAACCATGAGCACACCCGCAGCACCCACCACAAACAGCATAAGCAGCTTAAAACCTAACGCATCTGCATCAAAGCTATGGAAGGTCCATACACTCGCAGCCACTAAAGCAGCAGCGGATGGGCTTGGCAAGCCGATAAACCATTTCTTATCCGTACTGCCAATCTGCACATTGAAGCGCGCAAGGCGCAGTGCAGCACAAGCGACATAAAGAAATGCAACGACCCAGCCTGTTTTGCCAATGTCTTGCAAAATCCAGGTAAAGGCAACCAATGCAGGCGCCATACCGAACGAAATCATGTCAGCAAGGCTATCGTACTCTGCACCAAACTCGCTTTGCGTATTGGTCATACGGGCAACGCGACCATCAAGCCCGTCGAGCACCATAGCGATAAAAATTGCCACTGCTGCTGAGGTAAATTCGCCGTTGATACCCGCCACCACCGCGAAGAACCCCGAAAACAATGCAGACGTAGTAAACAAATTGGGCAGTAGATAAATGCCTTTGCGACGAACTTTCTTACCGTCCTCCACTGCTTCTTCAACTACTTCTGTTTCGCGCAAGAAAACGGTAGCAAGATCTTCATTACTTACATTGCCATTACTCACACTGCCACTACTTGCGTTGTCATAGTTTGCATTTTCGTGACTGGTGTCACCTTGGCCACCTTGCTCTCCTGCACCACTATCTTCCGGCTTCAGGCCGTCTTGAGACCCTGCCTGAGGGGCCTGTTTACGCTCTTGATCGCGAGCATCCTGAGTCATAAATATCTTCCGTTTAAAGTAAAGTCACAAGAACAGTGATCTCGTTCCATTCTACACGGTGAGGCTAACTCAGCCAGCAAACAACGCAAACGCCTCGGGGCGCGACAATGCGCGCCCCGAGGCTCTAACTAATGCACCAGCATGTTAACCGCTTAGTTTTTTGATTTATCAACCAACTGGTTTGCGGCAATCCACGGCATCATGCCACGTAGTTTAGCGCCTACTAGCTCGATTTCGTGCTCAGCATTCAGGCGACGGCGTGCTGTCATAGACGGGTAGTTAGTGTTGCCTTCCTGGATGAACATTTTGGCATACTCACCCGTTTGAATGCGCTTGAGTGCGTTGCGCATTGCTGCACGAGACTCATCGTTAATCACCTCGGGGCCAGTAACGTACTCGCCATACTCCGCATTATTGGAGATGGAGTAATTCATGTTGGCAATGCCGCCTTCATACATCAGGTCAACAATCAATTTAAGCTCATGCAGACACTCAAAATAAGCCATCTCTGGGGCATAGCCTGCTTCCGTCAGCGTTTCAAAGCCAGCTTTGACCAACTCAACCGCGCCACCACACAGAACCGCTTGCTCGCCAAACAGATCTGTTTCGGTCTCATCTTTGAAAGTAGTTTCGATGATGCCGCTGCGGCCACCGCCAACACCTGCCGCGTAGGAAAGCGCTAGTTCTTTAGCATTACCAGACGCATCCTGATGGATAGCGATCAAGTCTGGAATACCGCCGCCTTTAACAAACTCTGAGCGCACCGTGTGACCCGGCGCTTTCGGAGCGATCATGATGACATCAAGATCTTTGCGCGGCTCGATTTGGTTGTAGTGGATATTGAAGCCGTGAGCGAAGGCTAAGGTCGCGCCTTCTTTCAAGTTCGGCTCTATTTCCTGCTCATAAATCGCTTTTTGGTTCTCATCCGGCGCCAGAATCATGACAACGTCAGCGGTTTTGCATGCTTCCGGAACGCTTGCCACTTTCAGGCCTGCGGCTTCTGCTTTGGCGGCAGAAGAGGAACCTTTGCGCAGCGCAACGGTGACGTCGACGCCAGATTCTTTCAAGTTATTCGCATGGGCATGGCCTTGCGAACCATAGCCAACGATAGTGACTTTTTTGGCTTGAATAAGGGACAGATCGCAATCTTTATCGTAGTAAACGTGCATAGTGAAACTCCAAAATCGAATTTGATCAAAAAATGATCGTTATATAGAAATAATTTATATAGCTATCAGCGTTGATGGCCACCCGTGCCGTCTTTTGCAGCACTGGGCTATGGCATTGATGCCACTGTACGCCACTGCCACCATTGCGTAAAACGCTATATTTGCAACACACTATTTCTGATTGTGAAACAATAGCCTTAACACTGGGTTTACTGTTGGTCTTGATACTGGGATTACTATGGATTTTCGCTTGTTAAAACATGTGGTGACACTGGCTGAGACACTGCACTTTGGTCGCGCAAGCGAGCTTTGTCATATTAGTCCGTCCACATTAAGTCGATCAATTCAACAAGTTGAGGCCGAGCTAGGCACGCGGTTATTTGAGCGCGACAATCGCCATGTCACGTTAACCCTCCAAGGATTAGCGTTTCAGCACTATGCAAAGGAGACTTTAGAGCAGTGGGAAATGCAGAAGCGAACACTAGCCGCCACGGTGGCGCAGCTACGCGGTGAAATAAGCATTTACTGCTCAGTCACCGCGAGCTATAGCTTTCTCTATGAACTATTAAGCGATGTGCGTACCCGACACCCAGGTATCGAACTAAAGCTACATACCGGTGACCCCGCCGATGCCATGTCGCGGGTACTGGAAGGCGCAGACGATATGGCCATTACCCCACGCCCGCGGATTCCACCCAACGCACTCGCATTTAAATCGCTTACCCGCTCGCCGCTACTGTTTATTGCCCCTAGAGAAGCCCACGATTGGCTACCCAATCAGCCGGAAAGTTCTACCGCCGAGCAATGGCGTCATGTCCCGATGATTCTTTCAGAGGCAGGGCTTTCAAGGGAGTATGCCAACACTTGGTTTAAAGCGATGGGCATCACGCCACGCATTTATGCCCAAGTGGCTGGACACGAAGCGATTGTGAGCATGGTAGGGCTGGGATTTGGCGTGGGTGTCGTCCCAAAAATCGTGTTAGATAACAGCCCACTGGCCGAGCGCGTGCAAGTGCTCAACGTAAAACCCGAGCTACCCCACTACGATGTCGGGCTTTGCGTACTTAATCGACGACTTAAAAACCCGATGATTGATGCGTTTTGGGCAACCGTGACGCCGCGTTAACGCGCATTAAAAAACGCCATAAAAAAAGCCGCCTAATGTAAAGGCGGCTTTCTTAACGGCTTTTTTAAGCACCTTCTTAAGTACTCTCTTAAGTACTTTCTTAAGCACTTTCTTAAGCTCTTACTCGTCTAGCAGGCTGCGTTTACAGCGACAGTACTTTATCGCCGCGAGCGATGCCGGATACTCCGGTACGCGCCACTTCGAGAATGCCTACCGGCGCCATGGCCTGTAGAAATGCATCTAGCTTAGTGGCGTCACCGGTAATCTGAACGGTATAAAGACTAGGTGTCACGTCGACGATCTGCGCGCGGAAGATATCTACCGTGCGCTTCACTTCATCACGGGCGGCGCCTAGCGCTTTTACTTTCACCAGCATCAGTTCACGCTCAATGTGGTTACCTTCCGTCAAGTCAACCAGTTTGACCACATCAATCAGCTTATTGAGATGCTTGGTGATTTGCTCAATCACCCGGTCATCACCCACGGTGGTCACGGTTAGACGTGAAAGCGACGGATCTTCAGTCGGTGCAACGTTAAGCGTTTCAATGTTGAAGTTACGCTGGGAGAACAGCCCGACCACACGTGACAGCGCACCCGGTTCGTTTTCCATCAGAATCGAGATGATATGACGCATCAGGTACGCTCCGTTTTAGACAGCAGCATGTCACGCATGGCACCCAGCGGCACCTGCATCGGATAGACGTGCTCGAAAGGATCGACCTTCACATCCAGGAACACCAGCTCATGTTTATTGGCAAAGGCACGCTCTAGCGCCGGCTCCAACTCATCAAGGGTATTCACGGTGATCGCAGTAAATCCGTAAGCCTCAATAAGCATGTGGAAGTCCGGCAGTGACTCCATGTAAGACTGCGCGTGGCGGGATTTATAGTTCAAATCCTGCCACTGCCTCACCATGCCAAGCGACGCGTTGTTGAGGTTTACAATCTTGACGCCCACGCCGTACTGCTTACAGGTGGAAAGTTCCTGCATCATCATCTGAAAGCTACCTTCCCCCGTCACGCACACGACATCTTCATCCGGGAAGTTCTGCTTGATACCCATCGCGGCCGGGAAGCCAAAGCCCATGGTGCCCAACCCACCCGACGTGATCAGACGGTTAGGCTTTTCAAACTTGTAGTACTGAGCAGCAAACATCTGGTGCTGACCAACATCTGTCGTCACATAGGCTTCACCGCGCGTAACACGGCACAGCGCTTCGACAACTTCCTGAGGCTTCAACACTTCGCCTGGTTTAGAGGGCTCGTATAGCTTGCCTTCACGCTCAGCACGCCAGCCATCAATCTTTTGCCACCACTCGGCCAGCGCTTCAGGCTGCGAAATTGACTGACCTTGAACCAGGCTGATCATTTCATTAACGACACTAGATGCTGGGCCTACGATAGGCACATCTGCACGGACAGTTTTAGATATCGAGCTTGGGTCCACATCCACGTGAATGATTTTTGCCGTGGGGCAGAATTTCGACGTGTTGTTGGTCACTCGGTCATCAAAACGCGCGCCAATGGCAATAATCAAGTCCGCATGGTGCATGGCCATATTGGATTCATACGAGCCGTGCATTCCCAACCAGCCCAGACACTGCCGGTCACTCTGCGGGTAAGAGCCAATGCCCATCAGCGTTGTGGTAATGGGGAAGCCTAACTGCTTGACCAAATCGGTCAACCCTTCGCTTGCCTTGCCAGTTACCACGCCACCGCCGGTATAGAACACCGGACGCTTGGCTTTCAGCATCAGCTCAACGGCTTTTTTAATTTGACCGGCATGACCCCGGGTAACCGGGTTATAGGAGCGCATCTTAATCTTTTTCGGATAGATGTACTCGTAGCGTTCGGTCGGTGCGGTCATATCTTTCGGGATATCGACCACTACCGGACCTGGACGGCCAGTCGCCGCAAGATAGAAGGCTTTTTTCAGCACCTCTGGAATTTCAGACGGATGCCGAATTGAGAAGCTGTGCTTCACGATAGGGCGAGTCACACCCACAATATCGGTTTCCTGGAAGGCATCATCACCAATCAGGTGGCTCATTACCTGACCGCATAGCACAACCATAGGAATCGAATCCATATAGGCCGTCGCAATGCCGGTGACCGCATTGGTAGCACCAGGACCGGAGGTAACGAGCACCACGCCTGGCTTGCCCGCTGCACGGGCATAGCCATCTGCTGCGTGAGTTGCTGCCTGTTCGTGACGCACAAGAATGTGCTTCACTTTATCCTGACGGAATAGCGCATCATAAATATGCAGCGCCGCGCCGCCGGGATAACCATAAATGTATTCAACGCCCTCATCCTGCAAGAAGCGGGCGATCATATCTGCGCCGGAAAGCAGTTCCACTGTGTTTCTCCCCTGGAGGTCTCGAGTGCGATCCGCAGGACATCCTGCGGTGTCGAGTGCGGCGGTATGCCGCTGCCGGCCCATGCCGGCACCTGATGCCAAACCCTGGCATATGGCCCGGTTAGGGCCTGCACTCTCATCGGAAGCACTGACATATTATGAAATACACCAGCGTTTTCCTTACACGACGGTTTGCCGTGTCGGGGCGTTGGCCAGGTCGGGCGGTTAGCCCAAGCCCGGAAGTCCTTCGGCGGGTAAAGGCGTTTGCCTACCCTTCGCGCGGGGATTAGGGGTTGCCCGTTGGTTCCGCGCCCGCAAATCAGGAACCCACAAGATTCCATTAGCGCCCGCAGCCTGTCAACCTCCGATCAAAACAAACGCAACAAACGTTGCAGTAAGCCATTAAAAAAGCCCCGCTAGCATAGCTAACGAGGCTTTTGCCCTATTTCATTGCGCAGGTTTATTGACGATACAGGCCTGTTGATTGCCCACGTATGGATTACCCAAACACCAACTTGCCTTCACTCGCGCTGATATGAATGGTGTCACCCGGGGCATACTTGCCCGCCAGCAGGTCTTGAGACAATGGATTCTCGATGCGGCTCTGGATCGCCCGCTTCAACGGCCTTGCACCGTACACCGGATCGAAACCGACAACCGCCAACTGCGCCATCGCGTCATCGCTTATCTCCAGGCTCAAATCATGTTCAGCTAAGCGAACTTTCAAACGCTCCAACTGAATGCCGGCAATCGCCTGAATTTGTTCTTGGCCAAGGGCGTGGAATACCACCACCTCATCAATACGGTTAATAAGCTCAGGCCGGAAGTGATTACCCACCACCTCCATCACCGCATTTTTCATCGATTCGTAATCACTGTCTTGATCACCGCTCGCGTCTGCACCCATACGCTGGATGATGTCAGAGCCCATGTTAGAGGTCATCACGATCACCGTATTACGGAAATCCACCGTACGTCCCTGGCCGTCGGTCAAGCGGCCATCTTCCAACACTTGCAGCAGGATATTGAACACATCCGGATGCGCCTTTTCCACTTCGTCCAGCAACAGCACTGAGTAGGGCTTACGACGCACCGCTTCGGTCAAGTAGCCACCCTCTTCATAACCCACATAACCCGGGGGTGCACCAATCAAGCGAGCCACGGAGTGCTTCTCCATGAACTCCGACATATCGATACGCACCATCGCTTCTTCGGTATCGAACAAGAAGTTAGCCAGCGACTTACATAGCTCTGTTTTACCCACCCCGGTTGGGCCGAGGAACAGGAATGAGCCGTTGGGTCGATTGGGGTCAGAAAGCCCTGCCCGCGAGCGGCGCACGGCGTTCGCCACTGCTTCTACGGCTTCATGCTGACCAATCACCCGCTCATGCAACGCCTCTTCCATGCGCAGCAGCTTGTCCCGCTCGCCTTCCAACATTTTGGAGACTGGAATGCCGGTCCAGCGGGAAACCACCTCGGCAATCTCTTCTTCGGTGACGTTAGAGCGCAGCAACTGATGGCTGGCTGTATCCGCCTCGCCTTCGCCCGCTTCGCTAATTTTCTTCTCCAGCGCCGGAATTTTACCGTACTGGATTTCCGACATACGCCCTAAATCGCCCTGGCGACGCGCCTGCTCTAAATCTAGGCGGGCCTGCTCCAAATCAGCCTTAAATTGTGCGGCGCCCTGAATACTGGCTTTCTCAGCCTTCCAGATTTCGTCCAAGTCAGCGTATTCACGCTCTAGCTCGTGAATCTGATTATTCAGCGCTTCAAGACGCTTCTTAGTAGCCTCGTCAGTCTCTTTCTTAAGCGCTTCGCGCTCCATCTTTAGCTGGATTAAACGACGATCCAGCCGATCCATCTCTTCGGGCTTGGAGTCTAATTCCATCCGAATACGTGACGCTGCCTCGTCAATCAAATCGATGGCTTTATCGGGCAACTGTCGATCAGAGATGTAGCGGGTAGAAAGCTTCGCTGCCGCAATGATCGCTGAGTCGGTAATATCCACACCATGGTGAACTTCATAACGCTCTTTTAAGCCGCGTAGAATGGCTACCGTATCCTCTTCGGAGGGCTCATCAACAAGCACTTTCTGGAAACGACGCTCCAATGCGGCGTCTTTTTCAATGTATTTGCGATACTCATCCAACGTGGTTGCGCCCACACAGTGCAACTCGCCACGCGCTAGCGCAGGTTTAAGCATATTACCTGCATCCATCGCGCCTTCAGCTTTACCCGCGCCCACCATGGTGTGCAGCTCATCGATAAACAAGATGACCCGCCCCTCTTCTTCGGAAAGCTCTTTAAGCACGGCTTTTAAGCGCTCTTCAAATTCGCCACGAAATTTAGCGCCCGCCAGCAGAGAGCCCATATCCAGCGAGAGCACGCGCTTCTCTTTCAAACCTTCGGGCACTTCGCCATTAACAATACGCTGCGCCAAGCCTTCGACAATGGCGGTTTTACCCACCCCTGGCTCACCAATCAACACCGGGTTATTTTTGGTCCGGCGTTGCAGCACCTGGATCGTACGACGAATTTCATCATCGCGGCCAATCACAGGATCCAGCTTGCCATCTAACGCACGCTGGGTAAGGTCCATGGTGTATTTATTAAGCGCTTCACGCTGATCTTCTGCATTGGGATCATCGACCTTAGCACCACCGCGTACGCTGTTGATTGTGGCTTCCAGACCTTTTCGGCTTAGCCCGGCCTCTTTCATCAACTTGGTGATCGCGCTGTTCATTTCCAATGCCGCCAAGAGCACCAATTCACTTGCAATGAACTGGTCGCCGCGCTTCTGTGCTTCCCGGTCAGTTAAGTTAAATAGCTTGATGAGATCGCGAGATGGCTGAACATCACCGTCGAACTGGCTTACTTTAGGTAAGTCATCTAGCTGCTTCAGTAAACCGTCGCGTAGGCGCGAACTACTGCCTTCGGCTTTTTCGACCAGGGCTTTGATGCCGGTATCTTTAGTATCAAGCAGCGCGAGTAGTAAGTGGGCTGGATCAAGCTGATTATGGCCGTGCCCAACCGCAAGGGATTGTGCCTCAGAAATAGCGGCTTGCAACTTGGCAGTAAATTTATCGAATCGCATGGAATTCCTCCTGGGGGTGCCGTGCGTTTGGACCCACGGTGTTTCCCAATAACGTGTCTTTAACGTGCTAAAAATGTTTAGCTTGACAAGTTAAATGGCGTCAGTTCCATGCATTTCAAGAGGCGTCTGTAACAAGCTTACAAGAATAATGCTACTTAATTGATCCAGATCACACTTGCCATGCGTCCGGTGTTGCCATTGTCTCGGCGGTGAGAGTAAAAGCGCGATTCGCAGGCAGTGCAGAAGTGGCCGCCGCTAATATGGTGGACCCCAAGCGCCTCTAAACGAAAGCGCGCCAAGCGGTAAAGATCCGCCATATAGTGGCCAAGACGGTAGGGGCTGTGATCGAACGCATCGACGGCTTCAGGGTGCACCGCCACAAATGCACCGTACACTTCTGGCCCGACCTCAAACTGAGCATTTGAAATAGCCGGCCCTAGCCATACCAAAAGTTCGTCTGGATCGCAGTTCATAGCGGCAACGGTAGCTTCTAACACGCCGCCCGCTAGCCCACGCCAACCCGCGTGGGCAACCGCTACCTGGGTGCCTTGGCGATGACAGAACAGGACTGGCAAACAGTCTGCGGTTAACACCACGCAGGCATAATCGTTATTGTTAGCAACCGAGGCGTCAGCTTCCGGCATATCATCTTGATACGCCTGCTGGACGCGTGCGCCATGGGTTTGGTTTAGCCACAGCAGTGGGCGATCATCGCCAATTTCTTTATGCAGCAAACGCCGACACAACGCCACATGATCAGCGTTATCGCCTACATGGGTCGCTGGATTGAAAGCTGCAAAATCATCTTGGCTAGGCCCTGTTTCCCGAGTGGTCACGAACGCCCGCACATTCGCGGGAGCGGGCCAGTCAGGTAACAGCAGTGTGGGCTTTAGATCAATCGCGTCGCTCATCTCATGGTCTCACTATCTTCGCGCAAGTAGTCCAACAACATCAGTAAATCATCGGGCAAGTCGGCATGAAAAGTCAGTGCTTCTTCACTCACAGGATGGATAAAACTGAGCTTTCGAGCATGCAGTGCCTGGCGCGGAAATTCACGCAAAATCTCTTTTAAGGGCGCGGCAGCTCCCGGCGGCAATTTGGCACGACCACTATAGAGCGGATCGCCAATCAGCGGGTAGCGGGCATGGGCCATATGAACACGAATTTGATGGGTGCGCCCGGTTTCCAGCTGGCAACGCACATGGGTGTGGGCGCGAAAACGCTCAACTACCCGAAAGTGAGTCACTGCCGGCTTTCCAGAGGCCGTGACCGCTTGTCGCTTGCGGTCTTTAGGGTGCCGACCGATGGGTGCATCGATGGTGCTACCCGATACGGGCTTACCAATCACCACCGCATCATACTGACGAGAAACACTGCGTGCCTGTAGTTGCTCAACCAACGTGGTTTGTGCGGGCAATGTTTTTGCCACCATCATCAACCCAGTGGTGTCTTTATCCAGGCGATGCACTATTCCTGCCCGCGGCACTTCTGCCAGCGCGGGATGATGATGCAGTAGCGCATTCAACAATGTGCCGTCAGGGTTGCCCGCGGCGGGATGAACAACCATGCCAGCGGCTTTATTGATAACCATCACCGCGTCGTCTTCATAAACGATTTCGAGCGGAATATCTTGGGGCTCAAAACGCGTATCGTCTTCGATAGTCGCTTTTAGCGCTAATAGTTCATGGCCGTGCAGCTTGGCCTTCGGCTTTACGGTAGCGCCGTCGACAGTGAGTTCACCAGCGTTGATCCACGCTTTCAGACGTTCGCGGGAATAATCGCTGAACAACTCAGCGGCGGCTTGGTCTAAACGCGCGCCAGCTAATGTCGCGGGTACCCGCTGCGTGGCTTCAACAATACGAGACATGAACAACCTCTTTAAGACGCAAACGGTGCTGTCACTATTTTATGCTGCTTAACGTTTCAAGCGGCAATGGAGTGTCGCTAAGCCTGCGTTTTGCGTCTAGGTGATTTATAGTGGGCGAACTGCTATCTATTCTACCATTTCTACTTATGGCCATCGTCGCTTTTCGGTGATTGAGGCTTGTTTGCAACGAGGATGATGATGCGCGCTTTTTCCGCTGCCAACCGCTTTGGCGTTCTAGCCTTGAGTCTTGCCCTTTTGGCAGGCTGTGCCAGTAATAAATCCACACCCGAAGAGGATGATGAATTTGCGGGTGTACAAGAACGTGAACTCTATGAACTTGCGCGCACTGCGCTAGATAGCGACCGTTTTCCGATTGCCATTGAGCGACTAGAAGCACTTGATACCCGTTACCCGTTTGGCCCTCACGCCGAACAAGCTCAGCTTGAGCTGATTTACGCCTATTACGAGAACAACAATTGGGAAGAGGCGCGCGCCGCTGCAAGCCGATTCATTCGCTTGCACCCTGACCACCCACAAGCAGATTATGCCTACTATCTACGTGGCCTTTCTGCCTGGCAAGCAGGTCGATTTAGCCTTGAGCGTCTGCGCTTGATTGATATTTCCAAGCGCGATTTGGGTGCTTCACGGGATGCTTACAACGATTTCCGCGAGTTAATTCAGCGTTTCCCGCAAAGCGAGCATGCACCGGATGCCCAGCAACGCATTGTTTATCTGCGCGAGCTGCTGGCACGCCACGAACTCCATGTTGCCGACTACTACCTGCGTCGTGGCGCCTTTCTGGCCGCCGTTGAACGAGGCCGTTGGGTGATTGAAAACTACCCTGAGTCCAACGCTACGCGTGACGCGCTGGCAACCATGGTAGAAGGCTACCAAGGGCTTGGCATGAATGATCGTGCCAATGAAGTGCTTGTTGTGTTGCGTGAAAATGCCCCAGACCACGAGCAACTGCGCGGCAGTCGTTTTGTGCCGAAGCATGGTAACGCGAAGAATTAATAGCTATCTCTGGTAACAGAGCACCCCATAAATCCGCACAAAACGTTCATAAAAACCACGCCTCGGCGTGGTTTTTTGTGTCCTCTACAAACTATTTTTACTTACACAACGTTAACAAATTTAAAACCAATCAGGCTGAAATAAGTTGTACAAACATTATGCAAACAATTATATTCTGCGCACCTGAATAATAAAACATCTGCTCGGAGCTCACCGGATGTCGACACCCAAATCTCGGTTTTCAGAAACCAATATAAGCACTCGTTTAACGCTCGCTTTTTCTACCTTGCTAGCATTGCTGGTCATTTTGACAGCCGTTGGTATTTATCAAGTCAATAAAATTGATCGCGGGTTAACGTCCATCAATGACGTAAACGGCGCTAAACAGCGCTTTGCTGTTGATATGCGCGGCAGCGTTCATGACCGCGCGATTGCACTACGCGACATCGTTATGACGACTGACGCCAGCCGCCTGACCACGCTGAATGAAGAGATGCGTCAGCTAGATGCTGATTATGAAACAGCGATTGAAAACATGCAGCGGGTCGTGGGTAAAACCGATACAACACCTCAAGAGCAAAGCATTCTCTCGACTATCAATACTCAATCGGCAACCACGCAAGCGCTAACTCAGCAAGTGCTCGATGCAAAAACCGATAATGCTCTTAGTCGCGCTCAAACTCTGACACTAGAGCAAGCTGGACCTGCTTATGCGGAGTGGCTTAACCGCATCAATCAATTCATTAATCTGCAGGAACAGATTAACAACGCTTCTACCGCCGCCGCCCGCAGCACCGCATCAGGATTTCAATTGCAAATGTTGGGGCTAACGCTGTTTGCTGTACTGATTGGGGGAGCCATTGCAATATTTTTGTCCCGTCAATTGCTTCGCGAACTAGGTGCTGAGCCCCGTCAAGTGAAAGCGTTCGCGGAGGCCATTGGTCGCGGCGAACTGGCGAATCAGCCACTTCTCAAGAAAGGCGATACCTATAGCATCATGGCATCGCAAGTTGCAATGGCTGAACAACTTCAAGCCATCGTGTCGCAAGTACGCTCTTCAGCCGAGGCAGTGGCCTCCAATAGCGAGCAAATTGCAGAGGGTAATAGCGACCTCTCTTCACGCACGGAAGAACAGGCCAGCGCTCTGGCGGAAACAGCGTCGGCAATGGAACAGCTCAACAGCACGGTTAAGCTAAACGCAGATAATTCGCTACAGGCAAGCCAAGAAGCCGCCAGCGCTTCAAAAACAGCTACTCAGGGCGGCGAGGCGGTGCACCAGGTCGTTGCTACCATGAACGATCTCAATAAGAGTTCACAAGAAATTGCGGGCATTATTTCAACCATTGATGCCATTGCCTTCCAAACCAATATTCTTGCCCTGAATGCGTCGGTTGAAGCTGCCCGAGCTGGGGAACATGGTCGTGGATTTGCCGTGGTTGCCGAAGAAGTCCGTAAACTCGCACAACGAAGTGCTGATGCCGCTCGAGAAATTAATGACTTGATTTCTAATAACTTGGAGCGGGTCAATCACGGTAATGCGCGCGCTGAAGAAGCCAGCAAATCAACCGAAGACATTGTGGCTGCGATAGAACGAGTGACCAAAATTATGCAGGAAATCAGCCATGCCAGCGCTGAACAGAGCACCGGTGTACAAGAAGTTGGCCAAGCGATTACCGAGATGGATCAAGTGACTCAACAAAACGCTGCGCTCGTTGAAGAGAGCGCAAACGCTGCCAATCATCTACGCCAAAACGCCCATCAATTGCTACATACCATGAGTGTTTTTAAGCTACCCGCCAGCCAACAACTGTCTTATGTGCAATCAGTAACAAACACCGGATCGACACAAGACCGGTCGGCAAATAACGCTTCAAGCTTACCAAGCGTGAAGCGCCAACCCGCCGAGGCCGCGTGGGACAGCTTTTGAAGCCGTTTCTACCGCTTTGATTAATCGCCAGGCTGCCAACCATTAACAATCGGGTAACGCCGGTCACGCCCAAATCCTCGGGGCGTGACTCTTACCCCAACCGGGGCTTGGCGCCGCTTATATTCACAGCGGTCTACAAGCTTCACGACTTTGTAAACATCTTCTTCATCAAACCCGGCGGCGATAATCGCCTCGGCGCTCATGTCGCCTTCAATGTAGCTGACCAGAATGGCGTCCAGCACATCGTAATCAGGTAATGAGTCACTGTCCTGCTGGTCGGGTGCCAGCTCCGCACTTGGCGGGCGCTCAATTACTCGCTCAGGAATGGCGGGTGACTGAGTATTGCGCCAGCGGGCTAAACGATATACCCAGGTTTTATAAACGTCTTTGATGGCGTTGTAGCCACCCACCATGTCGCCATAAAGCGTCGAGTAACCCACTGCCATTTCGCTTTTATTGCCAGTGGTTAGCACCATCAGGCCTTTCTTGTTGGAAATCGCCATCAGCAAAACGCCACGACAACGCGACTGCAGGTTCTCTTCAGTGGTGTCTCGCTCGGTGCCCGCGAAGCTTTCAGCCAGCGTACCCATAAACGCGTCGACCATCGGTTCAATGGGCATCACTTCATAATGCACGCCCAACATCTCAGCCTGTTCAGCAGCATCCTGTTTCGAGATATCCGCCGTATAATGATAGGGCATCATCACTGCCTGCACGCGCTGAGGACCCAGCGCATCGACGGCAATCGCCAACGAGAGTGCGGAATCAATACCACCGGAAAGCCCCAGCACAATGCCCTTAAAACCGCTTTTATTGACATAATCCCGCAGCCCTGTGACCAAGGCACAATAAAGGCTCTCTTCAGGCTCAACCTCTGGCTCAATTTCACCCACCTGGGGTTCCCACGTATCAGCGCTCGTTTGCAGCAGTTGTACGGGCATTAAGCCTGCTTGCCATGAAGGAGCAAGCACCTTAAGTTCGCCTTGGGCATCTACACAGCTAGAACCACCGTCGAACACCAGTTCGTCCTGACCACCGATAGTGTTCACGTATACAATCGGGCGGTTTACGTCTTGAGCGCGCAGCTCTAATAGGCGCAAACGCTCGCTGGGCTTGTCCTGATGATAGGGCGAAGCGTTTAGGCTGATCAGTACTTCTGCGCCCGCTTCACGGGCAGCATTCACCGGGGTGCCTTCCCATAAGTCTTCACAAATTAGCAGCCCCAGCTTGGCGCCTTTATGCTCGTAAACTAGCGGCTGGGTGCCCGGCGTAAAGTAGCGCTGCTCATCAAATACTTGATAATTGGGCAGTGCCTGCTTGGCGTACTCCGCTTCCCACTGGCCGTTGTACAGCACACCTGCCAAGTTGTAGCGTTTTCCTTCACGCACGCCTGGATAGCCAATAATCACCAGCACATCCCGTGCTATTTTTTCTGCCATCTTCGACCGCGCTTCACGTAAGCGAGCTTCCATCGATGGGCGAAGTAGCAAATCTTCCGGCGGGTAACCGGATAAGAAAAGCTCTGGGAAGACAACTATATCCGCCCCATGCTCGATCCTCGCTTCGCGCACTGCTTCAATGGCGCGTGCAGCATTGCCGGGAATATCTCCTACTAAAGGATCGAGTTGGGCCATTACCAGCGTTAAGTCTTGCATGGGCGTTAAAATCTCTTGAGAATCTTTAGAACACGTTGCCGTTTACCTAAATGCATTGTCCCGCAAGGGCTGCCAACAGGCAAAGGTTAGCCGGCACTCATGTTACTCTAGCTATCATTACATCCCACCATGGGAGTCACAGAGGATGAACCTTTTGATCATTCGGCTGATTATTTTTGCCGTGCTGTTTTACGTGGGCCTGAAGCTGTATGGCATATACCGAGAACGCAGACTTAGCCACCAACCGAGCGAACCCAAACGCCATGAAGGCGGGCAAATGGTGCGCTGCCGGTGGTGCGATGTCCATGTACCCGAAGAAGAAGCCCTACGCGATAACGAACAGTGGTTTTGCTCAAGCGCTCATCGCGATCGTTTTTTGCAAGAACAAAAAGATAAGCAGGACCGTGACTAGCACCATTATGCACCGACAATGCTTTCTATTAACCGATCTGCTGTAGGCTGAAAGGGTGTTGGGTCGATAAGTGCCTCACGCCCTAATAGCTGATCAACCAATATATGGGTAGACGCTGGTGCAAGCACCAACCCATTGCGGTAGTGGCCTGCATTCACGTACACACCAGACCATCCAGGCAAGGCGCCAATAAACGGAATACCGTCCGGTGAGCCTGGACGCAACCCTGCCCAATGATAGGCAACGGAGTAATCTGACAACGCCGGCACGATGCTCTCTGCGGTCTTTTTGAGTGACGCCAGTGCTTCAGCGTCGGTCGTTTTATCGAAGCCTGCTTCTTCTAAGGTTGAACCTACCAGCAGCAAGCCATCACTACGCGGGATAATATACCGACCATCTTTCAATACTACACGCTGCACCAATCCTGGCGGCGTTTGATAAGCGATCATTTGGCCTTTCACAGGGCGTACTGGCAAGCGAATCGTTAGGCTTTCTAACAGCGTGGCTGTCCATGCCCCGCCACATACCACCACTTTTTCAGCACGTAACTCCCCTTGCGCGGTCGCAACACCCAGCACTTGCTGCCCATTGGTGATGAAACTGCTCACCTCACGGCCTTCATTAACAACAACGTTCGGCATTGCCAGAAGACGGGCGCGCAGCGCCTGCCCCAGACGTGGGTTGCGTACGCTGCCGAGTGTCGGCATCCACAACGCACTCTCCTGCGCTGCAGCCACCATGGGCTCCTTCTGATGAACAAACTCAGCGCTAACACGCTCCAGCGGTTTGGCTAACTCTCTCGCCCAGCAAAGCGCTACTTCCGCATCATCAACGTTGAGATAGAGGAGCCCTTTTTGTCGATACTCAGGATCAATGCCGGTCTCTTCCAACAAACGTAGCGACAAAGTGGGATACGCGCCCTCTGACCAGCGCGAAAGTTGTGAGATCGGCGGCGCATACCGCCATGGATATAGCGGCGAGACAATGCCGCCACCTGCCCAGGAAGACTCCTGCCCGCAAATGCCGCGCTCTACTACCGTGACATGCTGGCCAGCATCTGCCAACTGCAGCGCCGTCATCATACCGATCACGCCACCGCCAATAATTAAGAAATTGCTCACAACAGTTGTCCGCTTTGGCTTACATAAAAAACGAGTACCGCGGGGTAGGCTTTAGAAAACGCACACGCCTGGAGTCATTATGCCACCTAACAATAACGGCTTACCCCTCACGCGTATCCAAGGCTTTACCCTGATCGAACTTGTTATTGCTTTGCTGCTTATTTCAGCATTAGCTGCTTGGGGAATGCCAAATTTTCAAGCACTTGGCCGAAGCACAGCCATCACCGCCGATATTAACAGATTGCAATCTGCCTTTTCGTTGGCACGTAACACGGCCATCACGCAACGCAAAACAGCCACGGTTTGCCCAACAAATAGGCAACGAAACGCCTGCACCAATGACTGGAGTAACGCGTTACTGGTCTTCAAGGGGGAAGCGATAAATCAAATAACCAGCAACGATGTCATACGTGTTTTCCCTGCGGAAAAGACAACCACCGTGACCTATAATCGTAGCTGGCGGCGCGTGAGCTACAGCTCGCTTGGCCACACAGACGGCTTCAATGGTCACTTTTACGTCTGTGCGGCAGACGCACCAGGCAAAGTGCTCGTACTCAGTAGGCTGGGACGTCTGCGTATTGATGAAACGCCTGCCGATTGTTGAACTCGACAGGCGTTAAAGCATTACTAACTCAAGCGATGCCATCCAAATAGCGCTCTGCATCTAGCGCTGCCATACAGCCACTACCGGCAGAGGTAATGGCTTGGCGATAAATATGATCCATTACGTCACCACAAGCAAAGACGCCCGGCACGCTGGTAGCGGTAGCGTTGCCTTCAAGGCCTGATTTCACCTTGATGTAGCCACCGTTCATTTCCAGCTGGCCTTCAAAAATTCCCGTGTTGGGGCTGTGGCCAATAGCGATGAACAGCCCAGGCGCGTGAATTTCTTTGCTAGAACCGTCTTTAGTGGACTTAACGCGTACGCCCGTCACACCGGTGTTATCGCCGAGCACCTCGTCTACTTCGTAGAACCACTCAAGGGCAATTTTGCCTGCTTCAACTTTTTCAAACAGCTTGTCCTGCAGGATTTTTTCGGCACGCAACGTATCGCGACGGTGCACCAGCGTCACCTTAGAGGCGATGTTCGAAAGGTACAGGGCTTCTTCAACAGCGGTATTACCGCCGCCCACCACAATCACTTCTTGATTACGATAAAAGAAACCATCGCAGGTAGCGCAAGCAGACACCCCTTGCCCCATAAACTGCTGCTCGGTTGGCAAGCCTAGGTAACGTGCGCTGGCACCGGTAGCAATAATCAGCGCGTCACAGGTGTAAATTCCGCTATCCCCTTTCAAGGTGTACGGTTTTTCACCTAAGCTGACCTCATTGATATGGTCGAACAACACTTCCGTATTGAAGCGCTCAGCATGCTGCTTCATGCGCTCCATCAACTCAGGCCCTTGGACACCTTGAGCATCACCAGGCCAGTTATCGACATCGGTTGTGGTGGTCAATTGGCCACCGGCCTGCAAACCGGTAATTAGCAGCGGCTTCAAGTTTGCGCGTGCTGCATACACCGCTGCGGTATAGCCCGCAGGGCCGGAACCAAGAATAATTAAACGTTCATGACGCGTTTCCATCACACCACCTTTGTCACAATTGAGCAGATATCGTTTGCAAGAGAGTCTGCCTGAAATGGTGTCAAGTACAAGCAATTACAAGGATTAGCCTTCGCTATTAGGCGAAGACGCCTTGAAAGCCAAAGGTGAAACACCCATGTGCTATTAAGAAGATAAGCCATACTGGGGATAAGACACATTTAAGAAAAGCAGTGACCGTCGCGCCTAGTGAATTGCAATTAGCGAGCTGCAATCAGCGATTCACTTAAGGCCCAGCAATCAGAGGAGAAAATAATGGGCAAGATACCCGATACGCTCACCACGTTAGCGGTGGGCAACCAGAAGTATCACTATTACAGCCTGCCAAAAGCCGCCGATGCGCTTGGAAATATTGACCGGCTACCCAAGACGCTCAAAATTCTGCTCGAAAACCAGCTGCGCTTTGGCGACGACGAAAGTGTCGACCAAGACGATATTCAGGCGTTAGTGGACTGGCAAAAAGAGGGCAAATCGAGCCGCGAAATCGGTTATCGCCCTGCCCGTGTCCTCATGCAGGATTTTACCGGGGTGCCAGGGGTTGTTGATCTTGCCTCCATGCGCGCGGCAGTTGAAAAGTTAGGCGAAGATCCCGCACGTATTAATCCGCTTTCTCCTGTTGATCTCGTTATTGACCACTCGGTGATGGTTGATAAGTTTGGCAACGCCGCCGCGTTTCAAGAAAACGTCGATATCGAAATGCAGCGCAATGGCGAGCGCTACGAATTTCTACGCTGGGGCCAGCAAGCGTTCGACAACTTTAGCGTTGTGCCGCCCGGCACCGGCATCTGCCACCAGGTCAACCTAGAGTACCTGGGTCGCACTGTATGGACGAAAGAGCAGGATGGCCAGACCTTTGCCTACCCAGACACCTTAGTCGGCACCGATTCCCACACCACGATGATCAACGGCCTGGGCGTACTTGGCTGGGGCGTAGGTGGCATCGAAGCCGAAGCGGCCATGCTTGGCCAGCCAGTCTCGATGCTGATTCCAGAAGTCATTGGTTTCAAACTTAATGGCAAGCTGCGTGAAGGTATTACCGCCACCGATCTCGTGCTTACCGTGACCGAAATGCTGCGTAAAAAAGGCGTGGTGGGTAAGTTTGTTGAATTCTACGGTGACGGCCTTAACGACTTGCCGTTGGCCGACCGCGCCACGATTGCCAATATGGCACCGGAATATGGCGCTACCTGTGGCTTTTTCCCCGTAGACGACGAAACGCTCAACTATATGCGCCTTACCGGCCGTGAAGATGACCAGATTGCGTTGGTAGAGGCGTATAGCAAAGCGCAGGGCTTATGGCGCGAACCTGGCGACGAGCCGATCTTTACGGACTCTCTCAGCCTCGATATGAATGAAGTAGAAGCAAGCTTGGCCGGCCCAAAACGCCCCCAAGACCGCGTGGCGCTCAAAGACATGGCAGCCGCCTTCGACAAGTTCATGCAAGAGGACGCCAGCGCAGACTCCGCCGCAAAAGGTAAACTCTCGTCGGAAGGCGGCCAAACCGCTGTGGGGGTGGAGCGTAGCTTTAAACATGACACCAGCCAAGACGTTAAGCTTAACGATCAGGATGTCAGCCTCGACCCAGGCGCCGTGGTGATCGCGGCCATCACCTCGTGTACCAACACCTCCAACCCTAGCGTCATGATGGCAGCCGGGCTGCTGGCACGTAACGCACGCCAAAAGGGACTCACCACAAAGCCATGGGTTAAGACTTCCCTTGCCCCGGGCTCAAAAGTGGTGACCGATTACTTGGCAGCCGCGAACTTAAGCGATGACTTGAATGCGCTAGGTTTTAACTTGGTGGGTTACGGTTGCACGACGTGTATCGGCAATTCTGGCCCCCTGCCTGATGAAATTGAAACAGCGATCAACAATGGCGACCTCGCCGTGGCCTCGGTGCTGTCAGGCAACCGCAACTTTGAAGGTCGTGTGCACCCGTTGGTAAAAACCAACTGGCTCGCTTCACCGCCCTTAGTGGTGGCCTATGCGCTAGCCGGTAACGTGCAGTGCAACTTAACGACTGATCCACTCGGTCATGACAACGACGGTAACCCTGTTTATCTCAAAGACGTCTGGCCTTCACAGGCAGATATCGCCAGTGCGGTTGAACAGGTCAACACCGAAATGTTCCGCAAAGAGTATGGCGCAGTTTTCGAAGGCGACGACACATGGAAAGCCATCAACGTCCCTGAGAGCAAGGTATATCAGTGGCCTGAATCTACCTACATTCAGCACCCACCCTTTTTCGAAGGCATGGAACGTGAACCAGACGCCATTGAAGATGTTAAAAACGCGCGTGTGTTAGCCCTGCTAGGCGATTCGGTGACGACCGACCATATCTCCCCAGCTGGCTCTATCAAGCCTGACAGCCCTGCTGGCCGCTATCTGCAGGAGCACGGCGTAAAACCCGTCGACTTCAACTCCTACGGCTCACGTCGTGGCAACCACGAAGTGATGATGCGCGGCACCTTTGCTAACGTGCGCATTAAAAACGAAATGCTAGACGGTGTAGTGGGTGGAGAAACTCGCCACGTCCCCAGCGGCGAGCAAATGCCAATTTACGATGCCGCCATGAAATATAAAGAGGAAGGCACACCGTTGGTGGTGATTGCCGGCAAAGAGTACGGCACCGGCTCTTCGCGGGATTGGGCAGCCAAAGGTACTCGCTTGTTGGGGGTGCGCGCAGTCATTGCCGAATCCTACGAACGCATCCACCGCTCTAACCTGATTGGGATGGGCGTCGTGCCGCTGCAGTTCCCTGAGGGTGAAAGCCGTGAAACCCTTGGCCTAACGGGTGACGAGGAAGTATCAATTGCTGGTTTAAGCGATTTGAGCCCAGGTGGCACCGTGAAAATCGTCATTAAAAATGGCGATGGGGAACGTACCGTTGATGCCAAGTGCCGAATTGATACCGTCAATGAACTGGCTTACTACCGCCACGGTGGTATCCTCCATTATGTGTTGCGCAAAATGATCGGCGCAGCGTAAAGGTAAAACCTACCAATGCTTGCATCGCCCCCACCTTGGTGGGGGTTTTTTTTGCTCTTCAGCTTATGCCGTTAAGTGTTTATTTATTCCACTTTTCCTTTACAAAATTCCCTTTACTAAACCTTGTTTTACTAAGCCTTACTTTACTAAGTTTAGAAGGCCCCGCGACGGTAAACGCGATATTCAGGCGACCAGCACGCTTTCTCAATTCTCTCACGCAGTTCGGTGCCGCCCGTTTTAAGCGCCACACCGTTTTGCTGCGCTTGAGCAGCCACCTCAAAAGCAATCGATTTACTAATATCACGAATCCGCGATAGCGGTGGCAACAGCGCGCCCTTGCCTTCTTTGACCAGCGGCGCTTCGCGAGCTAATGCCCGAGAGGCGCTCATTAGCATTTCGTCTGTAACGCGATTAGCGTTTGCCGCAATAACACCCAAACCGATACCAGGGAAAATATAGGCGTTGTTGCACTGGGCAATCGGATAGGTGCGGCCGTTATGTACGACTGGCGCAAAGGGGCTACCGGTAGCAACCAATGCCTGCCCGTCGGTCCAGCGAATCACATCTTCAGGGACTGCTTCTGCCTGAGAAGTAGGGTTGGACAACGGCATAATCACCGGATGTTCACAGCCCGCGTGCATTGTACGTACCACTTGTTCAGTGAAAATACCCCGCTTGCCACACACACCAATCAATATCGTTGGTTTAATTTGGGCAATCGTTTCTTCAAGCCCTTGCCCATTCCAGCTTGCCACCAATTCCGGCTCGTGGGCCAAACGGCGCTGGAAGTCCCGCTGCCAAGTTTGATCAGTGGTCATCAACCCGTCTCGGTCGACAACGTATATCCGTGCTCTTGCCTCGCTTTCAGTTAACCCTTCGGCCTGCATGGTCACTACCACTTGCTCGGCAATACCACAGCCTGCCGAGCCGCCGCCGACAAACATCACCCGCTGCTGAGCAATCGACTCCTGGCGGGCCTGACACGCCGCCATCAAGGTACCTACCACCACCGATGCCGTGCCTTGCACATCATCGTTAAAACAGCACAGCTCATTGCGATAGCGCTCCAAGAGCGGCACCGCATTCGCTTGGGCAAAGTCTTCGAATTGAAGCAGGACATTCGGCCAACGACGTTTTACAGCCGTAATAAATTCTGCCATAAACGCATCATACTCTTCCTGGCTAACCCGCTCATGACGCCAGCCCATGTACATGGGGTCATCTAACAACGACTGATTGTTGGTGCCCACATCGATCATAATCGGCAGTGTATAGGCGGGGCTAATACCACCACAGGCGGTATACAGCGCCAACTTACCAATAGGTATGCCCATCCCACCGATACCTTGGTCGCCCAAACCTAGAATTCGCTCACCGTCGGTGACAACAATCACCTTAACGTTATCTTTGGTGGCGCTACGCAAAATATCGTCCATGTGCTCGCGATCTGGATAGCTAATAAACAGCCCCCGGTGATTGCGATAAATATTAGAGAACTCCTGGCACGCCTCTCCAACGGTAGGGGTATAAATAATCGGCAGCATCTCTTCTAAGTGCTGAGAGACCAAGCGGAAGTAAAGCGTTTCATTGTCATCTTGGATAGCACGCAGATGAATATGTTTTTCTAGGCTGCTATGACACTGCTGATACTGGCGATAAGCCCTCGACAACTGCTCGTCAATGGTCTCAACTTTTTGCGGCAGCAGGCCTATCAAATTAAACGCTAGCCGCTCCTCTTGAGTAAACGCGCTGCCTTTGTTCAATAGCGGCATTTCAAGTAAAGAAGGACCGGCGTAAGGAATATACAGGGGACGTTTACTCTTCGTAGACATAGGCACTCTCTTTTTATGTCGATTGCTATTGCAATGCAGCAACGCTGGGCGTTGGCGGCGTTTATACGTAATGTAACACGCTAATACGACAAAGATGGGAGGGACATAAATAATGGCAATAAAAAAACGCCCTGGTAGCTACCAAGGCGCTCATAAAACACATGAAAACCGATCAATCACTAGCAGCTTTTGGCTGCAAATTGACGACCTTCAACTCCATCAAAAAAGAACGGCCGCAGTTTTACACCCACCATATTGCCGGCGAACGCCGCGACCAACCACACCCAGCCATGCAAGCTACCGGAGGCAATACCACTGAAGTAAGCGCCAATGTTGCAACCAAACGCCAACCGCGCGCCATAACCCAACATGATGCCACCGATGACGGCTGCCACTAGGGATTTGACCGGAATGCGGAAGTTGGGGGCAAAGCGCCCTGCTAAGCTCGCTGCGGCAAGCGCACCCAGCATAATACCGACGTTCATTACCGTCGTAATATCACCCCACACACTGGCCTCTAACGCGGCCGCATTACCCCGCGCTTGCCAATAGCCCCACTGGCTAACATCACCACCAACCAGTTCAAATCCTTTCGCACCCCATAACGCAAACGCAGAAGTAATGCCCCAGGGGCGACCAGCAAGTGCTAACGTCGCGAAATTCAGTAACGCTAGCGCCACTGCGCCAACAATCAATGGCCATGGCCCGGTTAACCAGCGCTGACTACCCGGCTTATCGACCAACGGCGCTTGCTCTAAATGGCCATGGCGACGCTTTTCCATGATCACGGTAAGCAAAGCAATCGCCGCAAACAGCACCAAACTGATTGCAATACCGCCGCCAGCGCCTGCCACATTCACCAGCGACACAGGTTGAAACGCCGGCAAGCTCTGCCACCAGGTAAAATGCGCTGTGCCAATTACCGACCCGACAATAAAAAACAGTAGCGTAATCAACATGCGTGCATTACCACCGCCCGCGGTGAATAGCGTGCCTGAAGCACACCCGCCACCCAGCTGCATACCCACACCGAAGATGAACGCCCCCACCACGACCGAAATACCAATCGGTGCAACAAAGCCACTCACGCTGGTACCAAACAGTGAACCAGCACCTAACGCGGGGAAAAACAGCACCACCGCAATCGCTAACATTACCATTTGGGCGCGCAATCCACGGCCTCGCCGCTCGGTAATAAATACCCGCCAAGCAGCAGTAAAGCCAAACGCCGCGTGGTACAGCACCAACCCAAGCAGACCACCTACAATCATCAATAAGCCGGTATTAGCGCCAAATACGATACCAATGATCACGGCGCCCAGCACGATGGCAGCTGTTGAAAATAACGGCACGCGAGAATCATTCGGTGCCACTGCAAAACCCGTGGACATAGCTCACCTTCTAGCAACGCCGAAGCGCCTGTTAAAAACAGGCGCTTGGCTGAGTTGGACAATAGTGATAAGCCTAACGCTGGCGGTAGAGCGCAGGAAATTCTTTATTCAGCAGTACATAGACGTTTAAAGAATATTAAACAAAGCGCCCCAAACCTACCGCGGAACGTAACCGGTCCATGGTGATGGCGGCTTCTTCCCTAGCGCGTTCGGCCCCTTTTTGCAGCACCGCTTCAATATGCGCAGGGTCTTCCATCAACGCGTTGTAGCGCTCTCGGGGTGCGCTCAAATGCGCATTCAAGTAATCAAACACTTCGTTCTTAGCGTCGCCCCAACCAATACCTGCCACGTACTGCTCGCGTAGCGCAGCAGCTTCTTCATTGCTGGCAAACGCTGAAAAGATCTGGAACAACGTGCAGGTGTCTGGATCTTTGGGCTCGCCGGGCTCCAGCGAGTTGGTTTTGATTTTGCGCACCAGCTTCTGCAGCTTTTTCTCGCTTGAGAAAAGCGGGATGGTGTTGTTGTAGCTTTTGGACATTTTGCGACCGTCCAAACCCTTCAACACTTCCCCTTTTTCATCCACTACGGCTTCAGGCTGAACAAAATACTGGCCTTTAAACAGGTGATTGAAACGTCCGGCAATGTCGCGGGCCATTTCAATATGCTGAATCTGGTCGCGCCCTACCGGCACTTTGTTGGCGTTGAACATTAAGATGTCGGCCGCCATTAACACCGGGTAGCCGAACAAGCCCATAGTGATGCCCTTATCAGGATCCTGGTCACCGGCTTCTTCATTTTCAGCAACCGCTGCTTTGTAAGCGTGGGCGCGGTTCATTAACCCCTTGGCGCAGACGCAAGAAAGCATCCACATTAGCTCAGGAATTTCAGCGATATCCGATTGACGATAAAAAATGGCGTTATCAGTATCTAGCCCTAACGCAAGCCATGTGGCGGCAATTTCCAAACGCGACTCCTGCACGCGCTTCGGATCTTGGCATTTAATTAGCGCGTGGTAGTCAGCAAGAAAGTAAAACGACTGTACATTAGGGTCTTGGCTTGCCTCAATGGCAGGCTTAATAGCACCCACATAGTTACCAAGATGTGGCGTTCCGGTCGTGGTAATCCCGGTCAGCACGCGGGTTTTGGCTGTCTGACTCATAGTGTGGATCCAGCTGGATAAAGGTCAAAAAAGGTGGGTCATTGTACACTCAATGCCAAACCACCGTCGCCTTTGTCTGATGGCTTTCCTCGCCCTCCTCCACCTTGATAAAGACCGGTAGGCTCTGTGCTAACAGCGTGTCGCTAGCGGCATTGTCACCAGCAATAACCGCACCTAGCGCCATTACCCAAGGCTGGCCATCACGTTCAACGGGAGTAAACAAGCAACTGTTGTGTTCGCAGTCACCGCCAAGCACCGTGGTTAACGGGTGCGCCACGACATCTTCCCACCTGAAAGTTTGATCGCTATTAATAGACAGTACGCTGTCATCCCACTCCAGCTTACTGAAGGCAGCCACTGCCTGCGACGCGGCTATTTCAGCGCGCATTTGCGCCAACGTCGATGCACGGTAATTACTCGCTAAGCGCTCATCCACAAACGCAGATTGCATGCAGCTAACGCCGATGATCAACGCACTAGCTAACAGCGCCATAACCACCACTAGCGCAGCGCCTTGCTCCTGGGGCCGCTGACTATACTGCATATCGCCTCCTTGCTCACACTCCATACAGCTTCACGGGCTAACCTAAAACGCAGGCTGCAACACCGCCTCGCGATGAGTAACGTGGAAATTGATAGTAGCCCCTTGCCGCCCTAAGGGGAGCGACACCACGCTGACACCGTTGATGGAAGGCGCTCCCAGCGGTTCGTTTCGCTCACAGCCAGCGCCTGTTTCATAGTCAAAGGTGACTAATGGCTGAGCTTCCTGCATATCCTGAACCGTGCAGCGACAATCATTCTCGACCACCTCACACTGCAAGCGAAAAAAAGGCGCTCCGCTTGAGTCGGTAGCGCCTTGCCTGCGTAGGGTGTCAGTAATAGTGGTGGCTGCATAAAGAAGCGCTTCTTGATGATGCCCCAGCTGCTCCACCTGTTTGAAGGTATGAAAGGTGCTTAAGAAAAGTTGACCAGCGCCTAAAATAACCACCATGCCAATGACCATGGCGACCAATAGCTCTGTTAACGTAAAACCGCGCTGCACATCCATGGCAGGCCCACCTTTACGGCTGGTTGGGAAGTTGGAACACGTAGGTAACGATATCGTGGGGCGCATTAGGCTCAGAACGCAAACGCACTACCACATCAAATTGGCAGCCTCGTCGGTCGATACGACTTGCCTGCCCCTGAACATGGCCAAGCGCTGCGGAGGGGTCTGCAAACCACTGATTCTGCCATGCGGACTCAATTGCGGCTAACGGTATAGCGTCGCAGTCCTGGGTCGGAGAAAGCGCTGCCCATATCCGCTCTTGAGCATCTACCGCAGCAACATTAGCAAGCGACTGCGTGTAGCCAGCGCTGGCGCTTTGCAGTGCTTTCACCTGCATCGCGGCGACCCCCATCAGCCCAAACGCTAAAATCACTAGCGCGATAAGTGCTTCAATCAGCGAAAGGCCATTTTGCCTGAGCATCTACCAACACGCCTCGGGTAAGCGTTCGCCGCGGGCGTTAAATTGAATATCGCTGCTACAACCGTCGGTTTGCGCCGTTGTCGCCGTCAGTAAAAAGCCACCATCCTGTTCATTGCCGTCGGCCACCGTAATGGCGTAGTTACCATCAGGAGAGGCGGTTGTAACAGAACAGTCGGTATACGCATATTGGCGGGAGTAACAACGCTCAAGCTCAGAGGCAGCCTGCAATAGGCCCGCATGAGCATCAGTGCGTAGCGAGCGCTCGACATAGCGGGTGTAGCTGGGGTAGGCAATGCCCGCCACTATTCCAATAATAGCGACGGTAATCAGCATCTCAATAAGCGTAAAGCCGTGCTGGCGAGCTTCCTGGCGGCCCGCACGGTTGGCAGTGGGTGAAGGCACTGAGCGTGCTCCTGTATCAGTTGGCCCATACGCGGAGTATGTCGCAAACCAATACGTTTTGCATCAGTCGCTTACAATCACTTGTTCACGCAGTTCTTTCGGCATAGAGAAGGTAATATTTTCTTCGCGTCCCTGAAGTTCAATCGGTACCTCTGCACCAAGCGTTTGAAGCTTATCAATCACACCTTTTACCAACACTTCTGGCGCACTCGCCCCGGCAGTGACACCAATACGGCTAACGCCCTCAAGCCACGCTGGCGCAATTTGGTCGGCATTGTCGATTAAATAGGCAGGCGTGCCCATCCGCTCGGAAAGTTCGCGCAGGCGATTGGAGTTGGAGCTATTGGGGCTACCGACAACCAAGACCAAATCGCTATCCGCCGCCAGTTCACGCACCGCATCCTGGCGGTTTTGCGTGGCATAGCAGATATCATCTTTACGCGGCCCCTGAATCGCTGGGAATTTCTCCCGCAGCGCATCAATCACCTTGGCTGTGTCATCCATCGAAAGCGTGGTTTGAGTCACAAACGCCAGTGCTGATGGGTCGTTGACCCCCAGTTTTGCCACGTCCTGTTCATCCTCGACCAAGTAAATCTGGCCACCGTTAGACGTGTCGTAACGCCCCATCGTACCTTCGACTTCCGGATGACCTTCATGACCAATCAAAATGCACTCTTGGCCACGCTTGGCATAACGCAGCACTTCCAGATGCACTTTGGTGACCAATGGGCAGGTCGCATCGAAGACCTTGAGCCCACGCAGCTCAGCTTCTTGCTGCACAGCATGGGAAACACCGTGAGCCGAGAAAATCACGATCACGTCGTCAGGCACTTCATGCAGTTCTTCAACAAATACCGCACCGCGCTCGCGCAGCGTCTCGACCACAAAGCGGTTATGTACCACCTCATGGCGCACGTAAATTGGCGGGCCAAAGACATCGATCGCGCGATTAACGATGTCGATAGCGCGATCCACGCCAGCACAAAAACCACGTGGATTCGCCAGCTTGATCTGTATTGGCTGAGATGACTTTGATGACTGCATGTTTGATGACTGCATAAAAGCGCCTTGATGCAACGTGCATCGCCAGTTAAGTGAAAGCTCGTTCTTACTATCAGTGTTTGGTGGCGGGCGTTACGTTCAGCACATCCACTTCAAACGTCAACGTACGCCCTGCGAGTGGATGATTAAAATCCACTTCCACACGGTCGCCGTCAATGGTTTTGACCACGCCAGGCAGTTCCGTTCCCGCTTTATCGGCAAATGACATTACCATGCCAATTTCGGGTTCTTCATCACCGAAGTCGGTGCGCTTCAGCGTTTGGATATTTTGCGGATTATGCTGCCCAAACGAGTGCTCAGGCGTGATCTGAAACGACCCACTCTGGCCAACAGCCATGCCTTTAATCGGGTGTTCAAAGCCCGGTGGCAAGTTGCCATCACCATACTGAAACGTCGCCGGGGCTTTCTCTTTGGTGGAGTCTACTACCGTGCCATCTTCCAGCTTCAGCGTGAAGTGCAGGGTAATTTCCATACCGTCGTCAATTTTGTAGTCCATGATTCCTCACTTGCCACTCTGTGGCTCATTCAAGCTATCCCTCATTCAAACTACCACTCATTCAAACGATGGCTCATTCAATCACGCTGCTGCAATGCGGCTTTTTTGCGACGTCGATCGCCCATCACCGACTCCCAAATTAACCCAACAGCCCCCAGCGTAATGCCGATATCCGCGATATTAAAGGCGGGGTAGTACCAACCGGCCGCGTGGAACGATAAAAAATCCACCACATAGCCATGTACCAAGCGGTCATACAGATTACCCAGGGCACCGCCAATAATCAGCGGCAACGCCAACGCCAGCAGTTTTTCATCCGCCTTTAAGCGGGAAAGCCAAACGGTTAAGCCAATGCTGGCACCAATGGCAACAGTGGCAAAAAACCAACGTTGCCAACCAGGGTGGTCCGCCAAAAAGCTAAATGCAGCACCAGTATTGTGCAGCAGGGTTAGATTGAAAAACGGCAGCACTTCAACGGGCTGAGCATAATTCAAAAAATGGCTAGCGGTATATTTAGTCAGCAAATCCAACACAATAATCGCCACCGCTAACCACAGCCAGCGCAGTGGCCGCTGCATCGGCGGCAGCGGGTGTTGCTCATCGGTGGTTGGTGCAGCCTTAGGCATAGTAACGAATCTCACCGCTGCCTTCAGGCAGGTTGCTGATACAGCGACCACACAGATCCGGATGCCCAGCATGCGTGCCGACATCGGCACGGTGATGCCAGCAGCGCTCGCACTTCTGGTGTGCGCTGCCACTAACCGCCACTTTCAGGCCTTCAAGCTCGGTGCTCTCTGCATTGGCGGCATCTGCAAGCGGCGCGAGATGCACGTCACTGGTGAGCATCACAAAACGCAGTTCGTCGCCTAGCTTGGAAAGCATGGCATTCAATTCGTCGCTAACGTAAAGCGTGACTTCCGCCGCCAGACTACCTTTGATGACCTTGGCATTACGCGCGTCTTCCAGGCACTTGTTGACCGAATGTTTCACTTCCAGCACCTGCTCCCAGAAGGCACGGCCCATGTCGGCCCCGTCTTCCAGCGTGCCCAGCCCCGTGTAATACGTTTCCAGCAACACACTGTCACCACGCTCGCCAGGGATATGCTCGTAAATCTCTTCAGCGGTGAAGGACAGAATCGGCGCAATCCAGCGGCTCAACGCTTCAACCACATGATAAAGCGCGGTTTGCGCGCTGCGGCGGGCCAGAGAATCCGTTTGAGTGGTGTACTGGCGATCTTTGATAACATCCAGGTAGAAGCCACCCAATTCCCGTGCGCAGAAGCCATGAACCTGCTGGTAAACATCAAGGAAACGGTACTCTTCATAGGCTTTTTCGATACGCCCTTGCAGCTGTGCCGCGCGGTCGACCACCCACTGATCCAGCGCCAGCATGTCACCAAAGGCGACCTGATCTCTAGCCGGATCAAAACCATTCAAGTTAGAAAGCAAAAAGCGCGCAGTGTTACGGATACGACGGTAAACATCGGCGGTGCGCTTAAGGATTTCATCAGACACCGCCATTTCACCGGAGTAGTCGGTCGACGCAACCCACAAGCGCAGAATGTCGGCCCCCAGCTTATCCATCACGCTTTGCGGCGCGACCACGTTACCCAGCGACTTAGACTGTTTGCGGCCCTGGGAATCGACGGTAAACCCATGGGTGAGCAGCTGACGGTAGGGCGCATGGCCGTCAATCGCTGAACCGGTTAACAGCGATGAATGGAACCAGCCACGGTGCTGATCCGAGCCTTCCAGGTACAAGTCCGCACGCGGGCCACTTTCATGCCCATGAGGATGCGAGCCGCGCAGCACATGGCGATGCGTAGTGCCTGAGTCAAACCACACATCCAGCGTATCGGTCACCTTGTCGTACTCAGCCGCTTCCGCGCCCAACAGCTCAGCCGGGTCGAGTTTAAACCACGCCTCGATGCCTTCTTGCTCAACGCGCTTAGCCGCCTCTCCCATCAGCTCAACCGTATTCGGGTGCAGCTCGCCGGTTTGCTTATGCAGGAAGAACGGAATCGGCACGCCCCAGTTACGTTGGCGAGAAATACACCAGTCTGGGCGATTAGCGATCATGCTGTGCAAGCGCGCCTTGCCCCAAGCGGGCGTGAATTCAGTCGCTTCGATGCCTTCCAACGCGCGCTCGCGCAGGGTTTTACCGTCTTTACCCTGGATATCCATACCCACAAACCACTGGGCGGTAGCGCGGTAAATCACCGGCGTTTTATGGCGCCAGCAATGCATGTAACTGTGGGTGATCGGCGTGTGCGCCATTAACGCGTTCACTTCGCGCAGCTTCTCGACGATATGCGGGCTGGCTTTCCAGATCATCTGGCCGCCGAAGAACGGCAGGTCATCCGCGTAAACACCGTTTCCCTGCACCGGGTTGAGCATGTCGTCAAAGCTCATGTCATGCTCGCGGCAGGTAATAAAGTCATCCATACCGTAAGAAGGCGCGGAGTGAACAATGCCCGTGCTACCCACTTCAGACTCAACGTAATCCGCTAGATAAACCGGCGAGAGGCGGTCGTAGAATGGGTGACGGAAATTAATCAGATCTAGCGCTGCCCCTTGCGCCGTGGCAATCACGCTGCCCGTCAGCCCAAAACGCTCTAAACAGCTTTCCACCAGCTCTTCTGCGAGCAGCAGCAGGCGCTCGCCGGTATCTACCAGCGCGTAGGTAAATTCAGGATGAACGTTCAGCGCTTGGTTAGCGGGAATGGTCCAAGGCGTGGTGGTCCAGATCACGATCGCCGCAGGCTTCGGCAGTTCGCTCAATCCAAAGGCGGCGGCCAGCTTGTCGGCATCTTCCATCGGAAAAGCCACGTCGATGGCGTCGGATTTTTTATCGGCGTATTCAACTTCCGCTTCAGCCAAAGCCGAGCCACAATCAAAACACCAGTTAACCGGCTTTAAGCCTTTGAACACATAGCCCGCATCGACCATTTGCGCCAGCGCACGCATTTCACCCGCTTCATTGGCGTAATCCATCGTGCGGTACGGGTGATCCCAGTCACCGATGATACCCAGGCGCACAAAATCAGCTAGCTGCGTTTCAATCTGCGCGCCAGCGTATTCACGGCAAAGCTCGCGGGCTTTATCTGCGGCCAAGTGCTTACCGTGAGTGGTTTCTACCTTGTGCTCAATGGGCAAGCCGTGGCAATCCCAGCCTGGCACGTAGGGCGCATCAAAGCCCGCCAGATTCTTCGACTTAACAATAATATCTTTAAGAATTTTATTCAGGGCGTGACCGATATGGATGCTGCCGTTGGCGTAAGGAGGGCCATCGTGCAGAACAAACAGCGGCGCACCCGCGCGGGTGTCGCGCAGGCGCTGGTAAAGGTTCATATCTTGCCATTTTGAAACGCGCCCTGGTTCCTGCTTCGGCAGCATGCCGCGCATAGGAAAGTCGGTTTCTGGCAAGTTCAGCGTGTGCTTATAATCCATAGTCCGGTCAGCCGTCGTTAGCATCGGCGGCGTTATCCGCCGAAGAGAAATCAGAAGAAGCGGTCTCACGCCCAAGCGGGGCCGAGGCCAGCGGAAGAGAATTCATGCAACCAGTACCCGCTGCTGCAAAGTAACGGCGCGCCCTGGCTTGATCGTGTTCAATTTGCGTTTTTAACGCATTAAAGTCGTCAAACTTCACTTCCCCACGCAGCCGCGCGCAGGGGTAAACCGTTAGCCGCTGGCCATATAGGTCGCCTGAAAATTCCAATAGATGAACTTCCAGCGTGGGCCGATCCGAACCCACCGTGGGCCGAAACCCAACATTGGCCACCGCAGGATAGCGCTGCCCATTGGCCAGTTCAGCCACAACGGCAAACACACCGCGCAGCGTTAACGGCTGAGGCAACAGCGGCAGGTTAGCGGTGGGCACGCCGATCGTACGCCCTAACTGCTGGTCACGAACCACACGGCCATGCAGTGAATACGGCCTACCCAGCAGGCGCGCTGCGACCTCAAAGTTACCGCTGGCCAGCAAGGTGCGCACGCGCGTGCTGGATACCCGCTCGTCATCAACCTTAAAGGTGCGTGTGTGCTCGACACCAAACCCTTCCACCTGCCCGACAACTTCTAGCAAGTTGAAATCGCCTCGGCGGTCGCAGCCAAAGCGGAAATCATCGCCCACCACAAGATGCTTCACCCCCAGGCCTTCAATTAGCACCTGATCGATAAACTCACGCCCGGTCAGGCTGCGCAGCGCATCATTGAAAGGCAAGCACAGCACCTGTTCGGCACCATGATCGCGCAGCAGGCGCACTTTCTCGCGCAGGCGGGTAAGCCGCGGCGGCGCTTGATCACCGGCAAAAAACTCCCGCGGCTGAGGTTCAAACACCACCACAGTCAACGGCACATTCAGGCGCGCCGAATGCTCACGGCACTGCTGCAGGATCGCCTGATGGCCGCGATGCACGCCATCAAAATTACCGATGGTAGCAACGCAGCCACGATGAGCCGCTGTCAGATTGTGCAGACCTCGAATGACGTGCATGGCACCTCTTTGTGAAAAGCTTTTTTGAAAAGCGTTTACTGTTTAAAAGCGTTTGATTATAACGAACGCGCCGATCCGGTGCAGGAGAAGATTACCTTTGCCCTGGCATTAGCTTCCCTTTCACCTTAACCATGCCTTTTGGCGCATCAGCTATTCATCTTAAAATGACGCAGCCGCAGGCCAAGCGCGGCCAGCCAGGCAAAATAAAGCCCGCCCCCCAGCACCACTAACCCCGCTACCCAGCGAATACGCTGCCACAGCTCGAAATCAAGCCATGCTTGCCAATCGGGGGCAGCCAGATAAAGGGCAACGCTCATCAACGCGCTGCCACCCACCAGCTGAACAGCGTAGCGCCCCCACCCTGGCTGAAAGATCAGCACTTTTTGCCGATACAGCAGATAGCCTAACAGCCCGGCATTCAAAAAAGCGGATAACGCGGTGGCAAGTGCCAGCCCCGCGTGGGCCAGCGGCCAAATCAGCATCAGGTTGAACACCATGTTAGCGACCATGGCGATAATGCCCACTTTCACCGGTGTTTTGGTATCTTGCCGAGCGAAGAAGCCTGGCGCCAATACCTTGATCAGCATAAACGCCACCAATCCAAAGGCGTAAGCGCGCAAGCTCATGGCGGCCATTTGAATATCGGTATCGGTCATCGCCCCGTAGTGAAACAGGGTAATCAAAAACGGTTCTGCCAGCACGGCCAGCGCCAGCGCAGCGGGAACGCCCAGCAGCAGCACAACGCGGATTGCCCAATCCAACATCGCAGAAAAGTGCTCAGTGGATTGCTCTGTATGGCGTTTGGAAAGCGCAGGCAAAATAATCGTGCCAATCGCCACGCCGAACACCCCAAGCGGCAGTTCAACCAACCTATCCGAATAGTACAGCCAAGACACGCTACCCGACGTTAACAACGAGGCCAATACCGTATCGAGCAGCAAGTTAATTTGCGATACCGACACCCCAAACAGCGCGGGAACCATCAGCGTTAGAATGCGCGTCACCCCCTCATGGGCGAAATTAGGCCATGGGGTCGGCAGCAGCCCCAGGCGCAGCAAAAAAGGCACCTGAAACGCCAGCTGGGCAGCACCGGCAATCAATACCCCCCAGGCCAGCGCCATCGCGGGCTCTTCCATTAACGGCATTAGCAGCAGCGCCGCGCCAATCAACGAAATATTCAGCAGCACAGGGGTGAACGCGGGCACCGCAAAACGGTTCCAGGTGTTCAGCACGCTTCCCGAAAAGGCGGTTAACGAGATCAGCAACAAATAAGGGAACGTTAGGCGCAGCATATCGGCGGTCATGGCCAGCTTTTCGGGGTCGCGCCCGAAGCCCGGGGCAAACACCCACACCAGCCACGGGGCACTCAGCATCGCCAGTGCCGTAATTAGCGCCAAAATGGCCGTCAGGCTGCCCGCGACCGCATTTAGCAGCTCACGAATTTCCTGTTTACTGCGCTGGGTAGAATACTCAGAAAGTACTGGCACAAAGGCTTGGTTAAACGCCCCTTCGGCAAACAATCGGCGTAAAAAGTTAGGAATTTTAAACGCAACGAAGAACGCATCCGAGCCGTTGCCCGCCCCCAAAAAGGTAGCAACCACCACATCGCGCACCAAGCCCATGACACGCGACAGCATGGTCATGGCACTGACCACTAACCCAGAGCGCATCAGCCCACGGCGCGGGGAAGGCATGTTTGCTTGCGGTGGCGTGTTGGCGGTCATCACTCAATCCATAGCGACTAAAACAAGAGACCCAATGTCGCCACGGGCGACACGACGTACAGGGAACAGGCACAAAAAAACCGGCCGCAGCCGGTTTTTTTATGGCGCCTGCCGGCTTACGCCGCCAGTGCCTTAATGCGCTTGTTCAAGCGGCTTTTCAGACGTGCAGCTTTCTTCTTAGAAAGAACGTCTTTATCAGCGATGCGGTCGACAACCGGCTGCATTGCCCGGAACTCTTCCATTGCCTTGCCATGGTCGCCGGTGCTGATCGCTTTGATCACACGCTTGATGTAGGTGCGGACCATGCTGCGCTGGCTGGCTTTCAGGACGCGACGAGTCTCGGCCTGGCGGGCGCGCTTGCGTGCTTGCTTGCTGTTCGCCACAGGTATCTCCTTGGAGAATAAGGGCTGCCTAAAAACGGCAACGAATTTACTATGTGTTTGTCGGTTGGCATTTGCCAGATCACGACATTTCCGTCATATCTTTCCACAACAACCAATTGATTTGAAAGCGATTAAAACGCTGCCAAAATAGTGTGACGAGCAGTTCAAAATCTGCCCGCTCACGGGTCGTGTCTGAGAGGATGGCGTAGTCTATCACGCGTTAAGCGGGCTTGCCAGCGCTTGTCAATGCTTTTACTGCGCGCTTCACTCCTTTTCCCGCCGAACCTCACCCCTTACCCGTTAAGGCAATGCCTGCCCCATTGGCGGCAGAATTTTGCGCAGAAAACGCCGCGTACGCTCATCTTGCGGGTTGGTGAACAGCGCCACGTTCATAAACGCCACAGTGCTACTGACAATCCTGACATTAGCATCCGGCGAGTGCACAACCGAGTAGAATCCGGTGGACAGCTATGCCGAAAGATCAGGTTCGCCAGCGTTACCATCGCTCACACGACCTATTAATAAATGCCTTCAAGCTTGCTCGGCATCACTTAAAACTAATCTGGTAAGTGATCGTTAGAAATCCCGCCATCAAAAGCCACCCTTGACCTATAGCGCTAGCTACTCCGACAGCATGGCTAACGTATGCTCACGCTGCTGTTTAATCGCGCCGTCTAGAATTCCTAGCAACCTTTCATAATCCGCTGGCATTTCTTCATCCATGCCCTTCTCTTCAAACTGGGTAAGGGTTTGCTGAGTGTCGTTGATCAGTGTTTGCAGTTCCTCGATCACCTGCTGGTGTTCATTTTCAGTCATGCGTACTTCCCCATAAAAAAACCGACCCCCATTAGGGGCCGGTTCATAGTGCTACTTAGCGATAAAGCACTTGCTCTATCAAGACTAAGCTTCAGATTAACCCAGCAGAGAAAGCACGTTCTGCGGAATCTGGTTGGCCTGTGCCAATACGGAAGTACCGGCCTGCTGCAGAATCTGTGACTTGGTCATGTTGGCCACTTCTACCGCGTAGTCAGCGTCTTCGATGCGTGAACGAGCAGCAGAAAGGTTAGTTTCGTTAGTATTCAAGTTAGTAATAGCAGACTCGAAACGGTTCTGAACAGCACCCAGGTCAGAACGCAAGACATCTACCTTGCTTAAAGCATCATCAAGTTGCTTAAGTGGATCGGCGGTGCTGCCATTTTGAAGGCTGGCAGCACTCAACTTAGAGCCATCGACAGTAAATGTTGCTGTTGCGGTTGTGGTATCAGCATCTTGTGGATCTAAAGCCACATAGAACGTTTTAGCAGCGCCATCAGCAGCAACGTCCAAACCTTTATTGGCTAAGCTTTCAGAAGCGGCTTGGCCTGCAGCATCATTTGTAAGCGTTATGCTCACCTCAGCGTACCAGTTGCCATTACTATCAACTTGGGCGTTGCCACTAGTATCGCCAATAGTAACACTACCATTTCCGCTTAAGCCTAAGGATGTCTGCAGGTCAGCAGAGAAATTATTAATGGCAGTATCGTTAATCGAAGTAGTATCACCATATGCTGCTTGCATGGCTGCCAATGTGCCACCAGTTTGCGCAGTGAAACCGCCAGCAACATCAGGTCCAGATACGCTGAAAGTGCTCAGACCTAAGGTAGTTGAAGTAATTTCTTCAAGGTTAACGGCGATCTGCTCACCATCATTTGCACCCACTTGAATGTTGAGGGCTTGATCACTCGCCAGCACTTTAACACCGTTAAAATCGGTTTGTTGAGAGATACGATTAATCTCTCCGAGCCGCTGACCAATTTCAGCCTGGATTGAGTTTAAATCTTCCTGTGAATTGGTTCCGTTTTGTGCTTGAACAGTCAGCTCACGAACCCGCTGCAGGTTGTCGTTAACTTGGTTCAAAGCACCTTCAGCGGTTTGTGCTACAGAGATACCATCGTTAGAGTTACGCTGCGCCTGAGACAAACCAGTAATTTGGCTGCTCATGCGGTTAGCGATGGCCTGACCGGCGGCATCATCCTTGGCGCAGAGAGCCTTACAAACGCGCAAGCGGGCGTTTTAAATAGCATCATTATTGATAATAATAGTATCTAAAACCTGCTTTCTATCGCCTTTCTATAGCGTTGCATTTTTGTCTGCCCACCAGAAACAGCCAACCTATTGATATTAATGACTTCAAGAACGCCATTGCTAACCAGCTATTTTCTATTTCTTGGACGGTGGCTTTTTCTGCTGAAGCTCTTTGATTCGCTTTAAGGTATCTGGTGATATGCTTTTTCGATTCACCCCCAACCCGCCTTGAACGCGGTCTGAACGTCGTTTGCCTTGATCTGATAACTTTGCCGTCAACGCCTCTAATGCCTTTGGCTCAAACTCAACCGTCACATTGTCGCTGTAAAGGGTATCGACCTTCACCCCCAAGTTTTTCAGCTTTTGCAGCATGTTGGAATAGTCGTTCAACCGCATGGCAGTTTCTAACGTTTCCACTCTAGCAACGGTTGGCTTGGAGACACCAATTAGCTCGGCAAATTCCGCTTGATTAAGACCCAACGCCCCTCGCACAGCGCGCATAGCCACCGCTATTTTTACATGGGCTTGGATGTCATTACTCAAACATGCACCTCATACTGGACAGCCGCTAGATATACAGGTTTTTCAATTTCGGATACTATTAGCATCAGAAAAGGAGATAACCATGCCGACAATGCAATTAACACAAGTTTTCATTGATGCTGCTACTTGCCCCACAGGCAAGCAAAAGGTTGATTATTTTGACACAGAACTGGCTGGGCTGCTGCTAAAGGTCATGCCTACGGGCAAGCGTACCTATTACCTCAGATATAAAGACTCACATGGTAAAACCAAAGAAAAGCAGCTGTTTAATGCCTCTGTTGTTGACCTAAAAACGGCGCGCCAGCAAGCTAAGGAGAAGCTGGCTCAGTTGGCATTAGGTCAAGACCCGTTTGCTGACCAGAAACTGAAGCGTACCGTGCCTACTTTTGCTGCCTTCGTTCGTGATAGCTACCTGCCCTATATTGAGACCAATAAGAAAAGCTGGAAGTTAGATGAAGCGATGCTGCGTCTTCATGTGCTGCCCTATCTAGGGAAGCACTACCTGGATAACATCACCAAACGTCATGTTGTGGATGTCATTTCTTGCCATGCAAAGCACTCTAAGCCTTCCAGCACCAACCGCTTGATGACGGTTATTCAGTGCCTGTTCAATTGCGCCTTGGCGTGGGATGTACCTGGCTTAACGACAAACCCCGCTAATAAACTGGCAAAGCGCAAAGACCCTTATCAACGTGACCGCTACTTGACCCATGAGGAGCTAAGGGCGTTATGGAAAGCCATTGATTGCTCACAGGCAGAAATGCTGCCTTACATCGTGCGGATGCTCATTTTCACAGGCGCAAGAAAAAACGAAGTAGCTCATGCTCAGTGGACGGATATTGACTGGTACACAAAGCAGTGGCGTATCCCCAAGAACAAATCTGGAAAAGTGCGCTTTGTTCCATTATCAGATGCTGCCATCAACCTACTGTGTGAATTAAAACCTAAAAGCAAAAGTGCGTATATATTTGCAAACCCAAAAACACAGAAGCCGTATGTTAATTTTTACCACTCTTGGAACACAGCACGAAAAGAAGCTGGTATTACTAATATTCGCATCCATGACTTACGCCATACATACGCCAGCTACTTAGTGAATATAGGAATACCTATCTATGAGGTTAAGGAGATACTCGGTCATGCTAATATTGCGACGACACAGCGCTATGCTCATTTAAGCCATGCCACTCTGTTAGAAGCAACCAATCAACTAGCAGGGCATGTAAACAACTCGTTAAGAGGAACTTTAGAAAGTGGCACGATCATCACTGATAACATGATAGAAATACGTGCTGCTTAGTGTGGTGGCTTACGCCCATCAAGGCTGGCATATTCCCAAAGAAGAGTGGATGAATAAGAAGCCCCTGGCTGATACTGCTTAACCATGTATCTTGCGACTTCACGTATGTCGTCCATCTTCTTTATCCAGTCATCACCTGTCGCAGAGAGAGCTGGATGCCCCGCTGACGGGCTTGCCTGCAACCATGAGGTAATCACTGCATCACGTAGGCTAAAGGCATTACGCCGTGCTTCAGACGTGATAAAAGGCTTAGGATTTTGAATCATCATGTGAATATGCAGGCTGTCATCAGCTCCTTTTTCAATGACAGGAAACGCCATTACTCGCTTTTTTGAACGTGCCCCATAACTGCTGGCGCTTAGACAATTAATAAAATTACTCACTGCTGACATCGCTTTATTTTCATCGTAAACGGCATATTGAAATGTTAAGGTAAGAAAATAATCAAAGTCATATTGCACTAGCCAATGAGCGACTTGCTTGCTATATTCGTATGACTTCTTTTCTTGCCGAGTTAGTTTAACACCATCTAATTCAGCTTGATTTATTCGTCTTTTATGATTCATGGAAATCCTCTTATTATTATTCAGCCTTAATGAAGGGGTAGTGAGTATTATTCATTAATTCATTAATTCATTAATTTAATGGTTATTCACTAATTAATTCATTTTTTAGTCAATTAATTAAATTCAGATAACAGAATAACCAAGGCACCCTTCAATGGCACCAGCTTCCTACTCTATTATCAGGACACTCACGGATTGCAAATCGCCTTGTGCGTTAGGTGCTGTGGTTGTCAGGTTATATTTACGCACCTAAGCCAAGAGGCACCACCATATGTCTCAGAACAAACGTCGAATCAGACAGAAACAGACTAAGAGAACCAATGAAGAGCGCTACCAGCTGGTTGCCAAAGTTGATAGATACTTGAGTTACTACCCGCATACCTCACTGAATGCCCTCTGTGTCAGCTGTGGGTTCTCCACAAGCAATTATCGACGCTGGAAGGCAGCTTTGGATGAACACCCTGAATACCACGAACAGGGCATCATTCCGACAGAAAGCACACGCCCCAAGCACCTTGCGAGGCAAACTAGCGAAGCGACTCGGCAATGTGTCATAGAGGAAGCAAGCAAGCCACACCATACATCCGCCCATAGCATTACCGACCAGCTAAAGAGCGAAGGTATTGCTATTGGCAATGGGACAGTGATTGAGATACTGGAAGCTGCAGGTCTTTATGGCACCATAAAGAGGACAAATGCCAAAGGCGAATGCATCAAAAAGAAAGGTCTCTTTAGACTATGCGAGAAACGCCAGCAAGAAGAAACAAGGGCTGAAGACGCCAACAGCATAGCCAACACCAGCGCCACTCAGAAAGGCTCACAGGACGACACAGAGGCATCACCATGACCATACAAACGCCAGAACTCATCCATTACCAAGGTGAAAAATAGCATCTGGAACGCTACCCTTCTTTACCAAAGAAAGATGCTCGAATTCAGTATATAGAGAACTCCAAGTCAGATATGTTCGACCTCTTTGATACCACCATGTGCTGGCGACGATATATTGGCACTTGGAGCATTGAGGATGAGAAGCTCTACCTTTGCCATCTGCAGGGTTAATATCAAATGGTTGGCTCAGCGCCAATACTCGCTGACTGGTTCTCTGGCACCCTGAAAATGGTCAGGTATAGAAGGAGGGAACCGTCACTCAGCTTTGCAGTAAACATAGAGAACGGCATGGTGGTGAAGCGTTAAAAGCACCAGCAAAGGCCGCTGAAGGGCGTTCGCTCACCATCTATGGGATTGAAGAAAGTCGCTCAGAGCGCCTAATAAAAAAACTCACCCCAACAACCCCTCGGTATGCTTGCGCTGCTGTTTAATCGCACCATCCAAAATCGATAGCAGCCTATCGTAATCCTCTGGCATTTCTTCATCCATGCCCGTTTCTTCAATCAACATTTGCAGCTCGTTAATCACGCATTGTTGGTCATCAGGCGTCATGTTGCCCCTTTGTTTTGGAATGCCTGCACTCGTTGATACAGCTGTTTCGCATTTTCAATGGCGGTAGCTTCGTAAGCGTCTAACGTTAGCAACACATCTTGGCGCGAGTCATTTACCACGGCTTCTAGCTCTTGGCTGTAACGTTTTAGCAAATGTTCCAAGTTCATACGAATCATGGTGAGTTCCAGCTGAAACTCCATCTTTAATTTTGTATAGCGTTCAATCTGCGCAGGTAGCTGGCTGGTTTCAATAATTTCTTTTAGCGTGCCCTCAACCCGCTTTTCCACCGTATTAAGTTTGGGGATGACATCGTTGATAACGTTATAGGCGGAAATAGTTTGCACGTTATTGCTCACATAAATTTATAAAAAAACCGACCCCCAAAGGGAGCCGGTTCATTGTGCTACTTAGTGATAGAGAAATTTCCCTATCGAAGCTAAGCCTCAGATTAACCCAGCAGAGAAAGCACGTTCTGCGGAATCTGGTTCGCCTGTGCCAGTACCGAAGTACCCGCCTGCTGCAGAATCTGGTTCTTGGTCATGTTCGCCACTTCCGTTGCGTAATCGGCATCTTCAATGCGTGACCGCGCAGCTGAAAGGTTAGT
>NZ_RZHG01000034.1 GCF_003989795.1 Vreelandella andesensis
ATGTCTGAACTTAACCAGCCGTTAGGCGGTAATAGCATGCCGCGCTTTGGTGGGCCCGCCACCATGATGCGTTTACCCACCCAGGAAAGTGCCGCAGGCTTAGATGCTGCGTTTATCGGTATTCCAATGGATATTGGCACGTCTAACCGTCCTGGTACACGGCTTGGCCCCCGCCAAATTCGTGATGAATCACGCATGCTGCGCCCTTATAACATGGCCACCCGCGCCGCGCCTTTTGACAGCCTACAAGTCGCGGATATTGGCGATGTGCCGATCAATACCTTTCACCTGCCTAAAAGCGTCGACATTATTACCGCCTTTTACGATGAGGTGCTGGCGCATAACTGTGTGCCATTAACATTAGGTGGTGAGCACACGCTAACGCTTCCTGTATTGCGTGCTATCGCGAAAAAACATGGCCCGGTTGGCTTAATCCATATTGATGCCCATGCCGATGTGAACGATCACATGTTCGGTGAGCCGATCGCCCATGGCACGCCGTTTCGCCGCGCCCAGGAAGAAGGCCTGTTAGCCCACGGCAAAGTGGTGCAGATCGGTCTTCGTGGCACGGGTTATGCCGCCGAGGATTTTGACTGGTGCCGTGATCAAGGGTTTCGTGTTGTTCCCGCCGAAGAGTGCTGGTATCGCTCGCTTGCCCCCTTAATGAAAGAAGTGCGCGAACAAATGGGCGATACCCCGGTGTACATCAGTTTTGACATCGACGCCTTAGATCCATCGCTTGCCCCCGGTACGGGCACGGTAGAAATGGGCGGGCTGACGTCTCCACAGGCATTAGAAATTGTGCGTGGTGCGGCAGGGCTAACGATTGTTGGCGCCGATTTGGTAGAAGTATCGCCCCCCTATGACACGAGCGGCAATACGGCGCTGATCGGTGCCACCTTGCTGTACGAAATGTTGTGTGTACTGCCAGGCGTTAAACGCCGCGGCTAATCAGTGACGACTGAATTGGTTTTTCAAAGCGCCGGCTTAACAAGGCGCTAATTATAAAAACTTGCTTCTCCTCCGAGGCCACCAGCCCACCTCTAATAACTACGTCCAATAGGTGAAAAAATGTCTTACTCCGAAGTTAAGCTAGATGACGCTGACCCGTCGGCACCGATCCATCGGCCGCATTTGTTGAAGTTCTTTATTCCTTTTCGCGATTTGCTTTCAAAAATGGAGGTGATTTATGTCGCTTAAGGATAATTTTGGCCAGGACTCACTTTCCGCAGAGCATGTTGAACGCAGCCTAGGGCTACCTGGAACGTTTGCCCTTTGGCTTGGCGCCAATGTGGTAGTTACCACGATTCTTACTGGCATGTTTTTGGTGCCAGATCTCACCTTTCAGCATGCCATCCTGCTGATTTTGTTGGGTTCAGCGATCGGTATTATCCCCTTAGTGTTAATCGGCGTGATGGGGCAGCAAACCGGAATGACGACCATGGTGCTGGCGAGGGGCACTTTTGGCCGCAAAGGGGCTAATTTTCCTGCTTGGATTAATTTACTCGCGCTAATTGCATGGAGTTGGATTCAAGCACTATTAGCGGGTATGAGTCTTGATTACGCCGTTGAAAGTCTCACGGGTTATTCCAATGTGGCGCTGTTTACGGTGCTATGCGAGGCGTTAGTAGTGCTTATTGCCCTGCGTGGCCATTTAGGCATTGAAAAGGTAGAGAAGATAGCAGCAGTACTGATGGTGGGGCTGTCGGCTGTGGTGCTTTTTGCGCTGAATCGTCATTACGATTTACCGAGCATTACTCAGATGGAGCCCGAGGGAGTGCTAGGCGGTGGCGTGGTTTTCGACATTGTTATTGCGACCGCTTTTTCCTGGATTCCATTAGCGGCTGATTACAATCGTCACTGTCGCTCGCTAAAAGCTGCCGTTGTGGGCACCTGGGGCGGCTATGTTACTGCGACATTGATTGCTATGGGGCTAGGGGCCACGGTGTCAGCGCTCTCGATTACGGTTGGGATGGAGCAAACCTACGACCCTACCGCGCTGCTCAGTAATTTCGGGTTTGGTCTACCTGCCGCTTTGGTTATCTTCTTTTCGGTGCTAACCACTAACGTAATGTGCGTATACAGCGCAACACTTTCGTTTATGAGCGTGCGTCCTAAAGTACCTTTTTGGAAGCCTGCGTTAATCATTGGCATAGTGTCGGTAGTGGGTGCGCTAATCCCCGGTATTCTGGATCAGTTTCAAACCTTTTTATTGATCATCGGCAGCGTGTTTATCCCCGCCTTTTCTTTGATGATTGTGGATTACTATCTGCTGGGTCGTCAGCGTTATACGTCGGCAGAGCTTATTCAGGCTGAAAATAGTCTTCCAGCTTTCAACTGGCTGGCATTGGGTAGCTATGCGGTAGGTGCGATCTTAGCCTATTACTGGAATTGGGTAGCACCGCTAGACTTTGGCGCTTCGCTACCGGTTTTCGTGATTACCGGGGCGCTTTATTTTGTGGTCAGTAAGGTCGCCTTTGCAAAGCGAGTAACCGTATGAGCCTTCAGCGTATTAGCGAACAGCAGTGGTATCGCACCGTCCCCAAGGGGGACGGTATTACCCTAGTCGATGAGCCGTGGATCAAGCCGTTTTATCGCTGCAATATCTGGCATGTCAAAGGCAGTAAGCGCGGTATGGTGGTGGACTTTGGCCTGGGTGCCGTGCCACTGCGTCAGCACGTAGCGCTGCTTAGTGAGCATCATCTGTTGGCGGTAGCGAGCCACACGCACTTTGATCATATCGGCAGCGCCCATGAATTCGGCTGTTGTCATGTGCATGCTGCGGAGGCAGGCATTCTTGCCTCACCTGACAACGCTAGCACCCTGGCAGACCAGTTTCTCAGCGACGATATGTTCGAAGCACTGCCACCAACGCCATACTCCCATGAACGTTATCGCATTACTGCACCTCAAGTGGTATGCCCGTTAGAGGATGGTGAGGTGCTGGATTTAGGCAACCGCCAGTGGGAAGTGATTCATACGCCGGGGCACTCCCCCGGCGGTATCGCGTTATGGGAATCGGCAACCCAAACGTTGATTTCAGGTGATTTGATCTACGATGGTCCGTTAATTGAAGACCTATGGCACAGCAATCTCGTCGACTATGCCTGCAGTATGCGAAGGCTGCGTGAGCTGCCCGTTCGCACAGTGCACGGTGGACATTTCCCCAGCTTTAGCGGCCAACATTTAAACCAACTGATTGATGGCTGGCTTCGCCAACACGACCTTTAGAGGGCGCCGATAGTGCCTAAGCCTCCCAGGCAAAGCACTTAACGTTCAACCCGCAGTTCATCAACCCACAGTTCATCAATCCGCAGTTTATCAACACGGATTGTTCAAGCGATAGCAGGGGATGTGCCAGATGTCCGCTTGAATAGTTAATGATTCATTTTTGAATCAATGATTCATTTTTGGCTTAAATGCGCTTTTTTTTGATTCATTATTGCATCACTGGCGGCTGGAAACCCCATTACCACGGCATTCAGAAACTTGGCATGTTCTATGCAATGTATTCACTATCAGTACGTAATACAGCGTTAACAATTCCAAGGAGATCTGCATGTCTGAACTTAACCAGCCGTTAGGCGGTAATAGCATGCCGCGCTTTGGTGGGCCCGCCACCATGATGCGTTTACCCACCCAGGAAAGTGCCGCAGGCTTAGATGCTGCGTTTATCGGTATTCCAATGGATATTGGCACGTCTAACCGTCCTGGTACACGGCTTGGCCCCCGCCAAATTCGTGATGAATCACGCATGCTGCGCCCTTATAACATGGCCACCCGCGCCGCGCCTTTTGACAGCCTACAAGTCGCGGATATTGGCGATGTGCCGATCAATACCTTTCACCTGCCTAAAAGCGTCGACATTATTACCGCCTTTTACGATGAGGTGCTGGCGCATAACTGTGTGCCATTAACATTAGGTGGTGAGCACACGCTAACGCTTCCTGTATTGCGTGCTATCGCGAAAAAACATGGCCCGGTTGGCTTAATCCATATTGATGCCCATGCCGATGTGAACGATCACATGTTCGGTGAGCCGATCGCCCATGGCACGCCGTTTCGCCGCGCCCAGGAAGAAGGCCTGTTAGCCCACGGCAAAGTGGTGCAGATCGGTCTTCGTGGCACGGGTTATGCCGCCGAGGATTTTGACTGGTGCCGTGATCAAGGGTTTCGTGTTGTTCCCGCCGAAGAGTGCTGGTATCGCTCGCTTGCCCCCTTAATGAAAGAAGTGCGCGAACAAATGGGCGATACCCCGGTGTACATCAGTTTTGACATCGACGCCTTAGATCCATCGCTTGCCCCCGGTACGGGCACGGTAGAAATGGGCGGGCTGACGTCTCCACAGGCATTAGAAATTGTGCGTGGTGCGGCAGGGCTAACGATTGTTGGCGCCGATTTGGTAGAAGTATCGCCCCCCTATGACACGAGCGGCAATACGGCGCTGATCGGTGCCACCTTGCTGTACGAAATGTTGTGTGTACTGCCAGGCGTTAAACGCCGCGGCTAATC
>NZ_RZHG01000004.1 GCF_003989795.1 Vreelandella andesensis
CACTACCAGTAGTAGAAGTAATTTCTGTAATTGGGCCAGACAAGGCGCTTACATTAAAGCCTTCTACACCTAACGTATCTGTAGTGATTTCTTTCAGTTTGACGTCAATTTGCTCACCGTCATTGGCACCGACTTGAATGCCAAGGTTCTGATTACTTTGCAGAACTTTAGTACCGTTAAAGTCCGTCTCTTCTGAGATTCGATTGATTTCATCCTGAATGGACTGCAAATCTTCAGAAGAGTTAGTCCCGTTTTGCGACTGAACCGTCAACTCACGCACCCGCTGAAGGTTATCGTTAACTTGGTTAAGCGCGCCTTCAGCAGTCTGGGAAATCGAAATACCGTCGTTGGCGTTACGCTGTGCCTGACTCAGACCGGTGATCTGTGAAGTCATACGATTCGCAATTGCCTGACCAGCCGCATCGTCTTTTGCGCTATTAATGCGCGAACCAGAAGACAGTCTTTCCATGCTGGTTTGAAGCGCATTTTGTAAGTCGGTCAAGTTACGTTGAGCGATCATGGTGTGTCTCCTTAGTCATTAGACAAGCCCTTAGTGGGCTTTCTCCGGCGATGTATCCATCCGTTTTTAAAGGAAACGATGGATAGCCAAAGTAGGTTATGAAAAATGTGAATTAATGTTCATTTTCAGGGATGAACACGGGTTAGATATTAAGTCAAAGCGCAAGACCTAACCGGTGTTCACAACTCTATGAGTTTTGTGTCGCATCATCCTTGGCGCTGTTGATGCGAAGGCCTGAAGAAAGGCGTTCCATGGAAGTTTGCAGCGCATTTTGTGACTTGGACAGGTTGGACTGGCCGATCATCGAGGTGATGTTGGTATTGATCACTGACATGGTGTGATTCTCCTTGCATGAACACTGGCCGGAAGGCCTGCTATTCGGCCACGTTGTGTGCCGTTATTAGAAGTAACGGCACGGCGGGGGGAATCTTTAGGGCGGATAGTAAAAAAAGATGTAATGTTTGGTAACTGAAAGGTGAGAGGCTTACTTTTTTAAAAAGCAAAAGGCGGCTTTCGCTGCCCATTGCGGGTGCCTAGCTTCGCTCGTTACACCGCATTACTTACCTATGGCTACTAAACTGAAGCGCTATGGGTTATTTCTTGCGGCCTAATTGACTATCCAGGGCATCGAACTGCTGGGTGAGGTAGGAGCTCATGCTGTTCATCTGGGCGATCATCGAATCTAGCTGGCTGAACTGCTTACGGTAGCGGGAAATGGTGCCTTCAATGGTTTTTTCCATGCGCTCAAAACGGTCGTCCAGGCTTTTTACGCGATTTTCTGCGCCGCTAATTGCTAGCTTAACCACACCGTTGTTGCCCAGCATCTGTTCAATGGTGGTGTTCAGCCTGCCCGCCATGCCGCCGCCTTCGTTCTCGCCTGTAAAAAAGTCACTTAACGCTTGGGGGTTGTTGGCGACGAGGTCGTTTAGCGTGTCGTCATCGACCTTGAGCTTGCCATCCCGCTGCAAGGTAATGCCCAGTTGGCTAAGCGTCGACAGCTCACCGCCTCCTACCCCGCCGGTTAATACGCTGCGCAACCGGGATTCGATGGTGCGCACGGTGTTATCGCCCACTAGCTCACCGGCGGTTTCGCTATCACCGGTAAAGCTGGTCAGCTTGCCAATGGTGCCTTTTAAGTCGTTAAACGCTTTTACAAAGCCATTAATCGCTTCGCGCTGCTTAAGCGTATCGCGCTCAATGTTAATCGTGCTGGATGCGGTTTCACCATCTGCAATAGTGAGTTCAGCAAGGTTTAGCGTCACGCCTTGAATCGCGCCTTCAATACTGTTTTCCGCGCTGCTAATCGCAATGCCGTTAACAGTAAGCGCGGCATTTTCACCAGGGCGTTTTGTTAGCGCATCTTCAGCAAAGGGGCCGGTTACTGCAGCGCTATCAGCATCAACAAAACTGAAGCTTTCAATGGAAGCCTCTGCGCCGGTGGTTTTAGAGCTAAGCGCCAGCCGGTAGCCGGTGCCGTCGTTGATAATCGTGGCGTTAACACCGGCTTGTTTATCAGCGTTAATGGCATCACGAATATCAGCAAGGCTGCTGCCATCCGCAATAGTGATATCGACGGTTTTGGTAGCAACGCCTTCACCGCTACCAAACGTTAGCTGCAGTGCGGTTGCCCCTTGCAGGTCGAGCGCTTGGTCGCTGGCATCAACTCGGCTAGAGGCCAACGTGCCAGACGTCGCCAGCTGGCTGACGTCTACCCGGTAGCTGCCCGGCAGCGCTTCTGCAGCGGCGGTGGCTTTAATGGCTTCTCCACTACCTGTGCCACGCACATTGGCAGAAAGGCTTTGATAGAGTTTGGGGTCGTTAATTTTTTCGACCGCGTCTTGAAACGCGTTCAGCGACGTTTGGAGCTGACCGAAGGCAGAAATTTTCGCCTGTTGCTGCTGCTTTTGAAGGGTAATCGGCGCGAGCTTGCCCCGCTCTGCCGCTTGAAGTTGATCAAGCAGACCCGTGAGATCCAGGCCAGAACCAACGCCAAGAGAGGTTATCGTCGCCATGCGGGGTGTTCCTCAGTGCAAAAGGCTAAACCACAATACTTAGGCGCGCCTGGGCGCACCTATCAATGTAATAGTTGAATCATTTAGTCATTAGGTTATCGGCAGAAAAGCGCACACCTTTAACGCCTTTTCATGCTTTTAACCTTAATTGCGGCCAAGCTGGGCGTCGAGGGCATCAAACTGCTGGGTCAGGTAATTGCTGGTTTGGTTCATCTGGGCAATCATGCTGTCCAGCTGGCCGAACTGGGTACGGTAGCGGGAAATGGTTTGCTCGATGGTTTGCTCCGTACGGGTGTAGCGTTCTGTAAGGGATTCCACCCGGTTTTCCGCCCCGGTGATAGCGCCTTTTACCGCACCGTTAGCGCTTAGCAACTGATCCAGCCCTTGGTTAACCTGGCCCGCCATGCCGGAAGCGTCGGCATCACCAGCGAAGAACGTCGACAACGCATCTTGGTTATTGGCAATGGCGTTATCCAGTTCGCTTTCATCAATGGAAAGCGTGCCGTCTCGCTGCAGCGAAATACCAATATCGCTAAGCATCGAGAACTCACCTTCAACACCACCACTTAATATACTGCGCATGCGCGATTCAACGGTGCGCACCGTGCTGTCGCCGTTCAACTCGCCCGCCACACCGGTTTCCGCATTAAAACTGGTGAGTGTGCCAATGGTGCCTTTCAGCTCGTTATAGGCATCAACGAAGCCGGTAACGGCTTCACGCACAGCGCGGGTATCCTGTTCGACCGCCACCGTGCTGTCGCCCTCTTCTTGCAGGTTAAGCGTCACGCCTTGAATCGCCCCTTCGACCTGATTAGTAGGGCTGGTGATGGCAATGCCGTTAACCGTCAACGCGGCATCGGTGCCTGCTTGAAGGGTGTTATCGGTGTCGGCCGCGAAGGGCGCTGTGCCTGCATCGGAAAAGCTAAAGCCGGTAATCGAAGCGTCTGCGCCAGTTTCGCTGGAACTCAGCGCCAGCCGGAAGTTAGTGCCGTCGTTCACAATGGTCGCGTTAACCCCTGAACCTTCACTGGCGTTAATCGCGTCGCGAATACCTTCCAAGCTGCTATCGGCACCAATCGTGACGTCTTGGCTGGTACCATCGCCAAACGTGAAGGTTAACGTTTGCTCAGCGGTCGTCAGCGGCTCGTCCAGCTTCTCCACACCGCCAGACGCCAATGTGCCACGGGTGGCGAGTGTTTCGACATTAACGCTGTAACTACCGGGCTGCGCTTCGCCGTCTGCTGTGGCGGTAATAGCGCTGCCACCCACATTGGTAGAAAGGCTTTCATACAGCCCGCTGTCGTTTAGCGCGGCAGAAGCACTTTGGAATTGGGAAAGCGCACTTTGCAGCTGACCATAGGCGGAAATCTTGGTCTGCTGGGTTTCCAGTTGACGCTCTATCGGCGCTAGCTTTCCCCGCTCAGCATCTTGCAGTTGATCCAACAAGCCGTTGAGGTCGAGTCCTGAGCCAATTCCGAGAGATGAAATGGAAGCCATAAGTTACTGCCCTTTTTTAACAAAACGCCCAATACAACGGCGCTGCTCATGCGTATGAATGTAATTTATTATTAAACGATATCGGCCATTAAACCCCAGTCTTGAGCGTATTTGGCATTTTTTACGTATTGAAAAGTTAATAATTGTAAATAATGACGGCTGCGTAACATTGGAGAAAGCGCCTGTGTCATCAGAAGAAATAAGCAATTTTTATCCGTTTTGTAGTGACTTACAAACTAAATTAATAGCATGACAACATTATGTCAGGGGAAAGTTAGGGTACAATCTTAAGTGGCGTTAACACTAACGAATTATAGACCTTGGTCTAACAACCTCGTTGCTTTATAATGCACTGCAGCAAGCCCATTTTGAGGCTGTTTGCAGGAGAACGACTTATGCCTTCCGAGGTGTCACAACCCGCATCCACCGTAGCGTCTGCCGCCTACCATGTGCAACGCAGCTTACGCCACTGTCTTTCTACCGTTGCCGAGCTGCTTTACGATAACGGTCATGTACTTGAAACTATCACGTTGCCGCAGCGCGGTCTTGCTCGTCGCGAGCTGGCTAACCTGAAGAGCCATTGCGCTAGTTGGAAAACATGCCAACGGGTGCTTGAAGAGAGCGGCGCCGCTGAATTTAATGATTACGACCGTTTAGTATTGACCGTGATGGGCCGCGAACTGATGTTTGATATGTTTGGCCAAGGTGCCGCTGACTGCGCTTAATCGCGGTTGTTTTTGAGGCAAGGCTCTTTATTAAGTACGTATCAAGAATTTTGGCACTAGAGCGATGCTCTAAAAACAGTGTTTTAAAATCAATGTTCTTAAGTCAGTGCTTTAAAATCAGTGCCTTAAAACCAAAGCGCCCGCAGACCCTTAAAAGGGGATGCGGGCGCTTTTCTTTTTCTATTGACGCGGAGTGCTTAGCGCAGCCCAAGCAACGACAGAATAAACAACACAACCACGATCAGGCCAATAATATAAATGATGTTACGCATAACGGCACTCCTTGCTCTTGCGTTTAGGGGCTTGCTTCTTAAGTTTTGGCTTCAAGGAAGGCAACGGGTGCTTACCTTTGAAATAACCACCCTAGACTAGCAGTAATTGGTTATTTTTGCGTAATTATCCTTCAATGGGGCCAACTTATCTTCTATTGAACCTCCTGGCATCCATCGCCTCGAACTTAGTAGGGAACTTACCAACCGCCTTGAACCGTTCTTACAGCGATGGGGCGATTTTTGTCTTAGAAAGGTACTTCAATGCGCATGATTGCTCTCCCCCTGTTGCTTACTTGTACCATTGCCTGTGGTTTATCTGGATTTGCCCTGGCCAACCCACCCTCGGCTGGCGCTCTGCAAACGCTGGATCAACAGGCGGGCAAGCTTGGCCGTGTTCATTCCGTGGTGGTTGCTTATGAAGGCGCTATTATTCATGAGCTGCATCAAGGCGGCCCTGGCCCTGCCACCCCTGCCAACATCAAATCCCTTTCTAAAACCGTGCTGGCGGCCATTACTGGCGCGGCAATTGAAAACGGCATTATTGATTCTACCGAGCAGCCACTAGCAGAGCTGTTAGGCCAGCTACCTAACGGGGTAGATCCACGGGTCAATGATATTACCGTGGCGCATCTACTTGCTTTACAAGCAGGTCTGGAGCGTACTTCAGGTAGCAACTATGGCGCTTGGGTCACCAGCAATAATTGGGTGAATGATGCGCTAACCCGCCCGTTTGTTGACGTACCCGGTGGGCGCATGCTCTATTCCACTGGCACCAGCCATCTACTCTCTGCCGCGCTGACCCAGGCAAGTGGTGAAACCACCCATGCCCTTGCCCAACGCCTTCTTGGCAAGCCGTTGGATATCGTGATTCCTGCCTGGCCACAAGACCCCCAAGGTATTTACTTCGGCGGCAACGATATGCAGCTTTCCCCTAGAGCGCTGATAGCCATCGGTGAGCTTTATCGCAATGACGGCATGGCGGGTGACAGGCGGGTGTTACCCGAAGGCTGGGTAGAGGCGTCGTGGACGCCGAGAGGCCAATCGCCCTGGACGGGCGATGGTTACGGTTACGGCTGGTTTATCACTACACTTGCGCAGGAGCCGGTTATGTATGGGCGCGGGTACGGCGGCCAGGCGCTTTATGTGATTCCTGAGCGGGAGATGACGCTGGTGATCACCTCTGACCCAACGCCGCCTTCACCCGGCGGGCAGTTTCAGCGGCAGCTAAACCAGCTTGTGGTTGGCCTGCTGAGTAATGACCAGTGAGGCGCTACTCATCCTTATGCCCTAGGCTCATGAGATAAATCGCTGCGGCGAGCGCCAGCACCGAAAGCGCAAGGTAAATGGCTTCCAGCGGCGTCGTGAAACGGATATCCACCACGGCGCGAAAAAACTCAATAATCACAGCCAGTATCACCACGCGGGCAATTTTGTCCTTGAGCTGGTCCAGTGAGCCTACGTTGAACGGGTGTTTCGGATAGCGCGCTTCCGCTTGGTCGATACGCGACACAAACAGCCGATAGATACCTAGCCCGAAGATCAGCAGCACAATCGCTATTAAATACACATCAACCGCAATAATGATGTCTGGCACCAGGGTGTCGTGGATATCTTGGGAGCTATCGATCAGGTAGTAGCGCAGTACGTCCCCTACTACCTTCAAAATATCCAGCGTGCCAACAATAAACAGTGTCAATGAGCCTAGCAAACTTGGCACGACCGCCAGCATTACCAGAAAGCGCGAATTCCAAAGCGCCGTTTCAATCCGCCGCTCCGAGGGTGATTGTTCAAGTGGCGTTTTCGGCGCAGGGGGCAGTGATGACGGTGGCGATGCTGAATCAACCGATGATGACTTCGACGACGAATTAGGCGGTACTGGATCAGACATAGTGCGTGCTTGCTCCTGTAAAAAATCGCCGGCATAAGCGGCGGTGGGATAATCGTAGGCGGGGTTATAGCACGTTGATTAGCACAACGGTAAAGGTGACCCCGGTGAGCAGAAAACCCAGCGAGAGCATGATGCCGTCTCTGGCAACCAGCCCTAAACCAAACAGGGAAAGCGCCAGCCCCGCGCCGTTGGCACTGAACGGAATAAACTCCATGGGCGGCATGGCTAACGCGATGAGTAAACACATCACTGCGGTAACGCGTATCCCGATGTAGCCCGTCATCCACGCAAGACGCACACCCAACAGGCTATCCACCCATTTGGCGGGTTTCTTTATGTAATGAAGGGCTTTGTCGAATTTTGTTCGTGATAGCGAGCGGTTTAATAGCCATTTGGGTAGCCAGAACGCCTCCCTTCCCATTAGCAGCTGTACCGATGTGAGTAACACTAACGCTGCCATCAGCGTTGGCATGCCGGGCATATCACCGATGATGGGCGCGAGGGTAATGAGCCAAGCCATTAACAACAGCGGCCCAAACGAGCGGCTCCCCACGGCACGCACGATGTCATCTACGCTCACCTTGGTTTTTTCGCGCGCCATTTGCTCCATGGTGTTAATCAATTCAGTTAAGTTCGATGCGTCCTGCCTGTCACTCATTGGCGTTACGGCGCTCCTTTTCCTGGCTTTACGACATGGCTTAGCCTAGCTGGCCAGGGCTGCAAGGCTCAGAGTGTTACTAGACCTGGGGTGTATTACTAGACCTGGGGTGTATTACTAGACCTGGGGTGCATGACTAAGCTTGCTACGAATAAAATCGCTGTGGCTGACGTGTAATAGATCTGCCAGCCGCCGGATACGGTGCTCTTCAAGCGGGTCAACATTGCCATCTGCCCAGGCCAGTTGCCACATTAACGCCACTAACTCATAGCGCTGCTCGTAACCGTAGTGCTCTTTTATCAGGCTGACAAACTGGTAATGATCCACGGCGTCATCCACTTCTGCTTCCGCTAATGCCATCAGCTCATTAACGTCGCTTTCATTTAGGTGGTAGCGGTTGATTAACATCTGCTTCATTGCGGCGCGTTCGGCATCGCTTTTATCGTAGTCGGCCCGCATTACTTCACAGAGCAGCGCCGCGGTGGCGAGTTCAAGTGTCAGGGGTTGGTTATCGCGCTGTTCTGGCTCCGCCAGGGCGCGTTGGAAGAAATTGCTAATGGCATCCAGCACGGTTTCTCTCCTGTTAATTAACCTGCCAGTTCGACTGGCGATCTGACACTTAGTGCCCTTTAAGCCTAAGCGCCCGCCATCACCTCACCCCTCACCCCTTACGCTTCGCCAACTGCTCTTTTAGCTGCTTGGGTACTTGCTTGATAATCAGTCGATCCTGGTTTTCATCGTACTCAATGCTGGAACCCAGCAGGTGGGAGTCGAAGCTGATCGATACGCCGCCAGCGCGCCCGGTAAAACGGCGGAATTGGCTGATAGTGCGCTTATCCGGGGGAATCTCCGGCGAAAGCCCGTAATCAGCATTACGAATATGGTCGTAAAACGCTTTGGGCTGCTTTTCATCTACCAGCCCCGAAAGTTCTTCTAACGTCATTGGCTCGCCACGGCGCAGTTGCTCGTTGGCGTAGTCGACCAGCGTATCGGTTTTTTCTCGGCTGGCGTCGTCGTCGTAGTCCTCTTTTTCGACGTAATCACTGAAAGCTTTCAGCAGCGTGCGGGTTTCAGCGGGGGCATCGATGCCCTCTTCCATGCCCAGCAGCGCAATCAACCCATCGGCTAGCTTTTTGCCGCCACGGTCTTTTAAAAACGACACATACTGCGCGCTTTCAGAATCGCTCTGCCACTGGGTAATATTCACCCGTGCCGCTAAGGTGAGCTGGCTGGTATTGAGCTGCGCGGCGGGCACGGCGTGATGCTCTGCATTAATACCAATGCCTTCCCGCTGATGAACTAAGCCTAGAAACAGCGTATCGATATCGCCCTGGCGTAGGTGGGCGAATACCAAATAGCCACTAACGGAGAGTTGCTCTTGCAGCGTTTGCGCAAGGCGTTCGGCAATCGCGATAGAAAGCTGGGTGAAATCTTGCTCTTCTGCCATATATGCCCGCAGCCACGCTACCAGCGGCCCAGCCTGCTCGCCCTGTTCTGCAAATCGCCCCCACCCTTTGGCTTTGGTGTTGTAGGTGTCGTTTAGCGAATTCACCAAGCTTGCCATGACCGGGTCGTCGGTGGCCGCAGGCGTTGAAGCCGGTGCTGCCGTGACGGTTAAGCGTTCGCCATCTAGCGATGGGTCAAGGCGGTGCACAATACTTTGCAGTAGCGGCATAAGCGGGAGTTACCTTTTTATCAAAAAAACAGCTAAACAAGAAAGCAGCAAACTCAGGGCTTTAAGCGATAACCGGTGCGGAAAATCCAGGCAATGATGGCAAGGCTTGCAGCCAGGAAGAGCAGGATCATCGTGACGCTGGCCGCTAAGCTGACATCGCTAATGCCGTAGAAGCTCCAACGGAAGCCGCTAACCAAGTAGACCACCGGGTTGGCTAGGGTGATGGTTTGCCAAAACGGCGGCAGCATATCGATAGAATAAAAACTGCCGCCTAGAAATGTCAGCGGTGTGATAACCAACAAAGGCACTAGCTGCAGCTTGTCGAAACCGTCTGCCCAAATGCCGATGATAAACCCCAGCAGGCTGAAGGTGACCGCTGTAAGCACCAGAAAGGTGAGCATCCAAATAGGATGGGCAATCTCTAGCGGCACGAAAAAGTTAGAGGTCAGCAGGATAATCAGTCCCAGAATGATCGATTTCGAGGCAGCGGCGCCCACATAGCCGACCACCACTTCTAAATACGAGATGGGTGCCGAAAGGATTTCGTAAATGCTGCCGGAAAACTTCGGAAAGAAAATTCCAAAGGAGGCGTTGGAAACACTCTGGGTAAGCAGCATCAGCATAATCAGGCCGGGCACAATAAAGGCACCGTAGCTGACCCCGTTAATCTCGCTGATACGCGAACCAATCGCCGCCCCAAATACGACAAAGTAGAGCGAGGTAGAAATCACTGGCGACACAATGCTTTGCAGCATGGTGCGGCGAGTGCGCGCCATTTCCGCCATGTAGATGGCACGAACGGGGTAGAGATTCATGAGCGCTCCTTTACCAAGTCGACGAAAATATCTTCCAACGAGCTTTGCCGAGTGTGCAGGTCTTTAAAGCCAATACCGGCCTTTTCCAGCTGCGTAAGCAGGGCAGAAATACCGCGCCCTTCCTCTTCCTGGCGACCATCGTAGGTGTACACCAGTTCATAGCCGTCTGCTGCCAAGCTCAGCTCATCTTGATCAAGGGAAGCCGGCAGTGAGGTAAGCGGCGTATGTAGCTGAAGAGTCAGTTGCTTGCTGCCAAGCTTATTCATCAGCGCGGCTTTCTCTTCCACCAACACAATCTCGCCGCGATTAATAACGCCAATGCGGTCGGCCATTTCTTCGGCTTCTTCGATGTAATGGGTGGTGAGAATGATCGTGACGCCGTTATCCCGCAGCCCACGTACGACTTCCCACATGTCACGGCGCAGTTCGACGTCTACCCCGGCGGTGGGTTCATCCAAAAATAGAATACGCGGTTCGTGAGAGAGCGCTTTGGCGATTAACACCCGCCGCTTCATGCCGCCGGAAAGGGTCATCAGGCGATTGTTGCGTTTGTCCCACAAGGCCAGCGATTTAAGTACTTTCTCGATATGCGCAGGATTGGGCGGTTTGCCGAACAAGCCGCGGCTAAAGCTGACCGTGTTCCATACCGTTTCGAACGCTTCGTTGGTCAGCTCTTGAGGCACAAGACCAATACGCTCACGAGCCTGACGATAATGGGTAACGCTATCATAGCCATCAATCAATACGTGGCCCTGGGTTGGGTTTACCAGCCCGCATACCACGCTAATCAAGGTTGTTTTGCCCGCCCCGTTGGGGCCAAGCAGGGCAAAAATTTCGCCGCGCTGAATGGTTAAATCCACACGGCTAAGGGCTTGAAAGCCACCTTCGTAGGTTTTGTTCAAGCCTTCAATAGTAATAATAGGATCGTTCAAGGCGTGCTCCTCACACCGCGACAGAGGTGCCGCGGTGCTTGACGGATGTTCGGCGCCATTAACTGCGGCTAGTGATTTCCAACAGGTGGTAACCAAACTGGGTTTTGACTGGGCCGTGTACCTGGTTCAGGTCACCGCTGAAAACGACCTTGTCGAATTCCGGCACCATTTGGCCGGGGCCAAAGCTACCCAAATCACCGCCTTGACGGCCAGAAGGGCAGCTAGAGTGCTGCTTGGCCACTTCTGCGAAATCACGACCGTTTTCGATCTCTTGTTTCAGTGCGTTGCACTGCTCTTCACTGCTTACCAAAATATGACGGGCGCTGGCGCGTGCCATAACAAACTCCTTATTAAAAAGCCCCAAAGCGGCGTATAAGTTTATCATGCTGGCACCCGGTTGTAGGCGCTAACGTTAGCTTGATTAGGGGCAGTGTTATTAGAAACGCTATGGCCGCTAGGCTGTGTTGTATCCAGTGCCTCAAATCGAAAGCTCCCGGCTATTAAATCGCGTTTAACGATGGGCGGCTATCCAGCGTGTCGCCCAAATCCACAGCGCAGCGCCGAGTATTAACACGCCGCCCACGCCTAGTGCTTGTGGATAGCTATAGGCCCCTTCACCTTCCAATAAAAAACGCAGCACCAAAAAAATCATCACGATATGGAAGATAAACGCTTTCAGCGCGTCACTACCAATAAGGGTGAGTGGCAACAGCGCTTTCGCCGCCGTCGTGCCACCGGCTAAGGCAAGCCCAAGTAGCACCAAAGCACCGCCCATGCTAAACAGCATGAATTGCAGCCCTGGCGGGTGTTTTCCGACGTTACGGGCTACCGCCATCATCGCGCCATGAATATCGCCCCCGCCAATGGCGATGGCATAAAAGGCCGTTATCATCAGCGCCCCTGCCCCTAACAGGCAGAAGATTAAGCGGCGGCGTAAAGCGGCATCAAAATAGCAGCGCAATAGCGCTTCGCCGATCAATAAACCAGACAAAATTAACGGCGCGCGGCTGATCTGCCCCCAGGCATAGTGCTCTTCATGATCTACCAGAAAAGCTTTTAAGAGGTCGTAGCCGCCAAAGGAAAACCCTTGTAGCCACGCTGAAAGTGCCGTTAATCCAACGATGGTAGCCAATCGCCCCCACAGTGGCGTTCGTGCCCAAACCGGCAATATTAGCGGCACCCATAGCAAGGCAATCGCGTAGAAGCCTAAAATCTCTACCCAGATAGCAAATCGCCCATAGAGCAACGTATCGACAATATCGCTGGGCGAGCTGAAGGGGAGCATTTCGATAATGATTAGCACTTTGTACCAACACCAAACTTCGATGGCCCGTAACCACAGTTTTAACCGCCGCTTGGGCCAATCGTCACGCTGGGTGTAAGAAAGAAAGGCCACCGCCAACGCGATGCCAAATACTAAAATAAACAGCGAAGACGAGAACTTGGTTAAAAAATGGAGAGGTACCATACCCCAGTCGGGCACATTACGTATGCCAACTAACCCGCTAACAGCATGGCTGATAATCATCAGCCCGATGGCAATACCGCGCGCTAGGTCAATCGCGTCGATTCTGCCTTGCGCCTTAGGAAGCTGCGGCACCTCCTTCCAATTCAACACGTAAGCAACGTCCTTTGAGCTCCAGAAGATTAGTATCCCATTACTTCTGGCAGCCACGTGGCAAGTTCAGGGATGGCGATCAGCAATACAATGGTGGCAAGAATAGGCAGCAAAAACGGCAACACCGCCTTGACCACCTGCCCATAGCGTAACCGCGTAATCCCCACCATCAGAAACAGCACCGTGCCAAACGGCGGGGTGATAACGCCCACTGAAAGCGTAATGACCATCACAATACCGAAATGAACAGGATCTAACCCTGCGCTAAGGGCGGCAGGCACTACAATTGGCGTGAAGATCAGAATGCTCTCAATGACCGACATAAAACAGCCAATAAGCAGGAAAAACAACGCAAAGCAGAGCAGCAGCGCGAACATTGGCATTTCGATACTGGCCACCTGCCCTGCCAGGGCCTGCGGAATACCCATGCGCACCAAAATCCAGCCATAAAAACTCGAGACCGCAATAATCAGCAAGATCACGGCGCTGAACATAAGCGTCCGTTGGAAGGCATGAAACAGGTCACGCAGGCTTAAATCGCGGTAGATCAGGCCACCTAAAATAACGGCATAGAGCGAGGCAATGGCGCCGGCTTCCGTTGGCGTGAAGAAACCGCCCCAAATGCCACCAACAATAATCGCGGGCATCATCAGAGGTAAAATAGCGCGCTTGCCGGTGCGAGCCACTTCACAGGCATCGAACGGCGTGGGCTTCGGCATGACGACCTTGCCTGTTGCTCCTAACACCACCGTCATCCCCATCAACAGTAATGCCATTAAAATACCGGGCAGCAGCCCCGCCATAAACAGTCCACCGATACTCACATTGGCTAGCCAGCCATACACCACCAGCGCAATGCTTGGCGGCAGAATCGGCCCAATAACGCTGGAAGCGGCGGTAACGCCAGTCGAGTAACCCAACTCATAGCCACGCTCTCTCATGGCTTTAATTTCAATACTGCCAAGGCCTGCTGCATCAGCCACGGCAGTCCCTGACATGGTGGCAAAAATAGAGCTGGCCACCACATTCGCGTGACCAAGACCGCCCTTGGTAAAACCGACTAATGCGGTAGCAAAATCAAAAATCCGCGTGGTGGTGGAGCCAATATTCATAATATTGGCCGCTAAAATAAACAGTGGAATGGCTAGCAAGGTAAAGTTATTAAGCGTCTGCACCATCCGCAAGGGAAGCAGTTCGACAGGCAACCCGCCGGTACCGGTGAACACTAGCGCTATAAACGAGGTCACACCGATGGCCACCACCACAGGCAACCCAATGGCCATTAGCACCAACAGGCCGCCAACGAAAATCAGTAATTCGGTCATGGCGTTGTCACCTCTTCTTCGCGGGGCGTTTCAAGCCATAACACGGGGCCACGCAGTGTTTTCCAAAGCGCAATAACCGCCATGCCTGCGAAGCTAAAAAAGATACCGTAATAGAGGTAGCTAAAACTGATACTTAACGAAACGGTTTTGTTGTTGGCGCTCATGTCCGACATAATCCACGCGCCCCATGCCGCCAGTGCAAAAAAGCCGCAAGAAATCAGCGAAGTAAGGCGATACTGTACATTTTTACCTAGACGGGAAAGCTTGTGGCTGAACAAGTCGACCACCAAATGCTCACTGCGTATCCACGCAGAGATGGAGCCAAAGCCAATGGCATAAATAGCCAACAGTGAGGCAACTTCTTCTGTCCAGGGCATTCCCCACCCAAGCAAATCCCGGGCAACCACCGCTGACACAATCAGCAGTAATATCGCTGCCATTATCGCCACTCCCACGCCATCACAAAGACGGGTGGTGTAACGCAACACATAAAAAGCGACTCGATCCGGCCCGTTACTGGGCGGCACAGCTGAATCCACGGGAATGCTCCTGAGGCTTAATAAGGCTTAAATACGTGTCTTTTAAAACGATCAACGACGGCCTAATGGGCCGCCGTTGATCGTTTAGCACACGCAATTACGGGCTTTCATTACCTAACGCATCTTCACGCACACCATCAGCCATTTCGGCCATGACACGGTCAATCGCCGGTAATGCTGCTTGGCGGAAGGCTTCAATATCCGGTTCGATAATGGTCATGCCTTCTTCTTGCAACGCTTCTAGATAGTACTCATCCAATTCACGCTCGCGCTCAGTGCCGTGTTTACGGGCCACGTGAATAGCCTCTTCAATCATCGCTTGGTCGTCTGCCTCTAAGCCGTTCCACCAACGCGAGCTGGCTACCCAGTTCCAGGGAAACTGAACGTGGCTGGTCATAATAATGTGGTCCTGAACTTCCCACAGTCGACGGGTATAAGGCGAAGAGAGCGAGTTTTCATGACCATCGACCTGACCTGTCTGCATGGCAAGGTAAATCTCTGGTGCGGGCACGTTAACGACCTGGGCACCGATTTCTTCCCACACTTCAAGCCATACGGGAAGCGATGGCAGACGCAGCCGGAAGCCATCTAAATCTTCCGGGCTATTGATGGCCTTATTAGCCGTCATATGACGCGGACCGCGATGCTGCGTGCCGAAGTATTTAAGCCCGCCCTGGCTTTCAGCCTGCTCAATCAGTGCTTCGCCGGAAGGACTTTCCATGTAGGCGTCAACGTCGTCCCAGGTTGAAAAAACAAACGGTACGGTAATAGCGTCAAACTCTGGCGCGTACTGCTGACGCCAGTTGCCGCCGGTAATAGAGAGCTGTGTTTGGCCGAGATTTAGCAGCTCTAACACCGCATTTTCACCGCCTAAAGAACCTGCTAGGAAAGGGCGTACCTCGAAGCGGCCAGGAGCCTGCTCTTCTAAGTATTCGGCAAAGCGCTCTACCGCTGCACTTTCAGAGCCGCCTTCGCTCATGGTGTTGTTGACTTGAATTTCAATCGGGTTTGCCAAGGCAAAAGGAGCCGCCGTTAGCATACCCAGAGTGGCCAGCGTGGTAAGTAATGAAGTCCGCATAGGATGACTCTCTACTGTTGTCGTTATTGGATGTAGTTACTCTTGTTAAGCATGATGCTTATCACAGCATTTTTGCTGGTTGGTTGATCTTGAAACAAGCAGCTAAGCGGCTCAAATCGACGTTCATGAAGGCTGGCTTCGTCAAATACGATGGCTCGAAACGCCGCTATAACGCGCTAAATTGTGCACCCTATCATTCTCGTACGACCAAAGATGAATATCTACTGCGTCATTTGGCTCTCTCAATGGTGGCTCGCAGCTGTTTTTAGCAGCGGCATCAACCGCCACTTTCACCAGGAGCTTTCATCATGCACGAAGCCGCCCCCGTCGTGTTCATTACCGGCGCTACGTCTGGAATCGGTCTTGCCTGTGCCCACCGTTTCGCCCAAGCGGGCTGGGCACTGGTGTTAACAGGCCGGCGCCAAGCACGCTTAGAAGATCTTCGCACTACGCTGGAAAAACAGGTACCAGTACACACCGCTCAGTTAGATGTCAGCGACCCACAAGACGTTGCCAAGGTGGTTGCGGCGCTGCCAGAGCGCTTTCAGCATGTGCATACACTGATTAATAATGCAGGGCTGGCACTAGGTAAAGGGCCAGCACAAAACGCTGAGCTGGATGATTGGTTCCGCATGATCGATACCAATGTGAAAGGATTAGTAACCGTCACACGTCACTTGCTGCCAAAACTGATCGACTCTGGCCCTGGCTCCACAGTCATCAATCTAGGCTCTATCGCTGCACATACCCCCTATCCAGGTGGACATATATACGGAGCAACCAAAGCCTTTGTGAAACAGTTTAGCTATAACCTACGCTGCGACGTTTCCCCCCACGGGGTGCGGGTGACCGACCTTGCCCCAGGTATGACCGCGAGTGAATTTACGCTGGTTCGTATGAAAGGCGACCAACAAGTGGCCGATAGTTACTATGAAGGCGCGGAGCCGCTTCAACCTGAGGATATCGCTGAACAAGCGCTCCATGTCGCCTCGCTTCCGCCGCATGTCAATATTACTTGCTTAGAAGTGATGCCGCTTTGTCAGCAGTGGTCGGCCCCCACGATACTTCGCGATTAAATCGCCGTTACAGTAAGCGCCGCGTAACGGTGCACCTTGCTAGCGTCCACCTTCGCCAGTCACGAAACCTTGGTTACCCATTGCCTAATTGTCGCCCCTAGGCGGCTCACGCATGCTGGTAGGCAATAACGTTATCGATTTGATTAGGAGAGCCTTAATGCATGCCCCCGAAGCACGCCAGCTTCCTTTAGAAGGCCTCAAGGTTCTTGAACTTGGGCAGCTCATTGCAGGGCCTTTCGCCACCAAACTGCTGGGCGAATTTGGCGCGGATGTGATTAAAATCGAGCCGCCCGGCACCGGTGATCCACTTCGCAAATGGAGAATGATTGAGGAAGGCACTTCCCTTTGGTGGCATGTGCAAACCCGCAATAAGCGCTCTGTTGCGCTGGATTTGCGCAGTGAAGAGGGCCAAGCGCTGGTGCGCCAGCTGGCCGCCGAAGCTGACGTAGTCGTCGAAAACTTTCGCCCCGGTACGCTGGACAACTGGGGGCTTGGCTGGGAGGCGCTGTCAGCGCTCAATCCACGGCTGATCATGGTGCATATTTCCGGCTACGGCCAAACGGGGCCTTATCGCGATAAGCCCGGTTTTGGCGTCATTGGCGAAGCCATGGGCGGGCTGCGTTATCTTACCGGCCAGCCAGGGGAACCTTCAGTGCGCGTTGGGGTGAGCATTGGCGATTCACTTTCTGCCCTTTACGCGGTGATAGGCACCTTACTAGCACTGCAAGAACGTAACCGCAGCGGCCTGGGGCAAGAGATCGACGTGGCGCTGCATGAGTCAGTCTTTGCGATGATGGAGAGCTTACTGCCGGAGTTTGATGCCAGCGGCCAGGTACGCGAACCCAGTGGCAGCGCGCTACCAGGCATCACGCCGTCTAACGCTTACCGCTGCCAGGGCGGCGATTACGTGCTGATTGCCGGTAACGGTGACAGCATCTTTAAACGTTTGATGAGCGTGATTGGCCGGGAAGACCTTGCCAACGACCCAGCGCTGGCCCATAACGATGGCCGCAGTCAGCAGGCCGAAATGATCGATGCCGCTATCCAGGCGTGGTCTGAAGAGCGCCCAAGAGAGGCAATTCTGAAAGCGCTGGATGAGGCCCGTGTGCCAGCAGGCTACCCGTACACCGCCGAAGATATTGCTCACGACCCTCACTACTTGGCGCGGGAGATGATTCAAACCTTCACTCGCCCCAACGGCAAGCCGCTTAAAGTGCCCGGCGTGTTACCCAAACTCAGCGCCACACCAGGCCGGCTAGGTGATGGCGGCCCTACGCTTGGTCAACATACCGACGATGTGCTAGATGAACTGGGTATTGATCACGATACCCGCGCCAAACTACGCCAAGCCGGAATTATTTAGGAGCTTGTCATGAGCCAACGGACACCCTGCCCATCAACGGTAGAAATTAACGAGGTCGCGCCTCGTGATGGCTTACAGATCGAAGCGCGATTCGTGCCTACAGAAGAGAAAATCCGCTGGATTGATGCACTGTCTACCACGGGCCTGCGGCGTATTGAGGCGACGTCGTTCACGTCACCTAAAGCGATTCCTAACTTGTGCGATGCCGCTGATGTTGTCATGGGGATTCAGCGCCGGACGGGTGTCGATATCAGCGTCTTAGTGCCTAACCTCAAAGGCACTGAACGTGCTCTCGCCTGCCAAGTGGATGAGATCAATCTGGTAATGTCGGCCAGCGATAGCCACGGCCTGGCAAACCTTCGCATGACGCCAGAGCAGTCGCTTGAACAATTTGCCGCGATCGTGGACGCCTGCCAGGACAGCGGCGTGTTTATTAACGCCTCGCTGTCGACCGCCTTTGGTTGCCCGTTTGAAGGTGACGTCCCTGAAACCCGGGTGCTCCGGCTAGTGGAACAACTGATCGCGCTGGGGATTCAAGGCATCACGCTATGCGACACCACGGGCATGGCGAACCCTGTCCAGGTAAAACATTTATGTGACGCCGTACTGGAACGCTGGCCACAAACACCCTTCACGCTGCACTTTCACAATACGCGCGGCATGGGCTTAGCCAACGCGCTGGCGGCGTGGCAGGCAGGCATTACTCGCTTTGATGCGTCGTTAGGTGGCCTGGGGGGCTGCCCCTTTGCCCCCGGCGCTAGCGGTAATGTATGCACCGAGGACTTGGTGCATATGTTTGCAGCGATGGACGTCGATACAGGCGTCGATTTAGATGCGCTGTTAGAGGTCGCTGCCACCCTTCCAACGCTTATCGGCCACGAAGTGCCCGGGCAGGTGGTGAAAGCCGGGAAGTCGACCCGGCGTTATGCCATGCCCGAGCGATAGCCTTACGCAGGCCCAACGATATGTTTCACTTCCAGGTAGGCACTTAAGCCCCATGGGCCAAGTTCACGGCCAATGCCGCTACGCTTGAAGCCGCCCCAAGCGGTTTCAGGCAGCACCAGCTGTTCGCTGTTGTACCAGATGCTACCGGCTTTTAGCTGGCGGCCAATGCGCTTTGCCCGTGCGGGGTCACCACTGATCACTGTCGCGGCTAACCCATAAGGGCTGTCGTTGGCGAGCTTAATCGCCTCCTCTTCGCTGGCGACGCTGCGCGCACATAGCACTGGGCCAAAAATCTCTTCCTGCCATAAGCGGCTTTCTAGCGGCACATCGCGATAAAGCGTTGGCGCTAAAAAGTAGCCCTGGGCGGGGAGCGTGCGATGGGTTACATCACGCACTGGCGTCAGACCTTCCTGTTCGGCCAAGTCTAAGTAACGCTGTACGGCCTCACGCTGCTTAGCACTGGTCATCGGCCCTAAGTCCGTGCCTTCGGCGAGCGGGTCACCCAGGGTGAGCGCATCCATCCGTTCAGCGAGGGCAGCGTAAAGGGCTTCAGCCACGTTCTCATGTACCAATAACCGCGAGGTCGCTGAACAGATTTGTCCGGCATTAAAGTAAATCCCCGCCATTACCCAGTCAGCAGCCTGGGCTGGGTCAGCGTCTTCCACTACCAGAACCGGGGACTTCCCGCCTAGTTCTAACGAAACCCTAGCGGTGCGAGCAGCGGCGGCTTGCATAACGATTTCGCCAACGCGATTGCTGCCCGTAAAAGAGATTTTATCCACACCAGGATGATGAGATAGCGGCGCGCCGATGCCCTCACCGTCGCCATTGAGCAGGTTCAACACCCCCGCGGGCAAGCCAATCTCTAGGGCTATTTCGGCCAGTACCAGCTCGGGAAGCGGCGTTACTTCTGATGGTTTAAGCACTGCGGTACAACCGGCGGCCAACGCAGGTGCCAGCTTCCAGGCGCTTGTCACCAGTGGGAAATTCCACGGAGCAATTAGCCCGACAACCCCCACCGGGTCGTGGTAAGTGCGCGCTTCAACGCCTTCCATTTCCACGCTGACCAGTTCGCCCTGGCGAGCATCCAGCGCCCTGGCTTGCGTGGCGTAATAGCGGTGGCAGGCAATCGCATCGTCCAGGTCAATACCCGCTTCCGCTAGTGGTTTACCGTTGTTGGTGGCTGACAGCGTGATAAGCGCTTCTCGACGGGCTTCCAGGGCATCGGCAAACCCATCCAGATACTTGGCACGCGCAGCCCCACCCAGTGCTTGCCAAGCAGGTTGTGCCTGCTGAGCGGCCTGAACGGCAGCATCAACATCTGCTGCGTCCCCCGCGGTCACCTGAGCGATACGCGCTTCGCTATAAGGATTCATCACGTCGAGCATGCGCGTGCCTGCCGAGGCAACCCACTCGTTATTGATGAACTGCTGGTTGATAAACTGCTGGTTGATTAACTGCTGGTCATGTAACTGCATTTAAGTATCCTGGTCGGAAATTCGGCACGCACGCTGCCAAGCAGCTGCATCGATTTCAATCAGTAACGGCCCGCTGGAAGCACGATTAGCTAGCGCGCTGGCAAACTCGTTAGGGCTTTCTACCCGCACGCCGGGGCAACCAAAGCCTTCCGCTAGGGTAAGAAAGTTGGGCGCTTGGATATCGACACCCAACCGAGCCACACCGTTGGCATCCATGTAGCGGCGAATTTCTTCGTAGCCTGCGTTGTGCCACAGCACAATCACCACCGGCAGACGCTCTTCTACCGCGGTAGCCAGCTCAGAAAGCGTGAACATCACCCCACCATCACCAACCAGCGCCACCACCGGCAAGTCAGCGCGGGCCAACTGCGCGCCCAGCGCCGCTGGCAGCCCATAGCCCAGCGTGCCGTAACCGGTAGAGGCATTAAAATATCGCCTTGGCGCTGGTTGGCTGACTAAGTGGTTGCCTGCATACACCGGCGCGGTGGAGTCGCCCACCAAAATCGCCTCGGGCAGCAAGTCCGCCAGGGTTTTATAGAGCGGTACGAAGTCGCTAAAGGCTGGGTCATTAACCAGATTCAGTGCGTTCAACGCGGCGGCGATTCGTTCAACACCTTGGCGCTGCAAGGGGTCGGGAAAGTGAGCGAGTAGAAGCTCAAGGCTACGCCCGGCATCGCCCACTAAACCCAGCGTTGTACGTTGATTGCGCACCAGCTGTTCGGGGTCGAGGTCAATACGAATCAATGTGCCATTGAGGTGAAATCCACCGTCAAAGACGACATCATAATCGGTCTCGCCAAGCTCGGTTCCCACCGCCAAGATCACATCGGCGTTAGCGGCCAATTCACGCACCGCTGGCAGCGCCGCGTTAGCGCCTAAATCTAGCGGGTGGTCGCGGCCCAACAGTCCTTTGGCATTAATGGTCGTCACCGTGGGGGCATCAAGCTTATGCACAAGTGCCCGCGCCGCTTCCGGCGCTGCCACACAGCCGCCCCCTAACAACACTAAGGGTTGCTTTGCCGCTGTTAACAAGCGAGCCGCTTCAGCAAGCCCCTGTGGATCAGGCGCTGCTCGGTAAAGCGTTGGCGCCTGCCAACTGGCTGGCACATTCACCGGCGCATTGAACAGATCAATTGGGATCTCAATATGCACCGGGCCTGGGCGCGCGCCCTTAAAGATTGCAAAGGCGCGGGCCAGCACGTCAGGTAACGTGCTGGCATCCAGTAACGTGTGGCTAAACCGCGCCACGCCGCTGATCATCTGCTGCTGGCTGGGCAGTTCGTGCAGCCGACCCTGGCCTAACCCCAACGTATCCCGACGGCTAACGCTGGAGATCACCAGCATGGGAATAGAGTCTGCCAACGCCTGCCCCATGGCGGTAGCAATATTGGTCATTCCCGGGCCGGTGATAATCAGGCAAACCCCAGGCTGGCCGCTGGCGCGGGCATAGCCATCGGCCATAAACCCCGCGCCCTGCTCATGGCGCGGCGTTATATGCTGCACACTGCTACCTTCCAGGCCACGGTAAAGCTCTATCGTATGCACACCAGGAATACCGAACAGCGCCTGTACGCCATACGTGTCTTGCAGCAGGCGAATCAGTAGCTCGGCACAGGTCATTGTCTTGCTATTGTTCGCTGCATCAACGTTCGTTGCGTCAGCGTTCATAACATCATCGTTCATTCCAGGCCCCTCAGAATACAAACGTGTGGGCCATAAAGGCGATGATCGGCAGTGTAATGGCGGTGCGAATCAAGAAAACGGCCGCTAGCTCCCAGAATTTAATGGGGATTTTTGACTTAAGCAGCAGCGCACCAATTTCAGACATATACACCAACTGCGTCATCGACAAGCAGGCAATTACAAAGCGAGTCAGCTCACTTTCAATATTCGTCGCAAGTACCGCGGGTAAGAACATATCGGCAAACCCAACCAGTGTGGCGGGGGCTGCAGCTTGCGCTTCAGGAATCCGCAATAACTCAAGCACCGGCACCATTGGGTAAGAAAGCCAGGTAAACAGCGGGGTAAATTCCGCTAAAATCAGCGCGACGGTACCGATGGCAAACACCAGAGGCAACAGTGTCAGGAAGATATCAACCACGTTGAGCAGTGCTAAACGAACCAGCTCTTTCGGCCCTGGCGCATCCGCTGCGCGGCGAGTCGCCTGCAGCAAGCTGTAACGCAACAGTCCGACATTTTCCGTGCGCTCTTCACTTAACTGACAGCCAACCGGCTCGTAGTAATCATTAGATTTTAGCGATAGCGGGGGAATTCGCGCCACAATAATGGCAGCAATCAACCCAGACACCACGACCGTAAAGTAGAACGGCACAAAGAGATGATTAATATCAACGAAGTTCGTTACCAAAAGACTGAACGCGATGGAGACGACTGAAAAGTTAGTCGCGATAACAGACGCTTCGCGGCCGTTATAGTACCCCTGTTCGTACTGCTGGGAAGTGATCAGCACCCCCACTGTGCCTGACCCCATCCAGGACGCCGTCGCATCGATAGCACTGCGCCCAGGAAGATTAAAAATCACCCGAAACGGCTTACGCACCATGGTGCCGATAAATTCCATAAAGCCGAATTCAACCAAAAACGGCAGCAGAATCGCCGCAAAGAAGAAGAACGTCAGTAGCACTGGCGCCAGATCATTTAGCATCACGCCGCCAGTAAACGATGCCGTGACAAATTCCGGGCCGACCTGGAAAAACGTCATGATGACAAAAATGCCACCTAATAGACGCATCACAACCCAGATAGCACCCACATCAAACATATCGTGAAAGTGGCCACTTTGCGCCCAGCCAGGCTTCGCTATTTTGACGTAGAGCGTTATCACCACGGACAGACATAGCACTATCATAGCAATGGCGGGCAGTGCAGCACTTAGCAGCGACTGCAGCCCGTCGGCCATTAGGCCCATACCAATATTGATTGACCCACCTACTTGAAAAGGCACCAGAAACAAGAGGACGCCGATTATTGAGGGAATCAAAAACTTCAGTAAATGCGTTCGCTGGATCGGCGTCGACGGGTCGGTGTCATCCAACTTAACTTGGGAGTAAGACATTTCTTTCACCTATTGGAAGAGATTATTAGAGGTGGGCTGGTGGCGTCGGAGGAAAAGCAAGTTTTTATAATTTGCGCCTTGTTAGGCCGGCGCTTTGAAAAACCAATTCAGTCATAACGATTAGCCGCGGCGTTTAACGCCTGGCAGTACACACAACATTTCGTACAGCAAGGTGGCACCGATCAGCGCCGTATTGCCGCTCGTGTCATAGGGGGGCGATACTTCTACCAAATCGGCGCCAACAATCGTTAGCCCTGCCGCACCACGCACAATTTCTAATGCCTGTGGAGACGTCAGCCCGCCCATTTCTACCGTGCCCGTACCGGGGGCAAGCGATGGATCTAAGGCGTCGATGTCAAAACTGATGTACACCGGGGTATCGCCCATTTGTTCGCGCACTTCTTTCATTAAGGGGGCAAGCGAGCGATACCAGCACTCTTCGGCGGGAACAACACGAAACCCTTGATCACGGCACCAGTCAAAATCCTCGGCGGCATAACCCGTGCCACGAAGACCGATCTGCACCACTTTGCCGTGGGCTAACAGGCCTTCTTCCTGGGCGCGGCGAAACGGCGTGCCATGGGCGATCGGCTCACCGAACATGTGATCGTTCACATCGGCATGGGCATCAATATGGATTAAGCCAACCGGGCCATGTTTTTTCGCGATAGCACGCAATACAGGAAGCGTTAGCGTGTGCTCACCACCTAATGTTAATGGCACACAGTTATGCGCCAGCACCTCATCGTAAAAGGCGGTAATAATGTCGACGCTTTTAGGCAGGTGAAAGGTATTGATCGGCACATCGCCAATATCCGCGACTTGTAGGCTGTCAAAAGGCGCGGCGCGGGTGGCCATGTTATAAGGGCGCAGCATGCGTGATTCATCACGAATTTGGCGGGGGCCAAGCCGTGTACCAGGACGGTTAGACGTGCCAATATCCATTGGAATACCGATAAACGCAGCATCTAAGCCTGCGGCACTTTCCTGGGTGGGTAAACGCATCATGGTGGCGGGCCCACCAAAGCGCGGCATGCTATTACCGCCTAACGGCTGGTTAAGTTCAGACAT
>NZ_RZHG01000005.1 GCF_003989795.1 Vreelandella andesensis
CCAGAATCGTCAGTCATACTGCTCACCACCATGATGGCAATGAAGGATGCGATGAAGCCTGGAATAATCTCGTACACGCCAGGGCCACCCATGAACTCACCGTTCCAGCCGAGTGAGATCCAAACCATGACCGTGACCGCACCGACCACCATGCCTGCGATGGCACCATTACCGTTGGTACGCGGCCACATCAGCGACAGAATAATCAGCGGGCCAAAGGCGGCACCAAAGCCAGCCCAGGCGTTACTTACCAGGCCTAGAACCTGAGAGTTTTCGTCAGACGCAATGAACGCGGCGACGAGGCCAACCAGTACGACACAAATCCGGCCGACGCGGACACACTCCTTGTCCGTTGCTTCTTTACGTAGGAACAGGCGGTAGAAATCTTCAGTTAAGGAAGACGACGACACCAGAAGCTGACTGGAAATTGTGCTCATGATGGCCGCTAACAGTGCTGCGTAGAGGAAGCCGGTGACCAGCGGGTGGAATAGCAACTCCGCCAGGATGATAAAGATCGTTTCTGGGTCCTGAACCTCCAGCCCATTACGAATCGCATAGGCCCGTCCAAAAATACCCAGAGAAACGGCACCAATAAGAGAAATCAGCATCCAGCCCATGCCAATGTTGCGGGCAACCGGCACCTCTTTCAGCGTCCGAATAGCCATGAAGCGCACAATAATGTGGGGCTGCCCAAAATAGCCCAGTCCCCAAGTCACTGCAGAGAGCCACCCGATAAAGGTCAGTCCCGACGTCCAGGAAAGTAGCGTGGGATCAACCTCATTCAGGGTTTGTGACGCCTGGGCGAATCCGCCGCCCCCTTCGCCGAAGAGAACCACTGCCGGCATGATCACTAGCGCCAGCATCATGATGCAGCCTTGCACGAAGTCGGTCATGCTTACGGCCAGGAAGCCGCCTACAACGGTGTAAATAAGCACCACGCCTAGGGTTATAATGACCCCCATGGCGTAGTTGCTCATGTCACCGATATTGAAAATTCCGGCAAATGCGCTTTCAAACAGCTTGCCGCCAGCCACTAGGCCCGATGCTGTGTAAACGGCGAAAAAGATGACGATGACAATAGCGGATACGGTTCTAAGCGACATCGCCCGAGTTGGGAACCGGTTCGCCAAGAACGCAGGGATGGTAATTGCGTTGCCATAGTGAACGGTCTGTTCACGCAGGCGCGGGGCGACCAACGTCCAGTTGAAGAAGGCCCCCACCAGCAAGCCAATCCCGATCCAAGCCGAGCCCAGGCCGGATACAAACATGGCACCAGGTAGCCCGAGTAGCAACCAGCCGCTCATATCTGAAGCACCGGCCGAGAGGGCAGCGACCTGAGGACTGAGCCCACGCCCACCCAGCATGTAATCCTCGGATGAGGACGTTGCTTTGCGCATAGCATAAATGCCAATAGCGATCATGAGCGCAAAGTAGGCAAAAAGACTTATCCAAACACCGATAGCCATGAAAACTCTCCAAGTCGTCAGGACGGAGCTAGCTCCGACAGATTAGCGCGCTTTTTGTTAAAGGGAGACGCCATTGCTGGTCGTCTCCCGGCAACGTTAATTCATTGCCTTATTTTATGTTTAGTGGCGAAACCAAAACCTCGATAAGGTTGCCGAGTTTATTCGGCGGTTGCTAGCAGACTGGCGTTGCCACCCGCTGCCGTCGTGTCGATGCAAAGATGGCGTTCCACCACATAGCGATCTGGCGAGATGGTCTGGGTCTCGAGTGGCACGATAGCACCGTCGCGCTTAGCGAGTGCAATCCGCAGCTCATGGGTCCAGTCACTTTTGCCAGCCGCGGCGACCGCTGCAATGCTATCAATTTCGCTTAGCGTATCGGCTGTGATGCTTCCATCAAGTCCAGCCACCGGCGCTCCCGCATCGATCAGCGGCTGGACGGCTTGAGAGGCACCAGGTGTTGCAAGCAGCACGGGACAGCCCGCCCCGAGCGCCTGCACGGCCTGGGCGATGGCAATATCCAGCGTTGGGCCGAGGCAAAGAACGGCACCTTTAGGATACATCGCTAAGCGGTTGCTTTCCCCGGTTGGCCCCGGCAGTGTCTGCGGCGTCATATCCAAAGCTGCTGTTTCGGCGAGCGCCTTGCGGATCACACCACCTTTACCGGAAAGCGCCTTGCGCAGCACTTCGACCCGATTGGTGCGTGCCGCCCAGTTGCGCGCATCCAGGCCATCAAGGGCAGATTGTAGCTCGCCAAGTGATACGGTTTTTCCTTCTGGCGCCTCATGGCGCTCGGCAGCAGCGGTGCGGCGGAAGCGAGTAACATAGAGCGGGCCGCCAGCCTTTGGCCCTGTGCCTGACAGACCCTCACCCCCGAACGGCTGTGAGCCGACGATGGCACCAATCTGGTTGCGGTTGACATAAACGTTACCAACATGGATACGCTCAACGATCTGCTGTACGCGGTCATCGATACGGGTATGTAGGCCGAAAGTCAGCCCGTAACCTTTGCCATTAATGGCGTCGACGACGTTGTCGATGTCCCGTGCCTTGAAGGTGGCCACGTGCAGAACTGGGCCGAATATCTCACGCTCGAGATCCTCAATGCCTCCGACCTCAACCACCGCCGGAGTGACGAAGGTGCCGGTGTCTGGTGCCGACAGTTTTTTCAGCACCTTACCAGCTTTCTCGTGTGCCGCCACGTAGTCGCTTATTTCGGCTTGGGCGTCGGCGTCGATCACCGGTGAAACGTCAGTGTCAGTATTCCAGGGGTCGCCAATGGTGAGTGAGTCCATGGCGCCATAAAGCATGTTGAGTAACCGATCGCGGGCCTCTTCTTGAACGTACAGCATCCGCAGCGCCGAACAGCGCTGACCGGCTGACTGGAAAGAAGAGATCAGGATGTCGCGCACCGCTTGCTCCGTTAGCGCAGTGGAGTCGACGATCATGGAGTTGAGCCCGCCGGTTTCGGCGATCAAGACGGCATCGGGCCCTGCATTCTGCGCGAGAGTCTTATGGATAATCTGCGCTACCGGGGTCGAGCCAGTAAAGCAGACGCCAGCGATACGTGGGTCGCTCGTCAAAGGGCCGCCCACTGTCGGGCCGTCGCCAGGTAGCAGCTGGAGTGCTGCTTCCGGCAGGCCGGCCTCACGCATCAGCTCAACGGCGCGGGCAGCGATTAGGGGTGTTTGCTCGGCGGGTTTGGCAAGCACTGCGTTGCCAGCCACCAAGGCCGCTGCGATCTGTCCGGTGGTGATGGCCAGAGGGAAGTTCCATGGGCTGATGCAGACGAAGATGCCGCGGGCGCTGCCGGGCTCTTCCGCTTCGAGCCGCTCGCCTTCATTAGCGTAGTAACGCAAGAAATCCACCGCTTCGCGCACTTCGGCGATGCCATCGAACATCATCTTGCCGGCTTCGCGGGTAGTGATCACGGTCAATTCGGCGATGTGCTCTTCGTAAAGATCGGCGGTGCGACGCAGCACCTCGGCGCGCTCGGCCACAGGGCGTGCTGACCACTCGCGAAAACCGTCTTCGGCGGCATCGAGAGCGGCGGTTACCTCTTCCGGGGTGGCTTCATGCACCGTGCCGATAACCCGCGAGCCGTCTGCGGGAGAAACAGCGTTGCGAGCTGGACCCTTAGGGGCAGGGTTTCCAGCCAGCATGGGACCCGCCGTCCAGGTCTTGTCTGCAAAGGTTTCACGCGCATTGAGCAATGGAAGAATAGAGGCGGGCTCGTTGATTCGGTAGCCTTTGGAGTTCTTACGATCAGGTGCGAACAGCTCGCCGGGTTGGCGGATCAACGGACTTGAGATGGTGCTGCCAAGCTGCTGAAAACCATCCACCGGGTCCTTCGATACCTCGCTGGGAGGAATCGAACTATCCACTACCTGGTTGACGAACGAGGAGTTGGCACCGTTCTCTAGCAGGCGACGTACCAAGTAGGCCAGCAGGTCGCGGTGTGCGCCGACAGGGGCATAAATGCGGCAATGTGTGCCTTCCGACTCTTTGACAATGTGGTGCAGTGATTCACCCATGCCATGCAGGCGCTGAAACTCGTAGCTATCCTTGTCGTCGCCCGCCATGGCTACCACGGCGGCACACGTATGGGCGTTGTGAGTGGCAAACTGCGGATAGATGCGGTCGCGTCTGTCGAGCAGCATCTGGGCACACGCCATGTAGCTGACATCGGTATTAACCTTGCGGGTGAAGACCGGGAAGGTTTTTACCCCCATTTCCTGAGACACCTTGATCTCGGTATCCCAGTAGGCACCCTTGACCAGACGCACCATCATCTTACGATTGTACCGTTCAGCAAGTTCGTAGAGGGTCTCGATCATCGGCGCAGCGCGGCGCCCGTAGGCCTGCACAACGACTCCGAAGCCGTCCCATCCATCCAAGCTGGGGTCGGACATCAGTGCCTCGATCACGTCAAGAGACAGATCCAGCCGGTCCTGCTCTTCAGCGTCGATATTGAAACCAATATTGGCTTTGGCCGCTTGCTTAACAAGTTCCAACGCGCGTGGAACGAGCTCAGCCATTACCGTGTCACGGTGGGTGTATTCATAACGCGGATGTAGAGCCGAGAGCTTTACCGAAATGCCGGGGCTTCCGCGTACATCGCCCTTGGCCTGCTTAGCGATCGCAGTGATTGCTTTGGCATAGGCCTGATGATAACGGATGGCATCTTCGTCTGTGCGTGCTGCCTCGCCCAACATGTCGTAGGAGTAGGTGTAGCCTTGTTTCTCGAGTTCGCGGGCATTTTTCATGCCTTCTTCAATGGTCTGGCCGAGTACGAACTGACGGCCGAGAATTTTCATCGACTGGCCAACTGCTTTGCGAACTACTGGCTCGCCCATACGGCGCACCAGACCGCGTAGCGCCCGTGTCGGGCCCTTGGGGTCTTCCTCTAGCACCTTGCCCGTCAGCAACAGCGCCCAAGTAGAGGCGTTGACCATCGACGACGAAGATTTGCCCAGGTGAGCGCCCCAGTCGGAAGGCTCAATTTTATCGTGGATCAGGTCGTCAATGGTTTCCGCATCCGGTACGCGTAGCAACGCTTCTGCTAAGCACATCAGACCAACACCTTCGGTGGTGGAGAGGCCGTACTCGGCCAAGAACGCCTCCATCATCGAAGGAGATCTTTCTTTGCGGACACGCGCCACATAGTTGGCGCCTACAGCAGCAACTTGGCGACGGTCGTCTTCTGACAACTTAATGCGCTCGATCAGCGCATGCAGCACCGTTGCCTCATCGGCGTCATAGTTGGAGCGAATACGTGAGCGTAGATCACTCACGTCGCTGTGCAAATGAAGATTGGCTTTGTTCATAATAGGTCTCTCTTTGCTAGTCGACCTTTAGCGTTAACGCTGTCGACTTAGATCTTTTTGAAGCAAGCAAAAAAGATCAAACCAATAACAGAGAGCTCCAGAGGGAGCGCTCCCGGTACTTTTAATTAATGCATTCTGCACGCTTACTAGCGATCAATATGCTGATATTCGCCAGAATCGTCAGTCATACTGCTCACCACCATGATGGCAATGAAGGATGCGATGAAGCCTGGAATAATCTCGTACACGCCAGGGCCACCCATGAACTCACCGTTCCAGCCGAGTGAGATCCAAACCATGACCGTGACCGCACCGACCACCATGCCTGCGATGGCACCATTACCGTTGGTACGCGGCCACATCAGCGACAGAATAATCAGCGGGCCAAAGGCGGCACCAAAGCCAGCCCAGGCGTTACTTACCAGGCCTAGAACCTGAGAGTTTTCGTCAGACGCAATGAACGCGGCGACGAGGCCAACCAGTACGACACAAATCCGGCCGACGCGGACACACTCCTTGTCCGTTGCTTCTTTACGTAGGAACAGGCGGTAGAAATCTTCAGTTAAGGAAGACGACGACACCAGAAGCTGACTGGAAATTGTGCTCATGATGGCCGCTAACAGTGCTGCGTAGAGGAAGCCGGTGACCAGCGGGTGGAATAGCAACTCCGCCAGGATGATAAAGATCGTTTCTGGGTCCTGAACCTCCAGCCCATTACGAATCGCATAGGCCCGTCCAAAAATACCCAGAGAAACGGCACCAATAAGAGAAATCAGCATCCAGCCCATGCCAATGTTGCGGGCAACCGGCACCTCTTTCAGCGTCCGAATAGCCATGAAGCGCACAATAATGTGGGGCTGCCCAAAATAGCCCAGTCCCCAAGTCACTGCAGAGAGCCACCCGATAAAGGTCAGTCCCGACGTCCAGGAAAGTAGCGTGGGATCAACCTCATTCAGGGTTTGTGACGCCTGGGCGAATCCGCCGCCCCCTTCGCCGAAGAGAACCACTGCCGGCATGATCACTAGCGCCAGCATCATGATGCAGCCTTGCACGAAGTCGGTCATGCTTACGGCCAGGAAGCCGCCTACAACGGTGTAAATAAGCACCACGCCTAGGGTTATAATGACCCCCATGGCGTAGTTGCTCATGTCACCGATATTGAAAATTCCGGCAAATGCGCTTTCAAACAGCTTGCCGCCAGCCACTAGGCCCGATGCTGTGTAAACGGCGAAAAAGATGACGATGACAATAGCGGATACGGTTCTAAGCGACATCGCCCGAGTTGGGAACCGGTTCGCCAAGAACGCAGGGATGGTAATTGCGTTGCCATAGTGAACGGTCTGTTCACGCAGGCGCGGGGCGACCAACGTCCAGTTGAAGAAGGCCCCCACCAGCAAGCCAATCCCGATCCAAGCCGAGCCCAGGCCGGATACAAACATGGCACCAGGTAGCCCGAGTAGCAACCAGCCGCTCATATCTGAAGCACCGGCCGAGAGGGCAGCGACCTGAGGACTGAGCCCACGCCCACCCAGCATGTAATCCTCGGATGAGGACGTTGCTTTGCGCATAGCATAAATGCCAATAGCGATCATGAGCGCAAAGTAGGCAAAAAGACTTATCCAAACACCGATAGCCATGAAAACTCTCCAAGTCGTCAGGACGGAGCTAGCTCCGACAGATTAGCGCGCTT
>NZ_RZHG01000006.1 GCF_003989795.1 Vreelandella andesensis
CAGCGCGTGCTGGACAATATCAACCTGGTGCTCGAACGCGGTCGGATTGTCACCTTGATTGGCCCCAATGGGTCCGGTAAGTCCACGCTGGTCAAGACACTGGTAGGCGCGATCAAACCGGCGGCTGGGCGGATCATATGCGCCCCCGATATCAGGATTGGCTATGTCCCCCAGCGCTTGCACTTGGACCCCACCCTGCCAATAACGGTACGCCGCTTCGTTAACCTGCCCAAACGGCATGCCAGCCGTGACATTGCCGAGGCGCTGGAACAGGCGGGTGCCGGGCACCTGCTGAATGCCGCCATGAATCACCTTTCCGGCGGCCAGCTGCAGCGCGTTCTGCTGGCCCGCGCATTACTGACCCGCCCTTCACTCTTACTGCTTGATGAAGCCACGCAGGGGCTGGATCACCGTGGCGTGGCCGATTTCTATCAGCGCATCGAACAGATTCGGCAGCGCTCCCAATGCGCGGTATTGATGGTCAGCCACGATCTGTATGTGGTCATGCGCACGGCCGATCATGTTATCTGCCTGAACGGGCACATCTGCTGTGAGGGGCAGCCCGAAAAAGTCGCGTCATCGCCCCAGTACCATGCACTTTTCGGTGACCAGACCGCCAGCACCTTGGCCTTTTATCGCCATCAACACGCTGACCACCACGATAAGGAGACGCGCCATGCTGGATGACTTCATGTGGCGTGCCGCCCTGGCAGGGCTGGGCGTTGGGCTGGCGGCCGCACCGCTGGGGTGTTTCGTCGTCTGGCGGCGGATAGCCTATTTTGGCGATGCCACCGCCCATGCCGCCATTCTGGGCGTAGCGCTCGCTCTGCTGTGGAATATTTCAATCTTCGCTGGCGTCGTCTCAATCGCCTTGCTGATGGCCATCAGCGTCTCGTTGCTGAGTGGCAAAGGCTATGCCATGGACACCTTGCTCGGCGTGATGGCTCACTCCGCCCTGGCCATCGGCTTGGTCGCCGTCTCCTTTGTTGCGGGCGTGCGAATCGACCTGCATGCCTATCTGTTTGGCGACATTCTCGCCGTGGGGAAAACCGACCTTGTGATTATCTGGTCCGGCGCCATTCTGGTCATTGGCCTGATGCTATGGCGCTGGCAGGCGCTGCTGACCGCCACGCTGAACGAAGAGCTCGCCCATGCCAGCCACATCAATCCGCGCCGTGAACAACTGGTATTAACCATCGCGCTTGCCATTGTGGTCGCCGTGGCGCTCAAGGTGGTGGGCGCACTGCTGATTGCTGCCCTACTGATCATTCCCGCTGCAACGGCGCGCCCCTTCAGCCGCACCCCCGAACAGATGGCCGTGATCGCCGCCGTGATTGCCATGGCTGCCACCACCGGCGGGCTTCGCGCGGCCTACACCTTTAATACCCCGACAGGCCCCACCATCGTCAGCTTGGCCGCGATGTTTTTTGTGATCAGCACCCTGGCATCACAAGGCTGGCAACGCTTTGCTCGCCAGCATTAACCACTGAAGTCTGATCTCTGTCACCTTTTTACTACCACTTTTTTCCTGTTACTTTTGCCGCCAGTAAGGGGTCAAGCGTCATGACCGATCTTGTTGCTCAACTTCCCGCTGCATGTCTTCTGCGAGCTAAACGATAGGCCAAGGAAGCGGCTTTACAATCCGGTGAGATGGATCTCCTCAGAAGCCTTCCCAATCAGGCGTCTTTTTTTGTGAGTTGCGCTGCAAAGCACCTACGGGTTTAGAGTGCATAAGAGAGGGAGTTGTAGCGCTGCCGCCACTGAGTTTGAAAGCTTCTACCAAACGGGTGAGTCGGGTTGCCTCTTGTTGAAGGGAGGCCGCAGAGTCGCTTGTCTGCGAAACGAGGGTGACGTTCTGTTGTGTCGCAGAATCCATCTGAGTAAGAGCGGTACCTACCTGTTGTATACCCGCCTCTTGTTCGCGCACCGCCAACGATATCTCATTCATTAGTCCTGATACCTGGCGGATCGCTTCTACTGTCTCCTGTATGCCATCGCCGCTGCGCACTGCTTGCTCGGCGCCATTAGCGATGCGCTGACTGATATCCTCAATCATTTGTCGGATTTCTTTGGATGAATCGGCAGTGCGACTAGCTAAATTACGAACCTCACTGGCCACGACCGCAAAGCCCCTTCCATGCTCACCGGCACGAGCGGCCTCTACCGACGCATTAAGGGCCAGAAGATTTGTCTGGAAAGCAATGGAGTCGATCACTTTGACAATCTCACCGACCTGGCGAGAGCTGGCCTCTAGTTCTCGCATCAACGTTACTGAATGCTGAACCTCCTGGATGCCCTTCTCGGCTTTCTCAGCCGCCTGGCTTGAAAGCGTGTCTGCATTACTGGTGGATTCACTGTTCTGGCGTACGATGGAAGACATTTCCTCCATGCTAGAAGCTGTTTCTTGCAGAGCGGAGGCCTGCTGTTCAGTTCGCGACGCTAGATCTTCGCTGCCAGAAGCAATTTGGCCCGAGGCAATATTGACATTGCGGGCACCGTCACGCACCGCTTGGAAGCTCTTATCCATTCGAGCAATAAACGCATCGAACTCGCAAGCCAACTCGCCAATTTCATCGCGTCGGTTACTCTCAATGCGAGCAGTGAGGTCGCCCTCACCTTCGGTAATATCATGGATTCGCCCGCTGACCTGTCGAATCGCCCGAGACATCAGATTTGGGCCTATCAGTGCGATGGCTAGGGTGACCAGTAATACCAGCGCGGTAAAACCCATCACCCAGCGCTGCTGTAGGGCAACGCCTGCAAGAGTCTCACTCTCAAGAGCTAAACCACGCGCGTCTGCACTTTCACCAGCAATATTGTAGAGCTCGCGCAAGGCATTAAAGGTTGCCAGAGAGTCACTTTCCATCTGAGTCTCAGCGGTCTCAATATTTCCCTGACGATGAAGATCAAAGACCTCCTGGGCAGCTGCTTTCCAGGAATCGAAACGCACTTCGAAGTCGCCAATTCCTTCACTGACCTGTGGATAGGCATCTAGTAACGTAAGAAATTCACGCATTCGATCATAGGCCTGCTGCGCGTTCTCGAGAAAAGCATCATGCTGATCACTAGCGGCCTGACTTTCCGGATCCTCACGCAAGACTTCTAATTCAGCTAATCGCGCTTGGTAAAGATCTCTGTCGGCGTTAAGCACCGCTGAAACTGCCGGATTGAAGGAGCCGCTAAAAGCAATCATGCGCTCACGCATCGTCTGGACAAGCAGACTATCAACCAACACCACCGCCAGCAGTGATAAGGCTACCAGTAAGAAAGCAAGCGTGTACTTCACATTGATCTTATGTAGCTTATCCAGCATGACATCACCATTTAATTATTATCGTTTACCGTGGAGGCTCTGTCTGTAATAAATAAAAACCTCGTTATTAAATAACTATCGGCCATGTTTCTTAAGAATTTAGGATTTTGAAAAATAATACTTGATGCAAACACTATTGAAGATAATGTCTTTATTTATCAATGGCGGTCTAAATGAGCAGGTGTTACGACCTGCGCCTGTGTGTCCGAAAAGCTGTAGCCACTTTAGTTGGCCTGCTCGGTATTGTGGATATCACCCAGGCAAAGACATTAATGGCTGCGTTAAAAGCGGCTGGAGATTAGCCAGGCTATCAGCAGGTTGGCGATCATCGAAGGGTAATCAGAAAAAGCGAACGGACGGCAATCACAGTGAGGCCTTCATGCCGGAAAGAATGGCGAAATCGACGAAACAGTAACCCATACGTGAGAAATGCCCAAGAACCATCAGTATCACTTTCAGCTTGCTGGCCGGCCTTGTATCCGTACTCAACTGGCGATCTTTTCACGGATCACGCTGAGATGAGCAGTGTTTCCTTAAAGAAAATTTCGATAAGCCGCCAGCTACCACCGATAATCGCTGTGGAAATAACCGCAGCAATGACAGCAAGGCCGAGCCCCGCAGCGACTGCGATACCATCTCGCTGAGCAATACCAAGCGACAGAATCAGTACTGCCAACCCAGGCAACGTATTTCCAAATGGAATCGGGAGTGCTATCAGCAAGGCCATGATAAAGATAACGACGCCGATGCTTCGAATAGCCAATGGCGTGATAAGACACCCCAGGCGCACGCTCAGGTGCCGCTCGAGTTTTTCGAGATGAGGGGTTGCTTTACCTAAAATCCGTTCCAGCTGTTGCCGTCCGATACGCAGATGGGCAATACCCGGCGGCAGCCGGATGCGCTTGGTGCCGATCGCCATCTGTATACCAATGAAGGCTAGCGCGGATCCAAATACCATGCCTGCGGGAATGCCTGGCGTGGGCACAATTGCCGGGATCGCAAAAAGCAATAGCACCAAGGGGGTGGCGCGTTCATCAAGGGCGGCCAGAATGTCGCCTAATGTGGGACGCTGATTTTTCAGATGACCAGGTAGAGCACGCAGTAAAGCGACCAAGCTCATTTCTCAAGCACTCCATCAACGTCGCAGGAAGAGCGACGTGGGGAATAATATAGTGAAGGCAGGTAAATAGGTATCGAGCGTTTCTGATTTTTTTGCTATTGCACCGTAAGCGTATTCCAGGGACATAGCATGGCGATTTCCGTTCACTCCCCCGCCGATACGCTCGCCATATTGCGCAATAGCCAGTAACGGCGCAGTACGGCATCGTTAATGGCCTGCTCCAGTTCAAAGGCACTGGAAGTAGGGCAAAATAGCGTGATGCCCAGACGCTGTTTCCCGATGTCCGTGGTGGCAAGCGTCACGCGAGGATGAGGTTCAGCGATATCAATGCCGCTGCGCTTTCTGATCAGTGCGCTGTAGCGTTCGGCCAACTCGGCATGGGGGATGTGTAACTTCGCCACCTCCTGCTCTAATGCCGGCAGAGCCGATCGCATGTCCACATCAGGTTCCAGAACGACGCAAACTTCGAAATACACCCACTTCTTGAAGAAGTTCTGGTTCCTGACTGGGGTGGTCAGAAAAACGCTGTTGGGAACCACGATTGTCTTGCCCGAGTATTCAAAGCGTCCCACGGGTCCGCCAATTTCCTGAAGGGTCGTTGCCAGCATGGTTTCGTCGACCACCTGACCACGCAGGTTGCCTATCTCAACCCAGTCTCCAATCTCGAAAGGCTGGTTTACAACGCGCAGCACGGTGCCCGACAGGCAGAGGATCAGCTCTTTGGTTGCGATAACTAACGCTACCGCGAAGGCGGTGATGGACAGCGCGAAGGCATGCAGAGAAGGCAACCAGATCAACACCAAGCCAACCAGGATAAGAACCACGGTGGCATTCCGGATCCGAGCTAGCCACACGCGGCGGTGATCAGACAAGATCTCTTTTTGGCCGCGTATAACACGCACCGCGAAAATGCGAAACAGGATGATAATGCACACAAGTGCTACCGAACTCACGCCACGGTTACTCAGTAGTTCCATCCAGAAAGAATTATCAGGCATGACGGTTTTGCTTTACCTCCTTAAAGATCAATGGTGAAACGCAAACATGCCATAGTGACGTTGCTGCGTCGATTAAGCAGGCTAGCGGTACCTTCTTCGTTTACAGATTACGGGACCCAACTAAGCCAGCCTTAGTGACATGATGGGCATGTGCTAAAGAAAGCATCGCCAACCTACTAGACTGGATTTCTGCCTATTCACGCCGCTGCGCGCTGTTGGTATTCAGATTGCAGGCGAGCGCATCTATGTTCCTGTGCGAGCTGAATTCACCATCGAACACGAACGGTCCGATGATGAAGAGGAGATTGAATTTCAGATCAAATGGCAAAAGGAATAAATCAGATCATTTGAACGTAACGTGCCCTTATCTTTAGCGATAGAACCGCGACAGAGCCTGGAGTACCGCGTTCGAAACAGTCGGATTGGGACGTACATCATCAAGTGCGTTCATTTGATAGTCATAGATCTCGAAAGACCCCGCCGGATGCACGGCGATCTGATACTCGGGCATTAAAATGCCATAGCCCATGTAACTCCCTGAGAGCATCCATTCACGCTTTACCTCTGGATCTAACAAGTTATGACCAAGGGTGTAGCGCTGCGGCGCAATTTCGCAGCCCAACACTTCTTCTAGTAGGGTCGGCGCGATATCGGCGTGATGAGAGCGCCGAGTGATTTTGCCGCCCGGATGCCTCGGCAAGTGCATTACCAATGGCACTTGTACCTGTTCTGGCGTGTAGTTGCTGCCATGGCCCCAATAGTTCTTGCCGTGCTCGTTGAAGGATTCGCCATGATCCGAGGTGATTACCACCACCGTGTTTTCCAGTAGCCCACGTGCATCCAGATCATCAAGGACGCGCCCTAGTTGCTGATCCACATAACGTGCCGCAGTCCGATAGCGATTCCAGTAAGGCTCAGGGTCGAAGTCGGGGCCCAAGGCCAAATGATTAATGCTCTCCCAGTAAGGCGTAAAGCGCTGAACCTCAGCTGGATGACTGTACCCGTGCACAGCATCGTAGAAGAGAAAGCTGAAAAAAGGGCGATCACTTGACCCCCGGCTCTCCTCTTCAGACCATGCCAGCCAACTCTCGGTGATCTGGCGATCTCGCTCCCA
>NZ_RZHG01000007.1 GCF_003989795.1 Vreelandella andesensis
GCTGGATAGAGTACCTGACTACGAATCAGGGGGTCGGAGGTTCGAATCCTCCCGGGCGCGCCAAATTTTGAAAACCCGCTTTCTGTTGAATGCGGGTTTTTTCATTTTAGCCTGACCAATGTGGCTTTTTCTTTGGTCTTGCGATCGTTTTAAAGCGCCTTCCGCAGAAACAGCGGTGGGCGCTTTTTTTTTGTTTAATCTAACGTCGAGAACAACTTATACGGGCTCGCTGCAACGTGATGTGCTGGGAATCAGGTTGTCGAGCAGTGTATCTAGGTCCGTGAGGCGTTTTAAGCGCTGAAAATGTTGGTTAGCTTCGGTATTGCCTTGGCGCATTTGTGCCAGCCACTGCTTGACCAGAGATACCACCACCCGCTCTGGCAAGTGTTGCCGTTGTAAGTCAGCGTATTGCTTTAATACGCTGGCGCGCATTGCCCAGGTGGTGTCAGGTAGACGCTCGCCTGTACGCTGCCAATGGCGTATGCGAGCCGCAAGCCAAGGGTCTGAGAGGGCGCTGCGCCCAAGCATGACATCCTGGCAGCCTGAAAGCGTGCGAGCTTTCCAGTAGTCTTCTAGTGTCCAGATATCGCCGTTTGCAACGACAGGAATCGATACGTGGTGGCGGACTTTGCCAATCCACTCCCAGTGAGCAGGCGGGCGATAACCTTCATCGCGCGTGCGGCCATGAACGACGAGCTGCGCAGCGCCGCCAGCTTCGGTGGCTTGGGCGCAGATTACTGCTAAGCGACGATCAGAAAAACCAAGGCGAATTTTAGCCGTCACAGGGATTGCGCCCTCCACGGCTTCAGCAACCGCTTTTACGGCACGATAGACCCGGTCGGGCTGGCGTAGCAGTGATGCACCACCATCATGGCGGTTGACCAGTTTGGCGGGGCAGCCAAAATTAAGGTCGATGCTGATGGCGCCCAACGAAAGCGCTTGTTGCGCGTTGCTGGCGAGCGCTTCGGGATCTGACCCCAAAAGCTGCAGATGCACGGGAACACCGCTAGGAGTAGCGACGCGATCCGCTGTCAGTTCAGGACAATGTTTATAGAACACGCGAGGTGGGAGGCGTGCGTCAACCACCCTGACAAACTCTGTCACTGTCCAGTCAAACCCTGCCTGCTGAGTCAGTAGGTCACGCGTTAATGCGTCGATGACGCCTTCCATAGGCGCTAGGCCTATCCTGCCTTTATGTAGTAAATTAACAACCATGACTTCCACTATGGCGCGATTGCAATCTATCCTGGATGTGGCAGGTTAGTGTATATGCCTCATTGCGCCAAGCGCCTTTAGAGGCTGTCAGTGTGCCGATAAACATTTGAAAGAGGGGGAATGCGGTATGCAAGAGCCAGAGTTACTCCAAGAAGGACTTTCCCTTATGGGGATGGGTATGGGCTTTGTGTTTGTTTTTCTTACAGTTTTGGTGATTAGCGTTACGCTAATGTCGAAATTGATTGGCCGTTTTCAGCCTGCTCAGGTGGCAGCGCCTAACGGTCGTAATAACGCAAAATCATCTACACCGAAAGGCCAAGATGATGAAGTGATGGCGGTAATTAGTGCTGCAGTGCATCGTTATCGTTCTTCGCGCCGTAAATAAAACACCAGTTTTGTAGTCATCTTTCCGCTCAATTAATAATTACTTTGTTAAATTTACTAAAAATCCATAACGTAAAACTGTGAGCTACGACCATGAATGAAACAAAACGTCCTCTGGGGATCACTGATGTTGTTCTTCGCGACGGCCATCAGTCGCTATTTGCCACTCGTTTGCGTCTTGATGACATGCTGCCGATTGCCGAGAAGCTCGATAACGTTGGCTACTGGTCATTAGAGTCTTGGGGTGGAGCAACGTTCGATTCGTGTATTCGTTATTTGGGTGAGGACCCTTGGGAACGCATTCGGGCATTAAAAGAAGCCATGCCGAATACACCTCAAGCGATGTTATTGCGTGGCCAAAACTTATTAGGCTATCGCCACTACGCTGATGATGTGGTTGATAAATTTGTTGAACGCGCCAAGACCAATGGGGTTGATGTGTTCCGCGTATTTGACGCGATGAATGACCCGCGCAATCTTGAGCGTGCCATCAAGGCAGTTCTTAAAGTAGGTGGTCACGCACAAGGCACTATCTGCTATACGGTTAGCCCGGTACATACCCTGGATAGCTGGGTAGAGCTCGCTAAAACCATTGCTGCAATGGGTGCCGACTCACTGGCTATCAAGGATATGGCGGGGCTCCTGACGCCTTATATCGCTTATGATCTTGTTTCGCGGCTGAAAAAAGAACTGTCTATCCCTATTCATTTGCATTGCCATGCCACTACCGGTTTATCGACCTCGACAATTTTGAAGGCCGTTGAAGCGGGGGTCGATAATGTTGATACCGCGATCTCTTCGATGTCCATGACTTACGGTCATAGTCCGACTGAATCCGTCGTTGCTATGCTTAAAGATACCGATCGCGACACTGGTCTTGACCTGGAGTTGTTAGAGGATATCGCCAGCTATTTCCGTGAAGTGCGTAAAAAATATGCGGCATTTGAAGGCTCGTTACGCGGTATTGATTCACGTATTTTGATCGCCCAGGTGCCTGGCGGCATGCTTACTAACATGGAAGGCCAGCTAAAAGAGCAGGGCGCTGGCGATAAATTTGACGACGTGTTGAATGAAATCCCCCGCGTTCGTGAAGACCTTGGCTTTATTCCTTTGGTAACACCGACCTCCCAGATTGTCGGCACCCAAGCGGTGATGAACGTCATGATGGGTGAGCGCTACAAGTCCATTTCCAAAGAAGTCCAAGCGATCTTAAGAGGTGAATACGGCTCTGCGCCCGCGCCGTTTAATGCAGAGCTGCAAAAGCGCGTGCTTGAAGGCGGCGAACCGATCACTTGCCGCCCGGCAGATAATCTGGCGCCAGAAATGGACAAACTAGCGACCGAGCTCAAAGAGAAGGCCAGCGCAGACGGCATTCGCATTGCTGACGGCGAACAGAAAATAGACGATGTGCTGACATACACACTGTTCCCACAAATCGGTTTGAAATTCCTTAAAAACCGTGACAACCCGGATGCTTTCGAGCCTGCACCCCAGGCGGTTGAAGCAGAAAGCGCTAACGTACCGAAAAAAACTGAAAGCAAAGCGCCTGTGGTTTCAAGTGGCCCGGAAACGTATACCGTCAAGCTTAATGGTAAAGCCTTTGTGGTGGAGGTGTCTGAGGGTGGAGAGATAGGTGAGGTGCAAGAGCAGGTAGCCGCTAGCACTAACGCACCCAAAGAGGAGGCTGCTGCACCCAGTGGGGAAAGCATTGATGCTCCGCTCGCTGGCAATATTTTTAAGGTCAATGTGCGTCCTGGTGACCAAGTGGCGGAAGGCGACGTGGTGATTATTTTGGAAGCCATGAAAATGGAAACCGAAGTACGTGCCAGCAGTGCCGGCACCGTATCGAAAGTTAACGTCAGCGAGGGTGACAGCGTCACCGTCGGCGATTCGCTGATCGAGCTTTAAGGGCATTCGGCAATGGATAAGTTAATCACCTTATGGGAAGGCTCTGGTCTTTATAATCTCGAGCTTGGTCAGGCGGTTATGATTTTGGTAGGGCTTGGGCTGCTCTACCTTGCTATCTATAAGAAGTTTGAGCCGCTGCTGCTGGTGCCAATTGGGTTTGGCGGCATTCTTGCCAATATACCTGAGGCGGGCTTGGCAATTTCAGCGCTCGATCAGGCGATTGGGGTGGCAAAACCCGCAGTACTGCAACAGATTGCCTCTGCACTGGGCGCCACCCTTGATCCATTAAGCGGTGTGGAAGCTTGGCGGGAGTCGCTGAAGGCGATCGCCCACGATGCCGCTGCCCCGGATCAGTTACGCGCGGCGAAAGATATCGTCATGAACGTAGGTTATGGCGATGGCATGCTTTACAGCTTTTATAACGTAGCGATTGCCTCTGGCATTGCCCCACTGATTATCTTCATGGGCGTAGGGGCAATGACCGACTTTGGCCCGTTATTGGCTAACCCGCGCACGCTCTTTTTAGGAGCGGCTGCTCAGTTTGGTATTTTTGCCACGCTGTTTGGTGCTGTTGCGCTGTCGTCGATGGGGGTGATGGACTTCTCCCTTAATCAAGCGGCGGCCATTGGTATTATCGGGGGGGCTGACGGTCCGACGTCTATTTACGTTGCGAGTGTATTGGCCCCAGAGCTGCTTGGCGCTATTGCAGTAGCTGCTTACGCCTACATGGCGCTTGTGCCACTGATTCAGCCGCCGATCATGCGTCTGCTGACCACTCAGAAAGAGCGCCAAATTAAGATGACGCAACTGCGTCCGGTATCGAAGCTGGAAAAAGTTGTCTTCCCGCTCGTATTGTTGATCTTGGTTGCGCTCTTTTTACCTGATGCAGCGCCGCTGCTAGGGATGTTCTGCTTTGGCAACCTGATGCGCGAGTGCGGTGTGGTGGAGCGCTTATCGGATACCGCACAAAACGCCTTGATTAATATCGTCACCATTATTCTAGGTTTGGCGGTCGGCTCTAAACTGATGGCAGAAAGCTTTCTGTCATTTGAGACGCTGGGTATCTTAGGCCTAGGTATTGTGGCGTTTGGTATTGGTACCGCCGCAGGTGTGTTGATGGCGAAGCTGTTGAACATGGTGAGCAAAATGCCGATTAACCCGCTGATTGGTGCTGCGGGTGTTTCTGCGGTGCCGATGGCCGCTCGCGTTGCTAATAAGGTTGGCTTGGAGTCGAACCCGCATAACTTCCTGCTGATGCATGCCATGGGCCCCAATGTGGCTGGGGTTATCGGTTCTGCTGTCGCGGCGGGTGTGATGATTAAATATTTAGGCTAAGACTCACGGGTAGTGACATTGCGCAGCTATCGCTACGTAATTGTCAGCATGTAAAACGCGGCTTACCGAGCAATTGCTCGCGTAAGTCGCGTTTTTTGTTGGACGTGTCACTGGCTTCACTACGGCGTCACTTTTTGAATATCGAGGGCAGTCTTTAGGCGGTTTTCAAGCATGGCGAGATTTAAAGCGTTATCCCTTGGCCAGCCAATGGTTAAACATACACCGCCACTGCCGTACTCAGCATGTTGAACGGGGATTTTCTGCTCGTTACACCAAGCGCGCGCTACTGCTTCGTAGGCAAAATCAACGCGAAGCAGATAACTATCTCGTTCGACGACTTCGCGTGTGGGTAACGTTTCAAGTCCGCTGTTAACCGATTGCGCGTAAGCCCGGGCAAGGCCGCCAGTGCCCAGCTTGGTGCCCCCAAAGTAACGAATCACCACACAGGCTATTTCCCCCATCTGGCTGCCTAGTAAGGCTTGGTACATGGGTCTGCCTGCCGTACCGCCCGGTTCGCCATCATCAGAGAAACCAATATGCGTTTGTTCTCCAGGAGGACCAGCAATAAAAGCCGTGCAATGATGGCTTGCATTGGGGTGAGCGGATTTTGCCGCCTGCAGCAATGCATGATAGTTGGCGGTGTTGGGTGCATGGCATATCCACGTGAGAAAACGGCTTTTTTCAACCTCATTTTCAGTGCTATGCCATGTCTCCGGTGCTAAGTCTGGAACTTGGTAGCGCAATTAATGCTCCTGGGCAGCGAATTAATGGTGCCGAGTATGACTAACGCCATGCTCTACGCCCATGACCATTCCCAGCACCTGGATATCACTATTATGCAGGAAAACGGCTGGCATCGCCGTATCTTCGGGCCATAGATGAACGCCCAGACGGCTAATTGAAAGTTGCTTTAGTGCCATTTCGTGCTGATTAATCGTCGCAACCGCAGTTTCTTGATGGCTACCTTGCTGATAACGGCGAATAATAATGACATCGCCATCGAAGAGATTGCATTCACACATCCTGTTGCCGCGCACACGAAGCGCATAGGTATTGCGCCGCGTTACACGAGATGTCGAATAAACAACGTGACCGACATTTGACGTCGTTTGAGACAGCCCTTGAGACAGCCCTTGAGAAAGCCCTTGAGAAAGCCCTTGAGACAGCGGTTGAGTAAGTGACGGTTGAGTAACGTTCAGGGGTGTTGGCATTGACATCGTCATGCTGTTTCTCCAATGCAGCGCCCGCTCCCTAGGCGTGTAATTGAGCAGATTGCTGTGTTTATGATCGGTAATGTTTTTTCATACAGTGTTCGTAGTATAGGCCTGTTTTTGCATACAGTTCTAGTGCTCTGAATTATCTATTGCTCTTAAGCGACGCTGGGTGGGGTCGTGCTGCGACCCCAGGCCGCAGAGAGCGACTGGCGAGAAAGGGGCTTTCCGTGTAGAGTTCCCCGCAAAATCTACGTGCCTGGAGATATCCTTGAGCCTCTGCCTGCAAGCCCGACAGCTAGCCTGTGAGCGCGACGACCGCTGGCTGTTTGAGGGGCTAGACCTTGATATTCATCGTGGCGAAATTGTCCGCATTGAAGGCCCTAACGGGAGCGGGAAAACCACGTTGCTGAAAATTCTCTCTGGCCAGTTGAGCGACTACCATGGCGATATTTATTGGAATGGCGACTCAATGCGCGAGGTGCGTGAACATTTTCTCGCTAATCTACTCTATTTAGGGCATGCCCCTGGCGTGAAAGCGGGCCTTACTCCGCTGGAAAACTTAACGTGGTACCAAGCGCTCAGTGGTGATCAGGGAAACGATTGTCAGCGCGAAGAAGCATTGGCTCAGGTGGGGCTTAGCGGTTTTGAAGATGTGCCTGCCGGCCAGCTTTCGGCAGGCCAACAGCGGCGAGTGGCTCTTGCTAGGTTAACGCTTACCCAGCGGGCGCTATGGGTATTAGATGAGCCTTTCACAGCCATTGATCGCCATGGAGTGGCAGCATTAGAAGCTCAGCTTGTTGCTCATGCCAACGCGGGAGGCTGTGTATTAGTGACGACACACCATGAGTTAGCCGAATCACCCGTGCTTAGGCGCGTTCAATTGGGTTAGAAGGAGACAGCGTTGCCAAGCTCACACGCCACGACAGGCATCACAGACATGTCGATGCACGCACCTTCCGGTGGGCTCATGGTTGCCGTTAGTGCCACCTTTAAGCGAGATCTAACGCTTTTACTGCGCCGCCGTGGTGAAGTGCTTAACCCATTGGTGTTTTTTGCTTTGGTGATTACGCTCTTTCCGATCGGCATTTCACCTGACCCCCAGTTGCTGGCAGAAATAGCGCCTGGGCTGCTGTGGGTGGCCGCGTTGCTGGCGGCACTGCTTTCACTGGATAGTCTGTTCCGGAGCGACTACGACGACGGCAGTTTGGAGCAGCTACTTTTAGCCCCTCAGCCGCTGGCGGCTCTGAGTCTTGCGAAAGTGGCCGTTCACTGGTTGCTGACAGGACTACCATTGGCGCTCATGGCGCCGATTTTAGGTATCATGCTGGCACTCCCTGCCGGTAGTTACCTGATTCTAGCGCTTTCGCTGGCGCTGGGAACCGCAAGCCTTAGCCTGATTGGTGCGATTGGCGCGGCGCTTACTGTAGGGCTAGCGCGAGGCGGTGTGCTGTTGTCGTTGCTGGTATTACCGCTCTATATTCCGGTGCTTATTTTTGGCGCAGGCGCCGTACAAGCCGCCATTCTAGGCGATGGTATTGCAGCTCATATTGCTATTTTAGGCGCACTTTTAGCGATTTCGTTAATGCTAGCACCCTGGGCTATCGCCGCATCGCTACGCATCAGCATCAACGGTTAAAGGACGAAAACACCATGTGGGCCTTTATTAATAAACTGAGATCACCCAAGTGGTTCTACTCGATTAGCGCCAAACTGCAGCCTTGGTTCTGGGCGGCGGCGGCACTCCTGTTGCTGGTGGGCACTGTTTGGGGGCTGGCATTTGCTCCTGCTGACTATCAGCAGGGCAATAGCTTTCGCATTATTTATGTCCACGTTCCTGCTGCCTTCTTAGCGCAATCCATTTTTGTTTCGATGGCGATTTCAGGCCTGGTATTTATGGTCTGGAAAATCAAGGTGGCCGATATGGCAGCCACCGTAATGGCACCGTTGGGCGCTGCGATGACTTTTGTGGCGCTTTTTTCAGGCGCAGTGTGGGGAGTGCCGACCTGGGGAACCTGGTGGATGTGGGACGCGCGCTTAACCTCCATGCTCATTCTGCTGTTTTTGTATTTAGGTGTTATTGCGCTACGCGGTGCTTTCAATAGCCGCGATAGCGGCTCGCGGGCAGCTTCTGTGCTGGCGATGGTGGGCGTGATAAATATTCCGATTATCAAATATTCGGTGGACTGGTGGTACACCCTTCACCAACCCGCTTCGTTTACGATTACTGGGCGTTCGGCAATGCCCATGGAGATGTGGGCACCGCTGCTCATTATGGTGCTGGGCTTCTACTGCTTTTTTATTGCGCTGACGTTGATGCGTACTCGCAGCGAAATATTGCGTCGTGAAACCAATAAGCGCTGGGTGCAAGAGTTAGTGGAGGAGGTGAGATAATGGCTTTTTCCTCGCTTAATGAATTTTTTGCCATGGGTGGCCACGGACTTTATGTCTGGGGGGCTTGGGGCATCACTGCGTTGTTGATGCTGGTCATAGTTTGGCATGCGCGCCAAGAGCGCAGTCAACTTTTGAAAAGCGTAAAACGTCGCGTGCGTCGTCAAAACGCGCATTCCCAGTCCACGCAAGTACCGGTTAACTCTGCTCAAAGGGATGTTCGCAATGACGCCTAAACGTAAACAGAAGCTGTTCGTTATTTTAGGGTTGGTTTCATTAACCGCGATAGCGGTGGGGCTGACGCTTTATGCGCTGCGTTCCAACATCAACTTATTTTTTAGCCCAGTGCAAATTGCTCAGGGCGATGCGCCCATGGAGCGTCAGATTCGGGCGGGTGGAATGGTTAAAGAGGGGTCAGTGTCTCGGGATCCCGAAAGTCTGGATGTTGAATTTACCGTGACCGACTACGTCGATGACGTGGAGGTCTATTACAGCGGGATTCTGCCGGATCTTTTCCGTGAAGGGCAGGGCGTCGTGGTGGTAGGTGAATTACAGGCAGATGGGCGCTTATATGCCGATAAGGTGTTAGCTCGCCACGATGAAAACTATATGCCGCCCGAGGTAGCGCAAGCGCTAGAAGAAGCAGGTTACTCCCCGGCAGATTTCCAGGCAAAAGCGGCTGAAGTGGGTAAGCGTTTGGAGCAAGAAGGCACCCCCCAAGCGAGCGAATATTAATGTCTTATTGTGTCAGGCAGACGGTGATGCCCACTGCTAATTCGGAGCGCTCATGTTCATCAAAATGATTCCTGAAATAGGCCACTTTGCCCTAGTTATTGCCTTGTTGATGGCCGTCATTCAGGCGGTGATGCCGCTTGCAGGTGCGGCGACGCGCCGTCCACTGTGGATGGCGTATGGTCATCCGATGGCGACAGGGCAGTTTTTCTTTGTTGCTATTGCCTATGTGTGCCTAACGTCTAGTTACATGCTGGATGACTTCAGCGTGGCAAACGTCGCTAATAACTCAAACTCACTGCTGCCCTGGTACTACAAGTTTAGTGCCGTATGGGGAAACCATGAAGGGTCGGTATTGCTGTGGAGCTTGATGCTAGCAGGCTGGGGATATGCTGCTTCAGTGTTTTCCGGCGATTTACCCCGTGACATGGTGGCGCGCGTGCAAGGCATTATGGGGATGGTCTGCGTTGGCTTCCTGCTGTTTATCTTAATGACTTCCAACCCATTCGAGCGTCTGTTGCCCAATATGCCTCAAGATGGGGCCGATCTTAATCCGTTGCTGCAGGATTTTGGGTTGGTTATTCATCCTCCTATGCTTTACATGGGGTATGTGGGTTTCTCTGTGGTATTTGCATTTGCGATTGCCGCGCTCCTGGGCGGGCGTTTAGACGCGGCTTGGACCCGTTGGGCGCGCCCCTGGACCAATGTGGCCTGGGCATTTCTTACCGTAGGCATCGCGTTGGGAAGTTGGTGGGCTTACTACGAGCTTGGCTGGGGCGGTTGGTGGTTCTGGGATCCGGTTGAAAATGCCTCTTTGCTGCCCTGGTTAACAGGAACAGCACTTGTGCACTCCTTAGCGGTTACAGAAAAGCGCGGCTCGTTTAAAAGCTGGACGGTGCTGCTGGCGATTTCTACTTTCTCGCTGTCACTGATGGGTACGTTCCTGGTGCGCTCTGGCGTGCTGACCTCAGTGCACGCATTTGCTAACGATCCCTCCCGCGGCTTTTTTATTTTGATGTTGTTGGCAATTACTGTGACGTTGTCGCTGCTGATCTTTGCTCTGCGTGCACCCCGGGTGAGCCATAAAGTCGGGTTTAATTGGCTATCCCGTGACTCGTTGCTGTTGGTCAATAATATTATGCTGGTCATTATGACAGTCACCGTGCTGTTAGGAACGGTCTATCCACTCATTCTAGACTCTCTTGGCTTAGGCAAGATCAGTGTCGGGCCTCCGTATTTTAATGCGCTGTTTGTGCCGTTAACGGTACTCATGTGCATGTTTATGGGGCTGGGGCCTATCGCTCGCTGGAAAAGCATGAATGCCAGTGAGCTGTGGCGAAAACTATGGCTATCAGGCGCTGCCGCGCTAGTGCTGGGCGGGGTTATGCCGCTGCTATATGGCGGCGAATGGAATGTGTGGGTTTCCCTAGGGATTGTTTCGGCACTCTGGATCGTGCTGCCGATCGTGCGCGATCTATTTGATAAAACTCGCCATGCCAGCTCCTTTATGGCCGGGCTGCGTAGGCTGTCGTTAGCATATTGGGGCATGGTGCTTGGTCATGTGGGAATTGCGGTCACCATCGTTGGTGTGGCGGTTGTTTCCAATTACAACATCGAGCGCAACGTGCGTATGTCGCCAGGCACTACTGTTGAAGTGGCAGGCTATCAGTTCACCATGACAGAGCTGACAAACCGCCGAGGCCCCAACTTCCTGGCAGACACGTCCATTATCCAGGTACAGCGTGGCGACGCCGGGCGCAGCTTTGTGATGCGCCCTGAAAAACGCCTCTATATTGCGACGGGCATGCCTATGACCCAAGTGGCGCTTCGCCCGGGGCTTTTCCGTGACCTTTATGTGGCCATGGGCGAAGACTTAGGCGATGGTAGCTACGCAATGCGCGTTCAATACAAACCGTTTGTACGCTGGCTATGGCTTGGTGGGTTGCTGATGGCCTTCGGTGGCATTCTGGCGATAGTCGATAAGCGATACCGCCGTGCTGTATCGCGCAAATCATCTGCTAAGGCAGCTTCTGCAACGCCTGGGGCTTCAACGTCTGGGTCTGCAACGTCTAAGGAAGCTACCGTATGACACGTCGCCTGTTGCTTTTACTATTGCCTATTGGCTTCTTGGGGGTCGCGCTCTTTCTTTATCAAGGGCTTGGGCGTGACCCTTCGCACCGCGATTCTGCGTTAATGGCTAGGCAGTTTCCAGCGTTTGAGGCCACAACACTGCGCGATGAAAATCGTCAAGTGGATCAAACATTGCTAACCGGCGACGTCACTCTGGTGAATGTATGGGGCGAGTGGTGCCCCGCCTGTAAGCAGGAAATGCCGCAGCTGCTAGAACTGGCTGACCAAGGAATTCGTATGGTCGGCATTAACTATCGAGATACTCGCGAAAAAGGACTGGAATTCTTGAGCGAGTTTGGTGATCCCTTCGATGTGAATGTCTTTGACCCAGAAGGTAGCCTTGGCTTTGATCTGGGGGTTTACGGTGCGCCGGAAACGTTCTTGGTCGATGCGAACGGTGTCATTCGTTACCACCACAAAGGCTACGTGTCACCGGAAGATGTTCGTGAGCGCATTCTGCCGGAGGTGGAAAAATGGCGTTAATACGCTTAATGCTGACTATCGCGCTGCTGGCATTGGCTAGCAGCGTGATGGCAGCTGGTATCGAGATACGTGAGTTTGACGATCCTGTTACGGAGCAGCGTTACCGCGACCTGACTGCTTCGATGCGCTGTCCTTTGTGTGAAAACCAAGCAATTGATGATTCTGATGCACCGATTTCTGGTGATATGCGTGAACGTGTTTATCAATTGCTCCAGGATGGTCAATCGGATATCGAGATTGTTAATCACATGGTGCAGCGGTTTGGAGAGTACATCCTTTACAACCCGCGTTTAGAAAACCGCACTTACCTGCTATGGGGATTGCCAATAGCGTTAGTGCTGCTTGGCGTGGTTGTCGTCGTGATGATGGTCCGCGCTCGGCGTAATGCCTCAGCGAAAGCGCTAAGCGCCGAAGAACGTGCCCGCCTGGATGCCCTGATTAACCGCGAGAGGTCTTCATGACACCGCTGTGGATTGCGATTGCTTTATTATTATTGCCCGCGCTTTGGTTATTAGTAGCGCCGATGCGCGGTGCCCGCACGTTGCGCGACAAGCTAGATCACTTTGAAGCTAACGATACCGCTGATGAGCAAAACGTGGCAATTTTTAAGCGCCGTTTGGCCTCGTTAGAAGCTGCCCACGAACGTGGCGATATGGATGAGGAGCGGTTTAAAGAAGACTGCCTGGAGCTTGAGCGCAGCTTATTAGAAGACACGGCTACCCGCACTAAGCGCCCTTTAAGAGCGGCGACGGCAGGCAGGCTGGCTGTTCCCTTGGTCATGGTGGCTGTGGTGGGGGCGAGTACGTTTTGGTATCAGCAAAACGGCGCAGAAGGCGATTTAACGCTTTACGCTATTCAGCAAGAAGTGCAAAGCGACCCTGATGGCTCACTGGCTATGTATCTAGAGCGCATGGAAGCAGAAGCCGCGCGTCAGCCGAATAACCCAAATGTATGGAGTTCACTGTTTCCGCTTTATCGTGAAACCGGTCAGGCAGACAAGGCCGCTGATGCATTAGAGCGATTGATTGCCATTGAGGGGCGAGTCCCTCCGCTGCTTGCCCAGCTTGCCCAACTACGTTTTTTTATGGCGGAACGTGAGTTGACTCCCGAGGTACAGTCGTTAGTGGACGAGACACTCGCGCAAGATCCGCGACAGCCCACGGTGCTAGGCTTGCTTGGTATTCATGCGTTTGATAATGGTGACTATGAAACGGCAATAGACCGCTGGCGTCGCGCTGTCGCAAATATCGAAGATCCCGATACGGCATCTTCTTTGCGTGAAGGTATTCGCGTTGCTCAAGAGCGTTTAGGGATATCGCCGGAAACAGCGGCGGTTGAAGCTGCCCAACGTCAGGGCGTGCGTGTGAACGTATCGTTAGACAAAGCGCTATTAGATAACGTAAGTGGCGATGCGAGCGTGTTTATTACTGCACGAGACATCGAGGGCGAATTGCCACCGCTCGCTGTTATTCGTGCTCAGGTGTCAGAACTTCCTATGACCGTAGTATTGGATGACACCGCTGCGATGTCACCCCAGGCGCAAATCTCTCAGGTGCGTGAAGCACGCTTAGTCGTTCGTGTTTCTCAGTCTGGCCAGGCAACCCCTCAGCCTGGTGATCTCTTTGGTGATCTGGAGAGCGTAAACGTTGGGCCTATTAGTGAAGATGAGACGGCAAATGTTGTTATTGATCGCGTTTTTGAATAACGTCCAAGCAAACAATCGCTGCTAAGGGTCGCAATGCGCTTAACCTCTATTCGTCTTGTTGGGTTCAAGTCCTTTGTTGATCCAGTAACGGTGCCCTTCGATGGCAATATGACGGCCATCGTTGGGCCAAATGGCTGTGGCAAGTCCAATATCATCGACGCGGTACGCTGGGTAATGGGAGAATCCTCAGCTAAAACTCTGCGTGGTGAGTCGATGGCTGATGTTATCTTTAACGGCTCCACCGGGCGTAAGCCGATCAGTCAAGCTTCTATCGAGCTGAAGTTCGATAACCGCGATGGCGGCATGGGCGGGGTTTACGCTCAGTACTCAGAAATTGCGGTAAAACGTTTAGTCACCCGCGACGGCCAATCCAATTACTTCTTTAACGGTCAAAAGTGCCGTCGGCGGGATATCGCCGATCTATTCATGGGCACCGGTTTAGGCCCACGTTCTTATGCCATTATCGGCCAGGGGATGATTTCACGGCTAATTGAAGCGCGTCCCGATGACCTGCGTGCCACGCTTGAAGAGGCCGCCGGTATTTCAAAATACAAGGAACGCCGCCGGGAAACCGAAAATCGCATGCGCCGCACCCAGGAGAACTTGGAGCGACTGGATGATATTCGTGAAGAATTGGACAAACAGCTCGAACGTCTCAAGCGTCAGGCAGAAGCAGCCAAACGCTATCAAGAGTTAAAGCAGCAGGAGTACCGGTTAAAAGGTGAGCTGGCGTTAGTGCGCGGGCGTGCATTGCGCGCTGAGCAATCTCATCAAGAGAGCCGAGTGCGCGAACTGGAAATAGCGGTTGAGAAAGATGTCTTTGGTGTCCGTCAGTGTGAAACGCGGCTAGAACAAGCACGCGAACAGCACGATGAATTGGCTGACATACTGGATCGCCACCAGCAGCAGTTTTTTGAAACCACCACTCGTATTGCCCGCCTGGAGCAAGATCAAGCGCACCGACGCAGTCGTGAGGCTCAGTTAGCAAGCGACATCGCAACGACGCACCGCGACCTTGACGAACAGCGCCAAGTCAGCGAAGGCGACCAGGAACGTCTTGCCGCCATAGAGACTCGTTTAGAGGATTTGCTTCCCGAGCATGAAGCTCTTGAAGAGCAGCTAGAGACACTTGAGCAAACGTTAGCTGATGCAACTCCCACTCTGGAAGCTGCAGAACAGCAGTGGGAAAATGCAGAAAACCACTGGCGCGATGCCAGTCGGGAAGCGGACCGATGCCAAGACCAGTTACGCGACTTAGAGCAACGCATCGCGCGCCTACAGGCCGAGAACCAGCGCCGCCGCCAGCAGCGTGGCGAACTCGCGGATGTTACTGAACTACGCAGCGAACACGCTGAATGTCAGGCCCAGCGGGAAGAGGCTGAGCAGCGGACTGAAGCCATCCAAGCCGAACGTGACCAGTGGCAGCAGCGCTACAGCGATGCCAAAAATGCGTATCAGCAGGCCACCCAGGCTCGCGATCAACAGCGTGCTGAATTCAGTCAACATCAAGGCGAACTCGCATCATTAAAGGCATTGATAAATGCCGCTCTGGCAGATCACGACCCTAATGTAAGCAACGCATTAGCTGCTCACGGTTTAGCCGATGCACCTCGCCTCGGTGAAGCGATTAGTGTGGCTTCTGGCTGGGAGCGGGTAATTTCCTGGCTGCTTGCGCCGTGGTTAAACGCCCGGTTAGTGACCGCGAACCAGCTAACCGCGCTGCCTAACGCCCTTGCCACTGATTGGTGCTTAATTGATCAAACCGAGCCGCCAACGTCATCAGCACAGCGCTTGAATTCGCTGGTGTCAGGAGCTGGCGCGTTAGCAGAATGGTTATCACGGATTCACTATGCCGAAACGAACGACGAGGCTGAGGCGCTGTTAGCTCACTTAGCGCCAGGAGAAAGCATTGTCAGCCGAGAAGGCGTATGGCGTGGGCATGGCTGGCTGCATCAGCAGGCCAACGGTGAAGGCGTCGATGCACTGCTGGTAACACGCCGTCGGTTTGATGAATTAAACGCCCGTCTCGCCCAAGATGAAGGTGCGTTAGCGTTAATGGATGAGCAGTGTGAAGCCGCAAGCGAAGCCATTGAAGCGCTTGAGCAAACGCGTGAGCAACAGGCCGAACAAGAGCGAGCCCATGCCGTCGCGCTACAGCAACTTGCCGTGAAAGAGCAGCGGCTGGCTCAACGCCTAGAGCATTTAGAGAGCCGCGCTACTGAGCTGGATGCTGAACTTTCCCAGTTACAAGAAGATGAAGTGGAGTTAGCGCTCACGTTAGAAGAGCAGCGTGCTCGGTGGCATGCCGCGATGGAGCAACTAGAAGCCGCAGCCGAAGCCCGTGAAACCAGTGCTGAGCATCGCAACCGACAGCGTGAGCAGCGCGGCCAATTGAATCAACAGCATGCACCAATGAAGGCGCGTCAGCAGGCGCTGGCATTAGAACGTGAGCGATTAAATGCTGAGCGGGATAGCCTACATGCCCAGCAACGTCGTAGCAGCGACACCGAAGAGCGTCTTTCGCTGCGTATTGCTGAGTTAGAAGAGTCACGGGAAATGCTGATAGAGCCAGATGAATTGGCCGCTGAAGAGTTAGAAACGTTGCTGCTCCAGCGTGAACAGCAGGAGCGTCGACTCAATGATACCCGTCAGCAGGCCCAGGCCTTAGCTGAACAGCTACGCAACGACGAGCTGGCTCGCCAGCAGCATGAACGTAATTTGGAACAAAGCCGTGAACAATTACAGCAGCGCCGGATGGATGTCCAAGCGCTGGCGCTGAAAGCGGCTACCCAAGATGAGCAATTAGCAGAACTGGGCCATGACCCTGATGCTCTGGCTGAGCACTTGCCTAGCGATGCCGGTGAAGTTGCGTGGCAAGAACGATTGGAAAATACGTCAGATAAGATTCGTCGTTTAGGCGCTATCAACCTGGCAGCGATTGAAGAGTACGATCAGCAGGCCGAACGGCGTAATTACCTGGAAGCGCAGCACGCTGAGCTTACGGAAGCATTGGAAACCCTAGAACGCGCGATTAAACGAATCGATCAGGAAACCCGCGTCCGTTTTCGGGAAACATTTGATCAAGTGAATACCGGGCTACAGACGTTATTTCCACGGGTTTTCGGCGGGGGCGCGGCCTGGTTAACGCTTACCGGGGATGATTTGCTGGAAACCGGTGTGGCAATTATGGCGCGACCGCCAGGTAAGAAAAACAGCACCATTCACTTGCTGTCGGGTGGCGAAAAAGCGTTAACTGCACTTTCTTTAGTTTTTGCGATTTTTCAGTTGAACCCTGCGCCTTTCTGCATGCTGGACGAGGTAGATGCCCCGCTGGATGATGCCAACGTAGGGCGCTATGCCAAGCTTGTTAAAGAAATGTCGGAAAGCGTTCAGTTCATCTATATCACGCACAACAAAATCGCTATGGAAGCCGCCGAGCGTTTGATGGGTGTCACCATGCAGGAGCCGGGTGTGTCGAGGCTGGTATCAGTGGGTATAGATGAGGCTGCAGCGCTAGTTGATTAAGGGTTTTATCAATAAAAGCTGTGCGTCCAATTGCAACGAATTAAACGAATCCCTTCCTTAAATGTCTCGGGAAATGTGAAGAAATAGCTGTTGAGCGAGCTTGTTTTCGGTTGTTTGTTGAATAGATAATGAGAGCTCCTGCTTTATAGTCGACGTTGACTAGCTATCCCAGACTACGTTCATTAGTTGTCATTTACAGCGGCTCTTATTTTTATTTTAATTATAAAATTATATATTTATCAGTAATTTATTTTTATAACTTTTTTGTTTTTCAGGGGTCTTCATGTCGCTGGCGACGCCGCCAAGTAAAGTGCTCTCTGTAACTCAGCATGCATATTTATCTAAAGCAGATAAAGCCGAAATGTGAACTTTTATTATCTTCATTCGGTGTCAGTTAAGGGTTTAAAACATATGTGCTATGATTTCATTAGCTATAAAGTACGTTCTTCACGGAGGCGTTTTTCTAAGGAGCATTTTTAATAACTTCTTTGACAACCGTTCCTGAGAACGGCCGTCGATAGGGTAGTCTTTGCAGATCAGTCTTTGTAAGACAGTGGCGTTTCGTTATACGCGTTCGGATGTGGGCTCATTTTATTAAGGTGTGAAAAGCGAGCAAGGAAACGAAAATCTCCCTTGGTGACAGCGAACAATTGATGTGATGATGAGCCCTATCGGTATATATTAGCGCTAAAACGGCACTTTTTTGGGTAGATACAGTCGAATATTTTGTTCGAAATCATCTGTTACGATGTTGAAGCGTGAAAAACTTCAAAAAGTGGCCCTTTTCGTAGCAACCGCGCTATGCTTGGTGACAATTAGCTAACATCGGATATGTTACTTCACAAGGCATAGTGCCTTTGCAACCGGTATATTGACCCATGGAATGCTCGACATGGAACTAAGAGAGTGGTTAATCATTCTAGGACTGGCACTGGTATCGCTCATTGTTGTTGACGGTATTCGCAGGCTTCAGCGCCAACGCCGTGTGCCCCGTCTGGATCAAGCAGGCAGAGATATGCCAGCCGCTAAATACGAAGAATTTAATGATGAAGTCAAAGAAGCCGAAATAAATTGGGAGTTGCCTAACGGTGGCGCACGGGTTGTCAAACCTGCGGACTATAGCAACCTTGGGCAAAAACCTAAGCTGGAGCGCCAAGAGCACCCAGGGCCCTCCAAAGTGCTGTCTGAATTCCGTCGCTCTTTCTCTAACTCTGCTAATTCAGCTAAGTCAAAAGCCAACGCGCATTTTTCATCATGGTCTCGAAATAATGAGTCCCGTGAAGCAGAGTCTCCAAAACACAGTCAATCGTCAGCTAGCGTGCATCCCAGCTCGGCGGATCATTCATCAGTTCAGTTAGATATCGCCTCAGTCGAGCACACGCGAGGCAAGTCTGCTATTCCTGAACCCGAGCGCCGGGAGCCAAGTGTATTTATGGTTGACGAAAATTCTAACAATGTCGCTAGCTCTGAAACTCAGCAGACTGACGCTGTTCGCCTAACCACAAGCACCAATGCTCAGAATGCGGATGTTGATAAAGAAGAGGCTGTTGATAGAGCACACGTCGAAAAAGTAAAACCAGGCGTCGAGCAAGAGCCTGCGGTCGCTCAAGATTCTTCTAATATTGAAGCTAATAACCGCGCAGAAGCGGTGTTAGCAGTAACGGAAGAACAAGCTACGTCAACGCCCGGTCCAGCGTCGCCAAGCACAGTAACGTCAGCCGAACAAACAGCAGAAGAAGCCAACGCGGCAGCTCGCCAGAGCGTAGACCCAGAGCCGACGCTAAGAGCCGAACCTGAAGATGCTGTATTTGCCCAGCATCACTACTCTGACACTCCCAAGCGCCGTCAATTGCGTTCAGACACGGTTGGTGAAGACCGAGAGTTAGATGACGATGAAGTTGATGAATATCGCTTAGTAGACTTTGAAGGCATTGGGCGTTCTTTTAAGCGTCGCCTAATTGAGCGTCGTCAAGAAAAAGCGCGTAAGAAAGCAGAGAAAGCTAAACGTGCGGAAGCTCTAGCTAAGCAGAAAGCAGAGCGTAAGGCACTAGAAGCTGAGCGCAAAGCCCTCGAAGCACAACAGCGCCGTGAAGCAAAAGAAGCAGCTGAAGCCGAGAAAGCTCGTATTGCCCAAGAGCAAGCTGAAGCACGTGAGGCTGCTGCTGTGGCCGCCGCCGCTGAGCGTGAAACTGCGCAATTTAATGAACCAACGATTTCTGCGCACGACAATAGTTATCAGGACAATAGTTATCACGATGTGGATGACTACGACGATTACGAAGCTGAAACAGGGTACCGAGATAATGTGGTCCGCACGCATCCCACGCTAGAAAAAGCGCTTCGTCACGATGTTAATAGCGAGCACGCCAGAGATACGCTTACCGATGCTTCTGAAATGGTGGTGATCAGCGTGCTTTCTCGGGAGCCTGAAGGTTTTGATGGTACGAAGTTGCTTGAGTTAATCATGGCCTGCGGTCTTCGTTATAGCCGTGAAATGGGTGTCTTCCACCGTTTTGAAACGGAAAGCTTCGATAGCGAACTGCAGTTCTCGATGGTGAATGTACTTAAGCCGGGTACGTTTCCCATTGAAGAAATGGGTGAGTTTATGACCCCTGGCATTACGTTCCTGATGCCACTTCCTGGCGCTGAAGATAGTTCTGCAGCGTTTGAAGCAATGGTTGAAACAGCAATGGTTGTTGTACGCCATATGGGCGGTGAACTTAAAGATGAAAACCGTAGCGTGATGACGGCACAAACCATTGAGTTTGCGCGCCAGCGCGTTCATGAATTTGAACGTCGCCATCGCCTGCATCGTCATATGCAGGCACGCTAAACGCCGCGTCGCTTCAACACCCGCCTTCCTCAAGAAGGCGGGTGTTTTTGTTACTACACACCTGTTTTCTTGTATGTCGGAATATCTGAATGAGTCAGCCTGAGCAAAAGAATCTGGAAGAAATTAGTCGACTGCGTGCCGAGTTGGATGACGCTAATTACCGTTATTATATCTTAGATGAACCTAAGCTGACCGATGCAGACTACGACCGCAAGCTGCAGCGGTTGAAGCAGTTGGAGTTTAAACACCCTGAGTTAGTCTCACCAGATTCCCCTACTCAGCGGGTTGGCGCAGCACCGGCAGAAGGATTCCCTGAGGTCGCTCATGCGATCCCTATGCTGTCCTTGGATAACGCATTCAGTCGTAACGATATTACTGCGTTTGCCGAGCGAGTGGCTGAACGACTGGAGTGCCAGGCTGAAGATATTGAATTTAGCTGTGAGCCAAAGCTCGACGGTGCTGCAATATCGTTAGTTTACGAGCAAGGCATACTGGTTAGTGGCGCAACACGCGGAGATGGCCGTACCGGCGAAGGTATTACGTCGAACTTACGCACCTTGCGCTCTGTGCCATTAAAGCTGATGGGGAGTAATATTCCAGCGTTATTAGAAGTGCGTGGCGAAGTTATTATGCGCCACGCCGGCTTTGAAGCGCTTAATGATCGCGCCAGGGAAGAAGGTAGCAAGGTCTTCGCTAACCCGCGCAATGCGGCGGCTGGCAGCCTGCGTCAACTTGATCCGCGCATTACCGCAACTCGGCCCTTGGAGTTTCATGCCTATCAAGTTGCCCGAATCGATATGGCGAATCTTGACGATGGCGCAATGGGCAATAGCGCAATGACAACCCATAGCCAGCAAATGGAAAGGCTTAAAAAATGGGGTTTTCTCTCCAGTGCAGAGCTTCGCACCGTCAGTGGCCCCGTATTGGTGGCTGACTACTGCGAGCAGTTGGGAGAAAAGCGCGACCAGTTGGGTTACGACATTGATGGGGTCGTGATCAAAGTCAACGACCTGCGCCACCAGCGAGAGCTTGGTTTTGTGGCTCGCGCGCCACGCTGGGCAGTCGCGTTTAAGTTTCCTGCCCAGGAAGAAGTCACGACGTTAAACGATGTCGAGTTTCAGATAGGCCGTACCGGCGCGATTACCCCGGTCGCCAGACTAGCGCCCGTCACCGTTGCTGGTGTGACAGTATCTAACGCCACGCTGCATAACGCCGATGAAATTAATCGCCTAGGGGTGATGATTGGTGACACAGTGGCCATTCGTCGCGCGGGAGACGTGATTCCCCAAGTGGTGCGGGTCGATATCGACAAACGCCCTGCGCAGGCGCGTGCCATTACCTTTCCTGTGCACTGCCCAGTGTGTGGTTCGGATATTGAACGATTGGAAGGCGAAGCGGTAGCTCGCTGCTCGGGTGGGCTTTACTGTGCTGCTCAACGTAAAGAAGCGCTAAAGCATTTTGTCAGCCGCAAAGCGCTAGATGTGGATGGGTTAGGTGAGAAGCTGATTGAACAGTTGGTCGATCTGGACTGGGTTAAATCCCCTGCGGATTTATTTCACCTGACGGCTTCGCAGTTGCAGACGCTGCCGCGTATGGGAGAAAAGTCCTCCACTAACTTGGTAAATGCACTGGATAAGGCTAAGCACACCACGCTGGCACGCTTTATTTACGCCTTAGGTATTCGCGAAGTAGGCGAAGCCACTGCGGCAAATTTAGCCAGCCACTTTGGTACCCTACAAACACTGCAAGATGCTGATCAAGCAGCGCTGGAAGCCGTTAATGATGTTGGCCCGATTGTCGCTACTCATGTTCACACTTTTTTCCGTCAACCCCATAATTTAGAAACGCTGGAAGCACTGCTTGATGCTGGTATCACTTGGCAAGAGAGTGAAATTACGCAAGGCCCGACGCCCTTGGCGGGCCAAACCTGGGTGCTTACCGGCACGATGGACACCATGACCCGTGATGAAGGCAAAGCGCGGCTGCAAGCACTAGGCGCTAAAGTGGCTGGCAGTGTTTCAAAGAAAACCACCTGCCTTGTGGCGGGCGAGGCCGCAGGCAGTAAGTTAACCAAAGCAGAGCAACTGGGCGTTGAGGTGATCGATGAAGCCACCTTTATCGAACGTCTAGCTGCATGGGAGTAGAGTGAATGAGCCGTTTTATAGAAGTGCCTGCGCGCATGCTGCCGCCGGAAACATTGGATGCTTTGCTTGAAGCATTTGTGACTCGTCAGGGCTATGATACCACCGATACTGGCGCGGGCATGGATGGCTGGGTGGTCGAGCTGAAGCAGCAGCTTGAGCGTCACGAGCTGATTATTGCTCACGATCTTGAGTTGGAAATGACTGAAGTGATGACTCTTGCCCAGTGGCGCTCCTTCGGGCGAGATCTTGCCGATGATGAGGAAGAAGGTGATTACTGAGCGCGTATTAGTGCGCTGATAATCCGCCGTCCTGGGTGCAAATAATCCACTAGCGATAGCTCTAGCGGCATTGGGTCATCGCAGATTCGTGAGGCAATGACCTCGGCGCAGAGCGGGGCGCTGGCAAGGCCCCGAGAGCCGTGTGCGGTAGATATCCACAGCCCCGAACAGTGCTCACCGTGAATGTCAGGCACGTTAGACGCATCTTTTCGCAATGCCGCGTAATCCTGCTGCCATGCCTGAGCATGGGGCACTGGGCCGGCGTAGGGGCTTTTGTCTGGGCTTGCTGCCCGAACGGCAGCGCGGCCTGCAAGGGTGTCGGGGCTTAGCATTACGCCAGCAGTCTCAAGCGCGGCGACCCAGTCAGGCAGTGCTTGGCGCAATTCATCAATATTGCGCTGGTGGTCTGTTGGGGTGACCTCATTTGTGGCGTTATTGGGCACAAAGCTTGCCCCAAACGTCAGCACGTCTTCTACCGGCGGCGACACATAGCCGCCAGCGCACACCACCCGTTGTGGGCCTTGAACCCCCTTGGGAAGCTTGACCTCGCTCACCTGACCACGAACTTGCTGTAACGGAAGCGCTGCGGTTTGCTCAAAGCGGTTAGCCAGCGACGCATTGGCCACCACAACATGATCAGCGGTCAGAGTTTCGCCGCTGGCTAGTTCGACCTGCCAAGTGTTGGCGTGCTGCTGCAGGTTCGTCACTTCCCCTTGTTTCCAGGTGATATTAGCGTGCTGTAACAGCTGTTCGCAGAGCAGTTTAGGGCGCACCCAACCTGCCTGGGGATAAAAAAGTCCATGGCGTGCTGAGACAGGCACACCCGCCAGTTCGCTAAGCCTCTCAGTTTGAGCAGATACCACCGCTTCTGGCAGCGGATGGCGTGCCATAAAACGTTGCTGGCGAACGGCTTCTTTGTCGCCTAATGCGAGTTGTACAACCCCACATGGCTGCCACAGCGGCGTTTCCGATGATGGTGGAACCTGCTGGCTAAGCCAGCGCTGGCTGTAGAGAAGGCCTGATAAATAGAATCGACTCTGATTATTCGTTTCCGCTGCGAGCTTTACATACAGAGCCCCCTGGCGATTGCCGGAACCACCCGCACCGGGCGCGTCGCGCTCGATGACCGTTACCTGAATACCCCGCTTGGCTAGCGCCGCTGCCACGCTGCAACCGGCTATACCTGCCCCAATCACGGCGACATGATTAGCGGGCCTTGGCGCAGGCGGCGTGAACCATGGGGTGGATTGGCGGCGGGTGTCGTTAGGCGGCGTGTCGATATGGCCCGCTAACATTTCCCGCTTACGCCCAAACCCGGCTACTTTTTGCCAGTTAAATCCTGCTGCTTTTAATCCCCGTTTGACGATGCCTGCACAGGTGAACGTGGCAAATGTGGCACTAGGACGGGAGCGCGCAGCCATGGCCTCAAACAGTTCTGGTTGCCACATTTCTGGATTTTTAGAGGGCGCGAAGCCGTCTAGAAACCAGGCATCGACGAGGCCGTCTAGCAGGGTCAATCGTTCGGTGGTGTCGCCAAAGTGCAGGTCAAGGGTGACACGATCGTTGAGATGGAGGCGGTGAATGCCGCTAACAGCTTCAGGCCACTGAGCGCACAGCACCTGCGCGTAGTGTGCTAAAGAAGGCCAAGCGCTTAGAGCCCGCTCAAGAGATGCCCGGTTGAGTGGGAATTTCTCAGTGGATAATAGATGTAGACGCGCGGTGCTTGGTGCGTATTGTTCGAAACAATCCCACGCGCAGAGTATATTCAGCCCAGTGCCAAAGCCCGTTTCGCCAATCACAAATGCGCGTGATTGCTGCCACTCTTTAAAGCGTTTGGGAAGTTGATTTGCCCCCAGGAAGACGTGCTCGGTTTCAGCGCGCCCGTTTTCTCTAGAAAAATACACATCGTCGAAGGCGTCTGAATGAGGAGACGTTTCGTTCCAAGTGAGTGAAGGGGCGGATAATGCCGCGAGCGGGGGCAGATCAGTGGAGCGTTGGGTCACGCAGTTATCCCATGCCGATAAAAAAGGAATCAGAGTTGGTTAAAAAATAACCAACTTGTTGATAAGGGCGTTATCTCTCGCTTAGAGAAAAGCGTCCGCCGAGTTTTCACAGAGTTTTCCACAGGCTCTGTGAAAAAGAAGGCGGACTCCTCACATTCGCCTTTATTGGTCAAGGCATAACTTTCTTAAACGGCTTAACAATTACCTTGGCATAGACCCCAGCAATAATGTAAGGGTCAGCATCAGCCCATGCTTGTGCATCATTAAGGTTCTCAAATTCGGCAACGACTAGGCTGCCGCTAAAGCCAGCATCACCTGGGTTATCGGTATCGATAGCGGGGTGGGGGCCAGCTAAGACCAAGCGTCCTTCATCGCGCAACTTTTCCAGGCGGGCAAGATGATCTGGGCGGGCTGCCAATCGGCGCTCCAAGCTGTTGGATACATCTTCACTCATAATAGCGTAAAGCATGGGGTAACTCCTTGAATGCTGGGGCGGTTGTCCAGTGTCGAATTGACCGCGCCCTTGTAAGCGCGCACCATAGCGAACGCCTGTGTACCGTTAAAGGAAAACAGGATGCCTGTTTTGTTCACACCACTTTTTATTCACACCACCTTATTCTGACAAACTCGCCACACGGCGTCATGCTTATGCCCCTATTTGCTGCGAACTATTTTCCTGCGAACCATCTTCCCCGCGTGTTTGATGCCGACCAGCGTTACACGGTGGATTTACACATGCACTCCACCGTGTCTGATGGCGCGCTCACGCCTACTGAGCTGGTGAAGCTGTGTGCTGAACGTGGTCTTACCCACATGTCGCTGACCGATCATGACACGATGGATGGCATTGAAGAGGCCGGCATCGCCGCTCAGCAAGCTGGGCTTTGCTTAGTTCCTGGCTGCGAGTTATCCACGCGTTGGCAGGGAATCAATATTCACGTCGTGGCGCTTATGCCTGGCGGCTTGCAAGGACCACTGATAGAAGGGCTTGAACAGCAGCGTGAAGCGCGTATTAAGCGCGCCGAAGTAATTGCCGAGCGATTAGAAAAAATGGGCTTACCTAATGCGCTGGAAAAGGCGCGCGCCCAAGCAGGTAGCGATCGTCCTTTAGGTAGGCCCGACTTTGCCCGTGCGCTAGTCGCTGAAGGTGTTGTTGCTGACTGGACAGGTGCTTTCAAACGCTATTTAGGTAGCGGCAAGAAAGGCGATGTAAAAGCCCATTGGCCGGAAATCAGTGACGCAGTGGCCTGGGTGGTGGCTTCAGGCGGCGTGGCGGTGCTGGCGCACCCGTTGCGCTATGGGCTTACTCGGCGCAAGCGCGGTTTGCTAATGGATACTTTTCAAGCCGCAGGGGGGCAGGGCGTCGAGTTAGTAAGTGGCCAGCAAAATCCTGACAGTACACGTGATCTTGCTCGGCAATTAGTGGAACGCGATTTATATGCCTCCATGGGCAGCGATTTTCATTTTCCTGGCAGTCACGCCGCCCCTGGCAGTATGAGCCTGATACCGCGCACCGCTGCGCCGCCTATTTGGGAGCACCCGCGCTTGGTTCATCTGCGCGATGCGCCCAGTGGTATGTTAGGTGCTGGGTCTTAAACCACGTATCGGTTAACCTAAACACTTATTGGACAACGATATGCCCACGAGCAGGAGCAAGCGATGAGTCAATATTTTCAGATTCACCCCGAAAACCCGCAAAAACGCTTGATTGATCAAGCCATAGAAGTCATCCGCAAAGGGGGTGTGGTCGCATATCCGACCGATTCAGGCTATGCGTTAGGCTGCCATCTGGGCGAAAAAAAGGCCATCGAGAAAATTAAATGGTTGCGCTCGCTAGACGATAAGCACAATTTCACGCTGATGTGTTCGGACCTTTCCGAGATTGGCACTTACGCTAAAGTGGATAACGCAGTATTTCGGTTGCTAAAAGCCTATACCCCAGGCCCTTACACCTTTATTTTGGACGCCACCACAGAGGTGCCGCGCCTGTTGCTGCACCCGAAGCGCCGTTCCATTGGCGTACGGGTACCCGATCATCGTATTACCCACGCGCTACTTGATGCGCTTGGCGAACCACTGATGAGCGTTACGCTGATTCCAGTAGGGGATTCTCTGCCAATGAGTGATCCTGAAGAAATTCGTGACCGCTTTGGGGCGCATCTTGATGCCATTATCGATGGCGGTGCCTGCCACCTTGACCCCACAAGCGTGATTGACCTCCGTGACCTGCCGCCCAAAATTGTCCGGGAAGGCCGCGGCGATATTACGCCGTTTGAATCCTAGGCGTGTTTGGAAGTTGGGTAATGTAAGGCTGCCTAAACTCGCAGGAAGCCGCTTTAGCACGAAAGGCATACACCTCACCCCTGGATTGCCAGGGGAATAGGGTGCCCGCTAAAGCGACTTCTTCCTGGCTTCAAGAATCTTGCGATGTGTTTTGATCGCCGCCTTTCTGTTGATCGTCGTCTTTTTTCTCTTCTTTCTTGCGCGGGTCTTCGCTCTCTTCATCCAACCATGTGCCACACCGCAGGCAGTAGTGAGCGCGTTTTTCATGGCGGTCATGGCCACAGCCAGGGCAGGCTTCTTCTGAATAACGATCTTCGCGAATAGAGCGGAGAACTTGAGCGGAAAATACCCCGGTAGGCACAGCGATAATCGAGTACCCCATCAGCATCAAAATCATTGTGATGGCTTTGCCCACTGAGGTGGCTGGCACAATATCGCCATAGCCCACGGTAGTCATACTGACAATCGCCCAATACATCGACATAGGAATGCTGGTAAAGCCAGCTTCTGGCGATTCGATGGTGTACATCAGTGCCGCGAAGAGCGTTACCACCATAAAAATGCTGCAAAAAAACAGCAGTATTTGGCGCAAGCTGCGTTTTAACGCATCCAGTAGCAGACGCGCTTCTCCAACAAACTCCATTAAGCGCAAAATACGAAAAATGCGCAGTACACGCAGTAAACGAACGATGACTAACCCGTGGGCTCCAGGCACCAATAGCACCAGCCAGGTGGGGATGATCGCAATTACATCCACGACACCGTAAAAGCTTTTCAAATAAATAGTAGGACGTTCAAGGCAGTAGATTCTTACTGCAAGTTCGACGGTAAACAGCAGAGTAAACATCCACTCCACATAGAAAAAAATGTGACCAAAGCGATCTGAATAACTCTCTACGCTGTCCAGCAAAATAACGGCGACGCTCGTTAAGATGGCAATAATCAGTGCAATATCAAATGCCTTTGATCCCGGCGTGTCCGACTCAAAAATAATATGGAAAAGACGTGTGCGAAGTCCTTCTGCACCGGGAGTTAAGTGAAAACTCATCGTGTCATCCTGAAATGGGCTGAATGCTGCTAGCGTAGCGTTGTTTGATAGGCGAAGCGATACGCCAGCGTTAACGCAGCAACGCCGTAAGCAGCCGTTGGCTGGCCGTTGTCACTCAGTGCTTTGGTCATCGCTTGAGCCTGATGGCGGGAGTTTTCATCCAACTGCGAGTGGGCGGCCAGTGTCGTTAACGCCTGCTGCGCGGTGGTTAAGTGCTCTGCAAGACCGCTGTCGTGATAAGCATCTAGTGCCACCGTAGCCCTGTGTAGCCACTGAGCCGGTGTTTTAGCCTTGGGTAGTGGCCATTGCTGCGCGCCTAACGCATTCCCGCGAGCAGCTTTGCTGGTGTCAGAAGGGCGCAGCGGGACGCTTTCTGCAAGCGTCAAAGCCAGCAACCAGAGGGCCTCAGATTCACCCGCTTTGAGTTCTAGCTCGACCTCGCAAATAGCCGCTTGAGCACCACCGCTGACAATCTCCCCCTCGTCCAGCACTAGCTCGATATGGCTACCCTGCCAGTCGATTTGCCAGCTGCGCCGAGTAAAGTCGGTGCGTAATGCAGGGCGTAGCGCTGAAATCTTTGTGCCAAGCGAGCCTTCGAAAGGCGGTAGGGCGGCCAATCCATGTTGGTCAAGCTGTAGGCCAGAAACTGGCCACTCCCACTCATGCCGGGTGGAAAGGCCGCCGCCACCGTGGCCTGCGGTTTTCACTGTTTGTAGCACGCGATCATCTATTTGACGTAAACGCACAGCAATCCGTGCATTCGCCATATCACCTGCAGAGGTATCGAAATAGGTGTTCGCAAGGTGCTGCTGTTGAGGTGGTTCAGCGAGTGCGGCGTGACATAGCAACGTATCGATCTGGGCTGTCGCAACGGCGAGTTTAAGCTCGATTTCGGTAGGTGCTGACTTAGAATCCGAAGTATAGACAGAATTTTTCATGACATTAGCCACCTTTTATTGTGACGTTTTAGTTAATTTTTGATGACATTGTGAACTTTTTATGACGGCAGCGAGCGCACTCTTTATACTGGCGCCGCCATTTCCAGGCTCACCGAAAACAGGCTAAAGGCACTATGGTTACCTCCAACCCTTTTTCCGCGATGTTTGGCCGCTCGCCATTCCAGCCGCTGCTGGCACACATCGTTAAAGCAAATGAATGTGCCGATCAACTGTTGCCTTTCTTTGAGGCATCACTTGTCGGAGACTGGGATACCGCAGCTGAACTGCGTGAAAACGTCACTCGCTTAGAGCATGACGCTGATACGTTGAAAACAGAGCTACGGCTTAACCTGCCCAATACGATGTTCCTGCCCGTCTCGCGTTCTGACTTGCTCGACCTTATCAGTGTGCAGGATAAAATCGCCAATAAGGTGCGCGACATTACCGGCATTATGCTGGGACGTAAAATGCGGGTACCCGATGAGTTGGCCGACCCCATGCGTGATTATATTCGCACCAGTGTGGCTTGCGTGGCTCAGGCACGCCAAGCGTTAGAAGAGCTAAAAGATCTGCTTGAGTCCGGTTTTGGGCGCAATGTTTCCGATGTGATGCACAAAATGATTCGCGAGCTGCACACGCTTGAACACCAAGCGGATGATCAGCAGGTGAACATTCGGCGACAGTTGTTTGCGCTTGAAAGCCAGCTTCCCCCGGTTGATGTGATCTTTCTTTACAAGATTATCGATTGGGTCGGCGAACTATCCGATCGCGCAGAACGCGTGGGCAGCCGCCTGCAGATTTTGACCGCACGCTAAGGGGATCCCATGCAGATTATTGTCCAGAACAGTGAAATCTTCATTATCCTGGCCTGTGTGTTTGGCTTTTTTATGGCTTGGGGCGTTGGTGCTAATGATGTAGCCAATGCGATGGGTACTTCGGTAGGGTCGAAGGCCATCACCATCAAACAAGCCATTATTATTGCGGTTATTTTTGAGTTTTTAGGTGCGTGGTTAGCGGGTGGTGAAGTGACCGCGACTATCCGGGGCGGGATGCTTGACCCCGTATTGTTAGCGGACAATCCTCAGCTATTGGTTTACGGCATGCTTTCTGCGCTGCTGGCAGCTGCTATCTGGCTGATGATCGCATCGGCGCGTGGCTGGCCGGTTTCTACCACCCATTCTATCGTGGGCGCTATTGTTGGTTTTGGCGCCGTAGGCCTTGGAATGGAAGCCGTCGCTTGGGCCAAAGTGGGCCAAATTGCCTCCAGCTGGCTTATTTCGCCGCTGCTTGCCGGTACCATTGGTTTTGTACTGTTTAAGTCGGTACACCATCTGATTTTTGAAAACAAAGACCCCTTTGCTGCTGCAAAGCGTTATGTGCCGGGGTATATCTTTCTGGTCGGCTTTATTGTTGCGATGGTGACACTGACCAAAGGCTTGAAGCACATTGGTCTAGATCTGAGCTTTGGTCAGAGCCTACTGCTTTCTATTTTAATTGGCATCATCATTATGGCGCTGGGCGTGGTTATGGAGCGCCGTATTAAGTACGTACAGAATGCCAGCGATCATTTTGGCTACGCCAATGTTGAGCGGGTATTTGGTGTACTGATGATCTTTACGGCGTGTGCGATGGCGTTCGCCCACGGTTCTAACGATGTTGCCAACGCCGTAGGTCCTCTCGCAGCGGTAATAAGTGTGGTACGTAGTGAAGGTGTTATTGATAGCGCAGCGTTAGTGCCCTGGTGGGTGCTGGTGCTTGGTGGCGGCGGCATTGTGGTTGGCCTGGTTACTTTCGGCCATAAGGTCATTGCAACCGTTGGTACCGGCATTACTGAGCTCACTCCTAGCCGTGGCTTTGCTGCAACATTAGCAGCGGCCACGACGGTTGTGTTGGCATCCGGTACTGGTTTGCCGATTTCAACCACCCATACGCTTGTAGGTGCGGTATTGGGCGTGGGCCTAGCGCGCGGTATGGCAGCCCTAAACCTTCGAGTTATCGGCACGATTGTGATGTCCTGGCTGATCACGCTGCCCGCCGGTGCCGGCTTGGCCATCTTGTTCTTCTTTATGTTTAAAGGCATGTTTGGTTAAGATTGGGAAAACTGGTCCAGCACGTTACTGCTTAACCAAACCCGCAGCGGCACCTTCTTTTACACAAGAAGGTGCCGCTGTTTTTTGTGCTCTGTTAAAGTAAACGCTGATACTTTCATTCATCTGCTGCCGGAGAGCGGCCCTTGGACACACGCTTCCCTTTTGTTGATTGGTTTCGTAACGCTTCCCCTTACATTAACGCGCACCGGGGGCGAACCTTTGTCATCTTAATTGAGGGCGAAGCCATGGCGTCTGGTCGAGGGGAGCAGCTGATTCAGGACTTAGCGCTGCTGCACACCCTAGGCGTGCGGCTAGTCGTGGTGTTCGGTATTCGCCCACAAGTGCATGATGCATTAACGGCGGCTGGTGTTGAGCCAACGCGGGTAGATGGCCGCTGGGTAGCCGACCGAACGGTGATGGCTCATGTAGAACAGGTAGCCGCGCACCAGCGGTTATGGTTAGAGGCACGGCTTTCTTTAGGCCTGCCCAGCACGCCGCTACACGGTGTAGAGCTTAGCGTGATTTCTGGCAACTTAGTGACCGCCAAGCCACTCGGTGTTCGTGAAGGCGTAGACTTTGATCATAGTGGCGAAGTGCGCCGGGTACGCGCAAGCGCCATTGAAGGGCTGTTGGAAAAAGGCTCACTGGTGCTGCTGCCACCGCTGGGCTTTTCCAGTACGGGAGAAGTGTTTGATCTAGACGCCTCGGAAGTGGCGCACCATGCTGCCGTCGCATTGAAAGCGGACAAACTTATTCTGCTAGGCGAGTCGGAAGGGTTAGAAGATGAGCAAGGTGCTCTGTTGCGTCAGCTTTCCCCGGCAGAAGCTGAACCGCGGCGACAACAGGCGCTACTGGGCAGTGAGCTGGCACGCCACTTAAACGCCGCCTGCACCGCCGCCCGAGAAGGCGTTGCGCGCACCCACCTGCTGTCCTGGCGCAACCACGATGCGCTGTTGGGGGAACTGTTTACCCGTGATGGCGTTGGCACCATGATCACCCAGCATCGCTACGAGCAGTTACGCCCAGCCACGTTAAACGACGTCGCTGGCTTGTTAGAACTGCTGGACCCCCTTGAGCGACGTGGCATGCTGGTGGCTCGTTCGCGGGAACGATTAGAGCACGAAATCGACGACTACATGGTGATAGAGCGGGACGGCATGGTGATTGGCTGTGCCGCGCTACATGTTTTCCCAGACACCACGGTAGGGGAAATGGCCTGTGTGGCGGTACACGGTAATTACCGTGGCGGCGAGCGTGGCGAGCGTTTGGTAGAAGCGTTAGAACGACGCGCCCGCCAGCATGGGCTCTCCGAAATGTTTGTGCTGACCACCCACACAGCCCATTGGTTTGTCGAACGCGGCTTTCGGGCGGCTAGCCTAGATGACCTGCCGCCGCTAAAACGCGAAGCCTATAACCACGCCCGAAAATCCAAGGTGCTGGTGAAAAATCTAACCTAAGAGCGCTTATTTAAAGAGAAAACACTCATAGAACCGGGTGACGTAATGTCACCCGGTTTCGCCTGCGTTTGAAAAATAAATGCAAATATTTGGTCATTTTTTATATTTGTGCAATTATATTTGCATGTAGGTTCGGCAACCTTATGTCAATCCCATCGGGATCAAACCAACAACAGCGCCGTTCTCTGCACGCCACGTCACTCACAAATGATTAATAACATCGACGTCACGAGGATTTCCCCATGAAGACCCTAACCACGTTAATGGTTGCTACTACTTTCTCTCTTACCGCAGCAACTGCTGCTGCTGAGAAGTTGGTCGTTGCCACTGATACTGCTTTTGTGCCCTTTGAATTCGCCCAAGATGGTGAGTACGTCGGTTTCGATATCGATATGTGGACCATGATTGCTGAAGAACTCGAACTGGACTTTGAACTACGGCCAATGGATTTCAACGGCATTATTCCTGGCCTGCAAACTGGTCAATTAGATGTTGCCTTGGCGGGCATCACTATCCGCGAAGATCGTGCTGAGGTTATCGATTTTTCGGATGGATACTACGAGAGCGGCTTCCGCATCATGGTGCCGATTGATAGTGATATCGAAAGCGCTGAAGACTTGGCGGGTAAAATGCTTGCGGTGCGCACTGGAACCTCCGCTGCCGATTATGCGCGGGACAACTTCAAAGATACCGAGCTACGTCAGTTCCCCAATATCGATAATGCCTATCTGGAATTACGCACCGGCCGCGTGGATGCCGCCATGCATGATACGCCCAATGTTCTCTATTACATTGCCACCGCGGGTGACGGACAAGTAAAAGCGGTGGGTGAGCAGATGATGGCGCACGAGTATGGTATTGCGTTTCCCAAAGGCAGCGAGCTGGTTGAGCCGGTTAACGGTGCGCTCGCGGCTATGCGTGAAGACGGCCGCTACGACGAGATCTACGCCAAGTGGTTTGGTGAAGCGCCGACTGAATAACGCCTGATTGATTCTCTGCATCCTGCGGAGGGATATCTGCTTTCCCTCCGCTGAGTTTGAACTATCAGGAGTTTCGCAATGAATGTTGATTGGTCGATCATTATTAATTTCCTGCCTCAACTGTTTCATGGGGCAAAAATAACGCTGTACATCACCGTTATCGGCTTGATTGGTGGTATTTCATTAGGTGCTTTGATCGGCCTGATGCGCGCTTACGGTGGCTACTTTCTCAATACACTGGCATTTATCTACGTCGAAATCATTCGCGGTACGCCGATTGTTGTCCAGGTGATGTTTCTATATTTCGCCTTGCCGGTGTTAGTGGATATCCGTATTGACCCGATGACGACAGCAATTCTTGCCATTGTCATTAATGCAGGTGCGTACGTTGCCGAGATCGTCCGTGGTGCGGTGTTGTCGATTTCTAAGGGATTGACCGAGGCAGGTCGCGCCATTGGCCTGCCACGCTGGAAGGTGGTGGTCTATATCGTTGGTCCGCTGGCCTTTCGCCGTTTGATTCCACCGCTGGGTAACCAGTGCATTGTCAGCCTGAAAGATACTTCGTTGTTTATTGTTATCGGCGTTGGCGAATTAACGCGCACCGGCCAGGAAATCATGGCCGCTAACTTCCGTGCGGTTGAAATATGGACGGCGGTTGCCGTGTTCTATCTGATCATGACCGGCACGTTGTCGTTGCTGCTGCGCATCATTGAGAAACGGATGAAGATCTTATGAGCGCCATCATAGAGTTCAAAAATGTATCCAAGCACTTTGGTCCGCTTAAGGTGCTTGAAGAGGTTGATCTTGAGATCAATCGTGGCGAAGTTGTGGTGCTGATAGGGCCGTCCGGCTCGGGTAAATCAACGTTGTTGCGCTGTATTAATGGGCTGGAAATGATCACATCGGGAGATCTTTTAGTTGATGGCCAGAGCGTCAAAGGAGGAAACAAAATCCTGCGCGAGATTCGTCAGGAAGCGGGCATGGTCTTCCAGCAGTTCAACTTGTTTCCACAGATGACCGCCTTGGAAAATATTGCTTTTGGCCAGCGCCATGTGCGCGGAATGGGGCGCAAAGCCGCGAAAATAAGTGCTCAGGAACTGTTAGAAAAAGTGGGTCTAGGTGATAAGTCCCAGCACTATCCCCACGAGCTTTCCGGAGGCCAACAGCAGCGTGTCGCCATTGCCCGGGCGCTGGCAATCAAACCTAAAGTGATGCTGTTTGATGAGCCTACCTCAGCACTAGACCCTGAACTCAAGCAAGAAGTATTGAATGTCATGCGTCAACTAGCGGAAGAGCAGATGACCATGGTGGTGGTGACCCATGAAATGTCGTTCGCCAAGCAGGTAGGTACACGCTTGATCTTTATGGAGCACGGAAAAATCGCTGTTGATGGTAGTCCGGCTGATGTGATCGATAATCCACCTAATGAACGCATGGAGGATTTCCTGCGCCATGTCTAATCCAGCAAGCGCCATTGGTTGGCAGACTATTAATGGAGAGCCACGCGATATTGGCATTGCTCTTGGCCGTACAGGGCGCGATGCGGTGCATCGGTTCCTGCTGCCAAGCGCTATTTGGGCTGAGATCAACGACTCGGCTCATCATGAGGCGGTTGCATTGATGGCAGCTAATACACAGCGCGATTTTCCGCAGGTATGGGAGGAGTTAGAAGGCTTGGCGGAGGGCCTCGAACTGCCCATTGAAGCGGTCTTTGCCTGGAACTGTCGGGGCGATTTGTTAGCCCATGCACCGGACGGCTGCACCACGGTAATTCTTCCCGGACAAACACCCGTTGTTGCTCACAATGAAGATGGTTTGCCGTTTTTTCGTGGCCACTGCTTTATGGCTGAGGTAGCGCCAGGCATAGGGAATGGGTTTACGGCTTTCTGCTATCCAGGCTCGATACCTGGGCACACCCTGGCGTTTACGCGCCAGGGCTGGGTTCAGGCAGTCAATAATTTGCGGTTGTTGAAGGTGACCCCCAAGGTGCCCCGAATGGTGTTGGGGCGTGCCGCTTTAAACCAGCCAAATGTGGACGACGTTGTGGCATTGTTGCAGCGTTACAATGATTGCGGAGGTTTTCACTTTTCACTAGCGGAGTGTGGCCGACCAGAGGTGATTAGTATTGAGTTTGGTGGTGGTGATGTTGCCCAGATGGCTCTGACTACCCCCAGTCTGCATGCCAATCATGCGCTGTATCACCCAAGTGGTTTAGCATCGCAATGGATTACCGAGTCTTCCCGAGACCGCCAACAGCGAGGGGATCAGTTGTTGGCCGAGGGAGAAACGACGCCGCTGGTTATTCTGCATGATCAACAAACCAACGGTTTGCCAATCCTGCGACTTAGTGCGGACGACCCCGATCACGAAAATACGCTGGTCACGGCGGTCATGCGTCTTGAAGCGGATGGTGTAGCATGGCAACTTTATGATCACCCTGGAGCGCCGCCCGCTTATGAAGGAAAACTCTGTTTCGAACGTTAACGCTTCACACCGCCCCCCAGAAACCGTTGATGGGTTGCGTGAACTGGCACTCAGCATTGCACGCAGCGAGAGCGAGCTGCGGCTTGGTACCAAGTCCCGGGAAGTGCTGGCACGCCTGATCGACCTTCAGGGAGATCAGGTGTTGTTGTCTATTTCTTCAGCAGCCCGCCGGCTAGGGGTTAACCCATCGAGTATTTCGCGCTTAGCGCGGTCGCTGGGCTATGCTCGTTTTAGCGATCTTCAAAAGGTCTTATTAAGCGCAAGCTTTACCTCGTCAGCCTCTTTCTACCGTGATCATGCTGCCAGCGCATTGACCGCAGATAAACGTAGTTTGCATGCCCAGGCGCAACAGTTATGCGCTGAAAACCAACACAACATTGATCGCTTTCTACAAGGCGTGAAACATGCTGATATCGAAGCGTTTGCCCAAGCGGTAATCGATGCGCCCAGGGTTCGATTGTACGGAGTGCGTCAGTTTCACGCGTTATGCAGTTTTTCTGCCTATGGATTAGGCATGCTGCGCCCGGATGTGGCGCTGCTTAGCGATGCTACCAATGGAGTCGCAGAAGGGCTGGCGTCGTTGTCTGAAGGTGACGTATTGATTGCCGCTAGCTGTCAGCCCTATACGCGCCAAGTGGTTGATGTGTGCCGAATGGCGCAAACACATGGTATTCACACGTTGGCAGTAACTGACTACGCCAGCTCCGCGCTGGTCGAGTATTCGCAAGTATCTATCTTGGTGCCCCATGAAAGCAGTTTTATTTCCAACAGCATGGTGGCCTATTTTGCTGCTATGGAGTGCCTGATTAATGCCTGCGCGACGCTGGCGGGAGATGAAGCGGGCAAGGCAATCTCGCGGCGTGATCAATTTATCAGCGAACTGGATATCGAAATACGCTAACAAGGCGGCAAAGTCCGCTTTGTTGCTTAGTTCAAATATTCAAATTCAGGTTTCCAAAACAACGTCACTATTTACGTGCAGCGTTTGGCCATTCATGTGAAACAACTCTTTACTTGCAAAGGTACACATACACCGAGCGAACTTCATGAACAAAAATTAATAAGCACTATTCGGCGTGTTTTTTTAAACAATCTTTATATCGCATTTCTATCACAAGTGTTTGTTTTGTTGGTTTTGTAGGCCAGACGTTTGCACTGTACTGCGAAGGGGCGTGTTACGGGTAATGGCAAGTAGGTTACAAGCGACTATAGTTAACAAGCCAATTCATATCCTCTGGCACATTAGGCGAAACGGCGACTACCAAGGAATAGGAGGTAATATGCAACAACCTGATAAAGACAATCAAAAAAACGATCACAAGAAAGATCAGCGCCAAGATCATCACGATGATGCCAACCCGATGCCTGATACGCATCACGTCAATCCTGACGCCGACGATAAGTCGTCTACTAAGAAATCTAATCACTAATCGAATATTTTTATCTTATGCCGGGCGCTACCTAACAGTAGCGCCTTTTTTTATACGATGTTTTGATAAGTTTTTTGATGATAATTTTTTTAATGATAAAAATTTTATTTTCCTGTTTTTATTTTCCTGATTTTAAGTGCTTCTTTTTAAAATCCGTTGACTTAATTTTTGTTGATTTAATTTAAGTTATTAATGATGTTGATATTTGTTAGGTTGTATTGGTTTATTTGATAATCCGGCTACTTTAAATTGAAAGCTAAAGATAGCCCGCTATAGTTTTGTAGGATAGGTCATTTTCGAAGAGATTGAACGACACGGAGGGCGTTACTATGACCGAACAAGGACAGCATAATCATTCACATGATGACGATTCGCTTAAACAAAAAGGCCAGGAGAGCGTTGAGGAGTTAAAAGATGCTGCTCAGCAACAGGCTGAAAGCGCGTTTGCTAAGCAGCGGGAGAGTGCTGCCGAGCAAACGAAAATAGTGGGTGCTGTGCTCCAGAAGGCAGCGGACGAATTCGATCGTCAGAAACAGCCTTTTTGTTCACGGCAGGTAAGGAAGCTTGCTCAAACGGCAGACCGTTTTTCACAAACGATGCGTGAAAAGGACCTGCGCAGCGTGTGCAAAGAGGCGGAAAACTACGGACGAAAAGAGCCAGCACTGTTTATCGGTGGCGCAATTGCTGCGGGATTTTTGGTCACACGGTTTCTGCGCAGTTCCTCATCTCATTCTCACACTGCTAATAGCGACCCTCAGCACCAAGCCGATGAGCACAGCGATGTGCAGGTAAACCGCGCTTAGTGCAGGCAGGACGCTAAACTAAAAAGCAACAGTATGCGGGAGATACAGAATGGATTCAGATAGCAAAATGACCGGCTCAGTCGGTTCGCTACTCTCAACGCTACTCAATGAGATAACCGCTTTAGTGCGCGGCGAAGCGGAACTAGCCAAAGCTGAAATGTCCGAAAAAACCCATCAAGCAGTAGCGGGTGTCGCGGCCATTGCCCTTGCTGGCGCGGTGCTTCTCGGTGGCTTTTTAACCCTACTGGCGGCGGTAGTGATGCTCTTAAATGAGGTGTTGCCGCCGGAAACCAGGCCGTGGCTTTCAGCCATTATTGTAGGTGGTGTCGTTACGTTGATAGGCGTGTTAATGCTCAAGGCTGGGCTGAGTAAGGTGAGCGCCCAAGGGCTAATGCCTAATCGCACCATCGATAGCCTGCGTAGCGACAAAGAGCTTACTAAAGCGCATCAGCGTCACGTCAAGGAGGAGGTGAAATGAGCGAACACAATCAGCAGCGTCATCCAGATGAAATCGAAAAAGATATTCATCAATCGCGGGAGCGGCTGGATTCTACGCTGCATGAAATTGAAGAACGGTTTTCCCCCGATCAGCTGCTAAACACCACCTATAATTACCTTCGCAAAGGCGGTGCCAACGAGTTCTTTTCTAACCTGGGTACGACTATTAAGCAAAACCCTGTGCCGGTGCTATTGACCGGTGCTGGGCTTGGCTGGCTAATGTTACGCCAAAGTAACCCCAAGGCAGAAACGCCTCGTTATGCGACCAATGTACACGCTACCTCCGAGTTTTTAGGACAGCCTGCCGCAGCGTCTCAACCGCCTCATTCTCAATTTCCCTATTCTCAACGCTCCTATTCTCAACGTTCTTATTCTCAACGCCCGGATGCTGTTCAAGATTCGGGTCAAAACGGTGGAGAGCAGGATAGCGGCAGCCGAATGCAACAGGCTAAAGAGAGCGCTCAACATATCAGCCATAGCGCTAAAGGCGCAGCGCAGCACCTGGGCGAAAAAACCCAACAGATGGGAGGTCATATGCAGGAGTCTTTTTCTCATGCCCAGCAGGGGGCCCATGACCGCTTTGATCATATGAAAGAGCGTGCCCATCAGGCCAGCGACTACTCATCGGATTTTATACAGGAGCATCCGATGGTAGTGGCAGCGCTGGGGTTTGCCTTAGGAGCTGCGTTGGCAGGCATTTGCCCAACAACCCGTAAAGAAGATGAATACTTTGGCGAATACCGCGATCAGATGGTGGATAAAGCGGCCGAGGCGGGCGAAGAACAAGTAGACAAAGCCCAGCAGGCGATCCATGAAAAAGCCGAGTCGGTTAAACAGCAGGCTGGAAAGCAGGATTCGACGCAACCTACCCTAAGCACTGGCGAAAGTAGTAGTAGTACAGGAGCTGCAAGCACAAGTACCTCAAATACAGGTGCTTCAGGCTTGAGTGGCTCAGGCGCAGGTACCTCAAGTGCAGGCTCCTTAGGTGAAAGCACACCCAGCAAAAGCACCTTAAGCGATAGTACGCTTACCGGTACGGCGACAACACCAAGCAACCAGCCGCCACGGCCATAACGAGTTTGTTTCAAATAGCAGCAAACTAACGGCCACTCCACGCGGCGCTACTTCTTGTAGCGCCGTTTTACTTCCACGTTGAGCCTACCTTCCCCTAGCCGCAGCGAAAGCTTCTGGCCGGGGGCGGTGTCATCTGCTCGGCGGATGACATTGCCCTTTTCATCCTGGGCAATGGCGTAACCGCGACCTAACACCGCCAAGGGGCTGATAGCATGTAGCTCCCGGGCGGCGCTACTCAACTGTGACTGACGTACTTCCAGCGCCCGCTGCATAGCAGTGGCTAAACGGCGCTGTAGCTGGCTAACACGCGTTTGCTCTGTGCGGTGCAGGCGCGCCATGTCTTGGCTCGTCAAGCGTTTACTTAACTGCATAACTCGCGCTTGCTGCTGCTCAATGTTCTGCTGCATCGCCCGCTGCAGTCGTTGGCTAAGGCCGGTAACGTGCTGGCGCTGAAGGTTAAGTTGCTCGCCTGGGTGGCGAAGGCGGGCGCGTAGGGTATCCAATCGTTGGCTATCGCGCTCTAAACGGGCTTGCATGGCACGCATTAAGCGGCTTTCCGCCTGTGTTAATTGCTGCTTAAGGGCTTGTTGGTCGGGTACTAAACGCTCAGCCGCCGCCGAGGGCGTTGGGGCACGCATATCTGCTGCGAAATCTGCTAGGGTGACATCCACTTCGTGGCCCACCGCCGACATCACCGGCAAGCGAGAGTGAAAAATCGCCCGTGCCAGATGCTCATTATTAAACGCCCACAAATCTTCTAAGCTGCCGCCACCACGGGTGATTAGCACCACATCCTGGTCAGGGTCTAAGCGTGCCTGACGATTTAATAGCCCCAGCGCAGAAATCATCGCAGGGGCGGCCTCGGTTCCTTGTACCGACACTGGTATCAACGTCACATCCGCCAGGGGCCAGCGGGCCTCCAACACCGCCAACACATCACGAATGGCCGCGCCACTGGCGGAGCTCAAAATCAATATCTTGCGGGGTGGAAAGGGCAGGGGGCGGGTATTGGCAAACATACCTTCGCTGTCTAGCTGCGCTTTTAGGCGCTCAAACGCCGCCAGTAGCTCACCCAGCCCAGCGGCCTGAACGGCGTCGGCAATCAACTGATAGTCACCGCGTGGCTCAAACAGCGAGACTCGGCCACGCAGCTTTACCTGGTCACCATCGCGCATGGGGGCCGCCACAAAACGAGCCCGCTGGCGAAACAGCGCACAGCGAATTTGCGCGCGGTCGTCCTTCAATGTGAAGTAAATATGCCCCGAAGCCGGGCGAGAAACATTGGAAAGTTCGCCTTCCACCCACACTTCGCCCACATCACGCTCAAGGGTTTGCTTGGCACGCTGGTTCAACTGGCTAACAGAGAGCGCTTGGGGGGTATCAGGCATAATTTAACCTTCGAAAGAGAAACAACGATCTGGTGATTTTCGCAACAATCTTAGCTTATTAGCCATTGGTCGGAATTGAAAACCTTCTTCACATTGCTGGTAGGGCCTTCAAAACGTTACAATGGGGGATTAACTTTCCACGCCCCACTTCCTCTCCAATCAGGGTGTTGCCGCTATGCTACGTATGGCCCAAGAAGCACTTACGTTCGATGACGTACTCCTCGTTCCCGGCTTCTCCGATGTTCTGCCCAAGGATGTCAGCCTCAAAACCCGCCTGACCCGCAATATTTCACTCAATATTCCGCTGCTTTCCGCTGCAATGGACACCGTCACCGAAGCGCGTCTAGCGATTGCGATGGCACAGGAAGGCGGCATTGGCATTATCCACAAGAGCATGGCCATGAGCCAGCAAGCCGCTGAAGTGCGCAAGGTTAAAAAGCACGAAAGCGTGATTGTAAAAGATCCGGTCACTGTTAGCCCCAAGGCGAAGCTGGAAGACCTGCTGGCAATGGCGCGTGAGAACGGCTTCTCTGGTTTCCCCGTGGTAGAAGGCGAAACGCTGGTCGGTATCGTGACCGAGCGTGACATGCGCTTCCAGCCCAACCATGGCGACAGCGTTGCGGACATCATGACCCCCCGCGATCGGCTGATTACTGTAAAAGAAGGCACCGATCTTGAAACCAGCAAAGCCAAGATGCGTGAACACCGCATCGAGAAAATGCTGATTGTGGACGACGCTTTCCATCTGCGTGGCCTGGTGACGTTCCAAGACATCGAAAAAGCCCGCACCTACCCAATGGCTGCTAAAGATAGCGATGGCCGCTTGCTGGTAGGCGCCGCCGTAGGCACCGGCCCGGAAACCCCGGATCGCGTTGCTGCTCTGGCTGAAGCCGGTGTGGATGTCATCATTGTGGATACCGCCCACGGTCACTCCAAAGGCGTCATCGACCGCGTGCGTTGGATTAAAGAGAACTTTCCGCAAATTCAGGTGATTGGCGGCAACATCGCCACGGGCGCTGCCGCGAAAGCGCTGGCCGAAGCAGGCGCGGACGCCGTTAAAGTGGGCATTGGCCCCGGTTCTATTTGCACCACGCGTATTGTGACAGGCGTTGGTGTACCGCAAATCACCGCCGTTTCTAATGTTGCCGAAGCGCTGAAAGAATTTGATATTCCGCTGATCGCAGATGGCGGTATTCGCTTCTCGGGCGATTTAGCCAAAGCCATCGTCGCTGGCGCAAGCGCCGTGATGGTCGGTGGCCTGCTGGCCGGTACTGAAGAAGCGCCGGGTGAAGTCGAGCTTTATCAGGGCCGTACCTATAAAGCTTACCGTGGCATGGGGTCCATGGGGGCTATGTCAGAAAATCAGGGCAGCGCCGATCGCTACTTCCAAGACAAAGCCGAAGGTGCCGAGAAGCTAGTGCCGGAAGGCATTGAAGGCCGCGTACCCTATAAAGGCATGATGGGCGCTATCGTTCATCAGCTGATGGGTGGGCTGCGCGCTTCCATGGGTTACACCGGCTGCCGCGATATAGAAGAAATGCGCACCAAGCCGGAATTTGTGCAAATTACTGGCGCTGGCTTTAACGAATCCCACGTTCATAACGTGCAGATCACTAAAGAAGCGCCCAACTATCGGGTGAGCTAACCAACGCGTTTAGATAATACGGCGGCGGGCATTGCTCGCCGCTTGCTTTTTGGCCTTACCAGCGGCACCTACACCGCTTAACCGAGACCCCGCCATGAGTGACATTCACGCCCATAAGATCCTGATTCTCGACTTCGGCTCCCAGTACACCCAGCTGATTGCCCGCCGTGTACGTGAAATCGGCGTATTCTCCGAAATCCGCGCTTTTGATATCACCGAAGAAGAAATTCGCGACTACAACCCTAACGGCATCATCCTGGCCGGTGGCCCGGAATCCGTGACCGAGTTGGATTCCCCGCGAGCACCCGCGTGCGTGTTCGAAATGGGCCTGCCGGTGTTTGGTATCTGCTACGGCATGCAGACCATGGCCGAGCAGCTTGGCGGTAAAGTTGAAGGTTCAAACCAGCGCGAGTTTGGCTATGCCCAGATTCAAATTGACGCCGAAACCGCGCTGTTTAAAGGTATTAAAGATCACGTCGACCCCAGCACTGGCAAAGCGCTGCTGGATGTGTGGATGAGCCACGGTGATAAAGTCGCCCAAGCGCCCGACACTTTCACCGTCACCGCATCTACCCCCAGCTGCCCAATTGCCGCCATGGCCTGGGAAGAGAAACAGTTCTACGGCGTACAGTTCCACCCGGAAGTGACCCACACCCAGCAAGGCCAGCGGATTCTTGAGCACTTCGTGCTGGAAATTTGCGGTGCTGAAAAACTGTGGACACCTGCGCAAATCATCGAAGACCAAGTGAGTCGCGTACGCGAGCAAGTCGGCGACCGCCACGTACTGCTGGGCCTTTCTGGCGGTGTCGATTCTTCCGTGGTGGCGGCGTTGCTGCATAAAGCCATTGGCGACCAGCTGACCTGCGTGTTCGTGGATAACGGCCTGCTGCGCAAAAACGAAGGCGACCAAGTGATGGAAACCTTCGCCAAGCACATGGGCGTGAAAGTGATCCGTGTAGACGCCGAAGACCTATTCCTGGGTAAGCTTAAGGGCGAAAACGACCCCGAAGCCAAGCGCAAAATTATCGGCAACACCTTTATTGACGTGTTCGATGAAGAAGCCAGCAAAATCGACGGCGTCGACTTCCTGGCCCAGGGCACCATCTACCCGGACGTGATCGAATCCGCTGCCTCTAAAACCGGCAAAGCGCACGTGATCAAATCCCACCACAATGTCGGTGGCCTGCCGGAAACCATGAAGCTTAAGCTGGTCGAGCCGCTGCGCGAACTGTTTAAAGACGAAGTGCGCAAACTCGGCCTCGAACTCGGCCTGCCTTACGATATGGTTTACCGCCACCCGTTCCCTGGCCCCGGCCTGGGCGTGCGCATTCTGGGTGAAGTGAAGAAGGACTACGCCGACATCCTGCGTGATGCCGATGCCATCTTCATCGAAGAGCTACGCGCTTCCGGCTGGTACGATAAAACCAGCCAAGCCTTCGCCGTCTTCTTACCGGTGAAATCCGTTGGTGTAGTAGGCGACGGCCGCCGCTACGAATGGGTCATCGCGCTACGCGCTGTCGAAACCATCGACTTCATGACCGCCCGCTGGGCGCACCTGCCCTATGAGCTGCTGGAGAAAGTTTCCAACCGGATTATCAATGAGTTGGAAGGCGTTTCGCGGGTAACTTATGATGTAAGCAGCAAGCCGCCTGCTACTATTGAGTGGGAGTGATCGCATCCACTAGAGTGTTGGTTGGCTAGACGCTTCCGGGCCGCTCGAAATATCGAGCGGCCTTTTGTATGTTGTGGGTATGCTCATTGGGAGCAGCATGGCACGCAAAAAGTATCAAATAGAAGTTTGTGGAGCACGGAGGCTTGTTACTGGATGTGATAATTATCAAAGCGGGTACTTAGCCACTCGATTTAAACCGGGATGTTTTGGAAATGCAGTGAGAGCGAGCTGATAGTTTCAGAGGGCTAGGGTTAACTTGGTAAATCGACGCGTATGAGACTTGAGGCGCTTCTCAATAACTGCCGTGCGCTCGCCTGTTTCAATCGCGCTTGAGCTGGCCACTGCACGCAAAATACGCTCACGGGAAACCATAACTTTATCGGCTGGGGTCTTACGAACCATCTCAATGCTCCTAGAGCTAAATCTATAGCTTTTATTATAGCAGTAACCTCTCAAGGCTGTCGTGCTTGTTGCCTAGCTGTGGAGGTGACCATCAAAGTGTCTTAAAAGGGTCCGAGCCAGTTGAGGGGGGGCTAACGATGCGCTGACGCCATGTTAAAGTGTTATTTACAAACTGCATGCTCAAGACCCTACGTTTAAAGCTTCTTTCTATCAAAGTATCAAGAAGGCGCTTCCAAGACCGGGGTTTGGCAACCGTTTGTAATCGGCATAGTTCAACCTGGGAAGCTTGAATGTGATTTCTAGCAATATCTAAATCTTTCCTCAATATGGAATTAACATGACACCTACTCAAGCCCGCCCAACTTCCATTCGTATTTTTCTGGCTGATGGCACGCCTGAAGGCTTGCGCGTGGTTGAGAAATCCAACTGGACGGGCAGGGCGGTAGTGGCTAACCGCTCCCAGCTTGAGCGTGCATTGGCAAGAAGCGAAATGGCTCAGCCGGGCGTGTATGTGCTCACTGGGTTAACTGATGACGGTGCGGCCAAGCTATACGTGGGCGAAGCCGATGCGCTGGGTGAGCGTATTAAGCAGCATGTCTCGGGTAAGGAATTTTGGACGCGGACTGTGGCGTTTACCAGCACCAACGAAGGCTTGAACAAAGCCAATGTGCGTTACTTGGAAGCGCGCTTACTCACCTTGGCAAAGACTGCCAACCAGTGGGCGTTGGATAACGGTACCTTTCCTGCACCACCTCCGCTTTCGGAAGCCGACCGCGCCGATGCCGAATGGTTTTTAGCCGAGATGTTGGTGATTTTTCCGCTATTGGGCATTGATGCGTTTGAAGCGGCTGGCAGCCAAGCCGCAGGGGTATCTTCAGTGCAAAAAGAGCCGCCACTTGCGCTTTACCTCTACGAACGCGGGGCCGAAGGCACTGGTAGAGAAGTCGCCGATGGTTTTGTGGTGCTAAAAGGCTCATTGGCTCGTGCTGAAGAGACGGTGTCTATCCACGATTACATGCGCGAGCAGCGCCAACTTCTACAGGAGCGCGGCGTGCTGGCGCCGCTGGATGGAAAGCTGGTATTCACTCAGGATTTCCGCTTTTCGTCTCCCTCAACAGCGGCAGGCGTTTTGGTTGGCGGTAGCGCTAACGGTCGGCTGGCCTGGAAGGATGCTAATGGAAAAACGCTGAAGGCTATTCAGGATGTACGCTTGGCAAACATTTAAGCAGGCAGTCGTTAAACTATTTTGGCTCATTTAGGCTGAAAATAAGCAACAATATCCATCTCTTTGTGAGGAATGCCGATTATTTCAATGCTCCCTTGGCCAATCAGGTAAAAGATAACGTGCTGGCCCTGGGGGTAGCTGTAATAACCCTCGCTGATGTCGGAGCGATGTTTTCCTAACAGGGGATTTTCTGCGAGCCAGTGAAACCGTTTTTCAAAATTCTTTAGATAGGTATTTCGTTGGTTCTTGCCCCACTGCCACGCCGTATAGCGGCCGATATTTTTTAAGTCGTCTCTTGCTCTCGGTGTGATATGGAAAGTGGGCATCAAGCCTCGCTATCCAAGTCGTTGATTAAGGCATCCATCGAAAAATCATCCACGAATTCACCGGTTCTCGCTTGCTCGGCACCTTGGGCCAAGTGAGTGCGAAGCGCTTCAAGTTTGCTTTTGCGCTCTTCCATGGCACGTAACGCATCACGCACAACCTCACTTGCGGAGCCGTAGCGGCCGCTGGCGACTTCATTTCTGATAAAGACTTCCCAATGATCCCCTAAGCTGAGGCTGGTCGTAGCCATGATTTTCTTCCTATATTCAAAAGTAACAAATATGAATATAGGCGGGGCTGACAAGAAAGACAAGACTCCTCACAAGCTCTTTGACTAGCCTACGAGCCGAATATAACCCATAATCGGCTCATAATATGATCTGAATAATCGAGGCGATCGGCTCATGTATATCTGGGGACAGCACAGTTGGCCGCATTTTGAGTGGAATGACTCCGTTCTTCGGCCTACGTTGGATGCCGTGAGGCTTCTGCAGGGCCGCGTGCTGGGTAAAACTGAGTCGGCCCCGGAAAAAGTGGACTTAGACGTGGAGATGGATACTCTGATCCAGAATGCACTTCGTACCAGCGAAATTGAAGGTGAGCGGCTGGACGTTGGCTCGGTGAGGTCTTCCGTTGCTCGTCAGTTGGGATTAGAGCAGGCCGGTATGTCTGTCAGAGCAACACCAGAATCTGAGGCGCTGATAAAGCTGTTGCTGCAATCCACGCACCAGTTGGATGAGTCGCTATCTCGCGAACAGTTGTGCCTCTGGCAATCTATGCTATTCGTGCAAGGCCCCGGCGTGCTTGGCAATGTACGTGTAGGCGAGTTGCGTGGCGATCACCCTATGCAGGTAGTGTCGGGGCGGCTTGATCGGCCTATCGTCCATTTTGAAGCACCACCCCGTGGGCAGTTGGAGGCGGAATTGGATGCGTTTCTGACGTGGTTTAACCATCCGCCCCAGGGAGTTGATGCGCTGGTTCGTGCCGGTATTGCCCATCTCTGGTTGATTACCTTGCACCCCTTTGATGACGGTAATGGGCGTGTTACCCGTGCGGTGACAGATCGCGCGCTTGCCCAAGCAGAGCGACAATCCGTGCGTTTCTATTCCCTAAGCGCTGCCATCATGGCGCGACGCAACGCTTATTACGATCACCTCGAAAGCACTCAGAAAGGCAGCCTCGATATTACGCCTTGGCTGTTGTGGTTCCTCGATACGCTTAAAGAGGCGCTTGAGCAGGCGCTGTTAAGAATCGACCGCGTGTTAACGAAAGCGACCTTCTGGCAGCGCCATGCCACCACCGTGCTGAACGAACGGCAAATTAAGGTGCTGAACCGTTTGTTGGATACCGCAGGGGAGGAGTTTGCGCAGGGTATCAATGCGCGTAAGTACCAATCGTTGGCCAAAGTGAGTAAAGCCACCGCAACGCGGGATTTGGCAGAATTGCTGGAAAAAGGCTGCCTTTACAAACTACCCGGCGGTGGGCGCAGCACCCGTTATATGGTGGCGCTCTGGCAATCCTAATGGGTAATCTACGTACACATACGTTGCTATCTTCGAATGTTTATTTACCAAGTTGAATGCTATGAAAATCGACCTATACCAAGTGGATGCTTTCGCCTCAAAGCCTTTTGAAGGCAACCCAGCGGCGGTGTGCCCGTTGGAAGCGTGGCTGGATGATGCGTTGTTGCAGGCGATAGCCACGGAGAACAACCTCTCTGAAACAGCCTTCTTTGTGCCGACTGAATCTGGCTACCATCTGCGCTGGTTTACGCCTTCGGTGGAGGTGGATCTGTGTGGCCATGCCACCTTAGCGGCGGCGTGGGTGATTTTTAATGCGCTGGGCAGTAGCGCTGAAACGCTGCATTTCGAAACGCGCAGCGGCCAGCTTTTGGTGCGGCGTGAAGGCGACGAACTGGCAATGGATTTCCCCGCGAAAACGTTAGCGCCGTTTGAAATGCACGCGGAGGTAGCTGCTGCCCTAGGCGGTATCGAGATTGAAGAGCTGTTGATCTCGGATGACATTGTGGTGGTGGTTGATAATGCGGGCCTGGTTGAACGCCTTGCACCGGATATGCAGCGGCTTAAACAATTACCAGGGCGGGGTGTGGCCGTCACCGCAAAAGGTGATGATGTGGACTTTGTTTCGCGTTGGTTTGGCCCCAAGGTGGGCGTGGAAGAAGACCCTGTGACCGGCTCGGCCCATACCTCGCTTGCACCGTACTGGGCGGCGCGCCTGGGTAAGCAAGTGCTAACTGCCCGCCAAGGTGGGGCACGTCAAGGCGCGCTTAGCTGCGTTGTAGAAGGCGAGCGGGTGGTTATTAAAGGCTGCGTAGCGCCTTATTTAACGGGTAAAATCACGCTGCCCAACGGCTAAGCTGGACTTAGCCACTTGCCGAACGACTTGTTTATTGCGAGATAGTTGATATTCATCGAGTACAACCAGCTGCTCGATTGAGCCGATTACAGCGCTTATTCGGCTCAATATGTGAGTCGAATAGATCTTTGCAGTTTTAAACGTGTGGGCAGGCATTCAATCGCACGGCTTTCTGAGTGCAATGCGTCAGGCGTCTAAAAGCGCATCACGCCTTTTCAATGCCATCTACTAAAAACACCCGGTAGTCGGCGCCTAGAAAGCGGTGCTTGCGGGCTTCTTGGTAGGCGGGGCTTTCGTACCAAGCGCGGGCGGCGGCCATATCCGGGAAGCGTAGAATGACGGCACCTTCCATCGCACTGCCTTCCAGTACTTCAAAATCGCCATAAAAGGCCAGCGGTTGTGGGTCATGACCTTCGCGGGCGGCTTTGGCTTTTTCGCTGTAGCGCTGCATTTCTTCGCTGTCGTGGGTGTGCTCGCGGGTTAGTACAATATAAGCGGGCATTTCTTTCTCCTGGCGTACTATGAAAAGTTGCTAAAGCATAACATCGCCAACAAGCGCTGCCATGTGAAGCGTGCCGTGGGTTGAATCAGCCGGCGTTAATACGGCGGGGTAATCGATGGGTCATCAGCGTCGATGTAGGCCTCAGGTTCAGCCATGGGTTGTCGCTGCTTATTTTCCAAAGTAGCTAAGGCAATCTTGTAGCAATCTTCGATATGGCTGTTACCCATGAGCTTCATGGCGGTGAAGCTAATGCTGCCTGCCACGGCACTGCCAATGAAGGGCACAAACTTTGAAACCCCTTTGGCAGCAACCTTAACGCCCATTTTGTTGAGCAGCACGAGGATTAATTTTTTGGTGATGTATTTTCCGGCTAACTTGCTGCCTGTATTGGAAATAGCGGTCATTACAAAGAGCTTGGTTTCGGTGTCAAGGCCTTCGATCTGTTCAGGCGATAACCCAAATTTGCTGTTAATTTGAGGAATTATCCTCATTAAGATGACGACATCTGAGCCGATATCCAGCCCGGGTATAGGAATGATGGCGGTGCCCGCCGAGATCCCTGCGCTTTTGGTCACCATTGAATAGCATGATTTTCTAATGGCGTCGAGTTCTTCCCGTGTCTCGATCATGTGGCGTTCCTTTTTAGCGGTGCTGGCATAACCGTCGTCGACGGTTGCACGAAATTCGATGCTGCAGAAGGTCAAACCTTACGCTTTCACGTCTCCACAACCCCGTTCAGTACAGGCGGGCTGGTGGTTATACAGTGTTTGAATGATCTGGCAATTGGCCGTTTTTCCACCTCGGCATTGGTGAACCACTTGGCGTAGTTCTCCCGCTAGTGATTGTAAAGCGGCGATGCGCTCTTCTAAGTGTTCGAGATGTCGGCTGGCGATATCGTCGGCGGCGGTGCAGTCGGTATCAGGATTATCAGAAAGTGCTAATAGTTCCTGGATACTGTGCAGGTCTAACCCCAGGCTGCGGCCGTGACGAATAAAGCCAATGCGTGCCAGCGCTGCCTGATCGTAAGACCGATAGCCTTGTTCACCCCGCTGCGGCGGTGCCAGTAATCCGAGCTTTTCATAATGGCGAATGCTTTCCGGCGAGCATCCGGTTCGGCTGGCAACTTCCCCAATACGATAGTGGCGTTTCATTGGCTTGACCCTGTAACGATTACAAGGTTTAGGCTAGTGGTTATTCTCTTGACTCACAAGTAGGTAACCGGTGATGACGCTGATCAATGAGCTATTAAGTATTGCGCTGAGTGCTGCGCCTTGGTTAATGCTGGGCTTGGTGATTGCGGGGCTGATAAAGGCGTTGATGCCAGAGCACTTATTACAGCGCTGGATGGGCGGGCGTGGGGTGGGCAGCATCTTACGCGCAGCGGTGATTGGTATGCCGTTGCCGCTGTGTTCCTGCGGGGCGATTCCCACGGCGCTGGCGCTGCATCGGGGCGGGGCAGGCCGTGGGCCAACCACGTCTTTTCTAATTAGTACCCCAGGCGTGGGCGTGGATTCCATGCTGATCACCAGTGTGTTGCTAGGCCCATTAATGGCGCTAGCGCGTGTGCTGGGGGCATTGGTAACCGCGATAGTGACGGGCATTTTAGTGGGTTTTACCAGCCAGTCAGCAGTGTCGAAAAATACCCCCGTTAGCCGTTGCTGTGCATCAAAAGGCTGCACTTCTCAAGACGATGCCGAGGCCAATGAACAGGCCACTGAGTCAACAGAGGTAATCGCCGGATTGAAATATGCCTTCAGTGATTTGCTTGATGACATCAGCCGTTGGATGTTTGCCGGTTTATTGCTGGCGGGCGTGCTGGTGACCTTTGTGCCGCCAGAAACCCTGGTGGGGTTTTCAGGAGGGCTGTTGGCGCTCGTTCTTATGGCGGTGATCGGCATTCCTTTATACATCTGTGCGACCGCCGCCACCCCGGTTGCCGCTGGCTTGCTCTTGGCGGGCATTTCGCCGGGAATGGCGTTGGTTTTTCTACTGGCGGGCCCTGTGACCAGCCTGGCAACCCTGGCCATTTTGCGCCGTGAGCTTGGCAGCCAGGCATTGGTGGTGTATCTGGGCAGCATTCTGCTGGTAACGGTGCTGATCGGCTGGGTGTTTGACCAGGGGCTTGCGATGACCGGCTGGAATCCTGTTCAACAGGCGAGCCAAGTTCAGGAGCTGTTACCCGTATGGCTAGAGTGGCTGGCTTTAGGCGCGTTGGTGCTGTTTTCTATTCGCCCTGTTCGTAAACGCTTGCTGGGGTTTTAGGTAAATAAACGTTCTGCTAGAAACTCCACAAATAGCCGTGTGCGTTGGGAAGGGTGGTTTGGCGGTAATAAACCGCGTTGATGGGTTGGGTGTGTAGCTTTTAGAAGCCCTAAGCACGACTCAACCGATGGCGTAGTTTCGGCAGCGTACGGGCGACGGGCGGCAGGCGGGTGGCCATGACTAACGCGGCAATGGCGGCATACATTGCCCACTCTTGCATGTCGGCACGCACTACCCAGAAAAAGTGCAGCAGCACCAGGCCTAAAATGACATAGGAAAATTTGTGCAGCGGCTTCCAGCGTTTGCCTAAACGGCGCATCGACCATTTGTTAGAGGTCGCCCCTAATACGGCAAGGCCGATCAGCGCGATCATGCCGACGATGATGTAAGGCCGCTTGACTAGCTCGCTAGCGAGTAGCGCCCAGTTAAGCCCGAGAATAAACAGCGCGTAGCTGAGCATATGCAGGGTGGCGTAGGCGAGTGTCCACAACCCCAGTTGGCGGCGGATTAATGCAAAGCCTTTCCAGCGGGTGAGTTTGGTGAGCGGTGTAAGGCTTAGCGTGAGAAGTAGCATCCATAGCCCGCCAATGCCGATATTCAGCAGCAGGTAGTTTCCTGGCTCGGGGCCAGCGGCGTTAATCGCCACCTGCCAGCCCCAGAATACCAGCGGCGCTAACGCCGCCAGGAACACTCCTATTCGCCATAGCAACCATACGCGTGGCGTTGCCATTAGTAGTGTTTCCTTAAATCCATACCGGCATATAACTCGGCGACCTCGTCGCCATAGCCGTTAAACATCAACGTATCAATCGTATTGGAGTTGAATAGGCTGTTGGGTAGCCGCCGCTCAGTGGCTTGGCTCCAGCGCGGGTGGTCAACCTGCGGGTTAACGTTAGCGTAGAAACCGTACTCATTAGCGGCGATTTGCTGCCAGGAGTTAACCGGCTGCTCTTCCACTAGCGAGATACGCACAATCGATTTGATGCTTTTGAAGCCATACTTCCAGGGCACCACCAGCCGTAAGGGTGCGCCATTCTGGTTAGGCAGTTCGCGGCCATACATGCCCATGGCCAGAAGTGTCAGCGGGTTCATGGCCTCGTCTAGGCGCAACCCTTCCACGTACGGCCAGTCGATGATCGAGAACGAGGAGCGCTGGCCGGGCATTTGCTCCGGGTCTACCAGGGTTTCAAAACGCACGTATTTGGCTTTGCTGGTGGGGTCGGCACGCCTGATCACCTCGGCAAGAGGAATGCCTAGCCAGGGAATCACCATCGACCATGCCTCTACGCAACGCAGGCGGTAAATGCGCTCTTCAAATTGTGAGGGCTTAGCGAAGTCTTCCAGTGAAAAGCGCCCACCGTTATTTACTTCGCCATCGACCACCACGCTCCAGGGCTGGGTTTCCAGGCTGCCGGCATGGCGTGAAGGGTCACGTTTATCAGTGCCAAACTCGAAAAAGTTGTTGTAGCCACTGGCATCATCAAAGGGGGCGATTTTATCTTTTTCGGGATTACTGGGGGTGATGGCGCGCCACTGGGTATCGCTGATTTTTTCCCTTAGCCAAGTTGGGGCATCGCCCGCTGGCACGTCAGAATAATCTTCGTTGGCACGGACGTGGCCGGAGAGGGCGAGCCCGGCGCCCAACCCTGCCATGCCACCCATAAAGCGCCGCCGGGAGAGGTAAATAGATTCCGGTGTTACATCGGATTCGTGTAAATCACTCGGTTTGGCAATCTTGATTAGCATAATGTGTCTCCACTCGCTTTGGGAAAGGTGTGTGAGCTGCGGCCAGTTTGCATGAGGTTTATCACAACCAGCTCTCAAGGTTATTACGTATTTATAACGTTGGATGAAGAGGGCACGGTAGGTAGCCGTATGCAGAAGGCTGCTCCGCCAGTGGCGAGGTTTTCGACACCAATATCACCGCCCTGAAGCGTCATGATTCTGCGCGCAATGGCCAACCCGAGCCCCGCATGGCCAGCGCCGCTAGCGGTTTCGCCGCGATAAAAGGGATCAAAGATATGCGGCAGATCCTGTTCCGCAATGCCTGGGCCGCTGTCGTTGACGCACACCTGTGGTTCGCCGTTCGTTTGGCCAAGCACAACGTTGATGTGGCCGCCCGCGGGGCTATAGGCAATGGCATTGCTGATCAAGTTATCCAACACGCGTTCGGTCATGGCGAGGTCGGCGTAAGCGGTTGGCAGTGCTGGGTTTCCACTCAGCGTTAGCGCCAAGTGGCTGTCGCGTGCGGCTTGGTCGTGTTTCTGAACCACGTCGTGTACCAGTTCTGCCAGCGGGAAGGGTTCGGGCACTGGCTGCTTTTCTTTTGCCTCGAGTGCGGCAAGTTCGAAGAGTTCATCTACCAAGCGGCTTAAACGGCGGCCTTCTTTGAGGGCGATATCGAGGAAGCGATCCTGCTCTTGCAGGCTGAGACGATCACGTCTTAATTTCAGGCTTTCGATATAACCTTGCATCGACGCGAGCGGAGTGCGCAGATCGTGGGATACCTGGGCGATCAAGTGGCGGCGCTGGGCATCCTTTTCTGTCAGCTGTTCGATCTGGGAGGCGATCCGACGCGCCATGTTGTCAAAGGTAATATCCAGATAATCGATCTCGTCACGAACTGCGTGCGGCTTATCGAGCCGGGGCTGGCTTATGTCGTTGTTCTCGAACGCTTCCACCCGTCGTGCTAACGCTCTAAGGCGGCGGGTTAGCAGGCGGAAAATAGTCAGCCCTGCGACCATCGCCACTATCAGGCTGACCAATAACGCCCAGGCGCTCATTTTCAGTAATTTACCACCACGGGCCATGGTTTCTGCCGCGTCGTACTCTTCACCCCGCAACACGACATAAAGGTACCCTTCTGGATTGTCTGCGGTAGGCACCGGCGTTACGGAAAAGACTTTCTGCCGATCATGACTGCGGGGGTCGTCGCCGAGTATCGGATAAAGGCGCATGTCATCCATCAGCCTGTGAATGGGAGCCATCGAGACTTGGTTGCGCTTGATCTTCGACGGGTCTGCAGAATAAGACAGGATGGTGCCATCCAGCCCCAGCAAGTAGATCTCAATGCTGGGGTTAATGGCCATATACAGCGCGAAGAGTTCTTCTAGGGCGCTCCGATCAAGCGCTCCGTCGCTAACTAGATTTCTGTCTGATACCAGGTTTTTGGCCAGGTTTTGATGTAACGCCTGGTTGACCGAGGCACTGTATTCACGCAGCGAATAGAGGCTGATGAAAGTGTAAAGCAGGCCAACGACGAGCAGTAATAGAAACAGGCCTAGGGCTAGCCGGGTATAGAGTGTTTTCAACATAACTTATTCACGGAAGCGATAGCCGACCCCCCAAACTGTCTGGATAAACGCGGGGTTTGCGGGATCAGTTTCGATCTTACCCCGAAGGCGGTTGATGTGGGTATTGACGGTATGCTCATAGCCTTCGTGGCTGTAGCCCCATACGGTGTCGAGCAGTTGGGCACGGCTAAATACCTGACCTGGGTGCGTGGCAAAATGCCATAGTAGGTCAAACTCCCGGGCGGTGAGTTCGACAGGCTGATCCTTGATAAATACTCGCCGACGCAACGAGTCAATCCGCAGCTCATCAGAAATTAACTCTTGCCGACTGGGCTCCGCAACTGCTGCGGATGCCATAGCGTCTACACGGCGGAATAAAGCTTTCACCCTTGCCGATAGTTCAGCCACACTAAAAGGTTTCGTGAGGTAATCATCCGCCCCTATTTCCAGCCCTAGAACCCGATCAAGCTCAGTACTTTTAGCCGTTAGCATCAGTACCGGAACGTAGCCTGGGCCGGAGCGGATTTCACGGCAAATCGACAGCCCATCCAGGCCGGGCAGCATCAGATCGAGAATCACGAGATCGATGCCCCCTTCACGAAAACGCGCAAGCCCGGTATCACCCCGCTCGCAAAGAATGGGGTTCATGCCAAGTTCAGCTACATGCATACGAACGAGTTCACCGATACCTGGGTTATCCTCAATAATCAGTACGTTTCGTGTCATAAGTGTTCGTATCATCGTTTTTTGTGCTAAGTCCGCTTGATGCGCCATAGCGTTATAATGGCTCTAGGCGCGTATCTACGCGTGATTAGTTGCTACTCGCCAACAGAGAGATTCAGAACTATCCTAGGCGCGCACCATCACGGGGGCGTCATGGAGTGATACTGAGTGTACCGTGCAAAGTTCACAAATGTGTCACGGGGACCCGAACAATAGAGTGATGTCAGTGATAACGTCCTCATTAATATCAATACGCGTATTTCAGCAAGGAGAGCGCCTATGGCCACTATACGCCGTCAACTTATGTCATTAATTGAGCAGGGCGTAATACCCCCTGATCAAGTGCCACTAGCGGTTAAAGCGGCGGGAATTCGTCCGTCAACCCGAGAATGGGCGCTGTTAATTGACCGGCTGTTGCTGTGGCTGGGAGGCTTGTCGCTGGCCTGCGCGGTGCTGTTTTTTGTGGCTTTCAACTGGTCGGATATGGGCCGTCTGCCGCGTTTCGCGTTAGTGCAGGCCGCGTTGGTGTTGGCGGTGGGGGTAGCGGTATGGGGCAGCGCTAATGTGATGCTGTTTCGGGTGGCGTTAACCGCGGCGTTTCTGTTGGCGGGGGTATTGCTGGCGCTGTTGGGTCAGGTTTACCAAACCGGCGCTGACCCATGGCAGTTATTTTTCATTTGGGCATTGCTCACCCTGCCTTGGGTGGGGGTAGCACGCTTTGATGCGCTTTGGGTGTTGTGGCTAGGGCTTTTGAACCTATCAATATGGCTTTATAGCAGTACTTGGGGCGGTATTTTGGGCAGTGGGCTCTTTGCCAATAACGCGGGTTTATGGGGGCTGGTGGTTATCAACCTGGCGGCTCAAGCGGTTTGGGAGTGGGGCGCGCAGCGAAGGGGTTGGCCAGGGCGTTGGGCAGTGTGCTTGCTGGCACTGGGTAGCGGCGTACCGCTGACGCTACTGATGGTGGCGTGGGTGAGTGCGGAAACGTATGCGTTGACACCGATTGTAGTGGTATATCCCGTGTGGTTGGCAGCGTTGTATGGCGTTTATCGTCAGTGGCGGCTTGAGCTGTTTATGTTGGCGGGGGGCTGCGTATCAATCATCACGGTGGCCACATTACTGCTAGCCCGCACGGTGCTGTGGAAAGGAGGGGTGTGGTCAGGACAGTGGCATGAAGGCAGCTTGCTATTGCTAGCAGGTGCTGTGTTTGCCATGGGGGCGGCAGCGGTAACGTGGTTGAAACGATTAAACGCTGAGGACGTGTCATGAGCCAGCCCATAAATACCTTAAAGCAGCAATTAACGCTGGCGAGTGTTTCGTTGAACGAGCCTTCATCAACTGCATCGTTGCCATCTCCTTGGTTCGTGCGCGCTTTGCAGGCGTTTTCTGGCTGGTTAGCGGCGCTGTTTTTGTTGGGCTTTATTGCCACGGGTGTGGTGTTTGTAATGGAAAGCCCGTTGGTTTCTCTTGTGGTAGGCAGTTTGTTGATGGGTGGGGCGTTTGCGCTACTACGCGCAGCGCGAAGCGATGTGTTGGAACACATGGCATTGGCGTTTAGTTTAGCCGGACAGATATTAGTGGCTTGGCCAGCAGCCGAAATGTGGGGCGTCTCTGCAAACCTATGGTGGGTATTGCTGGCACTGCAGTGCGCGTTGGCGCTGGTCATGCCTAGTCAGGTTCACCGCAGTATGTCGGCGTTTTTAGCGAGTTTAGCATTGGCGATGGCGCTGGCGGCCCATGGGCTGGAACCGGTGGCAATTGGCTTGGTAGTACTGGTGCTTACGCTGCTCTGGTTGAATGAGTGTCGTTGGCCGGGGTGGATAAGTGCGATTCAGGCATGGGGGGTAGGCTTGTTAGCGGGGCTGTTGGTGCTTCAAGGGCAGGCGTACTCGGGTCAACGTGGCTGGTTCTTAGATTTGGGCGTTCAGTGGATTGGCCCATGGCTCGCCAATTGGCTGGGCATTGCGTTGGTGGCACTGGCCTTATCGGGTGTTATTCATCAGGCATTTCGTCAGCATTCTCAGCCTGCCATTGCGCAACGTTTGGCGATGTATGGCGCGGTTGCCCTAGTGGCGGTGTTATCTTTTTATATGCCTGGGTTTGGCGCTGGGGTGACCGTGCTACTGCTCGGGTTTGCGATTGGTCATTGGTTGTTAATGGGGAGCGGTGTTTTGCTACTTCTAATGGCGGTTAGCAGTTACTACTACTGGCTGGACGTGACGCTGTTGATGAAATCACTCATGTTGCTGGCCATGGGGGCGTTGTTGTTAACCCTTCGCTTGGCTTTGAAGCGTTGGTTGCTAAACCGGTGGTTAACATTGAATAAGTCCGTGGCGGTAGGAGATGCCAATGAGCAGTAACGTTAAGCGAAACCGTTGGATAGTGATTGCCGCTACTGCCATTGTGCTAGCGGTGGTTAACTGGGCAATTTGGCAGAAAGAGCATCATTTAGCTGAAGGCGAGATAGTTTACTTGGAGCTTGCCCCCGTTGATCCGCGCTCGTTAATGCAGGGGGACTACATGGCGCTTAGCTTTGCGTTGGCCGATCGTATCCGCATGCAGCGCGCGATCAATCGACATCAAGAGTCGGTTGTAAATGCAATGCAAACAGCAGCCAATGGCAGCGTGGTGGTTCGTTTGGATGAGGCATCGATTGCCCACTTCCAGCGCTTGGATGACGGTATGCCGCTAGGCGACGACGAAAGGCGTTTACGCTATCGGCTGCGCCATGGCGAAGTGCGTTTTGCCACTGATGCGTTCTTCTTCCAAGAAGGCCACGCCGAGCGTTTTGAGCCTGCCCACTACGGCCAGTTCCGAGCCAACGAACACGGCGAGCTGCTGTTAGTGGCGCTACACGATGCGTCGCTAAACCGCCTAGGAGAGATGGAAAGGTGATGTTTGTGTTGGCAAGCGTCATCTGTCGCAGTTAGCGGCGCGATCAGTATGGGTTGCTAGAACACTAGCTTCTTGCTCGATTGGAGAGCGTAGTCTGTACTTTATTCGATGACTAACATGGACGTTCGGCGTGGAACTGGTGGCTTTATTGGCCAGTTGGTGGTCTAAAATCGGCGCACTTTTCACTAATAAGGTTTGTATGACTATAAACAGCTCGTGGCTTGTGTGGGTGGCAATGGTTGTCACCCTGGTGTTTTCCGGCCTCTGCGCGGCACAAACTCAAGGAGATGAGAGCGAGAATAAAAGATGGTTCGCCATTGATGCGCTTAATGCAGGGTTAGGCGATCCGCCTGAAGAGGCTACGCGAATGTCGCCACGAGAGATGGTTCGCAGTTTTTTATCGTTCACCGAAAGCAAAAACTACGCCGCCGCAGCGCATTTACTTAATCTCAACGATATTGACCCAGGCGAACAGCAGGAACAGGGTGCTGAGTTCGCTAGGCAATTGGCTGAGGTATTAATGCGTGGAGAGTGGCTGGATGCGTCTAATATGTCCGGCCGTCAAGACGCGGCGATTGAAGACGCCTCTGGTCAAAACCCTCAGGCAGGCGAGCCTCAGCGCAATATTGAGCTGGCAGCCCTAACGGTAGATGGCCAAGCCTACGATGTTCGGCTGGGCCGCTACCGCGTGGGGGAAGAAGATCCTGTTTGGTTAGTGATGCCAGAAAGCGTGTCGTTTATTCCGATTCTTTACGAAGAGTATGGGCCTTCAATGTTGGAACGCTATATTCCCGAGCGGTTAAAAGCGTCGTTTGGCATGTTAAAAATTTGGGAATGGTTAGCGATCCCGATTTTTTTAATCGTCATTGGCACGGTGGGAGTGATCACTTACTACGCTGTTGGGCTAGTGGCTCGTCTCCTACCTTCGGGCGTATTTACTATTTTTGCCGATCAAATTGGCGTGCCCGTGGCGATGATTGTCATGTCGCTGGTAACGCAGATGCTGCTGGACTACGTCGTATCGTTTTCCGCCATTGCGACGACAACGTTCCGTGTTCTGTTGATCTCTATTATGGCCTGGGGCGCAGGTGTCATTGCGCTGAGCTTGGTCGACACGATCATGCTGCGCTTAACACGACGCCTAGTCGGGGAAATTGATGACACCAAGCCCAGAGACCAGCGAAAGCTGTTAACCTCACTGTACGCACTGCGCCGCGCTATTATTCTGATCGCCGTGACTGGCGTATCTATCTATATCCTGGGCCAGGTTCAGCTCTTCGAAACCCTTGGCTTGTCTATCCTGGCATCTGCCAGCGTATTGGCAGTACTCGTCGGTGTGGCGGGCCAAACGGTGCTTGGTAATATTCTCTCCTCTTTTCAGCTGTCGTTTGCCAAACCCATTCGTATTGGCGACCTAGTAATCTTTGAGGGCGAGTGGTGTTATGTCGAAGGCATCTTTTATACCTTTATTCGATTGAGGTCATGGGACGAGCGGCGTTTGATTGTCCCCGTCACCTACTTTACCTCTAAGCCTTTCGATAATTTATCGGTGAAGAGTACCAAGATGTATCGATCTCTGGTGCTGACGCTCCACCTTAATGCCGATGTAGGACTGCTAAGAGATAAGTTTCTCGAATTCGCTAAAGAGGAAGAGAGCGTTATCGAGCACCACAAGCTGTTGTGTTACGTGACAGCGCAAACCGGCACGGCCCAAACCATCACCTGCTATTTAATGACGTCAGACCCCATGGCTGGCTGGACAGCCGAGATGAACTTGCGCGAGAAGCTACTAGCCTTTATCCGCGATAACCATCCAGAGTGGTGGCCCAGGGAAATCGTGGTTATCAGCCATGAGGACTTTGCGCGTGGAGAAGCTCAAGGAAAACGCTCGCAGAAAGCGGATAGCGCTGATGAGCAGCCGTCTAAATAGCAGTAAATAGGCAACTGTGAATAGGCAACTGTGAATAGGCAACTGTGAATAGGCAACTGTGAATAAGCCGCTTTGAGTAGGCAGCTTTGAATAGACAGCGGCAAGCGCCGCTGCTTATTTTGCTGAGACTTTGGCTATGTACACAGCGTCAAGAAACCATCTTTATCGATAAACCCTTTGTCGTCTGTGACAAACCAGTGCTGGTCGTCGAGTTCTTTGATGGCGGCGGCGGTGCGTTTCGGGTCGTTTAGGTAGCCCTGCATTACCTGGGGGCCGCTGATCAAAATGATGCCGGCTTCACCGGTTGGCTGTTCTACAAAGTTTTCCGGCTCCACAATTTTAAAGCTGGTGCCGGGAAGTGGCATCCCCACAGTGCCCGCTTTATTGCCTTGCTGTATCTGCTGATTATGCCTGCCCAGTGCATCCGGCAGGTTAACCGATGCGACGGGCGCGGTTTCAGTTGCGCCATAGCCGATGTAAATCGGCTTATGGAATTTATGCGTGAAATCATTGCATGCGCTTGCATTCAGGGGGTCGGCACTGATCACCACCGCCCGTAGGCTTTCCAGCATGCGTGGGTTCACGTTTGAGCTGTGGTTCAACCGCTGTAGAAAGCCTGTTGTGCCAAACATCAGGGTGGCTTTGTGCTTGGCGACAGCGCTGGCAATACCGGAAAGGTCGTCTGGGTCTGAGTGGCAAACCAGCGGAAGACCTTCTATCAGTGGCAGTAATTGGGTAACCGTGAGACCAAAGGCATGGAACAGGGGCAGCGACCCCATCACCACATCATCGTGCTGGGTGTTAAGAACATCAGAGATCTGCTTGATATTGGCCATTAGATTGCGGTGGCTGAGCATGACGCCTCTAGGCTGCCCTTCGTTTTGACTTGGAAACACAATGGCAGCGGTGGCTTCAGTATCTCTATTGTGGCAATAAAGGCGTTGAAGCAGCCACGTAGGTAGCAGGCGGACAGCAAGCCATGTGCTGATGCGTTCACTACGGTGGATGCCAGCTTGTAAATCTTCCAGGTAAATCGTTTGCGTATTAGCCAGCCGCTGGCTGATGTTGTGCCCTTGTTGATCAAGCTTTTCAACGAAGTGACGCGAGGTAAACACAGTGTCGATGTTGGCCTGAGTAAGTGCCGAAATAAACGCTGCTTGGTTAGCGGTGTTATTGAGGTTGACCAAGGTTTTACCCGCTAGAAGTGTTGCCATATTGGCCAACACGCCCATGCTGCTATTGGGCAGCAGTAGGCCCACGTTTTGCCCTGGAGCCAGTGTGTGAATACGCTTGGCAATAAGCAGGCTGGTGGTAAGCGCTTGGCCTGCGGTAAGCGTGTGGCTAGCAGTAAACGTTTGACTAATAGAGTCGGTGAGGGCGGGCGCACTGAGGTTGCGTTTGACGCTACGAATCCAGGCGTCGGGCAGCGAGGGCAGTTCATCGATAGCATGTTGCCACGAGTTCGTTGCTTGTTCGAAGATGCGCTGTTTGAGCACGTCGGCAGGGGTATCTTTAGGTAATGGCTTACCAAACGCGACGACAACCGAGCGATGGATAGGGGCATTACGCAGCTCTTTTAACTTGCTGGAGGAGCGAGAAAACTGACTACCCCAAAGTCCGCGCAGGTAAAATGGCACAATGCGGACCTCGGCGTTTGCCATCTCACAGGCTCGTTCGTAGCCCCGGCGAAGTTCACCTAGCTGGCCGTTGTGACTAATCGCACCTTCTGGAAAAAGACATACTACTTCACCGTTATTCAACTGTTCAGCAACGGCGGCTAAGGCGTTATCGGCGCCTGCGCCCCGTTCAATAGGAATGCAGCCCAGCGCTTTGAAAAACCAACGTAAGTACCAACGTTGATAAATATCCTTCAGCATGACAAAGCGGACAGGTCGAGGGCTGGCAATTTGCACCATCGCCCAGTCTACCCAGCTGATATGGTTGCCAAGTAGCAGCACCCCACCTTGGGCAGGCAGGTTTTCCAGCCCATGCACATCGACACGATAGCGGCGGGTAATCAGAAAGCTGAGCAGAAAACGCACCAGACTTTGGGGCAGTTTGAAGATCGTGTAACCACCTCCCACCATGGCAACGATAGCCACTAGCAGCAGCAGATAGTGGCTATCCACACCGGCTAGGGCGAACAGCGCGGTCAGCGCTAGAAAGCCCAGCATGGAAAGGTTCTGAATCCAGTTGTTAGCAGCTAAAACGGTGCCTAGTTCATGGTCTGAAGCGTGGAATTGAATCAGTGCATTGAGCGGTACAATAAATAGCCCGCCCATCGTGCCAATAAACACAAAGTTTAGCGCTTGGCTGGTAGTTGTGGTGAGCAGTGGCAGGCACCACAGGCCAACGGCAACCCCAACGGCCCCTAATGGAATCAAACCGGTCTCAATGCGGTTACGAGAAAGTTTGCTGGCTAGCAGTGATCCTAGTGCAATCCCAATACCACTAGCGGCAAGAATTCCTTGAAGCACCAAAGTGTTATCAATGTTGAGCGCATCCTTGGCATAAGCGGGGAACGCGGCGAGCAGCACCTGGCCCACCGACCAGAAGGTCGCAAGGCCGATAATGGACAGCCGCAGTACCGGTTGGCGGCCCAGAATGCTCAGGTTGTCTTTTAGGGCCGTGCCCTTGATGTAGCGCTGCCAAGTGAGCGGGGTCGTAGAGGGCTGCGCGTTATCCAATTTCAGTCGATAAAGCGCTATTACTTGGATGACGCTGTTCAGTACCAGCAGCCAACCCAGCGGCGCGATGTTGCGCAATAACTCGCTGGGCGTTTGAGCGTTAGTTAAAATCCAGCTTTCAAACAAGGCGGTAAAGACCACGGTGCCTGCCAAAATGGCACCAATAGTGACGGCCTGAATAAGCCCATTGGCCTCTGCCAGGCGCGGTTTGCCAAATAGCTTTTTTACCAAGCCGTATTTCGCGGGAGAGTAGAAGGCTGATTGAATTGCCAAGACCAGCGTCATGGCAAACGCCAGCCAAAACCAGCCTTGGTAGTAAGCGGCAGTGATGCCCAGTGAAACGGCAACAGCGGCCCAGGCGGAAACCCTTAGAATACGCACTTTGGGGTAGCTATCTGCCACGTGGCCTGCCGGGCTAAACAGTAATATAAACGGCAGAAGAATAAGCCCATTGACCAGTGCAGTGAGCACTACCTGAGTTTCTCCGTTGTAGCTTTTAAAAATCGTGTTTTGAATAACGATTTTATGCCCTAAATCTACAAAGGCATTTAAGAAAATGGCAATTAAATAGGGCCAGACACCGACGATGCGAAGTAGAGGTTGCATGAAATGACGCCTTGTAAACCAGAAGTTAGGACACTTTCGGTAACTGGTGATAATGTTGCAACTGTTGCGGTCAAAGTTGTGTTATTTGGGCTTTAAGGTATCGTTATACGCTACTTTATCTGTTTGGAGGTGAGGTGTCTCAGACAAGCGCACTTATTGATACCTTAAAACGCCAGCTGCGCTCTCAAGGTAAAACTTACGCGGATGTGGCGAGTTGGCTTGAGTTAAGCGAAGCCTCAGTCAAGCGGCTGTTTGCTGAGCAGCACATCACCCTAGAGCGGCTAGAACGTATTTGCGATCAGCTTAACCTGGAATTCTCTGAGCTGGTGCAAGCCATGCAAGAAGAAGAGCACCGCTTGCAGGAGCTTACTCAGGCGCAAGAGCAGAGCATAGTCGATGATCGTGAGCTTTTTTTGGTCGCGGTGTGTGTCATTAACGGCTATCGCTTTGATGAAATTCATCGTCAGTATCAACTCAGCGAGGCACAGTGTACTCGTCAGCTGCTGGCGCTAGAACGACTAAAGCTGATTGACCTATTGCCGGGCAATCGAATCCGACGACGAGTGGCCGCTAATTTTCGCTGGCGACCTGGTGGGCCTATTCAGCGGTTTTTTCAGCAATATATTGCCACGGAATTTTTCCACTCACGTTTTGATGGCGACAACGAAAAGCTTATTGTGCTGAACGGCCTGCTTTCCCATGCGGGTAATGTGGAATGGCAGCAAACGATGCAGCGGCTGGCGAACGAGTTTCACGCCTTGTGTGAACGTGAAAGCGGGTTGCCCATTCACCAGCGTTTTGGCACCACCTCGGTGTTGGCCGTTCGTCAGTGGCAATCAACGTTGTTTAAAGATGTTGCCCGTGGGTCGTATCAAAAAAGTAACCGTGTATAAAAGCTGTTTTTATTGCTGAATATGTCGAGCGTACACATTTTATGAGCCTTTATTGTTATGAGTAGCACCCCTTTTCAAGCGCTGGCCTGCCCACTGGATGGCGAACCATTAAACCGGGTAGGTAACGTATGGCGTTGTTCTGCCGGTCATAGTTTTGATGTTGCTAAACAAGGTTACGTCAACTTGCTTCCAGTACAGCAAAAGCGTTCTAGCGACCCTGGCGACAGTAAATTGATGGTGGCGGCGCGGCAGCGTTTTCTTGACGCCGGTTATTATCAGCCCATCGCTCAGACGGTAAGCAAACATCTGTTTAACCACGCTGAAGTTCAATCTGACAGTTCGCTATTCGGTTGCCTGGATGCTGGGTGTGGTGAAGGCTATTACTTGCGTGAGCTAGCTCGCGCTTCGCCAAGTGTCCGGCCACTTTCACTGATAGGGTTAGACATTTCCAAGTGGGCAGTGCTGTCGGGGGCCAAGCAAGATGATAAAACATCGCCGCTGTGCAATTGGGTGGTCGGCAGCAACGCTCACTTGCCTGTTCAAACGGCAGTACTTAACTGTGTGCTGTGTATGTTTGGCTTTCCAGTACATCACGAGTTTGCGCGTGTGTTAAAGCCAGGAGGTCTGTTGGTGCAGGTTGAGGCAGGGGCAGGGCACTTGCGTGAGCTACGGGAAGTTATCTATCCCACGCTTAAACCAGAGGTGGCAATAGAGCGAGTGTTGCCAGAGAGTTTTGCTTATTTGCAAGGCGAATCAATCAGCTATCAAGTGACGCTGGAGGGCCAAGCGATGATTGGTGATTTACTGTCGATGACGCCACATCTTTACCGCGCCAGTCAGGAAGGTCGTGCACGTGCAGCTGCTCTTAATGAGCTCATACTGACGGTAGATGCCAAGCTAATGATATACGAACGGAAATAAAGCGTAAGTATAAGGACGTGAGTACAAAAGAGGGGGGCAATCACCTAATCACTCTCTTATTATTAAACTCCAAACGCAACAAGGCCCGCGTAGGCGGGCCTTGTTATCCGAACCGGTTAGGGTTCGAGCAAATTCTTAAGCCGTTAGGACTTAGGACATTTGCTTGATGTTAGAAGCCTGAAGGCCTTTCTTACCCTGGGTAACGTCAAAGGAAACGTTAGCACCTTCTTGAAGGGTTTTGAAACCGTCAGACTGAATTTCAGAGAAATGAGCAAAAAGGTCGTCGCCACCGTCAGAAGGAGCGATAAAACCAAAACCTTTAGTGTCGTTAAACCATTTAACTGTGCCAGTTGCCATGATGTAGATCCTTTCGCGCTAATGCGCCGTAATAAAGTTCCTGGTATTACCCAGATGATTAAGTAGCGGGTGAAACAAGGAATACAATGTCAGGCTGCCGAAATAGATCGTACACTTCTGAAACCATGCTGCTTGCTAACCAACTGCAGTTACTCTGACATGATTTTTCCTTTCCGTCAAAGCCTTTTGTGAATATTTTCTGAGGGCGGTGTCCCAGGGCACGGTTATTTCCAACCCATTTTCCAAGCGCTCGTGTCTTTTAAGTCTTGCCAAGCAAGGATGGCTTCGCGGTTTGAGTGAATAGCTTCAATCACCACCTCCACAACCTGCTCTTCTTCATTGCGTAGGAGTTGGGTGACGATGAAATGCTTTTCTTTATTGCGAGGCTGCACGGCAGTCCACTTGCTGTTGTGGAGTTTATCTGGGTTGATGGTGTTCACAATGATACTCCTTTGAGTGAGTTAGTGAATGAGTGCGCTACGGTGAAGTAGATCGCTATGATTAAAATGATATCGTTAGCAGGGTATCTTTGAAACGCCAACCCTATCGGTAAGGCACGTTTTCAACACAAGGAGCATCTTATGATTGCCGAATACGAATTGACCTACTTGAAGCGCGCTGTGGCCTTGGCAGAAAAGGCTTTAAATGCGGGAGATGAGCCATTCGGTAGCCTGTTGGTAAATGCCGATGGCGAGGTGTTAGCCGAAGACCGCAATCGTATTGCTGGCGGAGATTCTACTCAGCACCCGGAATTTTCGCTGGCCCGCTGGGCAGCGAATCATATGACGCCTGCAGAGCGTGCGAAAGCGACCGTATATACGTCTGGGGAGCACTGCCCTATGTGTGCGGCGGCCCATGGGTGGGTGGGCCTAGGGCGTATCGTTTACGTAAGTTCTTCTGAGCAGCTGAGTGCTTGGTTGGCTGAGCTGGGCGTAGCACCACCGCCTGTCGCTACCTTGTCGATTAATGAAGTAGTGCCTGGTTTGGCTGTGGATGGCCCGGTGCCTGGGCTGGATGAGCACGTACATGCTTTGCATCGTCGCTTACATGCATGATCGGTTTAAGCGACTGGAAAGAAGTAGTGGGCAGTTTGCGGCCAACCAAGTCAAAACATCGCCTTGTTTCAACAAGGCGATGTTGGTTAACTCGGTATGAAGTATATCAGTACCTATCTACGCCTAATGCTTCAAGATGACATAAAACGCGTGAATGATGCCCGGCACAAAGCCAAACAACGTCAGAATGATATTCAGCCAGAAATGCCCTTTGAAACCAACCTCAAAAAACACCCCTAACGGGGGCAGAATAACGGCAAAGATCATCTTGATCGGGTCCGTCGCGGTAAATGCCATGAAGCCTCCTTTGCGTACAAATATAGTAATGTTTGGTGGTAGTAGTGTTTGATAGCGGCTTTGATAACAGTAGGTTGTCGTTACGACCGTGAGTGTAACGGCAACGATTACGCTTAGTGAATTAATAAGTCATAGTTATGATGCTTTTTATTCTTCTTCGTTCACATGCCTGAGCAAGTATGTCTACCAACCCTGCTGACGACTGATTAAGAAGGGACGCCATGAGACATCATTTACCATCGCCACTGTTACTTGCTTGCACTGTTCTAGTCAGCCCGGTGTGGGCGCAGGCAACCAGCAGCGAGAAAGCAGTGCTGCCTACGGTAGAGGTAAGTGCTCCACGATTAGCCCGCGAGCTATATGCAACGCCAGCGGCAGTCTCTACTTTGGAGGGTGGGGAGATTGCCCAAGGTCAGCAGCGCGTTAGGTTGGATGAGTCGCTTAACCGGGTGCCTGGGGTATTTTTACAAAACCGTGATAACTTCGCCCAAGGGCAGCGAATTGCTATTCGCGGCTTCGGTGCGCGTGCTCCCTTTGGGGTGCGTGGGATTACCGTCATGGTGGATGGCATTCCTTACACGCTTCCGGATGGCCAGGCGCAGTTGGATGCCATTGATTTAGACAGTGCCAAGCGTATTGAAGTGATCCGCGGGCCGTCTTCAGTGCTTTATGGCAATGCAGCTGGCGGAGTGATTGCCGTTACTACCGCCGATGGGCGTGATAACCCTGGTTCGCGGCTGCGAATGGGCGCGGGTAGTGATGGCTACCAGAAAGTTGCGCTGCAAAATGGGGGTGTTCAGGGGGATTGGTCGCACCACATTAGCCTGACAGCCCTTAATGTTGATGGCTATCGTGACCAAGGCTCAACCGAAAAATATTTACTGAATGCGAAACTACGTCGAGAGCTAAGCAGTGAGCGGGCAGTTACCGCGATTATTAACTTGCTGGATAATCCCCGATCTGAAGACCCTGGCGCGCTTAATGCCCGCGAAGTTGCCGCTGGACGACATCAGGCAGCGCCCAACTCGATTGCATTGGATGCCGGGCAAACTGTCGATCAACAGCTGTTCGGCCTACAGTATGAAGACTTAGCGGTAGGAGATGGCGAGCTGTATCTCAACGGTTTTATTGCTCAGCGCCGTTTTGAACAGCAGCTTCCCTTTGTGGGCAGTAGCCGCTTGGGCTATCAACGCGACTATATGGGTGCAAGCGCTGAATACCATCACGAGATAACGATAGGGAGCCTGCCGCTTAGCTATATTGTGGGCATGGATGTGGCACGTCAGGAGGATGATCGGTTTCGCAATGATGTTGGTGCCCAAGGAGCAGTTGGCGAGCCGCTAGCGGATGAAACCCAAACAGCGACTTCCGCGGGCGTGTTTGCTCAGGGAGATTTAGCGCTCTCGGAACAGTTTACGTTATCGCTGGGCACGCGGTTTGACCGGGTGGCGCTCAATGTCGACGACACGTTTCTTGCCGACGAAGATCAAAGCGGGGAGCGTACTTTTAATGAGTGGAGTGGTTCGGCGGGGCTTAGCTACCGTTATCGTCCGCAGCATCAAGCGTACATTAACACCGGGACGGCCTTTGAAACGCCAACATTTTCTGAGTTTTCCAACCCTTTAGGCGGCGGCTTTAATCCTACTGTTAAGCCTCAAAAGGCATGGAACCGCGAAATAGGGCTGCGTGGTTACATTGGGCCGTTGGCAATGGATTATGATCTCGCGCTATTTTCGGTACGCGTGCGTGATGAGCTGGTGCCCTATGATGAAGGTGGCCGTACCTTCTATCAGAATGCAGGCGACACACATCGCGATGGTATTGAGCTGGCGCTGGGCTGGCAGCTTGCCGACCAGTGGCGTGTTAACAGCGCGTTGACCCTCGCGCGCTATGAGTTCGACAAGTTTGCAACACCTAGTGAGCGCTTTGATGGCAACCGGATTCCTGGGTTGCCAGAGCAAACGTGGGTGAATCAGTTGACCTGGGGAAACCTCGATCAGCGTTTCGCAACGTTAGAAACCGAATACATTGGCGATTTAGTAGCGGATAACGTTAATGAGACAGCGGTAGATAGTTACTGGCTTCTCAATCTACGGGTAGGCGATGGCTGGCAGTTGACCGAAGATACGCGGCTAAGCGCTTATCTTGGTCTGCGCAATCTGCTTGATGAAGAGCACTACGCTAATGTGCGCTTAAACGGTACGTTTGGCCGCTTTTACGAGCCAGCTCCTGGCCGTAGCGTATATGGCGGCGTAGAGCTAAGTTTTTAAGCCAAGTTCTTAAGCTGAGTTTTTAATAAGCGAAAAATCGGGCGGCCAAGTGCCGCCCTGGGATGCTGATCAGTGGTGGGTGCCTGCAAATATGCGTTTCACCGGCTCTTTTCGACGCTGATACAGCTTTATCATTGGGAATCAGAAGCTGGGTTGTTTTAACTCAACGTAAGCATGGTTTAGTCAGTTAGCTTCACCAGCATTTTGCCAGTATTGCCGCCTTCAAAAAGCGCTAAAAAAGCATTAGGAGTGCTTTCGAGACCTTCTTTGACGGTTTCTTTATAGACAATTTTGCCTTTTGCTACCTGGGGAGCGACTTCGTTGAGAAAATAGCGATAGCTAGCCCAGTGATCGGCAACAATAAAACCCTGCATTTTAGCCTTACGTATTACCAACTGGGAAAGATTGCTCGGCCCTGGCGTCGGTGCTTCGGCGTTATAGCTGTCAATCATGCCGCATACGGCAATACGAGCACCGTCGTTGAGCTGGTTTAGTGCCGCCTCTAGGCAAATGCCGCCAACGTTCTCAAAATACACGTCAATCCCATCGGGGCTAGCTAGCTTAATAGCATCGCTTAGTTCCTGTGAACTACGGTCTTGGTAACTGACCGGTTCTACGCCCAATGACTCAAGCCACGCAAGTTTATGGGCAGCCCCAGCAATACCGACTACATGGCAACCTTTTGCTTTCGCCAGCTGTACAACCAGCGAGCCAACGGCACCACTGGCAGCGCTTACCAGTACATTGTCGCTAGGCTTACATTCGGCTATATGGTTCAGGCCTGTCCACGCAGTCATGCCTGGCATGCCCAGTACACCTAGGTAAGCTTGTTCGGGCACGTCACTGTCTGGTAGGGCGGTGACACTGTCGCCTGGCACCTGAGCGATATCACGCCAACCGCCCATGTGGCTTACCTTGTCGCCTTCCTTAATCGTTGGGTGGTTAGATGCAATAACGACGCCAATGGCGCCACCTTCCATCGGCTTGCCCAGTTCGAAAGGAGCAATGTAAGTACGCGTTCCCGTCATGCGTCCACGCATGTAAGGATCAACAGATAGCCAACGATTGCGAATTCTCACTTCACCTTCGCCAAGGTCGGGAAGTTCCTGGCTTTGCAGCGCAAATAATTCGCGCTCAGGTAAGCCGATAGGGTAATGGGTTAATGTAAAAAAGCGAGATTGCATGGGCGCCTCCTGCTTATGTGATTAAAAACGAATCTCATCGTCGCCTAAAGACAGTTAGCGCGCTTTCAAGTTCGTCAAAAAATAATGGGTAACGCAATAAAAAAGCGGCTTGTAGAAGCCGCTTCCAGTCAAACTGATTTTTATTCAATGCTGTTGCTTAAGGGGTATCACACGCTTGCGGGTGTGTTATCCGTTAATCGACCAAAGTGATCATAACAGGGGCAACGCCACGTCGAATCATGCCAAGTTGGCGAGCTGCACGTTTGGAAAGATCAATTATCCTACCCTTAACAAAGGGGCCGCGATCATTAATCAGTACTTCAACTTCTTGACCGGTATCAGGGCGAGTCACTAGCACCTTGGTGCCAAAAGGGAGCGTAGGGTGAGCTGCCGTCAGTGCTTGTTGATCAAAGGGGACTCCACTGGCAGTGGGAGAACCTTGAAAACGATCACTGTAGAAGGATGCGACACCTTCTTTAATTTTGATTTCAGTGGCATACGCGTGACTAGCGGTAAGAAAGATGAGTAATGCCGCTGCACAACTCGTTCGGATATAACGTTTAGATGCTCCCATTGGAGTGCCTCAGTTTTACGTAGTGCGAAATCTTTACGCGTCGGTGTGTTACCGAACATATCTCTTGATAGTAACGTGCTCTTTTTGATACGGCAAGCTTTAAGAAGATCGACGCAATTAGCTTCTTAATTATGAATTTTTGCATCTTTCTCTAGTGCCGTTGCATTTCAGCAAGTTAACGAAGTGTGGTTGATATAAAGCGTCTGAGTTTTGTGTCTAATGCAATTTTTAGATAAACACTCACTTTTATCAGGTGGACATCATATAATTAGCGCATGCTTGATTTTAAATTTCTGCCAATAAACAAGGATGAACCTATGGCCAAATTCTCTTCTCCAACGCTGGTTTTGGTTGCCGCAGGCGGGGTTGCTGCTGGGGTTTTAGCCGCGCAAGTAGCTCCCAGCTTTACCGCAATGGCCGCCGCCGAAGAATCTACCAGTATGGAACAGGTAGAAGCCCCCCAAGCATTAGTAGGGCTCGATAACATTACGCTAGGCGAGCGTATCCGAGGTGAGCTTACCTCGGCGGGTGAGCTAAACGGCAATGATGGAAGCCGCTACTTACGTTATGCCATTACTCTTGAAGAGGGGGCGTTAGTAGAAATTTCGCTAAGCGGAGCTTTGCAGGGTGTGGTCGCTCTCTATGACGATCACCTACAACTGCTGGAAAGCGCAGAAACCGTTCACCACTATGTTGAGGAAGATGGAGATTACGTGGTGATTGTTAGTGGGGCAGACGCGCGTAGCTATGGCCCATTTACCCTTAACAGTCGCACTATTGAACTGAGCGATGCTGACACGCTTGACGTTGGCACGCCGATGGATAGTTGGCTAGAGGGTGCCTCCCGGGAGGTGGCGTTGACCATCGAGGAAGCAGGTATGTATCAAATTGAGATGCGTGCTGATGAGTTTGATGCGTATCTTGAGTTGTCTGGCCCTAACAACTATAACCGTGAAGATGATGATGGTGCTGGAAACTTAAACGCACGTATTTCAGACTTCCTTGCTCCCGGTGACTATACCATTACTGCGCGTTCTGCCTTTGGAGAGGGCAATGGTGTGTTTACGTTGAGTGCCGAACCGCGCGAATTACCGAACGATGGCGAGTTACGCAACGACGGTAGTGTTATGCCTAGCGATACGCTTAGCGGTTGGTTTAGCGGTCAGGAATTAGGTTATCAGCTAGAAATTGAAGAAGCGGGTATGTATCAAATCGATATGCGCTCAAGCGATATCGATTCTTACCTGGTATTAGAAGGATCTAATGGCTATCTCCGCGAAAATGACGACAGTGGCGGCAATTATGACGCCAGTATTGCTGACTTCTTGGCGCCGGGTAGTTATCAGCTAACGGCGCGCACTGCGTATGGCTCCGGCAGCGGTCTGTTTACGCTTTCAGTGGAGCCACGTGAATTGCCAGATGATGTAGAGCTGCGTAATGAAGGCGAGTTAACGCCCAATGAAACGCTCAATGGCTGGTATGGCGGTGAGCCGCTAACCTATGAACTCACGCTAGAAGAAAGTTCTTTAGTAACGCTTAGTTTGCGTTCAGCGGACTTTGATACGTATTTAGAACTACGCGGCGAAAGCGATTCTCACAGCGATGATGACGGCGGTAATGGCACTGATTCTCGTTTAGAGCAGGCGCTCTTGCCGGGAACGTACACCGTTATTGCACGTGGTTTCTCTGTTAGTGGCAGCGGTATGTTTGAGCTACAAGTCAGTGCCGAACCGACAGAAATGCAGCCAGACGCGTAATTTAGCGCGCGTCGAACAGCGAACAACGCCCTTGCTGGCAGCAGCAGGGGGTTTTGTTGTTTAGGTATTACTTGTTGATGCTGCTTGAAAGTAACGACGCTGTACACGCAGGACAAGCTGACGGCCTTTCAATGGCTGGTTTTATGGGGGTAGATGAGCACCAGTTGCACGTGGTTGAGCCTGAAGATATGTTGTTTGAAGCATCGCAAAGCCTCGCTCCATGGCATTGTGAAGGTTCCTTCCATTATCGAGTTGGTTCAAGTGACACGCCAGCGTAAGATCTGGTGAACGTGCAGGTGTTTTTTAATAAATAACCCAAGAAAAATGCGTCCAAATGCGGGCTGATCGTGATACGGCTAAGTGAGAAGCTTGATAATTAGTTTTTCTAACGGAACCGTACTGAGCTAAGCTAACTATTATGACGCTACAGGGCTAGGAGTTCTGAATGCACGAGCTAGATCATTACATTTATCCGCACCGAGTGTTGCACTGGTTAGTGGCAGGCGCTGTGTTCCTGTCATTGGCAAGCGGTTTGACGCTTGGGTTTCTGGGCTATGAACGCACTGTCGAATTGCTGGGGAATGCCCTTACCAACGTGCTCTACACCAGCCATAAAACCCTAGGTGTTGCGATATTGTTGCTAATGACCTTGAGAATTATTACACGGTTAGCCTTCGTTGTGCCCGACCACGAGCCACCGCTCAATGTCTTCGAGCGAGTAGTCAGCACTAGTGTGCATCACTTGCTCTATGTGGCCTTAGTGGCCATGCCATTAATTGGCTGGGCAGCCACCGCTACCGGCGGCTTTCCTGTTGAGTTTTTTACATGGCAGTTGCCAGGGATATTGGGGAAAAACGAAGCGCTTTCGCAAACGTTGTTTGTTTGGCATGAGCGATTAGGGTGGGCGCTGGTCGTGCTTATTACATTGCATATTGCGGGTGCTTTGTTTCATTGGCGTATCAAGCGGGATAACGTCATGAAACGTATGAGTTTATTTGAATAATATAGCGTAATGTCTACAGTGATCACGCCGAATCACAGCCGTAATCACGGGTGGTTTGGCGGGGTTTAACGGCGTACATCTGGCTGTCCGCTTCGCGAAGTAGGCTGGCCAGCGTATCGTTATTTCCACGGCTGATACTAAAACCTACGCTGACACCTACGCTAACTAGTGTGTTGCAAGGCAGCTTGATAGGTGAGCCAACGGCCTGTTCGATACGGTTGCGCATCTCTTCTAATGCAGACTGATCAGATACTCCCTCTAGCAAGATAATAAACTCGTCGCCGCCAAAGCGCGCACAGTGATCATTTTCTCGTGCGACGTGTACTAGGCGTTTGGCAACTTGCTGAAGCACGAAATCGCCTATTTCATGGCCATACTGGTCGTTAATTGGTTTAAAACAGTCAAGATCGCACATGACTAGTGCCAAAGGCGAATGCGTTTTTTTACAACGTTCAAGGGCCGTTTCTGCGCAGCGTGCCAGCCCGTTGCGATTAAGTAGGTCGGTGAGCATATCGTGATTGGCAAGCTTTTCTAGTGCCTGGGTACGAGCGGCTACCTTAGCCTCTAGAACAGCTTCCTGCTTTTTTAGCATTGAAACCGTTTCTGCTTGGGCGCGCTCTTTTTGCCATTTTAATCGATTAAAACGAGCGGCCAGTGCGAAAGACAGTAGCAACATTTCAATGGCTGAGCCGATCTGTACACCGTGAAGCGTAATGAAATTGGCAGGTAGAACGCTCAGGTTTCTTAGCGCAAATACGGCGGCACCGATTAGAAATATTGACCAAGCGAGCACAAAAATACCCGCGCTAGGCACGCGGCGCCAACTGCAATAAATACCGCATACAAGCATTAATAGCGAGGCAGCAAATCCTGTGATATCCATTAATCGTAGGGCAGGTTGAATAGGCAAGAAGATCACCGCTATTAGCGCTAAATAGCAGTAACCGCGAAACAGCGTGATAACTTGGTGCCAGCGCGGGCAATAGGTGGCTGTATTGAGGAAACTTTGAGCGAATAGGCTTCCCATTGTAGAGGCAAACGTAAAGCCAATCGCCACTAAACGTGCGGTGTTATCGCCCAAAAAGCTCCAAAACATCAGCGTACCAATGCCATTGAAGGTCAAGATTGCCAGCGTAAACCCGAAGGCAAATAGGGCGTAGTAAAGAAATACGCGCTCTTTAAGTCCAAAAAAAAGCAACAGGTTGTAAGTGCTTAATGCCAGCAGCATGCCGAAGTAGGTCGCCAGCCAGAAATTATGACGATCATTCTGAGTATAAAAAGCTTCTGGCGTCATTAAACTGTAGCTCAGAAACTTACTGCCTGTGGCACTCACCTGGGTATAAAGCGTCACGGTCTCTCCACCCGCCAGCGTTAGAGGAAAAACCGCCTGGCGGTGAGCGATTGAGCGCTCATCAATTGGCACGGCGCTTCCGCTATGCTGAACTCCACTAGCGTTTTCACGCAGCGTATACAGCGTGACATAGTCTAAGAAAGGGTATTCGAACTTAACCATCCATCTCGTAGGGGAGGCAGAGGCATTATGAATGTGTGTTTTAAGCCATGTGTCACTTTGCGTATAGCCGAAATGTAAATCAGAAGCGTGACGGACTGGTTGAAATGAGGGAGATAACGCTAAAACATCACGCAGGTTCAATGATTCTGAGGTGTGCCAATAACTACTAACCTCATTTAAATCATAACGTGGCTGCTCAGAAGAGACGGCAATGGTAGTTGCTGCACTACTATGACTGCACCAGCAAATAATAAGCGCTAACAAGCCTGCCGAAAGGCGCTTTAACCAACAGTTAACATCCATAAATATCGCTATTTGGTTTTTTTTGCGTTGGGCTTTATTGCCTCTAGGTCTTGGTGCCTAGGTTCCCTTGTCTAACTTGGGCGCGAATTTCTCCAAAACAAAGTATAGACGCCTTTTATGCGACCGACCGACTATGAGGCTAAAGCATGAGAGTGCTCAGTCTTTCAGTTAGTCGCTGAATTAGCTGTCCACTGTGACGCCAGAAATGCCAATAAAGTGGCACGGTAAGCGAATGCCCAGAAGCAATGCTAACAAGATGGCCGTTTTGCAGTTGTTCAAGTGCCTGTAAGTGCGGAATCATTCCGTAGCCAATACCTGCGCTGGCTAGTCGCACAAACCCTTCTGATGAAGGGCAAAGGTGGTAGGGAAAATGGCCATGGTAACCACATTGGGCAAGAAACTGGTGCTGAAGTTGGTCATGAGGGCCGAACACAATCACCGGTGCCTGCTGAAAGGCATCCGGGGAAAGGCCTTCAGGAAAGTAGCGTTTCACGTAGGCAGGCGATGCTAGCGGGAGATAGCGCATCTCGCCTACTTTAATACACCGGGCACCCGCGATAGGCGTTGGTGTCGCGCAAAGGCAGGCTGCTACATCACCATCTCGCAGGCGTTTAAGCCCAACATCTTGATCCTCAATGACTAAATCGAGCAATAAGTCTTCGGCTTGACAGATATCTGCTACGGCGGTTGCCCACCATGTCACGACGCTGTCAGCGTTGATCGCAATGCGTAGCCGGGTCGTTGCATTATCCAGTGTAGGGAGCGTCTGATGTAGGTCACGTTCCAACAAGTGTACTTGCTGGTAGTGGGTGAGTAGTTGCTGCCCTGCCGGCGTCGGCGAAAGCTTGGGGTGACGTGTTAACACCGGTTGGCCTAAGCGCACTTCAAGCGCTTTTATACGTTGAGAAATAGCTGATTGAGAAAGCCCCAAAATATCTCCGGCCCGTTCAAAGCCGCCGCACTCCACTACCGTAGCCAATGCATGGAGAAGTTTGTAGTCAAGCATGGGAGTTTCCCAAAGTGAATAAGTAACAACGTTTAGCGATATCATGGTGCATCAACCGTTAAGTCGTAGTTAATCACTGTTTTAGCTTGCTTTCATCCTCTTATGCCTGTGCGTTGATTGAGATAGCGTAAGCCCTGAGTTAGCAGGGTCGAAAGCGTAAATAGGCTGGCTGCCCTCGGGAGCTTATCTCTCATTTAACCGGTTCTGAAGTGAATTCCATCGCTTGCTGGAAGATAGTGAGACGAAGTGCATGATTAATTATTCATAATCAATTACTTATCTTAAATTTTGTCAGAGGAAAACTTCCATGCATGCCGCTTCTGGTAAAGTGTTGAAGGGGCAATCTCTAGCAATGAAGCCGCACGCTGAATATTGCCGTTACATATTCTAATAGCATTTTCAATCGCCTTTTTCTCTACCTGCCACAGCGGCAAAACTGAGTGGGGCCAAACTTCACCTTCATTTTGATTGTTTTTACTCAAATAATTTTCAAACGCATTATCTAAATTTAGCATCTCCAAGGTAAGCACTAGGCCGCTATACATTATCACCGCCCTTCTAATAACATTTTCAAGCTCTCTGATATTTCCAGGCCACGAGTGTTCAAGTAATATTTTTTCAGCATCAGCGGAAAAGCGCTGAAACTTTTTTTTCTCTTCCAAAGAATAGCGCTTCAAAAGTTTATAAGCAATTTCAATAACATCTCGCCCTCTCTCCCTCAATGGATAAAGCTTTATAGGAAATACATTCAAGCGATAATAAAGATCTGATCTGAACAAACCCGCATTAACTTGTTCTAACGGATTTACGTTGGTTGCACACACGATACGACAATTCACCGCATAAGTAGTTGTCGAACCTATCGGCATTACCTGACCTGTCTGAAGGAATCTTAGTAGTTTACTTTGCATGGTCAGGCTTAACTCTGCAATTTCGTCTAAGAAGAGAGTTCCCCCATCCGCCGCTCTTGCATAACCGATACTATCGCAGATTGCTCCCGTAAAAGTACCTTTTAGGTGGCCAAAAAATTGAGACTCAAAAATATCAAATGGAATTGCCGCACAATTCACAGCAATAAATGGCTTATCACACCTGGCGCTCTTCTCATGGAGCATGGTCGCGCACAGTTCTTTTCCAGTCCCACTCTCGCCGGTTAGAAAAACCGGCACATCGGATTTAGCTAAATGATCAAGTAACTCGTAAAGCGCACCCATCTTTGCTGAACTACCTATGAAAGCCTGTTTTGTCGTATTCCCTTCGAGAGTATTGATATTTTTATTATGAAAAATATATTGATTCATTTTTGAACCTTTAGCGCCTTGGTCGCGGTAATTAAATTTTTACAAAATTAAAGCGTAGCACACATGGTTAAAACTAAAGTATTTAATTATCACATTTAAATAAAGCTATTTTCATAGCTACTGATAATAATATTCATAAGCAATTTTTGATTTTTTTATGCTGCAAAAAAATTATTTTTGGTCGTTAGAGAAGTAGGTTCTTTAATTTTTTTAATTAATTTTTTAATTGTTTTATTAATTCTATTGAGTATGAAAAAAATCATACTTGTGCTAACTTTTAATCAAGCCTGTTGGATGCTCGCCTTTAAAGTAGTGCATTTTAAAAATTATATATTAAAACGAATTGCAAAATGCGAATGAAAAAAAATACGCTATAGCAATATTCAGAAAATATATTGAAAATAAAAGTTAAATTATATTTTGGCACGCGTTCTGCCTTGACCCTGCTAGGGAACAAGCCAGGGCGTTTATAATGAAAATATATAAATACAGTTTTGCATGCTGCTTGGTAAATATTATCAGTGGTTGTGCATCTATTGAACCAAACGTGAACACCGTACAACCGCTCATAGGTCCACCTGTTACTTCTAATCATACCCCGTATTCACAATGCTTAGCTGATCTGCGAGACAGTTATGAGGCTAACAACCTTCCCGTTATCGCGGTTGGACAGATCAGCGATAAAACGGGGCAAAAGACCTACAGCACCGTTACTGAAAGCAGCGCCTTGACTCAAGGCGTTTCTGAAATGTTGATCAGCGCTTTCTATAAAACGGGCAAGGTGAACCTGACTGAACGCTTGGACGTCAGAATTCCTCTGGCCGAGCAACAGTTATTCGAGCAGAACGCCTTGGCGTACGCCCCCAAGCCCATTGCGGTAATGCCGGCGAATTTCGTGATTTTAGGCGCTTTGACTGAGCTTAATTACAACATTTCCACCGGAGGCGCTCGTCTCTTCGTGAGCGGTATAGGCGGCGGTATACGCACCGCCGTTATCAATGTTGGCCTGGATCTTCGCCTGGTCGATGTCAGGACATTTAGAACCTTGTATGTATCAAGCCTGCAGAAGCAGGTTGTTGGTTACGAGGTTGAATCGGGCGTTTATCGCTTTTTTGGAAATCAGCTTATCGAGTTCGATACCGGCGCTGTGAGAAATGAACCTTTACAGCTCGGTGTTCGATCGGTCGTGGAGATGAGTGCTTTTCAGATCCTGACCGAAGGCCTAGGTCTTCCACTCCCCGAGGGGAAATCGTGCGAGCCGGAAGCCGGGTATCCTGTAGTCGCTAACCATGAGGTAAACCACAATGAAACTTAATACACTCACCGTAGCTATCGGCGCTGCAAGCGTCATGATGTTGGGCCTGTCTCAGGCACAGGCCTTTGATAGAAGTCACTGGAATTGGGACTTGGACGTCCAAACTATTATCACTGAGCATATCACTATCAATGATCATTTTAATAATCCTGGCGGTATAACACTGGTCGAGATTGATCAGGACTTCAACGGGAGCCTAACAGCAGTCAGCACTGTGACTGATATCGACAACTCGGATTGGGGGTTAGGTGAGCTGGGCGCTATCGAAAGCGCAGCGACGGCCGTCGCCAATAACGCAAGCCTGTCCTCGGAAGTCATGCCCAATATTGATGCCAATCAGTTCTGGCAAGGCTCCGGCACCATAGATGCTTCATCATACGTGGCAAACATCAACAACATGACGGTTGACAGCGTCGCCACGGCTGTGGCCAATAACTTGTCAGTCGATTTTGATGCGGCCGGGCATTTTGACTCTGTCTTGCTGGCCAACGTCGTGCAAACTGGCGTAGGTGATATCTCGGCCTACTCAACCGTAGACAATGTAACTCTCAGCGTGGCAGCACCTGAAAGTTTCACAGGCCCTCACATCAGCTCTGTTGCCACAGCGGTTGGCAACAACGTGAGCGTTAATGTGGGCGGCAATTTATAATTTTCACCACTAGGGAGCCGGAGGGCTGGCGTCAGCCCTCCGGAGCGGAGGAGACCCCATGAAGCTTTATCTATTTCGAATCGGCTTGATGGTTTACGGCGTCCTGTTCGCCATGATGACACTTCCCTCGCTTGCCATGGCCAGCGAGGGCTCACTGATCGGGCCGAAGCCTTATAATTTTCCGGCGCGTAGTGCTCAATCTGCGCTGATCCTCTATGAGAGCAAGCAAAGCGGCAGCCTAGGTCAGGCCGCAGGGTCGACTAGGATATACAGCAATACAAGTATCTCTGCGAATAATTGGCAGCAAATTGAAATGACATTGGGTGACAATGCGGAAGCCGCACTAGATGTCAATTCTAGCCAGAGTGCTGAAGGTAGCCAATCCACCACTAGTTCGGAATTTCTCAATAATGATAGTGACGTGAGGCAAGGCGAAGAAGAAATGCAGCGTCAGGAATAAAATGTTCCCAAGAGTAGCGCTGAGGCGATTGGAAGCAGGCCTATAGCGGCATTTTTTTGGCATAGATAGAATGAAACGATTGTTCTTTATAGTGGTTCAATTACGTCATTTAGCTACCAGCATCAGACCACCACCTTAATGGCTTGGCAGGCTTAAGCCAGTGTCTGCTGCTCAGACTCCGAGAGAGGAGCAACGAAGCGGCGTCTTGCCATGTGTTTATCCGTTTCAGTGGGCTAAATATCAATAATACACGATGATTTACGATCAGCTACTTAGCCGGGTCGATAGGCCTAGTCGCCTCGTTGATAGGCGGTGCCTACTTGTTGTTGGGGCTGAGACGGTGATAAGCAAAACGAATACCCTATTAGCAAGATGATTTTTAGTTATTCAGGTTGCCCGCTATCTTAGTGCCACGATTATTTAAAGCGACGCTAATTCTGGTACTGGGGACAGGGCAATGTGGGAAAGCTATTTAACAGGGTTGGTGGTATCTGGCGGCATCATCATGGCGATTGGGGCGCAAAATGCTTACGTGCTGGGGTTAGCGGTGCGTCGTGAATATCACTGGTGGTCAGCTGGGTTGTGCATGAGCGCAGATATTATCTTGCTAACTGCCGGTATGTTTGGTGCCAGCGCATTTTTACTGACGATGCCAAACGCGATGGAAGCTATGCGGTGGGTAGGCGTGGTGTTTTTGAGCTGGTTGGCTTCTCAGGCACTACTGCGGGCTGTTAGCGGGCGCGAAGGGTTGCAAGCAGGTAGCGTAAAAGCCCGCAGCTTGCGAGGTGTATTGCTGGCAACGTTGGCTGTCACTGTATTGAATCCCCAAGTGTATCTGGACACCCTATTGTTAATTCCGGCCATTGGTGCCCAACAGGAAAGTGCCGGTGTGTTCGTTGCAGGTGCGTCGACGGCCTCTGTTCTTTGGTTCAGCCTGCTAGCGTGGGGCGGGGCTGCGCTTTCGCCTTGGCTTTCCCGCCCTAGAGCGTGGCGTACTATTGATGGGCTAATTGGCCTGATGATGGCGGCCATCGCAATACATCTGGCGCTGGGTTCTACGCTGCTTTGACAGGCCATAACATTTATTAGTGGCGGCTAAAATAGCTTTGCATAACGGCTATTACTTTATCGATATTGGCATCATCAATATCCCGGTGGACAACAAAACGGGTGGCGTAGAGTAGCTCAATTAAAATGCCATGTTCTTTTAGCCAAGCGGAGAGTGGCTTTACATGTTCGTCAGGAAAGTGCGCGAACACCATATTAGTTGCTTGGGCGGTAATCTCGACCCCAGGCAGCTTCGCCAAACCTTTCGATAGGCGCGCTGCGCGGTGGTGGTCATGGGCCAAGTCAGCTACATGATGATCCAACGCATACTGACAGGCAGCGGCGATAATACCCGATTGGCGCATGCCGCCACCGACCATTTTACGCCAGCGCCGTGCGCGGTCGATTAACGCTTGAGGCCCTACTAGAGCAGAGCCTATAGGGGTGCCCAGGCCTTTCGAAAAGCACAGTGACACGCTATCAAACGGCAAGCAAAGCTGCTTAAGTGAAGTGTCTGTGGCTACCGCTGCATTAAACAGCCGCGCACCGTCTAAATGTGTTGCCAGTCCACGCTCGCGAGCTAGTTCAGTGGCTTTTAATACATAGTCTGCAGGCAGTACTTTGCCACCAATGGTGTTTTCTAACGCTAAAAGACGTGTGCGGGCGAAGTGAAAATCATCGGCCTTGATGGCGGCACTAATTTTTTCCAATGGCAGCGTGCCATCGGCGGCATTTTCAATTGGCTGTGGCTGGATACTGCCTAACACCGCAGCACCGCCGCCTTCATAGCGGTAAGTATGGGCTGATTGACCAACGATGTACTCATCGCCGCGCTCACAGTGAGCCATTAGTGCCACTAGATTGCTTTGTGTGCCGCTAGGAAAAAGCAGTGCCGCTTCTTTGCCTGCTTGTTCGGCTAGTTTCTCTTGAAACATGTTGACCGTTGGGTCATCGCCCCATACATCATCGCCCACTGGAGCGGCCATCATGGCATCCTTCATGGCAGTGGTAGGACGGGTCACCGTGTCACTGCGTAGGTCAATCATGTAAAACTCCTTTTGGGTTTGGTCACGTTAAGACGCTTTACCGAGCAAGTTGTCAGGAACCATCTATGGTTAACAGCATACGTTTATCAACCATAGAATACTCCAGGGCAACCTAGCATAGGCAAGCAGATGGATCTGAAAAGTGGCTACCCCTTTTGGGCCGTGAAGAATGGCTTGTTAAAAGCCTTCCCGCAACTGACCCGCAATCATCAAAGTGAAGTAGTGGTGATTGGCGGTGGCATTACCGGCGCGCTGATTGCCGATGAGCTCAGCCGCAATGACCATCATGTGGTGGTGCTTGAGCGTCGTGACGTGGGGTGGGGAAGTTCAGCCGCCAGCACGGCGTTACTGCAATACGAAATTGATACCCATATGACCGAGTTAGCCAAGCGCTATGGGGAAGCCGATGCGGTGCTTGCTTATCGCGCCTGTGCTGATGCCATTGGGGAAATTGAAACGTTGGCTGCCGGACTAGGCGATGTCGACTTTGAACGTCAACAAAGTCTTTATTACGCCAGCCATGAAGAAGACGTAGTGCCATTAAAGGAGGAGTTGGCGCTACGCCAAAAGCACGGCTTCGAGGCTGACTGGCTTGAAAGCGAGGCGGTATTGGCAGAGTACGGTTTTGTGGCACCTGGCGCTATTCTTACCCAGTTAGCCGCCACTATTGACCCGTATCGTATGGCGTATCAGCTGTTTTCCAGGGTTGTTGAGCGAGGGGGAGAGGTTTACGATCGCACACACATGCAGACGATGACGCCGGATGAGCATGGCGTCACACTGTCGCTGGTTAATGGTGCCAAGCTGCGTTGTCAGTACGTGGTGATGGCCGCCGGGTATGAGTCACAAGCCTGGTTGCCCGAATCGGTGGCCGTCAATCGCAGCAGCTATGCACTTATCACCGACCCGCTACCGCCTGAATTATTAGGCAAGTTGCGCCACACCATGGTGTGGGAATCTGCACGACCTTACCTTTATATGCGCACTACCCGAGACGGCCGGCTGCTAGTGGGCGGCGACGATGACGATGACGATATTCCCAAGCGTCGTGACGCACAAGTGGAGAAAAAAGCCGAAGGGCTGGCCGCTAAGGTCGAGGCGCTGTGGCCTAAGCTTGAAATTAACCCAACGTTTTCCTGGGGTGGCACCTTTGCAGAAACCGACGATGGCCTGCCGTTTTTCGGTCCCCATGAATCACACGGTTCAAGGGTGCATTTTGCGATGGCCTATGGCGGCAATGGAATCAGCTACAGCATGATTGGTGCCAAACTGCTGCGGGCGTTGATTGAAGGCAAGCAGCACCCCCTGGCAGCGCTTTTTTCATTCCAGCGACTAACGAGATAACTCCGTAGAAGAGATAGCCCCGCAACACCTATAGCACATCCATGTATAACGGGTAATTTGAATAACGATGCCTAAGAGTAGCAAGTGATGGACAATCAACTTTATTTACGTGCGTTAGAGCGGAACGATTTGCGCTTTGTTCATGAGTTAAATAATAACCAGAACATCATGTCGTATTGGTTTGAAGAGCCTTACGAATCATTTGATGAGCTGGAGGAGCTTTATAACAAACACATTCACGACAACGCTGAGCGGCGCTTCGTAGCAGAGAACAGCAGTGGGCATGCCATTGGTTTAGTCGAACTAATTGAAATCGACTACATTCATCGCAGTGGTGAATTTCAGATCATTATCACGCCAGAACACCAAGGTAAGGGGTTTGCGCGGTCATTGATCCGTCAAGCGTTGCACTACTCGTTCACGATTTTAAATCTACACAAAATATATTTGATAGTGGCGGTGGAGAACGTTAGAGCGATTCATCTTTACGAGGAGAGTGGTTTCATTGAGGAAGGACATTTGGTTAAAGAGTTCTTTATCAACGGCAAATACCGCGATGTGAAGCGGATGTATATTTTACAAGACACTTACTTAGCGCAACTAGCTTGATAGAAAGCCAGGGAACAGTCACTGGACTTGGGGAAAGCGCCAAGATTTGTACAGATCTGTTTTTGATTATCGATTGACCAGAACGAAAACGCCTCAGGCCGAAAGCTAACCAAGCCAAGGGCTGAGGCGTTGTTGCTTACTGCTGGCGCATATAAGCGACGATGGCATCGAAAGCTGCACGTTGCTGTTGGGCACAATTAGCCCAGACTTGCATCACATCCACTTCTACTGTCTGATCTTGAGCAGCGAAAGATGACATAGCGAGTACTCCTAATTCAGAGGTTGAGGGACGGTTCAGCCATGATGGGCTTTGTTGACCCTAGTTTAGTTATACATGATTTGTTTTGTGCGTCGCAGCAAATTAGCTGCGGGTTAGAGTTTATGCGCATCTCAACCTTTAAAGCTAGTCCTAAAGATGTAGGAGAACTGCTATGTTTTGTAAGAAATGGCTTACAAAAGTGAAAACTACCCATCTATGCCTTTGAATGGAATAGATTTTCATAATATAAAAAAGCCGACTAAAAAGTCGGCTTATGTGGTTATCTTTTGGTCTATAGAGGGGAGGTTGCGGTTAAAAACGCTACTTTTAGCCGAAATAGGCCGCTAATGCTTCATTGGCAGCTTGTTGCCAGTTGGCTTGTAGGCGCCAAAAAGCAAGTACTTCGTCATATTGGGTAGATAATGCAAAGGTAGAAGTCATATGGTGATCCTCCTATTGGAACACACCTAGAGTATAGGCTATTTTTGTTGCGGTGCAGCATTTTTAACTGATGTTCACAAAAACAAGCGATCCATCATCTTGTGTGTCTAGAATGATGTGTTGACTAAATATCGATAACTAATTAATAAAACAACGAGTTATATAATGGTGCTATCAACTATCGATCCTAATACTGCTTATTCTGAACCTACCTTCCATGATCGCTGGCTAACAACCCCTCATGGCCGCGTGTTTACCCGAACTTGGGAAACACCATCTGGGCACTCTGACGTGCCTATCGTACTTTTTCACGACTCTTTGGGCTGTGTTGATCTATGGCGCAGTTTCCCGGCAGCGATATGTGCGGCGACTCGACGGCGAGTGATTGCTTACGACCGACTGGGTTTTGGGCGCTCTGATGCGTGCCTGGTGCCGCCACCACTGAGCTTTATCGACGATGAACCCACGGCGAGCTTTGCGGCACTTCAGCGTGCGTTTCAATTAACGCGTTTTATTGCATTGGGGCATAGCGTAGGGGGCTGTATGGCGGTGCACTGCGCAGGACAGTATGCAGAGCAATGCGTAGGACTGATTACCATTGCCGCTCAGGCATTAAATGAACCGCGTACGCGACAAGGTATTAAAGAGGCGCAGGCTGTTTTTCAAGTGCCGGCGCAATTCGCCAAATTAGAAAAATATCATGGCGATAAAGCGCACTGGGTACTGAATGGCTGGACGGATACTTGGCTGCATCCTGCTTTTGAACACTGGTCGCTTATCCCCGCTCTTGAGCGCGTTAATTGCCCCACACTAGTGCTTCATGGTGAAAAAGACGAGTATGGCTCGCATCGTCAACCAGAATGCATTGCCCGACATACCAGTGGTCCCGCGCACTGCGAAATTCTGCCGGGCGTTGGTCATGTACCCCACCGTGAAGCAGAAGCGGCAGTCGTTAACTATGTTAGTGAGTTTATCGCGCGGCTTGCGCTGTAAGGCGGCTGTTATTTAGCGAGAAGTGAGGAACGCTATGCGCTTGCGACTTTTATCCGATCTTCATCTGGAGTTTTTTGATGGTGACCGTGAGCTACCGAAAGTAGAGGCCGACCTGATCATTTTGGCAGGCGATATCCATCAGAGAACCGAAGGGCTTGCCTGGGCCAGGCAACGGTTTCCAGAAAGGCCAATTTTATATGTGCCGGGAAACCATGAGTTTTACGGCACCTGCATGCCGTTACTCCGTGAAGAGCTTGCCGTCGAAGCTGAGCGCCATGAGATTGAGTTGCTGGATAATCGAGCTGTCACTATTGGCGGGGTGCGTTTTTATGGCACCACGTTATGGACGGATTTCTCGCTCTATGCCGATGATCCAACGTATAACCCAGAAGAGACCAACGCTAAAGCATTACGTTATATGCCTGATTTTCGCATTGTGACAACCGCCCCAGGCCACGTTTTTACCCCTCTAGCTAGCCAAGAATTACACCTTGAAGCGCTTAACTGGCTGAGCAATGAGCTTGAGCAACCCTTCGATGGCCCACGCGTCGTCATTAGCCATCACGCGCCTTTGCGCAGTTGCATTCCTCAGCAATATGTCGGTGATGCACTGTCCCCAGCCTTTGCCTCTCATCTGCCCCAATTGATGGGCAAGATGGATCTGTGGGTGCATGGCCATGTCCATGAGCCAGTCGATAGTTTATGTAACGGCACGCGGGTCATCGCTAATCCGGGTGGTTATCCCTACGAGTTTACTCCCGCGTTGTTCAAGCCGAACTTGGTGGTTGAGGTGAATTAAGTGAGAGTTGAATAATAGAGCAGTATTTAATAATAGTTAAAAGTTAATGGCGAAGAGGCTTTGGTAAAGTCAACGAGTAGGTGAGCTTAAACCAACTGACATCCTACGGCACAAACGATAAGTGTTGGTTTTTCCGAAAAAGTGCTGATACCGGAAAAGTCCTGATAGCAGTCCTGCTAACAGTACGAACAGCAATATTAATAAAAAACGCAACAGCAATGGAGCGCCACTAATGAGTGATACCAAGTTCGCCCAACAGGGTATGTCTTTTCGCGAAAGCGTCGAGCACATGGTGGATCACGCTATCGACATCATGGAGCTGGAAGAGGGAATTGGAAATGCGCTGAAGGTATGTCAGAGCGTGGTGCAGGTATCGTTTCCGATTGATATCGAAGGCAAAATTGAAATGTTTACTGGCTGGCGGGCCACCCATAGCGATCACCGCCTGCCCTCAAAAGGCGGCATTCGGTTTGCAATGATGGTCGATCAGGACGAAGTCGAGGCGCTGGCAGCGCTGATGACCTATAAGTGTGCGATTGTCGACGTGCCGTTTGGTGGTTCCAAAGGCGGTTTGGTCATTGATCCGCGCAAGTACACTGCCAAACAACTGGAAGCCATTACGCGGCGTTTCGCCCGTGAGCTGATCAACAAGGGGTATCTAAGCCCTGCCACTAACGTTCCTGCTCCCGATATGGGCACCGGGCCACGAGAAATGGGCTGGATGGTTGATACTTACCGCCAAATGTTCCCGAATGACATCAACTACATGGGTGCGTTAACCGGTAAACCAGTCGAACATGGTGGTGTGCGGGGGCGTAACGAGGCGACCGGGCGCGGGGTGCAGTATGCATTGCGCGAACTCTTCCGTCATCCCGAAGAAATCAAACGTTGTGGTTTGTCTGGCAGCTTATCTGGTAAACGCGTTGTGGTGCAGGGGTTAGGAAATGTGGGCTATCACGCTGCGCACTTCTTGCAGACCGAAGATGGCTGTCTGATTACCGCTATTATTGAACGCGACGGTGCTTTGATCAACGAGGATGGCCTGGATGTCCAGTCGGTACGTGAGTACATCACCGAGACCGGTGGAGTGAAAGGGTACCCGCATGCCGAGTACCGGGAAGATGGTAGTAAGGTATTAGCGTTCGCTTGCGATATTCTTATTCCGGCGGCGTTGGAAGGCGTTATCACCACAGAAAATGCACCTCGTATTCAAGCGCCGCTTATTGCTGAAGCGGCTAACGGCCCGATTACTTTTGAGGCAGATAAAATTCTTCGAGAGCGGGGTGTCGAGATTCTCCCCGATGCTTACTGCAACGCCGGTGGCGTGGTGGTTTCTTATTTCGAGTGGATTCGTAACTTGAATCACGTTCGCTTTGGAAGGCTCGATAAACGCTTTCATGAAGCACGCGGTCAGCACATCATTCAGGCGATTGAAGAGTCAACTGGGCACAAGGTGCCAGATCATTTGGCCGATGAGCTGGCGCGCGGCGCCGACGAGTTTGATCTGGTACGTTCTGGTTTGGACGACACCATGCGTTTGGCGCTGCAAGAGATTATTCGCACGCGTAATGAAAACCCCAAAGTTAACGACTACCGCATGGCGGCCTATGTGATTGCCATCGAGAAAGTAGCCCGTCACTACCGCGATATCGGGGTTTAATAAGCCTTTGCTGTTGCTATCGCATCTGTAAAGCAGCAATGCGTCGCCAACCCTCTAGTTTGGTCATGAGGGTTGGCCTAGCGCTTCAGCGATATCCTCCCTGCCAACTGTGTCAATAAATAGCCATACATCGCATCAGCAGCAGGTGAAAGGCTTTGTCTCGCTCGTCGTAATAAGCCAATCCGGCGTTCCAAGCGCGGGGTGGCGAGGGGGATAAAGCGCAGCCTCTGATGCTCTTCCTGAAATGCTAACCGGGGCAGGGTAGTCACACCGATGCCAGCTTCCAGCATGGCAGTCAGCGAAATCATGTTAGAAATATACAGTGTGCTATGGGTTAACAACTCTGCGGCTGGCGACCCTTCAAGCAGGCGCGAGGTGCCGTTACGAATAAGTGTATACGGCTTTAATGCACGCCAATGCAGAGCATTTTGCTGGGCCAAAGGGTGGTCATCACGGCATACCACGCCAATATCATCGTGCAATAGCGCATCGAAACGTAGGGTGTCATCGGGTAGCCATAAGCTGGTGATGCCGAGCTCTACCTCGCCTTTTAACACCATCTCATTGACCCGCTCGGAGTGACCGTCCTGCAGGCTGATATCAATGCCAGGATAGGCCTCCAGAAATCCGGCTAACAGCGCGGGCATTAGCCGGCTGGCGACCGACGGTACCGCGGCAATATCTACACGCCCACGCTGCTGACGAGCAATCGCTAGCGCATCGCGACACACCCGGTCGTGATGGGCGACTAATTCGCGAAAGCGTGGTTCGCACCAGCGGCCAAAGGGCGTTAACAGGGCTTTGCCGCCGCCTTTCTCAAAGAGCGGTTGACCAAGGCGCTCTTCCAGGTCGCGCACAGCCATAGAAACAGCTGGCTGGCTACGGTGTAACTGTTTGGCGGCGGCGTGAAAGCCGCCCGAATCAAGGATAGCGAGCACATAGCGTAAAGGTGCCAGTTTCAGTTCGGGGAGCATGGTAAGTTTTTCTGATCATTTTATCTGAATTATTGATTACCCTTATCTTCCCGCCTTCTTTAGCATGTCGTCAACATTTAAAGGAGCGCGTTATGTCATCAGTCCATGCACTTTATATCAACGGCCAATGGGTCGACGGCGATAGCCATATCACCAATAACAATCCTTCAGACCTGACCGATGTGATTGGCGATTATGCTCAAGCCAGCCCGGCTCAGGTAGAAGATGCCATCAAGGCGGCACGCAACGGCCAGAAAGAATGGGCGAAAAGTGGCCTGGAACAGCGCTATGGCATCCTGATGGCGATTGGCGACGAGCTGATGGCCCGCAAGGAAGAGCTGGGCCGTCTGTTATCCCGCGAGGAAGGCAAGCCGCTGGCGGAAGGCATGGGGGAAGTGGGGCGTTCGGCGCAATTCTTCCATTACTATGCCGCCGAAGTGCTGCGCCAGATTGATGAGCGGGTCGATTCCGTGCGCCCTGGCGTGGAAGTCGATACCCGCCGTGAGCCGGTGGGCGTCGTCGGCATCATCAGCCCCTGGAATTTCCCCATGGCGACCGCGGTCTGGAAAATCGCTCCAGCGCTGGCCTTTGGTAACGCGGTGATTTTCAAACCCGCCAACCTGGTACCGGCGAGTGCCTGGGCGCTGACCGAGATCATCAGCCGTCAGGCACTGCCTGCGGGTACCTTCAACCTGCTGATGGGCAGCGGCGGTAGCGTCGGTGAAGCGCTGATCACAAGCCCCGCCATTAACGCACTGACCTTTACCGGCTCGTTGGAAGTCGGCCGCCGCGTGGCCGCTGCCACCGCCGGTAATCTGGTCAAGTGCCAGCTGGAAATGGGCTCCAAGAACGCTCTAATCGTGGCAGAAGATGCCGATCTTGACTTGGCCGTGGAGGCTGCCTTCAACGGCGCTTATTCTGGCACCGGGCAGAAATGCACCGCGTCTTCGCGCCTGATCGTACATGCCGCCGTGCATGACGCCTTTGTCGAAAAACTGACGGCGCGGTTGGCGAAAGCCAAGGTCGGCCCGGCGCTGGAAGAAGGCGTGCAGATCGGTCCCGTGGCAGATGCCCGCCAGCTGGATTCCAACCTGAGCTGGATTGAGCGTGGCCAGGCCGACGGCGCGACACTGGCCTTCGGTGGCGAGCGGGTCGAGTGTGCCAGTGAAGGTTACTTCATGGCCCCAGCGCTGCTTGTCGATACCACCAACGACATGGCGATCAACCGTGAAGAAGTGTTCGGCCCGATTGCCTGTGTGATCAAGGTAGCGGACATGGACGAAGCGATTGCCATGCTCAACGACACTAACTTCGGTTTGACCGCTGGCATCATTACCGACTCCCTGGCGCTGGCCAACCGTTTTAAGGCAGAAGCCGAGACCGGTTGTGTGATGGTCAACCTGCCCACCGCTGGCACCGACTATCACGTGCCCTTTGGTGGCCGCAAAGACTCAAGCTTCGGCCCGCGTGAACAAGGGCGCTATGCGCGTGAGTTCTACACCGTGGTCAAGACCTGCTACGTCAAAGCCTAAGGAGCGGCGCATGTCCAAACAGATGCTGACCGTGGATGGGTTGCAGTACTCCAACTGGTCCCGGGAAATTTTTGAACAGATGCGCGAGGGCGGTGTGGACGCCGTCCACGCCACCCTGGTCTACCATGAAACTCTGCGGGAGACCCTGACACGCATCGGGGAATGGAACCGCCGTTTCGAAGCCCACAGCGACCTGATTATGCCGGTGCAAGCGCCAGGCGATATTCAGCGCGCTCGTGATGCAGGCAAGGTGGGTATCTTTTTCGGTGCCCAGAACTGCTCGCCGATTGAAGACGATATCGACATGGTTGCCGTGCTGCGCCAGTTGGGCTTGCTGATTATGCAGCTCACCTATAACAACCAGAGCCTGCTGGCCTGTGGATGTTATGAAAGCGAAGACAGCGGGATTACCCGTTTTGGTCGCCAGGTGATTCGCGAGATGAATCGGGTCGGCATGGTGATCGATATGTCTCACAGCAGCGAGCGCTCGACCCTGGAAGCCATCGAGATTTCTGAGCGTCCGGTGATCATTTCTCATGCCAACCCCAGCTTTTTCCAAGACGCCAAGCGTAACAAGTCCGACAAGGTGCTCAAGGCGATTGCTGAAAATGATGGCCTGCTGGGCTTTTCCGCCTATCCGTTCCACTTGAAAAACGGCCCTGACTGCACCCTGGAAGACTACTGCGACATGATCGCCCGCACGGTCGACATGATGGGCATTGAGCACGTCGGGCTGGGCACGGACCTATGTCAGAACCAGCCAACCTCGGTGCTGGAATGGATGCGCAATGGCCGCTGGTCAAAAGAGATGGATTACGGCGAAGGCAGCGCCAATAACGCGGGCTGGCCAAAACCGCTGGCGTGGCTGCGCGATAGCCGCGACTTTCCCAATCTGATTGAGGGGTTACGTGCTAAAGGATTCGCCGAGCAGGAAGTCGCCCGCATCATGGGGCGCAACTGGGTCGAATTGCTGGAGCGCTCCACGACGCCTTTGCGTTGATTAACACTAAAAACGCCAGTCACTTTCAAAACGATCCACTAACAATAATCAATAATGAGGTTTTCCATGGACTCTTCCCCTAACACGTCCCAAAACAAGGACAAAGCCTCCGGGCTTGGCAAGTTCGGCGACCCGGTCGTACTCGCGCTGAGTGGCGGTTTTGTGGTTCTTTTTGTATTGCTCTCACTGATCAATATGGAAGGCGTGGCCAGTGTCATTTCCACCGGGTTCGCCTGGACGGCCGCCGTGCTGGGGTCGTATTTTCAGCTGTTTTTGCTGCTAACCTTCTTTATTGCGATTGGTCTGGCGATTTCGCCAGCGGCTAGCGCCAAGATAGGAGGCCTGGACAAGCCGGAGCTGAGTACCTTCAAGTGGCTGTCCATCATCATGTGTACCTTGCTGGCCGGTGGTGGTGTGTTCTTTGCTGCCGGTGAGCCGGTCTATCACTTTGTGGTGACACCGCCTTCATTTGATACTGAAGCCGGTACCGTGGAAGCCATTGCTGGTGCGTTGGCGCAATCTTTTATGCACTGGGGCTTTCTGGCCTGGGCGGTACTTGGCTCGCTGACAGCCATTGTGCTGGCCTACTGGCATTATGAGCGTGGCCTGCCGCTGCAGCCGCGCACGCTGCTCACCCCGGTGCTGGGCGAGCGTTTGATGCGTGGTTGGCTGGGCGGCGTGGTGGATGCCTGCTGCGTGATTGCCGTGGTAGCGGGCACCGTTGGCCCGATTGGTTTTCTGGCCACTCAGGTCAGCTTTGGTCTGCATGAACTGTTTGGTATCAGCGAAGGTTATACGACTCAGCTGGTGATTCTGCTTGTACTGGGGGCGGTCTATGTGACCTCGGCGGCTACCGGTATTCATAAAGGTATTCAGATCCTCAGCCGCTTCAATGTCTTTCTAGCGTTGGCGATTGCGGCGGTGATCTTCGTCTTCGGACCAACGTTGTTCTTCACTAATGCTTACCTGCAAGGCTTTGGCGAGTACATCACCTCGTTCTTCGCCATGGCCACCGTGACCTCGGAAACCGCGCCGGGCTGGTGGATGCAGTGGTGGACGGTGTTCTTCTTTGCCTGGTTTATCGGTTATGGCCCACTGATGGCGATTTTCGTGGCACGTATTTCCCGTGGCCGCACGATTCGCGAGATGATTCTGGCGGTTGCGGTCATGGCGCCGATTGCCACCACCGTATGGTTTACCCTGCTTGGCGGGTCCGGCATCTATTACCAGATGAGCGGCGCCATTGATCTGGCAGAAGCGCTGAATAACTTCCAGTTTGATGTCGCGACTCTGACGGTGGCTCAGGCGCTGCCGGGCGGCGTCTTTATGGCCCTGGCGATCCTGGTGTTGACCACTATCTTCGTGGCGACCACGGGTGACTCCATGAGCTATGCAATTGCCGTGGTATGTACCGGCCACGATGAACCGCATACCGCTGTGCGGATTTTCTGGGGTATCACCATGGCGCTGATGGCAGCCATTCTGCTTTACATGGGGTCCGGGCAGATTGGTGTGTTGCAGCAGTTTATCGTGATCACTGCCATTCCTGTCTCCCTGGTGTTGTTGCCATCGCTGTGGCTAGGGCCAAAAGCGGCGTATGCGATGGCTCGCGAACAGGGGCTGACAACGCGTAAGAAGGTCATTGTTCATGAATAACCGCGATTGGGCGCTGGCACCACTGGCGCCCCTGGCTCTGCGTCCCGCCGACGACGTTATGCAGCTGGAGCGTTTGGGCAGTTTGCACGCCTGTCGGTTGAGCTTTGTGCGTACGCTGATGCGTCAGATGGGGCGTCAGCGTTGGCAAGTCAGCCGGGAACGTTTTGATCTGGATGAAAACGGCTACGGTACGGCCATTTACCGCCTGCAAACGCCTTATGGGCGCTATCACGGCGTCATGTTTGCCCAGGCGTTGGATGAGACGCGCCGTTCTGATCGGGTCATTGCCGACGCCTGGGATGTCACCTTTGGCTTGGTGGAAGGTGACGTTGATGACAGCCTGCTGGAACAAATGGCGGCAAATGTCCCCCTGCAGGAGGCGGGGCGTCAGCATCCGCGCCTACTAGTGCTTTCGCGTGCCAACAAAAGCCTGCGTAACTTTGCTCACTTTGTAGAAGCGCTGGCCAACGGCCAGCAGCCAGACCCCAAGTGGCTAACCCGGGTGGGGTATCTGTATCGCACCACGGCGGTTTACGGCAACGGCAAATTCGGCATTGCCGACTTTGCCCGCCTGCATGAAAACCCGGATTTCCGTCGGCCTTTTTCGCCACAAATGGCAGGCGTTTACCTGCTGCGCCACTTCTCCATCGAACAAGTGGAGCATCTGGCGCGTAGCCAGGCACCGGAAACCGCCTGTGAACTGGCCACCGAGCTGCGCCGCTATTTGGGCATCGGCAACTCCACTGGCCTGGGCATGGCGCCGTTTCTGATCCATCATCCGCAACTGATTGCCCAGTGGGTTCATCAGCGGGAAACAGCGCTGGCGCTGGCCAGGCGTCAGGCACCGACTAGCGAAGACCGCAAACGGCTGATTGCGTTGTTCCGGCGTGCCTTGCAGCATCTGGCTGAAACCGAGACCGAAGACGCCGAACAAAGCGAGCGCAATGCGGAGACCGTGGCCAGCCTGCCCGATGTGCTGGCCTGGCTGGAAAGTGCGCCGCTGGAAGAAGATCTCTGGGCCCAGCTGGTGGCCTGGAGCGAGCGGACGCTATCGCTGGAAGCGCAGGAATTGATCAATACCCTGCTAATTGAGTTGTACCCTGAACTGGCTGACCCGCTGGAAGAGCAGATGGGTGTTACAGAAAACCTCGATCTGACGCCAGACATGTCGCTGATTCATCTTCGCCAGTTGATAGAAACCCACTACAACTGGGCGCTGGAGCATGATTACACCAGTCGAGAAGGCAGTTACTGGTTCTGGTACCGTTCGGCAGAGAAAGAAGAGCCCCGCCTAGGCGTTCGCCATGAAGAGCCTGGCGCCGAGAAGGAAGTGCTGATTGCCATGGGACCAAGGGTGGCTCACAGCCACGCGGCAATCTGTGAGTTCCTTGAAGAAACGCCGCGTGCCAAAGTCGTGGATTTTCTGCTCGCCAAGCCCCGCCACAAAGAAATCATCCGCCGGGTACAGACGCTGGTAAGGGACACCTATGGCGATATTCACGCCAACCTCTGGCATCAGGATATGAAGCCCATGCACCTGCTGCGCACCAAACTGGCGTTTTTCGGAGCCAGCCGGTTTGACCCGAAATCTGATCGCTGGGTGCGTATTACGCTGTTTCAGGGCGCTCCTCTGGTAGAAGAACTTAACGCTGAGCCGGAAGATCTCAGCCACTTTGATGACTGGAGCTTTCCGCTGCAGCCGCAGCTTAAAAACGGCACCGTTGATCCTGCCGGGCTATCGCCCCATGCCGGTTCAGCGGAAATATCTGCAAATTAACCTGCTCGTGGAGAAAGGTTATGAAAGTCTCCTTTAATGAGCTACAGGGGTTGTGCCGGAAAGCCTTTACCGGGATTGGTTTTGAAGACGGCGACGCGGCCGATGCCGCCGACATGGTGGCGTGGATGCAGTGCCACGGGTTTAACGCGATAGACCAGCTCAATCGCGGCCTGGATTTTCTGCTGGAAGAAGACCCCGAAGCGCTCCCCAAAGTAATTTATCAGGACGGCGATTTGGCAGTGCTGGATGGCCATGGTCAGAGTGTACTGCGTAGTATCAGCCTGGCGACGGAGCTGGGGTTTGCAAAGGCCCGCGCACGAGGGCTATCGGTGGTCAAGATTCGCCGCTGCCACAACCGTCAGCTGATCATGGGCTATCTGTCACGCCTGGCCGGGCGCGGTATCAACATTACCGCCTTCTGGCGGAATGCCCAGGAGCCACTAACCGAGCAGGTGGTGGGCTTTCGCGCGGGCCATCCCACGCCGGAAGTGCGCATTTATTCGGTTCGCGATGTGCCGGAAGAAAACGAACCTAACGACGGCATTACCCTGGTGATGGCCAACCACGTCGAACTCCTGCCTTCTCTAGGGGTAGACCATGACCTCAACCTGCTGGCGCGCCATTCGGAATCTGACCTGATGGCCTGCCGGGAACGCTCGCTGCAGGAAGGGATAGATGTCGACGATGCTATCTGGACACGCTTGAAAACCCTGGCGCATCGTATTCTGGTGGAGTCTTCCGAGGCTTCCCGAGGTGGTGCGGGCGCAGGCGTCAACGACAACGATTAATGGATAAGTGAGAGCTCTACCATGATTCAACCGGTAAAAACGGATCTCTACGCGGCAAAGGCCCCACTCGAATGGGCTGTGGTCGGCAATGGTATTTTGTTCACTGCGCAAATTCCCATCGGCGCCGATGGCGCTGTGGTGGAAGGCGGGATTGAAGCACAAACCCGCCAGACGCTGGATAATCTGCAACACACTCTGGAAAGTGCTGGCGCTGGCATGCAGCAACTGACTCAGGTATTGATCTATGTGACTCAGCGTGAAGATCTGGCCACGGTTAATCGTATCTATGCGGAATACGTCACCGCACCTTACCCCAATCGGGCCGCCATTATTGTGTCTGGTTTTGCGCGAGAAGAGATGTTGGTAGAGATGGTTGCCTATGCCGCTGTTTCGGAGATTTTATAATAGGTCGTCATCGGTACAAGCGTTATTTGAAGCGGCCTACGGGCCGCTTTTTAGTGGTGCGATTAAGCATGCTTCTTCACTAACTGCCCGCAGGAAGGTGCTGCCCAGCGATCATCTTCGGTGAAGATCACATCGCAAACGACGGGGGAGTATATGCGCCGCACTTCTTCATCAATGAGTTGGCGTAGCGTGTCTTGATGAGCAAGTGTTGAGTTGTGAAGTGATTTGGGGAGCACCACATGAACCATGATATATAAAAGACGGCCAGGGCGAACCATGCGCACTCGCACTTCTTGGGTATCTATATCCGCAAGCCCGCGAGCGACCGCTTGACGTACTGGCTTGGCAATCGCTTCATCGGGCGTTTTATTGAGCAGTTCCCGCAGTGCCTGAGAGGCCATGCGCACGGGGACGCCAAGGCATAGCAGCACAACGGCCATCACCAGTATTGCGTCGACATAGGGCACGATTACCCGCCAGTCTAACCGTTCAAACAGCATAACTAAGCAGAATGCCGCTAACACGGCCGCCGAAATAATACTGTTTACCAGCCAGTTAAGTTTGTCGGCAGCGACTAGCGGGCTACTCACATGACGCTGACTGCTGTGCATCACCCAAGCGGTGAACGAGCAGGCTACGGTGGCAAACAGTGCGTAGATAACGGCAAGCCCCGCTGAAATCTCCCGCCCACCCGTCAGCAGTGCAGCAACGGCATCCACCAACGCAAAGATGGAAACACCTAATATCAATAACCCTTTGCATAGGTTTACTAACGACTCGAAGTAGCTGTAGCCAAACGGATAGGATTCGCTATCGGGGCGGCTGGCTAGCTTGCTCACCTTAATGGTGACCAGCGCTACGCTAAAGTAGATAAGGTTAAATAAACCATCCAACAAAATAGCCTGGGAGTTAGACGCCAGCGTCGCAGTGATACCTGCACAGCCAATCAGCAGTGCCATAAAAGCGGAAAAAGCTAAGGTGCGGGATTCTGTTTTCACGACCGTTTTGCTCCGATATTACCTATTCAAGAGGCCGGCAAGCATAGCAATATCATTGGTCGCAATGTCAGTGATTTTATTAGCAGCCAGCCCTGGAGCCGCTTGAGGCATGCACCAGGGCTGCGGAAGGTTTAAGGTGCCAGCGAAAATAGCGCTGGCATTATTTCCGCTTCTTTTTGAATGTTGTCATCCAGCGGTGTGTGATAAGTCTTGAGCAGATAGCCCAACACCGTATAGAACCCTACCATAGCGATCAGGTCGATAACGGCCTTGCGCCCAATAGCATCAGCGAGCTTTGCTTCTTGCTCAGGAGACAGCATTCGCTGGTCGAATAATGCATTTACCGCGCTAACAATAAGGCCGTCAACACCATCGGGCATCTCTCTAATCGCATTAATCCGCGCCTCGGAAAACCCTAGGGCGAGGGCTCGGCTGACATGATGCGCCCACTCATAACTCGACTCCATGCGCAGGCTCGCGCGCAGAATTACCACTTCGGTTAATTCTGGCCCTAGCGCATTTTCTTTAACAACATGCTGGCGCAAAGGTGCCCAGGCGTTTAGCAAGGCCGGGTGATGGGCCATGGTGCGATAAACATTGAGCGCACCAGCAAAGTCATCGCGTAAATCGGCGATTTCGGTTGGCCAATCGGCATCAGAGATCGGTGGGCAGGGAGAGGGCGTCATGGGTGAGCTCCATTTAGATAGGGTTCGTGCCATCACTCGGCGATGGCGGCGTTGATGGCGTCGGCAAGGCGCTCAATGATCAGATCGACGTCATGTGGGGCAATGATATAAGGCGGTGCCAACAGGATATGGTCACCGTGAACGCCATCAATAGTGCCACCCATTGGGTAGCTAATTAGGCCCCGTGCCATGGCTTGTCGCTTAATCTTGGCGTGAATTTTTCGGCTTGGATCGAAAGGCGTTTTAGTGTCACGGTCGGCTACAATTTCGATACCGCGAAATAATCCTCTTCCGCGGATGTCGCCGACGTGGGGAGAAGCACCGAGAACGGCTTCCAAGCCGCTCTGTAATTTCGCACCCATGGCATTAACGTTAGCCATTGTTTCGGGGCGGGCAATAATTTCAACGACTTTATTGGCAGTTGCGGCGGCAACCGGGTGGCCAATGTAAGTATGCCCGTGCTGAAACAAGCCCGAACCGTTGGCAAAGCTGTCATAAATTTTTTCCGACAACATGACCGCGCCAATCGGTTGATAACCGCCACCCAGGCCTTTGGCTATCGTGATGATATCCGGGATGACATCATCTTGCTCGCAAGCGAAGACAGTGCCGGTGCGCCCCATGCCACACATCACTTCGTCTAGGATCAGTAATACCCCATATTTGTCGCAAATCTTACGCACGCGCTTAAAGTAATCAGCGACAGAAGCAACAGCGCCAAGGGTAGCACCTACGACGGGCTCGGCAACGAAGGCCATGACCTCTTCAGGGCCAAGTTCGAGAATTTTCGCTTCGAGTTCGTCTGCCAGCCGAGCGGCATAAGCCTCCGGTGATTCATCAGCGCCTTTATCGCGATAGGCATAGCAGGGAGAGACGTGGTGAGTTTCAGGCAAAATGGGCTGAAACTGTTTGCGCCGCATGGCATTGCCACCCGTTGCCAACGCACCAATGGTGTTGCCGTGGTAACTCTGGCGCCTAGCAATGATATGCCTACGCTGGGGAGCGCCAATTTCTACAAAATATTGCCGAGCCATTTTCAGCGCCGCTTCAACGGCCTCTGATCCGCCCGACACCAGATAGACGTAATTCAGCCCTTCGGGGGCTAAGTCGACAAGCTTCTCGGCAAGCGCTTCGGCAGCGTCGGTGGTGAAAAAAGATGTATGGGCGTAACAGAGGTTATCGATCTGAGCGCGCATCGCCGCTAATACTTCTGGATGGGCATGCCCCACACTGGTGACTGCAGCACCTCCCGAGGCATCCAAATACTGGCGCCCGTTGGTGTCTGTGATATAGACGCCTTGGGCCGATGCGGCATGGGGTAGGGTTGGGCCGATGCTGCGATGAAGAATACGAGTCATGAAAGCGGTTCCTTATAGTCACCAAGCGATGTGAGCACGCCATGATGATCAGATTGGCACAACCTCGCCGATAAATGCAACAAATGAATCATTTATGTTTATCTTAAAACATATAGATCATTGTTTTTTGAGAACAGTAACGTTTAAATCGGATGCTGTTTTAGCAAGCCGTATAAGAGGCAACACACATGCCGCAGCGCGACCCTTTAAGGGAACAGATTATCGCCCAGTACGATGCTATGTCGCCGCAGCTTCAGCAGGCAGCCCGCTACGTGCTTGAACACCCGGATGAAGTGGCACTGGTTTCTATGCGTGAATTAGCGCGCCATGCAGCAGTGCAACCCGCCACCATGACTCGGCTGGCAAAGTTCTTGGGAATGCAGGGGTACGATGATATCCGAGAACATTATGTGGCAGCGCTGAGGCGGGGAAGTGATGGGTTCGCCGCGAAAGTTCGCCAGCGGGGCGACGTTGCCCCAGAGACGGTCAATGAGAATATCGCTGCGCATATGCTTCAGGGGCTGAGTGCTCAGATGACCAAGCTCTGTGAACCCGACTCGCTACAGCGGCTGAAAGCCATTGCTCATACGCTGGAATCGGCGGGAAAAGTGTATGTGCTAGGGTTGCGCTCATGCCATTCCGTGGCGTGGCATTTTCATTATGTGATGTCATTGTTGGGTGATCGCTCAGTTCACCTAGACGGACCCGCGGGAACGGGTGGCGATGGGCTAATTCGTGCCACACTCGAAGATGTCTTGTTTGTTGTTTCAGTTAAACCTTATGCCGTCGCGACGCTGGAGCTTACCCAGTTGGCAAAAGACAAGGGGCTGACGATTGTGTCTATCACCGATAGCGAAGTATCGCCGCTGGTAGGCATGTCGGATCAGACGATTTTTTGCCCCACTGAAAGTTACAGCTTCTTTCATACATTAACGCCCGCCTTAGCCATCTCTGAGGTACTTTGCACCTTACTGGCAGAAGATGACCGACCAAAAGCGTTAGACGCTTTGCAGCAGGCGGATGAACATTTCTTGAGCTTGAACACCTATTCAGCCACTATTCCGCGGCGGGAGTGACGTCATCGAAAAGCAGGTATCTTGACTCTCTCAGCCAAGCAGCGACTCAGGAAAATGCTACTAGGCCAGCTTTCAGAGTGATTGGCTAGCATCGGTGGTGGCGTGCTCGCGCGCTCAGCTGGCCTTTGGTACTCAGCGCAGAAGCTGTATTTTATAACTAAAATCATTACTTGAAGAGGAACGACCAAATGCGTGCGCTAAGCAAACAACTAACCCAGAAATGGCCTGAGGCCTTGATGCGCCTTAGCCAGCGGGTTTTAGCGTCCTTTGGCCGCGAATCAGCCACGCATTTACGCCTTCCTCTTAGTGGTGAATGCCGCTCTGGAACGGTGTATTTAGTCGGTGCAGGAAGTGGTGATATGGAGCTGCTCACCCTGAAAGCTGCGCGGCTGCTGATGCAGGCCGATGCAGTCGTCTATGACCGCTTAGTGGGTGACGATGTGCTGGGGCTCATACCGCCAGGCACCGAACGCTATTATGTGGGGAAAGCACGCGGCCATCATAGTGTGCCCCAGGCTGAGATAGGCGCGCTGGTCGTCTCACTGGCACAGGCAGGTAAGTCGGTTGTGCGTTTGAAAGGCGGCGATCCAGGTGTGTTTGGGCGCATGGGTGAAGAATTGAAGGCGTTAGCGAAAGCTTCAATATCAGCCGAAATAGTGCCTGGCATTACCGCTGCCTCGGCAGCCGCTGCGGGCATGGGAATTCCGCTAACCGACCGTGGCCACGCCCAACAGCTGCGCTTTATTACTGCGCAGCTGTGCCGGGAAGGCGGCACGCCGGATTGGGCATCCCTTGCCCGTCAGGACGAAACCTTGGTGTTCTATATGGGACTTTCCAAAGTAGCTGCTATCTGCCATGGCCTTCGCCAGGCGGGGCTGCCGGATACGTGGCCTATCATGCTGGTAGCAAACGCTAGCCAGCCTGAACAGCAATCCTTGGTGAGCACGTTGGCGGATATGCCCAGGCTGCTCGCTGCTCAACCATTGCCCTCGCCGTGCCTGATCATGGTGGGCAGCGTAGTGAGCATGGTGGCAGAAAGCCCTGTTGCAAACACGTTAGTCACTTGCGGTGATCAGGGGGCATCGTAAGGTGCCCGGAACTTGGCCAATCTAATTTGGTCCCATAAATGGCGAGAACAATAGCGTCGCCTCGTTAAGCGTTTGTTAACGTTTTTTTTAAAGACTCAGGAGTACGATGTGAAAAAAGGCAAGATACGCGATAACGCGCTAAAAGCGCAGCTGCGAACGCCCATGTTCAAAATGCAGCAGCAAACACCAAAAAAAGGCAAAGGTAGCTATTCCCGCAAAGGTAGCTCTAACAAAGTTTGCTCTCACAAAGGTAATATGGCGGGACGAGGGCATCGCCAAGCCGCCTAAGCAGGCGCTTTGGCGATGCCTTCCCAGGCATTATACTGCCCGACCTTTGTACCGAGCAGCTCTCATCAGCTTGGCTGACCTACTGGGTCGGCTTTTTTATTGATAGCCTTCTGCCTGAAGGTTAAACAACAACGCATATTGGCCATTCGCTGCTAGCAGCGTTTCATGGGTGCCGCGTTCAATAATTGTCCCTTGGTCAATCACAATAATTTGGTCGGCGCTGCGCACCGTCGAGAAGCGGTGGGAGATTAAAATCGTCATTTTATCGCGGCTATGCTCGCGGAAACGAGCGAACACTTCTGCTTCCGCTGCGGCATCCATGGCAGCAGTTGGCTCATCTAACACTAAAATGTCAGCATTTTTTCGCATATAGGCGCGCGATAGGGCTACTTTCTGCCACTGACCGCCTGAAAGTTCCTGGCCATTTTTAAACCAGCGGCCAAGCTGGGTTTGGTAACCCTGTGGCATGCGGTCGATAAAACTATCGGCCATGCCATCGTGGGCAGCTTGCTGCCAGCGTTGCTCGTCGCCAAAGGCATGCGTATCACCAACGCCCAAGTTTTCACCTACGGAAAGCTGATAACGTACAAAATCCTGGAAAATAACCCCAACCCGTTCCCGTAATGCCTGAGTATTCCAGTGATTAAGGTCGCTGCCGTCTAACAAAATTCTTCCCTTGGTGGGGCGATAAAGCCGTGTTAAGAGCTTAATTAGCGTGGTTTTTCCCGAGCCGTTTTCGCCAACGAGCGCAATACTTCTGCCTGGGGCTAAATGCAGCGAAATATCGTGCAATACTTCGCTGCCACCAGGGTAAGAAAAGCTGACGTGCTCAAAGCGAAGCCCGTCTCCTGGTGTGGTGCCCTGGGTGAGCTGGCCTTCTTCCGTTTCCGTTGGTTGCTCCAGGTATTCGTAAAGATTCGATAAGTAAAGGTTATCTTCGTACATGCCGCTGACGGCCGTCAGGCTTGCCGATAACGCTCCTTGGCCCTGTTTAAATACCATTAAGTACATGGTCATTTGGCCCAGGGTAAGTGCCCCTGCCACTGTTTCGACCACCACCCAGCCGTAAGCGGCGTAAAACGTGAGCGTGCCCAGCAAGCCGAGGATAAATCCCCAGCTTTCCCGGCGTAGCGTTAGGCGGCGGTCTTCGGCAAATAGACGAGTAAAAATATCTCGGTAGCGCTGTAGGAAAAGGCCTTCTAGGCCAAACAGCTTTACTTCTTTAATACTGTCTTCCCGGGCGAGCACGGTTTCTAGGTACATCTGCATGCGGGTTTGCGGAGAACGCCAGCGAAACAACCGGAAGGCATCGCCGGAAAATTTAGCTTCTGAGAGAAATACCGGCAGCGCTCCCGCTATCAGTATCAATATCGCCCATGGCGAGAATTGCACCAGTAGGAATCCAAAACTGACCAGCGAAATAGCATTCTGTAGCAGCCCAAAGGTTTTATTTACCAGGGCAAGCGGGCGTGTAGATGCTTCGCGGCGTGCACGAGTGAGCTTGTCGTAAAGTTCGGAGTCTTCAAACTGACTGAGTGATAACGTGCCGGCTTTCTCTAAAATCATTACATTGACTTTCTGGCCTAACAGCGCACGCAATAGCGATTGCTGGGCTGACAGCCCGCGCTGAGCCAGGGCAATAAACGCAATAATCAATCCTTCCAGAGCCACTAAGCCTAATACCGGGGTGAGCGTTTCCCAAAGATTAGGTGAGCTAGCTGCCTGATAGCTTTCCATTGCCGCTACGACGCCATCCACAATCAGTTGGCCGACCCAAGCGGCAACCGCAGGCAGCACCCCAGCTATCAAGGTGCATATCGCTAAGCCTAGCATCATCCAGCGCGAGGTTTCCCACACCAGCGCAAGCGCCCTCCGACTATAGCGAAACACACTAAAGAAACCACTGAAAGGGGAGTGAGGGGGTGCAGAAGAGGGTGGTGTCATTGGTCAGCAACATAACCTGTAAAAGTGGCTAACATGATGAGGTGCTTTAACGTTGATAGCCAGCCTACTATTTATGCGGGATTGCTCAGTAGTAGGCATGGAAGCACTTTTTTAGAAAAAACTGTTTTAGGAAGCGCGGTATTGAACAGCACGGTGCTGGAAACACAGTGTTGAAAGGTGTTCTAAAGAGGCAACACCGCACCGTCGGTGCGAGGTTCAGTGCCGCCTTGCAGAACCCCAGTGTCTGGGTCGCGAATGATAATTTGACCGCGGCCAAAGCTGATCGAATCGGCTACTTTCACAATGTGATGCCCGCGTCGTGCCAACGCTAGGGCAAGGTGATTAGGAAAGTCGGCTTCAACCTCAACCGTTTTGCCTTTTGTCCACTTCCAGCGCGGCATATCCAATGCGGCTTGCGGGTTTAAGTGGTCTTCCAGCATGGCCGTGACTACCTGTAGCTGGCCTTGGGGCTGCATATAGCCTCCCATCACGCCAAACGGGCCTACGGCTTGGTTATCCTTGGTGATAAACCCTGGAATAATTGTGTGATAGGTGCGTTTTCCGGGGGCCAAGGCATTGGCATGCTGAGGATCAAGGGAGAACGACCAACCGCGGTTCTGCAGGCTGATGCCAGTGCCGGGCACCACCACGCCAGAGCCAAAGCCTTCAAAATTACTCTGTATAAACGACACCATGTTGCCGTCGTTGTCGGCGGTAGCAAGATAGACAGTGCCGCCTTGTAATGGGTTGCCATGGGCAGGGTCGACGGCTTGCTCGCCAATTAGCGCGGCGCGGGCTTTTAAGTAGCCATTATCTAGCATTTGTTCGGTGCTAGGGGCCATTTCTGCACGCTCGGTGATGTGCTTGAAACCATCCATATAAGCCAGTTTCGTGGCTTCGATGCGGCGGTGGAGGGTCTCTATGGTATCACCTGGACACGCTTCTAAATGTTCTAGCATACCGAGCGCTTGGAGCACGATCATACCGCTGCCATTGGGGGGAATTTCCCAAATATCGTGTCCTTTATAGCGAACGCTAATGGGGTCTACCCACTCGGGTTGATAGCTCGCAAGATCTTCTTTGCGCAGTAAGCCGCCATGCTCTCGAGAAAACGTATCAATGGCATCTGCCAGTTCGCCTTTATAAAAAGCGTCTGCTTTAGTGTCAGCAATGACTTTTAAGCTTTTTGCGTGATCAGGTGACGACCACAGCTCACCAGGATGAGGGGCGCGACCATTTGGCGCGAAAGTATCGAACCAGGGCTTAAAGGTTGCGTCGGAGTAAGTGGCATAGTTGTGGAAGGCGTGTTGCCACATTTGATGTATAACGGGCGTTACCGCAAAGCCTTCTTCAGCCAAGGCGATGGCTGGGGCTAGCAATTGCGCAAACGGTAACGTACCAAAACGCTCAGAAAGCGCTGCCCAGGCGGCCGGCGCGCCAGGCACGGTTACAGGCAGCATGCCGTGGTTAGGCACCGCGTCGAGCCCTAGCGACTTAAAGGCATCGATAGACGCGGCTTGAGGAGCAGGGCCACTGGCGTTAAGGCCATGTAATCTGCCATCAACCCATACAATGGCGAAGGCATCGCTACCAATACCGTTTGAGGTCGGCTCCACCACGGTGAGCGCCGCCGCCGTGGCAATGGCAGCGTCAATGGCGTTGCCACCTTGTTGTAAAATGTTGATACCTACCTGAGCAGCCAGAGGCTGAGAGGTCGCGACCATACCGCGTTTGCCAAACGTTGCCATGCGACGTGAAGCGCTTGGGTAAAAGAGTGCATCGTTTTGCATAGGGGGTCTCGCGTTTTTGTTAGCTAATGAAAAGTGCGCCGTAAATCAAAGCGCCGATAACAACAAAAGCGGGGTGTGTTTTGAAATGTATTAAAGCGATAGCGGCAGCAATCCCAATAATCAGCGTATGAATGGCACCACTGGTGTTTAAACTTTCTAGCAAAAAACCAAGGGTTAGCCAGGCCATCATTATGGCGATTACCGGGCGTACCCACTGGCTCATACGCTTGACGCGAGGAGAGTCACGGTGACGATAAAGTAACCCCAATGCACCGAGCATCAGCAGTAAAGAGGGAATAACGGTGGCGGAAACAGCCACAAATGCGCCGCCAATGCCAGCAATTTCATAGCCAACATAGCCTGCCATTTTAGTCGCAATAGGGCTGGGGAGAGCATTGCCCAGTGCCAAGGTTTCAGCAAACCCTTGAGAGGTCATCCAGCCATAGCGACCCACCACTTCGGCTTCAATGAGAGGAATAATTGCAGGGCCGCCACCATAGCCAACAATGTTAGGAATGAAAAACGCTAAGAAAAGCTCCCAATAGATCATGCAGAGCCCTCCCTAGGTTTTTTACCCGTTGGCCGCAGCAAAGCGGTTAGCAGGATGGCGCTAATTACCCAGCCAGGGTGTACGCCCAACCAATAAATTAGCCCGCCTGCGATGACTGCCATAAGCGCGCTCGCCAGCCAGCCAAGGGCTGCTTGAGATTTGTCGAAAAAATCCCAGGTCAACTGCCCCATCATGACCATAACGACAGGGACGACTGCCTGCCCCATGCCGCGTATCCAGGCAACGTCACGATAGCGGCTAAAAATGCCTAGCATAATAATCATGGCAACGATCATTGGCAGAATGACGGCAACAACCGCCGCTACGCAGCCACTAACGCCAGCAACCCGATAACCGATATAGCCGGGCATCTTAGTCGCGATAGGTCCAGGCAACGTATTGCCAATGGCAAGTACATCGGCAAATTCTTCATCGGTTAACCACTTGTGTCGTGTAACGACTTCGGCACGTACCAGCGGTATCATGGCGGGGCCACCACCAAAACCAAAAATGCCTACGCGGAAGAAAGCCCAAAAGAGTGCCGACTGTTTCATGTGCCCATTGCCATTAGAGTCGTTGTTTCAATTAAAAGCATCAGGTTTGCCTAGTTATCGTTTATTTTATAAAAAATCGATTATCTTATCTAAAATAGAATATAAGTAGCCGGTTGTGAGTCGTCAACCTATGGTCGTAGAATCTCCGTTAACAGACGCGGTCGCGAAGACACGCAAAAGGATCACGGAATGAACAAACACATCCAACCTCCCGCTGATACCGCTTCCAGTCCTATTTACGATGCGTTGCGCAGAGATTTAGTAGGCGGCCGCTTTGCGGCTGGAGAAAAACTGGCCATTAATGCGCTGAAAGAGCATTACCAAGTAGGGCTTAGCCCGCTGCGTGAAGCGTTAAATAAATTGGCAGCGTATGGGTTATTAATCCAAGAAAATCAACGCGGCTTTAAAGTTCCAAAGCTATCGCGGGAGGAATTGGATGATATTGCGCATTTGCGCATAGAACTTGAAGGAATGGCGCTTGAGCGGGCTATTATCCACGGCGATGCGGTGTGGGAAGCCGACTTATTAGCGGCGGCTCACCGCTTAAGGCGTGCGGATGTGTCACTCGATAAAGGAGAGGAGTGGGAGCGTCTGCACACCCAGTTTCATCGCACGCTGGTCGCGCCTTGTGGATCGGTGTGGTTGCTTCGGTTTATAGAACAGCTTCACGACCAGTTTGATCGCTATCGCCGTTTGGGGCCTAAAATGCCCTCTATACGTCAAGAGCTGGATGAGCAGCACCACGAATTGGTTGAGTTGGCGCTCAATCGAGATGGCAAAGCGGCTCGGGCCTTAATGGATGACCATATCCATAAGTCTTATGAGGTGGCGCTGGCACGGTACCAAGCGCACGCCTGAAGCATTTGCATGTTCTTGCAGGTACACTCTTTCTATTGGTACACGGGAGCTTATAGCCGTGGTTGTAGCTACTTTAATGTAAGGTAACAGGCATAATGCAAGAGGCGAATAATCAAATAGCGGAGCAGACGTTAACATGGGTTCGCACGTTTATTGTCGAACACAATATTTGCCCGTTTGCTAAACGTGAGCTTGAAGGGGGTAACGTTCGGGTTGAAGTGGTACGGTCAAAAAAAGTCGACGTGGCACTGGAAGAACTTATTACCGAAGTGGAGTGGTTAAACGAACACCCTGAAACGGAAACCACGCTGTTGGTGTTTCCCTCGCTGTTTAAAAGCTTTGATCACTACCTGGATTATGTCGAGCTGGCTGAGAGCCTGCTGGTTGAACTGGGTTATGAAGGTATTTATCAGCTGGCAACTTTCCATCCTGACTACTGCTTTGCCGATGCTGAACCTGAAGACGCAGCCAATTACACCAACCGCTCTCCCTATGCGATGGTTCATCTGCTGCGCGAGGAAAGCGTTGAAAAAGCCATTGCTTTTTACGGTGATACGGCGCAAATCCCTGAGCGCAATATTGCCCATTTAACCGCGTTAGGCAGCAACACTGCTGAAAAGTTATTGCAGCGCTGCCTTAAATAAGCCCATGCCTTATTTATGATGCCCGACCTATAAGCATCGCTTTTTTATCACGTGACCATTAAAGCGCTTTATACATCGCGTAGCTACCGACTAAACCAAGGGATGCATGCCGATAGGTATTGGGAATAGTGCCGACTATTGCGAACCCCAGCCGTTGCCACAGGGCAACGCCTTTTCTTTTGCGTTTAGTTGAGTGATGACCGAGCGATGCCTGCCACGATTTCGTAGCTACGCAAGCGGTCGGCATGGTCGTAAAAGTCGCTGTTGATCATTAGCTCGTCGGCTCCTGTCCGCGCTTGAAAAGCCTCTAGTTCTGCTTTGACCGTGTTAGGCCCACCAATGATGGCAGCACCTAGGAATTGACTAACTTGAGAGCGTTCCATCGGTGACCAGTCGAGCTGTTCAACGGGGGGCAGCGACTGCGTTGGTTTCCCACGAATAAGGCTAAGAAATTTCTGCTGAGAGGTCGTTGCCAAGTAATGAGCCATGGCATCGCTCTCTGCGGCAATAATGGGCAGCCCCACCATGGCATGGGGTTTGTCTAAGTGCTCTGACGGCCGGAAATTATCACGATAAAGCCGTAATGCTTCAAATAAGTAACCAGGCGCGAATTGTGCTGCAAACGCAAAAGGCAACCCAAGTTTTGCCGCCAATTGCGCGCTATAACCGCTAGAGCCAAGTAACCAGATAGGCACGTGGGTGCCTTGTCCGGGTACGGCCTTTACGCGTTGCTGTGGGTCGGCATCCGTTAAGTAGCTGCGCAGTTCATTTAACAGGTGTGGAAAGTCATCAACGCCTGCCTGTGCATTGCGCCGCATTGCCTGCATGGTGGCACCGTCAGAACCAGGCGCACGGCCTAGACCCAAATCAATCCGGCCAGGGTAAAGCGTTTCTAAGGTGCCGAACTGCTCAGCGATCACCAGGGGCGGATGGTTGGGCAGCATAATGCCACCGCTGCCGACACGGATGGTGGAGGTTTGCCCAGCAACATGGCCAATCAATACGGCAGTTGCTGCGCTCGCGATGCCAGCAATGTTGTGGTGTTCAGCCAGCCAGTAACGGGTATAGCCGAGCTGTTCTGTCCGTTGAGCTAGCGATACGCTGTTGCGAAAGGTTTCTTCAGCGCTACCGCCTTGGCGAATCGGGGCTAGATCCAGCACGGAAAGAGCGGTGTTAGCGAGTTGACTCATGGGACACCTGCCTTAAAAACAAATGGTTGGCTAAAGTTACTCGTGCAGTTAATTAGCACGCTAGGTATCCCGGTGTTATGTGGGCACGGCAATAGAAATGCAAGGTGTCAGGGGTGTTGGTAAATCAGCGTTGGTAAGTCAGTGCCGATTAATCAGTGGGTGGTGTTGGCCGGATTAAAATTTCGTTTACATCGACGTGCGCTGGTTGAGAAAGTGCATAAATGACGGCGTTGGCAATATCGCGATCTACAAGCGCATGCTCGGGGGGGTTATCAAAAAACGGAGTATCGACCATGCCGGGTTCAATTAAGGTAACGCGCATACCTGTTCCGCGAAGTTCTTCACGCAGGTTATAGCCTATACCCGTTACAGCCCACTTTGTGGCGCTGTACATCGAGCCTGGAATGGTGGTTCGCCCAGCCGATGAACCGGTTAATAATACATGCCCTTTGCTTCGCTTTAGCGCGGGAAGACACGCCTGAAGCGTCAGCCCTACGCCGTAAATGTTGGTTAGGATCATGTCGCGCCAGGCGTCGTGATCCGCACTACTGAAACCGCCGGGAGACCCTCCGCGGCCAGCGTTTGCAAAGACGGCATCTATACGCCCAAATTTTTCAAGCGCTTGGTCGACCATGGCTTGCTGCTGTGCCATGTTGGTGACATCAAGGGCGCATGTCAGCACGTTTTCTGGGCCAAGTTCCTGGGCCAGTGCAGTGAGTTTGTCGGTAGAGCGGGCGGCAAGTATTAACTTGTAGCCTTCACGTGAGGCGGCTCGCGCGGTGGCGGCACCAATTCCGCTTGAGGCACCAGTGATCATCAAGACACGGTTCTGCATAGTATGGGTTCCTAGCTCATTCGGTTGGATGAAGTATCAGAATGGCTAATAGCCCTCATTGTTGCAAACGCGTTTTTTAGCTAGCGTGCATACTTTTCTTGTTGCGTTTAAGCATGGATGAGAGATCGAATATCGAAGGGCCTGCAGTGCTTTTTTCGTGATAAAGGGCTTAACATCTTCACTTGTGGAAAAGCAATGAGCGCTATCCCTTCATACGCCAAAGCGATGAACAGCCAGCATACTCGATCTTTTAAGCCGCCTAGTTTGGCAAATAGATCTGAATAGACACCACCCTAGCGGTTCACTGTCACCAAGTTGGGCGCTCGTGATAAAGAATTGCGACACGTGAGAGCTGGTTATTCGTGCAAATAAACAGCGTCAATATCCAGTGTTGAGCGCTTACCGATTGCTTCAAAATTCGTCTCTAGCCAGCGCTCGGTGGCGTCGCGTCCTTGGTCAAACAGATAACATAGAAATGCCCACTCTGAATTCATTTTGCTAGACACCGAGAGATCCTCCAGCGCCTGTTCGCCACTGATACGGTGGAAGAGTGCCTGTTGGTAGCAGTTTTCAATCCCTTGTTCATCCAGCGTGCGCTTGAGCATTGCAATCATGCGTATTTCTTTAATCAGGGCTGAATTAAAGGTAATTTCATTTAAGCGATTCATGATGGCCGACGCAGAGGTGGGAACCTCTTCTCTGATGATAGGATTAATTTGCACCAACAGAATATCTCGTGCGCTGCACTCCTCCATTAAAGGGAATAGCGCTGGGTTACCCATATAACCGCCATCCCAGTACGCTTCGCCTTCTATCTCAACCGCTTGAAATACAAAAGGTAAGCAAGCAGAAGCCATGACCGCATCTACGCTCATCTCTTCGCGGTGAAAGACGCGCTGCTTTCCCGTGCGAACGTTAGTGGCCGTTACAAACAGCTTAAGCTGTTCGCAGCACCTTACGCGTTCGAAATCAATATGTTCAGCGACAATATCGCGCAGTGGATTAATATTAAGAGGATTCATTTGGTAGGGAGATACCAACCGACTTAACAGATCCATGGCCACGTAGCCCGGCGAATTGTCGAGGCTCCAGTTGCCCGTTAACATGTCTAATGGCGAGCGTCGAATTGGGCTTGCCATGCCCGCTCGACTAACTGCTTTCCAGAACTGGTGCAGCGCTTGCCGAGCCGTCTCTTTGTTGCCGCGGGTGAGGGCGTCAGCCATGACCACACCATTCATCGCGCCGGCGCTTGTTCCGCTGATACCCTCTATTTCGATACGGTCGTCTTCAAGCAATCGGTCGATGACACCCCAGGTGTAAGCACCGTGAGATCCTCCGCCCTGTAAAGCGAGATCTAATTTTTTGATCTGCGGCATAGCTGTTCCCTGCTGAGTGGGTGATTAAAAGAGGAAGACACTCAGCATGGCATAAAAGCGTGTGATATGTGTACGCCAAGAAGGCGCGCAGCACAAAATACGCACAGCACGTCATTAAGGTGAATCTGCTAATGGCGAGGGGCGTCCTGTTGAAAGGGGAACCTCATAAACGGCATGCTCCATTAGTTTATCAAGTTGAAGCGCTAGCTGGCTGCTAGCCTCTTCCATAACGGCCAGTGCCGCAAGCTGGCCGTTATGATCACCCTGACGGGCAAATTTAAGCGCTTCTAAACCGCTTTCATGGAAACGCTTATGTGGCGCCGCCAGCGCTTTGTAGGCTTTCGTGTGTTTATAGCGGCGACCATCTCCCACAAAATACCAATGCCCCAGCGTGCAGTGTTGATGATCTTCTAAACTTTCTTCTAGATGGGCAGAAAGTAGCTGTTTGTAAAGGCGACTTTTCCATACGGCATGCTCAAGTTTGGCGGCGTGCAAATAAGCAGTAGTTGAGCTGTGGTGTATGACCTTATACATATGGCGAGATTGGTCTATCAGCTGCTCAATTACCTGCTCGGCTGATTGGGCGGCGCTGGTTAAAGCCGTTACTTCCTGCTGCTGATAATTTCGAATTTTTGCATTTTCGTTGACTTGCGATGTGGTGCGCTCAATCCACTGTGCTAGTTGATGAGCTAATTGTTGAGAGTGTTCGGAAATCTGTTGCAGATCGCGAACAATGGCAGGCATACCTGCCGGTTGCTCATGGAAGTGGGCGACTTCCAAGGCAGCAGTAATAGCTAACGCTCGAGTGTGGCCTGCGTTATGTCCTAAGTCGATACTTAGCTGGCGTATATCGTGAAAGGCTTTCTCAGTCATTAAAGAAGACGACAAATACGCGTCTGTTTGCTGGCAGCGTTGGCGGTGTTGTTGCAATGTCTGTAAGGTTCGCTCGGCTTTATGAAGCCGTTCGAAGGTGTCGGTAAGTGTAGATTGCTCGGCAGCAAGATGCTGAGCGTGCACTTCCACGCCTTTGCTCAACGAGCAAAGCATATCCGCACCTCTTGCCTGAAGCATGCTGAGTGACTCAACGGGAGTCATCAAGCTGATCGCACGACAGCGGGGACGCTTTCTTTCGGCATCTAACTGAGCATTCAATGCCGCCACCTGTTGCTCTAGGCGATGGATTGTTTGATAAGGGTGCAGAAAAGCAAACATGGCCAGTACCTACAAAATAGCTTTGTGATGTTTTGTCACAAAGTATTGCAGGTGGTTGCCGCGTTTGCTGGAGTTACCTTGTAATAATGATGAAAACCAGTCCCTTGGGCAGTTTAGGTTTGTGTTTCTTAGTGTCTTTAGTTCAGTCTCAAGCACCAGTCTCAAGCACCAGTCTCAAGAGCCGGTCTGACAAACCGGGCGACTTTTCCGCTCGGGTATTCTAATTGAGAAGGTTGTTAGCGCTGGGCTAAGTTGGGAGCATTATCGCTTGGACAGCGCAGAAACTGTGATGTCGCTAACCACTCTTCATCTGGGTAGTAAGCAAACACATACTGGTTCTCTTTTAAGCTGTCGATAAGCGGATAAGTAATGTCTTCGCGCACAGCAGGGCACCCGTGGCTACGTCCTAGCCTGCCGGTCTGCGTAATGAAGTCATCGCTAACATAGTTAGCGCCATGGATCACGATCGCCCGCTCAAATGCAAGATCATTGACGTCTGGCTCTAAGCCGTCCAGTCGTAATGAGTAGCCATTACGGCCATAATAACTATTCATTGTGCGAAAGAGACCGATACTGGACTGGTGACTCTCGGGGGTATTAGAGAACACCTCTGCCAATGCATCGCCGGAGCCTTGCCCATGGGAAACAAGCTCTTCAAATAACAGTTTATGTTGATGTAGATCGAAGACCCACAGCCGTGGCTCGGTAGAAGGAAGCGAGTAATCAATGACGGCTAAACGCTCAGCGGTGGGGTCAGCGCAGCTAATTGATTGCGCGGCGAGTCTTAGCGCCTCTGGTGTCGCCGATGGCGCTAACTGGAGTAGTTGATGATGCAAGGGCGAAACGCCGGGAGGTGCTGAAGACGCTGCCTGTGAAAAAAAGCTAGCGGCCTGTAAAGGAATACTCAGCAATACCAGTGGAAGCGAAAAAAGGGCGGTAGAAGCGCGTAGGCAAAAAGACATAGAGTGTAATCCTGCAATGGATATCGACGAAAGAGACATATAAACGGCTATGATAATTAGGTGTAGCGTAATAATAATGAATAGCAATGATGAATAGCGACGATGAATAGTAACGCAAGGAGGAGCCATGAACGAGACAACGTTAACAAGACGATGGGCGATAGGGGTGGCTCTATGTCTGGCGCTGATCCAAGCGCCTCAGCTGATCACCAGCGCGCAAGCTGATACAGGCTCACTTGAGCAGGCGTTAGCTCAGCGTGTTGATGCTCAAACAAGCGCGTTACTGCCTGTGGAAGATTTTTACCAACAGCTAAATCAACAGCCCGTCTGGCAAGATATCAATCGCGTTGAAGCGCTGGTGGACGCGTTAACGAGTCTTGAGGATGATGGCTTGGCTCCCAGTGATTATCGTGCGGACACCTTGCTGGATGCATTTCAGGCTAGCCAGCAAGCAGATATGTTGGCGCAAGCTGATTTTGATATCCAGGCCACAACAGCATTACTACTTGCGCTTGAACATCTTTCGCGGGGTAAGGTGAATCCAAATGAGGTCGAGCCCAAATGGGACCGCCCCCGGCCTGAACGTCGCTACTCATTACTGCGTGTTGTCCATGCATTGGAAAATGGGGATATTCAAGGCGTGTTTGATTATGTAAGGCCTTCATCGGCTGAGTACGCACAGCTTCGCGATGCGCTACGTTATTATCGCACGCTGGCCGAGAAAGACAGTGTTCCCTACCTGACGGGCCAAGATGAGGCGTTGCGTCCAGGAGATACTAGTGACGATGTTCCCGTACTGCGGCAGCGCTTGGCATACTGGGGAGAAAGCAACTTACTGGCGGCGGATAAAAGTGCTTATCCACAGATAGAAGCTCAATCAGCGGTCAGCAATCAACGTATCTATGATGCTGAGTTAGAAAGGGCAGTTAAGCACTTTCAACGTCGTCATCAGTTGCAACAAGATGGCATTGTGGGTAAGCGTACGCGACTTGCGTTGAATACGCCGGTCACTTCGCGCATTGACCAGCTTATTGTCAACTTAGAGCGGGCCCGGTGGATTAAGCCCACTGAAACCAATGAGCCGCGGGTGTGGGTTGATATTGCAGGTTACCGATTGCACTACGTACGACCCAATGGTGAGCATTGGGATGCCCGCGTGGTGGTTGGCACCCCGCGGCGCGAAACGCCTATTATTCATTCGGCAATTAGCCACTTGACGGTCAATCCTTCTTGGACGATTCCACCGACCATTATGCGCGAGGATGTATTGCCTCAGGTGCGAAGAGATTCTGGCTATTTAGCACGGCGGAATATTCAAGTGTTAAGTCTATCCGGTGAGCGGTTAGATGCTAATAACATTGACTGGCAGCGGCCTGGCGCGGTGATGCTGCGTCAAGTATCGGGTAGTAGTAATCCGCTAGGCCGCGTAGTGGTGCGTTTTCCTAACAGTGAAATGATCTACCTTCACGACACGCCAGCGAAAGGCTTGTTTCAACGCGATCAGCGGGCGCTAAGCTCTGGTTGTGTGCGTGTTGAAGGCGTAACGGAATTTGCGCAGCTATTGCTGCAAGATAGTGGTAGTCGCTATCAGCTATCTTCGTTGCTTAACAGCAGTGGAAGTGATCGTAATGTTAATTTGCCTCAGCGTATTCCTGTGGCATTGCACTACTTGACTGCTTGGCCAAATGCTCAGGGAGACGTGGAATTTCGTGATGACATCTACCGTCGTGACGCCGACCTGTTAGCTGCTTTGTCTCAGGCCGCATAACGCGACGGATAGCGTGTTGGTCTGTTGATGTGTTAAACAGCTGTTAAAAAGATCAACTTTAAAACAGTAACGCCGCCCTTTGGGGCGGCGTTACTGTTTGCAGCTGAACGAAACGCTTACTGCTCATCTTGGCGCTCGTAGTTTGCAACGCTAACTGTGCCTGTTTCACCGCTATTCAATGCGGCCAGCATGGGCTCAGCTTGGCGCTGGAAGGCAATCAATGTATCGCCCCTGAGGCTGGTATTTTCAGGTAGCTCTACGTTCATCGCGTTTACTGGGGCGTTATTGACGATGACTTCATAATGTAGATGGGGCCCAGTGCTACGCCCTGTATTACCTGAAAGCGCAATGCGCTCACCCATTTCAATTCGCGCGCCTTCGGAAACTAGAGGGCGAGAGAGGTGGAGATAGCGGGTTTGATAGCCATTATCATGACGAACGACAATGTAGCGCCCCGCCGCATGATGGTTACCCACTTTTTCCACACGGCCGTTGGCTGGCGCGACAATAGACGTACCAATAGGCATCGCAAAGTCGGTTCCGTTATGAGGGCTTATTCGGCCTGTCACTGGGTGCTTGCGGCGCGGATTAAAATTAGAGCTTAGGCGGTAATTGCCTTCAAACGGATAGCGCGAAAAAGCCGGGTCTAAGCTACTTCCTTCGGGCGTATAAAAATTGTCGTCAGACGTATTACGAAGAAGCGTCAAATCCATTCGTTCGCCTTCGTAATGAACGGCCAGTACACGAGAATCTAGTGATTCACCGTCAATCATGTCCGACTCGACGAGCACCTGAAAGCGGTCACCGCGGCGGCTGTCACGCCGAAAATCAAGCTTCTTTTCAAGCAGTCTAGTTAGCTCAGTGACACTGCTGCTTGCCAAACCGGTGGCTTGAGCAGAGCGGGCAAAACTGCCGCTTACACTTCCTGCATAGAGACGCTGTACTGCTTCACCCTGGCGCTCAATGGTAGTAACTGCAAAATGTTCCCCTTCACTGTCAAGCAGAACACCATCTCGAATATTCATCATCATGCGCAAAGACAGTAAACGACCATCTTCATCTAATTTGTAATCGAAACTGTGCCCCGATTGCCAGTGAGTAAAAATGCGCGGATCAGGAAGATCCTCCAGCAGCGCGAGCACTTCGCTGTAACCAAGACCGAGTTTATTCTGGGCTAGCAGTGCAAATGTTTCGCCCGACTCAACGATGTGCGTTTTCCATTCAGGAATGTAGGGCTCTTCTGCAGCAATTTCCATCTCGAGAAATGAAATGTCACCAAACAACTCAACACCATAATCTTCATAAGAAGTGGCATCTGCGATTTCAACGGATGCGGTGTTGTCGTTATCAAGCATACCGCTAGATAGCGTTCCTACCACCACCGCCATGTGAAGCGCGCCGTCATCAAGCTGGGTATTCGTATGAGTTTCATCTGCGAGACCAGCCATCGAAGCTTCCGCGCTTGGAATAATGTCGAGATCGACAATTTCCGTGGCCGCGAGGTCTTGCAGCGGGATATGTTCACGCGTGGCATCAATAGCGCGCGTAGCGCGACCGATGGCTTCAGCAACTGGAGTGCGCTCTTGGCGCAACGAAGGAATCCCAGGTGCTGAATCATTGGAAAGCGGTACGAGCACGCTTTCCAGCGATGTGTGGGGTTGGTTTAAGTCGTGATAAGTAGTAACTAATTTTTGTGTGCCCAGCACAGTGACCATCGTAGCCACGGGTAACAATAACAATTTATGCGTGCGGGGCAGCGAATGAAGAATTCGCAACATGGGTAAATGGACCGCCGAGTTCGTGATAAATAAGTAACATGAAAGAAAGTAAACCCAGGAACCTTACCTTATGACGATAGGCGAGAATAGACTGTATGCCCGTACACTAAAGATACTTCCATCGAAATATGAAAGTAATGAGTAAGTAAATTTATTTATGAACGCCGTTCGCTAATAAAAGTAACTTAATGGAAACGATTTGAGAGATTAGCTTGCTTACTAATTGACCATAGGAAACTAACGGTAATCGTCGTTGTTTGCAAGAATAAAAAGGTTAAATTAGCAATGCAATGCTTTTGTAACAATTATGTATAAGAAATGTATAATTTAAGGATGCCTAAAAGTCTATCACTTCTGTGAAATGTCTTTTAAGTAATTATCTTAAAAGTTCTTAAGGGCTACCGGGTATCAAAGTTTATTTTTTTGTAATGAATTGTTCTTTTGCCGTGTTTGACAGATTTGTTGTCGATTGGCGGTAATTTGTTGGGCAGGGGCAGGGGCAGGGGCAGGGGTAGGGGCAGGGGCAGTATCAGACATCCTTACCTGGTAGCCTGATTCATAGGAAAAAATTGTTTACAAGCAAGTACTCAGCGCTGTTTCCTGGCATTCTATAAGGATTTTCGAAGATTAAGCGAACTATTTCGCTGTTTAGCGTCGAGGGAATCGAAATGTCTCGAGTAACTCTTGCACAGTGGCAGATGCTGGCAGCCGTTGTTGACCATGGTGGGTTTGCGCGAGCGGCAGAAGCTATCCACAAAAGCCCATCTACGCTTAACCATGCCGTGCACAAGCTAGAAGAACAATTAGGCGTTCAAGTGCTAGAGCCGGTAGGCAGGCAAGTACGCTTGACCGAAGCAGGCGAGCTTTTGCTACGTCGGGCACGTCAATTAATTGAAAGTGCTGCTTCTTTAGAAGATGTTGCTACACGTTTGGCTGCAGGTCTGGAAGCGGAAGTGGTCGTCGCAATTGACCAGATTTTTCCAGCCGCTGCCCAAGCGAAAGCACTTGAGCGCTTCTCAGAGGCGTACCCTCAGGTCAGAGTGCAGCTGCATGAAAGTGTGCTAAATGGCGGTACGGAAATGCTTCACGATGGCCGTGCTGACCTCGTGGTCTCTGGTATTGAAGCGCAAGGTTTTTTAGGGGAGCCGTTGGTTAATGTTCGATTTATAGCGGTTGCGCACCCTAGCCACGTGTTACACCAGATTGGACGTTCGCTGGATTTACGCGACCTAGCGCAGCATCGCCAATTAGTGGTTCGTGACTCAGCGCTACGTCAGTCAACCAATGCGGGTTGGCTTAAAGCTGAGCAGCGTTGGACGGTGAGCCATTTGCACACATCATTAGACATGCTGAAACGTGGGTTAGGATTTGCTTGGATGCCAGAAACCCGTATTGCCGATGAACTTTCAAGTGGGCAGCTCAAACCTTTACCGCTCAGTGCTGGCGGGATACGAGTGGTGCCCATGCAGCTAATATTTAGAGACCGAGATCGGGCCGGTCCCGCAGCTCATGCTATGGCACAGGCGTTGAAGCGAGGGGTAAGGGAGCTTTGTCCTAAGGATTCGATTTCCTCGAATGAATCGCCGTAAAACATCCGCTTGAGCATCGAGGAAGCGGGCGTATGCTAAACGTCTTTAGCAATATTAATACGTTTATCGCATGCGATATATGACAGGAGGCGGCCGATGGGACTGCTTGTTAACGGCGAATGGGTTGATCAGTGGTACGACACCAAGAAGCATGGTGGAGAGTTTGTTCGTGAGTCTGCCCAACTTCGCGACTGGGTGGGTGACGATGCCTTGATGGACACAAAAGCAGATAAAGAGGGAAAAGGGCAGAGCTACCCCGCGCAGGCAGACCGTTACCATCTTTATGTATCCCTAGCCTGCCCTTGGGCGCACCGTGCCCTTATTATGCGTAAGTTGAAAGGGCTAGAGTCACTCATCGGTACTTCGCATGTTAGCCCGCTAATGCTGGATAAAGGCTGGACGTATGACCAAAGCGAAGGCGCCAGCGGAGATCCTATCAATCACGTCGAGTATCATCATCAGCTCTACACCATGACTGACCCAGCCTATACGGGGCGCGTCACAGTACCCATGCTTTGGGATAAGCAGCGTAGTGCGATAATTAATAATGAGTCGGCTGATTTGATGCGCATTTTTAATCGTGCGTTCGATGAATTGACCGGTAACGATTTAGATTTTTATCCTGAAGACCTGCGTAGCCTTATCGATAACGTCAATGACGACGTGTATGACCACATTAATAATGGTGTTTACAAGTCGGGTTTTGCGACGGAACAGCACGTGTATGAGAAACATGTGCAGGCACTGTTCGATGCCTTGGAGCGCATGGAAAAACGGTTGAGCGAGCATCGTTATTTGGCGGGCGAGTGGTTAACAGAAGCGGATATTCGGCTTTTCTCCACGCTGATTCGCTTCGATGCCGTTTATTACGGCCATTTTAAGTGCAATTTAAAACGTATTGAAGACTACCCGAATCTCGCCAATTACGTTCGCGAGCTATACCAGTGGCCGGGCATTGCAGAGACGGTCAATATGGATCATATAAAGCGCCATTATTACTACAGTCACGACGCCATCAACCCAACACGTATTGTGCCTGCCGGTCCGCTTTTGGGTTTAGAGCGCCCTCATGACCGTGAACGTCTACCCGGTCAGGGCATTCGTCGCCGGGTATGATGGTTAACGAACAATAGCTTTGTGAAAAGTCGCTGCAACTAAATAAGGCCATCCAGCAACTGGATGGCCCTCTTGACTTATTTACCGCGAGATTAAGCTGGCAGCCTACTTGTTATCGTTAACGGCGTCGCGAGTCGATTGCCAAGCGCTTTGAGCGCCATCTTTCGTCGTCTGCCATGCATCACGTGCATTGCTTTTAGTTTGTTCCCACCAATCACGGTCATAGGTTGGGAATGCTTCAATCTCTTCTTGAGAAGCCTCTAGCATGATGCGGTGTTCGGTATCGCCGTCGCTTTGGGTATGGGTTTCAAGTGTGAACTGGTCGGTGTTAATGACAATTTCACGGCCACCCAAGCCTAGTACGGAACCACTTTCAACCACCAGCGCAGAAACGCGCATGTCTTCATCAAAAAGAATGTCTTCCACTTCACCAATCTCTTCACCAGAACCGCCAGCGAAAAAAACGTCTGCATCGAGAATGTCGTCGGCAGAGTACATGCCTTGCGGTGCATTGGATGCATGAACATTCGAAGCAACGCTACTTATCAGGGCGGTGCCCATCAGTGTTGTGAGGATTGTTGTAACAATTGTTTTACGCATAGCATCTCTCCATGTAGCTACGATAAATAAATGACAACTAATAAATCAGTAACTAGTGCTTGTCAGCCCATTCGTCTGCCCGGCGCTCTGCTTCTTCGCGCTCAAGGCCGTACTTTTGCTGAAGCTTCCCGACAAGCTGGTCTTTCTTTCCACCAATTTGATCTAACTCATCATCGGTGAGTTCGCCCCAGTGAGAACGGGCTTTACCTTTCATCTCTTTCCATTTGCCTTCAATTTGATCCCAGTTCATTGCATCGCTCCTTGAGAATAGTGAACATCATTAGGCACTCTTCAGATTAGACGAGCAGTGAATATGTGCAAGCCACAATGTTAATAACGATTAATGTGAAAAAACTAGTCATGAGCTACTGGCAGTGTTAAAGTGCGTCTTCCTCGCATGTGTTGACCCCTCCATCATGACGATAAGCGATTTCCTATGTAGCGTTGACTACGCAGTGAAACGCTTGCGGGAACATCTTGCCAACTGCAGATGTTCATTGCTGTGAAGATGGCGCGCCTCCAGTATTTCACCAAACGGGTGAAATCGGCGCAGAAGGTCGCCACAGCGGTTAGCCCGCTACTGCGGTGTTTGCTAACCGGATGCTAGGTGCGACCGGCGTCTCCGACTCCACTGATGATGATATCCGCTTCGCGGATCCCTTGCTTATTAATATGCACTGTCACGCGTATTAACAAGCAGAGTCAGAGACGCTTACGATGTTTTTTGCCGGTACAGCCGGCCTACCAAGGTGTGATTAATGACCTCGACTTCTGTCGCTTCGCCGAGCTTCGGCGATCTTGCTCTGTTGCCTGCCGTTCTCTCTGCTGTTGAAGCACAAGGCTACGAAATTCCCTCGCCGATCCAGGCGCAGACAATTCCTGCGTTGCTGGAAGGCCGCGATATGCTAGGCCAGGCACAAACTGGTACTGGTAAAACCGCTGCGTTTGCATTGCCATTGTTATCGCGCTTAGAACTTACCCGTCGCGAGCCTCAAGTATTGGTTATGGCTCCGACCCGTGAACTTGCTCAACAAGTTGCGGCTTCGTTCAGTAACTATGGTCAAAACCTTAAAGGTCTTGAAGTAGCGGTCCTTTGTGGTGGTCAAGAATACCGTGAACAGTTAGGCGCGCTAAAGCGCGGTGCCCAAGTCATTGTTGGCACCCCTGGCCGTATTATCGATCACCTTGACCGCGGTAGCTTGAAACTCGACGGTTTGTCGGCGCTAGTGTTAGACGAAGCTGACGAAATGCTGCGCATGGGCTTTATCGACGACGTAAAACGCGTGGTTGCCGATACCCCTAAAGATGCTCAGCGTGTGTTCTTCTCGGCAACGCTGCCGACTGAAATTGAGCGCATTGTTAACCGTTACCTGGTTAACCCAGTGAAAGTTGCAATTGAGTCTGGCACTACCACTGGCGAAAACATTGAACAGCGTATTGTACGCGTTGATGGTGGCGCCAAGCTGGAAGCGGTCGCGCGTATTCTTGAAGTTGAGCCGGTCGATGGCGCTATTGTCTTCGTACGTACCCGCGCAGCTTGTACCACACTAGTAGAGCAGTTGACTGCTCGTGGCGTTAACGCCGCTGGCCTGTCGGGTGATCTAGACCAAAGCCTGCGTGAGCGTACCATTACGCGTTTGAAGCGTGGCAAAGTCGACGTACTGATCGCCACTGACGTAGCGGCGCGCGGCCTTGACGTGTCTCGTATCACGCACGTTATTAACTACGATCTGCCGCAAGATGCAGAAGCGTATACGCACCGTATCGGCCGTACCGGTCGTGCCGGCCGTAGCGGTATCGCGATTACGTTTGCTGGTTTCCGTGAAGGCCGCAAAGTGGGCTGGATGGAGCAGGCTACTGGTCAGAAAATGACCGAAATGCCACTTCCGGACGAAGCGGCTATTCGTGCCCACCGCGATGAAGTATTCCATCATCGCGTTGTGGCGGCATTGACTAAAGGTGCTGAAGAGCAACGTGCATTGGTTGAGCGGCTGGTAGAAGAAGGCCACGACGCCATTGAATTAGCCTGTGCCTTTGCCGCGATGGCGCGTGCTGATGAAGCGCCTATTGGTCGCTTGCAGGCACCGCGTAAAGAGCGTACCACGCGTGATAGCGCGCCTGGTGGTAAGCCAGGTGGCCGTCGCGAGCGTTCAAGCGCGCCCAGCGAAGGTATGATTCGCTACCGTGTTTCCGTTGGCCATAAAGATGGCGTTAAGCCTGGTCAACTGGTTGGTGCGCTGGCGAATGAAGGTGGTATCGAAGGCGCGCGTATCGGTCGTATCGACATTCGCAACGCATTCTCGGTAGTTGAATTACCCAGCGGCCTGCCTTCCACTATTCTAGCGAAAATGGCACGTGCCCGCGTTGCTGGCCGCCCGTTAGAAATCAGTGAAGACAGCGCACCTGAGCGTGCTCCACGTCGTCGTCGTGATGAAGGTGATGCGCCGGTTCGTCGTCGCGAACGCGCTTGATGTGATGTATAGCGCCACATAATGGCGCTTTAAACGACGTTTAACGATCGTTCTATCCCCTAATGCCCAACGGCATCAGGGGATTTTTTTATTATCGAAAGGAGGGTGCATGGACGCTCCGTTACATGAATGGAATTTAGCTCCAAAGGAAGCCATCGCGCTGCAAGCTTTGCTGGCGAAGCGGCTCGAAACGGTTGATCGTATCGAGCCTGTTCAGCACATTGCTGGGGTGGATATCGGCTTTGAAGCGGGCGGGGAGATCACTCGCGCGGCGGTCGTTGTTCTAAAGTGGCAACCTGAGGCCATGCAGCCCTTGGCGCTAGTGGAACAGGTGGTTCATCGCAAGCCAACGCGTATACCTTATATTCCTGGTTTGCTGTCTTTTCGCGAGATTCCAGCAGCGCTGGAAGCCTTCGCTAAGCTGACAATCACACCACAGCTAGTCATGGTCGACGGCCAGGGAATCGCCCACCCACGGCGACTTGGTGTTGCCGCTCACCTGGGGCTGTGGCTAAATTTGCCGACTATCGGCATTGCTAAGTCCCGGTTAACAGGCCTGCATGGAAAGGTGGGCAATACGCGAGGTGACTGGGTACCTCTAACATCAGGTAACGACGTGATTGGTGCTGTGCTGCGTTCGAGAGCAAATGTAAAGCCCGTGTTTGTGTCGCCTGGTCATCGATTAACCCTTGAAACGTCACTGGACTGGGTGGTGCGCTGTTTAGGGCGCACCAAGTTACCAGAACCCACGCGGCTAGCGGACCGGCTTGCTTCACGACGTGACCAGAAGTGAGCTACGTAAAGCGCAGGAAGCGTCGCAGTAAGCCAGTGGCCGCTTGAGTGTCGGTAATAGCGTTTATGAGCGCGTCAGGGTTCTCACCTTGGTCGCGCAAGGCGGCTTTCTGGCGCTCGATATAAGCATGCATGACGGAAGGAGTGAACTCTGGATGAAACTGCACGCTCCACTGGCGAGGCCCATAACGTAATGCTTGATGGGCATCGTGACTATTATGAGCCAGAACAGTGGTGTTGGGGGGAAGTTGCATGACGGATTGCGCGTGGCTCAAATGAGCAGGGAAGGGCGTGGGCAGTTTGCCAAAAAGAGGGTCTTGATGACCTGCTTGGGTAAGCCTTACGCTGCGCGTTCCTGACTCTCTTCCTGCGGGGTGGTAATCGCTAATGCCGCCGAATGCTGACGCCATTAACTGGTGGCCATAGCATACGCCAAACATGGGAGCGTTCTCGTCCAACGCCTGCTGAAGCCAAGGTTTTAGCGCCTCGCTCCACGGTGCCTGTTCGCTCACCATGCTGTGGGAACCTGTTAGCATGATACCGGCAAAGGATGACGGAGCAGGGGGAACACCTTGTTGGCGGGCATCCCAAACCTCGAGCGATAAATGTTCAGGCAGTGCCGTCGAAAGCTGATTGATAAAGAGTTGCTCGAAATCACCGTAATGATCGACCACGTCAGGGAAGGCATCACCGGTTTTAATAATGACTAAAGAGGCCATGGCGTTCTCGTTGTTCTGTCAGAGGAAAGATTAGCAGAGGAAAGGTTAGGGAGGAAAGGTTAGCCCAATCAGGGCATTACCCTGTAAGGTGATGATGCTCACTATACACCTTTTTCACTTTATATTAGGAACCTACTATGCAAAAGATAACGCGTGCTGGCGAGCCCATGGACGTTTCAGGTACGCTGCCTGCCAAAGGCCAAACGGCTCCGCTGATGACGCTCACCAATGCCGATTTAGAAGATGTCACTCTCGATACTTATTCGGGCAAGCGCAAAGTGCTGAATATTATCCCGAGTGTTGATACCCCCACCTGCGCGGTGTCTACTCGACGGTTTAATGAGCTGGCTTCTCAACTGGATGACACCGTAGTGTTAGTCGTTTCGGCTGACCTACCGTTTGCAGCCAAGCGCTTTTGCGGCGCAGAGGGGCTGGATAATGTTGAAACCCTGTCTACCTTTCGCCACCGAGAGTTCCAAGAAGCCTGGGGTGTCGCGTTAGCTAATAGTGCTATGGAAGGACTGTGCGCCCGTGCCGTGGTCGTGCTCGATGCGGACAACCTAGTGTTGCACAGTGAGCTGGTGAGCGAGCTGAAAAACGAACCTGATTATGACTCAGCGTTAGCGTCTCTAAAAAGCTAGCCAAAAAAGACCAATTAGCAAGCTATGCACGAGGGGTAGCGCGTATGTGCTTAACCGTTACCCTTACTGTCACGCTTAGCCGCCGCCACCAGTGCACTAATTAGGCGCTGCTGGGGGCGGTTGAAAATAAGCCACTCTGGGTGCCACTGAACGCCGATCAAAAAATCATGTTTTGTGGATTCAATTCCCTGCACCAGTCCGTCCCGGTCGCGAGCAACAATATTGATGCCGTTACCTGCGTTATCGACCGCCTGGTGGTGCAGGCTATTCACGCGGCACCACGTCACCCCTAAATGCTGATAAAGCTTGCTCCCCCCGACAATATCCACTGTCTTGCGCGGTAGAACCGTGCGCCGTCGCTTCAAGCCTTCATGCGTGGTGTAAATATCCGAGTCGAGGGTGCCGCCCAAGTGGACGTTGATTAACTGGGCCCCTCGGCAAATTCCCAGTACGGGGGTGTTTTGTGGAATAAATTTGCCAAGTAGGTTGAGTTCCAGTTCATCGCGGGCTGGGTCCAGCCGCACGTCTAGCTGCACTTCCCCGCCGTAAAGATGTGCTTGAATATCATCGCCGCCACCAATAATTAGCCCATCTAAGTGCGCGGGCAGGGGGCGTGAAGGGGACAAGCGAAGCGGTTTGCCGCCATGCCGCCATACGGCAAACCAGTCAAACCACCATGCTAAGTGGCTTTTTTGATCAGAAGTGGTAATCCCAATAAGCGGTCGAGGCATGCTGGCAAGTTCTCACGAAGGCAGTGTGTTTAAGACGATTTGAATAGGCCAAGTAGCGTTGTTTTACAGCGTCTCCACCAAGGCTGGTTGTGCTCAGCAATATACTCATCGCAGCGTGTACGCAGTGCGTCACTGTTTGCGGCTAGCTTTTCTACTTCAACCCAGCGGTTCCACTCTACAACTGACCCCCAACCGGGCTGTGAAAGCTGCGCATTCGGTAGCCTGTAATGAAACGTCGGACGCGGTTTGGTGAGCTGACTATGCAACAATTCATGAGGATGGTCAGGGCGCAGGTGCGCAAACAATGGCAGTAGGTCTAGCTCCCTATTCCGAGTGGGGTTGTAGTGTAAATAGTCATCGATAAACGTATCTAAGTCGGGCTGATAACCGGAATCCAGCACTTTAAGCGCGTACTCTTTAGGAAACGGATTCGCGTGAGGCAGTACTTCACGGGTAATGTCGACTTTGATTTCAGTACGTAGCCAGCTGGCGAGGAGCAAATACGCTTGTATCATTGCTAGAAGATAATTAACGTCAAGTCGTTCTACTTCAGGGTTTAGATGAAGTCCAAATCCGTAGAGTAAACTGGCATCTGTGCCTTTCGCGCCTTTATCACGCAGCGCGTCAAAAAGTTTGTCCAATTCTTCAAGCTCGTCCCATGGTACCGGCGGGCAGACAATCTCTGTAGGCACTAACCCTGTCACCATATCACCAATAAGCTCACGGGTTTTTTGGTGGAACTCTATTCGCCGCTGGTGCTGCTGGCGAGCCCATTCACTGTCATTTTCATGGTGTTCTTCCAGTAGCGTCTTATCAGGGTGAGCATATTGAGTATCCAGTTCGATACCGAACTCTCCCCATCGCGTCGCTTCTACCAGTAGCCGATGGGGACTTACCACGTTAAGCTCACCCCCAAATAGCTCGCGTACCAATTCAGCGGTATCACGCGGCGGAAGTCCGGCGAATTCAATTTCTACACCGATACGCCTTGTTTTTCCGTCGCTGTTGGTAAGCGTGGGGGGAGCTTGCAGTGTCATCTCGGTATCCTTGAGGTGAACGTTTAGGCCGTCAGCCTATCATAGTCACGCATTAAGGCTGAGGGTATTAAGTTAAGTAAACGCTAACCAACCGACGTGTCGTGTCGGTTCATTTCTAGGAGTCACACGTGCGACAGCACTGGACAATCAATATCGTGTTGAGCGTTTTTCTGACGCTACTCATAGGCCTGATGACTCAAGCCCAGGCGCAGGGCGTTTCCCTGCCTAGCCTGGGTGGGGGTAATGATGCGTCGGAAGAGCAGAACGTGAGTAGTGAAAGCTTCCAAAATTCGCTTAACGATGTGATCACAATGCTGGATAACGAAGAGCAGCGTAGAGCGCTGCTCGACTCCCTGCGTGAATTGCAGCTTGCCACCGAAGCGTCTAAAGAGGACGGCATTGTTCACCAAGGCCTGCTGGGCGCATTAGCAGATACGCTGACCGATATTGGCGCGCATGCCCAGGCAGGAAATTCACCGATTGACGAATGGTCACGTCAATTGGTTCAGGGGGCTGCTGATTTACGCGCATTAAATGATGGTGCTGACCAGGGAGAAGCTGTACGCGCAGTGGCAGATGGTGCCGTTCTTGCGTTTATTTGGATTGTACTGTTGATTGTGATGATTGCCATTGGGCGCTTGATCGCTACGCGGCGGGAGTGGCCGCTGGACTTGCCTCGAGACCCAAAAGGATGGTTGTTGGCAGTCCACTTTTTACGCCGCATGCTGCCGTGGGCGTTGTCGTTCGCGATTACGTTGGGGATTGGGCAGATATTACCTTACAGCCCTGGTCGAACGATGGTGTTGGTTATCGCTTACGTGTGTGTTTGCGGTCGCGCGTTGTCGGTGGTGATAGAAACGGTTATTGCATTTTTCAGCCGAGGCCATCGTTTTACCGCGGTGCAGGTGCTGCAACATAAAGCCTTGCGTGGCCTGTTTGTTATTGGTGCACTAATCGCTTTGGGTGATGCGGTTAACTCCACCCGCTTGGTCGAGGTGTTGGGTAGCGAGCTTTCGAGTTTAGTCTCTGTCCTTGCCAATATGCTGGCTGCGCTGCTTTCGGCTCGTTTTATCTTTAAATTTAAACGGCCTGTTCGTCATCTGATCTGTAACCGTCCTTACAAGCAGCGCCGAGATGCCAGTGCCGCGGTTGAGATGATTCGTGCGTTGGGAGGTCTCTGGCATATACCAGCGCTGCTGATGGTGGGTGGCTCATTATTGGCGATTTTTATCACCGTGGGTGATGTGGGAACAGCGCTTGCACGCTCGATTATTTCGGCAAGCTTATTGGTGTTGACGTTAGTGGTGACTGGCTTACTGAGACGTCAGTCGGAGCGCTTAGGTAAACGCCGCCATCGCCGCCGTTACAGCCAATATCGTAAGCGTTTAGAGCGCTTCGGTTTTGTCCTTGCCCATCTTTGTGCCTGGATGGTGTTCGCTGAACTGTTTATGCAGGTTTGGGGAGGGTCGCTTTTCGGGCTTGGCCAGCAAGCGGTAGCCAGTGCCCGTATCGGCCAAGCCCTGATAAGTTTGGGTTCAACTATTTTGCTGGCGTGGCTGGTATGGATTTTTGCTGATACGGCTATTCAGCGAGCACTAACGTCATCTGCGCGGTCTCGGGGTAGGCGAGTGAATCAAGCCCGTGCGCAAACAATTACCCCGATGATTCGCAACGTGATTTTTGTCACGATTTTGATCATTGCGGTGATTTCCGGGCTAGCAAATCTTGGCGTTAACGTTACACCGTTACTTGCGGGTGCGGGTGTTATTGGTTTGGCGATTGGTTTTGGTGCCCAAACGTTGGTGCAGGATTTGATCACCGGCATCTTTATTCTGATTGAAGACTCACTGGCGGTGGACGACTTTGTTCAGATTAATGGCCATATGGGAACTGTTGAGGGCTTAACACTGCGTACGGTGAAGCTGCGCGACTTAGATGGTGTTGTGCATATCATTACTTTTAGCCGCATCGAGTCGATACATAATATGTCGCGCCAGTTCGGGATTGCGCTAATGCGGATTCGTATCCCTTACACGATGAAAATTGACGATGCAATTACGTTGATGCAAGAAACAGCGCAAGAGCTACGCAAAGACCCGATGATGCGCCACTATATTTGGTCGCCCTTAGAGATGCAGGGTATTCAAGGGTTTGAGGATGGTTGCCCCATTTTGCGGATGCGTTTTCGCACGGCACCCGAAATGCAGTGGGACGTATCGCGTGCCTTTAACCTACTATTGAAGCAACGCATGGAAGCACAAGAAATTGACCTAGGTGTGCCGCGTCTAAGCGTCAGCATGGAAGCGCATTCAGAAGACCGTTCGCAAGATAATATGCCTGATGAGGGCACCGGCACGGATTTCACGCTTGACGAGCCAAAGGGAAAACCATATGCGGGAAGTAAGACTAGCGATGGTAGCTCGCATAAGCGGCCTACGCCGCCTAAACCTGCTCCGCGCCCAACAGAGGCAGAAACACGCCAAGATGCGCGCGCGAGGGCAGGGGTATCATCTCATACCAAGCCCAATGCCCAAGGTGAGCCCAAAGGCGAGGCCTATGCCAGCACCAATGGCAAAGAGGGTGACGAGTAGCCAGGGGCCTTTAAAACGTCTCCAACGGTTATAAAGTGATACCGCAAGACTAACGCGATCGATCAGCTCGTCATGGCGTGAAATCGCATTGTCGGGCGGCAGGGAAAAGTCGTTGGCCACATCTCCCTGCCAATGAGCACCGTGGGTTAGTCCAAGCCTTGCCCGCAGTTGACCTATATCACTGACCGTTTTGTGGAGCTTGTTATAAGCGTCGCGGTGCTCCGCATCGCCCAGCGCCGTTTCGGCATCCTGGCGCAACGCGCTGTTTGGGCAGCGTGCCAGCGCGCTTTTAATGTCTTGGGCACTCGCGTCGGGTGTCAATGTCAGTCGTTGATACAAATCGCGCATAATGGTCGAGTAAATACTCACTGTCAGTTAGGTGTTTTGCATCAAATAATCATAGGCACTTTTGACGCGCTGAAAGCGTGTTGATGCCAGTGCTATTTGATGTTCACTACCCGAATAGAAGCGGTCGGGATGGTGTAGCTGGGCCATGCGGCGATAGGCGCGGCGTATATCGGCACGATTCGCTCCAGGTGTCAGCCCTAAAACAGCTAGTGCCCGTGTGGTGCGGTCGGGCGGTGAAGAGGGGTGTTCCCGCTGTCGCTGTTGGCGACGTGATTCTTCCTGTCGCGTCTGCTCTTGTTGCCAGCGCCGACGCTCTTGCTGTTGAGTCTGTTCTTGTCGCTTGCGGCGCTCTTTTTGCTTGGCTTGTTCTTGCTTGGCCTGTTCTTGCTTGGCTTGCTCCTGTTTTGTTTTTTCGCGGCGTGCTTTTTCTTTTTGGCGTTGTTTATTTTGCTGATTTTGTTGCTGTTGTTCTGCATTAGCACGCTGGCGCTCTTCGGCCTTCGCACGGGCCTCATCTGCTTTCTGCTTAGCAGTGTTTGCCTTGTGTGCGTGATATTCTGGATCGTGCACCTGCCAGTAGGCGTCTCGACTGGGGTCTTCTGCTGGTCGCAGAGGTTTACCCGTCAACTCATGAAAGAGGATGTTGAACGTGGCGGGCGTGACATTCAGTAAATCTGCAAGAAAGCCCAGAATATAATGGTTACTCAGAGATAACTCACCATCGTCCGTGGCAACGGTAATTGCTTGGTGAAGTATGCTGAGACTGCGCTCGCTGGAGCACTCTTTGCGCACCACCTCGGCGGCTAGTTGAATGGCTTGAAGGTCTTGGCTATGGGCAATACCCATTACTGGCCCGAGTTCGTGCCCGTGGCGAAATTGCGCGGTGACCTGGGCCAGTCGCCGCCGCCGCTGGCCTTCAGACACCTGTTGGCGATGCACAAGCACCCAGGCTAGCAGTAATAGTGTTGCCGTATCCACTTGGCTGCGGCTTTTTAGCAGCAACAGCTCAAAGGGTGAAAAACGGGCAATGGACATTCCCTGGCTCCAAGGTGAAAACGGTGACCGCAGCGTCGCTTAAACAGCCATCCTGATAATGATTGTTCATGGTATATCATCGCGTTAGGCAATGAAGTAGGAGATTCGTTAGGTGATCAATGTTGAGCGTAAAAATAGCTTCCAGCTGAGGCTCACTCGACGGCTCAAGGAAGAAACGTCGCACACGCTCGATGTTTACCTATTTGTGCCTAAAGAGCTTGGGCTTAGCATCCATGTGATTTCAGAAGAGGCGTTCTATCACGGCGCGATCAGTGTTTCACGCACTTATTACAGTGATGAATATCATTTGCCGCTGGTTCATAGTCGTTTAGCGAGCCGTAACCAGCTAGGCAGTGATTCTTATCGGTTAAGCTTAAGTTTGTATGCTTACCAATACGTTGGGGCGTTAGAGCGAACAACACAGGCAATGTTGGTCAGCGCCCGAAAACTACGCCATGCAACCAGTGATCAGCGTGAAGAAAACAGTGAACGTCAAGAACTGGCCGATGCGCTACGTGATCAACTGTATGAAATGAGCGACTTAAGCGAAGGCATTCTTAAACGATTGCGTCGCAATTCCCCCTCCGACGAGCGGCTCTATAAATATTTTGCCAACATTGATAATTACCTTTCGTGGTTTACTGAGCAGCAACTGTTGGCGCTGGTAGCCCATATGCCTCGTGGCGGCGAGTTTAGTGAGATAAAGCGTCGTTTTATCATTGTCTGCCAGCGTGAGAGTAACTATCGAAAAGAGCAAGAGTACAACTCTGAACGGGTGATGGAAGACCCTACCCGCATCTCGAATAAAATGCGTTTACTACGGCGGCTTATTGAACACCCTATTACCTTAAAACAGCGGGCGCTTGAGCTGGGGAGTGGTGAACAAAAGGCGGTCAAGGCTCTTGCTACCGCGGTAGTGATGGCGTTTGTGTCGTTGGGAATTTTGCACCTGCGTGATGTGATCGGTGATATTACCGCACTGTTTGTGCTTGCCATGGCGTTACTTTATGCCATGCGGGAAGTGTTTAAAGACGATCTGCGTAACACGTTGTGGCGTTGGTTACGTCGCGGTAGGCCAAAATGGCGTCGGCAATATATCGACCCTACTCGTGATCAAACGGTGGGCCGGCAGTTAGAGTGGTTCGACTATAAACGCTATGCCGCACTGGATACTGATATCCAGCAAATGCGCCGTCGCACGGTCGCTCAGCGTGAAGAAGTGGTACTTCATTATCGTTCCAGCTCGCGTATGTCACCGACCCGCTTTTTAAGTGGTTATGAGCATACCCGTGAAACGCTGCACATAGACCTTTCTATGCTGACGCGCTTAATGAGCAAAGAGAAGCACCACATTTATCGCCTAAAGGAAGGGCAGGCCGTTAGAGAAAGTGTTGAAAGGCGTCACCTGTTTAACTTGGTCATCCGTGAGACCGGTAGCGAAGACACAACCTATCTAGCTCGTTGGAAAGTGGTTGTTAGCCGTTCAGGCATTGTCGATGTCGAGAAAGTCGCTGAGGAAAGTGTCGATAAAATCAGCAAATAAACTGCGTTGGATCAATAGAATGTCACTGAAGTTAGCCCTGCATAGCGAAACCACCGATAGCACACTAATCTCATAAGGTGGGCAATGTAATTTGCGACTGCGACGTTGTCGCCAGGAGGATACTGTGCAAGCTATCGACATAATGACACCCAACGTGGTGTGTGTAGACCCCGATGCAAACGTGCGTGACATAGCGCAGCTTCTGCTTGAACACCGTATCAGTGCCGTGCCGGTTGTCGATGATGAGCGCAGGGTGCTGGGTATTGTGAGCGAAGGCGATTTGATGCGTCGAGTGAAGGATGAAACAGATGACAACCGTTCTTGGTGGCTATCGCTCTTCAGTGGCGGCAAAGATGCGGGGGAATACATTAAATCCCATGGTCGTAAAGCGCATGAGGTAATGACACCGAATCCATTAACCGTCGAAGAAAATGCACCGCTGCATACCATTGCTCATTTGCTGGAAAAGCATCACATCAAGCGTGTGCCAGTGTTGCGAGATGGTAAACTCGTTGGCATTGTCAGCCGCGCAAACTTACTTCAAGGGATTGCTAATGCGGTTGTCGCACCCACTCGGTCGCCTGAGGATGATCGCTCTATCCGTGAAGCCATTATTGAAGAGATTGACAGTAACACCGGTGTCCGAACCGAAAGCTTCAGCGTGATTGTGGATGGCGGAAACGTAGAAATTTGGGGGCTAGTAGAGTCAGAAGAACAGAAGCAAGCGGTAACCGTCGCGGCTGAGAATACCCAGGGCGTCAAGAGTGTTGAAAACCACCTTGGCATGATGCCGCGTGGAACGGGTTACTACTAGTTAAGTACCAAAAGCTAGTTAAGTACCAAAAGCTAGTTAAGTATCAAAAGCTGGTTAAGTTTCATAAACATAAAGAAACCGGGCAATTAATTGCCCGGTTTCTTTATGTTTTATAACAACGTTAAGATTAACGCGGCTGTAGTTGCTCCGGGCCGAAGGCGTCGGGCAGTAACGTTTCAATGGTGTAGGTTTTTAGCACCTCGCCCTGATGTGAAAGTACCATGATCTGCGTATCTGGTGTGGCGAATTCACGGATGCGTTGGCGGCAGTCGCCGCACGGCGTACACAGGTGCTCGCCAGGGCCCATCACGTACACCTTGGCAAGCGTGCGCTGGCCAGCAGTAACCATCGCAGAAATCGCCGAGGCTTCCGCGCAGAGCCCTTTATAGTGCGCCACTTCCACGTTGCAGCCGGCAAACTGCTGACCATCCGGGCACTCCATTACCGCTGCCACTGGGTGGTTGGAGTAGGGCGCATAGGCATTGCCTAGGGTCGTTAACAGCGTGTCCACCAATGCCTGATTCGCTTGAGTCATGGCGTTATATCCTCTTTTTTGGCGCTGCGTTAGTGGCGTTCAGGCCTTAGCGGCGTCATCGCGCAGTACAGTGTCCAGTGCAATTACCATCATATCGTTGAAGGTGGTCTGTCGGTCGGCGCTGGAGAGCGAGTCGCCTTTAAGAATATGGTCGGATACGGTGCAGATCGTCAGTGCGCGAGCGCCGAACTCGGCAGCAACACCGTAAAGGCCAGCTGCTTCCATTTCCACGCCCACGATGCCGTAGCGCTTGAGCAGTTCGGCCATGTCGGTCTGCGGGTTATAGAACAGATCCGCTGAGAAGATGTTGCCGACTTTCACTGCTACGTTCTGCGCTTTAGCGGCATCAACAGCGTGGCTGGTGAGGTCAAAATCGGCAATGGCCGAGAAGTCATGGTCATTAAAGCGCATGCGGTTGACTTTGGAATCGGTGCAGGCGCCCATGCCAATGACCACGTCACGCACGTTAACATCGTCGCGCACTGCGCCGCAGGAACCTACACGAATAATCGACTTAACACCGTAGTCGGTAATCAACTCTTTGGCATAAATAGACACCGATGGAATGCCCATGCCGTGTCCCATGACCGAAATTTCGCGGCCTTTATAAGTGCCGGTATAGCCGAACATGCTGCGCACATCGTTTACCTGGCGCACGTTCTCCAAGTAAGTATCGGCGATGTACTTGGCGCGCAGCGGGTCGCCGGGCATCAGTACGGTATCCGCGAAATCGCCCTGTTCGGCATTAATATGTGGTGTCGCCATTAAACGCTCCTGTTGATCGTTTTTTACTCAGATTAATTCGTTAAACGCCGCGGTTCAGGCAGCGTTGGGTAAAAAGCTCTTGCCGTCTTCCATCGCTTCAACCGCGAAGAACTCCGCCAACGTCTGGCCGATATCGGCAAAGGTATGGCGTTCGCCAAGCGGACCGGGAGCAAACCCTGCGCCATGCACCATCACCGGCACGTACTCGCGGGTATGTTCGGTGCCTTCCCAGCTGGGGTCGCAGCCGTGGTCGGCGGTGAGCAGCAGCAGGTCGTCATCGCTGAGTGCCGCAAGCAGTTCCGGCAAGCGGGCATCGAAATGCTCAAGCGCGGCTGCGTAACCCGGCACATCACGGCGGTGGCCGTAAACCGAATCAAAATCCACGAAGTTGGTCATGATCATGGTTGGGTGGTCGCTGGTTTCTTTAGCGGTGCGCGCTACTTCGGCAAGTGTGGCCGCCATTAGCGCGTCGTGACCGCTGGCCTTAACCTTATGGGTAATGCCGCAATGGGCGTAAATATCCGCGATCTTGCCAATTGAGACGACCTCACCGCCCACATCTGCCAGTTTCTGCAGCACAGTGGGGCTGGGTGGCTCAACGCTGTAGTCACGGCGGTTGCCGGTGCGGGCAAAGCTTTCGCGGTCATCGCCAGTAAAGGGGCGGGCAATCACGCGGCCAATGTTGTAGGGCTCGAGAAGCTCGCGCACGGTTTCGCACAGCGTGTAGAGGCGCTCTAGGCCAAAGTGCTCTTCATGGGCAGCAATCTGAAACACGGAATCTGCCGAGGTATAGACAATCGGCTTGCCGCTTTGGATGTGCGCTTCGCCTAAGCGGGCGATGATCTCGGTGCCAGAGGCGTGGCAGTTACCAATCACGCCAGGCAGGTTGGCTTGTTGTACGATTTTTTCCAACAGCTCAGCGGGGAAACTGTTGGTTTTATCAAGAAAATAGCCCCAGTCGAAACGCACTGGCACGCCAGCAATTTCCCAGTGGCCGGAAGGCGTGTCCTTGCCGCTGGAAATTTCTTTAGCGTGGGCGTACGCGCCTTCCAATTGTGCCGGTAGGTTAACGCCTTCGGCCACTTGCCCTGTGGCATCGCGGTGCGCATGGAACAGGCCTAGCGCGGCCATGTTCGGTAGCGTCAACGGGCCTGAACGCTCTGTGGTGTCGGCGTCACCGCGGGCACAGGCGGCAGCGATGTGGCCGAGGGTGTCAGCCCCCTGGTCGCCGAACTTTTCAGCATCCGGGGCGCTGCCAATTCCGAAGGAATCAAGGACTAAGACAATCGCACGGCGCATTAGGCTTCTCCTCTAAAGGTGTCTTGAAGCAGTGTGTCCGCTACGGCAGCCTCTTCGCCAAGCGTCATGGCAGCGCGCAGCTGAGCAGTGGCGCGAGCGGCCGCTTCTTCGCTGCGGGCGTGAACGATAGCGAGTGGGCGCTGGTTATCAACGCGGTCGCCAATTTCGGCGATATCGCTAAAGCCGACGCTGTGGTCGACGCTGGCGTCGTTGCGCAGGCGGCCACCGCCCAGCTCGACTACGCTCATGCCGACAGCACGGGTGTCGATGCGCTGTACGATGCCACCTTGCTCGGGGTGCACCGCCTGTATGACCGGCGCGGTCGCCAGGTAGCTATCTGGGCGTTCCATAAAGTCGGCGGGGCCGCCCAGCTCGCGTACCATGCGGGAAAAAACTTCGGCGGCGGCACCAGAAGTAAGTGCTTTTTCCAGCTTGGTCAGCGCTTCTTCGCGGCTTGTAACCAGCTTGCCTGCGATCAGCATTTCGACGGCGAGTTCACGGGTAACCTGCATTACACGGCTGTTGGCCCGTTCACCGCGCAGCAGGGCCAGGGTCTCGACGATTTCAACCGCGTTACCCGCGCACGGGGCCAGCGGCTGGCTCATGTCGGTGAGCAGGGCCGTGGTCGGAGTGCCGGCCTGAGTGGCCACGTTGGCGATGCTTTTGGCAAGCTCGCGGGATTTTTCCGGCGTAGGCATAAAGGCGCCGCTGCCGACTTTTACATCCATCACCAGGGCATCTAAACCAGAAGCTAGCTTTTTGCCCAGGATAGAAGCAGTAATCAGCGGAATGGATTCCACCGTGGCGGTGACATCACGCACGCCGTAAATACGTTTATCAGCGGGTGCCAAGTTGCCGGTTTGGCCGATGATCGCCACCCCGGTTGATTTGACGATGTCGCTGAAGCGCTCGGGAGTGGGGTAGGGGTCGTAACCAGGAATCGATTCCAGCTTGTCCAGCGTGCCGCCGGTGTGACCTAGGCCACGACCTGAAATCATCGGTACGAACGCGCCGCAAGCGGCCACCCAAGGGCCAAGTACCAGTGACACTAAATCGCCGACGCCGCCGGTTGAGTGTTTATCGACAATTGGGCCGGGCAGATTCAATGAATCCCACTGCATGACATGACCGGAGTCGCGGGTTGCCGTCGTCAGTGCCACCACTTCTTCACGGCTCATGCCGTTTAAGAACACCGCCATCGTGAAGGCGCCGATTTGAGCATCGCTGATGCGGTCATCGGCAATGCCTTGCACGAAAGCGTTGATCTCTTCCGCCGGTAGTGGCTGGCTATCACGCTTCAGGCGAATTAGCTCCTGCGGCAACAGCGCATGATGAGATGCGGTCGACGACATCTTAGTAGCCTCCACGAGTGGTGGAGAGCGGAACATCTTGTGAAGCGCCGCTCAGCGTTTTTAATAAATTACCCAGCAGGCTAGAGGCGCCAAACCGGAAGTGGGCAGGCGTAACCCACTGCGCGCCCATAATGGTCGTGGCAAGTGCCAAATACTCGGCGGCTTCTTCGGTGGTACGAACGCCGCCCGCGGCTTTAAATCCTACCTCTTCACCGCTGGCTTTAATCGCGTTGAGCATGATCTTGGCGGCTTCCAGGGTGGCATTCGTGTCGACTTTACCCGTCGATGTTTTAATGAAGTCAGCGCCGCCTTCAATGGCCAGTTCACTGGCACGCTTAATAAGCGCGGGCTCTTTGAGTACGCCTGACTCAATAATGACTTTTAGTTTTGCTTGACCAGCGCAAGCGGCTTTGCACATTTCGACCAGCTCAAGACCCGTTGCTTCATCGCCTGCCATCAACGCGCGGTAGGGAAATACCACATCGACTTCATCGGCACCGGAAGCGACGGCGTCACGGGTTTCACGGGCGGCGCCCATGATGTCGTCACCGCCGTCAGGAAAGTTGGTCACCGTGGCAATTTTAACGTTGTCGTTGAGCTTGTGAGCGGTGAGTGCGCGTTGCGCCGTGACTACAAACTGCGGGTAAACGCATACCGCTGCTGGGTTTCCAAAAGGTGTTTTAACTTGCTGGCACAGCGCTTCAATCGTGCTGTCGGTATCGCTATCGTTCAGACTCGTCAAATCCATGAGGGTGAGTGCTTGGCGGGCAGCCTGAATAAGTTGGGCTTGAGTAAGCTGGGTAGGGGCAGTCGCAGTCATGGAAATCTCGCAAATTAATAAAAGACAAAACGGGCACTGCGTGAATACAGCAGCGCCCGTTGCAGAGTGTCGTGCTTGCTGTGTTAAGCCGTGGCGCTACTCAACGCAATAAAGAAGCCAGCAATAGAGGCCGACATTAGGTTAGAGAGTGTACCGGCCAATACGGCCTTCACGCCAAAACGGGCGATCTCTTTGCGGCGAGTCGGGGCAATGCTGCCTAAACCGCCTAGCAAAATGGCAATCGACGACAGGTTAGCAAAGCCACATAACGCAAAGGAAAGAATCGCCATGGTGTGTGGGGTCATCATTTGACCTGTAGCGGCCACGACCTGTTCCCCATCAATGTAGGGGGCCAAGTTGATAAAGGCCACAAACTCATTAACCACCAGCTTTTGACCGATAAACGAACCCGCCAGCGTGGCTTCTTCCCAAGGAACGCCCAGTAAGAAGGCGAGCGGAGCAAACAGCCAGCCGAGAATCAGTTCAAGGCTGAGTGATTCAAAGCCAAACCAGCCGCCAATGCCACCTAAAATGCCGTTAATTAGGGCGATAAGCGCAATAAACGCCAACAGCATGGCGCCCACATTGGCGGCAAGTTTCATGCCTGACGTTGCACCTGCTGCTGCCGCATCCAATACGTTGGCGGGCTTGTCTTCTTGCTCTTTAAGCTCTTCTTCCACTTTAGAAACGCTGTCGCTATCGGTTGCGTCCTGGGTTTCAGGCATGATCAGTTTGGCAAATAGTAGACCACCCGGCGCTGCCATGAACGAAGCAGCGACCAAGTATTCCATGGGAATACCCAGCGCGGCGTAGCCCGCCAGTACTGAACCGGCCACTGATGCCAGGCCACCGCACATCACCGCAAATAACTGAGAAGGGGTCATGCGGGCAATAAACGGACGTACCACCAGCGGCGCTTCGGTTTGGCCAACAAAGATGTTTGCTGTAGCGGACAGCGATTCGGTACGCGAGGTGCCGAGGGCTTTTTGCAGCGCGCCGCCTAAAATCCGAATGACCCACTGCATGATGCCTATGTAATAAAGTACTGCAATGAGTGACGAGAAAAAGATAATCACAGGCAATACTTTAATGGCGAACACAAAGCCGACGTTGTCGACATCGGCTAAGCCACCAAATAGAAAGCCGATACCATCATTGGCGTAGACCAGTATCTGGCTAACGCCCGACGAGATAGCCTGCAGAACGGCTTGGCCAAATGGCACGTAAAGAACAAATGCACCGATACCCGCTTGAATAGCAAATGCGCCAAGCACGGTGCGCAGCCGAATCGATTTACGGTCATAAGAGAAGATGATGGCGATGGTTACCAGCGTAACCATACCTACCAGGCTCATGATGAGGGTCATTTCAGTACCTTCCGAGCGTGTAAAGTGGAGCGATTACAGTAAGTTTAGCTTTACTGAATAAATCATCGCATTTTGGTAAGCGTTCGGGGTACCCAGCTTATTCTCTGAGTAGCGATACTGCACGCCAGTGGTAATTAGATCAGAAGGGTGCCACCACAAGCTGAATGCACCATTGGTACCCACGCTGCCTGCTTTACCGTTCACGTAGTTTTGTTCCAGGTACTCGTCGTCACGGCCAAAGGTTTGTTCATGCCAGTTGGTGACACTGAAGTTCTGGTTGAGCGTTGAAAAGTCATACCCAGCGACCCAGCCCGCCATATAACCATTCATGCCGGTGTAGCCGTCACTCTGTACGCGCGCTGCGCCAATAAAGGGTTTGAACCATAGGCCATTGTCGAACGTTGTGCGGTAGCCAAGTCCGAGAATTTGATCTTGCTCTCGGGCGTTGTAGCCATAATCGCGGAAGTCGTAAAGGTGTGCGTAGATTGACAGTGGGCCGTCACCTAAATAAATGTGTGAAGTGATTTTACCCGCAGTACGGAAGTTATCTGTGCCACCACTGGCGTTATCAAACTGATCATTGGTGGGGTTCTCGAAATCGAAGAAACCATAGAACTCACCCCAGCGATAGCCGACGCCACCTTCGATTTCGACAAACGTAAAATCGCTTTTCGCGGCGTTGCTAGCCGTACGTGCTTCAGTGCCGTTTGACCAATCCAGGTAATTGACCGATACGTTGGCGAATGACCATAGACGGTCAAGTGGCTGGGGCTGAGTATCGTTTGCCAATACCGGAGTTGCTAGTGCAGAGCTTGCCAGAAAAACGCCAGCGCCAAGCGCGACGAAGGAAGAACGAGAACAAGTATGAACGGACATGAAAGCCTCAACAGGGTTGTGATGGGTCGTGTGGGCTGGCGTTAATGTTAAAATTATAACATTCAGTGTTATTTTTTTAACGCTGATTTGCAAGTATCACAACATCAACGCTACCAAGGTGTAATAAAGCTCTCAAATAGTCGAATTACGGTGTTTGGTAGTGGAAATAATGTGAGGGCTGGCTCAGCATAGGTTTCAACATAAACTAAGGAGAGTTGCTATGAACGACCGAAGCGCTCAGCGCCTGGCAATGTTGCAAGAAGCGCTTACCAGTGGGGGAACATTGCATGTGCGCGATGCTGCTGAGCTGTGCGGCGTTTCTGAAATGACGATCCGCCGGGATGTTACGACGCAGCCTTCGGCAATTAGCTTGCTGGGCGGTCGGTTAGTCATGGCAAATTACCCTGGCGTCACGCCGGTGTACGATTTGACTGAACAGCAGGCGAGCCACTACCAGATAAAGCACCGTCTCTGTCAGCGGGTTGTCAGTTTTATTGAAGAAGGCGATACGCTGTTTATTGACTGCGGGTCGACACTGATTCCGTTGCTTAGCCAGCTTAGCCATTTCCGCGAGCTCACCGTGGTAACGTATGCCCTTAACGTGGCTAACGCAGTGGCCACGCTGTCTAATGTGCGGTTAGTGCTGCTAGGTGGGTTGTTTTACGCTTCATCCCAGTCGTTTGGCAGTGATGGTATGCGAGCGGCTATTGAGCGTTTAGGCATTAATAAAGCACTGATTTCAGCGGCGGGGGTGGATTGTGAGCGAGGCGTTAGTTGTTTTCATTTTCACGAAGTAGCACCAAAACAGGCCGCCATTGCGACTGCCATGCAGCGCCTGTTGATTGTCGATGCTAGTAAATTTGGGTTAGTGCGCCCCGCCTATTTTGCCGCGCTATCCGATTTCGACATCGTCGTGACCGATGACGAGCACGCTCCTGAGTTATTAGATTGTCTACCGAAGGCATCGCTAAGCGTGACGGTTGCCTGACATCGTTTACGTACAGGTGAGATGGGCACTGTTAATTTTCCCCTGAGAAGCGTTAAATCGTAAGTAGACAGACTTCTGCTATCTTTATTGCTAACTGAGATCACGTATAAGAACAACAAACCAGGCAAAGGCTTAGTTTTCTTTGTCTACATACTGGCGATATCCGTCCTGTTGGTAGGGGGGTCTTTATGGATCAAGCAGCATCTGCGTCTCAACATGGTGATCAGCTAACGGTGGTGCCTAGCCGTTGGCGTGATCTACTCGCGCTGACAAAACCCGGCATTATTGGCGGCAATTTGATTGCTACTTTAGGGGGGTACTTTTTAGCTGCCCACGGTACATTCGATTGGGTTACGTTTAGTGCGGTCATGTTGGGTATTGCACTGGTCATTGCGTCCGGCTGCGCCTGTAATAACGTTATTGACCGTGATATTGATGCGCTGATGGCGCGCACGCGACATCGACCTTTAGCCAAGGGACGTATCTCTGTTACTCAGGCGTTAGGCATTTCTGCGCTGCTTGGGGTTGCCGGCGTTGTGTGTTTGGCGCTGGGCACCAACGGTTTGACCGTGGCGTTAGCGGTGATTGGTTGGGGTGTCTACGTTGGGGTGTACAGCCTTTATATGAAGCGCCACTCTGAATACGGCACGTTGGTAGGTAGCCTTTCAGGAGCGATGCCGCCGGTTGTCGGTTACTGCGCGGTGACGGGGCAGTTTGATAGCGGTGCTTTCATGCTGTTGGTTATCTTCTGCCTGTGGCAGATGCCGCATTCGTATGCCATTGCGATTTTCCGCTATGCGGATTATCGCCGGGCATCAATTCCTGTGCTACCAGTGGTGCATGGTATCAAACGGGCAAAACATCACATCCTGGGCTACATCGTTGCATTTATTCCCGCGTCGCTTGCCTTGGTGTTAGCGAGCAAAGCGGGCACTGGCTATTTGTGCGTCACATTAGCAATGGGCGGCTACTGGCTGTACCTAGCCCTGAGTGGTTTTCGATTGGGTGATGACGTGCGCTGGGCCAAAAAGGTGTTCGGCGTCTCGATTCTGACGATTACCGCAATGAGCTTAGTGATGGTGCTGGAAGCGATGGTGCCTATGTGGGTGTGATGGTTCACTGTTAAACCCAAAACGCCTCGAACGGTTCATCACTGTTCGGGGCGTTTTTATCAGCGCGTATAGGAAGTTGCTGGCGGGCTAGCTTTCCCGCTGGCTGGCTTGAATTGCGGTGAGGGCGATGGTGTAAACGATATCGTCTACTAGCGCACCGCGGGAAAGATCATTCACTGGCTTGTTTAAACCCTGCAGCATCGGGCCAACGCTGACCACACGGGCACTACGCTGTACGGCTTTATAGGTTGTGTTGCCGGTGTTGAGATCAGGGAACACAAACACGGTCGCTTTGCCCGCGACAGGTGAATCCGGTGCTTTTTGTTTACCAACACTTTCAATGGCGGCGGCGTCGTATTGTAGCGGTCCATCAATAGCGAGATGTGGGGCACGCTCCTTGGCAATGCGAGTAGCTTCGCGCACTTTATCAACATCCGCACCGGTGCCAGAGTCGCCGGTGGAGTAGCTGATCATCGCCACCCGCGGTTCAATACCAAACGCTTCGGCGGAGCGTGCGCTTTGCAGGGCAATTTCGGCCAGGGTTTCTGCGTCTGGGTCAGTGTTAACGGCGCAATCGCCGTACACCACCACCTGTTCAGGCAGCAGCATAAAGAAGATCGAAGACACCTGATTGTATTCAGGCGCCGTTTTGATCAACTGAAATGCTGGGCGCACGGTGTTCGCCGTGGTATGCACAGCGCCTGATACTAGGCCATCAACCTCATCTAGCTGCAGCATCATAGTGCCCAGCACCACGTTGTCTTGCAGTTGGGCTTCGGCGGTTAATTCGTTAAGTTTGCCCCGGCGACGCTCTACCATTGGGCTGATATAGCGGGCTCGGGTGCTTTCAGGGTCAATAATCGTTAGCGTATCGGGTAGCGTCAGACCGCGATGACGGGCAACGTTTTCGATGTCCTCACGTTTGCCGAGCAGCACGCAGTCGGCAATTCCTCGCCGCTGACAAACAATCGCGGCTTCAATGGTGCGTGGCTCATCGCCTTCAGGCAGCACAATGCGCTTCTTAGCCTGCTGAGCAACTTTGACAAGTTGGTGGCGAAATGCGGATGGCGATAGGCGATGAATGTAGCCAAGGTTGAGTTTGGCTTTAAGCCACTCTAAATCCATGTGGGCAGCCACAAAGCGTGCCACCTGTTCGGCTCTTTCGAAATCATCCATGGGGATTTCACGGCTGAGCTGGCTGAGATTCTGAGCGGTGGTCAGGCTGTCAGTTTCCACTACCAGTACCGGAAGACCCGTTTTAAGAGCCGGCCGGCACATTTCAATCATGTTGTCGTTTGGCAGGAAGCCATTGGTCAGCAAGATACCTGCTAGCTGAGTGCCATTCATGGTGGCCAACGCCGATGCCAAAACAACATCATCACGGTCACCCGAGGCGACGACCAAGCTACCCGGTTTGAAAATATGCAGCGCATTGGCGGCACTTCGTGCGCATAGGCTGGTGGACAGCACGCGGCGGGTGGCGGCTTCCCCTTCATTGAGCATCTTGGCATTCAGCGCTCGCGCCACATCTAACGTGCGCGGTGCGCTCAAGGTATTGCTGTAAGGTACCACGCCAATCAGATGAAAACGGTCTGTTGCTAGCGCTGGAGAAAAGCGGCGCAGTTCATTCAGTACTGGCTCTTCAAGGTGTGGCTTAATTGTACCTGGGGCCGCAGAAAGGTCGTCTTCCTGTCCATAAGGCAGGTTCTTCATGCGCATTAAAATACCACCCAGGGTACGGCTGGAGCTAACGCCGCCAAAGCTTCTGGCATGCATGTCCAGTTCTTCGGCAAGCCGCTGCGGCTCGTTTAAATCGCCGGTGCCCACCAGAATAATTCGCGCGTTAAGGGCATCTGCCAACTGGGCGTTGGTTTGGGTGGCGTAGGTGGTGTGTTGGGTGGGAACAACGCCTTCTACCACTACTAAGTCTAGCGCGCTGCCGTCCCGATGGGCTTGCTGAGTGACCTGTTCAAAAAGCTCAATGACATTTTCCATTAGCTCATCGGTTTGATTATCGCGCAGTAAGCGTTCAAGTCTCGTTTGGGAAATGGGTGACGGTGGGCGTTGATTCAGCGTGCGCGACACCAGCGCGGTTGAACGGTCAAGCCCTGGGCCGTTCAGCTCATTTTGCATAAATGGCTTCAAAAAACCGGCTTTTAGACCGATGGTATCCAGTGCTTGAATTAACCCCAGGCAAGCGGAGGTTAGCCCAGCGCCCATGCTGGTGGGTACCAGTAAAATGGCTTGAGGCTGCTCGGCAGAGCTGTTCATTTAGATGTCTCCACGCAGTGGCGGGTTTCCATGGCGATACGGCCCTCTTCATCAGTAGGAATTACCCACACTTCGGGACCAGTGTGGTCAGCGTTGTCCAGCGTGCCTTCTTTACCGCGAATAGTGGCTTCGTTAGCCATTTCATCTAAGCTGAAACCAAAATGGGGCAATAGCGCCAATACGTTACGGCGAACGAACGGTGAGTTCTCGCCAATGCCACCGGTAAACACGACGCCATCCAGTTGAGGTAAAGCACAAGAGAGGGCGGCCAGCGATTTAGCAACTCGGTAGCAGAATACCTCCAGTGCGAGTTTGGCATCTTGATGGCCAGCCAGTGCTTGGTCTTCTATTTCACGCATATCATTGGTCAGCCCAGAAAGGCCTAACAAACCACTCTGTTTGTTGAGCACGTTGTCGATCTCTTCCAGCGACCAGCCAAGCTGACGGTGAAGATGAGCATGCAAGCCAGGGTCAACATCACCGCTGCGGGTTCCCATCACTAACCCTTCCAGCGGCGTAAGGCCCATGCTGGTATCCAGGCTTTGGTTGTTCCATATGGCGCTGGTAGAGCAACCATTGCCCAGGTGAGCGGTTAGCCAGCCACCTGCGCCACGGCTGCTGAGTTCGCTGGCGCGCTGGCTGACATACGCGTGGCTAGTGCCATGGAAACCGTATCGACGGATGCCATGCTCGCTATACAGCGCTTCCGGTAGGGCATAACGGTAGGCGCGTGGCGGTAGTGTTTGGTGGAAAGCGGTATCAAATACCGCTACCTGGGGCAGGTCTGGAAAAACGCGTCGAGTGGCAGCAATGCCCGCTAAGTTAGCCGGGTTATGCAGCGGCGCGAGTGTTGCCGTCGTTTCAATGGCGGCAATTACGCTATCGTCAATCATGGCTGCCTGAGTGAAGCGCTCACCGCCGTGAACAATACGGTGCCCAACCGCGCCGGGTACTCGACCTTCCAGGCGCTTTAGAATAGCGCTTAGCGCTTCAGCGTGATCAGCATTAGGCAGCGGTTGGGTAAAACCTTCGCCCGCACTGTTCTTACCTTTCAATCGTGCCTCGCCACTGCCTAAACGCTCTGCTAGACCGGCTAAGCGCGGTGCCTTAGGGTCTGAATCAATCAACGCATATTTAATAGAAGAAGAGCCGCAGTTAATGACCAGCACCGGTGTATTCATAACAACCTTTGTAAAGTAGTTAGCATAAAATAAGGGTAGACCTTAGTTTAACATGCTGCACTGCAAGATATTAGCGCAGTATTCGTTAGCCTTCGCCATAAAATGTCGTCATTCTGGTTGTTACTCTACTTATCGCGAGCCTTTTTTTTCTATGTCTACTACGTCGTTACCCACGTTATTGCCTCGCCATCTAGCCATTTTGCTGATGATGTCGGTGGCCACCATGTTTGCAGCTAACCATGTGTCCGCGCGTCTGGCGTTTGATAACGGCACTGGTTTGCTGCTTGCGGTGCTGATGCGCTCCGGGGTGGCATGTTTGATTTTGCTGACGCTAGTAGTGGTTCAGAAAAAGCGACTTTGGTTGCCGCCCGGCACATGGCCGTGGCAGTTGGCGGTGGGGCTTCTGATTGCCATTCAAAGCGTGAGCCTTTATTCAGCGGTTGCACGCTTGCCAGTGGTTATTGCGCTGCTGCTGGTCAACACCTTTCCCATTCAATTAGCGCTGTTAAGTTGGGTGCTGGGCGGTCCTAGGCCTTCGCTGCGCAGCTGCCTGATTATGGGCACTATTTTGATTGGTCTGTTAGTGGTGCTCGATATACCGAGTTGGTTCGCGGATGCCAATGCTATGGGGCCTGAGTGGGTAGTCGGTATTGGGTTTGGGTTAAGTGCTGCCTTTGCGTTTGCTTGCGCGCTGTGGGTCACCGAGCACCGTTTAGCCGGGGTGGGCAGCACGTTACGCAGCCTGCTGACCATGCAAACTGTCTTTATTGTCATGATGATTGGTGGGTTGCTCGGTGCGGTACCCGGCGGCATGAGTTTGCCGGATAACAGCGCCGGCTGGATTGGGCTGTCGCTGTTGGCCTTGCTATATGGCAGCGCTTTTTCCTTACTGTTTATTTTTGTGCCGCGCCTGGATATGGCCCGTAACGCCCCGGTTATGAACTTCGAGCCGGTAGCGTCCTTGTTGCTCGGTTATATCGTGTTAGGTCAGATGCTAAGCCCAAGCCAATTGGTTGGTGGGGCAGTGGTCGTTGGCGGCATTGTGGTGCTTAGCCTTTCTAAAGGTCGGTAAGCAAGAGAGAAAAAAAGAAATTACACGCAAGTTGGGTCGGAAAATTGCGTTTTTTACAGAGGTGAGCCCTCACCGAAATGTGCCAGGGCATAGACATTAATTTGTACTGGTATACCCGTTTGGTTACCGCCACATAGCGAAGCCCCTATCACGCATTGACGTAGTAGGGGCTTTTTATATGTGCTCGTTGTTGAAAAATAGTGAATATTTGTCGTTCGATAGGTGGCGGTTTTCTCTTCGCTGAAGGTAGTGGGTTGCATTGGCCCGCATGCCTGAGGATGAGCATATCTTTTCAGAGTTTGGGCCAAATGCTGCGCTTGCGAAGCTGATAGTGTTAATAATTAATAACTATTACTACAGGTAGCCAGCGAACAACCTCATAACGCTCTACAAAGGGAAACTACCATGTATAACATTAGTAAAATTGCCTTGGCAGTAGGACTTAGTGCTGGCCTTGCAACAACTGCAAGTGCCGCTGAAATTGATTGGCGTATGGCAACACCATGGAGCGGTGGCCCGTGGCTTGAGCGCGATGCGCAGATGTTTGCAGACCGCGTTGCCGAGCTGACAAACGGAAAGATCGCAATCGAAGTCTATCCTGGCGGCACGCTAGGCAGTGCACTGCGTGTTACCAACACCGTGAAATCGGGCGTTGCTCAGGTAAGCCATAACTATATTAACTATGACTATGGCACCGACCCGACCACCGCTCTGTTAGCTGGCCACTCCAGCGGTCTAACGCCTGAAGAGTTCATGCTGTGGATGTACGAAGGTGGTGGTGCTGACCTTTACGAAGAGTATCGTCTTGAAGTGTTTGATGTCGTCGCGTTCCCGTGTGCCATTCTCGGCACCGAAATTTTCCTTCACTCAAATAAGCCTGTCAGAACGCTTGAAGATTTTCAGGGGCTGCGCCTGCGTACTTCCGGCGCATGGGCTGAAATTGCGTCTCGCTTAGGTGCTTCTACGGTTGTTATGGCAGGTAGTGATATCTACAGCGCCCTTGAACGTGGCGTGATTGATGCTGCCGAGTGGGGAAGCCCTGAAATGAACCGTCCAACAGGGTTCCAGGAAGTCGCGCAGTACGTTATTACGCCTGGCGTGCACCAATCGGGTGGCTTTCTTGAGTGTCAGGTCAATAGCGACACCTGGGAAGAGCTAAGCGAAAATGACCAGAGCATGCTGCGCCTTGCTGGTAAATTGTCGGTTTTCGATACATGGCTTGCTAGCTCTTATGCTGACCTGGAAGCCTATCAAGAGCTAGTTGATGGTCCTAATGAGATTGTCGAGTTAGACCAGTCTTTCATCGATGCTATCTATGAAGAAACGACCAAGTGGGAAGATGAATACGCCGCTGAAAACGAGTGGTTTGCCCGTGTTCTTGAATCTCAGCGCTCCTTTAAGAATGGCATGAACAGCTGGTCGGAATATCGTCTGCCGATCGGTGTTATGGGCCGCTAGCATTTTTTGAGTAAATGATCAGAGAGGCCTTCGCGGGCCTCTCTTTTGTTGGCGTCTGCTTCCTGTTCCCCCTCCCTATACGCAGAGATCCCGTCATGAAACTAATCCGATCCATAGAAGCGCTGACCCGCTTTGCTGGCTGGTTGGGCGCTCTTCTTGTACTGCCTTTAATTGGCGCATTGATCATTGAAGTGCTGAGCCGGTACGTGGCAGGCCGCCCTACGTTATGGGCGTTTGAAGTCAGTTACATGGTCATGGGAGCGATGTTTATGCTGGGTATGGCCAATGCCTTGCGCATAGGCCAACACGTCAGTGTGGACATTGTCTCTCTACAGCTGAGCAAACGCGCAAATGCCGCCATACGGGCAATTGGCTATGTGCTTTTCCTGCCGGTGTTGGTATGGCTGGTATGGGAGCTTTCTAAATACGCACTCTCTGCTTTTGAAACCAATGAGCGTTCAGGACGTTCCGCCTGGAACCCAGTGGTATGGCCAATTTTCACGGTATGGTTTGTTGGTTTTGCGCTGTTGGCACTTCAAGTGTTCGCTGAGTTACTGAAATCACTGTGTTTGTTAACCGGTAGACATCAATCTGAGGAGTCAGCCGAATGAGTAGCTATCTTGCGTTGCTGATGTTCCCTGCCTTGATGACGTTAATCATTGCTGGTTTTCCAATCGCTTTCTCGATGATTCTAGTGGCAACCGGCTTCGGCATCATTCAGTTTGGCGATGTTGCGGCTTATCAGCTGTTGACCAAGATTGAAGACACGGCATCTAATTCAATTCTTGCAGCAGTACCGCTATTTATCTTTATGGGCGCAATGCTAGAGCGTTCAGGCATTGCCGAGCGGTTGTTTGAAGCGATTCATATGTGGACGCGCCGCCTGCCCGGCGGGCTAGGTATCGGTGCCATTATTTTAGGCACCCTGTTTGCTGCTTCCAGTGGCGTTGTTGGTGCCACAGAAGCGGTGATTGGTATGCTGGCCATTCCCGTTATGCTCAAACATCAATACAGTAAGAGCCTGATGTCAGGAACAATTTGCGCCAGTGGTTCGCTGGGCACTGCAATACCGCCTTCTATTACCGTGGTAATACTTGGACCTGTCGCAGGGGTATCGGTGGGATCACTGTTTAGTGGTTTGCTGATCCCCGGGATCTTAATGGCTTTTATGTTTATGGCCTATATCATCGGGGTTGCGTACTTCAAGCCAGAAATGGCGCCACGCATCCAAGAGCAGGAACCGGACATTGCGCTAGGTAAAAAAATACGTATTACGCTAGTCGCGTTAGTGCCGACCATGCTGCTGATTTTTACCGTGCTAGGCACCATTCTGATGGGCATGGCAACGCCCACCGAAGCTGCGGCGTGTGGTGCGTTAGGCGCGATTATTCTGGCGGCTGCCTATCGGAACTTGAGCGTGCCGGTATTGTGGAGTTCTGCGGTTAAGACCGTGAGTATTTCAGCCATGATTCTGCTGATTGTGATGGGCGGCAGTATGTTTGCTGGGGTGTTTTTTGCCTCAGGCGGAATGGCGACGGTTCAGGCATTGCTGATGGACACAGGCTTTAGCCCTTGGATGATTTTAGGCCTGATCCTGCTGATTGCGTTTATCGCAGGGTTCGTGCTGGATTTGATTTCGGTGGTACTTATCATTATCCCTGTGGCCATGCCTATTGTAAGGATGCTGGGCTTTGATGAGATCTGGTTCTGTGTCGCATTCTTGGTGGTGCTGCAAACTAGCTATCTGACACCACCCTTAGCGCCTGCTATTTTCTACCTCCGAGCGATTACCCCGCCTGAAGTGACGCTGAAGCATATGTATAAAGGCGTTGTGCCTTTTATCCTGGCTCAGCTTGTCGTGTTGGCCTTGGTGTTATCGTTTCCAGAAATTGCGCTTTGGTTACCCGATGTTATGGGTGGGCCTTCCTGGCGTTAGAGGGCATCTTATTGGTAAAGGCGTGTTTGCACCGCTTGCTGAATTATTGGGTGCTAACGCGTCTACCTGAAAGTAATTGAGGTAACTTTTCCAGCAAAGGCTACGCTAATAAAGGAGTCGCCTTTCGAAGTCATTATTCACTTAGTGAGCGACATTATCCCCACTAACGGATTAGAGGTGTTCGTCATGGCAAGCGGCAAAGAAGATAAAGCAAAAGGTAGTGCTAATAAAGTCGCCGGAAAAGCAAAGGAAATGGCAGGTAAAGTAACGGGAAGTGGCAAAACAGAAGCCAAAGGAAAAGCCCAGCAAGTAAAAGGCGAACTGCAAAAGGGCAAAGGTGACTTCAAGGAGAAGACTAAGAAAAAGTAATATTTTACGCTTTTCTCATATCAACAACCGGAACCCAGGGTTCCGGTTGTTGAGCGTAAAAGAAGGGGCGCTATGTGGTTTCTTATGGCGATACAAAGGATGACATAGCTCACTATTACTGGCTGTTTGCTGTTGCTTAATGATCATGTGCCATGACTAACCTCACTGAGGACGTGTTCCATGCCTACCATGATGAAAGCTGCCATTTTTGTCGAGCCTGGTCGTATTGAAATTGACGACAAACCCATTCCCGAGATCGGTCCCAACGATGCGTTGATGCGCGTGACCACCACCACCATATGTGGTACCGATATTCATATCCTTAAAGGTGAATACCCGGTTGAGCGCGGCTTAACCATCGGCCATGAGCCGGTGGGTGTGATTGAAAAGCTGGGTGCCAACGTAAAAGGGTACCAAGAAGGCCAGCGAGTCATCGCTGGAGCAATTTGTCCGAGTTTTACCTCTTACGCCTGCCAAGATGGCTGCTCCTCGCAAGATGGTGGCCACCATAGCCATGGGTACAAACCGATGGGTGGCTGGCGCTTTGGCAACACCATCGACGGTGCCCAAGCCGAGTACCTTTTGGTGCCCGATGCCGAAGCAAACCTCTCGCCTGTCCCCGACGGCCTGACTGACGAACAGGTACTGATGTGCCCCGATATTATGTCAACTGGTTTTGCCGGTGCCGAAAAAGCGGGTATTAAAATTGGTGACATCGTGGTGGTATTCGCGCAAGGCCCGATTGGGCTGTGTGCCACGGCGGGGGCACGGTTACGCGGAGCGGGCATGATCATCGCTGTCGACGGTGTCGATGAGCGTTTAGCAATGGCCAAGCAGATGGGTGCTGACGTAACGGTGGATTTCCGCAAAGTAGATGTCGTCGAAGAAATTCTTAAACTCACGGGTGGGCGCGGTGTTGATGTGGCGATTGAAGCACTCGGCCTGCAGCAAACCTTTGAATCTGCCTTGCGGGTGCTAAAACCCGGCGGCACGCTATCAAGCCTTGGCGTTTACTCCGAAGACCTGACAATACCGCTGGGTGCTTTCTGTGCCGGCCTTGGCGACCACAAAATCATCACGTCACTTTGCCCTGGCGGCAAAGAGCGCATGCGCAGACTGATGAGCATTATTGCCGCAGGGCGATTAGATCTTGGCCCCATGGTGACCCACCGCTACGCCCTGGAAAATATTGTTGATGCTTATGATCTGTTCTCCCATCAGCGCGACGGCGTGTTGAAAATAGCCCTTGAGGTCTCGTAATTCTCCAGTAACACTCAAGGGCCATGTTAGACAGCGAGGCTGTTTAAGGAGACGTTTTAAATCTCCTGATACAGCTCGCTGCCTTCCCGGCGGAACTTCTCCGCCTGTTCCTGCATACCGCGCTTAACAGCGTCAGCGTCGCTTTCGGATGCATTTTCCGGCGTGCGATCCCGGTAGGTATCGCGTACTTCCTGGCTTATTTTCATCGAGCAGAATTTCGGCCCGCACATCGAGCAGAAGTGCGCCACCTTGGCGGAATCCTTCGGCAGGGTCTCGTCGTGGTATTCGCGGGCGGTGTCCGGGTCCAGCCCCAGGTTGAACTGATCCTCCCAGCGGAATTCAAAGCGCGCCTTGGAAAGCGCATTATCGCGGCGCTGTGCCGCCGGGTGGCCCTTGGCCAAGTCCGCCGCGTGGGCGGCAATTTTGTAGGTAATAATGCCGGTTTTAACATCATCTTTATTTGGCAGGCCCAAGTGTTCTTTCGGCGTGACATAGCAAAGCATCGCACAGCCAAACCAACCGATCATCGCCGCACCAATGCCGGAGGTAATGTGATCATAGCCAGGGGCGATATCAGTGGTGAGCGGGCCTAGAGTATAGAAAGGCGCCTCGTGACACGCTTCGAGCTGCTTGTCCATGTTCTCCTTAATCAGGTGCATGGGCACATGGCCGGGGCCTTCAATCATCACCTGAACATCGTGCTTCCAGGCGATCTTCGTCAGTTCACCCAGCGTCTCGAGCTCAGCGAACTGCGCTGCGTCATTAGCATCGGCAATTGATCCGGGACGCAGGCCGTCGCCAAGAGAAAACGCTACGTCGTACTGCTTGCAAATCTCGCAGATCTCTTCGAAGTGGGTATATAGGAAGCTTTCCTGGTGGTGGTACAAACACCACTTCGCCATGATCGAGCCGCCACGGCTGACAATACCGGTCACGCGGTTGGCCGTCAGTGGCACATAGCGCAACAGTACGCCTGCGTGAATGGTGAAGTAATCGACGCCCTGTTCTGCTTGTTCAATTAAGGTGTCGCGGAAGATTTCCCACGTTAGATTTTCAGCCACGCCGTTGACCTTTTCGAGCGCCTGATAGATAGGCACCGTGCCAATCGGCACCGGCGAGTTGCGGATGATCCACTCGCGGGTCTCATGGATATTCTGTCCGGTCGAGAGATCCATGATGGTGTCCGATCCCCAGCGGATCCCCCAGGTCATTTTGTCGACTTCCTCTTCAATCGACGAGGTGACCGCTGAGTTACCCAAGTTGCCGTTAATCTTGACCAGGAAGTTACGGCCAATAATCATCGGCTCGGACTCAGGGTGGTTGATATTATTGGGAATAATCGCCCGCCCACGGGCCACTTCGTCGCGCACAAATTCCGGCGTGATTTCGTCTGGCAGTTTTGCACCAAAGCTTTGGCCGGGATGCTGATGGCCCAGAATGCGTTCAACCTCAGCAGTGCCTAACGTCTGGCGACGCTGATTCTCGCGGATGGCAATAAATTCCATTTCCGGGGTAATAATGCCTTGGCGCGCATAGTGCAGCTGGGTGACGTTTCCTGGCCTGCCGTCTTTTGTAGAGAGTGCCCGGCGTGGGGTGCGGGTTAAATCAAAGCGCAGCTGGGCTAGCGTTGGGTCGTTAGCGCGGCGATTGCCGTACTCACTGGTTGGGCCAGCTAGGAACTCAGTATCGTCACGCTCTTCAATCCAGGCCTGGCGCAGCGCGGGTAAGCCCTGGCGTAAATCGTTGTTGGCCGCTGGATCGGTGTAAGGGCCAGAGGTGTCGTACACCAGCAGCGGCGGGTTCTCTTCATCAATGCTGCTGGTTTTGGTCGGCGACAGGGTGATTTCCCGAAACGGCACGCGGATATCCGGCCGTGAGCCTTCAACATACACCTTGCGCGAGGCGGGTAGCGGCGCAATAGCAGCAGCATCGACTTGGGCGGTTTCGGCGAGAAAGTGGCTGGTTTTACTTTTTGAGGTCTCAGTTTTTAACGTCTTAGTCATTACGGCGGTCTTCCTTCGTTGTTGATTATGGTTGTTGTGTTGGTTTAATGGGTAAGGTCGTCATCTATCAGGTCTAGGCCCATCTGCCAGAAATCGATTTCCAGGCGCGTGGCATCGCGGAAGATTTTGCTCAGTTCGACAAAGCGGGTGGGGGTGACATCGGCAAGGCGAGCATTGAGCCATTCAAGCTCCGCCTGCATGGCGGTCTGAAATTCCTCGCTTTCGTACATGGCGATCCAGGCGTCATAAGGATTTCGTGCGCCGCGCAGGGTGAATGGCTGAGCGTTCAACCAGTTGGCAATTTCGCCATAGCCCACTAGGCAAGGGGCCAGTGCCACGTGCAAATCAAGCAGGTCGCCACGGTTGCCGGTATCTAATACATAGCGGGTGTAGGCCAGCGTGGCTCGGGCTTCCGGCAACGTGGCTAGCTCGTCTTCGCTGATGCCCCACTCGCGGCAAAAGCCCACGTGCAGGCCCAGCTCCACATCCACAATGGCTTTTAAACCTTCATGGGCTTGGCGCAGGTCAGCTAAGGTTGTGCTTTTATAGGCGGCCAACGCGTAGGCGCGGGCGAAGTGAATCAAAAACAGGTAATCCTGCTTTAAATAGTGGCGAAACGAGGGTTCGGGTAGCGCGGCGGTGCCTAGCTGGCGGACAAAATCGTGCTCAATATAGGCACGCCAGTCGTGTTGGCAAGCATCGGTAAGATCGGTAAAGCGGTAGCCCATGGTGCCTCCGGTAGTCGTGATCCGGAGGTAGGCGGAGATCGAGAAGATGGCGCGGAAGGTGGCGTGCGATCGTGAGAGAGAGCTAGCCGGGGCCATCGCTTGATCCCTACGCCGGTACCCGCATTGCGAACTTATGTAAGCCGCAGCGCATTAGCCGGATCAGGTTCAGCGGGACCAACGCTTTGGCAGTATCAAGTTGATACGCCCTGCGCCATCTCAGCCGGATTCACCGGCACCCCGTCAAGCAATTAGTGAAAGCAGTCTAGGAGGAGGAGAGACGAGATGCAAGGGGCACGCGCAAGCACGCGAATTTTGGATATGCTGCCAAAATTGGCTTTGCCCTCATGGGAATCAATGGGGTAGAGTCAAATTGGGTGGCTACAAAACCCCAATAAATGTGACGTCGCGTTTATTGGGATTTTGTAGCGAGGCATATAATCACTGTTAGTTTTCGGCAGTAAGGATATATCTCGATGAATATTAATATGTCTGTAGTATGTGATGATTGTAATACAGTCATAAATTGTAGAGTCGGCATGTCGAACCGAAGGCTTCAGCCCTTGCGCTTTGTCTGTGAAGAGTGTCTTTCGCCAATTGATATTAACGTAAATTTAGGCCAAGGAATAACCATAGAAGGGGCAAATCAAATCGAAACAAAAGGGCCTTTCGATTCCGAAACTGCATTTGTTGACTTACATTTGGATTTTCCTGTTGCTTTTGATAAATATATAATGGGTATGACACCCTTCATGATGGCATCCCAAAGATGCGGTCATGAGAATATGCAAATTCATGCTTTTCGTGTGAATACCTTGAATGAGATTTCTGAAAGAACTCCTGAAATAAAAAAGATCATCAAGCTATATCGAAATAATAAGGAAAAACTATACAGGAAACGGATCTTGTCTTTTTTGGAGTCTAATATTGACTGTAAAATGAAAATCGATCAGAACTACGCGTTATATCACTTACTTGAAAGGTGTTTTTCTCCGTTCAATGAACCCACAAAGAATCTTGAAACCGTTGAAGGTTATACGGAGAAGATCATATGGTTCGCTGAAAATAAAAGAACGGAATTCGAAAAACTACTTGAGGAGTTGGTAGGGTCAGGCTTCTTGAAAAACTTACAAGACGATTGCTTGCAGTTATACCCTAAAATGTTGGACTTTGAGCTAATATTTAGGCCTGCTTTGTTTCTTGATTTTGACAATACATATGAAAATTCAAGAATGGCATATAGGGTGTCTTCACATGACTTTGATGAAATAAAAGACCTATATAAAGATATATCGGAAGTGTTATCCCGACAACTCGTTTTGATTGCAGCAGTTAATAATTTAGAAAAGAGAGGTGATCATAATTCTTTTGCGCCACTCGAAAAAATGAAAGTGCCTACATCTCTAAATAAATATGCAGACGTAGCTTTTGGGCAAAAGCTTGAGCTTTTAGATGACCCTTGGCATTCAATATCGAAAGAAGTGGCTGATAATCAATTACGAAATTCAATTGCTCATTTTAAAGCAGAGTATGATGATGTAAGCCAAAAATTGACCTACTTTCCAAAGAGAGAAGGCATCAAGCAAGAGAAGTCCGAAGAAATGTACTTTTTAGACTTTAGCCGGAAGATATTATTAGCCTATAGAGAAATGCACAAGCTGAATCATTTGATTAAGTGCTTATTTGTGTTTTATTTTATGTATGTTAATCCAGAATAAAACTAAAAAGCGCGTGCACAAGGACAAAATTTCTGTCACGCCTTTTGTGCGTGGCTTCGCCACTATCGCAAAAAAGTCGTAACTAAAATTTTGCCTGTGACGCGGGCGTTAGCTCCTTGAGGGCGCGTAAGCATCACATTACCAAGGAATAAAAATGGCCCAAAAGACAAATGATCAGATAATTCTTGAGCAGATAATCAAGGAACGATGTGCTGAGTCTGGCGATGAACTGACCCTGTCGGAGTATTTCGAGATATATTCTGCATCAGAAATACTTAAGAATTATGACCTTACCTATGATGACATTTTCTATGGGATAGTAGGTGATGGTGGGGATGGTGGAATTGATTCAATCTATACCTTTATAAATGGCGAGCCATTAAAAGAAGATACGCCAGTAAATACCAACCAGAAAAAGAACCATATTGAACTGATTATAATTCAATCGAAGACTTCGGCCTCCTTTAAAGAGGATGCTGTAATAAAATTCAGAGAGTCAGCTCAAGATTTGTTTAACTTGGCGAATAATCCAGACGATTATGCTGCACGCTACAATGCTGATCTGATTGATAAGGTTAAGCTTTTTAGAGATTTATATGCAAAGTTAGCAAAGACATTTCCAAAAATCGAAATACGATATTTTTATGCTACGCAGGGCGATGACGTGCACCATAATGTGTCAGGGAAAGTGTCAAAGCTTCAAGAAGATATTGTAAAAATGTTTGGTGGTGCTGAATTTTCATTTGAATTTATAGGTGCGTCTGAACTTCTTGAGATGACTAGGAATGTACCGTCTACTTCGAGAGTGCTTGAGGTTGCGGAGTCACCAATTGGCACAACTGCCGGTAGTTATCTATGCCTAGTTAGTCTGTCTAAATACTACGAGTTCATATCTGATTCTGGGTCGTTGGCACGCAGTATATTCGAATCGAATGTTCGAGATTATCAGGGTAGCGTTGTAGTCAATACGGGAATAAGGAAGACACTTGAGAATAAAGAATCAGAAAACTTTTGGTATCTGAATAATGGCGTAACTATTATTACCCCTAAAGCAGTAATGGCAGGAAAACAACTTACAATTGAAGATCCTCAAATTGTTAATGGGCTGCAGACATCACATGAATTATACCAATATTTCTCGCAGCTGGAGAATCACGATGGTGATGAAAGAGCCGTGCTTGTAAGAGTGATATGCGAACAAGATGAAGAAGCTAGAGACCGAATTATACGAGCCACCAACAGTCAAACATCTATTCCGCCTGCTTCACTAAGAAGCTCCGATGACATCCATAGAAATATTGAAGACTTTCTTAAGTCAAACGGTTATTACTACGACAGGAAGAAAAATTTTTACAAAAACCAGGGAATGCCAGTTGCTAAGATCATAAGTATTTCTTATATGGCGCAAGCAATGATGGCTATCATGCTTTTAAAACCTGATAGCGCAAGGGCTCGCCCTTCAACGTTGATAAATTCTGACGTCGAATATAAAAAAATATTTAGCTTAGATAAGCCCATTGATATATACCTCAAAGCAGTTCAAATAATGAAAGCTGTTGAAGCATACCTGAAGCCAGAAAATTGCGAGATTCAGTTAGAAAGAAAGACTACCACGAATATCAAATTTTATGTGGCAATGGTGGCTAGTATAAAAATAGCAGGTGCTCATCAAGAAATAGAGCAAAAATTTTCGGAATTACCAAACGTAGATTTATCTAGTGAAATTCTTAGTGAATCACTTCAACAAGTACTTGCAGAGTTTAATGAATTAGGAGCAACCGACCAAGTTGCAAAGGGGTCGGCTCTTGTAGCCAAACTCCTGAGCTAACAATATGCTGCACACGGACACATACTACCACGCTCGTTTTTGTGTAGTCGCTGCGCTCCATTCTACACAAAAACGCTCTCCGTAGTATGTGCCGGTGAGCAAAGCGTTAACTGGGAGGGAGCCCATGAAACAGAATCTTGCGGATGAGCTGGTTACAATGATGACGGGAGACCAGCGGTTGTTGCAGCAACTCTTCGATTCTGGAGAGCTACCATCCGAGTCTTATCATCCCCGGATGAAAGCCCTGCATGAGCACAATGCTTCCCGGCTGAAGGAGATTATTGGTGATCACGGCTGGCCCGGCATTTCGCTAGCTTGGGAAGAGGGTGCGAAAGCTGCTTGGTTAGTCGTTCAGCATTCTGTTTCAGATGCCGAGTTCATGGCGAAATGTGTTGATCTGCTTGAAGAGGCCGTTGCCAGAGAGGATGTGGCGGGTTGGCAATTGGCGTTCCTTCAGGATCGGGTGCTCACTTTATCTGGGAAGCCTCAATACTACGGTACCCAGTTTGATACTGATGAGAATGGGTGGCCAACACCGTTTCCCATTGAAGACTCTGCTACGGTTAATGAACGCCGTGCGCGTCTTGGGCTGAATTCCCTTGAGGAGCGCCAGGAACAACTGACTGAGCAGGAGCGGAAACGCCGTGCCAATATCCAGCAAACCAGTTAACCAAACGCGGCACTCGGACGCCCTTGCCTCCGCTTCGCTGAGTCAAGGCCACCGGTGCGCTCCGCGTTATGCAGAGCGTCCGTCTTGACGTACGTACCTAAAGGCGTACACTTTGTTGAATGTTGAACACGCAAAAGGTGCGTCATGACTGGAATCACAGCCACTGAGGCGCGGAGCAACCTTTATCGGTTGATCGACGAGACCGCCGAGTCCCACCAACCCATCGTCATCATGGGTAAGCGCAACAAAGCCGTCCTGGTTTCCGAAGAAGACTGGTCCGCCATTCAGGAAACACTTTACCTGCTCTCCGTGCCAGGTATGAGGGAGTCCATTCGTGAGGGGATGGATACCCCCGTGGATGAATGCGATGAGGAGCTGGACTGGTGACATGGACGTTGGTTTACACCAAGCAAGCCCAGAAAGATGCAAAGAAGTTGGCCTCCAGCGGCCTCAAATCAAACGCCCAAGAATTGTTAGCGCTGATAGCGGAAGATCCATTCCACAAGCCGCCTCCGTTTGAGAAGCTCATTGGTGATCTTGCGGGGGCCTATTCACGCCGCATCACTATTCAGCATCGTTTGGTCTACCAAGTGCTTGAGGACGAGCGAGTGGTGAAAGTTCTTAGGCTCTGGAGCCACTACGAATAATGCACAACCAGCCGCTGTTGCCGGACGATTTTTCCACCGCCTCGCGGCTCCAAAATTGCCGCAACGCTCTGCATTAACTCGCGAGTCTGTCTTTTGGGGGCTGGTTTGCCAACATCTTTGAAAGGTTCGTCTGGTCACACCATCATTAAACCCTGTTTGCGTGTTGGCGGCGCGTAAGCGGCGTTGATCTGTGCCAAATCGTCTTCGTCGAGCCGGATGCTACCTGCGTTGGCGTTCTGTTTGAGGTGGTCCAGGCCCACGGCTTTCGGAATAGCAATCACACCGGGGTGGCGTTGTGCAGCAGCGCGCCACCTTGCCCGATGGGGCAGTAGGCCATCAGCGGCATGTTGTGTTGGGCTTGCCGAGGCAGCAGATCGAACTCAATGCCCCGTGATTCGGGGTTGTAGAACACCTGATTGGTGGCGCACGCTGGCGCGTCTAGCTCGGCTAGGTCGTCAACGTCAAAGTTTGATACACCCCAACGCAGTATCTTGCCCTGCTTGCGCAGCCGCTCAAAGGCTTCCACGGTTTCGCTTAGTGGGTACTGGCCTCGCCAGTGCAGCAGGTAGAGATCAATCGTCTGCATGTCTATCTCCTCTTGTTATGCTGCTCTGACATCCCATTGCCATCCCAGTGCGTGGATCAATCTAACGTGGATCAATCTAACAAGGTTTAAAAGGCGGTTCAGGCGCTAATGCCGCAGTGGTTCTCGCTATATTGAGGACCCAGTGGCAGGCAATGCCGCTAACGACCCAACATCGCTGCCTGCCTATCAGGCGGTAGCTGAATATTTGATGGAGAATACCCAGCCCTAAAATGCGCCCTTAAAAAAACAGCCCTAGTGGGCTGTTTAGTTAACCAAGTGGCGCTTACACCAGCTCTCGCTTATTGCGCTTAGCGGCGCGTATGTCTTTTACGGTGGCGATGCCGATAACCGCGAAGATGGCGAGGGAGATTAACGGCCAGATAAGGACATATAGCGCTAATATAAAAGTTTGCATGTGCTTTCCCGTTAGTTGGCTGGTGCGCGATGGCACACCAGCATTTGAAGTGACGCTAGCGTGACGTGGCTCAGCCTTTAGCAGCGGGCTTGGCTGGGTCGTAGTTGATCACTTTCTGATCAATTTGTGAGAAGTCGAACTTACTGGAACTCATCAGGCTGACCGCGATGCAAACAATCGTGCTAACGCCGTAGGCCATCAGTGAAGCCAGCAGCACCGTGTAGTCCCTCAGGAAGCCAATGCTGAAGTAGGCCAGCGCGATGGCGCAGAGTGTGCCGAACACCAACCCTACCCGGCGTCCGCAGAAGCCGAATGCCATTAGGCCGAGCACCACGCCACCGCCCACGGCGGCGAGTAATTCGAATAGTCCGCCGACTACGCCGACCAAGGGCAGCAACTCAAAGCGTGCGATGCAGAACATTACTAAACCTGCAATTACCGCCGAGGTGAAGGCTGTATTGGTGATTCGATCCCAGAAGCAGCTGGCGATAACTGGGAACACAATGGCACCCCAGAGTGCGCCAACGAAGACCAGCATGATCAGAATATCCATCGAGAAGCTGGCGAGAATTACCCCGATCAGCGTTGCGACGATCATGGTCAGCCTGCCAATAAACAGCATCTTGGTCGGGTCGGGTTTGTTTTTAGCGATGTTCTTGCCGTACACATCGGCCATCACAATCGCGGACATAGCGGAAAGGTCCGAATCGGCAGTAGAGGAGAGCGAGCCAATCACCAGAATAAAGAACAGCGCGATAAACACCGGCGAGAGGTACATCGACACCATTTGCGGTATCAGGTTGTTCATGTCGCCACCGATGGGCTCCATGCCGGTCATCAGCGCCATCAAACCAATCATGCCCAACCCAATAACAATCGCGCCGTAACCAATGGTGGCGGTGATAAAGGTCGGTTTAATGTGGTCTTCACGCACGGCGAATAGCCGTTGGGAGATTGTCTGGTTACCAATCGCATAGGCCAGCACCGCCACAAAGAAGGGGGCACCTTGATTGAGAATCGCGTCCATCGAGAACAGGTTGGCTTGCTCTGGCGTGAGTAAGCTCATGCCTTCTGATAGCGTTTGCGGGCCGCCGAGGGCGAACATCACCGCTGGAATAATCAGAATGGCGACGGCCATCATTGCCATTAGCTGAGCAAAGTCAGTCAGCACCGAGGCGCGGAAGCCCGACCACAGCGTGTAGCAAAGCACCCCAACCCCCGCAATGATCACGCCCGCCTGGAAGGAGAGGGGCGAAAGCACCGAGACTAGCGCGCCGGAAGCGGTGAAGTTAACCATCAGGCTGATGATACTACCCAGGATGTTAGAAGAGGCTAGAATCAGTTGGCTGGAAGAACCATGCCGAGCATGAATAAGCTCGCCCAGGGTGTGCGCATTGGGTGCCAGTTTGCGAAAACGACGGCCGAAGGGGTAGATGAACAGAATCATCAGCGCACCCCATAGCCCGTAGTGCAAAGGCCCAGAAATGCCGTAGGTATAACCCGAGGTGGCGGCGCCGTAGAACGAGGCTGCCCATATCCAGGTGGCGGTCATGCTGGCAGCGCCTAGGCCAAAGCCTATCTGATGATTGGACACCATAAAGGCGTCAGTATTTTCCTTTTTCTTTTTAATCAGCAGGGTCAGCAGGTAAGTGCCGCCGTAAAAAAACACCAATAAGGCGAGAACAGTCAGCGTCGAGAATTGATAGAAATTTTCTTCGTTCATTGAATACCCATAGGCTTTGCAGCCTTAGCATCCTAAATAGCAGCCAGCGATCCATTAATGGAGCGGTGCCACAGGAAGTAAGCAAAAAAACAGATTATCTTTCTATCTGCAGCGAAAGGTGACTGCGGTTGGCAGTCTGGTCGTGCATAAGTCAGGCGTTGGTTAAAAGCGCCTTAAGAAGGGTCGGATTAACGCACACAGTGAGCTTTAATAAAGCGCAGGGTGGGCCGATCCGGATGGCTACCCTACTCCCTTAGGCGTGAACAGTACAGCTTGAAGCCAGCTGTGTGGCGGGTTTGTGGCGGGGGCTGGTGTCGATAAAGCAATTAACGGTGCTGTTTAAACAACCACCACACATCAAACCCAAATGAGTAGATAAGGGTTAGTAGCGCACTCAGCGCAAGCAGGCTGGTGGCAAAGGGGGAAGTGAGCGGCGTTAATGCCAGCAGCAGGGCAGCGACTTGCCAAACGCACACCGCTTTGCGCCGGAAACTTGCAAACAGCGGTGCCTTTAGCCATGGAAACGGCCAGCTAGCGGCAACGAATAAATAGCGCATGCCGCCAATCAGCAGTACCCAAACGCCCAAATGCTCGCTCTGCAATAAGCCGATGCAGAGTATCAGAATCAATGCCGCATCCAGTTCCATGTCAAAGCGCGCCCCAAACGGGGTATGGGTGTTTGTGCGTCTGGCAATCCAGCCGTCTACTCCATCTAGTAACAGCGCAATAACGGCCACTGCTAGCCATAGCCAAATCGCATTAGTAAAAGCATTCGCTGGCAGAGCACCTATTACTATGGCTACTAATACACCGCGTACAAGTGTTACGCGGTTTGCCCAACCTAACGGCCCATAAGGCCAAAAACTTACTACCAGCGCACTCATTACTAGGTAAAAGCCAGTGGCTAGCCACCAGTTCGCAGCGCTGGCAACCATTGTCGATAGCAGCATGCCCAGGCTAACGAGTAATAAGCTAGCCAGCACCGTTTCCGCCAGGGTGTAAACGCGCTTGGGTATTGAGGCACTGGAGGTATTCGAAAAAGAGGACATGCTTACTCGCAAAGCGGCGCAATGGCCTGCGGTTGAAATAAAATGTGCAATTTTTTTACTATGTACCATTCTTGTATAAGAAGGTAAAGTTGTCCATGATGTGATCACGTTTGTTTAAAATCATTCAAGCCTTTACATGGGTTAAGCAACCGCTTCGCTTCCTGAGCTACGCTATGAGGATGGATGAAGCATTAACCATAAGGAAATGTCATGTTGCCGCCTAATACCGCTACGGCTTTTTGGGTGACCCGCCCCCTGCATGGCGAGCTAAAGCAGGAGCCATTAACGTCACCCAGCGAAAATGAGGTGCGGGTACGTGCCCTTTACAGCGGCGTTAGCCGTGGCACCGAATCGCTGGTGTTTAATTCAAGAGTTCCCGAAAGTGAATACTCGCGTATGCGTGCCCCTTTTCAGGCGGGCGAATTTCCGTTCCCTGTTAAATATGGTTACTGCAGTATTGGCTATGTGGAGCAAGGGCCAAACTCTCTACTCGATAAAACTGTCTTTTGCCTCTTTCCGCATCAGGACCACTATGTAGTACCTGCAGACGCTGTTTTGCCGCTCCCCGATGACGTTCCCGCTTACCGTGCAGTGTTAACAGCCAATATGGAAACTGCCATTAATGGCGTGTGGGATGCTAACCCCATGCTTGGCGAGCGCATATGTGTGGTCGGTGCAGGTGTTGTTGGTGCGCTTGTGGCCTATCTGTGTGCGCAAATTCCTGGTGTAGATGTGCGTTTGATCGACATTAACCCCGAGCGAGAACCCTTGGCAACGCATTTAGGCGTCCCTTTCTGTATGCCCGAGCAGGCACCCACCGATCAGGACTGTGTGATTCACGCCAGTGGCCAACCAGATGGCCTTCGGCTGGCTATGAGTTTGCTAGGCAACGAAGGCCGCGTGATTGAAATGAGTTGGTTTGGCCAGGGCGATGTGTTGCTGCCACTTGGTGGCGCTTTTCATTCTCAACGTTTAACGCTTAGCGCCAGCCAAGTAGGGCAGTTGCCTGCCAAGCTGGTGCCGCGTTGGAATTACCGCCGCCGGTTAGCGCTCGCCCTTCGCTTACTCGCCGACCAGCGGTTAGATGCGCTGATCAGTGGTGAAAGCGATTTTGCCGATTTTCCAACGCTGGCACCTGCTCTGTTCGGCCCTGGTAGTACAGCGCTTTGTCATCGAATTCGTTACCCATTGCCCGCTTAACCAAACATGCTTTGTTTTTTAGATTTAATGACTTAGCTTTATTTGCTTAGATTTAGTTACTTGAATTTAGTTACTAAGACGTAACCAACACGATAGGAGTGTCTATGTACCGTTTATGTGTTCGTGACCATTTTATGATTGCCCATAGTTTTAATGGGGAAATATTTGGCCCTGCCCAACGAACCCACGGCGCAACCTATGTGGTTGATGTAGTGTTTCAACGCCCTGAGCTTGATCAAGACGGACTGGTGATTGATATCGGCTTGGCAAGTGAAACTGTCAAAGAAGTGCTGGCAGACTACAACTACCGCAACCTCGATGAAGTGAGCGAATTTACCGGTAAAAACACCACCACAGAGTTTATGGCTAAGGTGATTTTTGACCAGCTAGCCGAGGCCATTAAAGCGGGGAAAATGGGCGCCACTGCTCAAGGGCTCACGCACATGGAGATCAAGCTGCATGAGTCTCATGTAGCGTGGGCAAGCTTTGAAGGGGCGCTATGAGTCAGACATGGACGCTGGTAGTGGCTGGCGATCCTGACCAGCGTACCGGCGGGTACATCTACGATGCCCATATTGTCGCTGCACTGCGCGAACGTGGCCTCTATATCGATGTGATGGGGGTGGCGGGGCGTTTTCCGGATGCCGATGATGAGGCTGCCCAGGCGCTTGCCGCAACGCTGGCGACGTTGCCGGATGATGCGCGGGTGATTATCGATGGCCTTGCCATGGGGGCGCTACCCGGCGTGGTCGCTGTCCACGCTAAACGTCTTGATATCACTGCACTGCTGCATCACCCGCTGGGGGACGAGCAGGGCTTGAGTGATAGGGATCAGCAGCGTTTCCACCGAAGTGAACTGCGCGGCCTGGCACATGTGAATAGAGTGATTGTGACCAGTTGCTTTACCGAACGTCGCGTAAAGGCGTTAGCCGAACACTATGCGCTACCTTTCAGTGCTCCTATCACCGTGGTGGAACCAGGGGTTGTGCGTGCTCCAGTCAGCCCAGCAGCGCCGCCCAACGAACCTATTCGCCTGTTATGCGTGGCAACGCTGACGCCGCGTAAAGGGCAGGATGTTTTGGTTCAAGCCTTAGCGGGCGTTGAGCGCGGGCACTGGCGATGTGACTGCTTTGGCGGTGCGCGTGATGCGGTGTTCACGGAACGCGTTCAAACGCTGATCGACGAACACCAGTTGGGCGACTGGGTTACGCTGCACGGCGAGTGCGATGGCGCGACCCTGGAGGACGCTTATCAGCATGCCCACGCCCTGGTATTGCCTTCTTGGTATGAAGGTTACGGCATGGTGGTGACCGAGGCGCTCGCCCACGGTTTGCCGGTTATTACCACCACTGGTGGGGCGCTGCGGGATACGCTGCCCAACGGGGCTGGCATCAGTGTAACGCCTGGTGATGTTGAGGCGCTGACGAGAGCTCTGGAAAATTTCTGCCATGATGAGGCGCTACGCACTGAACTATGTGCAGGCGCCGCCGCTGCGCGCGGCGGACTAGCTGACTGGCAGGCTGCCGGGGTGGCGTTTTCACAGGCGCTAATGCAGCCACCTTCGACATTAACGGCGGGAAGCCAGTTTGCCGCAGATTGGTTATCGCTGCGTGAAAACGTCGATGTTAACTCACGTAGTCAGGCGCTAGTGGGTGCGCTAGCGAACTGGTTAGACGCTAAATTGTTATCAGAAAATCAACGGCGAGTAGAGCACTCGTCGTTAGCAGAATCTTCTCAGTCATCAGCATTTTCGCAACCCATTACGTTGGCAGATCTAGGCTGCGGACGCGGTAGCAATAGCCAGTTTCTTGCGCCTCGTTTGCACCATGGGCAGCGGTGGATGCTGATTGATCATGACGATGCCTTACTTAACGAAGCCTATTCGCGTACCAGCCAGTTGAGCACAGGCAAAAGTGAATCGCTACAGGTGGAAACCCACTGTGTCTCTCTTGAAAACATTGATCATCCCGCGCTAACCCATTGCGATGTGGTAACGGCATCTGCACTGATTGATCTGGTGTCTCAAGAATGGATTGATGCCTTGGCTGCCCAGTGTGCTAAACACCGGCAAGCACTTCTTATTACCTTAAGCATTACTGGCGAATGGTGCTTTACCAATCCTCAACAACAGCCGTTGAATGATCCTGATGATCGTTGGATCAGTGAGCTGTTCAACGCGCATCAGCGGCGAGATAAGGGGTTAGGCGAGGCGCTAGGGGGCGATGCTCATCAAGCGCTAGTCAGCGCGATGGCTCACTACAATTACCGTGTTAGCGAGGCTGAAACACCGTGGTGCTTAACGGCGGGTAAATCAGCGCAGTACCCCTTAATGTGCTCGCTGATTGAAGGGTGGGCGAGTGCTGCCACTGAGCAAGCCCCTGGCGCGGCGTCACGTATTGCCCAGTGGCGAGATGAACGCCTGCGTAAAGTGGCCGAGGGCAAAATGGGTATTTGGGTGGGGCATCGCGACTTGCTGGCGCTACCAGCGGACGAGGGCTAACGCGATGCGACTCTGGCGCTGGCTGAAAATCCCGTGGGTGCAAAAAGGGCTAGTTAGCTTAGGTCTTCTGGCGGTTGTTGCTGTGTGGGTAGAGCCAGACGCTGTAATAGCACAAGTGCAGCGTTTCTCGCCGGGCTGGATGGCGCTGGCGCTGTTAATCAGTGTGCTGCAAGTGATGCTGAGTGCGTGGCGCTGGCAATTCACCGCAGGCTTAATCGACGTGCCGCTGCGCTATCGTTATGCACTGCGAGAGTACTACTTGGCATTGTTAGTCAACCAACTGCTGCCCGGCGGAGTGTTAGGTGATGCCGGTCGTGCCCATCGTCATGCTCGTCAATCCTCTTCCAAGGGAAGCGCCTGGCGTGCGGTGGTGATTGAGCGTGCGTCCGGGCAACTGGCGATTGCCTTGTACACGCTGGTGGCGTTGTTGACGTCGCCACTCTGGATAACAGCTCTGGGTCTGCGTGGTTTGACGATTGTGGCAGGGGTGGTGGGCATCGCGATGGTGATTGGTGTGACGCTGGGGATTTGGCTGCGCCGTTCGGCGGTAACGCAACCCGCTTGGTGCTCAGCGTTGGGTAGGGATGTGCGCCGTGGACTGTTGCAGCGTGGCGTCTGGCCGCGGCAATTGCTCTCCTCGCTTTCTATTGTGCTTAGCTACGGCCTTGTAATGGTATGCGCTGCTCGGGCAATCGGAGTGGAGCTGGCAGCGTTAGATATTTTGGCGCTGGCACCGGTGTTACTGCTCGCCATGTTGGTGCCGCTTTCGATTGCTGGATGGGGGCTGCGTGAAGGTGCCGCTGCGGGCATTTGGATGTTCGTTGGCTTGCCTTCGGCGCAAGGTGTTGCAATTTCAATGGCTTATGGTGTTTTAGTGCTGGTATCCAGTCTGCCCGGCATTTGGGTAGCGCTGGCTAGTCGAACACGCGCTGCGCCGCCCAACTCGTCGTCAGGCAGTGAGGCCGCTCAGCAGTACGTCGAACAGCGTGTCGTCGCCACACCGGAAAGAGCGCATCGAAGGGCGCAGCGCACTCTCAAGGGTATCGATGGGGGTCATTTGCAATCCAGGTCTGCCGGAGCCGATCAGCAACGGTGCGACCAACAAATGCAGGCGGTCGACGGTGTTCGCTTCAATAAACTGCGAGACCGTGACGCCACCACCTTCGACCAATACCCGCGTAAGGCCACGCTCCGCCAGCAAGGCAACAACGTCGGCAGGGTTGAATTGCCCGTTTTTATCCAGCGTCAGCACACAGTGTTCGGCCGTCGTTCGCGCTACCGTTGCCTCTGGCCCAGTGAGGTGCAACGTCGGTGCGCTAGGCGTGGTGAACAGCGTCAGTTCGGCAGGAACACGGCCACGTGGATCAATCACCACGCGGGTGGGATGCTTACCCGACACATGACGTACGGTGAGCTGGGGGTTATCAGCACTCGCCGTGCCCGCGCCAATCACCACGGCATCTGCCAGCGCTCGCAGCCGGTGCAGGTGCACCAAACTTTCAAAGCCATTGATGTAGTGGGAATGCCCACTTTCCGTGGCGATGCGCCCATCCAGGCTTTGCCCCAGTTGGGCAACCACCCAGCTCGAATGACGCACCAGTGGCAGCAAACACGTCAGCAACGTCTGAGCAGCACTTGTCACAGAGTAAGGGGAGTGCCAGTCGCCGTGAGAATCAAAGCTAATGGTGACGTCACTTTTAATGCCCTGTTGAGCGTCCAGCAGCCATGCCCACGCTTGGTCGATATCAATCGTCATTTCATTGGTGTTAGGCATGGTATCTCCACTCAAAAAACAGCAACCCATCATGCGGGGCCATGTTGCCCGACGCAAGCAAACGTTGTCCGCCCCAACAGGCAACTTGGAGGCCTACATGTATCACATTGAACGCGCTATTTTCGATATTCGCCGCGGCTTGCCCGTCGTCATCAATACCGGAGAGCGACGCCTGTTGGTGCAGGCACTTGAAGGCAGTGTCTCAGTAGATTCACTGGCAACACTTTCCGGCTCACGGCCAGCGCTGGTGCTAACGCGTCATCGTTTGGAAGCCCTGGGCATGTCATTAAAAGCGGATGCGGCTTGCTTACCGCTCACCGAGCAAATCAGTGAGCGTGATTTGCATTATCTTGCTGTTTCTCATGATGCATCTAAGATTTCTCATTCACTGTTAAGTGGGCTGAAACCTGCGGGTGTCGGAGAGCGAGGTGCGGTAGCACTAATGCGTCGCGCGCTACTGATACCCGCTGCGCTGTGCGCTGAGGTAAGTGAAGCATCAGCCGATCATATTGCCCAGCAGCTATCGAAAGGGGAACTGTTAGAGGTTAATGCCCGGGATGCAGAGAAGTGTTTAGCCGGTGCGCCGGGGATGCTAAAGCGAGTAAGCGAAGCGCGTATTCCTCTTGAAGATGCACCTGAGAGCCGCTTCGTGCTGTTTCGCGAACCTGATGGCCTGCGAGAACACGTGGCCGTGGTGATTGGCGATCTGGACGCCATTCCTGAGGCGGTTCCTTTGCGCATGCACTCGGCTTGTCTCACTGGTGACCTATTCGGCAGCCTGCGCTGTGACTGCGGTGAGCAGCTGCGCAATGCGGTGGCCGATATTCAAGCCATGGGGGGCGGTGTGTTGCTCTATTTGGCACAAGAAGGGCGGGGAATTGGCCTAGCCAATAAACTGCGCGCTTACACGCTGCAGGATGGTGGTTTAGATACCGTCGATGCTGACCAAGTGCTGGGGTTTGGCGAAGATGAGCGTCAGTACGCTGTCGCGGTGGATATGCTTAATGCGCTTGGGGTAAATAAGGTTCAGCTGTTGACTAACAACCCGCTAAAAATGGCAGCCCTGCGTGAAGGCGGTATTGAGATTGTCTCGCGCCAAGCGCTCTATGGCAGCGTGACTGACCACAATCATCGCTACCTAAGTGCCAAAGCCAACCGGGCAGGGCATTTCTTAGATGAGGTGCTTGAAGGGCGTGGGCGTTAATTCACCGTTTTACGTGTAGAGAGCGGCGGCAGGTGGGCGGTTTCAGCCACCACCTGCGCCAATTGGGTGGCGTAGTGAGCCACAAGCCGTTCACCCAGTGCGTGGTGAGCACCCGTCGCATCACCGGCAACGCCAAACATACTGAGGTCTTCGGCAAGCCAGGCAAAGGCAGCGCTACCCTCTGGGCTGACCAAGGCGCCACCTTCAGGCGTTGCCGGTGAAGTAGGTTGGTAGCTGTCGAGTTGCACCAACTCAGGCGCTAAATGCAGCATGATGGCGGTTTCCAGTAAACCACCATGCAAACCATAGCGCAGCTCATCGGCTCCGATAGCGCCTTCCAGGGGCGGAAGGCGTGTATAGGTGGCTTTCACCACGCGCATCTCAAACTGCTGGCGCAGGGTCAAGGCGGCAAGGTCCATCACCGCTTTATTTCCTCCGTGGCTATTAATTAACACCAGCTTTTTTATACCTGCACGGGCCACACTCGCGCCATAAGCCTCTAACGTCGCGATGGCGAGCGGGGCGGGCAGACTGAGTGTTCCTGGAAAACTGGCGTGTTCGTCGCTTGCGCCGACGGCAATTGCTGGCAGGCAAAACACATCGAGCGCTGGGTCGATCAGGTCCAGCATGGCAGCTTGTAACCCTTCCCCAATGATCAGGTCAGTGCCCAGAGGCAGATGCGTACCGTGCTGTTCAATTGCCCCTAGGGTGATCACTGCGACTGGATCACCATTGGCAATCGTAGCGAGCTGGGGGGCGGTGAGGGTTTGCCAGTGATAAATCATGCAGTGATTCTCGTTCTTTGAAATTAAGCCGATGCGTTTACTAACGGGTGGTCGACGCGACAGGCGTAAAGATCCCCGGACGCCAGTCCGTCAACGCCATCGTTGAGCCACTGGGTGATTGCTTCAGGGGATTGCCAGGTTTCCCAGCGAAAACGGCGTTGTTCACCGGCAATCGCATTGAAGCGATAGTCGCCAAGGCGTTTCAGTTGGTCAACGCAGGCATGGCTAACCTCTAACACGCCTGCAACAAACTCCACTGAAAGCGCCGCAACGGGGTGATTCAACCCCATTAGTACCTCTGCTTCAAACCCTTCCACATCAATTTTGATGAAGCTTGGTTCGCCGTAAGTGGCGATGAGCTGGTCGAGGGTAGTGACTTCCACCCTTAGCTGCTGTTCCCAGCGTATGTGTTGAAAGCCGGGGTTTCGCTCGCCAACCTGATGACGCCAGTCGGTCGCTAAGGTGGAGAGCGTTGGGTTGCCAACGCTTATGGCAATATCCGCATGACCAGGCTGTGGCCCGGCGGCCAAGGGTAAGAGTGTGATGTTAGGTCGATTAAGTATCCGTTTAAACCATTTGGCCAGTGCTGGCTGTGGCTCAAGCGCTACTACTTTGGCACCTAGTGCGTGGAAGGCGGCACTGCGGTCGCCTAAGTGAGCCCCAATATCAAAGGCGATATCACCCGGTTGAATAAATGAACGATATAGGCGCTGCAGGCCCCGCTGCCTTCCTGGCCGCCAGTAGACAAACAGTGAGCGTGCCATGCCACTAGAACTGCGCAACCGTTGCAAAAAAGCAGAAGGCATTAGTAAGGCTCCTTAACAGAGGGTGCATGCGTGGCGGTTGTTTGAACGTAATCTCGAAACGACTGGCAGGGCATATCGCCTAGCTGCTCTTGAGGAACTGCCAGTGGCAAGGGCGGGGGAGATAACGTGGCACTGGATTGATGGCTATTGCTTTCTAAGGCGGCAAAGTCCTTCAAAAGCGGCGGTTGTTGTGCTGAACTTGGCGTTTGCAGTAAGCCGAACTTCCGACTAACAACGCCTCCCCAGGTGGCGCTGCTAGAATATTTCACTAACGGAGCGGCACCGATCAACCCAAGCCAAGCGGGCGTTAACCAACCAAATGCTGAGGGAGAGAAAAGCATCATGGTGCCTGCCCAAGCAACACCGCACAGTGTCATCCATCCTGTGTGGTGCCATGTCTCGCCCCAACTTAGTGAACGTTCCCCGCGGTGCTGGGTTTGCCAGTCAATGGCTCGGCCAGTTAGCACGTTAATGATAAATAAGCTATGCCACGCCATCATCAGCGGTGCAATCAGAGCAGCAAACAGAATTTCCAATACCGTGCTAGTGATAAGCGTTAGTCGCCCTCCATAAGCATGGGGACACTGCCAAAATGTCAGTAACAGACCAAGCAGCTTAGGGGCAATCAGCATGCCCAGCGTTACGCTCAGCAGTCCCAGTGATAGCGCTTTAGGCAACAAGGGGCTCGAGGTGGTGTCGATGGCTTGATAGCCCACCATAAGACTGGTGCAAAGCAAAAGTCCAAGCCAAACAAGCGAAGAAATATAAGCAAACGCGCCAAACAAAAAGTGCAGCCGGCTAATCGGGTGAAAACCGGCGCCGGTCAGTAAGCGTAAGTGCTGTAGGTTGCCTTGAAGCCAGCGGCGGTCACGCTTGGCAAAATCGAGCATATTGCTTGGCATCGCTTCAAAGCTATTGTGTGACGCGCTGGCGTAAGGGTTGTGGCGCGACACGGCGGTGGACGCAGAAGTATCCAGCAGTACCTGCCAGCCGCCTCGTTTGAGCAGTGCCGCTTCGACGAAATCGTGGCTTAAGAGTTCGCCCCCTAGCGGTGGCTTACCCGAAAGGGTAGGTAATCCTGCGTGGGCCATAAATGCCCGCGTACGAATAATCGCATTGTGCCCCCAGTAATTCGCTGCATCGCCCTGCCAGAAGCTTTGGCCGGCTGCCAGCATGGGGCTATAGAGTGCCGAAGCTAGTTGGGTGAAACGGCCAAATAACGTGCGTTGGCCAACCGGGATAGGCACCGTTTGAATAAGGCCTACGCTGGGCTGGCGTTGCATGCGGTGTACTAAGTGCAGCAGTGTGGCGCCACTCATCAAGCTGTCGGCATCAAGCACGACCATGTAGTCGTAACGGCGGCCCCAGCGTCGGCAGAACTCTGCGATGTTGCCAGCTTTGCGGCCATCATTATTAGGGCGTCGACGATAATAAATGGCTATCTGCCCGGCAAGACGCTGTTGCAAGGCGGCCACATGAGCCGCTTCGACGTCTGCCATTGCCGCATCTTGGGTATCACTTAATACAAACACATCAAAGTGCTTGTGGATAGCACTGGGCGTGCCTGCACCATACTCTTTTGCTTGTTGTAAAAGTGAGCGGCATGTTGCTTCCAGTCCCGCGATGGTGGGAATGGGCGGTTCTGCATAAATCGGCATTACCAGCGCGGTGCGGCTTACTAGCAGGCTGGCACTGGGGGATGTAATGGTTTGGCGGCGCAAGCTTAGGGGGTCACGGCGTAGTGCGCAGAGCACAAAGCCACATAGTGCCCCCCAGAAAGCCAGCGCTATCCAGCTAAACGTGAATGCAAACAGTATCAGCATGGTGAGTTGCCAACCAATGGCCAGATTGGCAACGACCTTTGCCATTGCGATACAGCCACCAACGCTTGTGGATAATACCGCAACCGCCAGAAAAGCTCGGCGCCCGTTTAGCCATGGCATCGAAGGCCGTAACGCGTGGAGGTCAGGCATCGGGATACCACACGTAGTTCCAGGTTTCAGTGATAGGGTCTCCTTCAACCATCAGGCGCAACCGAATATCACTAGGCTCGCTGCTAGGGGGTAATCGGAAAGTGGCTCGTCGTCCGTTATTGGGTAATGTTTTGACTTGAGGGAGTGATACCTCGCCATTAAGCACGCTGATGTCCAGCTCAATGGTGTCGCTTGAAGAAAGTGTACCCAGCTTGCCGCCTTGGAAATCGACAACAAATTGCCGCTGATCAGCAGACGGGGAATCGGCCTCACCTGGAACCGCGGCGTTACCATGACGGGTACGCACTACCTTGCCCAGCGCATTAGCTTCGGGCTGTTCATTGAGCGTAAACGTTCGATAGCGAAGATGGCGAGACTCGCCAGCACTGAGCGTATCCCCGGACACCCAGTAAGCTACTATGTTGTCGTGGGTTTCATCTGGCGTCGGAATTTCCACTAGCTCTACATGACCTGGCCCCCAGTCATCAAGAGGTTCGACCCACTGGCTGGGGCGGCGATGGTAATGGGCTTCAAGATCCAAGTAGCGGCCAAAGTCGCGTTCTCGCTGCATTAAACCAAACCCAGTGGGGCTATCATCCATAAACGCTGATACGCGAACCGACGAGGGGTTTTGCAATGGACGCCAAATCCATTCGTCAGCACCTGTTTGAATCAGTAAGCCATCAGAATCATGTACTTGGGGGCGGAAGTCATCTGGCCGCTCGGCGCTCATTTGCCCGAAGGCAAACATACTAGTAAGAGGAGCAATACCCAGTTTTTCTATGTCAGCGCGGGCAAACAAGGTTGCTTCTACGTCGGCTTCCGTGTTTTCGCCCGGCGTTAACGTAATGCGATAGGCGCCACTTAACGAAGGGCTATCCATTAATGCCAAGAACGTGACACTGTTGGAATGTGAGTCAGGCTTGTAAAGCCAGAATTCGCGAAATTCAGGAAACTCCTCGCCACTGGCTAACGCGGTATCAATGGCTAGTCCGCGTGTAGAAAGGCCGTACGCTTGGTCGCGCCCAATCAAGCGAAAGTAGCTTGCCCCAAGAAAAACAGCGAACTCATCGGCATAATCATCGTTGTTAATGGGGTAGTGCAGCCTAAAGCCAGCATGACCAATTCCCGTTAAGTCGTGCTCTAATAAGCGGCTGGCATCACCATCGTACTGAAAGTCATCTGTCGTGAAAGAGAGTGGATGAACGTCTCCATTCTCGATCACATTAATAGTGACAGGCGTTTGGAAGATAAACCCGCTGTGGAATAGCTGCATACTGAAAGGGCTTTCATCTTGCCAGTAGGCGCGCTCGGGCTTAAAACGGATTTGTCGGTATAGGTCGTAGTTTAAAGATTCCAAAGCGCTTGGAAGCGAAGCCTCTGGTGCTTGGTAAGGTGCATCAGCTAGTGTTTGAGCGCGTTCAATTACGTGGTCGAAAACATCATCATTAGCAACTGCGCCAACGGCGATCAGGCAATTAAATGACAACAACCATCTTGCAGCGGTACGAATACTCATAGGCGAGTTCCTTTCGATTACATGCCAACGTGATAACCATAAAATCAGTATATGAAATATTTCAACAAAAGTTATACCATGATGCCTATTGGTATATGATTTTTAGGGTCACGTGCAAGCTTTAAGCTCCATTAAGCGTGTAACATTTAACTGATTGCTATGCTGTTGGAGCGCTCATGATTCGACTTCTACTCACATGTATAACGCTCAACTTTCTGCTGGTAGTGCCGCTTTGGTGGCGCTTTAACGAGATAGGCTCCCCTTTGATTGCTTGGGAAGCATGGGTTATTGCACCTGCCATGTTGCTGGTTCCCCCAAGCTACTTCCGTCGCTGGCTGGCCATCTTAATAGTAGGTTGGCTTGCGTTAGTAACGGCAGCTAATCTAGGCGACGCGGCGACACACACCGCGTTTGGCCGATCACTAAACCTCTATTTGGACGTGCCGTTGGTACGCTCTATCTACCATTTGTTAATAGGTAATGTAGGACAACTGGCCGCAACTTTCCTGATGTTGTTGGGCAGCGTAGTTTTATTAGGTGTTTTATGGGTGATGCTACGGTTGCTGTTACCTGCGCAACATTTACCGGTTTGGCGGACTACCGGAATCCTTGCCATCCTGATAACGATCTCTGCGACAGGGTTTGCGTTTTCTGAAGCCAACGGCAAACGATTGATTGCTAAATCAACGTTGCCTGCTGTCAACACCACGCGTTTCCAGTGGGAGCAGATCGTGGCGACGCATCAGGCAAGAAAGGCTTTCGCAAAGCAGCTTGAAAGTACACCTTTACAACCAAGATCACTACCTGGTTTGTTAGGGCGCAACGTCTTATTAACTTTTATTGAATCTTATGGTGTATCGGCGATTAATAATCCGCGTTACAGCGGCGTTTTACTCCCAACGTTAGATGATATACAGCAACGGCTCGGCCAAAGAGAATTACATGTTGTTTCTGGGTTGCTTGAAGCGCCTATACGGGGAGGTCAGTCATGGCTTGCCCATGCAACGGTACTCAGCGGGCGCTGGATTGATAACCAGCTATGGTATCGGCTAATGCTGGAAAGCGATCATTCAACATTGATTGATGATTTTAGTAACACCGGGCAGCGGACGCTCAGCGTCATGCCGGCGATTACGATGGCTTGGCCAGAAGGGGTTGCCTATGGTTTTGACGAGATTGCAGCAGCAAAAGATATTCCCTATGCCGGGCCGCCGCTGAACTGGGTCACAATGCCAGACCAATTTACGTTGGACTATACCCAGCGACATTTGCTGGGTGATACGCCGGTATTCGCGCAGCTTGCGCTTATCTCTAGCCATGCGCCTTGGACACCAATTCTGCCTGTTCTTGAAGATTGGTCGTTGATTGACGATGGGCGTATTTTCGCTCCCTGGGAAACGGCAGGTGACCCGCCAGAAGTGCTTTGGCAGGATATCGAGCGCATTCGTGATCATTACGCGTGGTCAATAGACTACGCTGTGAAAGTTACCGGGCGTTGGGCCGAGCGGGTGGTTGATGACAACACCTTACTGATTGTATTGGGTGATCATCAGGCTGCACCGCTGATTACCGGCGATAACGCCAGCGCTGCGGTTCCCGTGCATGTGATTAGCGGGAACCCTAGTCTGTTAGCCCCTTTTAAGGTTCGCGGTTTTATTGATGGCATGCTGCCAGCACTGGAAAACCCAGATGATGCCGAGAAAATGAGCCAACTGCGCCATTGGTTGCAGCAAGACTTTGGCACGTCAATGTCTGATGCGTCTTCAGTAACCACGTCTTTAGTTACAACAGAGAAAGCACCATGATCCAGCCCGTCATTCTTAGCGGTGGCAGCGGCACGCGGCTGTGGCCACTTTCACGCGAGCAAATGCCCAAGCAGTTCCTGCGTTTAACGTCGTCCGAAAGCCTGCTGCAGCAAACGCTGGCGCGTTTGAAAGGGTTAAGTGCTCAGCCACCAATATTGATGGGGCACCATGCCCATCGGTTCTTAATGGCAGAGCAGTTGCGGGAGAGCGGTCTGTCAGGGACGTTGGTGTTAGAGCCAGAAGGGCGCAATACGGCACCGGCGATTGCTTGTGCTGCGCTCTTAGCCCGCCAAACGGGCGAAGATCCACTGCTGCTGGTGCTTCCAGCGGATCATGTTATTGGCGATCTGGCGGCGTTTACCCAAAGCGTAAGCTGCGCGGAACCGCTTGCGGCCCAAGGCTACCTCGTCACGTTTGGCGTTGTACCTACCTATCCAGAAACAGGCTATGGCTATATTGCGTGCGGCAGCCCCTTGGGCGCTGGCCACCAGGTCTCATCGTTTATCGAGAAACCTAACGCAGCGCGTGCTCAGCACTTGTTAGAGGAAGGTAATACTCTTTGGAATAGCGGCATGTTTTTGCTGCAAGCATCTACCTATCTCTCTCAACTTGAGCGACTGCAGCCCGCCATGCTGGCGGCATGTCAAAAAGCTGTCGATGAAGCTCACGGTGACTTGGATTTCTTACGGTTAGGCGAAGACGCATTCTGCTCCTCTCCGGCCGAGTCAATTGATTACGCTGTCATGGAACATTGTGACTGCGCCGCGGTGGTCCCCCTGGATGCTCAATGGAGCGACATTGGCAGCTTCGATGCTTTATGGGCAACGCAAACGCCCGACAACGCAGGCAATGTGGTTAGCGGTGATGGGATGTTGACTAACACGCAACGCTCGCTTGTTATCGCCAAGCACCGCTTAGTGGCAACGCTTGGTGTTGAAGACCTGATCGTGGTGGAAACATCCGATAGCGTTCTGGTTGCCCATCGCAATCAGGCTCAGCAGGTTAAGCAGCTAGTAGTATCACTTACTCAAGCGGGGCGACGTGAGCCCCACACTGCGCCGTTTGTTCATCGCCCGTGGGGAAGCTTTCAAGCCATGGATAGTGGCGAACGTTATCAGGTGAAGCACATCACGGTGAAACCTGGAGGGCGGCTTTCACTGCAGCGTCACCACCACCGAGCTGAACACTGGGTGGTCGTGAATGGCACAGCCCAAGTCACTGTTGACGAGCGAACCTTTCTCGTCAGTGAAAACCAGTCTACGTATATCCCCATTGGCGCGCTACATCGGCTAGAAAACCCTGGGAAAATTCCGTTAGAGTTGATTGAGGTGCAGTCGGGCAGCTATCTAGGGGAGGACGATATCGAACGGCTAGATGACGTATACGCCCGCCGCAGTGATGAGTAACGGCAATGGCGCTACCAGAGCCAACTGCCAGGACGTGCGGGCGGTTGTCCTTTGCGCACCGCGACCCAGCCAATAATGCAGCGCACCCCGAGCCACACCATTAATAGTGGCCATAAAAGGGTGCCCACTAACATTAAGCTAAGGGTAAAGATGACGATAAAATAGAGGCAGCCTATCCAAAACGTGCGGATTAAATAGCGGTAGTGAGCCTGCAACCAAGGTGCTGCTTCATTGCGATATACATACGCGACAATAACACCAATCAACAGCGTAATATTCGCGGTTACCAGGCCTGCTAAGTAAAGCGCGTAAATGATTTGTAGCGGGCGCGTTTCCTTTTCGGGAATATAACGCTGGGTCATAAACTACCTCTTGATTAATCAATACAGCCGGAAATCGTCTGCATTTGGCAGACCTTGTTGCTGCTCTATAACTTTGCGATAACGTTTGTACTCCCATTGATACTGCACCGGATCAAGAGCAATTGACGCTTCTACGCTGGCGTTAACGCCGCTTGCTGATACCACATCATCCTCGCTGTACACCTGCTCATCGGCATCAAGGAAATGAATTTCAAAGCCTTTGCCGGGCACCCGTAAGGCAACGCCAGTGACCACCCTTGCTTGAGTGCGGGCGACTAGCTTGGGTAGCAGTGTTGCGGTGTAGGCATCGCGTCCATAAAAAGGGGCGAACACGCCGCTGCCCCAATTTGGTTCTTGATCCGGTAAGATGCCGATGGCTTCGCTACGCTTTAGCGCTTTAAGAAGGGCAGCGACTCCCCTGGCATTGGTGGGTACTAAACGTGCACCCATGCGTTCGCGGCCATGGCGAATAACAGGCTCAAGACCGGCAATTTTGGGTGGCTCGTACATGGCGGTGAAAGGAAAGTGGCTTGAGAGCCAAAAGTTAAGCACTTCCCAGTTGCCAAAGTGTGGGGCGAGTACAATCACGCCGCGGCCATCAGCACGGGCGATGTCCAGCTTATCTCGGCCATGAACTGATAAAATGCTGGTTTCTACTTTGTTGGGTGCCGCCATCCACGCATGGCCAAGTTCCAGCATAGTAGCTGCTGAGTGGCGCAGGCTTTGTATGGCAAGTGCCTTGCGCTGGCTGGCAGTCGCTTCAGGGTTGACCACTTCCAGGTTGATTTGTGTCACCTGGCGCTCTCGTTTACTAAAGCGATAGACCAGCGGGCCTAACAGCATGGCAATACGCCACAGCGCGGCAAGTGACCAACCCGCCAGTAGCTTCCAAAGGCTTGTAATTGTACGTGCCAGGAAAAGCGATTTTTTAGAAGGTGACTGTTCAGTCATAAGTTACAGGAACCAGCTATCAACGTTGGTTGGCGCACGCTTCTCCTGCAGGCCTTTGAAGCCTTTCACACAGCGAACAATAAACCATACGGCCAGTGCCAATAGCATGGGGATACCGATCAGAATAAACGTTAGAAGAGAGGCGATACTGCCGTAGAGCAGTCCAATCCAAAACGTGCGGATCTGATAGCGGTAGTGTTCATCTAACCACTCAGGGCCTTTGCCACGATAAACATAGGCGATAACAACGCCGACCAGTGAGGTAAAACCGACTAAAAAGCTTGCCAAATAAAGTGCATAAATCACCATCGCCATGGTGGTGTCAGGCTGTTCTGAAGGTTTGCTTTCATTGATTACTTCATTTTCTAACGGTGCTTTGTTGGCATCGTCACGCATAACCGATCCTTTTTGCTATTCGCCATAAAGCGCCCCAGGGGCGCCGTTTAAGTTGATTATGATAACGCGGGTGGCGCGGCTTATCATTAGCGGGCAGCAGGTCGGCAAATTTCCAGTAAATTACCGTCGGGGTCGCGTAAGTAAATCGACTCAATGGGGCCAGTAGCGCCTTGGCGGGCAACCGGACCAAGCTCTACGTCAACAGCAAGTGCATCCAGATGCTGTTTGAACTCATCCAGTGGCAGCAAACAGCGTAAGCATAAGTCCAGGCTGCCAGGGGTGGGAGTGGCAGAAACAGGAGCAATATCGGTGTCGGTTTGATGTAGACGCAGTGCCGTATCGCCAAGGATAAGATCCACTCGCTGCGCATCTCGGTAGCGCACGTCTAACCCCAGCACACGGGAGTAAAAATCCACGGCGCGACCCATATCGGTCACCGTGACAACAAGATGATCTAAACCTGAGAGCATGCCGCTTTCCTTAAATACAAACGTAAAACATGAGAATACGATGATGCGACGCTGCCCGCTATGCAATACGTCTCACCCGACGCTTTATCACCAAGACCGTCGCCGTGATTATTACCAGTGTGCCACGTGCGCCTTAGTGTTTGTGCCTGCTGAGCAGCATTTAGATGCATTTCAAGAAAAAGCAGAGTACGACCAGCACCAGAATTCGCCGCATGATACGGGATATCGACGTTTCCTGGGGCGTTTATTTGACCCGCTCATGGCTAAACTGCCGCAAGGTGCTCAAGGGCTGGACTTTGGCTGTGGCCCAGGTCCTACGTTGTCGGTGATGTTTGAAGAGGCGGGGTTCGCGATGGCGGTTTACGATATTTTTTATGCCCCAAACGTTGATGTGCTCAGCCGGCAATATGACTTTATTACTGCCACCGAGGTGGTAGAGCACCTTGCAATGCCTGGCGAAGTTCTTAATCAACTGGCCGAGAAATTAGTTCCTGGTGGTTATCTTGGGGTAATGACAAAGCGTGTCAGCACTCCCGAAGCGTTTGCCCGCTGGCACTACATTAACGACCCAACCCATGTATGCTTTTTTAGTGAAACGACGTTTTATTGGTGGGCTGAAAAGCAAGGTTTATCAGTGGAATTTCCTGGCAATGACACGGCGATATTTAAAAAGCATTAACTTATATGACAATGTCATGAAAAAACATTGACTTTGCGACGTCCAAAGCAATAATTGCCCGCCCGTTTTCTGCCTGTCTGGTGAGATCGACGTACTTGAGATCGATTTACTTGAGATAGGTGAGCTAGCGGCCAACTGCTCTTATTATTCAGGCTACGTGAGGTATACATGTCGCGGCAACTGCTAGCCATGGCGCTAGCGCCCTTACTAGGGCTGTTTATTCTTGGGATTGGCAATGGTTTTCTCGCCACGCTGATTACCGTGCGTTTAGACGCTGCGGGCGAGTCGGCAACGGTGATTGGTATTGTCTCCTCGGCTTATTTTATTGGCTTGGCATTAGGTGCATTGGTCAATGACCGTTTATTGCTGCGAATAGGTCACATCCGTGCTTACGGTAGCTTTGCCTCGCTGGTCGCTGTCACCGTATTGCTGCAAGGGTTGTTTTTCGACCCTTGGGCTTGGTTTGTACTGCGCTTAATTGGCGGTTGGGCCACCGTGGGCGTTTACTTGGTAATTGAAAGTTGGTTGCTGACATCAGGCGATCAAAAAGTACGTGGCCGCTTGCTGGCGATGTACATGATCTCGCTGTATGCCTCGGGTGTGCTGGGGCAGCTGTTGTTAGGTGTCACCAATGCGATGGGAGTGACGGCTCCCTTTATGGTAATTGGCCTATTGGCGTCTCTGTCCGTTCTACCAATGGCAATGATTCCACGCGTATCGCCCATTATTGAGCACGCTGAGCCACTTCCGCCGCTCCGCTTAATCACCATGACGCCGACGGGGGTAATGGGGAGTTTAGGCTCTGGCATGGTGGTGGCGGCGGCTTACACCTTGCTGCCATTGTATTTGCAGCGCATTGGTATGAGCGTCAATCAAGTAGGGCAAATGATGGCCGTCGTGATTCTTGGCGCCATGTTGCTCCAATACCCTATTGGCCGCTGGTCTGACCGTCATGACCGCCAAATTGTCTTGATCGGAATCAGCGCTTTTTGTGTGGTGATTTCTGTGGCCATGATATGGCTACCGCTGTCGACTCCTTTGTTGGCCGCGCTGCTATTTTTACTGGGTGGCGGTGTCTTTGCGCTTTACCCAGTGGCGGTTAGCCATGCCGCCGACCGTGCCCCGGCAGGCGCGTTGGTTCGCATGAGCCAGGGCTTGCTGTTGATCAACTCGATTGGGGCTACCATCAGCCCGCTAATGATTTCCCCGGTAATGACCGCCATGGGCGATGCGGGGCTGTTCTGGGCGTTTGGCTCGCTGAGTCTGTTCTTTGTTTTGTTTTTCAGCTGGCGGCGCAGCGTGCGGCCTGCACCTGTACCTGTGGCTCCCTTTACTCCGACAACGCCAATGACGGCGGCAGGTGCCGAATTAGTGGTTACCGAGGAACTGATGCAAGGCGCGCTTGAGCACGAGCACCTGGAAGACCTTTCGGACGTCGTACCTGACGTGGATGCTGTTGAACCCATCGTTGGCCCGCCCTCAGAAGATCAAACCCATATTGCTTATTACGATGATGTGGAAACTGACGTTCGTTGATAAGCGGTTCGATGATGACCAGCTTAGTTGAATAGGGCCGCCTTGAATCAAAAAATGCAGCAAGCAGAACGGGTGTTAATTCATCAGGTGAGACCTTGGGCTAATGGTGTGATGAAAGTAGTGAAACTACTATTCATAATAGTGTTTTTACTAATTGCTATTTATCACCGATTTTCGCTGAGGTTTTGCCATGAATTATTATGCCGCGCCGGTTCGCGATCTGCGCTTTGTGCTCGAAGAGTTACTTGCGCATCGCTCGCTTGCACTGCCAGGCTTCGAAGAAGCCACGCCCGACTTAGTCGAGGCGGTGCTGGAAGAAGCAGCAAAACTCGCAGGCGATGTGTGGGGACCACTAAACAGCGTTGGTGATTGGCAAGGCGCTAAACGCCACACGGATGGCAGTGTCACCACCCCAGAGGGTTTCGCAGCGGCTTATCAGGCGTATGTTGAAGGTGGCTGGAACGGTATTGGTGTTTCTGAAGCGCTAGGTGGTCAGAACCTACCCGAAGTGGTCGCCAGCGCCGTTCAAGAAATGCTTCACGGTGCCAATATGGCCCTGGGGCTTTGCCCGATGTTGACGGCAGGTGCGATCGAAGCGCTGGCGCATCATGGCAGTGAAACCCTAAAAACGACGTATCTCCCCAAGCTGGTTGAAGGTACCTGGACAGGTACCATGAACCTGACTGAGTCCCAGGCAGGCTCTGATCTCTCTAAAGTGCGTACTAAAGCTGTTCCCGAAGGTGATCATTACCGCATTAGCGGCCAAAAAATCTATATTACCTGGGGTGAGCACGACGCCGCCGACAATATCATTCACCTTGTGCTGGCGCGTAAACCCGATGCGCCCGAAGGCAACAAGGGAATTTCGCTTTTTCTAGTGCCCAAGTTCTTGGTTAACGCGGATGGCTCGCTGGGCGAGCGTAACGACGTGATCTGTGCCTCTATCGAACACAAGCTGGGCATTCATGGCTCGCCTACTTGTACCTTAAGCTTTGGCGAGAATGACGGCGCTATTGGCTATTTAGTAGGGGAAGAAGGGCGTGGCTTGAACCATATGTTCACCATGATGAATGAGGCACGCCATAAGGTCGGTATTCAAGGTATCGGTGTGGCAGAGCGTGCTTGCCAGCATGCGTTTGCTTATGCCTTGGATCGCATTCAAGGGCGTTCTCCCAAATCTCGTGGCGGCAGCGAATGTACGATCAGCGACCACTTAGATGTACGCCGTATGCTGCTCTCGATGCGCGCCCGTACCGATGCCCTTCGTGCCCTGGCGCTTTACTGCGCTAGTCAGCTCGACCTTGCCCGGCACAGTAAAAGCGACACTGATCGCCAAACTGCCCAGGCGTGCGCCGATGTGCTGATTCCTATCGTCAAAAGCTTTTCGACCGACCAGGCGGTGGATATTGCCTCAATGGGTATTCAGGTGCATGGCGGTATGGGCTATGTGGAAGAAACGGGTGCCGCCCAGCTACTTCGAGATGCACGAATCGCGCCTATTTATGAAGGCACGAATGGCATTCAGGCTCTCGATTTAGCAGGGCGTAAGCTACAGCGTGACGGTGGTGCCGCGTTATCTGCGTTAATTGATGAGGTGCAAAAAACCGCTGAAGCCATGCGTTCAGAGCCTAGCCTGGCAGCAATGGGCAGCGCACTAGCGGTGGGAGCTGACGACCTGCGTGCCGCCATGAAGCTTGTACTTGAGCAAGGTAGTGACCCGGAAACTGGCCCGGATGCGGTGCAGGCCTATGCAACGCCGTTGCTCAACCTAGCCGGCCATGTGCTGTGCGCCTGGCAAATGGGCAATGCCGCACTTCACGCGACCAGCGCGCTACAAAAGGGCAGCGATGAGCCGTTTTATCGCGCCAAGTTGTGCAGCGCCAATTTTGTTATCACCCAGTGGCTGCCTGCTGGCCGTGCGCAACGCGCGGTTATCGAAGCGGGTATGCAATGCCTGAATGATTTCGAATTAACGCCATAAACGATGATAGGAAGCAGGATGGCTTCATTCGTTAATTTCCGCCGGCCCTCTGGGTCGGCGGCTTACGTTTAGCTGTCTTTAAACGATCGTTTTAATGTGCTTATTGACCAATAATATACAGGTGATTTATGAACGCTTCTATTTTTGAGCAAGGCATGCCGCCCGCGATGGCTAACCACGTACCGCTATCTCCGCTGACGTTTATAGAGCGTTCGGCGTCGGTGTACCCCGATTATCCAGCGGTGGTGCATGGCGCGACACGACGCACCTGGGCAGACACCTGGGCTCGCTGTCGCCAGTTAGCGTCAGCGCTTGAAAAACGCGGCCTCAAACCCGGTCAAACGGTGGCGGCGATGTTACCGAATATTCCAGCCATGTTTGAAGCCCATTTTGGGGTGCCCCTGGCAGGCTGTGTGCTCAACACCTTAAACATTCGTCTGGATGCCGAGGCGATCAGCTATATGCTGGCCCACGGTGAAGCAAAAGCCATTCTTGTTGACCCGGAATTTGCTGAAGTCGTTAAAGAAGCGGTTGCCTTATTAGATGATAAGCCGCTGATGATTGACGTGTTCGATGTGGAGTTTTTAGGCGAAACCCAAGGCGTTGGTGAGATTGAGTACGAAGCACTGCTCGCAGAAGGTGATGCTGATTATGCCTACAAGCTACCCGAGGACGAGTGGCAAGCCATTTCGCTGAACTATACCTCTGGTACCACGGGCAAGCCAAAGGGGGTGGTTTATCATCACCGTGGCGCCTACTTAAACGCGGTCAGTAATATCCTAGAGTGGGCCATGCCGCATCACCCGATCTACCTTTGGACCCTGCCGATGTTCCACTGCAACGGCTGGTGTTTCCCCTGGACAATTGCCGCTAATGCCGGCGTTAGCGTGTGTTTACGCAAAGTGGATCCAAAACGAATTAACGACTTGATTGTGGATGAAAAAGTCACGCACTTTAGCGGTGCGCCGATTGTGCTGAACGGCCTTGTGAATTTAGCGGCTGATCAGAAACGCGAATTTGATCATCCCGTTAAAGTAACTACTGCAGGTGCTGCGCCGCCTGCATCAGTGATTGCTGGCGTTGAGAAGCTTGGCATTGAAGTTACCCATGTGTACGGGTTGACGGAAGTGTATGGCCCAGTGACCGTTTGCGCTTGGCGTGAGGCGTGGAATGAGCTGCCGCTTGAATCCCGCGCCAAGATCAAGGCTCGCCAAGGGGTGCGCTATCACATGCTTGAAGCGCTTTGTGTCGCCGACCCGTTGACCCTTGAACCCGTCGCGAAGGATGGCCAGACCATTGGTGAAATTTTGATGCGCGGCAACAACGTGATGAAAGGCTATCTGAAGAATGCCGAAGCCACTGAGAAAGCCCTGGAGGGGGGCTGGTATCACACAGGTGACCTGGCCGTTTGGCACGCCGATGGCTACATCGAGATTAAAGACCGCTCGAAAGACATCATTATTTCCGGCGGTGAAAATATTTCTACCATTGAAGTGGAAGATGCCATTTATAGTCATCCCGCAGTAGAAGAAGCTGCCGTTGTGGCTAAGCCCGATGAAAAGTGGGGCGAGACACCCTGCGCGTTTGTTAAATTAAAAATCGGTTATGGTGAGGTTAGCGAAGCTGACATTATTGCTCACTGTCGCGAGCATTTAGCGAGTTTCAAAGTACCTAAGACGATCATTTTTAGTGAGCTGCCTAAAACATCAACAGGCAAAATTCAAAAATTTGTGCTGCGTGAAGAAGCAAAACAGCACTGATTCAGGGGAAAACAACGATGAGTGAACAACCAATAGGGGTAGTGGGAGCAGGCACCATGGGGCAGGGGATTGCCCAGGTAGTCGCTGCCAGTGGTTTTACGGTTCGTCTTTACGACGTCGCCGATGAACAGCTTACCCGTGCCCTGGCCAACATCGAGAAAGGCCTTGGCAAGCTGGTCGCGAAAGAAAAAATGAGCGAGTCAGCTAAGCAGGAAGCACTGGCACGGCTTTCTACTACTACCGATCTCGAAGCGTTGAGTGACTGCGGCATTATTATTGAAGCCGCCCCAGAGCAGCCCGCGCTGAAAGAAAAGCTGTTTCGTGACCTTAGCCATTTAAGTAGCGACGCGATTCTTGCGTCTAACACCTCGTCACTTTCGCTAACGCGATTAGCCGCTGTTTGCGAACGACCCGAGCGGGTAGTGGGTATGCACTTTTTCAACCCAGTGCCGGTACTTAAATTAGTGGAGGTGATTCGTGCCGAACAAACCTCTGATACCACCGTTGAGCGCATAGAAGCGTTAGCAAAAGCGCTGGGTAAAACAGCCGTGCCGGTTGGCGATTCTCCGGGCTTTGCGGTTAATCGTTTGTTGGTGCCGATGATTAACGAAGCCGCCTTTATCGTTCAAGAAGGAACCGCAACGCCGAAGGCCATCGATGAAGCGATGAAGCTGGGCGCAGCCCACCCAATGGGGCCGCTGGCGCTTGCGGATTTGATTGGTCTCGACGTTTGTCTGGCGATCATGAACGTATTGCAGGATGGGTTTGGCGATCCTAAATATCGTCCTTGCCCATTGCTAAAGCGCATGGTGGATGCGGGGTATCTGGGGCGAAAAAGCGGCCGCGGTTTCCATATATACGAGTAAACAGCGGGAAGTGCATTAGGTCAGTCAAGCGCGACAAAAGAAGTGATTGCCTACCAATCAAGCGTTCGCTAGGGTTGGTAGGTATTCATAGTTAATGCGCAATAACAATTAAGGAGCCTGTATGAGCGATGCAGTGATTGAAAAAGTTGATAACGATGGCGTTGTACGCCTAACAATTAATCGCCCTAAGGCATTGAATGCACTTAATAGTGAAGTGCTAAGCGCCTTAGAAGCTCATCTTATGGAGCTTGAAGCTCATCCCCATTTACGCGCCGTCATCATTACCGGTGCCGGTGAAAAATCGTTTGTTGCCGGCGCCGATATCGCTGAAATGCGCGATAAAACTCCAGAAGAAGCACGTGCTTTCGCCAGTCAAGCACTGCGGACGATCAAACGCTTAGAAACATTGCCCGTGCCGGTGGTCGCGCTAGTGAACGGGTTTTGCCTTGGTGGCGGCTGCGAATTGGCATTGGCCTGCGACTGGGCGGTAGCTAGCGACAACGCTGTCTTCGGTCAGCCTGAAGTATTGCTGGGCGTGATTCCTGGCTTTGGCGGCACCCAACGTTTACCGCGTCGTGTTGGCCCCGCCATGGCGCTGGATCTGGTCACCACCGGCCGTAAGATCGACGCCAACGAAGCCTTGCGTATTGGCCTGGTCAACCGCGTTATGCCGCAGGCGGAGTTGGAAGACTACGTGGCAGAGTTGACCAAGCAACTGATGGGCAACGGCCCGCAGTCAGTGCGCGGTGCCAAGCAAGCCGTTCACGATGGCATGGATCAGGATCTTGATAGCGCGCTGGCGCTGGAAACCAGCCTGTTTGCGTTCTGTTTCGCAGGAGAAGAGCAGACAGAAGGCATGAGTGCTTTTGTCGAAAAGCGTAAGCCTAATTTCTGATGGTAGTCTGTTAGGTAGTTGGACTCAGGGGTGGCGGTAACGTCACCCCCATTTTATGCTCAGGCTTACCGTTTCTGATTTCTTTCGAGCTGCCACGATGCAAAGGGCCGCGTTTATCTGCGCCTCGAACTGCCCCGTGTTTGGATAAATCCGCTACACTGGCGCAAATTTTTGATGGATATCTCCAATGGCGTTGAGTGCTACCCCTTATAAAGTTGATGTCAACTTGACGGACCTTGATCGCAATGTCTTTGAGACGCTGCGTTTTACGGTGGCTCGCCACCCTTCAGAAACTGAAGATCGGATGTGCGCACGCCTAATCGCTTACTTACTGTGGTACAGCGAAGCGCTCGCTTTTGGTCGCGGCCTTTCTGATGTGGACGAGCCTGCTTTGTGGGAAAAAAGCTTGGATGGCCGCGTGCTGCATTGGATAGAAGTCGGTTTGCCAGATGCCGAGCGCCTTACTTGGTGTTCACGTCGTGCAGAACGGGTGTCACTGTTGGCTTATGGACGAATCGATGTGTGGGAAAATAAAGTGCTACCGGCGGTGGCAGCGCTTAAGAATGTTCATGTGGCGGGACTACCCCAAGAGGCACTTGTAACCATTGCAGCGGGTTTGCCGCGGTCCATTAATTGGGCCGTAATGATCAGCGACGGCTCGCTATTTATTACCGATGAAAACGGCCAGCATGAAGTAACGCCTCAGTGGCTACTGAGGGACCGCTAGCGGGTTTAGTACTAGGTGTTGGCCACGTTACGCAGAGTGGTAGGCATCGCACTCCTAGAGGATGGTTGCTATTCTGAATGCAGGGAGGCACAAGGTGTACCTCCATCAATAACTCTTTGGGAGTTGATTCATATGGATATGGCCTTTTATAGCGGCTGGGAAAGTTTGCTGCGCACGTTGATTGTCGGGGTGCTTGCCTATGGCGTGCTGGTCACTTTTTTGCGTATTTCGGGAAATCGCACGCTGTCTAAAATGAATGCTTTTGACTTGATTGTGACCGTTGCGTTGGGGTCTACGTTGGCTACCGTGTTGCTTTCAAAAGATGTTGCCTTAGCGGAAGGGGCCTTAGCGCTGGGCTTGCTGATTTCACTACAGTTTGTAATCACGTGGCTCAGTGCGCGTGTTAGTTGGGTAAAACGATTGGTGACTGGTGAACCATTGATGCTGTTGTATCGGGGCAAATTTTTAACGGCCTCGCTACGCCGAGCGCGGGTTACCAAGGACGAAGTGCGCTCTGCTGTCCGCAGCAGCGGTCTCGCTAGCTTAGAAGCAGCGCAAGCCGTGGTGCTTGAAACGGATGGATCGCTAAGCGTCGTTAAGCAGGAAGAAGGCGGTACGGGTTCAAGCTTGAACGGTGTTCGCGGCCCTCACTAAACTATTAAAAACCATCAATTTATGGCTATTGCGGTGTTTTATTATTCACGCTTACATACGTGAGTGGTAATCTGCGCCACTTCGTTTTTTAACGTTAAGGACGCACCGTGAACATCAAAGCAAATCTCTCTATTTTAGACATTATTGGTCATCTACTAATTTGGGTAGTGCTAAGCATCATTACCTTTGGAATTGCCCTGTTTTTCTTTCCCTATTCGTTTTCACGCTTTGTGATTAATCGTACCTCAGTGGTGGATCTTGTAACCGGTGCTGAGCGTAAAATGGTCTGTGATATCAATATTTTTAGCAATATTGGCCATATCATTTTATGGATGATTATCTCGATTTTAACGGTTGGGCTTGGTTATATTTTTTACTTCTATCGCGTATGGAATTACGCGCTGAATAACTCTCGCATCCAGTAAGCAACCGCTGTCTTCAGGCGCCTTCGTTTTTAGCGATGGCGACCATCGTCGTATCATGGGTAATGTTCGATACTCGTTCTAATCCAAACACCGATAAGGCGTGGTTAATAACCTCTAGGCAAACCAAAACGGCCCATCCGGGCCGTTTGGTAGTTTATTATTTAACTAGGCTTTGTCCTGGGTTTGAAGCGTAAAGTCGCTGGCGTCGTGGCGTTCATGTAGCTGTTCGCTCGATTCACCCCAGGTGCGATTCACCATGCGTCCACGTTGAACGGCCGGGCGCGCGTCAATATCTTCGGTCCAGCGCAAAACGTTTTTATAGGTATGGGCTTCTAAAAACTCCGCCGCTTCATAAACGCGGTTTTTTACCAATGCGCCGTACCACGGATGAATCGCCATATCTGCAATGGTGTACTCATCACCCGCCATAAAGCGGTTATGTGCTAAGTGGCGGTCGAGTACATCAAGCTGGCGTTTTACTTCCATGGTGTAGCGATCAATTGGGTACTGGTATTTTTCTGGTGCGTAAGCATAAAAGTGACCAAAGCCCCCGCCAAGCATGGGCGCGCTGCCCATTTGCCAGAATAACCAGGATAAGCACTCAGTGCGTTTTGCTGGGTCACTGGGTAAAAAGGCGTCAAACTTTTCTGCTAGGTAAAGCAGAATCGCACCTGATTCAAATACCCGTTGGGGCGGGGTAGTGGTGTGATCCATTAGCGCAGGAATCTTAGAGTTTGGGTTTATCTCAACAAAGCCACTGCCAAACTGGTTACCTTCGCCTATGCGTATCAGGTGAGCATCATATTCAGCTTGTTTAATTCCCTGTTCCAGCAGCTCTTCAAGCATTACCGTGACTTTTACGCCGTTGGGTGTTGCCAGCGAGTAGAGCTGCAGCGGATGCTTACCCACGGGTAATGCTTTCTCGTGGGTAGCACCCGCCACGGGACGGTTGATATTAGCGAACTCACCACCGTTACCTGGTTCCCATTTCCAAACCTTCGGTGGCGTATAGGTCGTGTTGTCGCTCATGATTTCTACTCTCTTAATCAAGTGAAAAAGGGTGGTGCAGCGACTCACCCGGTGTTGTTAGGCTGCCCACGATTGTATGGGACCGTAAAACGCTGGTACAAGGATAGTGGGTTGTTAGCCTGATAATAAATAGTTATTAACCATGGAGCGTTGTTATGCGGACTATTGGCGTGTTAGGTGGCATGAGCTGGGAGTCAACACAAAGCTATTATCAGGCACTTAACCAAGGGGTTAATCAGGCGCTCGGCGGTTTCCATTCGGCGAAAATTGTGATGGTTAGTGTCGATTTCGCTGAGATAGAAGCACTGCAAAAACAGGGCGATTGGCAGACTGCAGGCGAGCTACTCGCAAACGCTTCTACCAGTATTGAAAAGGCGGGGGCAGAATGTTTGCTGTTGGCTACTAATACCATGCACAACGTCGCGCCTGCGATAGAAGCTGCACTTCGAATCCCGTTTTTGCATATTGCCGATGCGACCGGGGAGCAATGCCAGAAAGATGGCGTGACGCGGGTTGGGTTATTAGGCACCCGTTTCACCATGGAGCAAGATTTTTACAAGGCGCGCTTACAAGAGCGCTTTGGAATTGACGTCGTTATTCCCAATGAAGAAGAACGCATCGTGGTGCATCAGGTCATTTTTGACGAACTGTGCCACGGCCGTATCCACAACGCATCTCGTCAGCGCTATCTGGAAATTATCGAATCGCTACATCAGCAGGGCGCTCAGGCCGTGATTCTTGGCTGTACCGAAATAGCGTTGTTGGTCGAGCAGCAACATACCAAGGTACCGCTTTACGACACCACCGCCCTGCACGCGAGCAAGGCGGTGAACTGGGCGCTGAGTAATTAAACCAGCGTCAGCGTGACATCAATATTGCCGCGGGTCGCGTTAGAGTAGGGGCAGACGATATGGGCTTTGTCGACCAGCGTTTGGGCAACGTCTTTTTCCAAGCCAGGCAAGCTGATCTTCAGCTCAACTTCAATGCCGAAGCCGGTGGGAATAGCGCCAATACCTACGCTGCCATCGATCTGAGTATCGTCGGGCAAAGTGACTTTTTCTTGGCTCGCTACGTGTTTAAGGGCACCTAAAAAGCAAGCGGAGTAGCCCGCAGCAAACAGCTGTTCAGGGTTAGTGCCTTCACCACCTGCGCCACCTAGCTCTTTAGGTGTGCTGAGCTGAACATCCAGTGCGCCGTCAGAGGACTTCGCATGGCCCTCGCGGCCACCGGTGGCGTGTGCGTGTGCGCGGTAAGCAACAGTTTCAATAGACATAGATCAATTCCTCTACATGGTTGTTAAAGCATGGTTGTTATGGAATGGCTGTTATGGGTCACAACTCGTGCTTGGGCTTTTAATTTAGTGCAGCTTTATTTTGTGCGCAAGTAAATGGGCTAAGAAAGTGACCTTCTGACCTCAGCGATTAACGGATTATTTTACTTTTTGTAAGCTTTCGCGCAGCCGGACTAAATCCTCCTTCAACTGGTTGAGTGTTTCCACCGACGTTTCGCTGGCATTGACGACACAGCTAGGAATATGGCGGGCCTGCTCACGAAGCGAACGGCCTTTTTCTGTCAGTAATAACTCAACGACACGTTCATCTTGAAGACTACGCTGCCGAATAAGTAGCTGGTCACCTTCAAGCCGCTTTAGTAATGGCGTTAACGAGCCAGGGTCTGTTAGTAAGCGTTTACTTAAGGCACCTACCGTCAGGCCATCTTCTTGCCACAGTACCAGCATGGCAAGGTATTGCGGGTAAGTGAGTCCTAGCTCTTTAAGCAGAGGTTTATACACTTTGGTCATCATCAGCGATGTTGAATAAAGCGCAAAGCAAAGCTGGTGATCTAGCTCTAGTTCGCTACAAGGGTCTAGCGCAGGCATGTCGACTCCGAGACAGGATGCATAACGCGTAATGTAGCGCGGGGGGCAGTGAGTAGCCATCCCTAGACGTTAGTCGTAAGTTGGACGTTTTGTTTTGACACCACGTGCTGGGGTAGCTAGCCTTCTTCTATCGGATGTTACCGGTAACAATTTAGTGAAATATAAGTCGCAAATCTGCTGGCCGATACGATTCGATAGACTTTTGGTAAATAGCCCACCAACAACAACGACTATTTTGGAGATAACGTCATGACAACGATTTGGCGCAGCACGCTTACCCTAGTGGGTGCGACCACCCTGACTTTTGGCATGGCACATGCTCAAAGCCCTGAGCTTTCTGATCCGCCCGCCATTGAAGGCGAGGTCGTGGCCGACCATGGCAGCCACACCTTACGTATGGGAATTGGCCTGTCGGAAACGTCACCTCAGTTTCTTTCTAGCCAGTACTTCGGCGAAATTCTTGAACAGCGCACTGACGGTCGTATCACGGTCAATGTTTTCCCCAATAGCCAGTTGGGCGATGACGTCCAAATGATGGAAATGCTGCAAACTGGCACGCTGGATATGACTTATCCTTCAAGCTCGGCTACCACTGGTTATGTGGAAGCGCTTTCTGCGTTTGACCTTCCTTTCCTGCTGCCGAGTCGCGAAGCCGCGGTTGCTGTCATGCAAAGTGATGTGGCCCAGGGGATGCTGGATGCGTTTGAGGGCACTGGCATGAAGGCGCTGGCGTTCTCTGAGAACGGCTACCGCCAGCTGTCTAATAGTGCGCGTCCTGTTGAATCGCCTGACGATGTGGCTGGTCTGGATGTTCGCGGCTTAAGCGTTCGTACCATGCAAAATCCGGTTCACTTGGCAATTTGGGAAGCGCTGGGTGCCAATCCAACGCCAATGGCTTTCGGTGAGCTATTTTCAGCGCTTGAGCAGGGTGTTGTGGATGGTCAGGAAAATCCATGGAGCACTATCCTGACTTCAAACTTCAATGAAGTGCAGGACTACGGCACCGAAACACGCCATGTGTATACGCCATTTATCATGATGCTCTCTGAGCGCACCTGGGACCGCATGGCGCCTGAGTATCAAGCGCTGGTTCAGGAAGCCGCTCGTCAATCAGCTGAGTACGAAATCCAGCTCTCTGCCGAGTATGACGACTGGTCGCGTGAACAGCTAGAGGCACGTGGTATGAAAATCACCCGTTTAGATGATGAGCAGTTAGCCGCTTTCCAAGACGCAGTTCAACCTGTTTATGAAGAGTGGGCACCGCGTATCGGTGAAGATCTGATCGCTGAAATTCAGCAAATTGCGGAAGAAAGCAGCAAATAATCTGGTTCGTATAACGCGCCAGCGGGCAGGCCCATGTGCCTGCCCGTCTTGTCAGTGCCCCTCGGAGTTCTTATGACTACCTCTCCTACACCCCCAAACGCGGTGATCTCAGAAGCACCAACCTTGGAAGATCCGTCGGTTTATTTGAACGACCCTAATCGCAAGCTGCTTGAGCTTGATACAGAGACACGCCAGGGCCCCTTGCTATTTCGTTGGTTAACACTCGCTATGGAGTATTTGATTGGCGCTATTTTGGTGGCGTTGATTGTGGCGGTTTCCAGTAATGTCGTTGGCCGCGCTGTGTTCAATCATTCACTGCCTTGGGTTGATGAGCTGGCGCGCATGCTGTTTATTTGGCTGGTCTTTATTGGCGCAGCGGCGGCGTTTGCCCGTTATGAGCATATTGCGGTTGATGCGCTGGTAAGGCGTTTGCCGTTGCGTGTCGCGCACATGCTGTATTTCTTGCAACACCTGATTATTGCCGGGCTGATGCTGGTGATGATTTGGGGTGGTTATCAAGTACTCACACGCTCAAGCGGACGCTCTGCCATCATGGGAGTGCCGTTAAGCTTGGTCAGCCTTTCGTTGGTGATATGCGTCATTTTTATCGCGGCGGTTTCGCTCTGGCGTATGTGGGTTAGCGTGGGTGTTATTCGTCAACCGCATCGCCAATCGACTGACTTACCAGGGGAGCATTAATCATGCTGTGGATTTTTCTCGCCATATTATTGGCGTCTATTGTGATTGGTTTGCCGATTGCCTTTGGCCTAGGGGTAGCTGCCCTGGTAATGGCGGTGCTCTCTGATATCCCGCTATCGATTATGATTGAGCAGTCGATCCGTGGCGTAAATAGCTTCCCGTTGCTGGCGATACCGTTCTTTATTCTCGTCGGCGAAGTGATGAGTAATGGTGGTATTGCACGGCGCTTAATGGAGCTTGCGGGAGCGTTGGTTGGCTTTATGCGTGGCGGGCTTGGCCAGGTGGCAATTACCGGTTCGATGTTTTTTGGCGGGATCAGCGGGTCGGCGGTAGCGGATACTGCAGCCACCGGTGCCATGATGATTCCCTCGATGAAGCAGCAGGGTTACACCGCTGCCAACGCCACGGCGATTAACACCGTATCATCGGTAATTGGCATTATTATTCCACCGTCTATACCGCTTATTTTATATGGCATCGTTACCGAAACATCGATCAGTCGTCTGTTTATTGCAGGAATTATTCCGGGCCTGTTAATAGGTGCCGCATTAATGGTGACCACCTTTATTCTGGCGAGTAAGCAGGGTGGCGGCGTCCGTCAATTCCGTTGGGACCGGTTGTGGCAAGCCTTTAAAGATGCCTGGCTAGCATTGGTACTGCCCGTGATTGTTATTGGCGGCATTATTGGCGGCGTGTTTACCGCCACCGAAGCAGCCGTTGCGGCATTGCTTTATTCGCTGGCCATTTCTCTACTGGTATATCGTGAATTTAAGCTAACGGCGTTAGTCGGTATGCTGATTCGCACGGCAAGGCTTACCGGCATGGTGATGATGCTGCTAGCATTTGCCACCGTGATTGCTTGGTTTTTAACCATTAATATGGTGCCACAAACCTTAGTGCGCCAAGTGCAGGCGATTACCCAAGAGCCGTTTTTGCTGCTGCTGATTGTGGCGGGACTGCTGCTGTTGGTGGGCTTCGTGATGGACCTAACGCCAGCCATGGTGATAATGGCACCAATGCTCGCACCAATCGTGACATCAGTGGGTGTTGATGCTGCTTACTTTGGCGTTCTAATGGCTTTTATTTTAGGCATTGGGCTGTTGACCCCACCGGTGGGTACCTGCCTGTATGTAGGGTGTGGCGTCGGCAAGGTCTCAATGGAATCCCTGGTAAAAGCCATGCTGCCTTACTACGCCGCCTTGATCGTTGTTCTGGTGGTGCTGATTGCGTTCCCAGGCATCGTTACCTGGCTGCCTGACCTCACCGCCGTGCGCGGTAATTGATAGGAGCATCGAGTGAATAAACTATCACATCGTATTCTTGTCATGGGCGTTTCTGGGTCGGGAAAATCCCATATTGGGCAGCAGTTGGCGGCAGAGCTGGGGGCCACGTTTATTGACGGTGATGACCATCATTCATCGGCTAATGTGGCGAAAATGGCTAGCGGTACGCCGCTCAATGATGATGATCGTCGTGACTGGCTGGCAACGCTTGCCGATTTATTTGCGGCGTATAAAGCGCGGGATACAACGGTGGTCATTGCGTGTTCCGGCCTTAAAAAACGCTACCGTGAACGGCTACGTGAAGGTGATCCTGGGCTACGTGTTTTATATCTACAGGGAAGCCAAATGTTATTGCGTGAACGTTTAGAAACCAGGGCAGGTCACTTTTTTAAAGGTGATAGCATGCTGGCAAGTCAGCTTGCTGATTTAGAGCCGCCAAGCAGTGAAGAAGCGGTGACCGTATCGATTGCGCTATCGCCTAGCGAGATTATCGAGCGCTTTACGGCAGCGCTAGCACCCAAAACGCACGTTCATTAGGCTAAAGAATGGGATAGGCGAGGGGCCTTACTATTCGCTATGGTATGGCCCCTGCGTATTTAACAGACCTGTGTATTTAACAGACATGTATATCCAACAGCCTTACGTGCTTAACAGAATAATCAGTGACGCCATTGAAGAAAAAACGCCCGACATTACAAGATATTGCTGACCGCGTTGACGCGACAAAAATGACCGTCAGCCGCTGTTTGCGGGACCCTGATACGGTATCTGAAGGGCTTCGCGAACGTATTTTTAGCGTTGCTGAACAGCTTGGCTATATTCCCAATCGGGCGCCAGATTTGCTTTCTCGTGCTACCAGCCATTCTATCGGCGTGTTGGTGCCATCGTTAACCAACCAAGTATTTGCGGATGTGATTGTCGGTATCGAAGCGTATACCGAACCAGCAGGCTATCACTTGATGCTATCTCACTATGGTTACAGCCCAGAGCTTGAAGAACGTAGCCTAGCTTCGCTGCTCTCCTATAACGTGGACGGCGTCATCTTGTCAGACCGCGACCACACGCCGCGAAGCCTGCGAATGTTGGAGACAGCGGGTATTCCTATTGTCGAAATTATGGACACTCGACGCCCGCCACTGCAGCAGGCGGTGGGCTACGATAACGTTCAAGCGGCGTACGATATGGTGAGTGAGATGATCCGTCGTGGCAGGCGTCAGGTGATTTATCTTGCGGTGCGCCTGGATGAGCGGACACGCCAGCGCGAGCAAGGCTATCGCCAAGCCATGGAAGAGCAGGGCTTAATGCCGATAACGCTGCAGAGCAGCCAGCGCTCTTCCTATAGCGTCGGGGCGGCGCTGATGCAGGACATTCAGCGTGATTATCCGCAGGCCGATGGTATTTTCTGTACCAATGACGATGTGGCGGTGGGGGCTTACTTCGAATGTTTACGCCATGATGTCAACGTACCTGAACAAATGGCGATTGCCGGGTTCCATGGGCACGATGTCGGCCAGGCGATGACGCCGCGACTTGCCAGCGTTATTACGCCTAGGCAAGCCATTGGTGAAGCCGCCGCAAAAGCGCTGTTGTCGCGCATTCGTGGCGAATTACTTGAGCACCAAGTGATGGATTTAGGATATCGGATAGAGGCAGGTAACACGCTTTAGTTTTTGGTTAGCTAGCGGCGAGTCGACAAACTCGATAGGCTACTAATTAAAGATTGGCCATTAAAAAGCCATAAAAAGACTGCCATATCGCGTGCGAGATCATCATGAAAATTACCCAACTCACCGTCTATCCGGTGAAGTCGCTGAAAGGCATTGATCTGACGAAAAGTGAACTCTACGGCCATGGTCTGGCCTGGGATCGTCGTTGGATGCTGGTGGATGCCCAGCAGCGGTTTGTCACTCAACGCCAGTTGCCTAGTCTTGCCACTATTGCGGTTGAGTTAACGGATCAAGCACTGGTGCTTTCTCATCCGAATGTTGCCCCAATTTCGATTCCCCTTGAAGAACCCCGGGGCAATTTGCGGCTGGTAAAGGTCTGGGATGACCATTGCAAAGCATTGCCTGAAAGCCAGGACGTATCCCGCTGGCTTGAAGCGGCGTTGGGTGAGCAAGCACAAGGCATCAGTCTGGTGCGCTTTGCCACCGAGTTTACACGTGCTGTTGAAGAGGATTTTCTGGCCGGAGGCGAGGCGCATACCTACTTTTCTGATGGCTACCCTTTTCTGATAACGACCACCGGCTCGTTGGATGCCTTAAATCAAGCGCTTGTTGCCAATGGGCAATCCCCCGTACCGATGAACCGTTTCCGGCCAAATATCGTGGTCGAGTGTAGCGATGCCTGGGCAGAAGACCAGTGGACAACACTCACAAGCCAGGGTGGCTATGAACTAACGCTACGCAAGCCCTGTCAGCGCTGCAAAATCACTACCGTTGATCAGCTGACCGGCAGTATACCCGCGCAGGCAGAACCGCTTAAAACACTGCTTTCCTTGAACACTCAGCCTCACTTGAAAGGCGCTCACTTTGGCCAAAACGCCACGCTAACCGCAGGGCAAGGCAGCACTATTCGTGTGGGGGACGAGGTGGTGTCAACGCACCGCGAGGCCTGAACCGTAGTAACCGGGTAGCAATGGCGGTGCCTGACAGGGTAATCACCATGCCCGTCACCACTTGAAGACTGAGCGTTTCATTTAGCAGTAAATATCCCCACAGCAGTGCGCTAACGGGAATTAAAAACGTGACAGTTGAGGTGGCAGTAGCGCCTGCGCTGGCTAAAAGCCCGAAGTAAAGCAGGAACGCGAGTGTGGTGCTTAGCATTGCCAGCGCCAGGGCGTTGCCCCAGGCAAGTGTGCTGACTGGCTCGCTAGGCCAGAGCAATAAGCCAGGCACAAGCAACACCAATGCCGACATTGCGCTGCTGCCTGCCGCCAGCACGCGGCTGGGAAGATGACTTAAGCGCGTTTTCGAGTAGTTACCGGCGAGCCCATAACAAAATGTTGCGCCGAGTACGGCAACAATAAACCAGCCGTCGCCCCCCAGGGCGAAGTCTAGCCGATTAGCAGAAAGCACATACACACCAAACAGCGCCAACGCCAACCCTAGATATTGTTGGCGCTGAATGGGCGTGGCAAAAAAAGCAGCGCCCAATAACGCGGTAAAAATCGGCGTAGTGGCATTAATCAGTGAGGTAAAACCGGCCTCTAAACGAGTCGTTGCTAACGCCAGTAATGAAAATGGCAACACATGATTAATGATGCCCAGTATCAATAACGGCCCTTTATGCTGCCATATGAGGGTTAGATAGCGCAGGCTCATTAGCAACGGCACCAACAGCAATGCGCCAACGCCCATTCTTATCAATACGAGCGGAACTGGCCCAAACTCGGGTGCTGCAACGCGCATAAAAATAAAAGACAGTCCCCATAGCGAAGATAGCAATAGCAAACGCAGCGCATCAGCCGATGACATGATGTGTCCTTAGATTAATTGCGGCGATCATAAGTGTGACGAGTGTCATAGAGCCGCTTAGCTTAGCGATAAAGTGTCTGAAAGCGAATACTCAAGACTGGTCGTGTATCGTTTTTAATGAAAAGCAGTTAAAACGTTTGTCAATCTTCGTAACGTTGTGGATTTGGCGTTGACGCTGTGACAAGGAAACTCTAATGTCTCGGCCCATTGCTTGTTAGCATTTTTTTACATTCTTGAGGGAAGGCCGTGGATCTCGCAACGCTGATAGGATTGGTAGGAGCTGCTGTGTTAGTGGGGGCTTCTGTCATCATGGGCACTTCGCCTGAAGTGTTTATGAACCCCACTGGGCTGCTGCTAGTGGTTGGGGGAAGTCTGTTTGTTGTGCTGGCAAAGTTTAGTATCACCCAATTCAAATTTGCTTTTAAAGCGGCGGCGCGGGCGTTTAAATTCCAGTTACCTAGCACTCAAGCAAGTATCGATGAGTTAGTCGAGCTGGCCAAGGTTGCCCGCCGTGAAGGAATGATTGCATTAGAAAATCGAGAGGTTAACTCGCCGTTTCTTAAAAAAGGCCTACAAATGTTGGCTGACGGTTATAGCGCCGAAATGATCAAAGACATGATGGAAAAAGAGCGCCTGCTCACTTTAGAGCGTAACGAAGCAGGTGGCCAAGTGTTTTCGGCGTTAGGTGAAGTGTCCCCTGCCATGGGAATGATTGGCACCCTGGTGGGCTTAGTACAAATGCTTTCCAATATGAGTGACCCTTCTTCAATTGGACCTGCTATGGCGGTTGCTCTGCTGACTACGTTGTATGGTGCAATGATTGCAACGATGATCGCTAATCCGATTGCCCAAAAGCTTTGGGTACGAATGAATCAGGAAGCCAAAATGCAAGAGCTGTGGATCGACGCGTTGATTGCCATCAAGAGCGATAAAAATCCGCGTGTTCTCGAGCAAATGCTAACGATCTATCTGCCCCCTGAGCACCGAGGCTTATCTGGTTCAGATGAAACCAGCTCCGCTGGCGAGCGAACGTAATCCCCATGGCGCAAAAACAAACCAATATTCCTGCCTGGATGGTGACATACGCGGATTTAATGTCGCTGTTGTTATGCTTTTTTGTGTTGCTATTATCGTTTGCAGAAATTGATGCGGAAAAATTCCGCCGTGTAGCGGAGGAACTGTCAAAAGCCTTCGGCGTGCAGCGTGATGTTGAGGCTACCCAAATTCCCATGGGCACCAGTGCGGTACTTCAACATTTTTCTCCCGCAGTCCCTGACCGAACCTTACTAGATGAAGTGCGTCAACGAACTACTCAACAGCAACCACAGCTGGAATCTATGCGTAGCATGCTGGATGCCCAGCGGCGGCAGCGAACTCTACAAGTAGCAGATAGCTTAGAAGCGTTGCTCAAAGCATCGTCGTTAGAAGGTGTTGCCAGCATAGAGGTCGATCAGTTTCGCGTGGTTGTCAGGATTTCGGAGCAAGGCACATTTGGTTCAGGTAACGCCGATGTTATGCCTGCGTTTGCTGGTCTGCTAGCGGAGTTGTCGACCGTATTAGCTGCTGTCAGCGGAACGATTTCGATTGAAGGGCATACAGACAATGTGCCAATTCAAACGTCTCGGTTTCAAAGCAACTGGGATTTATCCGCGTTGCGAGCCTCTTCCGTAGCGAATGTGCTTGTTGCTACTGAACAACTAACGCCAGAAAAATTGATGATACAAGGCTTTGCCGATACAAGGCCGCTGGTTTCCAACAACACAGCTGAAGGGCGAGCGGTCAATCGCCGCGTTGAGTTAAAGATCGATCTTGATGACTCTTTTGAAGATCGGGGGGAGCGTTCTATACGGTCAATGCAGAGCAGTTCAGAACAGAGCAATTCAGAACAGAGCAGTTCAGAACAGATCAACGCAGAGCGTGAAGTGGCAGCGCAGTCTATTCCATAGTCATTACGGCTGCCGAGTAAATTCGGCAGCAACGATAGAATCAGCTACGCTGATTTAGTTGACAGACGCAATGCATGCGTCTTTAAAACGAGTTGACGCTAACTATCAAAGGAAAGGAGAACGGAATGGATAGTAAAGCAAGCGCACGCTGGGAAGGTGGTCTTAAAGATGGACAAGGTACTGTAGCGACGGAAAGTGGAGCATTGGATGCTGGCTATTCGTTCAAGCAGCGCTTTGAGGGTGCGCCCGGCACCAGCCCGGAAGAGTTAATTGCCGCCGCTCACGCAAGCTGTTTTTCAATGGCGCTCTCGATGATTCTTGGCGAAAAAGGCTTTACCGCTGAGGCGATTGATACCAACGCCCGTGTAACGCTTTCACAAAGTGCAGAAGGCTTCGATATTTCCAATATTCATCTGGACGTTGTGGCCAGCGTAAGCGGAGCCGATGACGCGGCCTTTCAAGAAGCTGCTGAAACGGCTAAGGCGAACTGCCCTGTTTCCAAAGTACTAAATGCTGACATTACCATGGAAGCAACATTGAAGGGTTGATTCGAGCGTGGGGTAACGCTAAGAAGCGCTGCAAAATAGCAGCGCTTTTTTTAGCTTTGTCTAGTCATGAAAAAGGCCTTGCTGCTAGGCAAGGCCTTGTAAGTCGCAAGAGTGGGCAGCTAATGCAGTGGAAGCTACGTTAGCGAAAAGCAGCTTTAAGAACGCACGTTACTCGATGTCATTTTCACGGTTGTACTCTTCGGCATTTTTCAGGGCGTCCTCAGATGCATTAACCGATATAACGTAATTTTCGCTATCTTCATCTTTGGTAAGTTCAAGAGAATCCCATTCGATAGCGACATCTTTTTCGCCCATACCGAGGAAACCTCCAACACCTACAACAACGGCATTGATTTGCCCATCTTCGTCGATGATAAGGTCGTTAATTGTGCCAATATCTTCATCGTTTTCAACGCTGCTTCTTACTTGGTTGCCTGTCAGAGAATCTGAGTGGAAAGTGCCTTGCGGCGCATGGGTCAAATAAGAGGCTTCCATGCCAATCTGATTGTCGTCACTCGCGTTGGCAACACCAGCGACGGCAATGAATGTAGGGATAATCAGCGTGCTAAGGAAAGTCGTTTTCATCGTTTTGCTCCGTGCAATTCTATAAAGGATGTTAACAGTTGATCTGTTAATCCCTAGGTAACGTCGTAGCGTCAAGCTGGTCGGCGTTATTCATGCTTCCTGCTGGCCAAACCCTACCCGGTAGGTTCCTTTTATCGGGTGGTGCTACTGTTCCTGTTGATGATGAGTGAAACCTTGCACGTTGCTGTGCGTAGGCACTTATAAAGGTAGGTGCTGAGTGCTGTTTTGCAATGCCGGTGAAGAACTCTTAATTAAGATCAACTCAACTGCTCGTCAGCGTTAAACCTAGGCGTGTTAGAATTATTAACGAACGTTAAAGTAAATGTCAGTAAAACGCTCTTTCCGCGTTGGGCGTTGAGATGGCTGCGACAGGCGGTAGAGTTGGCCCACTCTGGCCCCTTGCCCATATTTGTACGTAAACTGCCCCAAGCAGGCTGCCCCCGAGCAGATAGCGCCTCGGGGTCATATAATAAAGGAAACCCCCCATGACGCTTACCGAGAAGTATCAAACGCTTCGACACGTTAAAAAAATGTGGGCTAGCAGCGCGGCCCTGGGTGCTTGGCTGTTTGCTTCTGGTGCCGTTGCTAGTGAAAGCGAATTGCCCAAAGGTCACTTTTTGTTTCCTGAAGAGGGAAATATAGTGGGCGAGATGTATACCGTTACGGCTACAAAAGAGGATACCTTGCTCGACATCGCCCGTGAGCATAATGTGGGTTACGAAGAGATTCGCATGGCCAATCCGGATACGAGTATCTGGATACCCGGCGAAGGTACTGAGGTGACGATTCCTGGCCAATATATTCTGCCGGACGAGCCACGTACTGGCATTGTGATTAATGTCGCTGAGCTACGCCTCTATTATTATCCAGAGGTAGAAGAGGGCAAAGCTCAACGGGTAGAGACCTACCCCATTGGAATTGGGCGCGATGCGTTTAACACGCCGCTGGGTATTACTCAGACGACTATGCGGCTTGAGAACCCTGCATGGTACCCACCTGAGTCTATTCGTCGTGAAGCTGCCGAGCGCGGAGACCCTGCGCCAGCGGTTGTTCCACCCGGTGAGGATAATCCGTTAGGGCAATACGCTATTTTGTTGGATATTCCCGGTTACCTTATTCACGGCACTAATCAGCCAGACGGTATTGGCATGCGCGCTAGCCGAGGCTGTATTCGTATGCACCCTGAAGACATTGAGTCTGTTTTCTGGCGTGTTCCGGTAGGAACGCAGGTGAACATAATCGATACACCTGTCAAAGTGGGTTGGGGCAGCAACGGTGACGTCTATGTTCAGGCTTTTACGCCCACGGATGCGCAGAGTTTCGGTATGGAAATGCTGTTAGACGTGGTTAGCCTAATTGAGGCCCATGAAGGGGATGAGCACAGTATTGATTACGAGCAGGTGAGTCATGTGCTGGAAAAAGCCAATGGCCAGATTGTTCCGCTTAGCTAGGCTGTTCGCTGTCAAAATGGGGGGTGCTAAGCGGAGACACAAGCGCTAGCGCCACCGCTTGTCGCACCAGCTCTGCCAAGTTAGCAGCGTGCATGGTCTTCATCGCTCTAAGTCGGTAAACCTCGACGGTTTTACCGCTTACGTTCATGTGTTTGGCAATTTCCCGGCTGGTCATGCCTTCTGCAACATGAATGACAATGCGTTGCTCTTTGGGGCGAAGGGATTGGTAGCGTGCTCGCAGTAGTGCCAACTGCTGTTGGGCATGCTGCTGCTGTTGAGCGCTGCCTAACGCCTGCTGCACGCTGTCGATTAGTTGCTGGTGATTAAACGGCTTTTCAATAAAATCAAACGCGCCGTTTTTTAGCGCAGCCACCGCCATGGGGACATCACCATGGCCTGTCATCATAATGACGGGCAGGGTAGCGCCTTGATCAACCAGTTGCTGCTGCACTTGAAGACCGCTCATTCCAGGCATACGAACATCAAGCAGCAGTGCACCTAGCTCATCATGCTGGCTGGCTAAAAATTGCTCGCCGCCATGAAACGCTTGAGCGGTTAATCCGACTGATTCGAGCAGCCATATCAGCGATTCGCGCAGTGCCTGATCATCATCAACAACCGCAATGGTGGCGGTAGATTTTCGTTCAACACAGCTGGTCATTACAGGCTCCTGGTGATGCACTGATGGCGCGATCATGCGCTTGTTTCTGTGCGAAGTGTCATATCAAAGCAAGTGCCTTTCGTGCCTGGCTGAGAGCGCAGAGTAAGTGCTCCTCCCATGCTTTCCATTAGCGAACGACTAATCGCTAGCCCCATTCCCAGCCCTTCATCGCGCGTGGTGAAAAAGGCATCAAAAATAGTGTCTTGATGGGCTGGTGCTACACCAGGGCCTTGGTCTTCAACGCTAAGGGTAAGCTGCCGATTGCCGCTTTTTTGCGCGGATACGACGACTTGGTTGGCCCCAAGAGTGTCGCGGCTGGCGGTTAGCGCATTGAGCAATAGGTTAACGATTACTTGCTCAAGGGCAATAGGGTCGGCATAAATACGTGGCAACCCGTGGGGCAACTGTTGGGTTAGGTGAACAGACGCCTGCTTATACTGCCAGTCACACAGTTCAAAGGCCGCGGCAACAACCTGTTCAAGTATCAATGGCCTGACGCAGTGGCTGCGTTTACGCACAAAGCTGCGCATATGACGGAGTCGCTGGGCAAGGCGCTGTACTTGTTCATCGATGCGGGCCAGTGGCAACTGTAGCTCGCTGGCGGGTAAGTTTGGCGTGTGCTTTGCTTTCAAAAGAGCGCCGCTAGTGTAGTTAGCGATAGCGCCGAGAGGCTGATTAAGTTCATGAGCAATATTAGACGCAAGCTCTCCGGCGGCGGCTAACCGGTTGGCGTGGGCAATTTGTTCCTGGTGCCTGCGCGCCTGGGCCTCGGCAGTTTTACGCACGCTAATATCGCGATTAATCAATGCAAAGTGCCCGGGTTCAGCACCTCGGCTGCGGTGGGCAAGCACAACACTAAGCACGGGAGTAGAGCCGTTCGCGCTGCGCATTTCCAGTTCGCCGCTCCAGGAGCCGTAGCGTTCAACGGCAGGGAAGACCACCTGGTCCAGCAGAGCTAGCGAGTCCGCTTGGTAAAGTGCTGATAGGGCAACTTGCATGGTATCTCGTGGGAGTGAGAAGCAGCGCCGCGCCGCTTCATTGGCGCTAAAAATCTGCTGGTTTGGCCCTAAAAAAAGTACGTAGTCGGTGGTGGATTCGACCACCTGCGCTAAGCGCTCTCTCGTCGCTTCGGCATGGACTCTGCGGCTCACATCCCGAGAGACACAAAGAATATCAATTAGCTCGCCTGTAGCCGCATCGCGGCGGGTACGGCTGGTTGTTTCAAACCATATATAGTGACCTGCTTTCGCTCGAAACCGATACGTTTGCTGATAAAAACCGTCGTGATAGTAGACCCTGGGTGATTTGTTCAGCAGATCACTTAAATCGGCAGGATGAAACAGCTGATATGCTGATACGCCGATCAGCGCTTCTGGTTCGTACCCCAGTAAATCTCGCGCCGCCTGGGAGGCATATAAAAAAGTACCGTCGCGGGCGTGGCGAGATATCAGATCAGTGGTGCTCTCGGCCAACCACTGATAATGTCGCTTCTCTTCTGCCAGGGCCGCATTTTGTGCTTCCAGCGCGTTGATCCTGGCGATTAATTTGGCTTCGTTATCCATAGCAATTTAGCTCGCCGGGTCGAGCACGCCACCCATTGAGGCATTGCGCCTAAACCAGCCGGCAATACTGGCGCGTGGATACTGGGTGGGCAGCACCTCGTGGGGAATGGTTTCGGATAAAAAACAGGCAAAGGTGCCTGCTTCCGGCACTACGCGGGCGACTTCCTGAGAAGGGCTGTCGGGGTGATAAATAATCATCTCTCCGCCGCCATCCGTGGGCCACTGAGGGTTTAAGTAACCAACGGTTGAAATAACCCGGTTGGCTCGCCCTCGAAAACTGTCCAAGTGGCGCTGATAGAAGGCGCCCGGTGGATAGTGGGCAAAGTGTGCCTCGTACTCGAACAACCCCAGGAAAAGTGACTGATTGAGGGAGTGTTGGAGTTCTGCCATGGCGTCAAGGTAGCGGCGCTGGGCTTCGCTTTCCCTATCCAACCAGTGAATGGCATCGCCACGAATGTCTTTTCGAAGGTGGTGCTCTTTGCCACGGCCAATGCCAGCCTCATCAAGTGCTTGGTGTTCAGCCATATGGTGCAGCTCACGGTGTAACGCTTGGCAAAGCGCAAGATCTATCACGTTGTTACCCACGTACCAGCCTTGCTCAACGAGCGCATCAACCAGGGCAATATGGGCGATAGGGTTAATCGCGAGCGGGCTATTTGCTGAAGAGTTAGGCGCTGCATAGGCAATCATTTCATGGTTCTCTTGGTCGGCAAGCGGCTGTGTCGTTCAGGATAGTGACGTAACGCTCCAGGCGGGCGCTGGTGGAGATCAATAGCCATGCCAAATCCTTTAGCCAGCAGCTCCACCAACATCATGGCAGAAAGCCCCCAAATTACGTGGCCATCGACATGATAGCTGGGTACATAATGAGCGACGCCATCCACCGTTATTACATCGGTGTGGGTGCGCTTGTCGTCTAGAAAATGGCTGAGGGGTACTTCAAAAATAATGTCTAATTCGGAAGGGTCTGCTACCAATGGTAAATCTGGTGGAATAATGCCGACCCACGGCGTTACTCGAATGCCATGCAGCGAAATAACGTCTGATAACCTCCCCAAGGGTTGTACAAAGGAGGGCGCTAGCGCAATCTCTTCTTCTGCCTCGCGAAGTGCGGTGGCATAGAGATCGGCATCACAGGGCTCGCGTTTGCCTCCGGGGAACGCCACTTGGCCACTGTGCGTTGTGAGATGGCTAGCCCGCCGTGTGAACAGTAGTGTGGGCGATGGACGCTCAACAATGGGCATTAGCACGGCAGCCTCTGGCATCACAACGTGGTCTAGTCGTTGAGGAGAGTGCTGTTGCAGCTGTTTGCGCAGTTTCTCTAACATAGGGCTTCCATTTGCTTTGTTCTCTTTTACTCAGCAGCGGTTATTGGCGTCAAGTACGTCAAAGCCTTGACCCATCAGACGTAGAGAAAACGCGATGAATTTTTGTAGTCAGTGTGGTGAAAAAGTCCGTTTTGCTGTTCCTGAAGGCGATGACCGTTCGCGCTATTTATGCGATGCATGTGGCGTTATTCATTATCAAAATCCGCGTATTGTCGCAGGTACGCTGCCGGTGGTTGGCGATAAAATATTGCTGTGCAAACGGGCGATTTCCCCCCGTAAAGGATATTGGACACTTCCTGCAGGCTATATGGAAAACGCCGAAACCACTCAGCAGGCTGCCGCGCGCGAGACCTGGGAGGAAGCCTTTGCAGAGGTCAAACTAGAGGGGTTATACACGCTCATTGATCTGCCTCATATCAATCAAGTGTATATGATTTTTCGGGCTGAGCTTCTAGGTGGTTTTAGCGCAGGTCCAGAAAGTTTAGAAGTAGCACTGTTCGAAGAGCATGAAATTCCTTGGGATGAACTTGCTTTCCTTACCATCGAACGCACCTTGCGGCACTTTTATGAAGATCGTAAAAATGCACACTACCCACTGCACATTAGCTCGATTACCCCTGAGGATAGGGAACGTTATTTTGGCAGTGCCTAGGTTCTAGTCATCTAGTCATACAGCGCTCTACGAGTACCGTGCATCGCCGACTTACAGATCGGCCAGTTGCCAAACATCATAGGCCACCTCTTCATAGGGGTGGGCTAGTTTTAGTGCCGCAATCGCTGCCCGTATATGCTCATCTTGACAAACGAGCTCGACTTTAACCTCTTCGACGACTTCAAGTGACCCTACGTGGCCAATATGTGGTTGCGCGCCTTCCAGCGGGCGGAACTGACCGGTGCCGTGGGTTTGAAAGCAGCAGGCCTCATAATCACCCAGTCGGCCGGCGCCTGTTTCAAATACAGCTTCTTTAACACTCTCTGCATCTTCAACGGGCACAAAAAAAGCAAGCTTGTACATCTCAATCTGCCTCCACGTTAGCGCGAGTAAGATAACGTTACTGTAGGAATAGTAACTTAACCTGTGGCATTGCTCACCAGTGGAACCAACTTGTAACGTTTAAAGCGGGTAACGACTACTTAAGATGACAAAGTGGAGAGAGTGCTATGGATGACAATTTGCGTGACGTGCTGGATACGCTGGGATTGACCCCGGCTGGCAGTCTTCAGGCGCTTAGCGGCGGCGACAGCGCAGCTGTTTATGCCTTGGCTACCCACCAGGGAAAAGTGGTTATTAAGCACGATGATTCAGCGCGACTGCATGGAGAGGCAGAGGGGCTACGCACTCTTAAGGAGGCGGGTACTTCGCTGGTAATACCTGAGGTACTAGGGGAGTCAATGGGCTGGCTGGTGATAGAGTCGCTTGATACGAAACCAGCAAATGCCCACCATTTTGCTGCCTTGGGAGAAGGGCTGCGTGAGCTGCATGGTGTGATAGGTGCTACCCATGGCTGGCATCAAGACAATGCCTGCGGGCGTACGCCCCAGCCCAATTCCCCATTGGCAGACGGACGGGTATTTCAACGTGAACGGCGTTTACTGCCTCTCAGCCAAGCTTGTTATCAGCACGGTCTGCTGGATGCTGCCTTGCGTAGGCGCATTGAGTGCCAAGCCGATCAACTAGAAACATGGTTAAAAGACGCGCCTGCCAGCCTTATTCATGGGGATCTGTGGTCGGGAAATGTGCTGGCTACGTCAAAAGGCCCGGCGCTGATTGATCCTGCTGTCTATCGACATTATCCCGACGTTGACTTGGCCATGCTGACCCTATTTGGGTCGCCAGGCGCGCCTTTTTTTGATGCCTACTGGGACGGTGATAAGCCAGCCGACTGGCCAAGACGTGAGGCGCTGTTTCAGCTTTACCCGTTGCTTAATCATCTGCTGCTATTTGGTTCGGGCTATCGCAGTGCCGTTGAGCGCTGTGTGGCAGCGTTAGAAGCTTATCAGGATTAATTTTTCCGCTAAAAAACGGCATGTCCATAAGGCTTTGAACTAAGGTAAAAGAGAGTTTTGTACAGTGCGGCTATTAATAGTTAACGCTGTTCATATATTTAAGTTAAGTTCAAGTCTAGCATACATACATGAATGTAACTATAATGCCCCTCTCAGAATGGCTACCAAACTCGCGACCCTTCGTTGACACCTAGAGGCAATCCCATGCGACTGGCACACTGGGCAGTCAATGCCCCTTTTCGTCCTCTGCTATTAGCAGTGCTTACATCTTCTTTCATACTGCCTGCCCACGCAGCAGATTTGATTAACATCACCCGTGACGCGCTCAGCAATAACGCTGCTTTGGCGTCGGCACGCGCTGAATTTTCAAGTGTTGAAGCGGCAAGTGATGTGGCCAGTAGCGCCCTGTTACCCCAGGTAAATGCTTCCGGCAACATCGCGCATAACCAGCAGTATGAAAGCCAGTCCTCCTCTAGGGCGCAGGGTGCTGGAGCCGGCGGCGACATCAATGCGGCTGGTGGGGGCGACGATCGTTTCAACACGGTGTCGTTAACGCTTGAAGCGACCCAAACACTATTCAATGCCGTTACGCGTCAGGAAGTGAATCAGGCTGAACGTCAGATTGATCAACAAGTGTACCTATTGGCCGCCACCGAGCAGCAGTTGCTGATTGATGTCGCTAGCGCCTATTTTGATATTTTGCGCGCTCATGAAGTGCTCGAAGCGCGCTTAGCCCAAGAACGTGCGATTGGCCGCCAGCTTGAGCAAGCCCGGGAACAGTTTGAAGTTGGCCTTATTGCGATCACCGAGGTAGAAGAAGCGCGGGCCAGCTTTGATCAATCTCGCGCTGATCGCATCGCAGCAGAAAGTAATCTTCAGGTGGCATTCGAGGTGCTTGAACAGCTGACGGGGCAGCGTTACGCCAGTATTGATGCGTTGGGCGATAGTATGCCGATTGCTTTGCCAACGCCCACGGATCGTAACTATTGGGTAGAGCAAGCCATTGAGCGTAATCCGCAGGTATTGGCCCAGCAGGCGGGCATTGAGATTTCCCGCGTAGGTGTGGAGCTTGCGCGAGCAGGAAACATGCCAACGGTGCAGGCATTTGCTAACTACCGGTACTCGGATAGCGATAGTGATCAGGTGAGTGGCTACAACACGTCGAGTCAAGTGGGCGTCTCGGCAAACGTGCCTATTTATACCGGCGGCAGCACCAGTGCGCGTATTCGTCAGGGTACTTTTCAGCTAGAAAGCAGCCAATACGATTTCGAGTCTCAGCGCCGTACCACCATCCAACAGGTGCGTTCTCTCTATACGCAGGTCAGCAACAACGTCGATACCGTTGAGGCTCGTCAACAAGCCATTGTCTCTAACCGTAGCGCTTTGGAAGCCACCCGCGCGGGTTACGAAGTAGGTACGCGCAATATTGTTGATGTGTTGAACGCTGAACAAAACCTTTATAACGCCATCGCCAACTATGCTGAAGCGCGTTATGACTACGTAGTGAATCTGCTGTCACTGCGTCAACAGGCCGGTTTGCTAGACGTTGCAGCGATTGAAGACGTTAATGCGTGGCTAACGGGCGATGAGGTGAACTTCACGCTTCCAGAAAGCGGCGAACCTGACGCTTACCAGCGGGCGATGGAGATAGGCGCTCCCCCCTCGCCGGGTGCGTAAGTTAAGAGACGTTGGTTTTCTAACACGCTAAACCAATCAAGTGCTGTGCTGCTATCCGTCAATGTTGAAAAGATTAATGGGAAACCGACGTATGAAGAAAACGATTCACTCAGGTCGAGCGAGTCTAGTGACGCTGATAGCGGCATTGGCGCTAGCCGCATGCGGTCAGAAGCAGCCTAAAGAACAGCAGGCAAGGCAGCAGGAAGCGCCGCCTTATGCAGTAGAAGTAACCGAAATGGCGCGACAGGATATTCCGCTTAATAAATCCTATCCATCCCTGCTGCGCAGCGATAGTGAAGTCACGCTGGTAGCGCGTGTAAACGGGTTTCTCGAAGAGCGCCATTTTGAGCCAGGCCAGCTGGTAGCGCAGGGAGATCGTCTCTATACCATTGAACCTGACCTCTATCAGGCAACGGTTAATCAACGTGAGGCCGACCTGCAAAGTGCACGTGCTGAGTTGTCCCGTGCCCAGCGCGATGCGCAGCGTTTTGAACAGTTGCTGAGCCAAAACTCAGTGAGCCGCCAGCAGTATGACCAAGCACTGGCTGACCAGCGCGTGGCCCAAGCAAGTGTTGCCCAGGCAGAAGCCGCCTTAACCAGCGCTAATCTTGATTTAGGCTACTCAAACGTCACCGCCCCTGTGTCTGGGATGATCAGCTTGAGCCAGATAAACGTCGGTAATTTGGTAACCCCTGGGACTGAGTTGGCCACTATCACGCCGCTTGATCCCCTTGAAGTACGTTTTCAACTACCCCAGCGTGACGCCTTTGAGCTGCGTCGCCAGTTAGGCGAAGGCGGCAGCGCATCAGACATCACTGCACATTTGAGCGTGCCAGGACAATATGGCGACGATAACGCTGATTTGGTAGGCAGCCTGAACTTCCTTGGTTCACGTGTAGATTCCGGCACAAGCACGGTGCAAGCATCGGCAACGTTCGCAAACCCAGATGGCGCGGTATTGCCTGGTCAGTTTGTACGGGTTCGTCTTGAAGGCTTGAAACGCTTCGATGTACTGGCTGTGCCAGAGATAGCGGTGACACAGGGGTTAATGGGGCCGCAGGTGTTTATTGTTGATGATGACAATAAAGCCCGCGAGCGCACGATTCAGCTCGGTGAAGTGGCTGGCCCATGGCAAATTATTCGTGATGGCCTTAACGCTGGCGAGCGCGTCATTGTCGGCGACCCTGCGGGTCTGGAGCCAGGTAGGGCCATCGACCCTCAACCGTTCCGAGGCGATGCTGGCGAGCTAGTGGAAGAAGCTGAGCAAGAAGAAGCGCAGCAACAAGCCGAGCAGGCCGAAGCCATGCAGGAAGGAGCGGCTGAGGCACAGCCCGCTGAAGGGGAAGAGGGCGCGCAATAATGAACTTTTCCAACTTCTTTATTAGCCGACCGATTTTCGCCACTGTTTTGGCGATTATCTTGACGCTGGTAGGTGCGATGGCGATGCGGATACTGCCAATTGAGCAGTATCCCAGCGTTGTGCCTCCCACGGTGTCGGTGCAAGCTCAGTTCCCTGGCGCAGATGCTGAAACGGTTGCGCAGACGGTAGCAGCACCGCTTGCTGAGGCTATTAATGGTGTCGAGGACATGCTGTACATGACCTCAAACAGCGCCGATAACGGCACCATGAGCCTCAGCGTGGCTTTCAATATCGGCACGGATGGCGATATCAATACCATCAATGTGAATAACCGCGTGCAGGGGGCGCTTTCGCAACTACCCGAGGCGGTTCAGTCTCAAGGGGTGGCGGTCGAATTACGCTCTGACTCTATATTGATGCTTGTTGCTTTGACGTCACCCAGTGGTGATTACAACAAGATTTATATGCAGAACTACGCCACGCTTAATGTCCTGGATGAGCTACGCCAAGTGCCCGGTGTAGGTAATGCCGAAGTGTTAGGCGGCGGTGAGTTTGCGATGCGGGTATGGATGGACCCCGATAAGCTGGCTCAGTACAACCTTACGCCAAGTGAAGTGGCTCGCGCTATTCGGGCGCAGAACACCGAAATTCCTGCGGGTAACTTAGCGGCAACGCCACAAAGTGAGCCGCGCGCTTATACTTATACAATTACCGCCGGTGGGCGTCTATCGGGTACTGATGACTTCCGCACTATCTTCTTGCGGACGAATCCGGATGGCTCTTCGCTGCGTCTAGAAGATGTGGCGCGTATTGAGTTAGGCGCTTCATTTTATGGTGTAGATGCCCGCTTAAATGGCGCCACCATGACGCCTATTATTATTAACCAGCAGCCTGGTGCCAACGCCTTGGAAACCGCAGATGCGGTACGCACCACCATGGAAGAGCTTGCCGGGCGTTTCCCGCCAGGACTTGAGTATGTAACGCCTTACGACACCACGCTGTTTATTGATGCCTCCGTAGAAACTGTACTCAAGACCTTCATTGAAGCGTTCCTGATCGTTATTGTTATTCTGTTTATCTTCTTGCAGAACTGGCGCTTTACAGTCATTGCGATGTCGGTTGTGCCGGTATCGGTGATCGGCACTTTTGCGGGCTTCTACTTGTTTGGTTTCTCAATCAATCTGCTAACGCTGTTTGCCCTGGTGCTGTCGATAGGGATAGTGGTGGACGATGCGATTCTAGTGGTCGAGAACGTCGAGCGGGTACTGAGCGAAGAAGATGATATTTCGGTGCGTGATGCGACGATTCGCGCGATGAAAGAGGTCGGTGGTCCGGTGATTGCGACATCGCTTATTATGGCGGCGGTGTTCGTGCCGGTAGCATTCTTGGGTGGCTTCACCGGGCAAATTTATCAGCAGTTTGCGATTACCGTGGCGATATCGGTGGCGCTGTCCGCGTTAATGGCACTGACGTTTACTCCCGCGCTGTCGGCTATTTTCATCAAGCATAACCTGCATAAAACGAAACAGTCCGCATTTCGGCGGGCAATTACCATGCCGCTGCGTTTGTTTGACCGCTTCTTCGACGGCTTTACTGCCGTTTATATGTGGTTCGTGAAAAAATTGGTGCGCTTCTGGGTGTTAGCGCTTGCGCTTACCGTGGCGGTTGGGGCTGGCGCTTACTGGCTCTATATGAATACGCCTTCCACGCTAGTGCCCGAAACTGACCAAGGTATCGTACTGGTCAGCGTTTCCCTGCCGGATGCCGCGTCGCTTAGCCGAACGCAAGCTTATATGGCCGAGCTTAGTTCACAGATCGAAGACATTCCTGGCGTTGAGTACTCTTCAGCGGTCGCGGGTTATGACATTCTTTCGAGTGCGGTTAATACCGCGCGAGGGATCATGTTTATCAACATGAAAACCTGGGCTGAGCGAGAGCTGACGGCAAATGAGTTGGTAGGCCGCATTATGCAGCTGGGCGCGAGCATTGACGGTGGGTCGGCGATGGCGTTTAACGTGCCGCCGATAATGGGGCTCTCGACAACGGGGGGCTTCACCGGTTACCTGCAATCGTTTGAGGGCGCTTCCACACGTGAGCTTTATCAAGCGTCTTTGCAAATTATGCAGGCAGCTAATCAGCATCCGGCACTGAGCCGCGTGTTCACCACGTTTAATGTCAACGTGCCTTCTTACCGTGCGGATATAGATCAGCAAAAAGCGCTCAGCTATGGCGTTGCGCTTGAGAATATCAACTCGGCGCTAGCCAATACCTTTGGTAATGGTTTTGTTAACTTCTTCAGTTACCAAAACCGCAACTTCCAGGTCTATTTACAGAATGAAGATGAATTCCGTAAAACACCGGATGATGTCAGTAGCGTTTATGTTCGCGGTGGCAATGGCGAGCGTATTCCTCTTTCTGAGTTTGTGACGCTTGAACGCCAAACGGGCCCCTCTGTGGTCTCTCGTTTCGGTGTTTATGCGGGGGCTCAGTTCCAGGGCAACCCCGCGCCAGGTTACAGCTCTGCCCAGGCGATCGAAGCCATGGAAGAAGTGGTTCAGGAAACGTTAGGTAGAAACTGGGGGATGGGGTGGACAGGTACCGCGTATCAAGAATCCAACCTGGGTAATACCGCCACGCTTGCCATCGTTTTCGGTATGTTGATGGTATTCCTGATTCTGGCGGCGCAGTATGAAAGTTGGTCGCTACCGCTGGCGGTTCTGACCGCTACGCCGTTCGCTTTCCTAGGGGGAATTAGTGGCATTGTGCTGCGCGGCCTGGATACCAGTGTTTATGTTCAAATCGGCATGCTGGTGGTCGTGGGCTTAGCCGCTAAGAACGCGATCCTGATCGTTGAGTTTGCTGAGATGCAGCGTAAAGAGCAGGGTAAATCGATTCGTGAAGCAGCGGTTACTGCCGCAGAGCTTCGCTTCCGTCCTATCGTTATGACGTCACTGGCCTTTATTTTTGGCACCTTACCGTTGGCTCTGGCCTCTGGCGCGAGCGATGTGAGCAGTCACCACATAGGTACCACCGTCGCGGTCGGTATGGCGTCTGTGGCCGTGCTAGGAAGCCTGTTTATTCCAAGCTTCTACGCCATGATTGCTACGGTGTCCGATTGGCTGTATCGCAAACGCCACCCTGACCGTGATAGTAGCAGTAAGCAGGCAGCGCTAGGTAACGACCAACCGTAACGCTGTATGGCGACCTGCTAGCGGGCATCATGTTTTTTCATGGTGCCCGCTTTTTTTGCAGCGCGTTATCCCTGTTACTGCCAATTATTGTAATAAATTCGGGTAGTTAAGCGCTTTTCTATGTTAATCATTGATGGCTTTGAGCGTTTGCTGAGTTTTTTAAACTACACTTGATTGATAGAGATTACCCAGAAAAGGATATCTATCAATGAGCGACTCTAACGCCTCAGATGCATTAGGTTCAAAGTTAAAAGTCCATATTGATGCACTTGAGAAGCAGCCTCTCGATATCGCACCAGACGCCTCCTCAAGGCGCTTGCACAACGGTGTCGACACGCTATTTCCACCTGCAGATCTGCACGGAAGCTATACCAATAACCGTCCACTTCCGTCTAAGGGTATTGAGGAGCGTCGTGCCTGGATCGTTGGCGGCGGTATTGCAGGGTTGTCTGCTGCCTTCTTCCTGATTCGTGACGGGCACATGCCCGCAGGTAATATCACCTTCCTTGAAGAGCAGGGCATAGAGGGTGGCTCGCTAGATGGCGCGGGTAACGCGGAAGAGGGATATATCGTGCGAGGAGGTCGGGAAATGGAGATGACCTATCAGAACTTCTGGGACGTCTTCTCGGAAATACCGGCGCTGGAGTTGCCGCCGCCATTCACAGTGTTGGATGAGTACCGCATTGTAAATGACGCCGACAAAAACTGGTCAAAAGCGCGTCTTCTGGAAAAACAGGGCCAGATTAAAGACTTCTCTACTATGAACCTTACCAAACGCCAGCAGCTGGAAATCATCAAGCTACTGCTAGCGCGCAAAGAGGATCTAGATGATGTCAGCGTAGAGCAGTGGTTTAGTGAAGGATTCCTAGAGACCAATTTCTATACCTTCTGGCGCACCATGTTTGCCTTTCAGAACTGGCATTCAGCGCTTGAAATGAAACTGTATATGCATCGTTTTCTCCACCTGATGGATGGGCTTAACGACATGACGTCGCTGGTGTTTCCGAAGTACAACCAGTACGACAGTTTTGTCCGGCCACTGATGAGCTGGTTGAAAGACCAGGGCGTGACTATCCAGTACGACACGGTTGTCGAGAACTTGGAGTTAGCTACCCAGGATGGCATCAAAACCGTTACCGCCCTTCAGTGCCGCGGCATTGAAGGCCGCAAAACGGTCAATATTGAAGCCCGCGATCTGGTGTTTATCACCACCGGCTCGATGACGGAAGACACGGCCTACGGGGATGATGACACCGTCCCTCAGTTGAAAGATAAACGTCAGGCTGGCATGGGGTCAGGCTGGCAACTCTGGAAGAATCTCGCAGAAAAATCCGATAGCTTCGGAAAGCCAGAAAAATTCTGCGGGGATGTCCCTCGCTCAACCTGGGAGTCAGTAACATTAACCTGTAAGCCCTCGCCTCTGATGGATAAGCTTAAAGCGCTGTCGGTTAACGACCCCTATTCAGGGTTCACAGCCACAGGTGGGATTATTACCTTTACCGACTCCTCCTGGCTGATGAGCTTCACGTGTAACCGCCAGCCGCATTTTCCTGACCAGCCCGACGATGTGATTGTGCTGTGGACGTACGCATTGTTGATTGACAAGCCTGGCGATTATGTCAAAAAGCCAATGCCAGAGTGTACCGGGAAAGAAGTATTGACCGAGATGTGCTATCACCTTGGCTTGATTGATCAGCTCGATGCCATACTGGCTGCCACCAAAACCCGTATCGCGTTAATGCCGTATATCACCGCTCAATTTATGCCAAGAGCCAAAGGAGATCGCCCTAACGTAGTTCCTGATGGCTGTACAAACCTAGCCTGCATGGGTCAGTTTGTGGAAACACATAACGACGTTGTGTTTACCCTGGAAAGCTCGGTTAGAACTGCCCGTATTGGGGTTTACAGCCTGCTTGGGCTCAAGAAGCAAGTGCCTGACATTTATCCGGGCCAATACGATGTGCGTCGTTTGTTACGGGCTACTCGCACTCTGAACAGTGATGAGGCATTTTTGGGTGAAGGTGTTTTACGCCGTGTTTTGGGGGGAACCTACTTTGAAAATATCCTGCCGCTTGGCCGAGAAGAGGTCCCTGAAGATCTTCATAATCATGGGTTATTTGAGCATCAGCTTCAGGCTCTTCGTGGTTTGATGAGCGAAAACTATACCCTTGATGACGTCAAAGGTCGGTTCCAGGCGTTAAGAGATAAGCTGCGCGGGCGGCACTGATAGCTAAGTTTTAGAGCAACAAATGATGAGCGTTAAGTTAACAACACACATTTTGGTTACATTGCAAAGCGGGAAACGGCCCGCAACCCAGTAGGTGCCGAGTGCTAGCGAAATACTTGGAAGTGTTATCTAACCAAACAAGCGGCGCCACTGCTTAACGAACCATTGCGTAATTGGCAAAGAAGTTGGCTCGGTGTTGACTGGTTTGTTATGCCTGAAGGTGATCAATGGGGCATTAAGGAACTGCCGCAGGGGTGTTACTTGATCAGCATTGTTCAGCATTGGGGCGTGGCCGCAGTCTGGCGCGGTGAAGGTAACCAAGTCAGGCTGTACCTCTTTCATCCGTGGCAGCGTTGCGGCATCCAGTAGTGTCGATTCGGCTCCGCGAATGACCATCACAGGGCAGCGGATGTTTGCCCAATCAGCCCATGTATCTCGCGGCGTATCATGGACAAACTGTTCGCCAATGCGGGGGTCGAAGTGATAAGTCCAGCTACCGTCCGGAAGGCGGCGTGCGCTACCCAATGCCAGGGCTCGCCACTCAGCATCACTGGTAATCCCGAAGCTTGCGTAGTGTTGTGTTAACTCTTTTTGCAGGTCTGCAAAGCTTGTAAAGCGGTGGGTTAGGCTGAAATAACTGGAGAGCGCGGTGAGACCCTCTTTATTCAGTTCAGGCCCAACATCGTTAAGGATAAGCCTGGAAATCCGGTGTTTATGCGCCGGGTTGGAAGCAAGCAGCATGCCCAATAGCCCACCCATAGAAGTGCCCAGCCAATCGACCTGTTTTAATTGAAAATGATCTAGAACACCTACCGCCACCGTCATGTAGTGGCTGTAGAGATAATCGTGGGCAGGAAATAGTGACCAGCTAGAAAGACCGCGGCCGGGCGTATCTGGTGCAAGAATGCGCCATTCACTGCCCAACTGATGGGCCAACGCTTCGAAATCACCGCCGTGGCGCGCAAGGCCATGCCAGGCAATCAGCGTGCGGGGAGCATCGGGATTCCAAATGCGGACAGCGATATCAAGTTCGCGGATACGAACAAATTCTAATGCATCCATAAAGTAGTCCTATGCTGGCCCCACTTAGTGTAGGTGTATTGCTGCATTGCAGCGAGAGAGTTAGCGCTGCATCATCTTGATGAGTGTGTCGATGAGCTCACCGCCGCGTTCGCGCAGTGAAAAAGACTCAGGATTTCGCAACCAATCATGGAATAAGCCACCCAGCGCAGCCTGCACAAGGCGCGTTGCTACTTCAGGTGTTAAATCATCACGTAGTAACTGCTGTTGCTGGGCCAGTTGAAATACTATCAGCATTTCATCGAAACATTCGTCTGCAATCTCATCTTGCATCTGAATCGGGTTGATATCGCTAAAGAATTCACAGCGATGCAGAAGAATTGACAAAATGCGTTGATGTGACGGCTGTTCCAAGCGATTGAGGCCAGCATGGCAGGCAAGCTGTATAGCAACCAAGGGCGAGACGGTTGAGTCAGCGTTATTCACCTCTTCCATCAGCGACTGGAAGGGCATACGCACACGCTCCACCAACGCCATAAAAAGATCGCCTTTATTTTTAAAATGCCAATAAACGGCACCACGCGTTAGGTCAGCATGACGCGCAATTTGCTCCAGCGATGTGCGAGCTACGCCTTTTGCGAAAAACACCTCTTCAGCGGCATCCAACAGCGCTTCGCGAGTTGCAGCAGCCTCCGCTTTGGTTTTTCTTGCCATATAAAAACGCAGCCTCAGTAATCGACACGTGACTGTTTATTTTATCTTATGTGCACCACTTTTTACATTCAAAACTGTATGGTTAATTGCATTAGCCCATAGCGTGGGTTAACAAATTCGTTATTTATCGGTAAAAAGCGTATAAGATTCATTTGGAAACGCCGTTTCGAAACGGAACTGTCATTACGCACGCTATAGGATTTTCAGCATGGCGCGAGCACCTTTTACTCTAGCAGGGCACACTATAATGCCTGGCCAACGCTTACAAATTGATGTGCCCGTGGCACGTCTATATACCCACACCCAGCTGCATATTCCGGTTGAAGTTGTGCATGGGCGTAAAGAGGGCCCGATCATGCTCGTTTGTGGTGGTATCCACGGCGATGAAATTAATGGAGTAGAGATTGTTCGCCGCCTGCTGCGTTCTAAAGCAATCAATAGTTTGCGCGGTACGCTAATCGCTGTACCTGTGGTGAATGTCTTCGGCTTTTTGCAGCAAACGCGCTACTTACCCGATCGCCGCGATTTGAACCGCTGCTTTCCAGGCAGTGAAAAGGGCTCGCTAGGTGGGCGCATTGCGGCACTGTTCCGCGATGAAATTGTCGATCACGCCACCCACATTATCGATCTGCATACCGGTGCTATTCATCGCACTAATCTTCCGCAGATTCGTGCTCAGTTACAGCCAGGCAGCGAAACCGAGCGCATGGCTGATGCGTTTGGCGCACCCGTTGTACTCAATGCAGAGCTGCGTGAAGGTAGCCTGCGCCACTATGCTCAAAATCGTGGTATTCCTGTGCTTACCTATGAAGCCGGCGAAGCGCTACGTTTTGATGAGTGGGCCATTGCACCCGGCGTGCGTGGTGTTTTGCGGGTAATGCGCCGCTTAGGCATGCTGGCGGGGGAGCAGCGCCGCCGCTCGGCGATGCCCGCAGAACTTGCCAATGGCTCTAGCTGGGCGAGAGCACCTATCGACGGTATCTTACGACCCAAGGTGCGCTTAGGTGCTCGTGTAGCAAAAGGCGAAGTGCTCGGTAAAGTGGCAGACCCCTTCGGTAATGATGAAGGTGAAGTACTCTCTATGGCTGACGGTATTGTTATTGGTATGAGTCGCCTGCCACTGGCGAACGAAGGCGAAGCGCTTTATCACATTGCCCGTTTTGATGAAATTGAAGAAGCTGAAACGGCGATTGAAAACTTTCAATCAAGCCTGACACCGCAGCCAGATGCTATGTATTAATCTGCTGATAACAGGGCAGGCGCTGCTTGCCCATTCATTTCAGGCTCACGTACAAGGCTAAGCGCTTCATCGAAAAGGCGTAGCCCAGCGTCCTCTTTATGCGCGTGCTCAGAGAGATGACGACGAAAACGCCTGCCGCCAGGGCAGCCCTGAAATAAGCCCAGCAAATGACGGGTAATGTGGTTCAGCTTGGCCCCTTCATCTAGCCGCTGCTGAATGTAAGGGCGAAATGCGTTAGCTGCTTCTAGGCGCGTGCGTGCAGGCCCTGTTTCACCAAATAGCTGCTCATCAACCCCGGCGAGTAGCCAAGGGTTTTGATACGCCTCGCGGCCCACCATCACGCTATCAACGTGCGCAAGGTGTGCGTTGCACTCGGCGAGTGTTTTGATACCCCCATTAATGCCAATATGTAGCTCTGGATGGCTTTGCTTTAGGCGATGCACGCGGGGGTAGTTGAGGGGCGGCACATCACGGTTCTGCTTAGGCGATAGCCCTTGCAGCCACGCCTTGCGCGCATGAACGGTAAAAACATTGCAACCCGCATCTGCCACGATCTCAATAAACCGTGCTAAGTCAGCGTCTTCATCCTGATCGTCAATTCCAATGCGGCATTTCACCGTGACCGGAATCGACACCGTCGCCTGCATTGCTTTCACTGCCGCTGCCACTTTTTCGGGGTAGCCCATCAAACAAGCGCCAATCATATTGTTTTGCACCCGGTCGCTAGGGCAGCCAACATTCAGGTTGACCTCGTCGTAACCCCACGCCTCGGCAATAGCCGCGCACTCGGCCAGCTCCCCCGCATCGCTGCCACCCAACTGCAACGCAATCGGATGCTCAACATCGCTATAGCCTAAAAAGCGCTCACGGGGTGTCCCATGCAAAATGGCACCGGTGGTCACCATCTCGGTATACAGCAATGTCCGCTTGGTTAACGTGCGTGCAAACGCGCGGTAATCTCGGGTTGTCCAATCCATCATGGGGGCCACAGAAAACAGGCGGGCTGCATCTGCTTGGCTTGCTTTGGTCATATCAATCACTTGCATCATTCAATGCGGTATGAGCCTGTCGTAATTGCTTAGCAGCGGGGGAGTCGTCGGCGAGCGATTGTACGCAAAAAGCGGGGGTGAGTACAAAGCACATTATCGGCAGCCCGAGCTAACCTACGATAGAAGTTCAAGGCATAAATTATGCCCCTTTGCGTGCTCTAGCCAATTCAGCCATGGCGACATGCAAAAAAACGGAGTGAGTTTTGTGCCGAATAGCGGGTCACAACGATGTGATGATGGTCGATGTTAACTCTGATCAGTTCCTAGTTACTCTTCTTTAGTTCCATGATCAGTGCGCTGCTATCCACCTTCTGCAACGATGCTGTTAACCGTACTATTTTAGCTAGATTGGTGACGAAATGCGGGAGAGGGAAGTGCTGGGTCGTGCTATTTGTGATTAGTTTTTGTATAAGTATTGTAAGCCTTGCAGCGCTTTGCTTTTTTAGCGGTCTAATTCAATGTGATGAGGGCTAGGCAGTGGTAAGCTGATTGTACGTTGTTGAGGAGTCTCTATGCATAAGACACTAGGTGGTATCAGTTTAGTGTTAGCGAGCGTGTTGCTGCTGACTGGCTGTGGCGGCCAGGAGGAGGAGCCGACCTCTGTGCCGCCTGAGGCGGTCGTCGAAACACCTAGCCCGCAAAAAAGTGCTGAACCCAAAGAGGCGGTTGACCCTCTCATTGTGACCATTTCGACAATGGCTTCTTTGCGCTCTGATCGTCGTTTAATGGTGGAAGGCGAAACCAACCTGCCAGATGGCGCTCTTATTCAGGTAACTATTGAGCGTGAAATAAGCCGCGTTCGCTGGCAGGAGCGCACGAGTGTTTCGCAAGGAAAATTTAATGCTGGCCCTCTTGGTTCTGGCAGTGGCTTACCAGATGGAAGGTACATTGTGAGCGTTCAGCTATCAGAAGCTTCAGTGCAGCCAGTCGCAGTTCAAGCACGCATCGGCAGTGAAGGGGAATACCTAGCTGGCGAGCTGGTAAGCCAGACTCGCCATGGTCTAGGGCAGGTTGCCACTTACTCGCGCAGTTTCTTGGTGGGCAGTGAACCAAGACGTACGCGCGACCAAGTGGACGTGGTTGAAGAAATGTAGGACGTGGGGAGATAAAGGTGCTTTAGGCAGGAGACCAGTGTGCTAACAGTACCGCATGGATGGTGGTGTCACTGGGCGCTTTTGCAAAGTGCTCAATAACATAACCTTGTTCACGCTGGATTAAATAATGGCCAGCTTTGTGAAACACATGGGTAGGACCTAATAGCACTAAGTCACCTGCTGACACCGGTGAGAAATCCGTTTCTGGGCCGGGAGTTACCATTACGCAGGGCGCTTTCCAGTCAATTTTCAGTGGCAGGTGGTGCGGTACCGTCATCGTTGTTGCCTGAACCTGTTCCCAGGGGAGGGGAGCAGCATGCGTCAGGGTCAACAGCGGAGGTGCACTGTCACCTTCTAAGAGCGTTGCCAAAGAGCATTCAAGAGCATCGGCGAGCGCCACAAGGCGCTCATGGCCGATCTGTTTGATAGCACCGGATTCCCAGTAAGAAATGGTGACATCTGATACGCCTACTTTACGTGCGAGGGCAGCCTTGTTGAGCTTGGCCCTAAGTCGCAGTTGCTTTATACGTGAGCCTAGCGATTCCATTTCGTTTTCCTATTGATGAGCCCAATAAGCTCGTTAAATGACCTCCACCCTATTCGGCGGCGTTCGGTGCATACTAAAAAACGCGTGGCGCTTTGAAGGATGAACTTGAATCATAGGTGCTACGCCATATTAAGCGATTGTGCTCTAACGCGCATCCTGCTGTCGGCAAGCCACTAGCAACCGTTCAGACGCTTTTAAGTTAAACTCGTTCCCTGCAAGGTGCTGTTGGTTGCTTTAAGGGTGCGTATAATGCCGTGACGCTTTATTGTCAAAAGGACATCTTGATGACCGTTCGTACTCGTATCGCGCCTTCTCCAACGGGTGATCCGCATGTAGGTACTGCCTATATTGCGTTGTTTAATCTCTGTTTTGCGCGCCAGCATGGTGGCCAGTTCATTTTGCGCATTGAAGACACCGATCGGGTTCGGTCTACCGCCGAATCAGAGCAGATGATTTTAGATTCTTTGCGTTGGCTTGGCTTGGAATGGGATGAAGGCCCGGATGTTGGTGGCCCTCATGGTCCATATCGGCAAAGCGAGCGTGGTGATATTTACGCCCAGTATGCTCAGCAGCTTCTAGATGCTGGGCATGCTTTTAAGTGTTATCGCACCAGCGAAGAGCTAGATGAGATTAGAGAAGCACGCAAAGCGGCTGGTATGCACTTGGCCTTGAAGCCAGTTGACCTGGCGATGGCCCCGGATGAGCAAGCCCGCCGTGAGCAGGAGGGCTGGCCATATGTTGTGCGCATGAACGTACCCAGTGCGGGCGTTTGTGTTGTTAACGATATGCTGCGAGGCACCATTGAAGTTGAGTGGGCGCAAGTCGATGCACAAATTCTGCTGAAGTCGGATGGTATGCCTACTTATCATCTGGCGAACGTGGTTGATGATCACCTGATGAATATTACCCACGTGCTGCGCGGCGAGGAGTGGATTAACTCAGCGCCAAAGCATCAGTTGCTGTATGAATACTTCGGCTGGGAAATGCCGCAGTTATGTCATATGCCACTGCTGCGCAATCCCGATAAGTCCAAGCTTTCCAAGCGTAAAAACCCGACGTCGATTAACTACTATCGCCGGATGGGGTTCTTGCCTCAGGCAGTCACTAACTATTTGGGCCGCATGGGTTGGTCGATGCCCGATGAGCGCGAGAAGTTTAGCCTGTCAGATATGATGGCTGAGTTTGATATCCAGCGGGTATCGTTGGGTGGGCCGGTGTTTGATCTGGAAAAACTAACTTGGCTTAACGGCGTCTACATTCGTGAAGACTTAGATGATAATGCATTGCTTCAGGCGCTTCGGGAGTGGGCATTCAATGAGGAGTACGTGAAGCAAATACTTCCTCAGGTGCGTCCTCGTGTTGAAACGCTTTCTCAAGTAATACCGCTGGCTGGGCACTTTTTTTCTGGGCTGCCTGTATTAGCGGAAGACGATTTTGATAGTGTCAAGCTTGAGAAAGAAGAGCTGGTTAAGTTGCTTCAGTTCTTGGTGTGGCGTTTTGAAGTTGTGCCTGCCTGGACGAAAGAGGCGCTCTTGGCTGACGTTAAATCACTCGCTGAGCATTTTGATATTAAGATGAAAGCTTTCCTGGCCCCTGTCTTTATTGCCATTACAGGAAGCACTTCAAGCACTTCAGTAATGGATGCGATGGCGATCTTAGGATCCGATGTGACGCGGGCGCGGCTCCGCAATGCTATTGAAGTGCTGGGCGGAGTCTCCAAGAAGCAGGCGAAACGCTTTGAGAAAGAGTTTCGTGGCCTTTAATGACTAGCTGGACCTTAAGCGTAGCACTGGCGGATGCCCAGGGGTGTCTTAGGTAAGCCTGCTTTATTGGTGCCTTAGATCAATGCAAGGGAGCGCCAATTTCTCATAAATCACGGAATTTGGCGCTTCCTATGTCTGAAAGGCTTGACGAAGGCGGGCATAATCAGTAACCTACGCTCCGTCTTAGAGACATGTGGGGCCTTAGCTCAGCTGGGAGAGCGCAACACTGGCAGTGTTGAGGTCAGCGGTTCGATCCCGCTAGGCTCCACCAATATTGGAAGTTTCAATGCTTGACTAGCGACTTAAAGTTTTTGGCACTGAGATTTCAATATAGCGTTTTAAGGCCGCATTTTTAGGTTCATAACGTCCCATTCGTCTAGTGGTCTAGGACACCGCCCTTTCACGGCGGTAACAGGGGTTCGAACCCCCTATGGGACGCCATCTTCTATTTCCTCGAAATTTATTTGCAGATTTATTGTCGGCAAACATATCTCAAAACACGCATTTTAATTAAAGGCAATGGGGTCACTCATCTGTCAGATTTTGCGTTCCTATTATTGTGATTACGGGTTGAAATCACTCCCATTTCAATCGTTTTTTTAACGATTTTGTGCTTGACTTGTCCACTTTTGTAACTTTGCGAGAGGGGTTGTGCACAACCCTGTGTTGTTGTCTCAAAAAATCAGTGATTTAGAATTATTTCTTTTAAATCAGTATCTTATATTAGGTTAAAAAATGACCAATTTAAGGCTGGGTCACTGTTCATGGCGATTGTGGGACGTTTTGTAGTGGTTGTGAACAGGGTTATCCACAGATAGTGTGGAAAACCTTTTTCAAGATCGAGGCGCTTAAAAGTCAAGCGTTATTCTGGCCTTTGTAGGCGCTTTAATAGTGACGAAGTGTCCCAACGTCCACCATCCTTACGCTGCACATTCAGTCCACAGCGAAGCCATGATTGTTCTGCAAAGTGCAAGCCTTCGGCAAGGCCTTGTACCAAGCCAGCAGTACAGATTTGGTTAACTACTACTTTTCACCTCTTGTAACCCGCTAGAGACAGTAGCATCCAAGAAGACGGCACCTTATTAACGGCAGGTAGTATCTAGTTTCAAAGCGAGATCTGCAGAAGCAGTGGTGTGGTCGATTAGGTAAGTGCCAGCTGCCATGCTGCTCAAGATGCCATCGTTGCCAGAGTAGTCACTTGCCTAACGTCGTTGTTGCTTACGCATATTATACAAGGTCTGCGATGTTGGCGGCTCCATTGGGTGTAGCGTGGAGGTGCCGTCGTGCTCTTTTGCTCAGGCCAATGAAGGCAACGGTAGTGATGATGCGCTAGAGCATCTTGTCAGTGCGCAGGGAGAGCAAAAAAGTGAATTTATAACAAGCAAAAAGCCACCCGCGCGGGTGGCCTTTTATTATCCTAATGACGCTGTATGGTTGGTGCGGCGTTATTTTTTAGGATAGTCGCGCATATCGTGGCCGATATACAGTTGGCGCGGGCGGCCAATTTTGTAACTTTCGCTAAGCATTTCATGCCAGTGAGAAATCCAACCGATAGTGCGAGATACCGCGAAAATAACGGTAAACATATTGGTCGGAATGCCCATGGCTTTGAGAATAATGCCAGAGTAAAAATCGACGTTTGGATATAGCTTACGCTCGATGAAGTACTCATCTTCCAAGGCGATTTGTTCAAGGCGCTTGGCGATTTTAAGCTGCGGGTCGTCGGCTAAGCCAAGCTCAGCGAGTACTTCGTCACAGGTCTCTTTCATTACTTTGGCGCGCGGGTCAAAGTTACGATAGACGCGGTGACCAAAGCCCATTAACTTGAAGGGGTCATCTTTGTCTTTTGCTCTGTCGACAAAGCGCTGAATATTTTCTTCAGAGTCGTCGCCAATTTCGTCAAGCATGTTTAGTACGGCTTCGTTGGCGCCGCCATGTGCTGGGCCCCAAAGTGCTGCAATACCTGCACTGATGCAAGCAAATGGGTTGGCACCGGTCGAGCCTGCTAAGCGAACTGTAGAAGTGGAGGCGTTTTGCTCATGATCCGCGTGCAACATAAAGATGCGGTCCATGGCTTTCGCGAACACTGGATTAATCTTGTACTCTTCGCAAGGATTGCTGAACATCATGTAGAGAAAGTTTTCTGCGTAGTTCAGGTCGTTGCGCGGGTAGTTGAACGGCTGACCAACGTTATATTTGTGCGACATTGCGGCCAAGGTAGGCATTTTTGCAATGAGGCGAATAGCGCTGATTACACGATCTTCTTCTTGAGTGATGTCCATGTGGTCATGGTAGAAGGCGGCTAGGCCACCAACGACGCCACACAGAATGGACATTGGGTGCGCATCGCGGCGGAACCCCTTGAAGAAGTTATTGATTTGGTCGTGCACCATGGTGTGGTTACGAATGCGCGACTCGAAATCTGCGTACTGTTGGTCATTAGGTAGTTCACCAAACAGTAGGGTGTAACACATTTCAACAAAATTAGACTCTTTGGCCAGTTGGTCAATGGGATAGCCACGATGAAGTAGCACGCCCTTGCCGCCATCAATGTAGGTAATAGCGGACTGGCAGGAAGAAGTGGCCATGAAGCCGGGATCGTAGGTAAACAGGCCTTCAGCACCCAGGCCGCGTACGTCAATGACGTCGGGGCCAAGTGTGCCGGAATACATGGGTAGCTCGATCGATTTTTCTAGACCGTCTACCGTCAATGTCGCTTTCCTGTCAGCCATGCTGGCCTCCTTTCGAATTCGGTTTGGGACGTAATGTCGTAGTTTCGCATACCGCGCCGGCGAAAAGGCTCGCCTACTATAGAATTGTTCGACATTTTGTCAATTAGCCTAAGCGCTAGGTATCCTTGTGCAGCTGTTGTTGTGCTGTATAATTATTGTATATGATTATTGTGGAGTTCATAGTAAAGTGACGTCAGGAGATTGTCGACACGTCAACGGACTTACCAAACCCTCAATCTCCTGTCACTATAACCATGCTGCAACGCAAAATCGACTCGGGTAGACCTCATTTTTATTGCACCATAGTCGAGTTAAGCTTGAGTTCGGTTTGTCAGCAGGGGCGAAGGTTCTTATAATCCACGGCGCGCGACCGGCAGATAGGAGGTCGTGCTCGACTTGGCAACGGCCGAGCCCCTTCCAGCAACCACTGCCCGCTCGGGCTATGCCCGACCTGTCGCAGAGCGGGCCAATAGAGTGTGTATAACGCCGTGAATAGCAAACGACCCGTAAACTTAGACCTTACTACGATACATTTCCCACTACCGGCGCTAACGTCGATCACACACCGTATTACGGGTGTCATCCTCTTCGTCGGTCTGATTTTCGCTTTCTGGGCGCTGGGTAAATCACTATCGTCTCCGGCTGGCTTTGATGCCGTCAGCAACGCGTTGGCCAATAACTTTTTTGCCAAGTTCATTGCCTGGGGATTGTTATCCGCACTGGCATTTCATCTTGTAGCAGGCGTCAAACACCTATTAATGGATGCGAATATCGGTGTGACCCTTGAAGGTGGTGTGAAAAAAGCACAGATCACTGTTGTCGTCAGTGTCGTTCTGATTATCCTAGCAGGAGTTTGGGTATGGTAACTAACATCACTAGTTTTGGTCGTAGTGGACTCTCCGATTGGCTAATGCAGCGCGTTTCAGCGGTAATTCTGGCTATATATGCCGTCTTTATCGTCGCCTACCTGCTGTTTAATCCTAATTTGGACTATTACGCCTGGAGCGGACTGTTTGATCAAACTTGGATGCGTATTTTCTCGCTGCTAGCGTTTGTTTCCGTTGCAGCGCATGCCTGGATCGGTTTGTGGACGGTCACCACCGATTATCTCAAGTCCACTCGCCTGCGCGTGGGTGTCCAGACGCTGATTATTCTGGCCATCTTCGTATACCTGGTGTGGGGCATTCAAATCCTGTGGGGAGCTTGATACATGTCTAACCTTCGTAGCCTGACATTTGACGCCATTATTATTGGTGGCGGTGGCTCTGGCCTGCGCGCTGCGCTTGAACTGGCTAAGTCCGGTAAAAAGACAGCCGTACTGTCCAAAGTGTTCCCGACGCGCTCCCACACCGTTTCTGCTCAGGGTGGTATTACTTGTGCTATCGCCTCTTCAGATCCGGACGATGATTGGCGCTGGCACATGTACGATACCGTCAAAGGCGGCGATTACATTGCTGACCAAGATGCGGCTGAGTACATGTGTTCAGAAGGCCCGAAAGCGGTATTTGAGCTTGAGCATATGGGACTACCGTTCTCGCGCTTCGATAACGGCCGTATTTATCAACGTCCATTTGGTGGTCAGTCAAAAAACTTTGGTGAAGGTGGTCAGGCAGCGCGTACCTGTGCAGCGGCTGACCGTACCGGACATGCGCTGCTTCACACGCTCTACCAAAACAATCTCAAGAACAACACTACGTTTTTGAATGAGTGGTATGCGGTAGATCTGGTGAAAAACAGCAACGGTGATGTGGTCGGCTGTATCGCCATGTGCATCGAAACTGGCGAAGTTGTCCACGTTAAATCGAAAGCCACGGTTCTTGCTACGGGCGGTGCAGGCCGTATTTATGCCTCAACTACTAATGCGCTGATTAATACCGGCGATGGTATTGGTATGGCGTTACGTGCTGGCTTCCCGATGCAAGACATGGAAATGTGGCAATTCCACCCAACCGGTATCTACGGTGCAGGAACGTTGGTAACGGAAGGTTGCCGTGGTGAAGGTGGTTACCTGATCAATAAAGACGGCGAGCGCTTCATGGAGCGTTATGCTCCGAACGCAAAAGACTTGGCCGGTCGCGACGTCGTTGCGCGCTCTATGGTCATGGAGATCTTGGAAGGCCGAGGCTGTGGCGAGAAAGGCGACCACGTCTTCTTGAAACTTGATCACTTGGGCGAAGAAGTTCTTGGTAAGCGTCTCCCAGGTATCGTTGAGCTGTCGAAAACATTTGCTCATGTTGACCCTGCTAAAGACCCGATTCCGGTAGTGCCTACTTGCCACTACATGATGGGTGGCATTCCGACCAACATTCATGGCCAGGCAATTACTCAAGACGAAAGCGGCAACGATCATATCGTTAATGGCTTGTTTGCTTGTGGTGAAGCGGCGTGTGTATCGGTTCACGGTGCTAACCGCTTGGGCGGTAACTCCCTGCTAGACTTGGTAGTGTTCGGCCGCGCAGCGGGTATGTTCATCGAAGGCGCACTTAACGAAGGTATTGAATACCTGGATGCTTCTGAATCTGATATCGAGTCAGCTATGAAGCGTATTACGCGCTGGAATGAATCGGAAGGTGGCGAAAGCATTCCCCAGCTTAAAGCAGAACTTCAAGACATTATGCAGACCTCTTTCGGTGTATTCCGCGAAGAGAAAAATATGCGGGAAGGTGTCAAAAAGCTGGCGGACCTACGTAATCGTATTGGCAACGCGCACTTGCCTGACAAGTCCAATGCCTTCAATACCGCACGTGTTGAAGCGCTAGAACTTGATAACTTGATGGAAGTGGCAGAAGCAACGGCGATTGCTGCCCTTGAGCGTAATGAGAGCCGTGGTGCGCACTCGCGCTACGACTTTCCTGACCGTGATGATGTTAACTGGCTGAAGCACTCGCTCTATTTCCCAGCCACGAAAGAGCTGAAAAAGCGCGACGTCAACTTCAAGCCGAAAACTGTTGACACGTTCGAGCCTAAAGTTCGCACCTACTAATCTCTGCACTGACGAGAGGGAGTCACCATGTCTAACCTTCAGGTATCCGTATACCGTTACAATCCGGAAACCGACTCCGCGCCTTATATGCAGGAGTTCCAGGTCGATACTAAAGACCGCGATCTGATGGTGTTGGATGTTCTACACCTGATGAAAGAGCAGGATAGCGGGCTTGCGTTTCGTCGCAGTTGTCGTGAAGGCGTATGCGGTTCCGACGGCATGAACATGAACGGTAAAAACGGCTTGGCGTGTATTACGCCGCTGTCGGATGTTGTGAAAAGCAACAAGCTGACCCTGCGCCCGTTACCGGGTCTGCCGGTTATCCGTGATATGGTCGTTGATATGGGGTTATTCTATAAGCAGTACGAGCGTATTCAGCCGTACCTGCAAAACGATACTCCAGCACCAGCGATCGAGCGACTGCAATCACCAGAAGAGCGCGACAAGCTAGATGGCCTGTATGAGTGTATCCTGTGTGCATGCTGTTCTACGTCGTGCCCATCATTTTGGTGGAATCCAGACAAGTTTGTTGGTCCGGCTGGTTTGCTTCAGTCTTATCGCTTCCTTGCAGACACACGCGACACGGCTACGCGTGAACGTCTTACTAACCTGGAAGATCCGTTCTCCGTTTTCCGCTGCCGTGGCATCATGAATTGTGTTGCGGTTTGTCCGAAAGGGCTAAATCCGACCCGTGCAATTGGTAAAATTCGTGAAATGTTGCTAGCTGATGCGACGTAAACGCCTAATCCTATGAAAAAAATGCGAGCGCTGCGTAAGTTGCTTCACAAAGGCACTTAAATCGCGGCGCTTCGCTTGTTATCATAGGGACGTTGGGCAGTGCGGCGACGCGTCGCACTACCTATTCAGTCAAGTTTAAAAGCCGGTGCATAAAGTACCGGCTTTTGAGCATGAACTGATTGAGCATGAACTGATTGATAATGACTTAATAGAAAGAGCTCCGTACCATCGTAGTAAAATACGAAGTGGTACCAAGCGATGAAATAGTACGTAGTGAAAATGTAGCATTAACAGCTAGTATGAATAGGGCTTCCGGCCTTTGGTCGGCGCCGCCGGCATATGTCCCGCCCCGCCGGCAGGGCAATAGCGATGTCGTTGCGTGACCGCAGCGATACCGATACCACCCCATCAGTGCAGGGTGACCGAGAGATGCAACAAGGCATAATGGAGTTGATGTGGCGTTCCTCTCACGTTAGTGGTGGCAATGTCCACTACGTGGAAGCGCTTTATGAGCAGTACCTCGCCGATCCAGATTCTGTCTCAGACGAATGGCGTAGCTATTTTGATCAGCTGCCGCGTTCTGAGGGCAGTGCCTCCCACGATGTTCCACTAAGCCCCACGCGTGATCAGTTCTACCAACTGGGTCGTGAAAGTCGCCCAGGTCGGGTAACCGCTGTCTCCTCCGATAGCGGTGAGAATAAAAAGCAGGTTAAGGTCCTGCAGCTGATTAACGCCTACCGCTTTCGTGGCCATCAGAAGGCAAATATTGATCCGCTAGGACTGCGTAATCCCACCCCCATCCCAGACCTCGATTTGTCATTTCATCAGCTTTCCAAGGCTGATCTTGACACCGAGTTCCAAACCGGCTCGTTCTTTTTAGGTATTGATAAAGCACCGTTGCGCGAGATCGTCGACGCGCTGGAGCAGACCTACTGTCGTTCCATCGGTTGCGAGATCATGCACATTGTTGATACCGAAGAGAAACGTTGGTTGCAACGGCGTTTTGAATCGGTGCGAAGTGCGCCAAAATTCAGTGATGATGTGCGTAAGCACGTGCTTGAGCGCCTTACTGCTGCTGAAGGTTTGGAAAATTACCTAGCGTCTAAATATCCAGGTACCAAACGCTTCGGTCTAGAAGGTGGTGAATCATTTGTTCCAATGATGGACGAGTTGATTCAGCGGTCCGGCGGCTATGGTACTAAAGAAGTTGTGATTGGCATGGCCCACCGAGGCCGATTGAACCTGTTGGTTAATATCCTGGGTAAAAACCCCGCTGAATTAATCGACGAGTTCGACGGTAAAAAGGTGATCGAACGTGGTTCTGGTGATGTGAAATATCACCAAGGCTTTAGCTCGAACGTCATGTCGCCTGGTGGCGAAGTTCACTTGGCAATGTCGTTCAACCCGTCGCATTTGGAAATTGTTGCGCCGGTAGTGGAAGGTTCGGTCCGTGCCCGTCAAGATCGCCGTAATGACGAAGAGGGCAGTAAAGTACTGCCAATCAACGTCCATGGTGATGCGTCGTTTGCAGGTCAGGGCGTGGTCATGGAGACATTCCAGATGTCTCAAACCCGGGCCTACAAAACTGGTGGCACAGTACACGTCGTTATTAACAACCAAGTGGGCTTCACGACATCAAACCCCTTGGATGCGCGCTCTACAGAATACTGTACTGACATCGCTAAGATGGTTCAGGCGCCGATCTTCCATGTTAACGGCGATGACCCTGATGCGGTTCTCCATGCGACCCAAGTGGCGCTAGATTACCGTCAGCAGTTCAAGAAAGACGTGGTTATTGACCTGGTGTGCTATCGCCGTCGCGGCCACAATGAAGCCGACGAGCCATCGGGCACCCAGCCGATGATGTACGCCAAAATCAAAGATCATCCTTCTTCGCGCTTGCTTTACGCTAAACGTCTTGTTGAGCAGGGCGTATTGTCAGAAGAAGACGCCAAAACGATGATTGAAACCTATCGCGATGATCTTGTGGCAGGTAATCACGTAGCCAATGCCTTGGTGCAAGAGCCTAATACGTCACTGTTTGTGGATTGGGCGCCCTACCTGGGGCACGAGTGGACCGGGGATGCAGATACCACCTTTGATATGAAGCGTCTGCAACAGCTGGCGGGGAGGATGTGCGAGATTCCTGATGGGATCGAAGTACAGCGCCAAGTCGCTAAGATTTATGAAGACCGTCGTAAAATGCAGGCGGGTAGCTTGGGGCTTAACTGGGGCTTCGCCGAAACGCTGGCGTATGCCACGCTGCTAGAGCAGGGCCATCCTATCCGTATTACCGGTCAGGATGTTGGACGTGGAACGTTCTCTCACCGCCATGCGGTTGTCCACAACCAGAAAGATGGTTCCACCTACGTACCGCTGCAGAATATGTCAGACGGTCAGCCACGCTTCACTATTCATGATTCATTTCTATCGGAAGAGGCGGTGTTGGCGTTTGAGTATGGTTACTCAACAACAGCGCCGGGTGTCCTCGTCATTTGGGAAGCCCAATTTGGTGACTTCTTCAACGGTGCCCAAGTAGTGGTTGACCAGTTTATCTCCTCTGGCGAAACCAAGTGGGGACGACTATGTGGTCTGACCATGCTGTTGCCGCATGGCTATGAAGGCCAGGGGCCAGAACACTCCTCCGCGCGATTAGAGCGTTTCTTGCAGCTGTGCGCTGAGCACAATATGCAGGTGTGTGTACCGACAACCCCCGCACAGATTTATCATCTGATGCGACGTCAGGTCATTCGTCCGTTGCGTAAGCCACTGGTGATCATGTCGCCGAAGTCGCTACTGCGTCATAAAGAAGCAGTCTCTAGCTTGGAAGATCTCGCTCACGGCAAGTTCTACATGGTATTGCCGGATCAGTCGAATCTTGAGGCAGAAAAGGTCACTCGCGTTATCATGTGTGCTGGCAAGGTGTATTACGACTTAGCCAACTGGCGTGCAGAAAACGAGCGTGATGACACGGCGATTATTCGTCTTGAGCAGCTCTACCCCTTCCCGAAAGAAGAGCTTCTGGAAGTGCTCCAGGCGTATGCCAATGTGGAAGACATCGTGTGGTGCCAGGAAGAACCGCTGAACCAAGGCGCTTGGTACTCAAGTCAGCACCACATGCGCGCCGTGGCCGATATACTGAAAAATGGCTTCGGACGTGATTTGAAATTTGCAGGACGTCCTGCCTCTGCCGCGCCGGCAGCGGGCTATATGTCCGTCCACACTGAACAGCAGCGCCAGCTGGTGGAAGACGCTTTTAACCTATAAGCGCCCACCGGGTTTAGAGAACATATAAGGGAAACGACATGGCTATTGATATCAAAGCGCCAACCTTTCCGGAATCCGTTGCAGAAGGCACTGTGGCTGCGTGGCATAAAAAGCCGGGTGACAGCGTCGAACGCGATGAACTGATTGTTGAAATTGAAACCGACAAAGTGGTGCTCGAAGTCGTCGCACCGGAAGCGGGTACCTTGACTGACGTGATGGCCGAAGAGGGCGATACCGTTGAGTCAGAGCAAGTGTTAGGCAAAATTGGTGAAGGCAGCGCGTCTAGCAGTAAAGAAGAGAAATCTTCTGACGAAGCCAGCGCTAAATCGGCCGAAGTGAAAAAAGACGATAAGCAAGAAGAGCAAAAAGCCAGCGGCGGTAATGGCGGTGGTCAGCAACATGATGTAAAAGCCCCGAGCTTCCCAGAGTCTATTCAGGAAGGCACCGTGGCGACGTGGCACAAGAAAGTAGGTGAAGCGGTTAAGCGCGATGAAGTGCTAGCCGACATCGAAACCGACAAGGTTGTACTTGAAGTTGTTGCCCCTGCCGACGGTGCGCTAGCTGAAATTAAAGCCGAAGAAGGCAGTCAGGTAGAGTCCGAAGCGGTTCTGGCCGTCTTTACTGAAGGGGCTGGCGGTGCAAGTGCTGAAGAAAGCAGCAATGCTTCTTCTTCCAGCGCTGCAGGTGGCGATGATGAAGGCGCTAATGAAAAAGTTGCTGATAAAGTCTTAGCACCAGCGGCCCGTAAAATGGTTGCTGAGCATGATCTGGATGTTTCTAAGATTGAGGGCACCGGCAAAGGTGGCCTCATCTTGAAAGAAGACGTTCAAAAAGCAGTGAAAGATGGTTCTGCCAAAAAGGCAGTAAAATCTTCTGCGCCGGCGAAAGCCGCCGCTGCACCGGCTGCGGAAGGTGATCGCGTCGAGAAACGTGTTCCGATGACGCGCCTGCGAAAAACTATCGCTAAGCGTTTGGTTGAGGCGCAGCAAACGGCTGCCATGCTGACCACGTACAACGAAGTGGACATGACTGAAATCATGGCCCTGCGTGCGCAGTACAAAGATACGTTCCTAAAAGCTCACGATATTAAGCTGGGCTTTATGGGCTTCTTTGTAAAAGCGGCTTCTGAAGCCCTTAAGCGCTTCCCAGATGTTAACGCTTCTATTGATGGTACCGATATCGTCTACCACGGCTATCAGGATATTGGCGTCGCGGTATCAACGGATCGTGGCTTGGTTGTACCGGTATTGCGTGACACCGACAGCATGAAAATTGCCGACGTCGAACGAACGATTGTTGATTTCGGCAAGCGTGGTCGTGACGGTAAGCTGGGCATGGATGACATGATCGGCGGTACTTTTACTATCACCAATGGCGGTACGTTTGGTTCGTTGATGTCGACCCCGATCATCAATCCGCCGCAGACTGCTATCCTGGGCATGCACAAAATCCAGGATCGTCCAATGGCCGTGAATGGTAAGGTCGAAATTCGCCCAATGATGTATTTGGCGTTGTCCTACGACCACCGCATGATTGATGGTAAAGATGCGGTACGATTCCTGGTTACTATTAAAGAGCTGCTGGAAGATCCGGCTCGCTTGCTGCTGGACGTATAACGGGGCGCGCTGATCTGCCTCCGCTGATGTATTAGCGTTCTAATGCAATCGCACTTTGCCTCTTTCCCGGTTTAGCTTCAAACGGGGGGGCAACCAAGCTAAAGGAACCAACATGGCTGACAAATTTGATGTAATCGTTATCGGCGCAGGTCCTGGTGGCTACGTAGCGGCTATCCGCGCTGCGCAGCTGGGCCTGAAGGCCGCCTGTGTTGAAAAATGGATTGGTAAAGAAGGCAATGTCGTTCACGGTGGTACGTGCTTGAACGTCGGTTGTATCCCGTCCAAAGCGTTGCTTGAAGCCTCGCATAAGTTCGTCGAAGCCAAGCACGATTTTGACGACATGGGTATCAATGCTGGCGACGTCACGATGGACGTCAAAAAGATGATGGCTCGCAAGGACAAGATCGTTAAGAACTTGACCGGCGGCATTTCTGGGTTGTTTAAGGCTAACGGCGTTACATCGATTGAAGGTACCGGGAAGGTAGTTTCCGGTAAGCAAGTCGAAGTCACCGATCACGATGGTAAGACTACGACGTATGATGCGGAAAACATTATTATCGCTGCAGGTTCCGTGCCGATTGAAATTCCGCCTACTCCGCTGGTAGACGGCATGGTTGTAGATTCGACTGGCGCGCTGGAATTTCAGGAAACGCCAAAGCGTCTGGGCGTTATTGGCGCAGGCATTATCGGTCTGGAGCTGGGTAGTGTTTGGAACCGTCTGGGGTCAGAAGTCACGGTGCTTGAAGCCATGGATGACTTTCTACCGATGGTCGATACGGCAATTGCCAAGGAAACGCAAAAGATCCTCAAGAAGCAGGGTCTGGATATTAAGCTTAACGCTCGCGTGACCGGCTCTGAAGTCAAAGGCGAAGAAGTCGTTGTTAAATACACCGATGCCAACGGCGAACAGGAAATGACGTTTGACAAGCTGATTGTCTGCGTTGGCCGTCGTCCCTACACCAAAGGCGTTATCGCCGATGGCGTAAGCATTGAGTTGGACGAGCGTGGGTTTATCTTCGTAGATGATCAGTGCCGCACCAACGTACCGGGCGTATACGCCGTTGGTGACTGTGTGCGTGGCCCGATGCTGGCACACAAGGCATCTGAAGAAGGCATTATGGTGGCAGATATCATTGCTGGCCATAAAGCTGAGATGAACTACGACACGATTCCCAACGTAGTGTATACCTTCCCAGAAGTGGCATGGGTAGGCATGACCGAACAGGATGCCAAAGCAAAAGGTATTGAAGTCAAGATAGGGGCTTTCCCGTTTGCGGCAAGTGGCCGTGCGATGGCGAACAATGCCACTGAAGGAACCGCCAAAATTATTGCGGATGCCGAAACGGATCGTATTCTGGGCATGCACATTGTAGGTCAGCATGCTGGTGAAATGATTGCCCAGGGTGTTATTGCGATGGAATTTGGCTCCAGTGCTGAAGACCTGGCCCTGACTTGCTACGCGCACCCGACCATGTCAGAAGCCGTGCACGAAGCTGCACTCGCAGTAGACGGTCACGCCATTCACATGGCTAACCGCAAGAAGCGTAAATAATTCGCTAAGCAACAACCAAGCGCCACCGTCAGGTGGCGCAACACTTTCGGCCCTGCGAGATAACAAACAGGGACGAAGGTACGGGGATGATTAGTTCTTTTAAGCATTTTTGAAGCAACTAATCATCGTTCGAGTCACATGCAACCAATGGCATGAATCGATGAACCTTCACGAGTATCAAGGCAAACAGTTGTTTGCTGATTATGGTCTACCAGTGTCTAAAGGCTTTGCCGTAGACACTCCCGAAGAAGCTGAAGAAGCGTGCAAAAAGATCGGCGGCGACATGTGGGTAGTAAAAGCCCAGGTTCACGCTGGTGGCCGCGGTAAAGCAGGCGGCGTTAAGCTGATTAAAGATCCGGCTGAAGCGAAAGCTTTCGCTGAGCAGTGGTTAGGCAAAAACCTGGTAACTTACCAGACTGACGAAAAAGGTCAGCCGGTTGCTAAGATTTTGGTTGAGACTTGCACCGACATCGCTGATGAGTTGTATCTTGGCGCTGTTGTCGACCGTACCACACGCCGCGTGGTCTTCATGGCCTCTACCGAAGGCGGTGTTGAAATTGAGACCGTTGCTGAAGAAACGCCAGAAAAAATTCTGAAAGCTGAGATTGATCCGCTGGTTGGCGCACAGCCCTACCAAGCGCGTGAGCTGGCATTTGCTTTAGGCCTCAAAGGCGACCAGATTAAACAGTTCACTAAGATATTCCTGGGCCTTTCTAAATTGTTCCATGACAAAGATCTGGCGCTGTTAGAAATTAACCCGCTGGTTATTACCGACGAAGGCAATTTGCACTGCCTCGACGCAAAACTGGGACTCGACAGCAACGCGTTGTACCGTCACCCAGACCTTCAGGCGATGCGCGATCCTTCCCAGGAAGATCAGCGTGAAGCCGATGCGGCAAAATGGGAACTGAACTATGTAGCGCTTGATGGCAACATTGGCTGCATGGTTAACGGTGCTGGCCTGGCCATGGGTACCATGGACATCGTCAACTTGAGCGGCGGCAAGCCCGCTAACTTCTTGGACGTTGGGGGCGGCGCAACTAAAGAGCGCGTTGCAGAAGCGTTCAAGATTATCCTGTCTGACGACAATGTCAAAGCGGTTCTGGTGAACATTTTCGGCGGTATCGTTCGTTGCGACATGATTGCCGAAGGCATCATCGGCGCGGTTGAACAAGTCGGTGTTAACGTTCCGGTCGTTGTACGCCTGGAAGGTAACAACGCTGAATTGGGCGCTGAAAAACTGGCGTCTAGCGGTTTGAACATCATCGCTGCTACCAGTCTGACCGACGCGGCTCAGCAGGTTGTAAAAGCAGCGGAGGGCAAGTAATGAGCATCCTGATCGATAAGAACACCAAGGTCATCTGCCAGGGTTTCACCGGTGGCCAGGGCACGTTCCACTCTGAACAGGCGATTGCCTATGGCACGCAAATGGTCGGTGGTGTTACGCCGGGCAAAGGCGGTCAGACACACCTGGGCCTGCCTGTCTTCAACACCGTGAAAGAAGCGGTTGAGAAAACCGGTGCAGAAGCCAGCGTGATCTACGTTCCGGCACCGTTCTGTAAAGACTCGATTCTTGAAGCCGCTAATGCTGGTATCAAGCTGATCGTGTGCATCACCGAAGGTATCGCGACGCTGGACATGCTCCAAGCTAAAGTAAAATGCGACGAGCTGGGCGTACGTCTGATCGGCCCGAACTGCCCAGGTGTTATTACGCCTGGTGAATGCAAAATCGGCATCATGCCTGGCCACATTCACCAGCCGGGTAAAGTTGGTATCGTGTCGCGTTCAGGCACTCTGACTTACGAAGCCGTTAAGCAGACGACTGACCATGGTTTTGGTCAGTCTACCTGTGTCGGCATCGGTGGTGACCCGATTCCGGGTTCTAACTTCATCGATATTTTGGAAATGTTCGAGAAGGATCCGAAAACTGAAGCGATCGTGATGATCGGTGAAATCGGTGGTACGGCCGAAGAAGAAGCTGCGGCCTACATCAAGGCCAACGTTTCTAAGCCAGTGGTTTCCTACATTGCTGGCGTAACTGCTCCTCCTGGCAAGCGTATGGGCCACGCGGGTGCAATTATCTCTGGCGGTAAAGGTACAGCGGACGAGAAGTTTGCTGCCTTAGAAGATGCCGGCGTTAAAACCGTGCGTTCTCTGGCTGAAATCGGCGATGCACTGAAAGAAGTTACTGGCTGGTAAGCATTTGCTTCACCATGCACGTTAGTAGAGAGCACCTTCGGGTGCTCTTTTTTTTGGCTGCGCAATGTGGTTCTCCGCTATTTTGCTTTCATTCTCCGTATTTTTGTTTTCTTCCGCTTGTTGACTATTATGCATATAAGTCTATTATAACATCCATATGGATGGTATATGGATGTCTGAGAGATTCTTTTTGATATTCTGGCTTTCCAGAGAGGATATTCAACGATGAGAATAGTGAGAGGTTTCACATGAGCGTGCACGAACTTCGCCGCAAGCCTGGCGACTCCAGTGAGAAAATCACGATTAACCTTGGGGTAGTCGACCTAGGGCAAATCGATCTATTGGTTCAAGAAGGTTTTTATTCAAATCGTACGGATTTGATTCGTACAGCCATTCGTAATCAATTGGCAACACACGCTGAAGTGGTGAGGGAAACAGTGACCCGCAAAGCGTTTGTACTGGGTCTAGAGCACTACAGCCGAGAGGACTTGGAAACGTTGCAGTCGTCAGGCGAGAAGCTGCAGATTCAAGTTCTGGGGTTGGCCACCATTGCTGACGATGTAACACCTGAGCTTGCCCTCGCCACTATCGAGTCGGTGGTGGTGCTAGGTGCCCTGCATGCTAGTAAAGCGGTGAAGGCCGCTTTGGCAGACCGAATCCACTGAATTACCTACCACCGCATAACGGAATAGGGATATTGACTATGATTAGCGCCGCCACGACGAAGCGAATGGAAGAAGCAACACGACTTACCCGCGAGGGTAAGCTAAACGAAGCTATGGCTCTCCTTCAGGGGGCCATGCCTGAAACGAAGGCTTACGAAACGCCGGATAATACTTATCAGGGTGGCAATACGTTCGACGGAACCTGTCAGGTCATCGACGAAGACATTACGGTATTGAAACCAGACCCTGCCGAAGCGGCAAAGGAGGCATTCTCGGGCAGCGATATTAAAATGCCTGCAGGATGGCGGGAAAAGTGGATGGCGTTTCGGGGTGATCTAGTACAGCCAACGCATGCGCCAGAGATGAAGAGGGAGCCACAGCCGGGTGCATTCACCGCTGGGCGTTTTTCTAATCATGTTGGCTCGCGTGATTATAAACTGTACATCCCCAGTGGCTACAAGGGGCAAGCATTGCCACTAGTGGTTATGTTGCACGGCTGTACGCAGAATCCCGATGACTTTGCTGCGGGAACCAACATGAACCAGTTGGCCGAAACCCAGCAATTTTGCGTGCTCTATCCGGCCCAGCCGGTAAGTGCAAACAGCTCGAAATGCTGGAACTGGTTCAAGGCGGAAGATCAGCAGCGTGAAGGAGGAGAGCCTTCGATTCTGGCTGGCATGACTCGCCAAATTATCGATACTCATGGGCTTGATGCAAGCCGCGTTTATGTGGCGGGGCTTTCGGCAGGGGCAGCCATGGCGACGACGCTAGCGATGACCTACCCTGACCTATTTGCAGCAGTGGGCGTCCACTCAGGACTGCCCCACGGCGTGGCAAAAAGCCTCCCCGATGCGCTGGGCGCCATGCAGGGTGGCACGGGGCCACTTGGTCATAGTGGCAAAAAGCCAGGAGCCGAGTGGGTGTCAGAGGTGCCGGCCATTATTTTTCATGGCGACCGCGATACGACCGTGCACCCCAACAATGCGGGCCGCGTTGCTGCTCAGTACGACGCATCGCGTTCCGCAGGCAGTGTCAACAAGCCAACGGTAGAGAAGGGAAAAGTCGCCAATGGTCATGCCTATACGCGTACCACGTATCATGATGCGGTGGGCAAACCGCGTCTGGAGCAGTGGAAGATACACGGAGCAGGACATGCCTGGGCGGGTGGCAGTGTGCAGGGGAGTTACACCGACCCCAAAGGCCCCGATGCCTCACAGGAAATGCTACGCTTTTTCTTTGAACATCAGCAGGGGAAGTGAGCAGTAGCTCAATTACTCGCATAAAAACCACAGCGGCGCCTTAATGGCGCCGTTTTCAGTTGGTAATTGAAGATAAGAAGCAGTGTTATGATTAAATAAAACGATGAATATAAGGGCTATATTGAAAAAATCATTACTTTCATAAACATTTTAGTATAGAAAAAATAGTACTAAAAGTTAGCTAGTTAACCCTTATTAAACCTTGACAGTAAAAGGCTTAACGCATATTTTGTAATTGTAACATTTAGTGTTTTTTAGTTTCTTATTGTGATTAAGGCGGGTTAATGATTTCTTGAAAATCCGGCTGTTCGCGAAATATTTTCGCTTAAATTAGATGAAAATAAGTAATAAAAAGTCTAATAGTGCTAGGCATCTGTCGGTAAATTAAAAATAACCGATCACTTTTGCGAGAGTAATCATTTCTGGGGTTTTTTCTCATGCATAAAGTTTTCGCTGTAATCCTTACATATAACCGAAAGGATCTGCTGAAGCGATGCCTTGATGCAGTCTACTCCCAGTCGCGGCCATGTGACCGTGTCATCGTTATTGATAACGCCAGTAATGATGGAACTGAAAAAATGCTAACCGAGGGTGATTATCCCGACCTTATTGTGAGTGTGCTGAAGGATAATATTGGGGCTTCGGGTGGCTTCAATGCAGGCCTGCGCCTTGCTTACCAAAAAAGCGCTGATTTTATTTGGGTGATGGATGACGACGTTATACCTGAGAAGGATGCACTTCACTATTTAATGAAGGCTGATGAAGCACTTAAGAAGAAAGAAAGAAAGGCAGCATTCTTTATTTCCAATGCCTTAACCGAGACAGGGTATGTTACCAATACCCCGGCTATCAGCACCTTAAAAAATCGTATTGGCTATCGAGACTGGCCTGATGTTCTTGAGCTTGGCATCGTGGCTGTGCAGCGCTCTACGTTCGTCTCAATTCTTCTGCCGCGTTCTACATTAATGCAATATGGTTTGCCTATCACAGCGATGTTCATATGGGGAGAAGATACTGAATTTACGTTGAGAGTTACTCAAGAAACGCCTGGTTTTTTAGTGGGCTTGAGTAAAGTAAATCATTTGCGACAAGAAGATGGGCCAATCAGCATACTCACCGAAAGAAATCCTGGGCGATTAAAATTGTATCGATATTTTATTCGCAACAAGCTTTTTATCTCTCGAAAGTATTACCGTTTTTCACTTTCTCGCTATGGCATGATTTCGGAGTTTTTTAGAGCGTACCGGCTTGTTTTTACGCTTTTATTAAAAGGTGATTTTAATAAAGCAAGAATAGTCTTGCTAGGGATAATTGAGAGTATATGGTTTTTTCCTGAACCAGAAGCTGCGGAAACACCTAACGATAAAATGAAAACCACGATGCGACTGTTAGAGCCGCACTGTACTAATAAAGTAGATATACACAAACAGAATAAAGGTGAAATTAGTTTGAAAATGGGCCAATAAAAAGATTGGCCATAGGAAGGCTTTGTCAATTGATAACAATGGTGAGGTGGTATTTTGAAAATCTTAATCGTGGGGAATATGGGGTATGTTGGCGCCGCTGTCGTGCGGGAATTAGCCGTACGACACCCTGCCGCTATTCTCCATGGTTATGACAATGCGTATTTCGCGCACTGTTTGACGGGGGCTGAGCTTGTTCCCGAGCGGTACCTGGATCAACAGTTTATGGGAGACATTCGGAATATTCCGGCTGGTTTCCTTGAAGGCTATACGGCTGTGATTCAATTGGCAGCAATTTCCAATGATCCTATGGGGGATCGTTTCGCTGCGGTGACCGATGAAGTCAATCATCAGGCGACGCTTAATATAGCCCAAGCAGCAGCTCAGGCTGGGGTAGAAAGCTTCGTGTTTGCTTCAAGTTGCAGTATCTATGGTGTTGCAAGGGGCGCTCCGCGCTGTGAAAAAAATCCTGTGGCACCTGTTACCGCGTATGCCCGCTCTAAAATTGCTGCTGAGGAAGCTCTGGCGGGCATCGACGGTGACATGGTGATTACTAGCCTGCGCTTTGCAACTGCCTGCGGGATGTCACCACGTTTACGCCTGGACCTAGTGCTCAATGATTTCGTCGCCTGCGCTCTAAGCCAGCAGCATATTACCGTGCTTAGTGATGGGACTCCCTGGCGACCCTTGATCGATGTTGCTGACATGGCCAGGGCCATCGACTGGGCGGTGCAGCGCAAACCTGAAAGCGGTGGCCGTATACTCAAGATTAATACCGGTTCAAACGAGCGCAACCATCAAGTGCGTGATTTAGCGACGGCGGTTGCCCAGATGATCCCTAGCACCACGTTGAGTATCAATACCCAGGCGCCAGCAGACAGTCGTTCCTACCAAGTAGATTTTAGCTTGTTCGCCACGTTGGCACCCGATCATCAACCGAAAATGACACTTCAAGATTCGATTGTAGGCTTGGTTGATGGGCTTGAGCGTATGGCGTTTTCTGATGCCGAGTTCAGAGCTTCACGTTATATGCGATTGCATGCATTACAGGCGCACATCACGTCAGGGCGCCTATCTGAAAACCTGCGGTGGCAAATTCGTCATAGGGCGAATCCTACCTCTTTGCTTGCATCTACTTATGTTACCTCGACACCTGAAACGGAGGTAAAGCCATGAAAGTCGCCATTTTTGCGGGTGGGTACGGAACACGTTTGAGTGAAGAAACCGCGATTCGACCCAAGCCCATGGTGGAAGTGGGAGGTAAGCCGATCCTTTGGCACATCATGAAAATGTACGCCCATCATGGTTTAAATGAATTCGTTGTTTTGGGCGGCTATAAGGTTGAGTACATTCGCGACTATTTTCTCAATTATCGTGGCAACCGAACAGATTACACAATCGACCTGAAAACAGGCAGCGTCGACTGGCTCGAGAGCGTGAATGATGATTGGAAAGTCACTGTGTTGGATACAGGCGACGATGCTATGACCGGTGGACGACTCAAAAAAGCCATGCCTTATCTGGCGAATGAACCTTTTTGCTTAACGTATGGCGATGGGCTCAGTGACCTGAATATTAATGCATTGATCGAATCTCACCTAGCTTCAAAAAACTGGTGCACTCTGACAGCGGTTACGCAGCCAGGTCGCTACGGGGCGCTGCGCTTGAAGGAAGGCAACAATCAAGTAGAGGGGTTTCGCGAAAAAGGGGAAATAGATGGGGGGCTGATCAATGGCGGCTTCTTCGTGTGCAATCCGGAAGTGTTTGAGACGATCGACGATAGCCAGACCGTCTGGGAAAACGCCCCCATGAACCGAATGATTGAGCTAGGTAAATTGGGGTATTTCCATCACAACGGTTATTGGCAAAGTATGGATACCCTGAGAGACAAAATGGTGCTTGAGGCCGCCTGGGCGAAAGGTGCCCCTTGGAAGCTCTGGAAGGATTGAATCTCCGATGATTATTGTCGATACAGCGCTTGCCAAACGAGAGGCGCAAGGAAATCCCATTCGAGTCGGGTTAGTCGGGGCAGGATTTCAAGCCAGCGGAATCGGCCTTCAGATCATGACCGCTACACCTGGAATGCGTCTTTGTGCTATCGCTAATCGTCACTTGGACGCCGCAGTTAACGTCTTTCATCAAACCGATAGTGAGCCAGTTGTCTGTGATACCCAGCAGAAACTAGAAGCAGCCATTGCAGCTGGGCGTCCGGCAGTCACCGACGATGCCGTTGCACTGGCGCGCGCTGAAGGGCTGGATGCGATTATCGAGGTCACCGGCTCACTGGAGTTCGCGGCGCATGTCGTGTTGGCAGCGTTGGAGAGTGGCAAAGATGTTATTCAGATGAATGCGGAACTCGATGGGACGATCGGCCCTATTTTGAAAGCAAAAGCCGATGCGATAGGGGTTATTTACAGCTTTGCCGACGGGGATCAGCCTGGCGTAGAGATGAATCTCTACCGATTCGTCGCTGGCCTGGGAGTAAAGCCTGTGCTGTGCGGCAATATAAAGGGCCTGCATGACCCTTATCGCAACCCAGCCACCCAAGAAAGCTTTGCTAAACGCTGGGGGCAAAAACCCGCCATGGTGGCCTCATTTGCTGATGGCACTAAGATATCGTTTGAACAAGCGATTGTAGCCAACGGCACCGGCATGCGAGTGGCGCAGCGCGGCATGATTGGTCCTGATTTTTCCGGCGGCGTGCCCGGTGGAGCGCTAGTACCCATCGAGCAAGCAATGTCGGCATTCGAGCCTTACCTGAGCCCAGAGGGGCCGGGATTGGTTGATTATGTCGTAGGGGCGCAGCCGGGGCCGGGCGTGTTTGTGCTAGGGACTATCGAAAGCCCTCGCCAGCGGCATTACCTCGACCTCTACAAGATGGGCAAGGGGCCTTATTACTGCTTTACGACGCCGTATCATTTGTGTCATTTCGAAGTGCCCACCTCAGTTGCTCGCGCCGTACTGTTTCGTGATCCTGTGTTAACTCCCTTAGGTGGTCCAAACGTAGGCGTCATCGCTATGGCCAAGAAAACCCTTCGGAATGGGGAGGTCATTGAAGAGCTCGGCGGTTTCGAAGTCTATGGTGTGGCGGAAAATATTGAGGTAATACGCAAAGAGCGATTGCTGCCTATTGGATTGGCGTTGGGCTGTCAGATAGTCGGTCAAGTGGAAAAGGATACGCCGCTGACGTTTGATGATGTACGTATACCCCCAGGGCGCTTGATTGACCGTCTTTATGCCGAGCAGGAAGCCATGTTTGCCCCGGAGTCATTATCGGGCGTCGCTGCTACTTTCACGGAGTAAAATATGTTTTTTCATCAAACGAATCTTCAGGATGCCAGGTTGATTGAGCTTGAACCACGGGGGGATGAACGTGGTTTTTTTGCGCGTACCATGTGTCGCTTCGAGTTTGAGCGCCATGGTCTACAGGGGGACTTTGTGCAGCAAAACACCTCCTATTCTGCCCAGCGGGGAACGTTAAGAGGGCTGCATTTTCAACGGCAGCCGCATTCCGAGGCCAAGTTAGTACGCTGCCTTAAAGGCGCGATCGTCGATGTTATCGTTGATATTCGCAAGGATTCAAAAACGTATTTACAACATCAACTGTTTGAGTTGTCCGATGCAAACCGTCACGAACTTTATGTGCCGCCAGGCTTTGCGCACTCTTTTCAGACGCTGACCGATGATGTTGAAGTTAGCTATTTGGTTTCGGCAGCTTATCATCCAGAGGCTGAAAGCGGCTTGCGCTATAACGATGAACTTCTCGCGATCGATTGGCCGATTCCGCCCACGGTAGTGTCTGAAAAAGACGCTAACTGGCCCTTAATCAGCGAGCGAAGCGAAGCCCTTTTTTAACCTTCAGGGACATTAGCAATCAGCCAAACCGTGCCCACAAAAAAAAGGGGCAGCGTCATCGCTGCCCCTTACTAGTGATGCCTAGCGATCGACTAGGAATCAGCCGCCGTCGGCTTTGCCACCAGCGAGCGGGTCTCTTCACGGGCTTCGGTGAGTACCACACGAAGCGGATCGCCCAACTTGTAGCGCTCTTTGCCTTCGATCTGAATGCGCCCCTCTTTGTCGTCAATCACCACTTTGGCTCGATCACTGTGCATCAGTGGGGCGGGTACGAAAGCGGTGGCACCGTTCTCCAGTAGGCGAACCCGCATCCCTCCACGGTTGATCGCCATGATCTCCGCATCGAAGGTGTCCTGATTCTGAGCAGCTGGCGTTAAGTAGCGCACGTAGAGCCAATCTTTTACGTCACGCTCTGCCATGCGGTTCAGGCGGCGACGCTCGGTAAGTTGCTCAGTGAGCTGCTGGCTGGCTTCTGCAGGCGCCTGTTCACCTTTAAGCACGCGCTTAATCAAGCGGTGGTTGACCATATCGCCATATTTACGAATCGGCGACGTCCAGGTGGCGTAAGCCGGTAACCCTAGGCCAAAGTGCGGGCCAGGTTGGGCTGACATGCTGGTGAAGCCTTGGAAGCGACGCAGGCGGGCGTCCAACCAGGCATCATCACGGCTTTCCAGGGCGCGCTTGAGCTCTTTGTAATGAGCCAGCTCAGTCAGTGCTTCCTGAGCGACCTCGATTTCCTGGGTCGCCAAGAATTCTTGAGCAGATTCGGCTTTTTCTGGTTCAAAGGCGCGGTGCACATTGAAGATGCCGTGGCCGATATGTTTGGCGAGAAAATCCGCACAGCAAGCGTTGGCGGCAATCATCGACTCTTCAATCATACGGTTAGCGATACGGCGATCTTCGGTGCGAATTCCTAATACGTTGCCCGCGTCGTCCAGGTCGAAAGCGTAATCAGGGCGATCTTTGAACACCAGGGCGTGTTCATTGCGCCACGCAGTCCGCGCCTCGGTCAAATCGCGCAGTGCTTTTAACTGTTCAGCGATATTGTCGGCGGGAGCCCAGTCACCTTGACCGTCAATCCAGTCGGAAACGCGGTCATAGGCGAGTTTGGCGTGGGATTTCACGTTAGCCGCAAAGAAACGGTAATCACCTAGGCTGCCATCGGCATTAATATCCAGCGAGCAGGCGAGAGCAGGGCGATCCTGACCTTCCCATAGCGAGCAGAGGTCATCTGCCAGCTGCTCAGGCAGCATCGTCACGTTCTGGCCGGGCAAGTAAACCGTGAAAGCACGCGTACGCGCTTCAAGATCGGCCGCATGGCCTTCCTCAACGTAGGCCGTCGGGTCGGCGATCGCAACGCTTAGTCGCCAGCCACTGTTTTCCAACGCTTCCACGTGTAACGCGTCGTCCATATCGCGGGTTTTTTCGCCATCAATGGTGAAGAAGGGCTGTGCCGTGAGGTCTTCACGCGTCAGTCCCTCGTCATGCAGTGGCCATTCGGTACCGGCATCAGGGCATTCCTGTTCCAGCGCATGGCGGGCAAGGGTGACGCGCCACGGAACAGCAGGGTCGTCTGACTTTGCCACCAGTTCATCAATTTGTGAAAAGAAGCCGCGATCTTTCTCTTTCAGCGGGTGGCGTACCAGCCGGGCGACAACCCAGTCACCATCAGCAATGGTGGCTTCATCCAAGCTGTTCTTAATGCGCGCCTTGAGCACGTTGCGAATCGACGGATGGTCGGGCACAACGGCTAAACGGTCTTCGCGCTTCTGAACACGGGCAACAAAGCGATCAAGCCCAGCTTCAATCAGCTTTTCAGGCTCAACGGACTTTTTATCGCCATTTTCATGGATCACCGCCTCGACGCGATCGCCGTGCAGTACCTGCTTCATGGCGGGGGGCGGCACGAAATAGGATTCACCGCTATCGGTTTCAAGAAAACCGAACCCTTTCTCGGTGGCTTTAATCACCCCTTCAGCGCGTGGGGTGGTGTCACGGATCTGTTGCTTGAGCTGGGCAAGCAAGGAGTTGTTTTGCAGCATGTGTTCAATCAGTTGGCGAGAGTAGCCTGCCACTATACGGATTCCCAAAGGCTGCGCCAATCGTGGTTACCCTCAAGTTCGCTTTGGTTCAAAACTATCAACGGTCTACGTTCACTCTTGTGAATGTGTTATCGCCTTTTTTAGCCGATGGCGTGATCATGGAAGTAGAGAAACGTTACCTGCCCGTCTCGGTGCTGCCCGCTCCGCTAACCGTAGACACACAGTAGACACATCTCTTTATGCAGTGCTATGACAGCACCATAGGAACAAGACACTAGCAATATATAACCGCTGACCCACGGTTGTCGGGCAGCGATTGACTAAGGGAGTTCAGCATGACCTCACGCCTTATCGTTTCCGATCTTGACGGTACGCTACTCGACAGCGACCACCAGCTGGATGAGCGTACTGTGGATGTGCTGCGTGCGCTGGTAAAACAGGGCCACCATGTCGCGCTGGCGTCTGGCCGTCACTACCATGATATGCGTGTATTCCGGGACCAGCTGGATATTCCCGTACATTTAATCAGCACCAACGGGGCGTACACCCACGACCCGGATGGCAGGCTGCTGAGCGCAACACATCTTGATCCTTCCCATGCTAAAACGCTTATTAAGTTGCCGCGCTCGCCTCAGGTACGGCTCAGCCTCTACCGTGAAAACGGTTGGCATGTCGATGCCGAAGCACCACATCTGCTGTCATTGCATGCGTCGACAGGCTTCACTTACGAGGTCGTGCCGCCGGAAGAGATGGATGCCAACGGTGTTGGTAAAGTGCTCTATCTGGGCGACCCGGCGGCGTTAGCGCAATTGGAGCATCAGGCCCAGAAAGCTCACGGTCTCGGCCTGCATATTACTTACTCAACGGCGAACGCGTTAGAAATCATGGCGGGAGGCGTCAATAAAGGGGTGGCCTTAACGGCACTGCTAGAGAGGCTAAAGCTGACGCCAGCAGAGTGCTTAGCATTTGGCGATAACCTGAACGACACTGAAATGCTTAATCTGGCAGGGGAGGCCCAGATCATGGCCAATGCCCACCCTGAGCTATTTGAACGTATCAACGGTGCTGAGCGTATTGGTCATCATGGCGAAACCGCCGTTGCTAAGTGGCTAGTAAAACGTTTCGCGCTATAGCAACCCTTCTTGCTGCAACCTTGGTCTATGGCCGCTTGCGATAGAGTGGTCACTCCACCATCATCTAGCCCCGAAAATGATAATAACGAGCGAAAATAACCCAGGGGTGCTTTGCTACCATGACTACCACGCCTGCTACCTTGATGGTCGTTGATGACGACTCGGAAATCCGCGAACTACTGGCAGACTATTTAGGGCGTCACGGTTATCACGTATTGACCGCTGATGGGGCTGAGTCGCTATATCAGCAACTGGTTGGGCAAACGCCAGACTTATTGATTGTTGACGTTATGATGCCGGGAGATGACGGTTTTACTATTTGCCGGGAACTGCGCAAAACCAGCGACACGCCGATTATTATGCTCACTGCCAGTGCCGATGATACCGACCGTATTTTGGGGCTAGAATTAGGCGCTGATGACTATATAGGTAAGCCCTTTAACCCTCGCGAGCTGCTAGCGCGGATTAAAGCGGTACTGCGTCGAATCCGTCCTGCCGCCACGGTTGCGTCAACTCAAGCGTCGCGCTGGGTTCGCTTTGGTGATTGGCGACTTGACCGCATGACGCGTGAACTGGTTGATCAGGCGGACATTCGCACCGCGCTGTCGGGAGCGGATTTTCAGTTGCTTCAGGTATTTTTAGAGCGTCCCGGTACAGTGATCACCCGCGACGACCTTTTTACCCTTTCCCGTGGGCGCGATGCGCCGCCGCTGGACCGCTCTATTGACGTACATGTATGCCGCTTGCGCCAGCGGTTGGGGGAAGATGCGCAGCACTCTCAACTGATTCGTACCGTGCGCGGAGCTGGCTATGTGTTGACCGCCAGGGTTGAACCCGTTTCGTGAAAAGCATAAAGCGCAAGCTCGCACGCTGGCTGCCCGGTAGCCTACGTGGACGCTTTGTGATCATTATGATTGCTGGTGTGCTGGCCGCTCAAACAGCCAGCTATGCACTGTGGACATCACAGGTGCGTGACAGCCAGCTTGAACAGTTAGATGAGCTTTCCAGCAACATGGCGTTCAGTATTGCCTCGACCATGCGATTTTTCCGTTCGCTGCCGGTGGATTATCGCCATATTGTGCTGGATCAGTTACGCAATATGGGCGGCACGCGCTTCTTTGTTAGTGTGAACGAGCGGCGCATTCCTGTGGAAGATATTGGCAGCGGCCCTGAAAAAGACGTTGTCGTGAATAATGTGCGCTCGATTCTGACCGAGCAGCTTTCCATTGATGACGTCGAGGTAGAGTTCTCCCGACCGGAAACGCTGCGCGTTTTTAATAACGAAGTATTACTGCGTGACCTGCCGCCTCGCTGGGGGCAGCACAGCCTGTTAATGGAGCCACTTTCGCCACCTATTTTAGTGGTGCAGCTGGAGCTAGCCCCTGATACTTGGCTTTACGTGGGCACACTGCTTGGCGTGCCGGATATTTTTAGCGGCTATCGCTGGCTTTCAGAAGAGCGCCTGTTGGTGGGTGTACTGGTGTTACTCAGTGTCTTGGCGCTTTCCTTGCTCGGCATTACGAACGTGACCCGCCCGCTGGCGCGACTCTCCCGCGCGGCACGCCAGCTTGGCAATGACTTGGATAGCCCGCCACTCAACGAGAGCGGGCCTAAAGAAGTGGCCGCCACTGCAGCGGCCTTTAATCGTATGCAGCGGCGAATTCGCGAACAGATTGATGAGCGCGAGCGGCTGTTTTCAGCGATTTCTCATGATCTTAAAACCCCGATTACCCGCTTACGGCTGCGTGCCGAAATGCTCGATGACCCCGCTCAGCGTGAACGTTTTTGCGCCTCGCTGGATGAGCTGTCAGAACTGGTTAAAGGCGCGTTGGCCTCGGTGAAGGGGCTGGATCTGCATGAAGACCCGCAGCCCACGGACATTAGTGCGCTGCTGTTGGAGATCGCCGAAGAGCTGCGCCTGCACGGCGGTGAGGTGTCACTCGATGGCTCCGTGTCGCCACTTACCGTTAAGCCGCTGGCGTTGAAACGCTGCTTGGCCAACCTGCTTGAGAATGCAGTGTTTTATGGTCAGAAGGCGACCGTGACAGTGGCAGAGCAGGCGGATGTCGTGACGTTGCGCATTCATGATAACGGGCCAGGTATGCCTGACGCTCAGCTTTCCCGGGTATTTTCCCCTTTCGTGCGGTTGGAAGCCTCTCGAAGCCGTTACACCGGTGGAAGTGGCCTGGGGCTTGGTATTGCCAGGCATATTGCCCGTGCCCACGGGGGCGATATTGTCTTATCTAATCACCCGACAGGCGGGCTGGTAGCCACCTTAACGCTTCCACGTCAAACGAGTGTTACTGACTTGTAATAAATCACTAACACGTTTAATAAAGTGCTAAGACTATGCAGGACTCGGTAACTCCCGTTGTGTGGCTGGGTGGCGTACTCTGCTGTGAGTCGTTCAGCCGTTAACCGTTAGCGACATCTCATAAGCACAATAACAACAGCTCAATAACAACAGCAGGAGCTATTCATGCCGAGTATCAATATGCCCGTTCTTAACGTACCGACGTTTAAAAAATCCGCATTCGCGTTGGCCCTGGTGGCTGGCACCACCATGGCGGCCAGCACCACGCAAGCCAACGAAGTGGAAGTACTGCATTGGTGGACATCCGGCGGTGAAGCCCGCGCAGCTAACGTCCTCAAAGACTTAATGGAAGCCGAAGGTTATGGCTGGCAAGATTTCGCCGTGGCGGGCGGCGGTGGTGAAACCGCCATGACGGTACTTAAATCCCGTGCCATGTCGGGCAACCCGCCTTCCGCAGCGCAAATTAAAGGGCCTGAAATTCAAGAGTGGGGCGAGCTTGGCCTGTTGGGGAATCTGGATGAGGTTGCAACGGCAGAAGGCTGGAATGAACTGCTGCCCGAGCGGGTCGCTAACATCATGCGCCATGATGGCCAGTACGTGGCGGTACCGGTCAACGTGCATCGGGTGAACTGGCTATGGGCCAACCCGGAAGTACTGGACGCCGCTGGCGTTGAAATGCCGACCACGCTTGATGAACTGTTTGCGGCAGGTGAGGCAATTCGAGAAGCCGGTTTCGTACCGCTTGCCCACGGTGGCCAGGCTTGGCAGGACGCCACCATATTTGAAAGTGTCGTGTTGGGTAGCCAGGGCACTGAATTTTATCAGCAAGCGCTGGTAGAGCTGGACCCAGAGGCGCTAGGTGGGGAGCAGATGATTGCTGCGCTAGAAGACTTTAAACGCCTTCGCGAGCTGATGGATCAAGGTATGTCAGGCCGCGATTGGAACATTGCCACTGCGATGGTGATTGAAGGCGTTGCTGGCTTTCAGCTAATGGGTGACTGGGCCAAAGGTGAATTCACCGCCGCAGGCCTGACCGCCGGAGAAGACTACCTGTGTGCTGCTGCCCCGGGGACTCAGGATGCCTTCACCTTTAACATCGATAGCTTGGCAATGTTTCGTGTAACCGACGACGCCGAACGTGATGCCCAGCAAACCCTGGCGCGTTTAGTATTAGAGCCGACTTTTCAAGAAGCTTTTAACCTTGCCAAAGGCTCTATTCCCGCGCGGCCCGACCTGGATATGAGTGAGTTCGACAGCTGTGCCAAGCAGTCGCTCGCCGACTTCCAGCGCACCGCTGATGAAGGTGGTTTAGTTCCTAGTATGGCCCATGGGATGGCGGTACGCGCTGATGTTCAGGGGGCGATTTTTGATGTCGTGACCAACTACTTCAACGATACCAATATGCCTGCCGAAGAAGCCGCCAAACGGATGGTGAGTGCGGCTGAAACCGCCTCGTTTTAAGCCACCGCACACTTTTATAAGTGACTAAATGAGCGCTGCCGCAACGGCGGCGCTAGCGGTTGACCGGTGAGGAATTATCTCATGAGTGAATCCACGACGCGCACTGCTGTGCGGCCGACGGCATCTGGCTGGCTGCAAGCTTGGCTGCCACGCTTGGTGCTTGCGCCTTCTATAGCGGTGTCTCTATTTTTTGTTTACGGCTTCATGCTGTGGACTTTTGTGCTGTCGCTAACCAGCTCACGCATGCTGCCAAGCTACGATTTCGTTGGCTTTGGCCAGTATTCTCGGCTGATGGCCAACGAACGCTGGTGGGTCGCATCCACCAACCTGATGCTGTTTGGCACGCTGTTTATTGTGATCTGTCTGGTGATTGGCGTTTTGCTGGCGATGCTGCTGGATCAGAAAATCCGTCAGGAAGGCGCTTTGCGGACGATTTATCTCTACCCGATGGCACTGTCGTTTATCGTCACCGGTGTGGTGTGGAAGTGGTTACTCAACCCGCAGTTGGGCATTCAGGCCATGGTGCAGGGGTGGGGATTCGAGTCATTTCGCTTTGACTGGATCGTTGACTCGGACATGGCGATTTATACCCTGGTCATCGCCGCAGTTTGGCAGGCATCTGGCTTTGTGATGGCGCTGTTTCTTGCCGGGCTGAGGGGTGTCGACGACAGCATTGTCAAAGCGGCCCAGTTGGATGGCGCTAGCCTGCCGCGCATCTACTGGCGAGTGGTGATGCCATGCCTGCGCCCGGTGGTGTTTAGCGCGGTGATGATTCTGGCTCACATCGCCATCAAAAGCTTTGATTTAGTGGTGGCGCTTACCGGCGGCGGGCCTGGCTATGCCACCGACCTGCCAGCAACCTTTATGTACACCCATGCCTTTAACCGTGCCCAGATCGGGCTTGGCTCGGCCAGCGCCATGTTAATGCTTGGCGGCGTTTTGGCTATCTTGATTCCTTACCTCTACTCCGAACTAAGGAGCCGTAAACATGGCTAACGTGATTCGTCGGCAAACCCCCGCCGCACGGCTGTTGCGTGCCGTGCTTTATAGCGTACTTATTATCGCGGGGCTGTTTTATATCCTGCCGCTGGTGGTCATGCTGATGACCTCTATCAAGCCGTTAAGTGAAATCAGCGCGGGAACGTTGCTGTCGCTGCCGCAAAATCCAACCCTTGAACCCTGGACCAAAGCCTGGGGAGAAGCCTGCACCGGGATGCGCTGTGAAGGGGTTGGCGGCTATTTTTGGAACTCCTTTGCGATTGTGATTCCGGCGGTGCTGATCTCCACCACGGTAGGAGCGCTAAATGGCTATGCGTTAACTAAATGGCGCTTTAAAGGTTCTGAATTGGTTTTTGCGCTGATGCTGTTTGGCTGCTTTATCCCGTTTCAGGTGGTGTTGCTGCCCATGGCGCAAACCCTAGGCTGGTTGGGGCTATCGAGCTCACGTGCAGGGCTGATTCTGGTTCACGTGGTGTTTGGCATTGCCTTTACCACGCTATTTTTCCGCAATTTTTATGTTGGGATTCCTAACGAACTGGTGTCGGCGGCGAAGCTTGATGGTGCCGGGTTCTTCCGAATTTTCTGGCGCATTCTATTGCCGGTTTCCGCCCCGATTATCGTGGTGTCGGTGATTTGGCAGTTCACTCAGATTTGGAACGACTTTTTATTCGGCGTGGCGTTCTCGGCGCACAACACACAGCCGGTCACGGTGGCGCTGAATAACCTGGTCAATACCTCAACTGGCGTGCGCGAGTACAACGTCGATATGGCGGCCGCCATGATGATTGCGGCATTGCCGACGCTGTTGGTTTACGTACTGGCGGGTAAATATTTTGTGCGTGGTTTAACCGCAGGCTCCGTGAAGGGTTAAGGTTTTAAAAGCCTAATAACAATAGGATTTTCATTATGGCAGCATTAGAAATTCACAATGTGCGCAAAGAGTTCGGCAACGAGCGAGTACTAAAAGACGTCAGTATTTCAATTGATTCCGGTGAGTTCCTGATTTTGGTGGGGCCATCCGGCTGTGGTAAATCCACGTTAATGAACGCCATCGCCGGGCTTGAACCCGTCACCAGCGGCAATATCTATATCGATGGCGAAGACGTCACCTGGCGTACGCCTGCAGAACGGGATATTGCCATGGTGTTTCAGTCCTACGCTCTGTACCCCAGCATGACCGTGCGGCAAAACATCAGCTTTGGTCTTGAAATGCGCAAGGTGCCCAAAGCCGAGCGAGTCGCCGCCGTAGAGCGGGTGGCCGATCTGCTGCAGATATTCCCCCTCCTGGAACGTAAACCGGCCCAGCTTTCCGGTGGCCAACGCCAGCGGGTGGCGATGGGGCGGGCGCTGGCCCGCGAGCCTAAGGTGTATCTGTTTGATGAGCCGCTATCCAACCTGGACGCAAAGCTGCGGGTGGATATGCGCACCGAGATTAAAAAGCTCCACCAGCGCCTGGGCACCACGATTGTTTACGTCACCCACGACCAAGTTGAAGCAATGACGCTGGCCGACTGTATTGCCGTGATGCGTGATGGTCATATCCTGCAACTTGGCAGCCCCGATGAGGTGTATAACAACCCGGTTGATATGTTTGTGGCGGGTTTTATGGGGTCACCGTCGATGAACTTTATTCGCGCAACGCTGGAAGCTGCGGGCGATGGCTATGCACTGCGTATTGCCACGCCTGATGAAGATAATGTTTTGTTGCCATGGCCCTCAGAACGCAATGCAGCGGGGCTGGTGGAACAGCTGAACAAGCCGATAATTCTTGGTCTGCGACCAGAACACTTCAGCGAAGAGGATGTGCGGCTGAGCGAGCAGGCGGAAGGGACGTTAATGGAGGCCAAGGTTAGCGTCGTCGAACCAACGGGTGCCGATATTCTGCTACGCCTGCCGCTAGGCGAGCAGGAAATTACCGCCAGGGTAGGGCCTAAATGCGCAATTGCCCCCGGCGAACGCTTGTCGCTACGAGTCGATATGGCCCGCGCAGTGCTGTTTGACGCCGAGACGGAAAAGCGTTTGGCGTAATCGATCACCTTCCCACAACGGCATTCAGCGCTACTTTGTGGGAGGGTGGTCGGCTTGGCAAATGTGTTTACTGTTGAGAGCGTGTGGCGGGGGCCGTGTCTTTATCGAGCCGTTTGATTTGCCGCCACAGGTCTTGTCGCAGATCGGCCAGCTTGGGTTGCTCTTCCTCTGTAAAGGCCACGGGGCGGCACAGGCGCTGGGCGCGCAGTCCTAAACGGGCACTCAGCAGGCCGGTGGCCAAGCCTTGACCCGCGCGGGCGGAAAGCCTGCCTGCTAAATCAAGTGACAGCATATCCATGCTGGCATCGGTGGCTAATTCACTGGCCCCGGCAAAGGCCATGTTATGCAGCACATTGCGGAACAGCCGTAGACGGCTGGCGTAACCAAGCTCTAATCCGTAAAGGCGACACAATCTGTCGACCATGGCAAGGCTGCGCCAGGCCACCAGTGCCATATCAACCAAGGTCAGTGGGCTGATAGCCACCATAATGGCGGTTTCGCCAGACATGCGGGTGATCAGGCGTTGAGCTTCCCGGTCGCGTGGCGCTAGCAAATGATAGCGCAGCAACATTTGTATCTCTTCACCGCTATGGTGGGGCTGGCTAGCACGCTGAAATGCCAGCCAGTGTGGGTCATCATCACTCAGTTTTAGCTGGCGCTTCAGCTGCTCTGCCATGGCCTGAGCCTGCTTCGTAGAGCGCTGTGGCAGTTCGGCTAAGTCGTGGCGTAACCGGTCGTGGCGTTTCAAGCGGCGAAGGCGGCTTAGCTCTTTCAACAATGATATGCCTCCTAAACCAATCAAGCTAATGCCAAACAGTTGCCAAGCCATGGTCATCCACTGTGATTGGGATAAAGCGTCTGGAATGCCGGTGGCCAATTCTACGGTGCCCAAAGTGGCACCGCCCGCGAGGGCAAACATCAACCCCCAGCGGCGTTTGCGAGGAGTGCTCAGGCTCGTTTCTGGAAGCGCTTTGATGTCTGCTTGGGTGGTCAACGGCTGATGGGATTCCGTCGCGGCAAAGCTCTCACGCTGACGCAGCTGTTCAGCGCTGGGGGCGGGTGTTTCATCCGACTTGAAATCTTGGCGCGGCTGAGGGTTACTCATATCAATTTATCTCCAATCAGCCAGTCGATAGCAGCGTCCATGCGTATGTGCGAAAGCGCTTCGCTGTCAACGGACATCGGGCGAAAGCTGGGGAAATCGAATCCCTGCTGTTGCCAAAAGTCGGGTTTCGGTAGGCGGTTGGGCACGTCACCTGGATAGACCAGTACGTCTTCGCCTTCTAGCGTGGTGCCTTTTAGCGCCGGTGTGCGCTTACCTTCGTGAAGTACTTCTCTGGCGTCAGTGGCGCGTATGGCCGCCAGAGATAACGCCTTGACCGGAATGTCAGCGAAGCGTAGGTCTTTTAGCGGCTCAGCCAGTAACGCCTCTAGCAGCTGCACAACATTGCCGTGCTGGTCCGGTGTCACGTGGTCGGCTTTGGTCGCGGCAATGGCGAGGCGATCAATTTTCGGTGCAAATATGCGTGTTAGCAGACTGCGCTTGCCATAATCGAAGCTTTGCATGAGCTGACGCAGCGCGCGAGAAAGGTCTTCAAAGCGCTCAGGCCCGGCATTAAGCGCGCCAAGTACATCTACCAACACAATTTGGCGATCAAAGCGGCGAAAATGGTCACGATAAAAGGGCCTGACCACTTGCTGTTGGTAGTAGCGAAAGCGAGCAGCAAGCGTGGCGTAAATACTGGTGTTGGGTAGGGCTTCTAGGACCTCTTTAGGCGCACTCAATTCAGGTAGCGGAAAAAACTGCAGTACCGGGGCACCTTCTAACTCGCCTGGCAAGAGAAAGCGGCCTGGCTGTAAATCAGAAAATCCGGCCTTTTTTGCCCGGCGAAGGCCTTGGGCATAGGCATCAGCAAGGGCTGCTAGTTTTGCTTCATCGGCTTCGGCAGCAGGGTCTAGTTGTTCAACCTCTGATAACCATTCGCTGAACAGTATTTTCCGATGCGGCCCTTCATGCAGTGACTGCGCCTGGCACCAGCTATAAAAATCGTGCTGTAACAGGGGTAAGTCCAGCAGCCACTCGCCGGGGTAGTCGAACAAGTCGAGGGTTAAGTGGGCAATATCTGTGGTGAACCAGCCTTGTCGGGCAGGGCGGTAGCGCAGTTGTAAGCGTAGTTCGCTAATGCCGCGAGTGGGTTCTGGCCAACGCGGTGGGGTATCACGCAGCGCTGCCATGCCTGGGTCATAGGGGAAACGCGGCACGCCAAGGTCGGGTTGGTTTAACCGCTGTGCGCCTAGCAATCGCCCTTCACGGGCAGCTGGCAGTAAATCAAGTTGAGCTTCTACCCCGGCATGGCGTAGCTGGTTAACAAGCGACGTTAGAAACGCGGTTTTCCCTGCTTGAGACAGCCCCGTTACGGCCAGCCTTAACTGCCGGTCACGGCCTCGCTCAAATAAATTGCTCAGTTCGCGACTTAACGGCTGGCGCATCCTATCAATTCCTTAGTAATACAACCTGGGAAAGCATGGGTAAGGTAGCGATGATAAACCCGACAACAGCGATGCTATACCCTGGCCAGCGGCGCTGCATTTTTTGCGCAAGTGTTAAGCCACCTAAGCATACCACCATGCCAATCAGGTTGAAGGCAAGCGTGGCAGCCTCCAGCCATTGCTGTGGATCCATTATGTTTCCCTTAAAAGCATTAACTGCATTGATGATGACGAAGCGATAATGATAACAAAGCGTTTATGATAACAAAGCGTTGATGAACCGAGGATTAACCGCGGCTTAATGTCGTACCTAACAAGTGTTGTGCACCGGGAACTAGCCATACCGGATCCAAGCGGGTGTTGGCAGCTTCGACGCAAAAAAAGTGACGTGCCGCCTCGGTAGGCGTATCGCTGGGCAACTCGCTGTCGGGGTGCCACACCACGGTGGAGTCGCTGGATTGTTTGGCAATACGAAGTGTACGTTGCCCGTCGTTCAACACGACGGTTTCGTTGGTGTGATAGATACGGTCTACGGCTCCACGAATGGCCAATATGCCCTGTTGTTCGTCTTCGGCAAAGCCGCGTAGTTTGTCTAGATAACGTGCTCCTGCCAATCCCTCCAAGCGGCATTGGTGTACATCATTAACAGCCAAGTAGGTATGCAGTGCACCGCTGGTTTTGACCGGTGTTTCGCCAATGTTTTCGCTGATTAACTCGACGTTCAAGCGTTGAGCATTCGCTTGAACAACTACCCGTGCGGTTAGCTGGCTGTGCAGGGAATCAACAGGAGATAGATGAACTTCAATGCCTTCAGCATGATCATCAACTGCGTCTAAGCGCCACTGAGCGTGACGAGCAAGTCCGTGGAAAGGACCGCTACGATCAGGGCTTTCATCGGCATAACGCTCGTCGCCAAACCAGGGCCAGCATAGCGGAATGCCGCCACGAATTGCTCCTGGAAGTGCCTGTGGTGTTGGAGTGACCCAAAGCCAGCCAGTGTCGTCAGTGGGTTGGAAATGCAGCACCTGGGCACCCTGTAAGCTAATCGCCATTTCTCCCCAGGCCATTTTGAATAGCACGATGTCGCGCCCTTGCCAGGTTATCTGTTGTTGGCCGTCTACGTTGAGCAGACATTGCTTGAGAGAATCGGGAATCATAGGGTTTCCTTGTAAAGGCGGGCATCAAGTGGGCAGAACAGTATCGCCGTGTGCTATGGTAGGACAAGCATCAGTTGTAGGTAAAACGTTGCAGTTAAAACCCTTACTAAAGTGAAATTCAAGGAGGCACTATGGGCTTTATTGCGTGGTTGATCATTGGTGGTTTAGCTGGCTGGATCGCCGGCAACATTATGCGTGGCGGCGGTTTTGGTATATTGGGTAATATTGGCGTCGGTGTTGTTGGTGCAGTGCTTGGCGGGTTTTTATTCAGTTTGTTAGGTCTGCAAGCGGGTGGCTTTATCGGATCGTTGGTGACAGCAATCGTCGGTGCGGTCGTACTGTTATGGATAATTAGTAAAGTAAAAAGCGCATAGTCTAGCCAAACTAGCGGATTATTTGCTGCCCGGCCCTGTGCCGGGCAGCGTTGTTTTAAATGCGCGGTTTTAGCGCTGTTTTAACATTTCTTCTCTATCGGCCTTAGCGCCACTTTCCGTTACACTATGTTGCTTTGAAGGCGTCACTTTAAAGGCGTCATTTTAGTGATGTCATTATATCGGCGTCTTTTTTTAAGCGGCCTCGTTTTGTAGGCTGCTCTTTTTATTTTGCCTTCATCAATAGCTTCCTGTTTCTTAGAGGTGTCTTTTGGCCGATGCACTGAATGCCTGGTGGGCTCAACAGCTCGTACTGTGTGATTGGGCCTTTACGCCACATCCGCTGTCGGTGGATGCGGGAGCGGCCGAACAGCGCCTGCTACAGCTGGGAATTGCACACCGTGGCGAATTGGCTGATCAGCTCTTTTTTGCGCTGGATGCCCCAGCCAGTGAAGCCGACCGACTACTGGGAGCGCTAGAGTGGGCGGCGCTAGCGGGCGCGGCAGGCTGGCTAACACAATCCCAGGCGCAAACATGGGCGCATCACATCACGCGCCGAATTACGTCTGATTACAGCGACTTGCGGGCGTGGCTTTCCGACCTGCGTCGAGCGCTGGGTGTGAAAGGGTGGGAAACCGGTGCTGATGATCGCTTTATTGATGCCTGCCAAGCGTTAGCGGATTTAGAAAGTGAAGGTGAAGGCATTACGTGGCAAGCCCTTGAAGCCGCATTGGCGCGCTTGCCCAGCCCAGAGGCGCTATGGCCACCGCTCCCATCAGCGCAGCCATGGCGCTTATGTGCACTATTTCGCTCAGTGCTCAGCTATCCGGCAAGCGCTGCTGACTGGCCAGATGCCCCGCAGTGGCTAGCGCGTATCTGGCAAGTTCACGATCGTGATCAGTTGCTTGAAGTGATGCTATGGTTAAGTGCCCAGGGTGAGCGTCAGAACTGGGATATCGAAGCTCGTGAGCTACTCACCATGGATCATGCTCAGCGCCAGGAGTGGCAGCGGAGTGCTGTTGCAGATGCACCCTATGCGCCGGTACTGACCACGTTTGTCAGCCAAGGCGAGCCACTGGAGTGGGCTGCCTGGGACTGGCTACGACTGGTAGAGTTAGCGTGGGCGGGGGCTTGCTGTGGTTGGTTGAGCCAAGTCGAGGCCGATGATCTCGCCGCGCATGCCGCTGACTTGATAAATCGGCGCTACCACGATTGGTACGCAGTGTTGAAAGCCTACATGCGTGGCCAAAGTCTGTTTGAAGGGGTCGATCGGCGGGGTATGACGCCCAGTAAACGGCATAAGTTGCTCATGCAAGCACCTCATAGTCCGTGGAAATGTCAGTTGAGTTTGCTGTTAGATGAGACAACGCTGAGCGCATCCCGAGAGCGTATTAAACAGTGGAGAAATACATCGCATCATTGGTTGCTGGCCCTGGCTAGCGTGAGAGAGCCTGATGTGATGCTACGTCAATTGAATCCATCAGCACCGATTTCTGAGCAACGTCGAGCTGATGCGGCGGTTTATCTTCAGGATTCGTTAGATCTGCATGCTGACGAGGGGCATCCAGCGCTAGCGCGTTACTGGTTGCCTGCTCAAGCGCACCATCTTAATCAGCTTGCCGCCGATGCTGTGCACGGCGTTATGCCACCTTCTCAAACACCTTTTGGTCAGCCGACACCTGACGAGCTAAAACAGCGTAATGCGGTAAAAGGCGTTAGCCGTCATGCCGCCACTATTCATATGGCAGAGAAGTTCGCGTTCTACCTGCATATGGCGCTAGATAGCAGCCTGTTTGAGCGTGAGCCGCTAATGACACATGCCAGCGCGCTGCGCAGCTGCCTGTGCCGCTTTTATGCCACCCCAAAGCGCTTATTAGAAGCATGGTTTGCCTGGGAGAGCTGTCTACCAGAGCCAGAGCACGACTCGCTTATTAACGAAATTGCCTGGCATTTAGAAGATCCCGGTAGCCTTTTTCATTGGTTGAATTGGCGTTCTGATGCCTGGTGTGAACCTGGCGAAAGGCCAACGCTAAGTCACTTCACCGCTATGTCGCTGGTTGGGCCGCTCAATAGCGCTGTGTGGAGTGAACCCCAAGTGGAAAGCCCCAGAGAGTGCGCCGATATCCGTGAGTGGGTGGAGAGTCATTACCATTTAACCAGTGCTGGCGATATGCAAGAATTTTTGAGCTTCATGCTCGAGTCTGGGGATCGTCAGGAGTACCAGATTAACTATGCGCCCTACACCCTGAACCCTGAACGCTTAGACGCCGAAATTGCAATTCTAGAGTCGGGGGAGTGCGCTGAAGAGGAGCGCCATCACTTGCTACGCTTGCACCGGGTGCAAAGCAATGAAGATGGCTGCAACGATGTGGATATGGCTGCCTGGGATATTGCTCAGCTCGTCGATCTCGCGATTGCCGCGCGCCAGCTTGGTTGGTTAGACCGGCAAGCTTTTGCTGACATATTGGATCGCGCTTATAAGCTGGCGGCTGATCATTATTCCGGCTGGCAAGAGTATTCCGCAGGAATGTACGCCGGTTTTTCGTTTTTTATGGGTGAAACACCTGAGCGAGAAAGTTTTTTGGCTGGATTTCGACAAGCGTTAGTCGCGTGGTTGTGTGGTGCCCCCATATTGGCTGGGCCTTGGGCGAGCCTTGATTTTCCTGGCAATAAACCACGTCACTTTGCTCCGCTGCATATCGATACATTACCGGGCGACCAGCGAGTATTACATTGAGGCTCGCCAAACATAGGGGAATTAGCTTATAGTCTTGGTTCGAAAAAGGTGAGTTATTTCATACGTTATTTCCATTAAACATTTTTAATATTAAGAGGTTAGCCGCATGGTTGCGTTGCCACACCCCGCTGTGACCGCTGTCCGTGTTGTAAGTGTTTGTGCTGCAGTCGCTATTTTAACTGGTTGTGCAGGCTCTGCCTCAGGCCAGAGCATGGAGCCACCCGAGGATTATTTCTCAATGGCGCTGCCGGGATTGGCAAAAGGTGAAAGCCTCGCCATGTCCCCGGTCAGTAACGCCACTGGCCAACTGCGTAGCCTTCAGACGCCGCCACCTACGATCATTCGTCAAGCGCTTTTAGAACAGCATCAGCGATGGGCGGGGACGCCGTACCGAATTGGTGGTACCTCGAAACAAGGCATTGATTGTTCTGCTTTGGTAAGAAATGTTTTCCGTGACTCGTTTAATTTAGAGTTGCCACGCACCACGTATGATCAAGTAAATGAGGGACGCCCGATCGACCGCCAAGAGCTGCAGGCGGGCGATCTGGTTTTCTTCCGCCCTCCAGGCCAATATAACCATGTGGGTATTTATGTAGGGGATGGTCGTTTTTTACATGCATCCTCTTCCAGAGGGGTGATGATTTCCCGTTTGGATAACAGCTACTGGCAGCGCTACTATTGGCAGTCTCGACGCGCGCTAGAGCCGACCAATCTTGCTCAGCTGAGCAGCCGCTATACGCCGTAAACGTTTGCGATCAGCTTCGCATAATATGGACATCGCATGATCCAGGCCAGAACGCGCGCCTGGTGGCGCGCCACAGCGGCCCTATGCTTAGGGTCGTTTCTTGTTTTTATCAATCTGTATGTTCCGCAACCGCTGCTGCCTGGGCTGAAAGACACCTATGGAGTCTCGACTTTAGGTGTTAGCTTTTTGATGTCCGCATCCACGCTTTCCCTTGCCTTTTCGTTACTTGTGTTTGGACCCCTTTCTGATGCGATTGGCCGTGAGGCTATTATGCGCATCACGTTGCTAATCGCAGGCGGTCTTTCCCTCGCGCTAGCGTTTGCACCTACGTTCGAAAGCTTATTGCTGCTGCGTTTACTGCAGGGTTTTGTGCTGGGAGGATTGCCAGCCGTTGCGATTGCTTGGATGGGCGATGAGTTTGAAAAGCCCGCCTTGCTGAGCGCGGTCGGCTTATACATTGGTGCCAATTCATTGGGGGGCATTAGTGGTCGAATTGTAGGCGGTGGAGCAGCAGACTTAGGTGGCCCCTCGGCGGCGTTTATAGCCGTAGGAATGATGACGGTGGTGGGGTGCGCGGTTTTTTGGCGGTTGTTGCCCAATAGTCGAGCTTTTACCCCCAAGCGTTTCAAGTTACGCCAAGCGCTCGGAGACCTGCTCGGGCATCTGCGCGCGCCGGTACTGTTGGCGGCTTATTGCTTGGGCGGAATTAACTTCCTAATTTTTATCAATCAGTACAGCTATATTACGTTTCGCTTGGCTGGTGAACCTTATCAATTAGCGGCGAGCAGCTTGGGGTTGATCTTCCTGACATATCTGGGTGGTACGTTTGGCTCTACGCTATCAGGCCGATTAGCAGGACGTTTTTCACCCGCGAGCTGTATGAGTGTTGGCATCGTTATTTTGATGTTAGGCACGGCGGTGACGCTGGCCAACTCTCTGTGGATGATTGTCGTTGGCCTAACCATTAACGCGTTTGGGTTTTTCTTGGCACATTCATTGGCCTCTAGCTGGGTGGGCCGCTATGCCCAAGGTGCAAGGGGCAGTGCCTCGGCGCTTTACTTGGTATTTTACTACCTGGGGGCAAGTGTTGGCGGGTTTTGGTTAGAGCCATTTTGGCGCTGGGCGCAGTGGCAGGGCGTCGCGGTGGGGTCTTGGTTACTGCTTGGTATTACGTTGGCCATTAGCGTTGGTTTATGGCGTTTCGAGCGTCGTGACCATTGCTAACGTGCCTTGTGCTAAATGAAGGCGTTGCGTACACAATCGCTCTAACAGCGCCGTGTCATGGCTGATGACTAACACGCCAAGGTGGTGTTGGTCGGCAACTTTTCGCACTGCCCGCCATAGTTCCAATTGGGTGATAGGGTCGAGCATGGTCGAGATTTCATCAGCAATTAGATAGCGCACACCGGGGGCTAACGCCCGTAATACGCATACCCGCTGTAATTCTCCGCCAGATAAAGCGCTTGGCAAGCGAGATAACCAATCAGGTTGAATGCCAAAGTCCTGCATCAATGACTCGGAAGGATGCCATGCTTCGCAGAGCAGTTTCTTTACTCGCCAACGTGGGTTGACGGCCAACTCAGGTGACTGTGGTAACCACTGTACCGGCCGCAGTCCTTGAGAGGGCAATGGTTTGCTGTCGATGCAAATCTCGCCTTGTTGCGGTTGCAGTAAACCCGCCAAGAGTTTGCCCAGCGTAGACTTGCCCATCCCTGAGTCACCGCTTAACCCCAGCCATTCACCTCGTTCAAGCTGTAGCGAAAGTTGCGAGAATAGCGGTGTTTGTGAACGGAAGCCAAAGCTGATTTTTCGTGCATCAAGCAATTCTTGTCTCCTTTATTGTCTCCTTCGGTAGGACGGTGACGTTAGTATGGGCAGTACGCTTGCTGTCATTCTTGTTGACACTCTCGTTGTCATTCTCAATGGCAATCGCATCACTTTCAAAGGCGTTGTCGGGCAAGGCGTTCCATAGCGCTCTGGCATAGGCGCTTTTAAGCTGTTCCCCATGACCTCGAAAGGCACTCGCGTAGGTGGTTTCAATGCATTGCCCTTGACGCAATATTGTTACGTGGTCGGAAATAGGTAACGCATGACGCAAGTCATGGGTAATTAGCATGACCGCTTTCCCCTCTAGTGCGAGCGCCTTAATGGAAGCCAATACACGGTCGCGCTGTTGAGGGTCCAGGCCTACGCTTGGTTCGTCGGCAATTATCAGGCTGGCGTTACCTATCCGTGCCATAGCGGCTAAAACGCGCCTCGCCATACCGCCTGAAAGCTGGTGAGGGTAAGCCCGGTGGGCGTGTTGATCGAGCTGATAATGATTTAATGCGTGCTCCGCACTGTGCCAAGCAACCGTTTTGCTTTGCCCTGCTCGGCGAGCTGCCCAGCTTACTTGGCGCTGGCTGCTAACGAGCGGGTCTAGGGCATTCAGTGATTGCGGAATAAGAGCTAACTGACGGCCTCTTAGCTGTCGTTGGCGCTCAGTGGTCAACGGTGCTTTTTTAAAAAAAAGCTGACCGCTGATTCTGGCACCTTCAGGCAGTAATCCCATAATTGCGGAGGCTAGCAGGCTTTTGCCTGCTCCGGATGCGCCGATCACCGCGTGTATTTCACCGGGTTGTATGCTTAACGAAAGGTTATCAAGGCAGGTAATCCATTCTCTTTGGAACCAGCGCCTGTAGTAGGGCAGTTGCAGCGTAAGGTTTTCTATATGCAGCATGCTAACGTTCTCCCGCTATAGAGCGCGACGTAATTGTGCCGCTAAACGATCAATAGATAGCACCATTAGCAGTAAACCCAGGCCTGGGAATACTCCTAGCCACCAAAAGCCCCCGGTTAAGTACCGCATCGCATCAGCGAGCAATACCCCAATAGCGGGCTGAGTGGGGTCTAAACCCACGCCTAGAAAAGTGAGCGCGGCTTCATGCAAAATGGCGTGGGGAAACAGCAGCAGCGCGCCAACCATGCACTGGGGTAATACGTGAGGGAGTAAGTGATGTACCAGAATAAAACGACGGCTTTTTCCAAGTGCTCGAGAAATAGCGACATAGGGAACATGGCGTAGAGAAAAGAGTTCCGCCCGCAGTATCCTGGCCAAGCTAGGCCAGTGAGTAACCGCCACTGCAATAATCACCGCTTGTGTGCCGCCGCCTAAAGCAAAGGCTACCAGCAGTAGTAATATCAGGTGCGGTACGCTGAGTAACGTGTCAATCAGTAAACTGACAAGCGCATCTAAGGTGGTTGAAAGCGTGGCAAGCGTCGCTAACGTTAGTGCAATCAGTGTGCCGAGCAGGGCAGCGCTTAGCCCAACCCAGAAGCTGATCCTTAGCCCCGCCAGGGTTCGCGCCCATAGCTCACGACCCAGCGCATCGGTGCCTAGCCAGTGGCTGGCACTCGGTGGCATCAGGCGAGCGTCAAACTGCATTTGTGCTGCGCTACTACCTGCCCACCATGGGCTGCTCATCAACACAACTAACAGGATGAGCAAAAGGCTAATGTAGCCAGTTGCCGCTAAGCGTGGCTGTGCCACTCTCATGGTTGTTCCTGCGTCATGCGCGGGTCGATAAGTGGATGCAGGCTATCTGCGATTAGGTTACCGACACTTACAAATAACGCGGTAAACAGCGCTATTCCAAGCAGTAAGGGAACATCGCTGCGCAGCCCCGCTTCAACGGTAGCTTGTCCAAGCCCAGGGTAGGCAAATACCTGTTCAATTAATATGGAACCGCCAAATAACTCACCCAGCGAAGCGAAGGCCAGTGTTAGCGCGGGAAGGCTGGCATGGCGTAGACCATGACGCCAAGCGATATCTGAGCGGCTGGCGCCTTGGGCAAAGGCGTGAAGGGCAATCTCGGAGTTCATCAGCACTCTCATGCGTGCGCGGGTATGAAGGGTGATCGTGGCAATGCCCAGCAGGGCCAGTGTTATCACCGGCAGTGCTAAGTGGTGTAATCGAGTCAGCGTGCTGACGTCTTGGTTTAAAACGCCCACAGGTCCGGCGCAGCAGGTCGGTGTCCAGCCGAGGTGGACGGAGAACAGCAACACGGCCAGTATCCCTAACCAAAAAGCAGGCGTTGAGGCCGTTACATAGGCGTAGCCACTAATCAGCCGGTCAAGCAGTGAGCCTTCTTTAGCGCCCGCGATAACGCCCAGCGCAAAGCCGACAAGCAAGGAGAGTAGCCAAGCGCTGCCCAGCAAGATAAAAGAGCGTTGGAAACGCTGGCTGATAATTTCGCTAACCGGTTGATTGTAGATGTGGCTCCAACCTAACTCACCAGTTAGCAGTTGGCTGAGCCAATGACTAAATTGAACGGCAGGCGAGGCGTCAAAGCTCCATCTTTCGGCGATCAGAGCGCGCTGTTCGGGGCTTACCTGTGCCATTTGTGGACCAAGATAGGCATCCACAGGATCAATGGGTGAGAGCATGACTAATCCAAACGACACTGCTGCAACGCACAGCAATACCAGCGCAAGCTTTATTAGGCGACTTGCCAGTAGCCAGATCAATCGCACGTCCAGCGCCATTCAAGCAGATTGGCAGTAATCGGCCAGCCGTGGCCGTGGGGAGCAACGCCTAACTCCCCAAGATCCAGGCAGGTGTTGGCTGCATAGACATGGGCTAGGTTAACCATCCATGCCCAGCTAGCATCGCCTCTAAATCCATAGCCTGTATTGCCGTCCCACTGGGCGGCTTGCCAGTGATGATTAGCGTCTTCTGCCCCTGAAGCTGCTTGAGCGGCCTCTAAATGGCTATCCACCGTCGCGTTTGAGTATAAACCACTGTTATAAAAACCAAACCCCGCGTGCTGGCTATGAAACAGGTAGTACACTTCTTGCGGGCTGTGACTGCCAAAGCCGAACACAATGGCGTCTTGGTGCAATGCTTCACGCTGTATTTCGTCCCAGTGACGGCTTGTTGGCTGCATTTCAATGCCCAAGGGGCGCACCATTTCGGCGCTTACCTGAGCAAGCAATTGGCGAGTGGTGTCGCTGGCAGGGTAGGTTAAGCGAAAGCGTGCGGGCTGGTCGTTTTTGTAGCGCAGCCCGTCATTGCGGCGCTTCCAGCCTGCAGCATCAAGTATTGCATTGGCGCGTTCACTATCAGGTGATGCAAAAGCTTCATCATCCAGGCTCCAGGGCATCCCATCTGCAGGGCCAAACGCGGGACGTCCAAAGCCATTTAAAGCGACGTTAACGAGGGTGCTTCGGTCTAGGGCTAAGTTAATGGCTTGCCGTATCGCGCGATCTGCGGTGACGTTGTTGCCGATAGGAGCACCGGATGAAGCGAGCTCCCCTGTGACAGGCTGCATGGGAAACAAAATACCACGATTATCAACACTCTCCATTACGATTCGCTTCATGTGACTAGGCAGGTTGGTGGCTAGCGCTGGTGGCACGGCAGCAAGGTCGAGTTGCCCGGCATGGGCCGCGCTTAACGTAGACGCCTCTGTGGTAAACAGGAACACCAACCGCTCAAAGGTTGGCAAGGGGCCATGGAAATAAGGATTCCGCTCAACGATCAGCTGCTCGCCTTCCTGCCACTCAATTAGCCGATAAGGGCCTGAGCCAAGCGGCTGTCTGCCATAACCTTCTCGATAACCATGTGTTCTGCTAGCGTTAGGAACAATGCCAAGCGTCATCAGTTGATCGAGAAAGGTAATGCGCGGCACGCTTAAAGTGAGTTCCACTGTTGTGTTATCGAGGACGTTTGCTTTATTCAGTGCGCTTAAATCGGCCCGACCGCCAGCTTGCTTTGCGGCATTAAACGTGTAAGCAACATCCTCAGCAGTTAGCGGTGTGCCGTCGCTAAAGCGGGCATCGTCGCGAAGGGTAAGTGTCCAGGTGAGTCGGTCTGCTGACAGCGTCCACGCGGTAGCCAAGCCTGCTTCTGGGGTGAGATCACGTCCACGGGTCAGTAGCGTCGATTGAAAAAGCGGGCTACCGTACTGGCCCCAGCCAAGTAGAGGGTCGAATCCCTGTTCGGGTTCGCCGCCGATTGCCAAAATCAATTGCTCTTTGCTGAGGGCGGGGGAGCTAAACGCTATGCAAGTAGCCGCCAGACCCAGTAAGAAAATGCGGCGCATTAGCCCCCCCTTAGATTACCTGTATGATGTTTTTACAATAACATCATACTTTCAGGGCGGGAAGACGCTGCAGTGCCACGCTGTCGGGGGAGTTAAGGAGAGAGTATGCAACGGATAACGGTAACGCTGGATGAGGAACTGGTGAGCGAGGTCGATGCATTAATGCATGCACGCGGCTACCAAAACCGCTCAGAGGCGATTCGTGATTTAACCCGCAGTGGGCTAAAACAGGCCAATGAAGAGGTTGCGCCAGAAGCACTTTGCATGGGAGCGCTAGTCTACGTGTACGATCACGCAGCGCGAGACTTATCAAAACGCTTAACCCGACACTCCCATGATCATCACGATCTAACGCTATCGACGCTTCATGTGCATATTAATCATGAAAGCTGTCTGGAAGTGGCGCTATTGAAGGGGCAGGGTCGTGCGTTAAAGCAGTTTTCCGACGAGGTGACATCGTCACGCAGCGTGCGCTATGGACAATTAGTGATTATTCCTGAGGAGTGAGGAGCGCCCATTAAAAAGGGCGGCTCTAGGCCGCCCTATAGACATACGTTAAGCAACTTAATGCTCTACGCCGCCTTCGCCGTGTACATGACCATGCTCGGCTTCTTCCTGGCTCGCTTCACGAACAGTCGCAATCTCAACATCGAAGTTGAGGTGCTGACCAGCCAGTGGGTGGTTGCCGTCAACCACGACCGTATCGCCTTCGACTTTCTTGACGGTCACCATCAGTGGGCCGCCTTGAGTCTGGGCTTGGAACTGCATGCCTGGCTCAATACTTTCAACACCTTGGAACGCATCGCGAGGTACTTCTTGCATCAGCTGTTCTTGAACTTCACCGTAGCCCTCTTCAGGGGTTACTTTCACGTTCAGCTTATCGCCTTCGGCACGGCCTTCGAGTTCTTTTTCCAGACCCGGAATAATGTTGCCGGCGCCGTGTAGATACGTCAGCGGCTCACGGCCTTCGGAACTGTCTAGCACTTCACCTGCATCGTTGGTCAGGGTGTAGTGGAACGCGACAACCGAGTTTTGCGCAATTTGCATTTAATAACCTTTCGGTGAGTGCATGTCCCAACATGGTAACGCGTGAGAGCTTACTTGTCAGGGGGTAAGCAGGCTTTTTCCATCTCCCACTCCTTTGGCGCTATTGCGCCAAGGGTTAACCGGGGATACCCTACGACAACCTCTTTTCCCCCTTAAGACAACATTCACTGGAGCTGGTTATGACGATCTTATTGATTTGGGTTATCGCCTTTTTGCTAATTGCTTACTTTGCGAACAAACGCTGGGACAGCAGTGTTAGCCCGGGGCTGGATAAAATGCTGCCAGAGGTATTAAAAACGCAGGGTGAAAACCGCTATTTATGGGTGGCTGCATTGGCTGTGATGGGTGCTACCACGTTAGTTCGCCCTGTTGACATCTTATTGGTTGTTATCCTGCTGGTCATTATCGGTTTAATTATCGCCAAGCTGGCAAACTGGGCGAGCAATAAAGCGACTCACTAAATCATACGTGGTTAGTCAGTGACGAAAGTGACGAAAATGCCCGGCCAAGGTTACTTGGCCGGGCATTTTCTATTACGGCGCTACCTACGTTATTTTGCGAGTAGCGCTTGGTAAGGCGTGCTTAATGAGGCGTGATTAGTAGGGAGCTACACTCAAGTTAGCGCCGCTACCGATCAGGCGAACACGTTGGCCAGCTTGATATTGACGGTCAGCGCTCTGAACCACGATGACGTCTGTGCCGTCATCGCGGCGAATTTCCATTTCTAACGCGTTAATGCGGTTTGCGCGGTCTTCCGCTGCGGTACCGGCAATCGCGCCACCTAATGCGCCCGCTACGGTTGCCAACTGACGACCAGAACCGCCACCAACTTGATTGCCCAGCAGACCGCCGATGACAGCACCGCCACCACCGCCTAGCAGGTTACCTGTACGGCTATCTGCCTGGATTTGTACGGGACGAACGGCCACCACGGTGCCATAAGCCACGCTTTGGCTTGTTTTTGCTTGATTGCCACGGTACACATCACCTGAATAAGGTGCAGTGTTGGCACAGCCCGCCAGAGTGAGAATGCTTAATGCGGCAATAGGTAGTAAACGTTTCATTGAAACCTCCAGTGTGTCTTGTCCCGCATGTCTGCTAAGCAGCAGCGGCGATAATCCGTAAGCTGGTTATAGAACAGCGTTCGCCAAAGATAACCTAAGCGACTAGATTTGACTAGCCATTAATAAGAAAGATCATGAACTAAAGTGTAGACAAGTATTAAGAAAGCAATGTGTAAAAGTGTGCACAATGCTTGATAGAGAGGGGGGAGAAAGAGAGAAAGAAGTGGAGAGAGGTGGAAAGACGCTATAAAAAAACAGGGAGCCTTAGCTCCCTGCTCGGTATTGCTAATTAGATGATTAGCCGAACTGGTTCATGGTGTTGTCTTTACCACCGGCTTTAAGTGCTGCATCGCCGTGGAAAAACTCTTTATGGTCGTCGCCAATGTTAGAGCCGGCCATGTCTTGGTGTCTTACAGTAGCGATACCTTGGCGAATTTCTTGGCGCTGTACGCCTGCAACGTAAGCAAGCATGCCTTCATCACCAAAGTAGCCTTTAGCCAAGTTATCTGTAGATAGCGCCGCTGTGTGGTAAGTGGGCAGTGTGATCAAGTGGTGGAAAATACCGGCTTCACGAGCGCCATCACGCTGGAAGTTACGTGTCCACTCATCTGCTAGCTGACCGAGATCAGTGTTGTCGTATTCAACACCCATTAGCTTGTCACGCTGGTAAGCGGACACATCTTTGCCTTCTTTTTCCCATGCATCAAATACTTGCTGACGGAAGTTCAGCGTCCAGTTAAACGACGGTGAGTTGTTGTAAACCAGCTTGGCATCGGGCACTACGTCGCGGATGCGGTTTACCATGCTAGCAATTTGGCCGACGTGAGGTTTCTCAGTCTCAATCCATAGCAGGTCAGCACCGTTTTGCAGGCTGGTGATGCAGTCAAGTATCACACGGTCTTCACCAGTACCCGGTTTGAACTGGTAGAGACCCGACGCTAAACGTTTCGGCTTAACCAGTTTGCCATTTTGCTTGATGACGACATCGCCGTTATTGATGTCGTTAGCATTTTCGATGACATCGCCATCTAAGAAGCTGTTGTACTGATCACCTAAATCGCCGGGTTCGTTAGTCACCGCGATTTTCTGGGTTAGGCCAGCGCCCAGCGAGTCGGTGCGCGCTACGATAACGCCGTCTTCGATACCAAGTTCTAGGAAGGCGTAGCGCACCGCATTGATTTTTGCCAGGAAGTCTTCGTGGGGAACTGTGACTTTACCATCTTGGTGGCCGCACTGTTTCTCATCAGAAACCTGGTTTTCAAGCTGGATGCAGCAAGCACCAGCCTGGATGAATTTTTTGGCAAGTAGGTAAGTCGCTTCAGCATTACCAAAGCCAGCATCGATATCAGCGATGATCGGTACTATGTGGGTCTCGTGGTTATCGATTTTGCTGATCAGTTCCTGCTCTTTGACGCTGTCGCCGGCCTCTTTAGCATCATCCAGCGCGCGGAACAGGTGGTTAAGTTCCCATGCATCGGCCTGCTTCAAAAAGGTGTAAAGCTCTTCAATTAGATCAGCAACGGATGTTTTTTCATGCATCGACTGATCGGGTAGTGGGCCAAATTCAGAGCGTAAAGCGGCTACCATCCAGCCTGATAGGTAGAGATAGCTGCGCTTAGTCGTGCCAAAGTGCTTCTTAATGGAAATCAGTTTTTGTTGACCAATAAAACCATGCCAGCACCCCAGAGACTGCGTGTACTTAGATGTATCGGCATCATAGGCCGCCATATCTTCACGCATAATTTTTGCCGTGTAGCGTGCAATATCCAAACCGGTGTGAAAACGGTTCTGAGCGCGCATGCGTGCAGCGTATTCAGGTTTGATGGCTTCCCATTTGCCGCCTTGAGCTTCGCGCAGTTGGGCCATTGCTTTGATATCGTCGAGCAGTCCTGACATAAGCTGTTTCCTCCAGGGTAATGATAGCTATTCGCAAGTTAGCTTATTCTTATGCTGCACCTGCGAAGATGTGTCCAGCATTATCGAAAATGGTTGCGCTGTCTCTACGCCAATTGTCTCTAAGCAAAAAGTCTCTTAATCAAACGTCGTAGATGGAGAGTGCTGGGTGCTGAGACGCTGATTAAAACATCAGGAACACCTTTTCCAGCTTGGCTATATTGAATGTTGTGCCATAACGCTGCGGTGCAATAACTATCAACGAGATTAACGCGTTCAACAATTGTCACTTGGGGGCAGAAGGGGTTGTAGCTCGACTACAGAAGCCTCGCAAAATGCTCTGTTTGTGTAGTCGTTTTTCGTCAGGTGGGCTGATGAGAGAGTAAAAAAAGCGCCACATAATGAATGGCGCCCTGAGAGTGATTGATTATAAATAGTGGCGAAAAAAGCAAACTATAGTGTTAGCAGCATCTCCCGATGCGGTATTCCTGCATCCATAAACGTGCCTCCATGCGCTACAAACCCTAAGCGCTCGTAAAAGGCGAGGGCATGTAACTGGGCGCTCAGCGCAACGTGTGCATGGCCTGCTTCTTGAGCAGCCTGTATGGCAGCTTCCATGAGCTGATAGCCAATGCCAGCACCGCGCGCGCTAACGAGCACTGCAACGCGCCCAATATGGCCGTCGGGCAGCAATCGAGCAGTGCCCACTGGCTGCTCCTCAAGGTAGGCTATAAAGTGGCTAGATTCATCGTCACGGCCATCCCATTCCTCTTCTTGGGGCACGCACTGTTCTTCGATAAAGACCACGCGGCGGATCTCGGAGGCTACGTCTTTTAGCGTACTCCAATCACCGCTAACGATCGTTGTCGTCGACACTACTCCTCCTCATCCTCTTCGCCCATAAAGCCCAAGCTTCCAGCGTTGACTAACTGTGTTATCAGCGTCGCTGCCTCATCAATGGCAAGGACGTCTTCATACATAGGAGTTGGGTCGGCAAGCCGCTTGGCTAGTACGAGTGGGCAGATATGTCCGTCACCATCCACAAACAGTGTGGTGCTAGAGGCATCGCTGCGCCAGGCAAAGCGGGAACCTGGCATATGAAACAGGGGTTCACCGTCTTGTAGTTGCGCAACAAGGTCAGCTTCACTCATTGGCACTTCAAGGGGAGCTACTTGATCAATATACTTCGGTTGAGTCATGACGCGACCGAACCACTGTGCTATTTGTTCAGGATTATCCAGCGTGGAAAGCATAAGTTGGCGCATACGCTCGACGGCAGCATCGTCCAATTCACCGACTTGGCTAGCAGGGGCCATGCCTGCATCGCTATAACGCTGAGAATCAGAAAGTTGCTCTCCGAGGTAGTCGGCATAAGAGGTGATGGCTTCATCCGCTGATGGTGCCCTAAACCCTACCGATATCGTCATGCAGTCATCGGTTTGGCTAACACCATGATGTGCCCAGCCAGGAGGAAGATAAAGCATATCGCCTGGTGCCAATGTCCAATCAGAATCGACTTCAATCTCGAAAGTTTCAAGGATGCGCAGGTCGACCCCTTGGATAATGGGCGCGTTGTCTGGCTGTTTGCCGCCTAGCTGCCAGCGCCGGTGACCGCTAGCTTGTAATAGAAAAACATCGTATTGGTCGATATGTGGGCCGACGCTACCGCCGGGGGGGGCATAGCTAACCATGATGTCGTCCAACCGCCAGCGGGGTAGGAAATCAAATTCATCCATGAGTGCCGCAATAGGCGGCACGTAATGATCGACGGCTTGAACCAGCAGGCTCCAGTTGCCTTCCGGTAACCGCTCAAAGGTTGCATCGTCAAACGGGCCATGGGACACCTGCCAAGGTCCGTCAGCCCCATTTTCTTCTACTAAACGCGCTTCTACACCGGGTTCGCAGGCTAGACCGGCGAGTTCATCTGGATCTATAGGACTAATAAAGTCGGGGATAGCGCCACGAATCAGCAGCGGCTTCCGTTGCCAGTAATTGGCTAGGAAGTCTTCGGGCGTTAAATCGCCAAGCAGTGTGAGTGGCTTATCGTGTTGGCTCATGGCGTTATCCTAGTTCAAATGAGCGTTGCGCTTTCTAACAGCGCAGTGCGTCGATTAGAGTGCAGCAAGCCGCTGGCTAAGTGCTTCGGCTTGAACCTTCGCATTACCAATATAGCGGGCAGGAGAGAGGGCTTTTAGCTCATTTTTAACCGACTCGGGCAGCTCAAGTGTATCAATAAAAGCAGCAAAACCTGCTTGGTCGATACGCTTGCCTCGGGTCAATTCTTTAAGCTTTTCGTAAGGCTTTTCGATGCCATAGCGACGCATGACGGTCTGGATTGGCTCAGCCAGCACTTCCCAGCTGTTATTGAGGTCTTCTGCTAGGCGTTCCGGGTTAGCTTCTAGTTTGCTGATGCCCTTGAGGCTGGCGTGATAGCCAATCAAGCCATAAGCCAAGCCAACGCCTAAGTTACGCAGCACAGTAGAATCTGTCAGGTCACGCTGCCAGCGTGAAATCGGTAGTTTTTGCGCTAAATGGTTAAGTACGGCGTTAGCCAGTCCGAGGTTGCCTTCCGAGTTTTCAAAGTCAATCGGATTAACTTTGTGGGGCATTGTGGATGAGCCAATTTCGCCTTCGACAGTGCGCTGCTTGAAGTAACCCAGCGAAATATAGCCCCATACGTCGCGATCAAAGTCGATCAAAATGGTGTTGAAACGACACACTGCATCGAAAAGCTCGGCAATGTAGTCGTGGGGCTCAATCTGCGTGGTATAAGGGTTAAAGCTTAGGCCCAAGCCTTCCACGAAGGTGCGCGCGTTGGCTTCCCAGTCGATATCAGGGTAGGTCGTCAGATGGGCGTTGTAATTGCCTACGGCACCATTGATTTTACCCAGAATCTCAACGTGTTCGATTTGTTTGAGCTGGCGCTTAAGACGGTAGGCCACGTTGGCCATTTCTTTGCCCAGTGTTGTAGGGCTAGCGGTTTGCCCGTGGGTGCGTGAAAGCATCGGCTGAGCTGCATGAGCAATAGCCAATTTGGCAATCTCATCAGCCACTTCATGAAGAGTAGGTAGAATGGCTTTTAGGCCATCAGCCAGCATGACGCCGTAGGAGAGATTGTTGATGTCTTCGCTGGTGCAGGCGAAGTGGATAAATTCGGTGACCGCATTGAGTTCGGATTGCCCAGCAATCTTCTCTTTCAAGAAATACTCAACCGCCTTGACGTCGTGGTTGGTGGTTCGCTCGATGTCTTTAATGCGTTCAGCATCTTCAACAGAAAAGTCACGAATCAATTGCTCAAGAAAGGCAGTCGCTTCCGCTGATAGCGGCGGTACTTCGACAATTTGGCTGTGGTCCGCAAGGCGCTGCAGCCAGCGCACTTCCACAATCACACGAGCACGGATAAGACCGAATTCGCTGAAGTGTTCCCGCAATACGGCGGCTTTTGCGCTGTAACGTCCGTCAACGGGAGAGAGGGCGGTCAAAGCAGAGAGTTGCATGGCTTGGTTTCCAAGGTGGTATAAAGTCAATTTATCTAAGTGGCTAGATGATCTGTGGGCGCGTTAGCCGAGGCTATCAAGCGCGCGTCTCAACGCTTTGCGCTGAAAAACAAGCTTCCAGCGACGGCCGCCTTGTTGATGCCATAGCAGCGCAAAACGAATTCCCGCCATCAAGCAGGCGCGCACTCGCTCGGGCATCATGCGGGTTTGTAGTAAAGAGGGGTCGCCTTGTACCACAATGCGGGTTTTAAACGTCGAAAGGGTTTCTTGATAGGCGTCACCAAGACTGGCAATCACATTTTCATGGGTGCTGCCGAAGTGTTCTGCTTGCCCCTGCACATGGGACAGCTTTTGACCGAGTAAATCCATCATATGGCGGTCAGTACGTAGTTTGTTCATCAACAGCAGTAGTGAAAAGCCGTAGCGGAGCACCACAGGGTTGGCTTGTTTGCGACCGACCAGGGCTTCGAGGGTTTCTAACCCACGGCGTAAATTGTTGGGGTGACCACCATAAATAGCTTCAAAGCTTTCGGGATTGGTATCTACGGTTGCATTAATCAGCGTTTCCCAAGCGCGGGGGTCAACCTGTCCTGTGCGTGCCAGCTCATCTACTAAGCTAGCGGATTGAAATACGCCCGCCAGTGCCAACGCTTGACGAGCGGCTTGCGAGTCCGGCGCGCGGTGAATAGGGGTAGCACTCATGCAGCGGCCTCCATCGTGTTCCAAGTGGCGCGAATAACACCGCCGCCTAAGCAAATATCACCATCATAAAGTACCAGTGACTGGCCAGGTGTCACCGCCCATTGAGGGTCATCAAACACCACCTCAACCGTACCATCGGGCAGCGCGCGAATTTCACACGGGCAATCACTTTGACGATAGCGGGTTTTAGCGGTGTAACGGCCGTGCTTGGCAGGCGATTCGCCTGCGACCCAATCCATGGCTTCAGTGGCCAAAGCATTGGTGAACAGCAGATGATGATGCTTGCCTTGAACGGCAATCAGCACATTGCGCTCCAGGTCTTTGGCCGCTACATACCATGGATCTTCCGAGTAACTGGCTAAGCCGCCAATGCCTAGCCCTTGACGCTGCCCAAGGGTGTAGTACATCAGCCCCATATGCTTGCCAATGACATCACCCTCGGGTGTTTCGATGGTGCCGGGCTGTGCAGGCAAGTATTGCTGCAAAAAGTCGCGGAAGCGGCGTTCGCCAATAAAACAAATGCCGGTAGAGTCTTTTTTCTTTGCCGTGATGAGGTCGTGTTGTTCGGCTAATGCTCGAACAGCTGGTTTTTCCAGCTCGCCAACAGGAAACAAGGTGCGAGCAATCGCAGCTTCAGGCACCGCGTGCAGGAAATAGCTTTGATCTTTATTGCTATCTAAGCCTTTGAGCAGGCGTGGGCGACCTTCACGAACCCCTTGACGAACATAATGTCCAGTAGCGATCTTATCGGCACCCAGCATTTCGGCGTATTCCAGAAAGACTTTAAATTTGATCTCTCGATTGCACAGAATATCGGGATTGGGCGTTCTGCCCGCTTTGTATTCAGCCAAAAAATGCTCGAAAACGTTGTCCCAATATTCGGCTGCAAAATTGGCCGTATGCAATTTAATGCCCAGTTTCGCACATACGGCCTCTGCATCAGCAAGATCTTCCTTCGCCGTGCAGTATTCGGTGCCGTCGTCTTCATCCCAGTTTTTCATAAACAAGCCCTCAACTTCGTACCCCTGCTGGAGTAAAAGGAGAGCTGAAACCGACGAATCAACGCCGCCCGACATGCCAACAATTACTTTTTGGGTGGCGGGCGCGTTGGCGTCGGATGCTTCGGGGATAGACGTGCCATGAGTGGATGTCATTGGCATCCTCAGTTGAAGTGGTGTGCAATTAGGCGCTGATTATACACGATGGAGGCTTGGTGCTTCGAGTGCTTCACTCGTGAATCACCGTCAAGGGATAGCAATGGCCGCTAAGCGCGTTTTCGATGCGCATAAGCACCAAGGGGCTGCGCAATCGGTCAGCATCGTTAAGGGCTTTGATATCCTTCAGCGTGAGCCAGTGCGTGGCGGTGATATCGCTATCAATCGGCGACGAGAGCATGAGGTCGGGTGTCGCTATAAAACCATGGCTATGAAAGGTAAGGCCTTCTGGCGTGTGAAATACGTAAAGGCCTAAATAGTCGGTTAACGTTACCTGCAAAGCGGTTTCTTCTTGCACTTCACGCAAGATAGCGGCCATCGGCCCTTCGCCTGGCTCTACATGCCCAGCAGGTTGGTTAAAAACGGTCTGTCTACCGTCACGAGCTTCTTCCACCATCAAAAAGCGATTGTTGCGCTGAATCACGCAGGCAGCAGTACTTCGTATAGCGGTGTTTTTAATCATCTCGCTGCTCATTTGGAATGCCTGTGCCGAGGAGTACTGCTGCGTTTGGTCGCCTTAGTTGGTCGTGGCGCGTGGAGTATTTCTTTGCGCCACTTGCCGGGGGCAAGGTTGCCAAGTTGCCATGGGCCAATGGCCGCACGTACCAATCTTAACGTAGGAAAACCCACGTGAGCAGTCATGCGCCGTACTTGGCGGTTGCGGCCTTCATTGATCGTTAGCTCCAGCCAGCTGGTGGTTGGGTGGCGTTTGGGGTCGATTCTTGGGTCTTGTTGCGCAATGGTAGGTGGCTCAATGCGCCGCGCTTTTGCGGGTTTGGTTGGACCATCTTTTAAGATGATGCCGTTTTTCAGAGCGCTAATTGCCTCGTCGTCAATATACCCTTCTAGCTGAACCCAGTATGTTTTTGGCTGCTTATGGCGAGGGTGGGCGATGCGGTGAATGAGACTACCGTCATCACTTAATAACAGCAGGCCCTCGGAATCATAATCGAGGCGTCCTGCGGCATACACGCCAGGCACATCGATAACATCGGCTAATGTGGCACGGCCTTGTTTATCGGTAAACTGAGAGAGCATACGATAGGGCTTATGCAGTAAATATAAAGTGCTCATAATCTCTTTGGAGGGGTGCCCTTGATTTGTCGACAATCTCTCATGCGATTAAAATGCAGCGCTGGTATACTTCGAAGCTAATCTTTCAAAGGCAATTCTTGAAAGGCAGCCTTTTAATATCGTCTACGTCGTGCCGGAGTTGTCGTAATTATCACTGATAAAACTGTCGTAAGAACTGTCGTAAGTGCTTTCGTAAGTACCTTCGTAAGTACCTTCGTAAGTACCTTCGTCAGCACTACCGTAAAAAACACCGATTGATAACCGGTAAAGCCAATTGAAATGGCCCCGCCTGCTTCGCGGCATGGTCTCTGGTTGAATGAGTCGCGTCGCTCAGGATCTTATAATCACAGCGATAGAAAAAAGAGGTTAACGCAAAATGTCTAAAACGCCGAAGATCATTTACACGCTCACCGACGAAGCGCCTGCGCTCGCGACATATTCTTTGTTACCGATTATTGACGCTTTTACCGATGCTGCCGGCATCGAAGTAGAAACCCGGGATATCTCTCTGGCGGCTCGCGTTCTCTCTTTATTTCCCGACTATTTGACCGAAGAACAGCGTATTGAAGACCACTTGGCCGGATTGGGTGCGCTGGCCAAGGTTCCAGAAGCCAATATCATCAAGCTACCGAACATCAGCGCGTCTATGCCGCAGCTGCGGGCAGTCATCAAGGAGCTGCAAGAGCAGGGCTACAAATTGCCTGAGTACCCTGACGAGCCAAGCAGCGACGAAGAGAAAGATATCCAAGCACGCTACGATAAAGTCAAAGGCAGTGCTGTTAACCCTGTATTGCGTGAAGGTAACTCAGATCGTCGTGCACCGAAGGCTGTCAAAGAGTACGCGCGCAAATACCCCCACTCAATGGGTGAGTGGAGTCAGGCCTCGCGCAGCCACGTTTCCCACATGCACAAGGGCGACTTCTACGACGGCGAGAAGTCGATAACGCTTGACCGCGCTCGCAATATAAAAATGGAGCTGATCACGAAAAGTGGTCAGACCCACGTGCTCAAGCCTCAGATTTCGCTACTCGAAGGCGAGATCATTGACAGTATGTTTATGAGCAAAAAAGCGCTGTGTGACTTCTACGAGCGGGAAATAGAAGATGCTCGTAAGTCTGGCGTCATGTTTTCGTTGCATGTGAAAGCGACGATGATGAAGGTCTCCCATCCGATCGTGTTTGGACACTGCATCAAGATTTTTTACAAAGATGCCTTTGAGAAACACGGTGAGTTGTTCAAAGAGTTGGGTGTCGATGTCAACAATGGTATCGCGAATCTCTACGACAAGATTGCGACGTTGTCTGAATCACAGCGTGATGAAATTATCAGTGACTTGCATGCGTGTCATGACGAACGCCCAGAGTTGGCAATGGTTGATTCCGCTCGAGGTATCACCAACTTCCATTCGCCCAGCGATGTGATTGTAGACGCCTCAATGCCCGCGATGATTCGGGCCGGGGGCAAGATGTACGGTGCCGACGGTCGTCTCAAGGACGTTAAGGCGGTCATGCCCGAGTCCACGTTCGCGCGTATTTACCAGGAAATGATCAATTTCTGTAAATGGCACGGTGCTTTTGATCCGGCCACCATGGGTACTGTCCCCAACGTTGGCTTGATGGCACAAAAAGCCGAGGAGTACGGTTCTCACGACAAGACTTTCGAAATTTCGGAAGATGGTGTAGCCAACATCACTGATCTGGACACGGGCGAAGTGCTGCTGTCACAAAATGTGGAGCAGGGCGATATCTGGCGGATGTGTCAAGTCAAAGACGCGCCAATTCGCGACTGGGTGAAGTTGGCCGTCGAGCGTTGCCGCGATTCTGGTATGCCGACAGTGTTCTGGCTCGACCCTTACCGCCCGCACGAAAACGAGTTGATCAAGAAGGTCAAAACGTACCTTAAAGATCACGACACGGATGGGCTCGAAATCCACATCATGTCTCAGGTTCGGGCGATGCGTTTCACTCTAGAGCGTGTGATTCGTGGTCTTGATACTATTTCGGTGACGGGCAATATCCTCCGCGATTACCTGACAGACCTGTTCCCCATCCTAGAATTGGGCACTAGCGCTAAAATGCTATCTATCGTTCCACTGATGGATGGCGGCGGCCTGTTTGAAACCGGCGCCGGTGGTTCTGCACCTAAGCACGTTCAGCAGTTGCTTGAAGAAAACCACCTACGTTGGGATAGCCTTGGTGAATTCCTGGCTTTGGTTGCGTCTTTGGAGCATCTCGCCAAACGTTTTGATAATGACCGTGCTAAGCTGTTGGCCAAAGCGTTAGATGAAGCGAATGGCCAGTTCCTCGAAAGCAACAAATCACCTTCCCGGAAAGTAGGCGAGCTTGATAACCGAGGAAGCCATTTCTATTTAGCACTCTATTGGGCTGAAGCATTGGCGGCTCAGGATCAAGATGCTGAACTGAAAACACGCTTTGCTCGTCTTGCAGAAACGTTGAAGGCCAATGAAGCCACTATTATTGATGAATTGAATAGCGTGCAAGGCCAGCCAGTTGATCTTAAAGGCTATTATCATCCGAACGGTGAGTTGGCCAGCCAAACTATGCGTCCGAGCAAAACGCTAAACGAAGCGCTTGCGATGGTCGCTAATAACTAGTGTTTAATGAAGACGTTTCACAAGCAGTTTGCGTAGCCGTTAGGTAACGCGCATGAAAACGCTGTGATATCCCTCGCCCGCCTTGGTGGGCGAGGGTTTTTTGTCTTATTTAGTATGCTAATTTTGTATTTTTCATGAACCCTTGCTGGTATTGGACGTCTTACCGTGGTGAGTAAAGCTTGAGGACACATCCAAAGCATCTACATTTCTGGCTACTAACGCCATGATGGTCGATTCAAGCGCTGTAAGACATTACCCGCTAGCTAAGAGAAGATAAACCTTGCTGCTTATGCCAAACACAGACAGCCTATGCATTACGGCTACCCTGCACGCAGGAATGACTCGGCCCAATGCGCCTGAATATGATGATGATTTAGCTGTTCAACCGGCTGAGCCTGAACTCGCTCGGCCACCACTATACAAAGTGGTACTTCACAACGATGATTTCACGCCGATGGAGTTTGTTGTTGAGGTATTACAGGGTTTTTTCAACATGGATAGTGAGCAAGCGGTACAGGTAATGCTTGCGGTACACACCCAGGGAAAAGCAACGTGCGGTATCTTTACACGGGATATTGCAGAAACGAAAAGTTACCAAGTCAATGAATATGCCCGCGAATGCGAGCATCCTTTAATGTGTGATATCGAAGCTGCTGACTGAAAGCGTTGAAAAAAATTAGCGATGGGCCTTGCAAGTGCGTCATTTGTACCCGATGTTGAAAGTGCCGGTCGATTAAACTGATCCGACGCAAGCCCTAGGTGGTGACACGCCCTAGGTAGTAGCGAAAAGGGGACTGCCATGCTGAGCAAAGAACTTGAACTTACCCTGAACACGGCCTTCACCGTGGCTCGCTCAAAGCGCCACGAGTTTATGACCGTCGAGCACCTGCTCCTGGCATTGCTGGATAATGCGTCAGCAGTTGACGTGCTTAAGGCGTGTGGGGCGAATCTCGATAAGCTGCGGTCCGATCTGCAGGGTTTTATTAATTCGACCACGCCATTAATCCCTGAGAGCCAAGCGGATCGCGAAACACAACCAACGCTTGGGTTTCAGCGTGTATTGCAACGTGCGGTTTTCCACGTACAGTCATCTGGAAAGAGTGAAGTCACTGGCGCCAACGTGCTGGTCGCCATCTTCTCTGAGCAAGAAAGCCAAGCCGTTTATTTTCTTAAGCAACAAAGCGTTGCACGTGTAGACGCGGTCAACTATATCGCTCACGGTATTTCTAAGGTATCCGGCCATGGCCCTACGCCATCGCCATCTTCTCATGACAGTGAAGATGCCGAAGAGGGTACTACTGAAGGCGCAGCTCACCCATTAACGGGTTACGCGACCAATCTGAATGAGCAGGCGCGCCAAGGTAAAATAGATCCGTTAATTGGCCGCGATCATGAGCTTGAGCGCGTAGTACAAATTCTTGCTCGCCGTCGTAAGAATAATCCGCTGCTGGTCGGTGAAGCCGGTGTTGGTAAAACCGCTATTGCTGAAGGTTTGGCGAAGCGCATTGTTGAAGAGGATGTGCCAGAAGTAATTGCTGATGCAGTGGTCTACTCGCTTGATATGGGGGCGTTGCTGGCGGGAACTAAATACCGTGGTGATTTCGAGAAGCGCTTGAAAAGCTTGCTGAGTGAATTACGTAAGCAGCCTAACGCCGTGCTCTTTATTGACGAAATTCATACCGTAATAGGGGCGGGTGCTGCCTCAGGTGGTGTGATGGATGCGTCTAATCTGCTGAAGCCTTTGCTTTCTTCCGGTGAATTGCGTTGCATCGGCTCGACAACGTTCCAAGAATTTCGTGGCATTTTTGAGAAAGATCGCGCTCTGGCTCGTCGGTTTCAGAAAGTGGATGTTATGGCACCTTCTGTGGACGACACCATCAAAATCCTCAAGGGGTTACGTTCGCGCTTTGAAGAACATCATGAGCTTAAGTACACCGATGGTGCGCTAGAAAGCGCTGCGCGGTTGGCTGACCGCTACATTAACGATCGCTATCTACCCGATAAAGCCATCGACGTGATCGATGAGGCTGGTGCGCACCAGCGTATGCTGCCCCCAGAGGTAAGGACTAACACCATTGATGTTGAGCAGGTTGAAGCAGTCGTGGCATCGATTGCGCGTATTCCGCCGAAGAGTGTTTCAAGTTCTGATCGTAAATTACTTGAGAAGCTCGACCGCGATCTGAAAATGCTGGTGTTTGGTCAAGATGAGGCCATCGATACTCTCTCTGCTGCTATTAAGCTTTCCCGTGCTGGCTTGAAATCGCCAGACAAGCCAGTGGGTAGTTTCTTGTTTGCTGGCCCAACGGGTGTTGGTAAAACTGAAGTAGCTAAGCAGCTGGCACATATCATGGGTATCGAGCTAGTACGCTTTGATATGTCGGAATATATGGAGCGTCATACGGTTTCACGCTTGATTGGTGCACCTCCAGGTTATGTGGGCTATGACCAAGGTGGACTGTTAACCGAAGCCGTCACCAAACAGCCGCACTGTGTGTTGTTGCTAGATGAAATCGAGAAGGCGCATCCTGAAGTATTTAACTTGCTACTGCAGGTGATGGACCACGGTCGCTTGACTGATAACAATGGCCGCGAGGCAGATTTCCGTCACGTCATCCTGATTATGACCTCTAACGCGGGAGCAGAGCAGGCATCTCGGCGCTCAATCGGTTTCCAAAGCCAAGACCACTCAACGGATGCGATGGAAGTGATTCGGCGCACTTTCTCGCCTGAGTTCCGCAACCGTTTGGACGGTATTATCCAGTTCCATGCGCTGCAAATGTCTGTTGTGCGTAACGTTGTCGATAAGTTCTTGATCGAGTTACAAGCACAGCTTGACGAAAAGCGCGTGCAGCTTGAAGTCGATGATACTGCGAGAGATTGGTTAGCGGAGAAAGGATACGATCCTGACATGGGTGCCCGCCCAATGGCCCGCTTGATCCAAGAGAAACTGAAGAAGCCGTTGGCTGAGATGATTCTATTTGGCGAGCTGGCTGATCAAGGTGGCATCGTGCACGTTAACCTTGAAGAAGGTGAGCTGCATTTATCCACTGAATCTGAGATGGCAGATGCGCCCTGAAAAGGGCGCTAAGACCACCTAAGTCCCCACGCACATGATCTCATGACCATTTGCACTAAAGCGCAGCGCCCTGTCATCCGACGGGGCGTTGTCGTTTCCAGAGATCGGCGCCGTACTTACGCTATATTTGCAGCCATGATGCGTGCATTCGCGGGCAGTGTTTGCTTAAAGGCGTTACCAAGACTTAGCGCGAGCGATAAACAATACGGCCTTTTGACAGATCGTAGGGCGTCAGCTCTACTTTCACCTTGTCGCCTGTCAGGATACGGATGTAGTTTTTACGCATCTTTCCGGAAATATGAGCGGTAACGACGTGGCCGTTTTCCAGCTCAACTCGGAACATGGTGTTAGGAAGGGTATCAACAATAACGCCTTCCATTTCAATATGATCTTCGCGTGCCATATAGGCAGATCCTCACTTATTTAACGTAATGGTTTGGTCTAATGAGTCACTTCAATGGGCGTCGTCAAGTGACGACTACCCAGTAAGCAGCGCTATATTGTGCCGTAAGCCTGCCATCAAGGCAAAAAAGCTGACAAGTTTAGCAAATTAAAGGCCGCCAATGGCGCCCGTCGAGTACCTCTATGGGAGTGAACGCGCGCTTATAGCGCATCTTACGACACTCCTCAATCCAATACCCAAGATACAAATGAGGGAGTGACTTTTCACCGCACAGCTCAATAAGCTTGAGAATAGCGTAGGTTCCTAAGGATCGCTTTTCAAGGGCCTTATCGACACTGAAAAACGTATAAATGGCCGACAAGCCATGCTCAAGTTGATCAAATGCTGCTACTACCACGAGTTTTCCATCTAAGCGCATTTCTAAAAGATACGCATAGGGTTCTTCTAGCGTTAAAAACGTACGATACTGCTCCCTGCTCGGCGGATACATGTCACCATCAGCATGGCGTAAACGAATATAGTCAGCATAGAGCGCATAATGATCTGCTTCATAGCGTGCAGGCACTACGCGTATAGAAAGATCAGCATTGAGACGCCGGAGTTTGCGTTGGGTACGATTAGCGCTAAAGCCGTCTATTGGAATGCGTACTGAGCGACAAGCATCGCAACCCTCACAGTGGGGGCGGTATAAATGACGACCGCTACGACGGAAGCCCAGCAACGACAGTGAGTCATAAACGCCGGGAACGGGCGATTCCTGGGGATCCAGAAACAGCGTGGTTGCCTCTTTGCCAGGAAGATAGCTGCAGGCATGAGGAACAGTTAGGAAGAAGCGCAAATCCCGCACAGGGCGGCGAGGAGCGTTACTACTCACGGCTTGCCTCCTTGGTTAATCTGAATACGTTTACCATTCTGGATGATGGGTCGAGGCAATGGCACCAAGCCATGGTGATCCAGGTACAGTAGGCGTTTCATTAGTCGTATTCGTTGAGTTAAATGCCTTGTTAGGCAACCACTTTTTAAGATAGTTGATGAATGTCTCGCGAGCGACTGTTGTTGCACCCAGGCTTGCCAAGTGAGGGGTGTGCATCTGGCAGTCGATCAGTTTACCCTCGTGGTATTGCATGGCGTGGGCCAAGTGAGCAAGGGCAATTTTAGACGCATCAGGCACTTTCGAGAACATTGACTCACCAAAGAAGACAGGCCCCATTGCTAATCCATAAAGCCCGCCAACCAGTTGGCCTTTAAGGTGAACTTCAATGCTATGCGCGATTCCTAGCGTGTGGAGACGTTGGTAAGCGTGGCGCATATCTTGATTGATCCAAGTGCCGGGTTCACCAGGGCGCGGTGCAGCGCATGCTTTAACAATGTTTTCAAACTGTTGATCCAACGTGACGATAAAGCCACCATGACGCAACCGCTTAACAAGGCTACGCCGTCTTTTAAACTGTTCTGGTTGCAATACCATGCGTGGGTCGGGGCTCCACCACAAAATAGGTTCATCATCGCTATACCATGGAAAAATACCTTTCCGGTAGGCGTGGATTAGCCAGTAAGGGGAGAGCTCTCCACCCGCGGCAAGAAGGCCGTTAGGTGAGTCGAGAGCAAGGTCGGTAGAAGGGAAAATAGGCTGTGGCGATGAAAGCCAAGGTAGCATTGTTTGCTCCTGTTACTGAACGCTTCGATAGAAGCGCTGTGACGGCGAAAGGATGCTCGGTATGATGCAAACTCGCAAGTGGATTAAAGACACCATTGAGGTGTAAAGGGAGAATCGCTTGAAAGTAAACAAGGCGGAAGACAAGCGAACGCAACGTAACTCGCGTCAACCATCATCAACGGCCCCTACGGGGCGAGTTAAAGCCGTTAAGGATAAAGCTCGTCGGTTTGGGCTGCGCTTGCAGGGCTCGGCGCGCGAAGGCGTGGTTGTGGTGCTGCTTGCGCTGTGCGTATTTCTGTTACTGGCACTGTTTAGTTATGACCCTGCCGACCCTGGTTGGTCTTACCAAGGGCCGGAAACAGAAGTTCAAAACTGGATGGGGCCTGTTGGTGCTTGGCTAGCGGACGTGCTTTATTCGCTGTTGGGAGCAAGCGCCTTATGGTGGCCGGGCATGTTTGGTTATGCAGCCTGGTGGCTAATGAGGTCACGTCAAGTACGGTTTGAAATTGATCCGGTAGCGATTGCTGTCCACACCGGCGGGTTAGTGCTGCTTATCTTTGGCACCACGATGCTGGGTGCGCTCCATTTTTATCATCCTGACAGCATTTTGCCATACGCCTCTGGCGGGATATTGGGCGAAGGATTAGTAAGTACCCTGAAGCCACTGGTCAGTAGCGGTGGTGTTGGCCTTATTTCTGCGGCACTAATATTGATCGGGTTTCCGCTGTTTAGCGGTATGTCATGGTTACAGGTGGCTGACGAGCTTGGACGTCGTTTGTGTAAAGTAGGTGGCTGGCTTAGCGCGCGCCGTGCTAAAGCGCGAGAGAAGCGTGCCCAGCGTGCTGCTGTGAATGCCGCTGCGAAGGCTGCATCTCAAAAAGTAAAAGAGAAGCCCCTCGCTGAATTTAAGGCAACTAAGCAAGAGAGTGAACCACAGCGACCAACTCCAAAAGAAAATCGTCCCCAGCAGGAGCCTGCCCAAGAAAGCAGCCGTGTACGTCGTGAGCCTAGTTTTTCAACCACGACAGATACCTCTATCCCTTGGGCAGCTGCTGCATTTTCGGGTGCGTTGCCAGCGGAAGACATGCCTAAACGTGCATCGTCAGCCGCGCCTGAGGAGCCTCAAGACAAGCCAACAGAAGAGCCTGTTGGGGAAAGCGGTGCAGCGAGCGCCGCAGAAAGGCCGACCAATGCGCCACGTGAAGATGCCTTTGCGGTGCGCATTAATGACGGAGAAAGCGAGCCAGCGCCTTCGGTACCCCTTTCCACTAAAGAGGCTGAGCCTGAGTTTGATAAGTCAGCGTTCGGTAAACCGGAGTTTGATAAGCCTGAGTTTGATAAGCCTGAGTCTGGTAAACCTGAGCTCAATGAGCCCGATGTTAATAAGCCACGCTTTGAAGAACCTGCTTTTGAAGTACCCAAGCATGAAGAGCCAACGATTGAAGAGCCAACGCTTAATGAACCAGCACATGAACAGCTAGCTTCTGAAACTGTTTCTGGTGTCGATTCGGCAGATAAGCAGTCAGTTAATTTATCCCCAAACGCATTACACGACGAATCGGGGCATCAAGCTACGCCTCAGGTGATGTCTCAAACAACGGCTCAAACAGCGCATGAAATAAAGCAGGATGATGCAAGCACAAGTAAGTGGGGCGATGACACTGAGCGCGAAATAACGCCTGTTTCCGCAAACGTACCCAGCCCTGCAGCTGAAGAGTCGCCCGCTGTCACGCCGCGAGATGAAGGTCATACTCGCTCAGTACATGCGTCATCTCCCGAGCCCCGTTTCGAGCGAGTCCCTGAAGTTGTACCAGAGCCCGTGTGGGACGATGAGGAGGATGATTTGCCCGCAGCGCGGCCAGCCGTCACGGTAGCGCGCCAGGAGCCAGCGTTCTCAACGTCGCTAGACGCTCACTCGTCCAACACTGAATCTTCCCAGCCTGAGCCTAGTGCAGAGAACGCTGAGAAAGAACCAGACAGCGCTCCTACTCTGTGGACCGTTGAGCATCTACAGAGTCAGCGTCCTGCGTTTGAAACATTTGATGAGCCAGAGGGGGATGTCCCCAGTCTTCAACTGCTGACGCCTCCTGAGCCGCATGAGCCGAATTATACGGACGAGCAGCTTGCGGATATGGCGGAGCTCTTGGAAGTGCGGCTGCGTGAGTATGGTGTTAAGGCGGAAGTGGTTGATACATGGCCCGGACCGGTTATCACTCGATTTGAAATTAAACCGGCGGCTGGGGTGAAAGTTTCTAAAATCAGTAACCTTGCCAAAGACTTGGCGCGCTCGTTAATGGTTAAAAGTGTACGAGTGGTTGAGGTGATTCCTGGCCGTCCAACGGTCGGTATTGAAATACCTAACCCCCATCGAGCGATGATTCGTCTGCGTGAAGTGATCGACTCTGATCGTTATCAACAGGAAAGCTCCCCGCTAACCATGGCGTTGGGGCAAGACATTGGGGGCGGGCCCGTTGTCGCTAATTTAGGTAAGATGCCCCACCTTCTGGTCGCCGGTACGACGGGGTCAGGTAAGTCAGTGGGTGTTAACGCGATGCTGATTTCCATGCTGCTAAAAGCAACGCCGGATGAGCTCAAGTTGATCATGGTCGACCCTAAAATGTTGGAGCTGTCGGTTTACGATGGCATTCCGCACCTGTTGGCGCCGGTCGTCACTGATATGAAAGAAGCCGCTAACAGCCTGCGCTGGTGTGTTGCGGAGATGGAGCGACGCTACAAATTAATGGCGGCGATGGGGGTGCGTAACATAGCAGGCTTCAATGGGCGTTTAGATGAGGCGAAAAGTGCAGGGGCGCAAGTTGCCGACCCGCTCTGGGAGCCGCAGCCTTGGGAAATGCACCAAACGCCGCCAATTCTTGAAAAGCTGCCCTACATCGTCGTGGTGATCGACGAATTCGCCGACATGTTTATGATCGTCGGGAAAAAAGTGGAAGAACTGATTGCCCGCTTGGCTCAAAAGGCGCGTGCCGCGGGTATCCACCTGATTTTGGCGACTCAGCGACCTTCCGTTGATGTGGTAACGGGTCTGATTAAAGCGAATATTCCGTCGCGGATGGCCTTCCAGGTATCGTCGCGGATTGATTCGCGAACCATCCTGGATCAGGGCGGCGCAGAAAGCCTGCTAGGCCATGGTGATATGTTATACCTGCCAGCGGGCTCAGGGCCGCCTAATCGGATTCATGGTGCCTTTGTAGATGATGACGAAGTGCACCGGGTCGTGGACGATTGGAAGCGGCGTGGCGCGCCTGAATACATTGAAGAAATTTTGTCAGGCGGCGTAACTGCCGATGCGCTGGCGGGGCTTGAGGCTGAGGGCGTAGACGGCGATGATGCTGAGCAGGACGCGCTCTACGATGAGGCGGTGCAGTTTGTTACCGAAACTCGTAAAGCCTCGATATCTGCCGTTCAGCGTCGCTTCAAAATAGGCTATAACCGCGCAGCACGCTTGGTAGAAGCAATGGAAGGAGCGGGGGTGGTAACATCTATGGGGTCTAACGGTGCACGTGACGTACTGGCGCCGCCTCCAATAGGCCACTAACGCATCCGTAAATGTGCGCTGGCGCTTTGGTTCAATAATGCAATAAGCGTGAAAGTCGCGCCGTAGGTGAAACCCTGCGGCGCGTTTTGCGTCTGAGAGGCTACATGGATCGTCTTAACGCTCCTTGCCTTGCACGTTATCCGGCAATGACTGCCTAGGGAGAAAATAATGCGCGATACACATATTCGACGCTCATCATCGTTGGTATTAGCAGCCAGCGCGCTAGGACTAGCCTTTGCGGCGCCTGTTGCGTGGGCAAACGACGCCGCAGAGCGTCTTACCGAGCGGCTTGACCCGCTTGAGAATTATCAAGCGACGTTTGAGCAGCAAATATTGGACGGTGGTGGCGAACGTTTACAAAGCGCACGCGGGGAAATGTGGCTCTCGCGTCCTGGCATGCTGCGTTGGGAAGTAGATGCACCTTACACACAAATCGTCGTATCTGATGGTGAAGAAGTTTATCTTTATGACCCTGACCTTGAGCAAGTTACTGTTCAAGCGATGGATGACCGGGTCACGCATACCCCCGCGCTGTTGCTGTCAGGCAGCTCAAACAATATAACTGCCAGCTATGATGTTTTTCATGAGCAGCAGGACGGCGCTGACGTGTTTACGTTGATTCCTATTTCAGCGGATACGCTTTTCGAAGAGCTGAGCATGGTATTTGACGATCAGACCTTAACTGAACTGTGGATGATGGATAGTACTGGCCAGCGCACGTCGATTATGTTCAGCGACATTATCCGTAACGGTAACGTTGACCGCAGCCTGTACGATTTTGATATCCCTGAAGGCACTGATGTCATCCGTGAAGGGCTGTAAGAAACGTTATATGAAGCGCTATTAACTGCTCGTCACAACGCGCTTCAGTGTGACTGGATCAGGCACCCTAGGGTGCCTGATCTGCTTCCTGGTCACGTTGTTCCCGCCACGTCATTATCTCACCAAAGCGTTTCTCCTGACCAAAGACGCTTGGTTCGTAAAAGCGCGTTTTAGGTAAGCCGTCTGGCCAGCAGTCATGAGCGCTGCCAGCAGGGTAGCCATAGGCTTCGTTATGCGCGTAGCGGTACCCTTCACCATGCCCTAGCTGCTCCATTAACTTGGTAGGGGCGTTGCGCAGGTAGCTGGGGACCTCTAGCTGGGGTTGCTGCTGTACATACTGCTGGGCAGCTTTCCAGGCGCGGTCGATGCGATTACTTTTTGGAGCAACCGCTAAATGAATGGCGGCGTGGGCAATCGCCCGCTGACCCTCATAATCACCTAGCCGTAAGTAGGCATCCCAGGCAGCAATGACCAATGGCAGTGCCCGTGGGTCCGCATTGCCTACATCTTCTGAGGCAATTGCCGTTAAGCGACGCACAATATCAAGTGGATCGCCGCCCCCCTGTAAGAAGCGTGCCATATAAAGTAGGGCGGCATCAGGGCGTGACGAGCGTATCGACTTATGAAGTGCCGACAATAAGTCGTAGTAAGCGTCGCCCTGCTTATCAAAAGCGCTTGATTGATGCCCAACGACATCGGCTAGCACCGCTTTATGAAGCACTTCGCTATCACCACGTTGTTCAGTGAAGTCGCAGGCCGTTTCTAGCAGTCCCAGCGCGCGACGTGCGTCGCCAGCGCTGGCATGGGCAAGTACATCTAACACGCCCTCTTCTATTTCAATGCGGCGCTTCCCCAGGCCTTGCTGCGCGTCGTTCAATGCCTGAGTTAACACCTGGATAAGTTCTTCATGACTCAACGGTTTTAGTACATAGACTCGGGCACGTGAGAGGAGCGCCGAGTTAACCTCAAAAGAGGGGTTTTCTGTGGTTGCGCCGATCAGTGTGAGTAGTCCCGACTCTACATGGGGTAGCAACGCGTCCTGCTGGCTCTTATTCAGTCGGTGGATTTCATCTAAGAATAGGAGAGTCGTCGATGTGCGTTGCTGGGCTCGCTCAACGGCTGAACGAATGTCTTTTACGCCAGCCATCACAGCGCTTAAATGCTCAAGGTGGGCGCCTGAGGCACGTGCTAATAGCTCTGCCAGCGTGGTTTTCCCCACGCCAGGCGGCCCCCATAAAATCATTGAACGCACAACACCGGATTCTGCCATTCGGCGTAGAGGTTTATCAGGCCCGACTAATGCTTGCTGACCGACGTAATCGTTAAGGGTTAGTGGTCGCATACGGTAGGCAAGCGGCACGTCTTCACTCGTGGTGACCGACGCGCGGTCAAAAAGATCCATATAAACGTTCTCTATAAATGTCCATCGTAAATCCAGCCGTTGAACAATCAACGATTAACATGTGTCTGTGGTAAATATTGTAACGTCGGGCTACCTTTGGGCATATCCGATTGATAAGCGTCTGCTTGCCTAGGTAATGTCAAAGGCGCATGGTAACGATTAACACCAGTGTAGTTGAACCCCGCTCATACTCACGTGCCCAAGCGTTGGTAGGGAATGGGCGAAAGGTAAGGCACTTACAAAGGAGACGGCAAGATGTTAAACCAACTGCGTCTAGACCATGCCAACATGGCGCGAATGCTCCATGTGCTACAGCTTAAACACAAAACACTCGCGAGCGGTGAACGACCCGATTTCCAGTTGATGCGTGAGGTGGTGGACTACATTTTGTCCTATATGGATGGTTTTGCTTCACCGCTGGAAAAAATTTGCGTGGAGCGCCTGGAGCAGCAGGCCCCAGAGCACCTGCCATTGATGGAGCAAATGGCAAGCGACTATCGTAAATTAAAGCCTCGTCTGTCCCGCTTATCCAACGATATCGACATGATTCTAATGGATAACGTGCTGCCCATGGATCGCTTTGCAGAAGCATTGAAAGCGTACCTCGATGCACACCGTGCCTACCTTCGCCACGAGAGAGAAGGCCTGTTTCCGCTGATAGATAAACATTTTAGCGAAGACGATATGGAAGAGCTTCGTCAAGCGTTGCCCGAAGGGGCTGAAAAAGAGTTAGAGCGCCTACAGCAAGCATATCCAGAACTCTATGCTGAATTACGTGGCGCCGAAGTGCCCTCAATGTAGCGTGCAAGCGGATCACTCAATGAGTAACGGGGCGTGTTAGACTAACGGCCCGTTTTTTATTGGCGGCTTGAGAGGGATGGCGTGCACAAAGCGTATTGGATGGGTGAGCAGTGATGTCAGGGCCTGTACTACTGTTTGATTCCGGTGTGGGCGGTCTTTCTGTGGCCCGTGCGCTTCGCCAACATTATCCGCGATTGTCAATGTGTTATGCCTGTGATAACGCGTGGCTACCCTATGGCCTGCGCGATGATGTGACGCTCTCTAAGCGTATCGTCTCGGTATGCAAAGCGGCGGTGGCTGCCAGTCAGGCAAGTGTTTTAGTTGTTGCCTGCAATACTGCCAGCACCCTAGCGTTAGAAGGGTTGCGTGCAACGCTTGATATTCCGGTGATTGGAACGGTTCCTGCCATTAAGCCCGCTGCGTTGAATAGCCGGACACGCCATATCGGTTTGCTTGCCACAACGGCGACCGTCAACAGGCCATATACTCAGGCGCTGATTAATAGCTTCGCAAGTGATTGCGTGGTCACTAAAGTGGCGGCGGATGCACTGGTCACTGAAGCGGAAGCATGGCTTTCAGGCACACCGATCGATGAGCAGCGATTAAACCTAGCGCTAACGCCTTTATGGCAAGCGACCCAAGCCACGCCTGCGCTAGATACGGTAGTACTGGGTTGTACCCATTTTCCGCTGTTGAAGCCTGAGTTAATTCGGCTCTCGCCGGTGCCCCTGGTATGGGTGGATTCTGGCGATGCCATTGCCCGTCGAGTAGGGCAGGTGGCGCCCACCTTAGTTAACGGCACCCAAGATGGACGTTGCTTCACGACAGCGCCAGCATTGCCGCTCATTAAAGGGTTAGCTCGCTTTGGCTTTCAAGCCCCGCAACGATTAACGATTCCTGACGCAGTGTAGGCTGCTCTTTTAGTTTGCTGTTTTTAAAAAAGTTACTTATTCCAAAGAGGAACCACCTTGGCGATCCCCACTGTAGAACCCGAACGCTACGCAGAACAGCTTGCTGAAAAGCAAGCCTACGTGGAGAAGACCTTTGCGGCGTTTACCACCCCCGCGCTTGAAGTCTACCCCTCGCCGCCAAGCCACTACCGGCAGCGCTGCGAGTTTCGCATTTGGCATGAAGATGATGACCTGTTTTATGCCATGTTTGAGGTCGATTCAGATAACCCCAACAACAAGCGCATTGTGCGTTTGGATCAGTTCCCTGTCGCCAGTGAACATATCAATGCGCTAATGCCGCGTCTGCGTGAAGCGTTCCTTGCCAGCGATGAACTGCGCCGCCGCTTGTTTCAAGTTGAATTCTTAACCACCTTGTCCGGCGAAGCCCTGGTAACGTTGATTTACCACCGTCCATTAGGCGAGGCCTGGGAAGCTGAGGCTCGCGCACTGGAAGAGGCGCTTGGCATCATGATTATTGGACGCTCTCGCAAGCAGCGTCTGGTGCTCACTCGGGATCATGTGTGGGAGCGCTTAACGGTTGATGGCCGCGAACTGGTTTATCAGCAGGTTGAAAACAGTTTTACTCAGCCAAACGCATATATCTGTCAGACCATGCTTAGCTGGGCTAAAGAGGCCACTGCCGGACATCAGCGTGAAGACTTGGTGGAGCTATACTGTGGTAACGGCAATTTTACTATTGCGCTAGCGGATAACTTTCGCCGCGTATTAGCGACTGAAATTTCTCGCACCTCGGTGGCCAGTGCAAACGTCAACCTGGATGCTAACGGTGTGACCAATGCGCAGGTAGCAAGAATGTCCGCTGAAGAGTTCGCCCTGGCGTTAAAAGGTGAGAAAACTGGCCGCCGAGTGACAGAAATGGCGTTGGATACGTATGCGTTTTCCACGGTGTTGGTGGACCCGCCGAGAGCAGGTTTGGATGTTCAAAGTTGCCATCAAATCAGCGAATACGCTCAAATCGTCTATATTTCATGCAACCCAGCTACGCTTGCTGAAAACTTAACCCTACTAACTAACACCCATCACATTGAACGGTTCGCGCTTTTTGATCAGTTTCCGTTTACTGAGCATTGTGAGTGCGGTGTATTGCTCTCACGGAAAAGCATTGAGCAATAGAGAGCTTTTCAGTTGTGTTTAAGAGAACTTGTCAATAGTGCTTATGATGCACAAGCGGCATACACCATGAATAACCTGTCAGATGGTTAGGGAGACAAGCATTGGTAGCGTAAGCTAGTGGGTAGTGTGGCCTAAAAGCCTATTGTCCTTCGTTTTTTGGCCTAATTCGTTTTTTGGCTTAAATAGTGGCCCCAGGTAGTCGAGGTGATGGATGCATTACGTTGCGATTGAAGAGAGTCGGCGGGATCTTTTGAAGCAGCTACAAGAGCGATTGGACGCGCGACTGGAGCCTGAACGAGCGGCAGATGTTGAAGCCTTTGCTCGCCACTTCTATGCCACTGTACCGGTGGAAGACTTGGTTGACCGACGCCTGGACGACTTGTATGGAGCCACGCTGTCGATTTGGCAGTTTTTACAGCATCACGATCCCCAAAGCCCCAAGGTGCGCATTTTCAACCCTGATTTTGAAGAGCATGGCTGGCAGTCAACTCACACCTTCGTTGCCGTTCTGCACGAAGATATGCCATTTTTAGTTGATTCAGTACGGATTGAGCTTAATCGTCGCGGACTGACGGTTCATGCTATTCAAAACGCTGTGTTTGCCGTGGCTCGTGATGGCCAACACCAGCTCAACGAACTTGTATCGCCAAGAGATGAAAACGCGCCGGAAGCGCGTGAATCACTGATGGTCATTGAAGTGGATCGACACTCGGATCCTGAATCGCTGACTAAAATTGAGAACAATCTGCAAGAAGTGCTGCGCGACGTTAGAACGGCAGTCAGCGATTTCGACGAGATGTGTGGTCAAATTACGTCGGCTATTCACGAGTTAGAGAAAAACTGCCCGCCGCAAATTGATCCTGATGATCATGAAGAAGCCATCGCGTTTTTAGAGTGGTTGCTTAAGGATAACTTTACGTTCCTGGGTTACGACGAGTACCTACTGGAAGGTAAAGAGCTGCAGCGCGATCCCAACAGTGTTCTGGGTGTTTTCCGCCTTGATCAGCCGCGTTACCGCGAGCGTATCCGCACTGAAGAAGGTATTGATGAGAATGACAACTACGTGCTGGTGCCCCAGCTACTGTCATTTGCTAAAAGCGCTCATCACTCTCGAGTGCATCGTCCCACGTATCCGGATTACATTACCGTTGACCGCTATGACGACGACGGCAATGTGATCGGCGAACGACGCTTCTTTGGCCTGTTCACTGCCACGGTTTACAACGAATCGCCACGCAACATCCCGCTGCTGCGGCGCAAGCTAAAAGCCGTGATGGATATTGCTGGCTTTAACCCACAGGGGCATAACGGCAAGCAGCTGTTGCAGGTGTTGGAAGTATATCCCCGTGATGACCTGTTTCAGATCAGCACGGAGTCCTTGGCCAGCACGGCACTTGGTATTCTCAATATCCGCGAACGTCGTCAAGTGCGCTTGTTTATTCGCGCGGACGTCAGCGGTAAGTTCTACTCCTGCTTAGTATTTGTACCAAGAGACGTGTTCTCTACCGACCTGCGTCAGCGTGCACAAGCGATGTTGTGCGATGAGCTAGACGCTCATTTTGGTGACTTTAATACTTATTTATCCGAGTCGGTACTGGCGCGTATTCAGCTTATTCTGCGCTTTAATGGCGAAGGGCCAAGCCAATATGATCTTAAGCGCTTAGAAATCAAAGTGGCTCGTTTGGCCCGCAGTTGGCGTGATGAGCTCCAAGAAGCCATGATCGAAGGCTTTGGTGAAGAGCGCGCCAACCACCAGATGGATCATTTTCATGATGCATTCTCGGCCAGTTATCGAGAAGATTTCAATGCCCGCACGGCGGTGTTCGATGTTCAGCATCTACTGACCCTCGATAATGGTGACGACCTCTCGCTGTCACTTTATCGGCCCCTGGAAGAGCAGGCAGGCGGTATGAACCTGAAGCTTTTCCATCGCGAAACACAGATTCCGTTGTCTGATGTGTTACCGATGATGGAAAACTTGGGACTGCGCGTTATCGGCGAGCGCCCCTATGACATCAATGCCCCGCAGCAGCGCTATTGGATCCACGACTTTGAGCTTGAACACAGCCGTGAAGGCGTAAATTTAAGCGAAATGCGTGACACCTTCAGCGAAGCGTTTAAGCGTATATGGGCTGGTGAGGCAGATAACGATTCCTTTAACCGATTGATTATTGGTGCTGGTCTCGATTGGCGCGAAGTGGCCATGCTGCGCGGGTACGCCCGTTACCTTAAGCAGATTCGCTTTGGTATGTCGCAGGACTATATTGCGGCAACGTTGGCTAATTACCCCGCCATCACCAAGACGCTTGTTGAACTTTTCCGGCTGCGTTTTGATCCTGAGCAACAGCCAAGCAGTGTAGATGGCTGTATTGCTCGTTTAAACGAGCACCTGGAAGGTGTTGCAAGTCTCAATGATGATCAGTTGCTGCGCCGCTTTATGGAGCTTATCCAAGCGACCCTGCGGACCAACTACTACCAGAAAGCTGATGACGGCCGCTTTAAAGACTACATTTCTTATAAATTGGAGCCGTCGAAAGTCACGGGCATGCCCAAGCCCCGTCCGGCGTTTGAGATTTTTGTTTGTTCGCCTCGCGTAGAAGGTGTTCACCTGCGCGGCGGAAAAGTCGCTCGTGGTGGCTTGCGTTGGTCTGATCGCCACGAAGATTACCGCACCGAGGTGTTGGGCCTGGTAAAAGCCCAGCAGGTGAAGAACGCGGTTATCGTGCCTGTGGGTGCTAAAGGCGGTTTCGTATGTAAACGCATGCCGGAAAATGCTGATCGTGAAACTCAGCAGAAAGAAGGTATCGCTTGTTACAAAATCTTTATCCGCGCGTTGCTAGATGTCACCGACAATCTAGTGGGTGGTGAGGTAGTGCCGCCACAGAGTGTGGTTCGCCATGATGGCGATGATAGCTACCTCGTAGTTGCTGCAGATAAAGGCACAGCAACCTTCTCGGACATCGCGAACGAGATATCTGTCGAGTACGGCCATTGGCTTGGAGATGCCTTTGCCTCCGGCGGTGAGAACGGTTACGACCATAAGAAAATGGCGATTACCGCACGGGGTGCCTGGGAGTCTGTTAAGCGTCACTTCAAAAACCTCGATGTGAATACCCAGCAGGATCTGTTCACGGTAGTGGGTATTGGCGATATGGCCGGTGACGTCTTCGGCAACGGCATGCTGCTGTCGGATAAAATTCAGCTAGTGGGCGCGTTTAACCACCTGCATATTTTTGTCGATCCGAACCCTGATGCGGCGGCTGCCTTTGCCGAGCGCCAGCGCATGTTTAATCTTCCCCGTTCAAGCTGGGAAGACTACAGCACTGAACTGATTTCACAGGGGGGCGGTGTCTTTAGCCGCAGCGCTAAATCAATTCCTATTACCCCTGAAATGCAACAGGTGTTTGGTATCGAAGAATCGCGCCTTTCACCCAACGATCTCATTCGCGCTTTGTTGAAGGCTAAGATTGATCTGTTGTGGAATGGGGGTATCGGTACCTATGTGAAGAGCTCTGACGAAACCGACGCTGACGTAGGTGACAAAGCCAACGATGCGCTGCGTATTAACGGCACTGAATTGAACTGCCGCGTCGTCGGTGAGGGCGGTAACTTGGGCTTGACCCAGCGTGGCCGTATGGAAGCCTCCGCTAAAGGTGTGCGCGTTTATACTGACTTTATCGATAATGCCGGTGGTGTTAACTGCTCTGACCACGAGGTCAATATCAAGATATTGATCGATGAAGTGGTTAAGCGCGGTGATATGACTGATAAGCAGCGTAACCAGCTGTTGGCAGATATGACTGAGGAGGTGGCCGACTTAGTTATTCTTGATAACTATCGCCAAACCCAGGCGTTGGATCTGTCAGAAATACTGTCTCACCAAGGCATGGGCCCATACCGCCGCTTTATCAGTGAACTTGAGTCAGCCGGTCAAATTGATCGTGAGTTAGAGTTCTTGCCTGCTGATGACGTGCTTAAAGAGCGCGCCAGTCACGACCAAGGTATGCGTTTGCCAGAACTATCGGTGCTGATTTCTTACGCGAAAAGCACTCTGAAAGGCGATTTGATTAACTCAGATGTGCCGGATGATCTTTACATTCATCGCCATCTTGAACGCTTGTTCCCAGGGGTGTTGACGGAACGCTACCAGACAGAGATGTATGACCACCGTCTGAAGCGTGAAATTGTTGCTACGCAGGTGGCCAACGATTTGGTTGATCACATGGGTATTGTGTTTGTTCGTCGCCTAATGGACTCTACCGGCGCAGGACGAGCCGATATTGCTCGCGCTTACGTAGTTGCTCGTGATGCATTTAATCTCACGGCTCTGTGGGAGCAGATTGAGGCACTCGATAACCAGGTGCCGAACCGTGTGCAATACTCGATGATGCTGGACCTGATGCGCATGATTCGCCGTGCGACGCGTTGGTTCCTGCGCCAGCACATGGGGCTGTCTACCCAAGATACGATCGAGTACTTCGGCCCACGTCTTGCTCAGCTACAAGAAGGGATTGGTGAGTTGCTCAGCGGCGAAGAGCAGGCGGCCTGGCGTGTGCGTTTTGAGGAGCTAGTAGCGGCGGGTGTGCCTGAAGCACTGGCCTCTACAGTGGCCGCTGCACCTAGTCTCTATGCGGGTTTGGGAATCATTCATGCCGCGCGAGTCACCAATGAGAAACCTCAGCGTGTGGCCGAAGTGTTCTACGAAATCGGCAGCCGTCTAGAACTACCCTGGATGATCCAGCAGGTGACGCAGCTTGAAGTGCGCGATGCGTGGCAGGCACAAGCGCGAGAAACCTTCCGTGACGATATTGATCGCCAGCAACTGGCGCTGACTACCAGTGTCCTGAAATTGGAAGCGGGTAGCCGTGACACCCAAGAGCGTGTCGCCCAGTGGCTTGACCAGCACGCCGAGTTGCACCGCCGCTGGTGCCGCTTGATTGACGAAGTTCGCGGTGGCAGTGAAGGAGGCTTTGCACTCTTTGCCGTCGCTATCCGTGAACTGGTGGATCTAGCTGAAAGTGATAGCGAGTCGTAATTCACACGTTAGCTCTACCTTGTTCGATAAATAACACCACCTACCGCGCCCTTAATCGGAGCGCGGTTTTTTTGCGGTTTTGTTTTGCGGTATTTTTAGAGGAACGTTCTTTTGGAATAGATTTTTGGAACAGTTCTTTGTGAGGTGGTTTTTGGAGATGATTCTGGCAAATAGCCCGTTCACTGCAGCGCCTTTTTCACCGCCCAGCGCTGCGAAGATAAACTGATTTACGCTATACTCTGCGCGCCACGCGCAATGGCGTCTGTTTTTTCACATGTATTGTGCTTGTTCGTATGCTTGATGCCCACTGCTCTGGAGAGCCTCGACGATGTATAACTTCGCCAGTTCGCTGCTGTTTCGACTCGACCCAGAAACATCCCACGGGCTAGCGCTGGGGGCGTTAGATACATTGCATCGTGTGGGCGGTGTGCAGCGGGTATATGGTGCGCCAGTGAATGATCCTGTCGAGCTAATGGGGCTACGTTTTAGTAATCGGGTAGGCCTTGCTGCAGGGTTAGATAAAAACGCCGATCACTTGGATGCGCTAGGGGCGTTGGGCTTTGGGTTTGTAGAAGTAGGTACTGTGACACCCAAAGCGCAGCCAGGCAACCCGAAGCCGCGCCTGTTCCGGCTTGCGAATCACGAAGCGATCATTAACCGCTTTGGATTCAATAACAAAGGGGTTGAGCACCTTGTCGCCCAGGTAAAAAAGCGCCACTACAACGGCGTTGTGGGGATTAATATTGGTAAGAATTTGACCACCGCTGTGGAAGACGCACTCGATGATTACTTGCTTTGTTTAGAGGCGGTGCACGGTGTGGCTGATTATATTGCGGTTAATATTTCCTCCCCCAATACCCCCGGGCTGCGGACACTTCAGTTCGGTGAACAGCTGGATGCGTTGCTAGGGCCGATTCGTTCGCGTAGCCAAACACTGGACGACGCGCTAGGCCGCAAGGTGCCGCTACTAGTTAAAATCGCCCCGGATATGAGCGAGGAAGAGGTTGTTCTGGTGGCCGGAAGTATTGCGCGCAATGCGTTGGATGGCGTGATTGCGACCAATACCACGATCGCTCGCGAGGCAGTAGAGAGCGACCCACAATCACAAGAAGCAGGCGGGCTTTCCGGAAAACCTGTTTTTGAAGCATCAAATAGGGTGATTCGCCTGCTACGTGAGCAATTGCCAGCGCTGCCTATTATCGGTGTGGGTGGGATTGATAGCGGTGAGGCAGCTGCCGCTAAAATTGCCGCTGGCGCAGACCTCGTTCAGCTTTATTCAGGACTGATCTATCAAGGGCCTGGGTTAGTGAAAGCGTGTGTCTCGGCCCTTAAAAACCTTGGCTCTTAAAAGCTTTGGCTCTTAAAAGCTTTGGCTCTTAAAAACTCTGGCTCTTCAAAACCTGGGAGTTTTTAAAAAAAGTAATAAAAAAGCCCGTTGTCAGCGGGCTCAGTACTCCAAATGTAATGTTTAAAAGGTAACTACTAGGTCATCACCATGGGGTTTTTATGAATGCCGGAGACGCCGGTCATTCCATCCCACTGATCCCCGCGACCTTCACGCCAACCACTCATCCAATACTCGCGTAAATTGATATCTTGACTAGGGCAATCATCTCGGGAGCGACCCGAAATGCCCGCTTTATAGCCGTGAACATAAGCCCGTTGGATGCGATCACGTTTTTGTCGTTTCATTGGCTAACCTCTTTTCACGAAAGCCTTTGATAAGAAAAGCAGACTGGGCAAAAATGCTACATTTGCAGCAGTGCTATTTCGATAGATGACTTCTACTTCTACGAGTACGAGCCGCCACTCAGCACTAGTGCCTAGCACTCACGTGCTGAACGGGCAGAGCGGCAGGCTCGACAAGCTAGGAATCTTGAAAGCAAATTGCTAGCAGAATCCTGACAAACAACGCATGCGTTTTTCAGTAGCTACACTCTTATTGTTAGCTCATGATGGGGTCACTTGTCGACCATCAAATTGTCATAAGACGTAAACTCATTTGCCATATATAGGAATATCGCGCTCTTACGCGCGGCGATAAACATGACCGAGTCGAGCCAAACTGTCCCCTTAAACCTCCTTGCCACCTGTCCTAAAGGCATTGAAGGCCTTTTAGCTGATGAGCTTTCAGCACTAGGTGCCGAGCCAGGTAAAACTACCGTGGCGGGCGTTTATTTTTCCGCCAATTTAGATACTGCCTATCGCGTATGTTTATGGTCGCGATTGGCTAACCGCATTGTTTTGCTGCTGGCCCGGGAGCCGATGATTGAAACAGCCGAACAGGTGCGTGATGTGGTTGCCCGACTTCCCTGGACGCAACACTTAGCCCCTGGCAAAACCTTGACGGTGGATTTCCATGGCCGCAGCGACCACATTCGCCACACCCGGTTTGGTGCTCAAACGGTAAAAGACGGTGTTGTTGATTCCCTGCAGTTGGCTGGCCAGGAGCGCCCGAATGTCGATACGAAAACGCCCGACCTGCGCATCTATGCCCACCTACATCGTGCTAACTTAAGCCTGGGTATCGACCTGTCTGGTGAAAGTTTGCACCGCCGTGGCTACCGTCGTGATGTTGGTCATGCACCGCTAAAAGAGAACTTGGCAGCTGCGTTGCTGGTGCGTGCAGGTTGGCCCGAACGAGCAAAAGCCGGTGAGCCGCTGATCGACCCCTTATGCGGTGCAGGCACGTTGCTAATTGAAGCGGCGCTAATGGCCGCCGACCAAGCGCCTAACCTCAATCGAGAGCGCTTTGGTTTTCAGGGCTGGGCAGGGCACGACGAGCCGCTGTGGAAAGAGCTGCAGCGCGAAGCACAGGCGCGGGCTTCTATTGGCCGTAAACGCTGTAAAACAACGCTAGTAGGCTTTGATCAAAGCCCAGCGGCGCTGACTGCGGCAAACGCTAACGCCATGCGTGCGGGCATTCCTGCGCTAATTACCTTGCATGGGCAGAGCCTCAGCCAGTTAACAAGGCCAGAGACAATGACCGCCGAGCGTGGGTTATTGATCACCAACCCGCCTTATGGCGAGCGCTTAGGTGAATTGCCCGAATTGGTGCGTTTGTATGCCCAGTTAGGGGAAAAGGCGAAAGCACTGTTTCCAGGCTGGACGCTGGCGCTGTTTACTGGCAACCCCGACTTGGGCCACCGCCTGGGGCTACGTGCGCATAAACAGTATGCGCTGAAAAACGGTGCGTTGGATGCCAAGCTGCTGTTGATGGAGATTGCCAATCACGGGGCAAACCAGACAGATAATGACAGCGACTCAACAACGTCAGAAAGCGCTGGAGTGGCGCAGAAAGAGCGTGTTGGCGCTAAGGCGTCTGTGACTGAAAATGCCCAAATGTTTGCCAATCGTCTGGCAAAAAACCAAAAACGTCTAAAAAAGTGGCTTAAGACGAGCGGTGTAACGTGCTACCGTGTTTACGATGCAGATATGCCGGAATACGCGCTGGCAGTCGACCGTTACGGTGACCGAGTGCACGTTCAAGAGTATGCGGCACCAAGCTCAATCAATCCCGCCCAGGCCCAAAAGCGCCTGTTTGATGCCCTGGAAGTACTGCCAGACGCTCTCGACGTTAATCCAAGTAATATTTATATAAAGCGTCGTGAGCGGCAAACTGGCAATGCTCAGTATCAGAAGCGTGATGCCAGTGGCGAACGCTTTGAAGTGCAAGAAGGAGACGCCCGATTGTGGGTGAATCTGCGTGACTACTTGGATACTGGTCTGTTTTTAGACCATCGGCCAGTGCGTCGGATGCTCAACGAAATGGCCAGCGGTAAGCGCTTCCTAAACCTATTTTGCTACACTGCGACGGCAACCGTGCAGGCAGCTTTAGGGGGAGCAAGCGACAGCGTCAGCGTTGATATGTCCAATACCTATCTTGAGTGGGCGAGAGATAACTTTGCCCTGAACAAGCTCGATCTAAGGCTGCACCGCGTGGTGCGCGATGACTGTTTCCGCTGGCTGGAAACAGCTAACGCTGAGTTTGACCTGATCTTTATGGATCCGCCGACGTTTTCTAACTCCAAGAAAATGCGCGATACCCTGGATGTGCAGCGTGATCACCCACGGTTAGTAGAGCTCGCCATGGCACGCCTTGCCCCCGGCGGTACGCTGGTATTCTCAAACAACCAGCGACGCTTCAAGCTGGATGAGGCGCTTAGCGAGCGTTACGCCGTGGACGATATTACGTCGCGCACCTTTGATCCGGATTTCCAGCGCCGAACTAATCTGCATCATGTGTTTTTGCTACGCCATAAAGCGCAAGGGTAAAAAGGGCACCGGTTATGATTCAGCTGTCGATTTATACAACGTTGGGCTGCCATTTATGCGCTCAGTTAGAAGCGCTGGTGGTAACGTTGGCGAACCAAAAAGTATTGCTTCATCATATTGAAATAAGCGACGACGATACGCTGGTAGAGCGCTACGGCGTTCGCATTCCGGTCTTAGTGGATAGTAACGGAGAAGAGCTGGATCGAGGCTTCGACCTTGAGCGGCTAAGCGCTTGGTTACGAGCGCGCGGCTGGTTGGATGACACTGCGCTTGCTGCACTCACGACACCGCCAGAAAATGCGCCGCCAGTTGGCACGCATCAGCGTAATGGGCGGCGTTTCCTGGGATAGCCCTTGAGAGTTCTTGAGAGTTCTTTGATGCGCTTAAAGCGCATCAAGTAGCGATAACTGCCGCATGGCCTCTTGTCCCTCGGGTGTATGATCCGCTGCCTCTAGCACCTTGCGAAAACCCCGCGAGGTCTGGATGGTGGCTTCATCTTTCATCCACATTTGTGCTTGCTCCAGGGTGTCTGCCAGCTGGTGCTTAAGTCCGCCAAACTGGGTGCCTATTTGCCCCCAGGCGCGGCTGAAAATCCAGTCGCCAAACATATCCTGGTGAATGTGCACCAACACATAGTCATGGTCGGTTTCCCAGCGTACGATCACACCTATCTCCCTAACTGTTGCTTGATCACGCCTGCGCAGCAAGACGTTGCGGGCGTATTGTAAAGCCCGGATACGAAAACGCCTATGAAACTTGTTGTCGACGCCAATATACCCGCTGCTGAGGCCTGCTTTGGGCGTGCTGGCACGTTGCACCGTTTGCCAGGGCGTGACATTCGTCCCGCTGATGTCGCCGATGCCGATGCGCTGATCGTGCGCTCGATTACTCAGGTAAACCAAGCGCTGCTGGCACAAAGCGCGGTTCGCTTTGTCGGTACTTGCACCATTGGCACCGACCATATTGATCGCGCTTTATTAAGCGAGCGTGGCATCGGCTTTGCCAGTGCCCCCGGCTGCAATGCCGACGCCGTGGTGGATTACGTGCTGAGCAGCCTGCTGTTGGTGAGTGAGCGAGAAGGGTGGTCGTTGCTGGAACGCAAGATCGGTATCGTGGGAGCTGGCAATGTGGGCAGCCGTTTGCAGCAGCGCTTGCAAGCACTAGATGTGGAAACCTTAGTGTGTGATCCACCTCGCGCAGAAACAGAGCGCGCTCAAAAAGAACGTGTTGCCGCTGGAAGAGCGAGTCAGTTTGTCTCGTTGGATAGCGTGATCGAACACTGCGATGTAGTGTGCTTGCATACGCCCCTGGTGAAAGAAGGCCCCCATGCCACGTATCAACTGCTTAATGCCGAGCGCATTAATGACCTATCCCCAGGAACAGTGCTGCTAAACGCTGGGCGCGGCGACTGCATTGACGGGCTAGCACTACGCAGCCGCTTAGCGGGTAAAGGCGATATCACCGCTATTCTGGATGTCTGGGAAGATGAACCGGAGATAGACGCAGCGCTGCGCGACCTGGCGGCGATGGCGACACCGCATATTGCAGGGCATAGCCTTGATGGCAAGTTGCGCGGTACGTGGATGATTCAGCAGGCGCTGTCCCAACATGTTGGTCTCACTAGTGACATTGACTTTAATATACTCTGTCCATCACCTGCATTGTCAGCGATAACGCTGCAACAAGCGCTGCCAATAGAAGACGCGCTTCGGCTATGCACCCGCGCGGTTTACGATGTGCGCCGTGACCACGATGCGTTGCAGCGGCAAGTCATTCATCTCGGCGTTAAAAAAGGCTTTGACCACTGCCGAGCAAACTACCCATTACGTCGAGAGTTTGCCACGTTGCGCGTCTTTTTAGAAAACGACGCGGCGGTATTAGAAGCACCGTTGCTAGCGGCGGGTTTTCAAGTGCGCTGTGTCTAGTTGTGTAATGATTTAACCAACAAGACCCGCCAATGCGGGCCTTGTTGGTTACGTGTCTAGCGAAAATGCGTTTACTGACGGTAAGCCGCTTCTTTTAAAGCGCGAATACGATCGTCCAACGGCGGGTGGCTGGCAAACAGCTGCTCAACCAACGAGCGGGTTTGGCCTTTGGTGATCGCCATTGCGCGAAGGGTGTCGGGCATTTGGTCAGGCATTTCAGTTTCTGCTTTTAGACGTGCCAATGCATTCACCATCGCGCCGGTGCCCGCCAAGCGTGCGCCTGCCTCATCAGCGCGGTATTCACGATAACGTGAGAACCAGGCAACGATGGCCGAGGCAACAATGCCAAAGACGATTTCTGCCACGATAACTACGGCAAAGTAACCCATGAACCCTAGGCCGCCTTCGCCGTCAGTGCGGCTTTTCAAGAAACCATCGATCAACTGGGCAACGACTCGAGCAAAGAACATAACAAAGGTATTCACCACGCCTTGAATTAGCGCCAGCGTTACCATATCGCCGTTGGCCACGTGGCCAATTTCATGGGCCAGCACCGCGCGTACTTCTTCAGGGCGCATACGGTTAAGTAGGCCCGCAGATACCGCGACGAGCGCATCGTCTTTGTTCCATCCAGTGGCAAAGGCATTAGACTGCTGCGCGGGGAAAATACCCACTTCTGGTGTTTTAATGCCCGCTTCGCGTGAAAGTTCGGCCACTGTATCCAACAGCCATTGCTCTGTTGAATTTGATGGTGTTTCAATAATTACGGTGCCGGTCGAGCGCTTTGCCATCCACTTGGAAATAAACAGCGATATCAGCGAGCCAACCATGCCAAAGATAAAGCAGAAGATCAGCAGGCTAGTAAAGTTGATGCCCTGACTGCTCAGGTAACTTTCTACCCCAAACAGTCGCAGCGTTAAGCTGGCCACCAGCAACACCGCTAAGTTAGTGGCTAAAAACAGCACAATTCGCATCATGGTGTGGGTTCTCCCTCAAAGGTCATTAAAAAGCGTTAGTGGAATGACGTTTTAGATACGTGCTGTTAATGACAGTTTCAAGTCACCGTTTTTATTGGCGATAGCGTGACAAGAAATTAGCAAAGCGATCAAGCGCATCACCGAGCTGGTCAGCCCATGGTAAGGTGACAATGCGTACGTGATCCGGTTCGGGCCAGTTAAACGCAGTGCCTTGCACCAGTAGAATTTTTTCCTGGAGCAGTAAGTCCAGCACCAGCTGTTGGTCATCCTTAATGTTAAACACCTTGGGGTCTAAGCGGGGGAAGGCGTAGAGCGCACCTTTAGGTGTCACGCAAGAAACACCGGGAATGGCGTTAAGCTTTTCGACCGTGATGTCCCGCTGAGCCAATAGTCGGCCGCCAGGCAGAATCAAATCATTGATTGATTGATAACCACCCAGTGCGGTTTGGATGGCATGCTGAGCAGGCACGTTTGCGCACAGGCGCATCGAGGCCAGCATCGTTAGCCCCTGTATAAAATCTTTTGCGCGCTGCTTGGCAAGCGTGCCGGAAATGGTCATCCAACCTGAACGAAAGCCTGCACAGCGATAACTTTTTGATAACCCATTCATGGTAATGACCAGTTGGTCATCATCAGCCAATGCCCCGGTGGCTGTATGTTCTACACCGTCGTAGAGAATCTTGTCGTAGATTTCATCAGAAAAAACGACGAGATTGTGCTCTTTGGCAATATCCAGTACTTCCCGCACTACTTCAGGCGGGTAAACCGCGCCGGTAGGGTTGTTTGGGTTGATAATTACAATGGCCCGGGTGCGGCTGGTAACGTTGGCGCGAATATCCGCCATATCAGGTGCCCAGTCAGCCTGCTCATCGCAAAGGTAATGAACACCGTGCCCGCCGGATAAATGCGCTGCAGCGGTCCATAGCGGGTAGTCGGGGGCAGGAATCAGAACCTCATCGCCATCGTTTAACAACGCCTGCATGGCCATCACGATCAGCTCGGAAACGCCATTGCCGATATAAATATCTTCGATACCGACCCCAGGGATTTGTTTACGTTGGCACTCTTGCATGATCGCCTTACGTGCCGAGTAAAGACCTTTAGAATCACAGTAGCCCTGGGCGGTGGGCAGGTTGCGCATCACGTCTTGAAGGATTTCTTCCGGTGCTTCAAAGCCAAACGGCGCTGGGTTGCCAATATTAAGCTTTAAAACTCGCTGGCCTTCTTCTTCCAGGCGCTTGGCATGGTCAAGCACTGGGCCACGGATGTCGTAACAGACGTTATGCAGTTTGTGCGATTTTTTTAGCGTGTGTGATTCAGTAGGTTGCGGGGTTTCCATGGGGGTTGTTATCCAAAATGTCCTGTGGCCGTGAGTGTTGCCGATGATTAGCTCATTATGCGTCGGATTGTAGGTGGCTGTCTTCGTTGTTTTGTATCGGCGGCGGTGGAATATCGCTAGGGGTTTCTAAGGTAAGCCTACCGAGTTTTCCATCGCGTAGCTCGTGAAGCAGTACCTCAGCGCCGCGATGTATGTCGACTTCGCCACCGGGGCGTAAGCCGCCGCGTTTGCCGGCAATCTCTTTCAAAATGGCATGGCCGTCAAAACCTGCAATGGCTAAGAAATCCGGCTTCTGTGGGCCATCAGCATCCACCTCTTGCGTGACGGGCGCTTCATAAGTCGGTAGCGCCTTTAGCTTATAGCGGGCGATTAACTCTGCAGGATATCGCTTGGCAAGTTCTGCGCTGGTGATGATAGCCACATCGGTATATTCAATGGCGGTATCACGAATCGCACCGCTGGCCGCCAAACGATAGGCGCTGGCTTGGTCTTCAATTTTTGGCCATAGCACTCCAGGGGTGTCGATCAACGCAACGCGGCCGTCGATACGTACCTTTTGCTGGCGCTTGGTGACGGCCGGTTCATTGCCAGTTTTAGCAATTTTACGGCCAGCAAGCCCGTTGATCAGCGTTGACTTCCCTACGTTGGGGATGCCCATTACCATCACACGCACGTCCCGATCAGCGCGCACCGCGCCGGCCAATTCATGACACAGTTTAGGGATTTTTTTTAATTCGCGAATGTTCGTAGTGGTAACCGCCAAGGCGCGGGTATCTTCTTGAGCATCGAAAAAAGCCACCCATTCAGCGGTACGCTCTGGGTCGGCCAAATCTGCTCGCGACAAAATTTTCAACACCGGCTTATGGCGAGTCAGCTCGGCCAGCATAGGGTTGGCGCTGGAGTAGGGCAGGCGCGCGTCAAGTACTTCAATCACGACGTCAATTTCGGGCAGCGCGTCCTTAATCTGGCGGCGGGCCTTGTTCATATGTCCGGGGAACCAGCCGAGCATGAGTCTCTCCTAATTAGCGCAACACAAATACAAGCACGAAAAACGGGCGTAAAAAAGCGGGCTGCCATTCTAACAGATGGCGCCCGCCTTTCTGGTATTGATCGAGGATTTAGTGACGATTACTCGTCAGGGTGAAATTCCAATGACACCGAATTGATGCAGTAGCGTAAACCGGTTGTATCTGGGGGGCCATCAGGAAACACGTGACCCAAATGGGCATCGCAGCGCGAGCAAACAACTTCATTACGCCGCATGCCGTGTGAGGTGTCGCTATGCTCTTCGACGCAGCGCATTCCCAGCGGGCGATCAAAGCTTGGCCAGCCGCAGCCCGAATCAAACTTATGTTCGTTTTCAAACAGTGGTGCATTGCAGCACACACAGTGGTAAATACCTTGGGCATCGCTGACCTGATGATCGCCCGTGAAGGGTCGCTCAGTGCCTTTCTCACGCGCCACACGGTACTGTTCCGGGGTGAGTTGCTTGCGCCATTCATCGGGGGATTTTTCTATTTTCGCCATGGGGGTCTCCTCTCTCTGGTTACCGTTAAGCAGAGGCTTGTTAAGCAGGCTAGCGTATCACTACGTAAAGTGACAGTAGATAACCTGCCCAGGTTCAGCAGGTGTGAAAGGTAAGGAAGCTGTCAGTATGGTGTTTACACGCTAGCCGCGCCCCCGTTGCTGCGGGGGTCATGGGCGCTTTCTATTAAGCCATCTGGGTGCCGAACGATGCCGCCCGCGTGGCCCATGGTGTCGCTAAAGGCCTCTGTAATGACCTCGACATCGTGCCCGGCAGTGGCAAGGGCGGCAACCAAGTGATCGTCAAAGCGATCTTCCAACTTTAGATTGGTGCTGGATTCTCCCCAGGTGCGCCCTAGTAGCCAGCGCGGAGCAGTCACTGCTTGCTGAAGTGGCATGCCGTGCAAAGCATAGCGAGAGAAAACTGCAGCCTGGGTTTGTGGTTGGCCTTCGCCCCCCATGGTGCCGTATACCATGGTGCGGCCATCGTTAAAGGTAGCGAGTGCCGGGTTAAGCGTATGGAAAGGCTTGCGGCCTGGGGCAAGGCCACGCAAATCATCTTTGTTCAGCGAGAAGCTAATGCCGCGGTTTTGCCACAGTACGCCGCTTTCCGGCAACACTACGCCGCTGCCAAATTCCCAGTAGATGCTTTGAATAAAGCTGACCGAACGGCCCTCACTATCAACGGTGCCCATCCAAATAGTATCGCCAGGGGCGGGTTCATGGGGCCATGGGAGGGCCTGGGTGGCGTTGATTTCAGCGGCCTCTTCGCTAATACGCTCTTCGCTTAGCAACTGTTGCAGGGGAACAGGCACGCGACGAGGGTCGGTCACATAGCGATCACGCAACAAAAAGGCCCGCTTGGTCGCTTCAATAAGGCCATGCAGGTGATCAAAGCCGTTCGGCTCAGCAGCTTTAATGCGTTCGTAAATACCCAAAATCATCAGCGATGCCATGCCTTGGGTCGGGGCTGGCAGATTGTAGAGCGTGGCATCTTGCAGACGTACATTAAGAGGAGTGACCTGCTGCGCCTGATAGGCGTGGAAATCGTCTAATCGAAGCGGGCTGCCAAGCGCTTCTAGGTCGCGCGCCATGCTAGCGGCAAGTTCGCCTCGGTAAAAGTCATCCAGCCCGGCGCTTGCTAGTCGTTTTAGAGTGGTCGCCAGTCGTGGTTGGCGAAGGCGCTGGCCTTCCCGAGGCACTTGGCCGTCAATCAGCAGTGCGTCGTTAAAGCCAGGGCTTTCGCTTAGTCGCGCCAGGTGTTTGGCGGTCAATGTTTCTTGGCTCTGGGTAACGGCCACACCCTCATCAGCGTGGCGAATGGCATCGCTTAGCAGGGTGGAAAGTGGTAGTGAATCTCCCCAGTTGGCGGCTACCTTTAACGCTTCCTGCCAGCCACTGATGGTGCCCGCCATGGTGAGTGCGGCCTTTGGTCCACGCTCAGGAATACTCGTTTCACCAGGATAAAAATCGCTGTTAGCAAGCCCAGCAGCGGGGCCGCTGGCATCAATGGCAATAGGGGCTTTGCCGGGTTCGTGAATGAGCCAAAAACCGTCACCGCCTAGCGCGTTCATATGTGGGTACACCACAGCAATCGCAGCCGCTGCGGCGACCATTGCCTCTACTGCATTGCCACCCTGTTTCAACACATCACGCCCTGCGCTTGCGGCAAGGTGATGAGGGGCAACACAGCTGCCGCCGTAACTACGTTGGGTGTGTAGCATCTTCAATTCCTTTGTTATTGGTTAGGGGATTACCAGCCGATGGCAGGTAGCCAGATAAGCCACGTGATTGTTGATAAGGTAGCAAGTCGCACGCCGTAAAATCGATTTTATTTTAGATATAAGATTTTTATGGCATTTGGTAAATGTTGAACACTAGTTGTTACACTTAAAAAGACGCGTTTTGATTCATTAATGCACCGGCTTCGATCATCTCGATGGCATCATTTTTCCCCGGTGAAAACGTTTTGATTTCAGGCTGCTTGACAGCCCGAGGCGGGCTGAGTAATATACGCGCCACCTCGATGAGGTAAGGAAACGTCCCATTCGTCTAGTGGTCTAGGACACCGCCCTTTCACGGCGGTAACAGGGGTTCGAACCCCCTATGGGACGCCACTCACATCATCAGGTTATCGGGAATGCGGGAATAGCTCAGTGGTAGAGCATCGCCTTGCCAAGGCGAGGGTCGAGAGTTCGAATCTCTTTTCCCGCTCCAAGCATTTTCAAGTGCTTACAGTGTCCCATTCGTCTAGTGGTCTAGGACACCGCCCTTTCACGGC
>NZ_RZHG01000008.1 GCF_003989795.1 Vreelandella andesensis
GCGAGGATGATGCATCGTTTAAGGAGGTGATCCAGCCGCAGGTTCCCCTACGGCTACCTTGTTACGACTTCACCCCAGTCATGAACCACACCGTGGTGATCGCCCTCTTGCGTTAGGCTAACCACTTCTGGTGCAGTCCACTCCCATGGTGTGACGGGCGGTGTGTACAAGGCCCGGGAACGTATTCACCGTGACATTCTGATTCACGATTACTAGCGATTCCGACTTCACGGAGTCGAGTTGCAGACTCCGATCCGGACTGAGACCGGCTTTTCGGGATTAGCTGACTCTCGCGAGCTCGCAACCCTTTGTACCGGCCATTGTAGCACGTGTGTAGCCCTACTCGTAAGGGCCATGATGACTTGACGTCGTCCCCACCTTCCTCCGGTTTGTCACCGGCAGTCTCCTTAGAGTTCCCGGCATTACCCGCTGGCAAATAAGGACAAGGGTTGCGCTCGTTACGGGACTTAACCCAACATTTCACAACACGAGCTGACGACAGCCATGCAGCACCTGTCTCTGCGTTCCCGAAGGCACTAAGGTATCTCTACCAAATTCGCAGGATGTCAAGAGTAGGTAAGGTTCTTCGCGTTGCATCGAATTAAACCACATGCTCCACCGCTTGTGCGGGCCCCCGTCAATTCATTTGAGTTTTAACCTTGCGGCCGTACTCCCCAGGCGGTCGACTTATCGCGTTAACTTCGCCACAAAGTGCGCTAGGCACCCAACGGCTGGTCGACATCGTTTACGGCGTGGACTACCAGGGTATCTAATCCTGTTTGCTACCCACGCTTTCGCACCTCAGTGTCAGTGTCAGTCCAGAAGGCCGCCTTCGCCACTGGTATTCCTCCCGATCTCTACGCATTTCACCGCTACACCGGGAATTCTACCTTCCTCTCCTGCACTCTAGCTTGACAGTTCCGGATGCCGTTCCCAGGTTGAGCCCGGGGCTTTCACAACCGGCTTATCAAGCCACCTACGCGCGCTTTACGCCCAGTAATTCCGATTAACGCTTGCACCCTCCGTATTACCGCGGCTGCTGGCACGGAGTTAGCCGGTGCTTCTTCTGCGAGTGATGTCTTTCCTGGTGGGTATTAACCACCAGGCGTTCTTCCTCGCTGAAAGTGCTTTACAACCCGAAGGCCTTCTTCACACACGCGGCATGGCTGGATCAGGGTTGCCCCCATTGTCCAATATTCCCCACTGCTGCCTCCCGTAGGAGTTCGGGCCGTGTCTCAGTCCCGATGTGGCTGATCATCCTCTCAGACCAGCTACGGATCGTTGCCTTGGTGAGCCATTACCTCACCAACTAGCTAATCCGACATAGGCTCATCCAATAGCGGGAGCCGAAGCCCCCTTTCTCCCGTAGGACGTATGCGGTATTAGCCTGGGTTTCCCCAGGTTATCCCCCACTACCGGGCAGATTCCTATGCATTACTCACCCGTCCGCCGCTCGTCAGCATCTAGCAAGCTAGATCTGCTACCGCTCGACTTGCATGTGTTAGGCCTGCCGCCAGCGTTCAATCTGAGCCATGATCAAACTCTTCAGTTTACAATCATTGTGATACTTACTTGCTAACCTAAGGACTGGCCGTAGGCAGCAAAAGCGCATCAATCTTGGCTCAAGGTTCAAACGAATTCATTTCAATTTACATTGTCATGACCGCTTGCCTTGATATTTGGTGATTTATCACCCTCATCGGCAAGCGCCCACATGAATTACCTGATCAAATTGTTAAAGAGCTATCGAAGGGCGTCGCCGTTCGATGTGGGGCGTATTCTACTCATTTCTGCTTATTCGTCAACACTTTTTTATCTTAAAAAGCCACCGCCGACAAAAAGTCGGCGGTTCTTTCATGCTAGCTCAAGACGCTGCAAAAGTTCTTGGCGGCGGGACTCATCAACAAAAGCTTCTTCAATAGCATTACGATTTAGCATACGAAAAATCTCCATATCCCAGCCAAACGCTTCAGCACAAGCAACATGATTTGTCAGCAAACCACCACCAAAATAAGCCGGGTCGTCAGAGCTTATAGTCACCTTGAGGTTTTCTTTCAATAGCTGAGGGAGAGGGTGATCTCGAAGATTATCAACCACCTTTAGACTGACATTAGAGAGCGGGCAAACCGTTAGTACGATTTGACGCTCTCTGAGCCGCTTAACCACTGAGTCACTTTCGAGACAGCGAACCCCATGGTCAATTCGCTGAACATCGAGAAGATCCAGCGCTTCAGCAATATATTCCGCAGGGCCCTCTTCTCCCGCATGAGCTACACGCACTAAGCCAAGCTCTTTGGCTCGCGCAAAAAGCGCCTGGAACTTTAATGGGGGGTTGTCACGCTCTGCACTGTCTAAACCAATCGCATCTAAAAACTTCCAATACGGTGCAGCATTTTCAAGCACACCAAGTGCTTCTTCAGCCGGACGATCACGTAAGAAAGCCATAATCATTCCGACCGACAAATCAAGCGTTGCCTCTGCCTCTTGTTTGGCACGGAGCAGGCCAGCCATCACTACCTCAAGTGGAATGCCACGCTGCAGGTGGGCCTGAGGGTCAAAATGCATATCAATATGCACTACCCCTTCTCTTCGAGCACGTTGAAAGTAATCCATCGCCAGGTCATAAAAATCTTGCTCTGTGCGAAGCACATTCATGCCTTGGAAGTAAAGATTCAAGAATCCCTGAAGGTCATCAAACTCATAGGCTGCCTTTGCCTCGTCAACGGTTGCGTAAGGAAGCTCAATGCCATTTCGCTTGGCAAGTTCAAACATTAATTCAGGCTCTAGAGAGCCTTCAATGTGCAAGTGAAGCTCTACCTTAGGGAGCTGAAGAAGAAAGTCATGCATATGAGACTCCTGACGTTAGGATGGATTATTTCCAACATTATCAAAAGTATCCGTATTTAACTTACCTTCAGCAAGTCGCCAGTGATAGTTAACGTTGGGCAACAACGCTGGCTCTTCCACTTGGTGAACAAAATAGATCACTGTTCGACCGACGAGCCAGTGATCAAGGGATTTAGCAATATGCATAGCAGTTAATGCATCCACCCCGGCAAAGGGTTCGTCTAAAAGGACCACGGCGGGATCGCGCAAGAGAACGCGAGCCAGAGCCACTCTACGCGCCTGACCTCCTGAAAGTTGCTGTCCTTTTTCACCGACTTGAGTATTGAGCTGTTTTGGCTGCTGCATTACCCAATCATCTAGGGCAACCTGAGAGAGAACTTCCATCAGCTGTTGATCGCTTGCCTCGGTGTTCGCAATACGAAGATTTGCAGCCAATGATCCATCAAAAAGATCAACGTGTTGAGTAAGCAAGGCAAAGTGATCGGCGCGACTCTCCTCAGTAACATGAGAAGGTGTGCAGTTAGCAACGTAAACCTTCCCCTGAGAAGGCGATATTCTCCCCATGATTAGGCTAGCCAACGTTGACTTGCCGGACCCCGAGATACCCGTCATCACCGCTCGCTCTCCGGCAGGCAAGGTAAATGCAATATCAGACAATACAGAGTGTGCCGTCTCGGGATAACGAAAGGAAACATGATTGAATGTCACTGGATGCCCGCGGTAAGCATTAGGAAATGTTAACGACGGCGTCTCGCTCGAGGTATCGGCCAATGTATTTAAACGCTGAGCAGCCCCATAGCTGGCTCCTGTTTTAAGAAAGGCGGCAGGCAGCGTAGTGAATATTTCATTTATACCCAGTACCGCAATAACCGCCATTACAACGATAGGCCCGGCCACTTGACCCGCCGCCACCGCAAAGCTGCCTAGCCATAACACGCTTACCAACAACACGCCGGTTACTGCTAATACAAGCGCGTTACCAATGGATGACTTATAGGCAAGTCGGCGCTGATTGCTGAGCGCTTGGGCTTCATGCCGATTGACCCGTGTACGATACCAATGGTTGGTTTGATAGCTCATTAGCTCAGCTGAAGCTTGTACTTGATCAAGCACCAGACGGCGTAACTCTTCTTGATCATCAACTTGCTGATAGCTATTACTAAAACCAAACCACGCAAAGCCAAGCGTCACCACAAGCCATAACATGCTCAGCACAGCCGCTATCAAACCACCCAAAACAGGCAGCCAGAGTGCGATAAAGCCAGACACCACCAATATGCTTAAGAGCCCTACAAACGGTGGGATCAACAACCGAAGATACAGGTTATCAAGCGTATCAATATCCGACGTTAAGCGGCTTAGCCATTCGCTAGCACGGCGACGCTTGAGCGTTGCTTCATCTAACCTGGTTAAATTGCCGAACACGCGATAGCGCAAATCAGCTAACAATGTCAGTACGGTATTGTGGTTATAAAGACGCTCTGCGTAACGTGCTACTGTTCTCAGCAGTGCAAAAAAACGAATGCCACCACCGGGAACATAAATATCTAGATTGGAGGGCAAGCCAGCTGCCAACAAAATGCCGGCCAGCGCGCACGCGGCAATAAACCAACCTGATAGCCCTAACAGAGCAAGGCCTGCCAGAAGCGTTACCCACACCAACAACGCTCCCACCAAAAAACGCTGACGACGGCGCAGCAGAATCAGCAGCCAAGGCTTCATAACGCGATAAAACTGCTTCATGAGGCCGCCTCAATGAGCTGACCTGCTTCACAGGTAAAGTGGCGATTAGCGACGGCTACCACGGCAGGATGATGCGTTGCAATGATCAGCGTACGGCCTTCCTTTGCCCAATCTAACAGCGCCTGAATGACAGCCTTCTCAGTAAAAGCGTCTAAGCTTGCCGTTGGCTCGTCTAACAAAACTAGTTTCGCCTCACTAAGGTATACACGCGCAAGTGTGAGGCGTTGCGCTTGGCCACCAGAAAGGCCTACACCACGCTCGCCTACAACGCTCTCCAGGCCATTAGGCAACTGGGACAACAGCTCACCAAGCCCCGCACGTTGCAACGCACGAATCATTGACGCTTGACCTGTTTCAGGGGCGGCTAAGCGCAAGTTATCAGCAAGACTTCCCTGAATAATACAAGGCGTTTGGTCCAGCCAAGCGACTTGACCTCCGTGGCGATAACGACACTCGCCACTTTTGGGCTTCATAAAACCTGCCATCAAAGCTAGAAGAGATGATTTACCGCTACCCGACTCACCAGTGATGGCAACCACATCACCACTATGGATGGTAGCGTCCACGGCGGCCAATACCGTGGCACGCCCCTCATAACCGACGTCAGCCCGATGAAGCTCAATGACTGCATTATCAACATGAGGCATTGAAGAGGCTGAAGGGACTAGGTCTGGCTCGTTAAGTATTGCTACAACACTTTCTGCCGCCCCTAATGCTGCGGCGCGATCATGGTAATGCTGTGATAGCGTTCGTAAAGGTTGAAAAAACTCTGGTGCCAAGAGCAAAACGGCCAACCCACTGAAGAGGGTTAGTGAAGGCGATGGCCCGTAGTCGATGTAACCCAGTAGACCAAAACCGACGTACATTGCCACAACAGCAATCGCCACTGATGAGAAAAATTCAAGTACTGCTGATGATAAAAATGCTAATCGCAGCGTGCGCATGCTTAGTCGCCGATATTCGTCAGTAGCATGCCAAACCTCTTTTTGTGCTGACTTAGTATGACCAAAAAGCTGGAGGGTCGTCATTCCTCTAACCCGATCTACAAAGTGAGCTGACAAACGCGACACAGCCATAAATTGATCACGATTTAAACGCTCAGCGCCCATACCAACCAACGCCATAAAAAGCGGAATAAGCGGCGCTGAAAGCAACAAAAAGATGGCGACAAGGTAATCCAACCATCCAACGATACAAAGAATCAATAACGGTAGTGCGACGACGATCCTCATCTGCGGATAAAAACGCGCGAAATAACCGTCCAGCGCTTCGATATGCTCTACCGCCTGGGTTGCTATCGCACCACTTTGCTGACGAGTAAGCCAAACTGGCCCAAGTGTGGCTACTTTATTTAGCAACACCTCTCGCGCATGCTGGCGAATACGAAGACTTGCCTCCGCACTACTGGCTTCTTGCATCGCTTGAAATATTGAGCGAAGCAGCACCACTGCCATCAATCCGAAGAAAAAAACTGTCAGCGATATCGGTGAGCGGCCATGAATTACCAGCTGATCAATGACCCATGCAAGTCCCACCACTAATAAAACCGTATGCCCCCCTGCAAGCACTCCCCATATTGCTGATAACGTGAGCTTTTTTTGCTCAAGTCGAGCAAGGGACTTCAGCCATGAGCGTGAGGTCAAGGGCATTACCTGATGTGTTTTAGAGGTGGCCATAAGGTTAGTGATCTCCCTCGCCTACTCGCACATTCCCGCAAAAAAAAACCGATGAGTCCAAGCCGTGTAGGTCAATGTAATAAGGGTCACAGGCAGCACGCCTATCGATAAAAAAAGCTGAGATCTAGGAGCTAAAGCAGCATTCCAAAGCGTATGGCTCGGCGGTACTACTACCGGCCGCTTACTAACATAAGCGGACGCAAGCAGGATTTCGATTTTAAAGGGAAAGCACATAGAGTAGCGATATGTAAGATGCCAGCTTAATGGTGAAAACTGGAAAACAGCGTGAAGCGATACCACGAAAGCCAACTAAACTTGTGACAGTAACAGAGGGCTAAGATTCTTCATGCTCTCCCAAAACCTGGAAAAGCATCCCATTAGTGGGCCACACAAGCTCAGTGAAGCCTTACTAGTGCCTGCATTTTAGTTCTAAGTAAGATATAGCTACGCAACGACTCAGCTTAATCTTCGGAAATTCACAGATTTAAAAATTAACAGAAGTTATACACTACCAGTTATTATTAAGGACTGAGTCGCATTGACGCAGCTAAAACATCACTACTGAGACATCACTACTGAGACATCACTACTGAGACATCACTACGATGCTAACCATGTAGCCCGTGTAGGCGATGAACATAGAGAACAGTACACCACCCTCTATACGATTTATGCGTCGTGTGCGGCCCCGCCAGGAAAAAGCAAAAAATACCATCATTAGGGTCATAAATGTCATGACGCTCCAGTCACGAATTAGCACCTCGCGCCCCACTTCAATCGGGGTAATAACACCTGCAAGGCCTACCACTGCCAAACTGTTAAATAAATTAGAACCTACTACATTACCTAACACCATATCATGCTCATTGCGACGCAAAGCACTAATAGAGGAAGCAAGCTCTGGTAAAGACGTGCCTATTGCTACAACGGTCAGCCCAATAATTAAGTCGCTAACCCCAAAAGCTACCGCTATTTCGACTGCTCCCCACACTAATATACGAGAACTTGCGACCAGCACCACCAGCCCAATGAGTGTCCACATAAGCGCCTTGCCACGCGACATTGCTTTACTATCAAGTGCTTCTGCTACTTCACCCACTAGCGGGTCGTCTTGCTGTCCTCGTGAACGAACAATACTGACCCCGATAAAAAGCGCCAGCGCACCTAACAATACGATTGCCTCCCAGCGAGAAATCCAACCGTCGTAAAGCATGTAACCCGTTAGCAGCATGACGACTATTAAGAGAGGCATCTCTTTACGAATCACACCAGAATGGACAGCCAGAGGTGCCAGCAGCGCAACAAAACCTAATACAAGGCCAATATTCGCAATATTTGAACCATAAGCATTGCCCAACGCTAAGCCAGGATTTCCTTGTATAGCGGCTAACACCGATACCATCATTTCTGGTGCCGAGGTACCAAAGCCAATAACTAGCATGCCGATTAATAATGGCGATAACCCTAACCATCGTGAGGTAGCTGCAGCACCATCGATAAATTTCTCGGCGCTCCATACAAGGAGCACTAACCCCACTACCACTGCAAATAAAGGGAGCAACATTATTTCATTTCCTTAATAACGTAATATTAGGCACTATTATTGGGCACCATTGCCGAGGCATCCTTGTCCAACTAATTGATCATGTCAAATACTGTTTTAGTGAAGTGAACATACGCCTCGATTTGGCGGTTGTATCTCCCCGCCGTACTAATTTGTATTCCTCAACATATTGAGAATTAGCTGTTGCCTCACTATCAGTTTATCAAACGACCTTCTTTTAGGGTGAACTCACCACAGGTTGACTGCCATCCTCCCGAGTCACGCATTCAGCGCAGACGCTTACGCGCCTGTCATGAGTGCGACTGGGTTTCTGCGCTACCTCCACTCAGATCTGGAGAGAAAGCATCCTGTCCACGCTGCTCACATGTGCTGGTAAAGCGTCATCGCTACCCTGCTCAGCGAAGTATGGCGCTCGCTCTATCATCCCTGATAGCGCTGCTTGCAGCAGTTTCATTTCCCTTCGTGAGTTTTAGTGTCAGTGGCATTGGTAATCGCATAGAGCTTTCTCAGACCGCTACAACCTTGATCGCTTTCCATCAGCCCATTGTCGCCATCGCGGTGATTATGACCATTGTTGTGCTACCCGCAATTTATCTGGTGGGTGTTATCTGGCTTCAGTTTGGTTTGCTTCGCGGCCATCCGATGCCGTTTAGTCGAGATATTGCCCGTTCACTAGCAAGGCTTAATCCATGGATGATGGCCGATGTCTTCATCGTTGGTGCATTGGTGAGTTTGATAAAAATAGCGGGCATGGCACAAATTGAGCTGGGCATCTCCTTTTGGGCATTCAGTGTGTTCGCCATCCTTTTACTGTTAACAACACAATCGGTTGATTCGGACTGGATGTGGTTCTCATTAGAAAAAGAGCCCCTTGCCCCTGAAGGCACCCGTACAGGGGTGACAGCTGCTAGCCAAGGGGTAGCCGGGTGCTCAACCTGCGGGTTAATTAACCGGCTTTCTGAGCACGGCAAGGGACGCTGTTTGCGCTGCCATGAAAAACTCCACCCAAGGCTTCCTCATAGCTTGCAGCGCACCTGGGCACTGCTTTTTGCATCAGCGGTGATGTATATACCCGCGAACATATACCCTATTATGACGACCACCAGCTTAGGGCACTCGTCACCCTCGACAATCATCGGGGGGGTCGTCCAGCTTATGCAAATGGGCTCTTGGCCAGTCGCTGCGATTATCTTCGTCGCGAGTGTCATTGTTCCCGTTGGCAAGCTGGTCGCATTGATATGGCTCTGCGTCGTTATAAACCATAGTAACGAGCTTAATGCACAAACCCGCACACGGCTTTACCGGCTCACTGAATTTATAGGCCGATGGTCGATGGTCGACGTATTTGTGGTTGCCATATTGGTCGCTTTGATTCGCGCTGGTTCTTTAATGTCAATTAACCCAGGGCCCGCAGCATTAGCATTTGCTGCTGTTGTTGTGTTGACGATGTTAGCGGCTATGACATTTGATCCACGTTTAATTTGGGATACTCCCCCCCCACGCTCTACTCGCCGTAAAACGGCCACCAAGGAAACTGTTGATGGCTAATGATTCAACACCAAACAAACCCGATACTAACGACAACAACGATTTACATCGTGCAAAATCCTCACCCCAAACGCGGCTCTCTCCGATTTGGATCGTGCCAATCGTTGCTGTTGTCATTGGGCTATGGCTTGTCTACGACAACTACACCAGCCGAGGCACGCTTGTGACGTTAACGATGGACAGCGCAGAAGGTATCGAAGCGGGCAGTACACTTATACGTAGCCGGAATGTAGAAATAGGCAGAGTCCAAAATGTTCGCCTGTCTGATGACCTTTCACATGCTGTTATGACCGCTCGTATTCAGCCAGAAGCGGAAGCTATGCTGAGAGAAGATAGTCGGTTCTGGGTAGTGAAGCCGCGCATCGGCCGCGAAGGCATCAGTGGATTGGGGACTGTACTTTCTGGGGCCTATATTCAGCTGGAGGCAGGTCAATCTGATGAGCCTGAACGCGAGTTTACAGTAAGTGATACACCGCCTGTTGCACCGGCTGGACAGGCAGGCTTGCAAATCAGCTTGGTAAGCCAACTTGGTAACTCACTTCGCATCGGCGACCCTGTTTCCTATCAAGGCTATACCGTAGGACGCGTTGAGGATACTCGGTTTGATGCTGACGCTCGCACAATGCACCACCAAGTATTTATTGAAGAACCCTATGGCCAGCTGGTGACAGATAGCACGCGTTTTTGGACATCCAGCGGTATTGATTTCCAGTTAGATGCCGACGGTGTACGTGTCAATGTTGAATCCCTTGAAGCGTTGTTAGGGGGCGGCGTTACCTTTGGCGTGCCAGAAGACTTGCCGATGGGGCAACCCGTGGAGCCTAATGCGCGCTTTAATCTCTATGCAGATGAAAATACTGCTCGAGAGGGTACCTTTAATCGGTATCTAGAATACGTGTTGCTGGTCGATGACACCGTTCGCGGACTATCAAAAGGCGCACCCGTCGAATTTCGCGGCGTAAGAATCGGTACGGTTGCGTCTGTACCCTGGAACTTTACCGCTCCACAGCCTGATTCACGTTCTCAGTTTGCTATCCCAGTGCTGATTCGAATTGAGCCACAGCGGCTAGGTATTGAAAATATAAATATCGACGTTGAAGAGTGGGACTCGCGCTTTAAGCGCCTTTTCGGGCTGGGGCTACGGGCATCGCTCAAAAATGGCAGCTTATTAACGGGCGCACTTTTCGTTGATCTTAACTTTCAACGCGAATTGGCTGATGAGTATGTCGCGGAAATGTTTTCCGAACGTACCGTATTTCCTACGGTCACTGGTGGTTTTGCACAAATTCAAGCACAAATAACCAGCTTACTTGAGAAATTAAACGCATTGGAAGTTGAGCCACTACTCGCCGGTTTAGACCGAAACTTAGAAGCATCTGAACGTGTACTCAACGAGATACGCCAAGTAACCACTTCCATGAACCAGTTACTTAACGACCCAGACACTCAAGCAGTCGGTGGAAACGTAAATGCCACTCTTGAAGAACTACGTAACACTTTGCAAGGTGTATCGCCGTCATCCCCAGCCTATCAAGAATTGACAACAGCTATCCAACGGCTGGATCGACTAATGCGCGACTTACAGCCGCTCACTCGCACATTAAATGAAAACCCAAGGGCACTTTTATTCGATAATCTTGACACCCAAGATCCCGTGCCTCGCGCACCACGTTAAGAAGGAGCTTACTATGCGCTGTAAGGCCATCCGCTATATGTCACTATTTAGCCTTTGCATGCTGCTAAGCGCTTGCGCTAGCAGTGTCACACCACCCTCTCGCTACATGTTACCGAGTGAAAATGCTGTGAGTGCACCAAGCCAGGTCATTGGCACACTGCAGGTTCGTTCACCACGTTTAGCGCACTATTTGGATGTGGACGGTATTGTCATGCAACTCGATGACATTACCCTCAATGAAGCCCGCGACCACCAATGGGCCGAAAGTATTGGACGCCAATTAGAACGCGCATTGCGCGCCCAACTATCACAAGAGCTTATGTTCGTTCAGGTTGTTCACGCTGACGGCAATGCGCCTGAAGCGCTTACGCTACTGCTTGAAGTTGATCAATTCCAAGGACGACACGACGGGCGGGCGGTGACCAGCGGCCAATGGCAGTTACGCAGTGCCGATAACAAACTGCTTGCGCTAAAAAGCTTTTCTGCTGAAACAGAGCTACAACAGGATGGTTACCCCGCACTGGTTCGCTCGCTTGGCGAAAGCTGGGATAAGGTAGCTCTGCATATTGCCAACGAGATACGCAAAGGAAATTATTTTTAGAGGTGACATTGATAAAATGCCTCATTTCTATGCGCCTCGTTTCTATGCTGAACGCTGAAATGAAGGATCCGTGATATACTAAGAGGTTATTCCTTAGCGCTAAAACGTCACCTCCGATTCAGACCAATGTCTATTTCACCGTCTTGATCGGCAAAAAAATGACCATCGCGGCATCGCACATTATCTGGCAAACTTCGCTGCCGCGACGGTTTACCATCCTCGCTTTATGAACATTACGCTCAGTAACGACGACGCCAATCGACGTCATTTACTAAGCGATTGCGGAGAACGCATGAGCTTTTCTGAACTTGGTCTGCACGACGATTTATTACGCGCGGTTACCGCGCAGGGCTATACACAGCCTACCCCTATTCAACAAAAAGCTATCCCCATTGTACTTGAAGGTCGCGATATGCTTGCCAGTGCGCAGACGGGCACTGGCAAAACCGCTGGCTTTACGTTACCCATGTTGCAGCGGTTGGCGGATGGCAAACGTCCTGGCAAGCGCCAAGTTCGCGCGTTAGTGCTCACCCCTACACGTGAGCTTGCTGCCCAGGTAGGCGAGAGCGTGACCGCTTACGGAAAGCATCTCTCTTTACGCTCGCATATTATTTTTGGCGGCGTTGGCCAACAGCCACAAGTTGATGCGCTCAAAGCGGGGCTTGATGTGTTGGTAGCCACCCCTGGCAGACTGCTAGATTTGCATCAGCAAGGCCACGTAGATCTGTCTGCCGTTGAAATCCTTGTGCTCGATGAAGCTGACCGCATGCTCGACATGGGATTCATCCATGATATTAAGCGGTTGTTACGTTTAGTACCGAAGCAACGTCAAAATCTACTTTTTTCTGCAACGTTTTCTAATGAAATTCAAATTCTTGCGCAACAACTTCTCAACAATCCGGCGTTGATTGAAGTTGCGCCTCGCAACACAACAGCAGAAAAAATTGAGCAAACCATTTATCGCGTTGATCGAGATAAAAAACGCGAGCTACTGGCGCATTTGATTCAACAACATGGCTGGTTTCAAGTACTCGTTTTCACTCGCACCAAGCATGGCGCAAATCGCTTAGCAGAGCAGCTTTCTAAGCAAGACATACCCGCCATGGCCATTCATGGTAATAAAAGCCAAGGTGCTAGGACGCGCGCATTGGGCGCTTTCAAAAGCGGTGATTTACAAGTACTTGTCGCCACTGACATTGCCGCACGCGGGTTGGATATCAACGAACTCCCCCATGTCGTTAATTTCGACTTACCGAATGTGGCAGAGGACTATGTTCACCGCATAGGACGAACTGGCCGAGCGGGTAGCGATGGAGAAGCGGTTTCCCTCGTATGTGTCGACGAACACGGCTTGCTGAGCGGGATTGAGCGGCTCATCAAGCAAAATCTGCCTAAACGTATCGAGCCTGGCTTTGAACCGGATCCCAACGCCAAGCCTGAACCTATCGAAAACGGCCGCCGCGGCCAGAAACAACCCCGCGCCAAACGTAAACCGGAAGGACAAGCAGCGAACACAGGTGGTGAACGTCGCCGCCGCGCCCGTCGCTAGCCCTCAGCCCAGGAATATGCGAAGGTTGGCGATTCGCGTATTCCACTGGTACAGCTTAATTTTTTCATGGAGTGATTATGGCGTCATCTCAACTTATGAACGATTACCGCCAATGGCTTACCTTTCAGCACCAGGAGCAGCTAAGCCGCGAGCATAAAGGTATTTCACAGCGACTAGAAGATGCACGCGCATCGGCTGGGCAGGTGCTTCAAGCTTATCGCAGCATGGCAGAAAAAGCCTCTACAGAAGGTGCCTGCTATCGCACGCTTTTCCTACGGGAACGGAATGATAACGAATCACTACCCTGTGAGGGGTGGTTATTTGTGCGCCGAGTACTCAGCGAAGAGAGCAGCACGCGGGTACGAGTAACCCTACTTGAAACATTTACCCTAGAAGATGGCATTATCACACCGGGTGACAAACCTGCGCGTAAATTAACCCTCGAAATCTACGACAAGTTAGATATTAATAAGGGAATGCGTACCGAGGTGCGCGTAGACTGCCTAGACACGCAGCAAGATTATCATTTCATTACTCTGCTTGATGCAGTTCGCGGCGACTTACGACCCCACCTCAAATAAGTGTAAGCATGGCATCTCGTCGCGCATGTACCTTTGTTATTATGATGTTCGTGGTAGGGCTTAATTTACGCCCTGCCATGTCATCAGTTGCGCCGTTACTTGCCCGACTACAAGAAATGGCGGGGTTAAGCCCTGCCTCAGCGGGCATTTTAACTACTTTACCCGTACTTTTTTTAGGATTATCTGCTCCACTTGCCCCGCTGTTGGCTAAGCACATAGGCAGCGAGCGCGCCCTCAGCACGGCACTGTTTCTACTAACCTGCGGATTACTATTAAGAGGGCTGCCAATTCCTGGCGCGCTTTTCATTGGCTCGGCAATGGCAGGCAGCGCAATTGGCCTAGGCGGCACCCTTCTTCCAGCGCTAGTTAAACGTGAACTACCTCAAAGCGCCGATCTTATAACCGGCTTATACACCATGGCGTTATGTTTCGGCGGTGCACTAGGCGCAGGTCTTAGTGTTCCATTAATGCAATGGCTAGGCAGTTGGCAGCTGAGCCTAATGAGTTGGTCACTGTTAGCACTTGTTGCGCTGGCACTCTGGTTGATTAACATTCCAGCGACTCAAAGCACACAGCCCAACCCAGGCACGTCGTCTTCGCTTACCCAGTTAATACGCAAACCATTGACATGGCATGTCATGCTGTTCATGGGCATTCAGTCTTCCATGGCTTACATCGTCTTTGGGTGGCTGCCCACGTTATTAGTCTACAGAGGCTATGATGAAGCAGCGGCTGGCTGGACAATGGCCATCTCAATTATGTGTCAACTGGGTTCGGCGTTGGGTGCACCTTGGCTGGCCCGGCTAACCCGCGACCAGCGGCCCGCCTTACTGCTGGTACTTTTCAGCACTGCATTGGGCCTTTGGATGTTGCTTATTGCACCGCTAGCGTGGAAATGGCCAGGTGCCATTTTGCTTGGCATTGGTCAAGGCGGCAGCTTTAGCCTAGCACTGGGCCTACTGGTGTTACGAACGGCTAACTCGCACCTTGCCGGACAGCTTTCTGGCTTAGTGCAGGGTGGAGGCTATACGTTGGCCGCCTTAGGGCCATTCGGAGTTGGGCTGATGCTGCAATCCGGAGCAACGTTAACGCATATAGCATGGCTGCTTATTTTACTGATTGCACTTTGTTGCGGATTCGCATTATTAGCTGGGCGCAACCGTCGCCTGGACGATAAAAGTGGCGAGTTATTAGTTTATCGCAGTTAGCAGCCATCCTTATCAGCACCTGCTTCAGCTTGACGAGCTGCATCGCTACCGTTGTGAAATAAGACCACTTAAACACCATTATGTAAGCAAAACATTTAAGTAAAACATTTAAATAAAACTATTTAGATTCGCCCAATTCAGGAAATGGCTATGAGCATCACTTCTCCGCTGGTAAACGCCGCTCCCACTCAAGAACGCATCTTGGTCATTTATACTGGCGGTACCATTGGCATGCAGCCAAAGGTGAATGGGTTAACCCCAGGGGAAAACTTTCAAGAGCGTATGGCAGACGCATTAAGCCAACTTCCTTTACTGCATCAGCATGCTCTTCCTGCCTATGACGTTCTAAGCTATGCATCATTGATCGACTCAAGTGCAGCGACGCCTCTAACGTGGCAACAAATAGCCCAAGATATTGCTACCCGCCTAGCCACCTATCGTGGATTTGTTGTCATCCACGGAACCGATACCCTAAGCTGGACCGCTTCGAGCCTTGCCTACCAGCTACAAGGAATTGATCGCCCTGTTGTTTTAACCGGCTCTATGCATCCTCTTGAAACGGTAAACAGCGATGCAATCGACAATCTCCATGGAGCACTACGATTTGCTGCCAGCACTGAATTGCAGGAAGTGGCGATCTATTTTTCAAATCGTCTTCTGAGGGGTTCGCGCGCCATCAAACAGCACACTGAAGCCTTAGATGCCTTTATCTCGCCAAGTTATCCATGCATTGGCGAACGCGTTGGCGACGACTTCATTTATTACCCAAGTAGAGGCTTAGGGCTTCAGCAACGGGGCGCACCCCGCTTTGAGCTTTCTGACTATCAGGCCGTTTCCAATGGCAACGTTATTAGGCTGGCATTGTGGCCAGGTATATCACCCTGGCAATTGGACGCCCTGCTGGGTGACTCACGGGTAAAGGGCGCTCTGCTCCAGCTTTGGGGTGCAGGTAATATACCCAGCAATCCTGCACTGCTTGATGTTATCGCTAACGCCAGTGGAGAAGGAAAACTACTGGCTGCTGTTAGTCAATGTCCACAGGGCAGTATTCACTTGGGCGCCTATGCAGCGGGCTACGGCTTAGCAGAAGCGGGCCTACTGTCGGGGGATGACATGACCCCTGAGGCGGCGTTCACCAAGCTTGTTCATCTGTTAGCTCAACCACTGTCTATGGAAGATCAGCGCCAGCGATTTTTAACATCCCTGGTCGGCGAGCGTTGAACAGTTAACTCCGAGCAATCTGCACTGGCATAGTCGCTTATACACGCTATGTTTAAACATACGTTAATCACCTAAGAGGAAATGCAGCGTATGGAACAGCCTGTACACCATTTTAGCGAACTATTTGAGCAACTCGGACTACGCTCGGATGCAGAGTCCATTGAGCAATTTATTCAACGCTATTCTCCCTTGCCAAAAGAAATGCCACTTGCAGAGGCTCCCTGCTGGAACGAAGGCCAAGCAGAATTTCTCCGTGAAGCCGTGGAAGAAGATGCTGATTGGGCCGAAGTGGTAGACCATCTTGATGCCTCGATGCACAAAGACAACTGATAACAGCGTCACTATCAGACGGTAAAAATTAGCCAGGCAACCTGTTTTAAAGCTGACGCGCCGCTTCAACGCGGCGCCTATACCAGCCACCCGCCAAAAGGAGCACCGTGAGTAAAACAAGTGGCAATATCACATCAAATTGCAGCGCATTTTTCTCTTCAACCGCTTCAAGTGCACCATAAATAGCACTACTGTAAACCGCCCATTTCGCCGAGAGCCCAATGGCTGCCGCCATCAAGTACCGCGTTAGCGGGATACGCCCTAATCCAGCGGCAAAATTAATCACTGAATGCGGGAAACCTGGTAAAACCCGCAACGCACATTGGGTTAATAAGTCGCTTCTCTGCTTAAGTGTTTCCATAACCTTAAGTGTCAACCCTTTTGGTTGCCAACGCCCCCCAGCACGCGCTGCTAGCAAATAGGCTCCCCAAGCCCCGGCAACGCTACTAAGCGTTAACATTAACGTGGCAACTAACGGGGGATAGAATGGCGCAATTAGCCATAACCCGATACTGCCCGGCAAACCAATTGCCAAGGTGATTGTCATGGTGCTCATCACAGCGATCACAACAAGAGGATGGTGTGACATGGTAGCCGCCCAGCGTTTTACGGCCATTAAGTCCGGCGAATACCATAACCACACATAGGCAAGCATTGCCGCAATAGAAAAACCGGCGGCCCAACGCCACGAGTGTTTAAATAAATTATTCATTTAGCCGCGCTTCAACACGCTCAAGAATTTGCCTGCTGACTTTTCCTACTAATGGTTTTGCAGCACGATTTACTGCTTTTTCCATTAATCGGTTACGAATTTCATAACTTAGCGTTAGCGATACCTCTGTACCCTCCGGCACTTCACGCAATTGATAACGACCTTGGTTCTTCACGCCTTCTAATGATTCCCACGCCAGCTCATAAGGTGGCTTTATCTCTGTTACAACCACATCAAATGACCAATCCATACCCACCGCGCGAACGTGCCAGCGATAACGGTTATCGCCTAAGGTATCGATTGATCTGATGAGATCAGAATAGTCAGCAAAATCTTCAACTCGACGTAGCAATTCAAACACTCTTGCAGGTTCAGCGTTGATAATTTCGCTATGTTCTATGGTGGCCATGGATTCATCCCTTACGACTGGAAGGATCAGCTTAGCATGTTGGTCTATGCACATACCGAACAGAAAATAGTACCAATTGACGCTATCACTGGCCAGATAACCCCGTATTGCGTAAACTTCCGCCCTTCCGGACCGGATCCCGGAATCTCATTTAGCGCGTCGCTAAATCTCTCAATAAATTCTCCGGCCAATGAGTAATTGTTATGTCGTCATCTCCTATACTTGGCGCAAATGCGTCGTCCACCGTTGTGATTTATTCCGGCGGCATGGACTCCTATACCGTTCTTCACCGCGCAATTAAAGAAGGACTCGTCGTTCACGCGCTTTCATTCGATTATGGCCAGCGACACGCAAAAGAACTGGACGTAGCTAAGGCGGTTTGTAAGCTGCACAACATTCCTCATCAAGTCATTGATATACGCGCTATTCACAGCTTAATAGATAACTCAGCGCTGACCAATCCAGATGTATCAATGCCTGAAGGCAACTACGCTGCTGATAATCTTCACACCACCGTTGTTCCTAATCGCAACATGATTTTGCTTTCGTTAGCCATTGCCAAAGCGGTAAATAGTGGTGCGGCGCGCGTTGATTATGGCGCCCACGGCGGTGATCATATTCTCTACCCAGACTGCCGTCCTGAATTTGTTCACGCAATGAACCAGGTCGCGGGTATCGCTAATTTTCAACCTGTGATGCTACATGCACCTTATCTAACATCGAGCAAAGCCGATATCTTGCGCGATGGTTTAGCGATGGGCCTAGACTACCGTGATACCTGGACCTGCTACGAGGGACGCGAACTGGCTTGCGGTAAATGTGGTAGCTGCCATGAGCGTTTGGCGGCATTTGCAGCTAACAATGTCGAAGACCCATTGGCGTACGAATTTGTTCCGGCAAAGGTTACCGACTGATGTATCACGTCAAAGAAGCCTTTTATACATTGCAAGGCGAAGGTGCTCAGGCAGGCCGTGCCAGCGTTTTTTGCCGTTTTAGCGGCTGCAATCTTTGGTCCGGGCGTGAGGCTGATCGCGCTAGTGCAAAATGTTCCTTTTGCGACACCGACTTTATCGGCACGGATGGCATTAACGGTGGACGCTTTAATACACCAAGTGAACTCGCTGAGCACATTAAAGCCCTTTGGCCAACGCCTGCAGAAAAAGCCACTCCTTACGTTGTGTTTACTGGCGGCGAGCCATTACTCCAACTGGATACCCCGCTGATCGCATTGTTACATAGCGATGGATTTGAAGTGGCCGTTGAAACGAATGGCACGGTGGTACCACCGCCAGGAATTGACTGGCTATGTGTCAGTCCCAAGAGCACAAACCCATTAGTGGTCACCTGCGGCGATGAGTTAAAGCTGGTTTTCCCACAATCTTCGGCGCCGCCCACTCAATTCGCCAATCTAGACTTCAAACACTTTTTTTTGCAACCCATGGACCATGGCATAGCACAGAAGAATCACGAAACTGTGCAGGCAACTACCGCTTATTGCATGGCTAATCCCCAGTGGCGACTATCGCTTCAAACGCACAAAATTGCAGGATTTGAGTAATGGCGTTATTTGTAAACCGTCTCAGTCATATTGATGTTTCACTGTGGTGCCCTACAAAAGGGTTGGTGGGCTGTAGCTGGCAAGTAGATGCTCAGTTGGATGGGGAGTTAGGCGAAGATGGCATGCTTTTTGACTTCGGAGAAGTAAAGCCCTGGATCAAACGCACCCTCGATAGTGGCTTAGACCATACGCTGCTCGTCCCTATCAATGCGCCCGGCATTGAAGTGACTGACTGCAATGAAGGCATCTGCATTAGGACAGCGTCTCCCTTCGAAATGGAAGTTCGCGGCCCGGCCCAAGCATTTACCTTACTCCCCTGGGGCGCCATCACTCTTGAATGTATTACCAACTATTTAAGTGCACAGCTAACAGAACAACGTCCTGCCAACGTGCACAGCGTTACATTAACGCTCAGTGACGAGCCTATAGTGGGTGCCGCCTACGGTTATACCCATGGTTTAAAGCGACATCTCGGTAACTGTCAACGTATTGCTCACGGCCACCGCTCGCGCTTATTCATATGGCAACAGCAAGCACGTCAACCAGCACTTGAAGAACACTGGGCAGCATGGCTGGACAATCGATACTTGCTTGAAAAAGATGACATTGAAAGCCAGATTGACGGAAAGCTGACGTGCCGATATCAGTCTGCACAAGGTGCTTTTTCGATCACATTGCCGCAAGAGCGCTGCTGTGTATTGCCTAAGCCGACGACTGTCGAGAATATTGCTTTATGGCTTGCCAAAAGCATTGCAGAGCACAGTGGTCATAAAACGCTGGTTCAGGCGTTTGAAGGGATTGACAAAGGTGCAACGGCTGAAGCCATGCCATGAGTAATCACGTATTTGCAACAGACACTGCCGCCTGCAGGGCAGGCTGCGGTGCTTGCTGTATTGCACCGTCTATCACCTCTTATATACCCGACATGCCCAATGGCAAGCCGGCGGGGATTCGATGCGTGCAGTTGAGCGATGACAATTTATGCAGGTTATTTGGTGACCCAAGTCGCCCTGCCGTGTGTGAGCAATTCGATTATGATTCAGAGATATGCGGCGAGCACCGGGATGAGGCACTCGCCACTCTTAACTGGCTGGAATCAACAACGGGTTAACAGACGGCCTCAGGTTTCGTTTTCAACACTCACCGCGTGGGGCAACCGCCTATCGAGCAGGCTGACCCAACGTACTAACACGGGTGCATCGCTATGGCTCACTTCACTCAATAAGTGCCTAAATGCTTCTTTAGCCTGAAGGTCGTTTGGTGAAATACGGGTCAGCCAAAGCTCAAGCGCTGCAAGCTCCTGATGGCGGTTTCCATGCTCCCGAGCCTGATTTATTGCCATTTCAGCAAGGGCTTTCACTTCATTCGCAGGGTGCCCGAGCAAATTGCGCACTTTAGCTAGCTGGGTTGCCAGCTCAGGCAAAAAGAGCGTTGTACGTTCTTTCGCAATGACAAGACATTGATCCAGGTAGTCTTCAGCCGCTTTCAGCTCTCCAAGCTCAATACACGCATCTGAATACCACAGTACCGGACGCTGATAGCGATCGCGCCCATTCAGCTCTGCCATCTGGTCTAGACTGTTCCTCACCTGCACTAAGCCCCCCTGATCGCCTGCTAGAGCGCGCTGCCAGCCAAGAATACCCTGTGCAGAAATTTGCCAAAGCTGCAAATCGGGCGTTCCCGTCATTGCAGCAGCACGCTCAGCATGTCGTGTGGCTAAATGCACATGACCAAGCTGCCGATATAGAGCAGCGGCAAACATCAACGCCATGGCAAGCGTACCTGGATGGCCAATTTTTTCAGCTAACCGAATGGCGGAAGATATATGCCGCTCAGCGCGCTGGTAATCACCACGTAAGCACAGCGCCCAGCCTTGGAAAGAAGCAGCGGTTACTTGTGGGTGATCAGAGAAAGGCAGCCATTCAATCATCATTTGCGCATTGAGAGGATCAATTTCATCTAGGTGATCATGCGCCTGCTGAATTCGGCCAGCCCAATATTCGCAATGCGCTCGCGCGTAGTCGGCCAATCGTTGATAGCGCGGATCTTCTAAACGCCCGGCGATGTCGGCAAGCGTCGAGGCTAGCGCGAAGGCATCCGCGTGAGCATAACGCTGGCTGCGGCCAACCCATAAGCCCCACTTGACCAAGAATATTTGTTCAAGGTCTTCAGGGTCTTCCGTGGCAGCGCTCCTTGATGTGCGAAGCAACTCTCTTGCACGCACGAAGCTTTCATGCGCAGTTGGAGAACCATGTCCCTCTAGGGCGAAAGCGGCTTGACCCCGCACGGTGAGCAAACTCACTTCGCGCTCAACTTCATGATCAACATGACGCAGACTAGCAAGGCCAAAGCCTGCCATGCGAAGTGCCGTACGGTTGGCGCTAACCTTAAGGGCTTCTCGGGCAGCCAGTTCAAAGTAACGAGCCCCCCTGGCGTAGTGGCCACTGCGGCGTAGGTGGGTTGCAAAATCACCTGGGTGACGGCTAATCCATACCGGGAAGCGCTCCTCAATCAGCGTGACTACCTGCTGATGAAGCTTAACGCGCACATCCCTCGGGCATGAAAGATAAGCGGCTTCTTGAAGCAACTGGTGGCTAAACTGATACTCAGGCTCACCTCCTTCTTTATCCACTGGCTCAATAATTTCCAACTGGCGCATGTGCTCAATCGCCTGAGATAAGCGCGGCTTTTCCCAACCACTGCACTCTTGAAGAAAATCAAGACGGAAACGCTTGCCCAGCACCGCCGCTATATGAGCAATTTCCCGATCACCTTCCAGCTGGTCAATACGACTGGCCAACAGCCCCAGCAACCCTTTCGGTAACTCATCAAACTGCACAGTACGGCCTTCGCGGCGATCCATATCCAAACGCCGACAAATCTCTTGCAGATACAACGGCACTCCATCGCAACGCTCAATAATTTGGTTACGTAGCCGTGGGCTTAAATGAATGCGATACCGACGGGATAGCTGAGAAAGTAAACGAGAAGACTGCAGTGCATCCAGTTTTCCAAGCGTAATTTGCTGATCCCAGTGCAGCTTCACCGGAAGTGACTCGCGTCCATGGTGGCTGGCCACCAGCATGAAGGCGGTATTGATCGGCAACCGCGCTTGTAGTCCTCCCAACACCTTGAACGAGGGTTCATCAAGCCATTGCAGATCATCAATCATCAGTACCAGCGTGCGAGAACTGGCTTGATGCTCAATTAAGCGGTGTAAGAGTTTTACGACTAACTCATTGGCCTCGCCATTCTGGGTCAACTGGGCAACTTCTTGAACATCACGAACACCGAGCGCTTCCTCAAGCAACTGCTGACGCTCATCATCGAGAGGTTCCAATGAAAGGGTCTCTTGTAGCAGACGAACAGTTTCACAGGTTGGTGTTGCTTCTAAATACCAAGCAAGCAGAGTACGTGCTACTCCGTAGGGTTCTAGCACCGATAACCGCGTCGTTGGCTGCCAACAAATGGCAGCATCACGGCTAAGTTCTAACTGACGAAAACCTACCATCAAAGCAGATTTCCCCATTCCTGAGGCCCCGCGTACTAAAACGCTTTGGCGCAAACCGATGCCGGCCCTTGCCAACGCGTCTCTTAGCGTGCGCAGTGATGTTTCTCGACCCACTAAACTGGGAGGTAATGCATCCCTACCGCCTTCATTTACTCCTAGCACTAACGCTCTCAAACGCACACGGCCATCGCTGGCCACCAAGCGAGATACAAGCCGCGGCTGCAAATCAAGCGCAGGAGGCATGTGCTGACTGGCTTCTTGAGAGATCACCAGTTCGCTACCCTCTGCCGCGCTCATTAATTCCAGTGACACTTGAGTTACTTGGCCGAGCGGGTCAGCTAACTGACGCTCAGGAAGATAAACCACCCGTCCACTATTAAGCCCAGCGGCGAGCTCAAATTTGGGGGGTTCACCATCACCTATCCAGTGACGCTGAGACTCTAGAGGCAACGCCAGACGGCAGTGTTCGTAAAGCGCAACCAACTCTGCCAACTGATGGGCTGGACCATGAGTACCAAAGCAGGCCAAGCCGAGCCCACCCGTCGCACCAGGCAGCCAGAAGCCACCTAAATGATGACACTGCTGTTCTAACCAGCGCAGTAACTCTAATTGAAGCGCCAAACAATTTCGGGTAGCCGCACGATCTTGCCAATCGCCTTGCAACTTAAGCCGAATAGCCATCACCGATAGCTGACGAAGCTCAATCTCATCTTCACGAAGGGGTTTACTATCTGCCGCCAGCACGCGAGAAAAAGCACCTTGCGGGCTCATTACGCGCGGGTCATGGTGGCCATCTGACCAATAGTTAGCTAACTGTAGAAAGCTAGGCTCAGGCTGCTGGCCTGAAAGCGCTAACAGCTGTAGGTAGCTGTTATACTGCTCGTGAGCAGCTGCCATCTGATTTTTCTCGGCCAACTGACGTACCAATCGTTCATGAAATGGGCCGTAACCAGAAAAGCGGCTGACTAATCCTTCCAGTAAATTGTCAGGTACATCCGCGTGGGCATCCAGCACCTGCTCCGCGAAACGAATAACTCGTTGGCGCCACTCATTTCGCACCTGAACCAACCACCGTTGAAATTCACTACAGCTAGCAAGTTGAAGTTCTTCTATCAAATCACCCTGGTAACACGACATCACATCTTCAAGATTTGCTAAATCTCGAGGTCCTTCCAGCAATTGCTGTAATTCGTGCAAGTCCACTCGCCAGTGGGCGGGCAATTGAAAAGCGATAGTTTGACGGGATACGTTCAACACTTGATCGGCATTGTCCCCCATCGACTGACGCAGACAGTGAAGCGCATGACGTAGGTTGGTTCTGCCCGATGACAGCCCCTGGTCTGGCCAAAGTAACTCTGCAAGGGAAGCTCGATTGACGGGCTGTCGATGCAGCAGCAAATAAACAAGCAGCGCTTTTACTTTGTCATAACTGAAGTGCGTCAGCACATCTTCTCCTAGTGATAAAGAGAAATGGCCAAACAGGGTCAGTTGGTCTGTCTCACGAGCATCGCGCATGATACATATCCTACTTAGACTAGCGGTGACTTAAGAAGGCACACCGCTATGAAAACGAAAAGTCGTATCTGGCGACGTAATCAACTCCGCTTCACGCGCCACAAAAAAGGCGATTCTGTCATCAATCGATGCCGCTGTTTGCTGCTTGGCAAGCAGCAGATAGTCTTCAAAGTGACGACCTTCTGACTTCACTAACGTGCGATAGAACTTTGCAAGCTCTTCATCTAAATAAGGTATTAGTCGCGCAAAGCGTTCGCAGCTGCGTGCTTCGATGAGCGCACCAATAATTAACACATCAATCAGGCGGTCAGGATCGTTACTACGTAGATGCTTACGTAAACCTTCGGCATAGCGTGAAGCAGTAAGGTGAGCATATGCCACACCACGCTTTTCCATTAAGCCAACTACCTGCTCGAAATGCAGCAATTCTTCTCGAGCCAATTGCGACATTTTGCTTAACAATAACGGCTGGTCAACGTAACGGTAGAGCAAGCTCATTGCCGTTGAAGCAGCCTTTTTTTCACACTGAGCGTGGTCAATAAGAAGTATCTCAGGATTATCAAGTGCCCATTGCAGCCAAGCATCCGGGGTTGGACAAGCAAGAAACTGATGAAGACACTCCGGTAACAAGTCATCTGCTTGAAGCGAATGACCTTCGGGTTGCAGTATATTTAATTGTATCGACATAACACCATTACCAAGCGCTTATCTCACTATTGTACAACATATAAACGCCCTTGGCGTTTGTTCCCTACCATTACGCTTGTCATTAAAAGCGCCGTAACAGCATTTTCATATAGCACATTACTAATATAAAAACGCAAATATTGAAGCTCCACACCTCAATGTCCGCGATTTTACTGTCGTATGATAATAATACGACGAGGTAATCAAACAGTATGGTAACGCGGCATCACAATAATCACACGTACCCTCACCCTCGATTACGCCTGTTTGGTAAAAAACTGCCACCTAAGCAGAGCAAATAAGAAAAAAATCTCTCTATTAAGAAACCCTTTGCCACCTCCTCAACATAAAGTACAAGACCCTCAAGAGCCTGCCGTCTTAACATTGTCGACAGTTTCCCGTAGAATCTAATTCATCCACCAGACGCTGTTTGTCAAGCGTATGTCACGTGTCCGGGCACATACTCAATACCGTGTAAGTATGCGCTCGTCACCATTAAGAAGATGAGAGGGCCCCAACGTGCTTGAAGCTTACCGCCAACATGTCGAGGAACGCGCTGCAGAGGGCGTACCGCCCAAGCCCCTGAACGCTGAACAAGTTGCTGCTTTACTTGAGCTACTTAAAAATCCGCCGGCAGGTGAAGAAGAGTTTGTCCTTGATCTAATCACCAACCGAGTCCCACCAGGCGTTGATGAAGCTGCTTATGTGAAAGCAGGTTTCTTGACCGCGATTGCTAAAGGTGAGGCCACCTCTCCGCTAATCGATAAGATTCATGCCGTCAAACTCTTGGGCACCATGCAAGGCGGATATAATATCGTCTCCATGGTTGAATTATTAGATAATGAAGAGCTTGCTCGTGAGGCTGGTGAACAGCTTAAGCACACTCTTCTGATGTTTGATGCGTTCCATGACGTTGAAGAGCGCGCCAAAAATGGTAATGCCGTTGCTAAGGACGTTATCCAGTCTTGGGCTGAAGCAGAATGGTTCCTCTCAAAACCCGCGTTGGAAGAGAAAATCACATTAACGGTTTTCAAGGTGCCTGGTGAAACCAATACTGATGACCTATCGCCTGCACCTGACGCATGGTCGCGCCCCGATATCCCGCTACATGCCAACGCCATGCTCAAAAATGAGCGCGAAGGCATTGAGCCTGAAGTGCAAGGCACAACTGGACCACTGAAACAAATTGAAGATGTGAAATCGAAAGGTTTCCCCGTTGCCTATGTGGGTGACGTTGTCGGCACCGGCTCTTCACGCAAGTCTGCCACTAACTCTGTCCTGTGGTACTTTGGTGACGACATTCCTTACGTGCCTAACAAGCGCGCTGGTGGCTTCTGTTTCGGTGCTAAAATCGCGCCTATCTTCTTCAATACGATGGAAGATTCTGGAGCTCTGCCGGTTGAAATGGATGTTTCCAAACTGGAAATGGGCGACGTCATTGATGTTTACCCTTACGAAGGTAAAGTGTGCAAACACGATACTGACGAGGTATTGACAACCTTCGAATTAAAAACCCAACTGATTCTCGATGAAGTGCGCGCCGGTGGACGTATTCCGTTGATTATCGGTCGCGGCCTAACAGGTAAAGCACGTGAATCGCTGGGCCTTGAGCCTTCTAATGTGTTCCGCTTACCAGACCAGCCGGTTGACACTGGCAAAGGTTTTACCCTTGCTCAAAAAATGGTGGGCAAAGCCTGCGGCATGAATGGCGTGCGTCCCGGCATGTACTGCGAGCCAAGGATGACGACCGTTGGTTCCCAGGACACAACCGGCCCGATGACCCGCGACGAGTTAAAGGACCTAGCTTGTCTTGGCTTCCAGGCCGACTTAGTCATGCAGTCATTCTGTCACACGGCAGCCTATCCAAAACCTGTCGATGTTGATACGCATCATACACTGCCTGATTTCATCATGAACCGTGGTGGCGTTTCTCTTCGCCCCGGCGACGGTATCATTCACAGCTGGCTGAACCGCATGCTGCTGCCCGATACAGTGGGTACCGGCGGTGACTCTCACACTCGTTTTCCGCTGGGTATCTCGTTCCCAGCAGGTTCTGGCCTAGTAGCGTTCGCTGCCGCGACGGGTGTTATGCCACTGGACATGCCTGAATCCGTCTTGGTTCGCTTTAAAGGCGAGCGCCAGCCGGGCGTAACACTGCGCGACCTGGTACACGCTATTCCGCTCTACGCCATCAAGAAAGGCCTGCTAACTGTTGAGAAATCAGGTAAGAAGAACGCTTTCTCTGGTCGCGTGTTGGAAATTGAAGGCCTTGAAGAACTGACCGTCGAGCAAGCTTTCGAGCTTTCCGACGCCTCAGCAGAGCGCAGTGCAGCCGGCTGTACAATCACCCTGTCAGAAGAAAGCGTCACCGAATACCTTAAATCCAACATCACGCTGTTAAAGTGGATGATGGCGAATGGGTATGGTGACGAGCGCACTATTAGCCGTCGTATCGAAGGTATGGAAGCATGGCTTGATAACCCAAGCTTAATGCGTGCTGACAAAGACGCAGAATATGCCGAAATTATCGAAATCGATCTTAGCGAAATTAAAGAGCCCGTTCTCTGCGCGCCTAACGACCCAGATGATGCTCGCCTGCTGTCTGACGTTGCTGGCCAGAAAATTGACGAAGTATTTATCGGCTCATGCATGACCAATATTGGTCATTTCCGTGCAGCGGGTAAATTACTTGAAAAACAGCCTGCGGGTAGTCTGAAAACGCGTCTTTGGCTCGCACCGCCGACCAAGATGGATCAGCACCAGCTTACCGAAGAAGGCTATTACGGCATTTATGGCCGTGCTGGTGCCCGCATGGAAATGCCGGGGTGTTCTCTGTGTATGGGTAACCAGGCACGCGTTGCTGCAAAAAGCACGGTCGTGTCTACGTCTACACGTAACTTCCCGAACCGTTTGGGTGATGGTGCAAATGTATACCTCGCCTCAGCGGAGCTCGCAGCGGTTGCCGCCGTGGAAGGCCGCCTTCCAACCGTTGAAGAATACCAGCGTTACATGAGTGAATTTGACGCACTCGCTGGAGAAATATATCGTTACATGAACTTCCACGAAATCGAGGAGTATCAAAAAATCGCCTCGAACGTGATTCCGATTGCTCAAGAAGCTTAACGCTCTTGCAGTACCGGACCTATCGCCGATGCTCGCAACATCGCAAGAAAGGTGACACTGTTGCTTTCTTGAGCCGATGACCGAACGCCCCAATCTGTTTACAGGTTGGGGCGTTTTTTTATAGTGTCTCGTTTTTATAAACTGGTTTTTTATAAACTGGCCTTAATAGACTGATTTCTAATAACAATGCTGAACAGGAGCGTGAAATGACAAACGCAACCCCCGTTGTCACCCCGGATTTATGTGATGCATATCCTGACGTGACAGTGCTTGAGCCGATGTTTGCTAACTATGGCGGCGTCGACAGCTTTTTCGGCCCTATTCGTACCGTAAAATGTTTCGAAGACAACTCAATGGTTAAGCAGGCCGTTGCTGAACCAGGTGATGGCGCAGTACTGGTTGTGGATGCTGGCGGCTCACACCGCTGCGCTATGCTGGGCGACATGCTCGCCGAACAAGCCGCTAAAAATGGTTGGGCGGGTGTGGTGATGTACGGTTGCGTAAGGGATGTCGACATCCTCGTCACACTGCCGCTTGGCGTTCAAGCATTAGGCAGCCATCCGCGCAAAAGCGAAAAGCGCGGTGAAGGGCAGCGCGATATTCCAATTACATTTGCAGGCGCTACGATAAGCGCTGGACAATGGCTTTACGCAGATAACAACGGCATTATCATTGCTGATAAACCCCTTGAGCTTAACTAAATCAAGTGCTTGCCAGGGGCGGTTGCTTAATGCCACCCTGGCAATTCATCTCTGGCAGCAACCCTGGCAACATTCCTGACAACAACTCTGAAAAACTTTGACTATGCAGCCGCTAAACCAATTGGGCTACTCGCTACTTCGCACCCTGCGCGATCATCTTCGTCCTCTCATTGCCTATCACCTACTCTTTACACTGTTGGCCTCTGCCCTTCTAGTGCCGATGATCGCGTGGATCTATCGCGCCTTGCTAGCGCAGCTCAACCGAACAGTGGTAACCAACGATGCACTGATCTCATTGCTATTTAGCCCACTTGGCTTAATGGCAATGCTGGTGGGCCTCGGTTTTGCATTTTTACTTATTTATTGGCAACAAGCAGGCATGCTGCTGGTTGCTGTTAGACCAAAAGACAACCACTACCGGCTCGCTTTTGAAGCACTCTGGTTGAGCACCCGTCGCCTACCAGCACTCGCAGGTCTGGTGATCCTTCAGGTAGGCTCCCACTTGCTGCTTCTAGCCCCTTTTATGATGGGTTTAGCGTGGCTTTATGATGTGTGGTTAAGCAGTATAGATCCTTACTATTTACAACGAACCCGCCCTGCTTCGCTTTGGTATTTTATTGCTTGCGCCCTGCCTTTATTGGTGGCTTGGCTTTGGCTAGCCGCACGGCTCTACCTTCGCTGGCTACTGGCGCTGCCCTTAGTAGCGTTAGACAACTACTCCCCATTCCAAGCCCTCAAGCGTAGCGTGCATTTAACTCGTGGCTGGCATCGCTCGATTGGCGTGGCGGTTTTGACACTGCTGATCGTAATTATTAGCCTGCCGATTATCTCTACATGGATATTTGATAGTCTCGTAACGCCTCTTTTATGGGGGCTACCCGAACATAATGCTGTGCTGATTCCAGCGATGCTGGCGTATTTAACCAGCTACGTACTTGTCACGTTAACCATTACGTTTTTAGGTATTGCTACCAACGCCCTACTATCCGCCTGCCTTTATTTGCAGTTAGCGTATCGCGAAGCGCGCCCTTCTCCTCGTTCAGAAAACGTTCACCCGGGGCGCCTTGCTTGGGCTATTGAGCTAAGCGTGCTGCTACTAGCCGGGCTACAGGCCTGGTGGATACTTAACAGCTTTGAAATACGCGATAACGTAACGGTCATCGCCCATCGTGGAAGCTCAATGAGAGCGCCAGAGAACACCTTATCCGCGATAAGGCAAGCGCTTGAGGACGGTGCTGATGCCGTAGAATTGGACGTACGGCTCAGTGCTGACAATCAAGTGCTTCTTTATCATGATCGCAGCTTGACGCGCCTGACCGGCGATCGTCGAGAATTTGACACGCTTACCCGGGCAGAATTGAGCGAAGTTGATGTAGGTAGCTGGTTTGGCGATGCCTTTCAAAATGAAAGAATTGCTGGATTGGATGATGCACTGGCGTTAGTGCGAGGACGTGCGGGCCTGATGATTGACATGAAGCCGTCACCGGGCGGCGAAGAAAAGCTCGCCCGCGCCGTATTAGCAACTCTTGAGGCAGAAAGTGACATACGATACCGCTGCTGGGCAACTCAGGATAATGCGCTTAATGCTAACGCAACTTGCGGTTTTCCGAATGTGTTCTTAGAAATGCGAATGGCAACGATGTCACCCAGTATGGTTTCCTATTTAAAACAGCAAGCGCCTGAATTGCGCGTTACCCTACTTGCCCAACTCATCTTGGCAGGCACATTAGATCGACACCAATTCGATGCTTTAGGCCTTCGCCATAATCGCATCACGCCTCAGGAAATTCGTTTGGCTGCGCTTTATAATTATGAAATACATGCCTGGACAGTTAATGATCGAACGCGCATGTCGACGCTTATCGACCTTGGAGTAGACGCGATAATCACCGACTATCCAGACCGCTTGAGTGAGCTAATAGAAGACCGCCGTGCGCTGAGCGACGGCGGCCTAATGTTGGTAAAATTGCGCAACTGGTTACGCCAGTAAAAAGCTATTTTTATATGACTTAGTCGCCCATCACAATTCCTTCACGACGCGGGTCGGCACCACCATATAAGCTGCCGTCATCCAGACGCATAATAGCCTGCAGCCCGCTGGTAAGCTCACGTTCGCTGACGCTGTGCCCCCGCTCGCGGAGCGCCTCAATGGTGTCATCTGGGAAGCGCCCTTCCTCAACAAACACATCGCCCCCCAGTGTAATAGCGTGAGGTAGGCTCAGGGCTTCTTGTGCATTTAACCCCCAATCGCGCATGGCCAGCAGTGTACGGGCAGTGTAATGGATAATGGCGGCTCCACCTGGGGAGCCTAAACTCGCCACTAGCTCGCCACTTTCCTGATCAAATACCAAGGTTGGGCTCATACTTGAACGGGGACGCTTGCCAGGTTCAACGCGGTTGGCGACGGGCTCGCCATCAATTTCTGGAACAAACGAGAAATCGGTCAGCTCATTATTCAGCAAGTAACCACCCGCCAACCCGGTTCCACCATCAGCCAAAATACGTGAACCAAAGGCTTGCTCAATGGTTGTTGTCATCGCAACTGCATTGCCCTCTTCATCCACAATACTAATGTGGCTAGTACCATATTCAGGCTGTTCAGGTTGGCTTGCTAAGCTAACGGATAGTTCGCCGGGGTTACCTGGTTTAGCGTTACCCCCCATACTTTTATCACCGATCAATGCACTTCGCTTCGCTAAATATTCTGGCGCCAGCATGAGTGTCCAATCTCCCCCCGGTGCCTCAACAAAGTCGGGATCGCCAATATAGCGGCCGCGGTCAGCAAACGCCAAGCGAGAAGCCTCTAAGAACTGGTGTAACCAACCACTACTGCTCACGCCATTCTCTAACGGCGCTTCAAGCAAAGGCTGCTGATCCAACATGCCCAAAATTTGCATCACCGTTAGGTGGCCCGAAGAAGGGGGTGGAAAGCCGCAAACTTCCCATTGCTGCCACGGTGTACATAGCGGATCTCTTTCTAAGGCAGCATAGCCACTCAGGTCGTCAACCGATAACTCACCTGGCCGCACGGGATGCGATTGCACGCGCTCCACAAGATCCAGCGCAATATCACCCTCATACAGCGCTAAACTGCCCTCTTCGGCAATTCGACGCAAAATAACAGCCAATGCAGGATTTTTGAGTGTGTCACCTACCGCTAGCGGGTTCCCATCATCAGTGTAGTAAAAGTCACTCGCTAGGGCATTTTCACGCAGGGCCGTGTCATTGGCTAAGCTTGTGTGCAAGCGTTGACTAACGGCAAAGCCTTCTTCAGCGAGTGTAATGGCAGGCATTAACAATGATTTCCAAGACAACAGACCGTGCTCTGCATGAGCCATTTCAAGCATACGCACCGTGCCCGGCACCCCAACGGATAAACCACTTGCTACGGCATCCGCAAAATCAAGCGGCTCACCGTTCTCAGTAAATAACTCACCCGTTGCCGCGGCTGGTGCCGTCTCGCGGCCATCGTATGCCTGGACATCACGACCATCGTAATGCATTAAAAAGGCACCACCGCCAATACCACTTGATTGTGGCTCCACAAGTGCCAGCACCATTTGCACAGCGACGGCAGCATCAATAGCATTGCCACCTGCTTTTAACACCTGATAACCCGCATCGGTTGCCAACGGATTTGCCGCCGCTACCGCAAATGTTGAAGCTTCCCAGCCAGGTTTTTCTTCAAAGCCTGACCCCACCTCAGGAGTAATAGAGGGCACTTCATAACTAAATCCCCAGCTATACAGAGGCACTAACATTAAGCCTGTTAGCATTAAAAACCGTTTTGGCAGCATGCTTTCTCTCCAACGACGATGACTAGCGCACGTGTTTTTCACGGCGCTTCAACATTCATTAACTCAACCAAAGCGTAGCCTATAAAACGCAGTCGCCCGACACAATGGCCGGGCGAGATCAGAAAAGCAGCCGATTATTTATTCGATGGTTTCACCCGCCAACATAAACCAGGTTTCCAACACTGCATCTGGGTTTAAAGAGACCGAGTCAATTCCCTGTTCCATTAACCATTTTGCCAGGTCCGGATGATCGGAAGGGCCTTGTCCACAAATGCCAACATACTTCCCTTTAGCTTTACATGCTTTGATGGCCATGGCCAAGAGTTTTTTCACCGCTGGATTTCGCTCATCAAACAAGTGCGCAACGATACCTGAGTCCCGATCGAGACCAAGCGTAAGCTGTGTCAGATCGTTGGAGCCAATAGAGAAACCATCAAAGTATTCAAGGAACTCATCGGCCAATAGCGCATTGGCAGGCAGCTCACACATCATGATGACTTTTAAGCCATCAGGATTAGACTCGCCACCTCGCGGCAAGCCGTTAGCCGCAAGCAACTTTACTACCTCACGTGCTTCATCGGTAGTGCGAACGAAGGGCACCATGATTTCAACATTATCAAAGCCCATTTCTTCACGAACGCGCTTAAGTGCTCGACACTCAAGCTCAAAACAAGGCCTAAAAGCATCCGAGATATAACGCGAAGCTCCCCTGAAACCAAGCATTGGGTTCTCTTCACCGGGTTCATAAAGCTTGCCACCGATAAGGTTCTCGTACTCATTCGATTTAAAATCAGAGAGCCGCACAATCACTCGCTCAGGATGGAAAGCAGCAGCTAGTGTTGAGATACCTTCGACCAACTTATCAACATAAAAACTAACGGGATCATCATAACCGGCAGTACGCAAATCAATGACCTGCCGAAGATCAGCGGGGAGCGTATCATAATCCAACAGCGCCTTGGGATGCACACCGATCATACGGTTAATGATGAATTCCAACCTCGCAAGGCCAACCCCAGCATGAGGTAAGCCCGCAAAGCCAAACGCGCGATCCGGGTTACCCACGTTCATCATTATCTTAAAAGGAATCTCAGGCATCGCGTCGACGCTTGATACCTTGCAATCAAATGCCAGAAGACCTTCATATACGTGACCCGTATCACCTTCAGCACAGGACACTGTGACATCAATGCCTTCTTTAAGTTGGGTGGTAGCATCCCCACAACCCACTACCGCCGGAATACCAAGTTCCCTGGCAATAATGGCTGCGTGGCAGGTTCGGCCGCCACGGTTAGTAACAATCGCGGAGGCACGCTTCATGATCGGCTCCCAATCCGGGTCGGTCATGTCGGTCACCAGGATGTCACCCTCTTGAACCTTGTCCATTTCTTCAGGGCTGAACACTGTTTTTACCGTGCCACTACCAATCCGCTGACCAATCGCTCGCCCAGTAATCAACGTGCGTCCTTTCTCACGCAGGTGGAAGCGTTCCAACTTGCCTCCTTCCTGTTGTGAAACAACGGTTTCAGGTCGCGCTTGAACGATGTAAAGCTTGCCATCATCACCATCCAGTGCCCATTCAATATCCATCGGACGCTGATAGTGGTTTTCAATGGTCATGGCTTGCCGTGCAAGATCCATGATCTGCTCATCGTTAATACAGAACCGACCACGGTCTTTAAGAGGCACATCAACGGTTTCAACTGACTTACCGGCGCTGGTATCTTTCCCGTAAACCATTTTGATCAGCTTAGAGCCCAGTGTCCGGCGTAGGACGGCAGGACGGCCCGCTGCAAGCGTGGGCTTATGAACATAAAACTCATCAGGATTGACAGCCCCTTGGACAACGGTTTCACCAAGCCCCCACGAAGCAGTAACGAACACGGCGTCACGGTAACCAGACTCAGTATCCAGAGTAAACATAACCCCGGAAGCGCCTGTCTCAGAACGAACCATCTTTTGCACGCCAGCAGACAGCGCGACGTTTTCATGAGCGTAACCACGATGTACTCGGTAAGAAATAGCGCGGTCGTTAAATAGCGATGCAAACACTTCATGCACCGCCTGCTTAATATTGTCGAAACCTTCAATATTAAGAAACGTTTCCTGCTGACCTGCAAAAGACGCATCGGGCAGATCTTCTGCCGTTGCCGAGCTACGTACAGCAACTTTTAAACTGGGATGCTTGACCTGAAGCTGCTTGTAGGCATCGCGTAAAGCATTTTCAAATGCGGGGGGAAGTGGCGTGTCGATAATCCACTGGCGGATAGTCTTGCCTGCCTCAGCCAGCGCTTTAACATCATCAACATCAAGGCGAGCGAGGGTGGCATTAATACGATCGTTTAATCCTTCGTGAGAGAGAAACTCTCGATAGGCAAGGGCCGTCGTGGCAAATCCACCTGGCACGGTCACGCCTACACCTGACAAGTTTGAGATCATTTCGCCAAGCGAAGCGTTTTTACCACCCACGCGTTCGACATCTGCCATTCCTAGCTGATCGAACCATAGAATGTACTCTTCCACGCAACCCCCTCGCTTTTAAACTGCTTTGCGACCCAAAAGGCCGACGCTAATTGACTTTGTACACTAGCATCGACGCGCCTCATTCGCCATTGGTCTAATAGCGAACGAAGTGGAGGATTTTTACAACAAACCTTAGTAAATAGCTTTTTATGTAGTTTTTATTATGTAACTTTCTGCCTATCGCCATGTGAATTGCTTGACAACGATTGTGCTAATCCATGGCTCAACCCACAATAGCTGCTTTACTTATTGACGGATTTTGAGATGAAGCGAACAGCCTTTTTTATTTCTGATGGTACTGGCATTACAGCAGAAAGCCTTGGGCGTAGTCTGCTAGCTCAATTTAGTGATGTTGAAATTGACATGCTGACAAAGCCCTACATTGATACCGTGGAGAAAGCCCAAGCATTAGCCGAAATAATCGAGTCTACCGCCAACCGAGACGGCCAGCGCCCAATTATCATTGACACCATCGTGGATGAGGATATTCGCAACGTCATTCGGCAGGCCTCCGGCTTTAAGGTGGATATATTCTCGACCTTTTTAGAGCCTTTAGAGCAAGAATTAGAAACGCACTCTTCTTACAGCGTCGGTAGGACACACTCGATTGGTAGCGATGACGTCTATATGGATCGTATTCACTCCGTCCATTTTGCACTGGATAATGATGACGGCGCACGGACTCACCAATACGACAAAGCCGATATTATTCTAGTGGGCGTTTCACGCTGTGGAAAAACCCCGACCTCGCTTTATCTAGCCCTTCAATTCGGCATTCGAGCAGCTAACTATCCGCTGACTGAAGATGACTTGGATGAAGATGGCAGTTTAAAACTGCCTAAAGCCTTAGCACCCCATAGGCAAAAGCTGTTTGGTTTAACGATTGATGCTCGCAGGCTGGCGGCCATACGCAATGAACGCCGCCCAAACAGCCGCTACAGTTCAATGGATCAGTGTTTGCAAGAAGTTGAACAGGCTGAATCACTTTATCGCTCAATGCACATTCCGTTTATCGATACGACGCGTTTTTCAGTAGAAGAAATATCAACCCGAATGATCGCAGAGACAGGCTTAGCGAGACGCTTTTCTCCCCGCTAAGCTAAACCATTACATTCCCTTGGGGGCAAATATTCCTGGAGCGTTTCGCCAATAGCCTTTGTAATCCATACCAAAGCCGAAAACGTAACGATCTGCGACTTCTAGACTGCAGTAATCGGCTTTTAAGCCAGGCACCGCTTTACGGTCGTGTTGCTTGTCCACTAGCACGGCCGTTGTAACGCTCGCTGCCTGAGCTTCCTTGCAGTAGGCAAGAATGGCCGCCAATGTAGACCCCTCATCAAGAATGTCATCGACGATGACTACGTGGCGACCCGCCATGGGAATTTCCGGGGATACGCGCCAAAAAAGTTCGCCACCGCGCAACTCGTTTCGGTAACGGGTCGCATGCAGATAATCAACTTCGAGAGGGAAACCTAACCGAGTTAGCAGATGTCCTGTGGTAATTAAACCGCCATTCATAACGCAGTAAAAAACCGGTAACTTATCCCCTAGATCTTTGCTAATCGCGGCAGCCATGCGGTCTAACGCCCGCTCAACCTGTTCTTGAGAAATTAAGCAGTCAGCGTTATCCATGAGCTCACGCATTGAGTCAAGCGACTCAAGCGCCTCTTTATCCAGTTTGGACATTGGGTTACTCCAAGAAGGGGTTAACTCGTCAATGACTTAAAAACGAGAAATAACTTAAGAAAGGAAGGGCTTAATTCGCCAACGCTTCTAATTTGGCGTGGGTGCGCCGCCAGCGGCCTAGCGCCGTTAGCGCATCGACATCAGGGCGGGCCCGCCCATAGCGAAGTTTGGCTGGTCGTTTACTTTGCAGCCCTTGGCATGCTTCCACGATTTCTAATGCTGCAGCACGATCATTACAAACCAGCAGCATGTCGCATCCGGCTGCAAGAGCAGCGCTGGCGCGCGCTTTTGGGTCGCCCGCTTCATGAGCACCCGTCATGCTTAAATCGTCTGAAAAAATACAGCCTTTAAAGCCCAGGGACTCTCTTAACATTCCCAACCAATTAGGAGAAAAACCGGCAGGACGCGAGTCAAATGCGCTGTAGATAACGTGGGCAGGCATAACACCATCAAGCTGGGTTGCAAGTTGGGTAAACGGAACTAGATCACGCTGCTTAATAAGTGCCAAGGGGCGATCATCCACGGGTAACGCCACATGGGAGTCAGCGGCAACGCCACCGTGACCAGGAAAATGCTTGCCTACCGCCGCCATACCCGCCTCATGCAAACCGTTGATAAAGCTTTGTCCCAGCGCAGCAACGCTTGCTGGATCAGTGCTAAAGCTACGATCACCGATAACGCTGGATATACCACTTTCAACATCTAATACAGGAGCAAAGCTGATATCGAGACCACAAGCGGCCATTTCCATGCCCAATAACCAACCCGCGTCTTTTGCTAATGTAAGGCCGGATGATGGGTCCCCAGCAAATTGATCGCCAATGCGTGCCATGGCAGGCATGCGAGTAACACCTTCTTTGATTCGCTGAACCCGACCACCTTCTTGATCGATACCAAGTAAAAGATCGCTGCGCACACGACGAATATCAGTGCAAAGCTTTCGAACCTGGTAAGCATTTTCGACGTTTCTAGCAAATAAAATGACACCACCCACCGCGGGGTCCATCAAAAGATGTTTTTCAGCTTTGGTTAATCGCTGCCCTTCAAGGTCGAGCATGACCGGGCCTAAAAATTGAGTCATTGTGATGGATCCAACAAAAAGGCCGTCAATTTTAGTTGATCAGTCTCGGGTGTCAAAAAATCATTAATACGCTGCCTAGGGCTAACCATCGTGAAGCCAAACAGGCGTGCCGGGCTGCGCATGATCAAAAAGGTAAAGCAAATCACTATTTCGTAACCGAATACAGCCGTGTGAAGCAGCAATGCCCATCGGTTGATCAGGCGGTGTGCCGTGAAGATAGATGTAACGACGCTGCGAATCGACACACCCGCCTCGGTTCACGCCTTTCTCTAACCCACAAAGCCATAAAATGCGCGTTAATATCCAGTCACGGTGGGGAAAATCTGCTGCAAGCATCGACGAAAACACCTCCCCCGTCCATCGACGCCCCCGAAAAACGGCGTTATCAGGCAAGTCGCGACCTATCGATGCGCGAATATAATGCCACCCTAGCGGGGTCTGACCACTCCCCTCTTGCTGCCCTACGCCTTTCTCGCCGGTTGACACTGCGCACGTATACTGCAGCGTGCGACCCTGCCACCAGCATAGCTGCTGGTGCTTTGTATTGATTTCTATCCACCCTTCGTTTTCTGGGGGCAACTTAGCTAGCGCAGGCGTTCGCATAATGTCCTTCATCAACAGCAGACGGCAAAGGCGCATTCATGCCTGCAACTACCACCGGGCGTAATCGTTTTACTAAATCTCTTACTGTTACTTGTTCATTATAGTCTTTCGCGGCTATGTCTCGAAGCGCATCTAAGCCAGACAGCGTAAAAATCACGGTGCCAAGCATAAAATGAAGTCGCCAGAAACGCTCAGCATCAGGTAATTCTGGTGTTGCTTGGCGCACCAGCTCAGTAAAGCGGGTAAAGACATCACCATACTGCTGTTGGATATAACGACGCAGATGCCCTTGTGCTTGGCTATACGCCAACCCTAGTAGGCGCATAAACACCTTAAGGCTATTACGCTCAGCAGGGACTGCCAGCACCGTACCAGCCATTGTTTCCAACAGCACTTCTAGGGGAATCACATCACCTTTGTACTTTACTTCAAGCTCATCAAGCGCCGTATGAAAGCGTTGCGAAAATGGATCTAAGTAACGCGCAAATACTGCTTGGATAAGCGCCTTTTTAGAGCCAAAGTGGTAATTGACAGCAGCCAAGTTAACCCGCGCTTTACTGGTGATATTTCGCAGCGATGTTTCAGCAAAACCACGCTCGGCAAACAACACCTCAGCGGTATCGAGGATACGCGTTACCGTATCAGATTGCGCCATAGCGCCCTCCAGAAAACGAGTGTTTAAAACATCATTAAATACTATGCCATAACGCTATTTGGCTCAATCACTTATCTCTTGCATTTCAATCATCGCTTAAATGCACCTGGGTTGCATATTCAATCACTTGCTGCAAAACGCTATCGAATTTGCCCTCTAGCTAGATAGCAACGCTCCAACGTTCATAACCCTTCTTTCTATTTTGCTCTCATCACTAAAGCGACTGGTGCCACAAGACGCTCTTGCATGTACTGGACAGAGCAACATACTGTATACTTAACCACATACTGTTTAAACCGACATGTAGCTACTGTCTTGTTCAATTTTTTGGAGTTTGTTATGTCGCGCCCACTCACTGCCCGTCAGCAGCATGTTTTTGATTTTATTGTTAAAACCATGGGTGATTTTGGCTATCCGCCAACCCGCGCAGAAATCGCCAAAGCACTGGGGTTTCGTTCCCCTAACGCCGCCGAAGAGCATTTACGAGCGCTTGAGCGCAAAGGTGCTATCCGTATTATTCGTAATACTTCGCGTGGAATCCGACTGCCGAATCAGGAACCGCAGGACGTGAGTGACGTCTCAGCAACAACACCTGCCGCCAACGTAGAACCACTTCCAAATGGCTTGCCGGTCATTGGAGAAGTAGCGGCAGGAAGCCCAATTCTAGCAGCGGAACATATTGATCGTTATTGCCCGCTACCCGCTGAATACTTTACCCCCAAAGCGGATTACCTACTTCGAGTGCGCGGTCTATCAATGAAAGATGTAGGCATACTGGAAGGTGATCTGCTTGCCGTGCATCGCACCGACCGAGTTCGTGATGGCCAGATTGTGGTAGCAAGGCTAGAAGATGAAGTGACGGTCAAACGCTTTAAACGACAAGGCCATACGGTGACGCTAATTGCTGAAAACAGCGAGTTCGCGCCGATAGAAATTGATCTGCGCACGCAGCATCTGGATATCGAAGGGGTGGGTGTTGGTGTGATACGAGGCGGTAACGGCCAAGCGCTGGGCTAAACAAGCCAGTAAGAATGCCGGTGAGGTAACTGTTCAATGCCCCACCGGCTATTACAGTATTACTGAGAGTCTAGTTACTGAGAATCTATGTAGCGATGATCATTAAACGTGGCCACCCAGCTTGGGTGGTACACCAGCAAAATGCTTAATAGCATGCCTGTGATAAAGGCCTCTGATGGCATTAGCAGGGGTAAAAAGCGCGCATATTCCTGAGCTAAGTAGATGGCCTCAGGGTCAGTACCCGCCACGATTATTAACAAAACCGCCGACAACCCCCCTCCTAATGTTGCCAGCGCAGCGCCAAAAAAGCCGCATGCGAATAGAAAAACCATCAAGTTATCTGGTAAACGGCGATCTACCCATCGCCATACCAGCCCGGTAATAACCGCAGGTACAATGCCAGTTACTAGTACATTAGCACCTAATAGCACCCATTCATTGCGACCAATCGCTGACATTGCGATGTTAATTAACACATTGCTGATTAACGCGAGAGGTACTTTAAATACCAAAACCATCAGGACAGTGAACACCAAGTGCAGAGTTAACCAATCAACTGCCTGAGCCCGTAGCTGCCACATCAATACTACGGCAAGCGTCGCGGCTAGCCACCGATGCTGAAGAGCCACATCATCCATAAGCGCCTGCCAAGGGCGTAACCAAAGCACCCACGCAATTACGCTCAACGATACCAGCCACGTCAGCACCAATGCCCAGGAAGCTAAAATACTTTGTGCGAAAGACATGGCAGCCTCAATTTACAAGTCACAAGTCAGCTATTTTACTGGTCAGCTAAACATCCTCTTTAACTGAACACTACGGTCTTATTACCATGAATTAGCACCCGATCTTCTAAATGCCATCGCAATCCACGTGCCAACACTGCTTTTTCAACATCGCGTCCAAAACGCACCAGATCTGTCGGCGTATGACAATGGCTTACACGATGGATATCTTGTTCAATAATAGGCCCAGCATCGAGTTCTTCAGTAACATAGTGGCACGTTGCACCAATAAGCTTAACCCCACGCTGGTAAGCTTGATGATAGGGCTTAGCACCGGCAAAAGAGGGCAGGAAACTGTGGTGAATATTAATCACTCGCCCCGCGTAACGTTCACAGAGTGAAGGCGGTAAAATTTGCATATAACGTGCCAGCACAACGCAATCAGCCCGTACACTATCGATTTGTGTTTGAACCTGCTCAAAAGAAGCTTGCTTGTTATTGGGGTCTACAGGCACATGATAGTAAGAAATGCCATACCACTCAGTAAGTGCCCGCATATCTTCATGGTTTGAAATAACCCCGACAATATCGCAGTCAAGCTCGCCTGCTTGCCAACGATAAAGCAGATCAACCAAACAGTGAGACTCTCGCGACACCATTAGCACGACACGCCGGCGCTTCTGTGTATCGACGAGCGACCACTGCATATTGAACGCCTCTGCGACTGGCTCAAACGCACTACGTAATGCCTCTGCCGACATGCCCAGAGAATCCGCCAAAATTTCGTATCGCATAAAGAATCGGCCAGTCTCAAGATCAGAATGCTGGCTTGCTTCAGTGATAGAACCACCTTGCTGGGCAATAAAACTTGAGACACGCGCCACAATGCCCACCTGATCAGGGCAAGAAACCACCAAACGGTAATAATGAGACATAAATAAACACTCTTGACATAATTTAACAGCACGTTCAACAACTACCTACCATCGGTAGGAAAACAGTATTTTGGTAGAACAGTGTACCTTATGCACAGTAAGGAAGCACCGCAGCCGAATGCCACGATGATTGTTACCCGCCCCCGCCTTCCCGTATAGTTAAGGTCTTACTTTCTAGGCTTTTCATTACTGATGCATCCACCACGCGTTCAACTTCGTCCCCGCCGTCGTCCACCCCTGCGCCTGCTGCCGCTAGGTGGATGTGGTGAAATTGGAATGAATCTTACGCTGTATGGATACGACGATGAGTGGATCGCCGTCGACTGCGGCATGATGATTCGCCAAGATTTACCTAACTCCCCGCTGCAGGTGCCCAATACGGACACGTTAACAGCGCTAGGTATTACCCCCAAGGCAATCTATATCACCCACGGCCATGAAGACCACATCGGCGCGGTGGCGTGGCTCTGGCCCAGGTGGGGTTGCCCTATTTATGCAACGCCGTTAGCAGCGGGATTACTGCGCCATAAGTTTGCTGAGCACCAGCTTAGTAGCGCCGCAATAATCGTCGTGAAACCGGGCGATGCAATGGAGATAGGCCCTTTCACGCTGCGCTACCTTCAGGTCACCCACTCGATACCTGAAAGTTGCTCTATCTTAATGCAGGCAGGCGGCTATCGCGTACTGCACACAGGGGACTGGAAACTTGATCCTAATCCGTTAATTGGCTCGCCCATCAACGCTGCTCAATTTCGCGCTATTGCCCCCATTGATTTAGTCGTAGGCGACTCCACAAACGCCCCGATGCCCGGCCATTCGGGCAGCGAAGGAGACGTCGCAAAAGCACTCGCCTACACGTTAAAACAGTGCACTGGCCGCGTGGTTGTATCGTGTTTTGCCAGTAATCTTGCACGCGTTTTAGCGATTGGGTTTGCGGCCCAACAGTGTGGTCGACGCGTTAGCCTCATGGGTCGCTCAATGGAGCGCATGGTGAGTGTGGCGAAGGGTCTAGGGTATTTAGACGATTTTCCACCGCTAGTACCGCCCCACGATTTAGGCTACTTGCCACCAGAAGAAGTGGTGATTATTGCCACTGGCAGCCAAGGCGAACCACGTGCCGCCTTACAACGCTTAGCACAGCGCAGACATCCGTTTGTGGATCTGGAGCCAGGTGACAGCATTATTTTTTCTGCCAAAGCTATACCAGGTAACGAGCGCCCCATTGAACAGCTTAAAAAACGCTTAGCACAACTCGGCGTATCAATTTTCGACGAAATGAACCATCCAGAACTACATGCCACCGGTCATCCCGCTGAAGATGAGCTAAGAAAGCTGTATCAATGGATTCGTCCAAAAACATTGCTGCCCGTGCACGGGGAGGCGCGCCACCAAGCGGCCCATCAGGAAATTGCCACAAGCCTCGATATTAACGCCCCACTCGCTCCAGTAAATGGCGACATGTTGATATTCGATAATCTAGGGCTGCGCTGTGAAGCCCGTTATCCCCAGCCGCCCTGTATTGTCAATCAAAACAGCGTTGTGCCTCACCCAGGACTTGATACTGGCTCTCACTCAACGCGGCGCGGAAGTCTGTTCTTAGCGCTTCCCGTTACGGCTACCGAAACAGGCTGGTGCCGCATTGGCCGCTTAATGCTAGATGCCGGTGGCACGAGCCCATTAGACGAAGACAGTTTCAGTGAATGGTTGGATGACCAACTAGAGGAAATAGCTGCAGAGACCTTGGCTGATTTGCGCCAAGCGCTACAACCAAGACTCATTCATTGGTTAGCCAACCATCTTCAACATATGCCAGACGTACATCTGCAAATAATGGCAACCGAAATGCCTTCCTCAGAAGCGATTGGCAGCGATTTTTAAGCCATTAGCGGTCTTATTGCCTACCAACGTTCTGCAGCTTGCTGGTCAGTATGACGTTCTTTCACCCAGTAAGCGCCCTGACGGGAGTGCTCCTTCTTCCAAAATGGCGCCTGGGTTTTTAAAAAATCCATAATAAAGTCACAGGCCTGAAAAGCATCGCGACGATGCGCACTGGCCACCAGAACGCGCACGATAGGATCTCCCGGCGTCAAATCACCAATGCGATGAATAATACGTACGGCTTGTAACGCCCACCGCTGACAAGCCTGCTCACCAATCTGCGTTAATGTCCGCTCGGTCATCCCAGGGTAGTGCTCAAGAGTAAGCCCGATGACGTCTGGGGTTTCATTAAAGTCACGCACAAACCCCGTAAAAGTGACAATAGCGCCGATATCCGTACGTTTGCGAAGCGTACTTTCATAGCCGTCATCCATTTTAAACGGCTCTTCTTGAACCTTGACAGCAATGTCTAATTCAGTCTCCGTGATGTCAGTCATCAAATTAGCCCCCGGTTACTGGCGGAAAGAAAGCCACTTCATCCTCATCGGTAAGACGCGCATTATCGTTTGCCATCACTTGGTTAATGGCACACATCGTGCGCTGCTCAGACAGCACATTAAAGCGTGCATCCCTTGCGCTTAATGCCGCTTTCAACCCAGCGACATCCCGGCTTGGCAGCTGATCAAGCTCAATAGAAAGATCGCTTTCTTCAACTCGTTCACGTAGTTCAGCAAGAAACTTAACTCGAACACAAGGGGATGCGCAGCGCTCACCTAAGCTAACTTCTCCAGTAACGCCACCGCCTGTCACAATCGGTTCAGGAACACCCCGTTGGTAATCGCCACGGACACCGCCCCTTTTACTGTCAAGCTGAACGGCTTCAATGCACATGTCTTTGTCGACCGCTTTACACATATCATAGAGCGTTAGACAAGCCACTGACACAGCCGTCAAGGCTTCCATCTCCACCCCTGTGCGTCCGTTCAAACGGCACAGCGCAGAAACATGAACACAACTGTTAGCATGGTCAACATCAAAGTCAACGGAAACCTTTGAAAGCGCTAATGAATGGCACAAAGGGATCAGCTCATGCGTTCGCTTAGCCGCCTGAATACCAGCAATGCGAGCGGTCGCCAGCACATCGCCTTTAGGTAACTCGCCATCACTGAGCAGTTGCAGCGTTTTAGGCTGCATAACGATACGTCCAGACGCTACCGCCTCGCGGCGGGTCTCTCGCTTATCGCCGACATCAACCATGTTGGCTTCGCCGTGTGTATTGAGGTGAGTTAGCTGCATATCGTTACCTTTTTAATCAAGCCACGGTGTTATAAAGCCGCTGATTTATGGAAGCTGCTAATTTATAGAGCGGCAGCGCTAGGTTGAGCATTCATCCATTCGATTATCCAATCGGTGATCGCGTCAATATCATTAAGGTCAAGGCGCTTGACTTTCGGGGGAATTGACACGGGGGCCGAGCCACTTAACGCCACTGCTTGCACCCAATCGCCACTGACAATGGAATCATCTCCAATACCCGCACGGTACAGGACTAGCTTAGGAATTGGCCACGCTTTAAAGCCCTCAACAATGACTAGGTTTGGTGCCTGGATGGTCATCAGTGACAACAGGTAAGCCAAATCTGGCTCTTCTTGGTTCGGTGTTTCTTGCATCATGGCAAAACGCTCTCGAGATGCAATCAACATCGGTGCAGCGCCAGCTTGACGAAGTTTATAGCTATCTTTTCCTGGCTGATCGACATCAAAGCTGTGGTGGGCATGCTTTATTACCCCCACCTTCAGCCCCGCTTCACGCAAACGAGGCAAAAGTTGTGCTAACAGCGTCGTCTTACCGGTACCGCTCCACGCGGCAATGCCCAACACAGGAAACGGACTATCAATTGCCTCTTCCATTAACGACTCCTAATGACGTACCGGTGATCAAGTCGCTACTCACCTTCTTTCTCAACAGGTAAGAGCCAGTTTAGCGCAATGCCGACTAACGCCGCTAAGCTCACGCCTTGGAGAGTAAACTGGCCGCCACCAAACTGCATTCCACCGATCCCAAACACTAAAATTAACGAGACAACCACAAGATTACGCGCCGCCGTTAATGACTGACCAGCACGCACCAGGGTATTCATACCAATCACCGCAATTGACCCGAATAGCAGGGTCATAATCCCCCCCATGACAGGGCCTGGAATGGTTTGCAGTAGCGCACCTAGCTTCCCGACAAAAGCCAGTACAATTGCAATCACCGCAGCGATAACCATGTACATGGGGTTGAATGCCTTGGTCAACGTCACCGCCCCCGTTACTTCTGAATAAGTCGTATTGGGAGGGCCGCCAAACAGAGCTGCCGCCATTGTTGCCACCCCATCGCCTAGCAAAGTGCGATGAAGGCCTGGTTTCTCTAAATAGTTTTTGCGTGTCACTGAGCCTATCGCCACCATGTCGCCGATATGCTCAACGGCGGGCGCAATCGCAACGGGAATCATGAATAAAATAGCCGCCCAGTGAAAGCTAGGCGCGGTAAAGCTGGGCACAGACAGCCAAGCAGCGTCACGCACAGCACTGAAATCGACAACGCCCATCACCAGCGCTAAGCCATACCCCACTGCAATGCCCCCCATGATTGGCACCAGGCGTAAAATTCCACGCCCGAAAACGGCCAATATAAGCGTCACTAGCAAACTTGCCATAGAAAGAAAGATAGCTCGACCATACCCAATATTATCGCTTGTCTCTCCTGTTGCCATACTGACAGCTACTGGCGCCAACGCTAAACCAATCACCATAATCACTGGCCCAACCACGACAGGCGGTAACAGTCTGTGCAGCCATGCAGTGCCTTTGAGACGCACTGCTTGTGAAATGGCAACATACACAACCCCTGCTGCCATTAAGCCACCAAGCGTAGCCGACACGCCAAAGCTTGCAATTGAGCCTTGAATAGGTGCAATGAAGGCAAACGACGACGCCAAGAAAACCGGCACCGTCAATTTGGTAATTCCGTGGAACACCAGTGTACCAATACCTGCGGTAAACAGTGCGACACTGGGGTCTAGCCCAGTTAACAACGGAACCAATACCAGTGCACCAAAGGCTACAAATAGCATTTGTGCACCTGTCAGCAGCATTTTGGGCCACGACTCATGACTTGCTGAATGTCTCATCTAAACGCTTCCAGTATTTTCGTTGTCGGTGGATAGCCAAAAAAATGCCCCCAACGCAAAGCGTAAGGGGCATTGTTTGTCGGAATACTTAGCGCGTCCCGAAGATCTTATCGCCAGCATCTCCCAAGCCAGGCACGATGTAACCGTGTTCATCTAGCCGGTCATCTACTGATGCTGTGTAAATCTCAACATCGGGGTATGCGTCTTGAACCCGCTTGATACCCTCAGGGGCAGCGACAAGCACAATGACTTTCATATTTTCACAACCGCGTTCGCGCAACATATCTAGCGTCGCGACCATAGAACCACCCGTCGCAAGCATCGGGTCGATGACAATCGCCATGCGCTCTTCGATATCATTGGCAAACTTGGCGAAATAAGGCACTGGCTGAAGTGTTTCTTCATCACGATAAAGACCCACTACGCTGACGCGGGCGCTGGGAATCAGGTCAGTTACGCCTTCTAGCATCCCTAATCCAGCTCGCAGAATGGGCACAACCGTTACCTTTTTGCCTTTCAGACGACGTGTCGCGATAGGCTCGTTGTTCCAGCCTTGAATCTCATGATCCTCAAGCTCTAACCCCTTTGTTGCTTCATAGGTCAAAAGCTTAGCCACTTCACCTGCTAGCTCGCGGAAGCTCTTAGTGCTCAAGTCAGCTTCGCGCATTAGTCCCAGCTTATGTTGAACAAGCGGATGGTTAATGGCGTAAACACTCATGGGACTTCCTCACTGCAGGGGATTCAAGATGGCGACCTAAGCCGCATCGACTAGCTTACAAAATTGCGCGCCATTCTACCCGCAACTGACCATTAGGTTAAGGGGTTTCCGGTAATTGCCACTCAATAGGTGAGCGCCCATGTTCGGTTAAAAACTGATTTGCCCGGGAAAAATGGTGATTACCAAAAAAGCCACGATGCGCGGATAGCGGCGAAGGATGCGGAGACTCCAGCACCATGTGGCGCGATTGATCAATCAGGGCTTTCTTCTGACGTGCATGACTGCCCCATAACAAGAAAACACATGGCTCCACATGTTGACTAACGGCTTCAATCGCACAATCGGTAAAGTGCTCCCACCCCTTACCACGGTGAGAAGCGGCATTACCCTGCTCAACTGTTAATGCGGTGTTCAGCAGCAGCACACCCTGCGTTGCCCACGATTCCAAAAAACCGTGACGCACGGGCGTAAACCCCACATCTGTCGCTAACTCTTTATAAATATTGACCAAAGAGGGTGGCACCTGGATACCCGGCTGCACCGAGAAGCACAACCCGTGAGCCTGATTAGGACCGTGATAAGGGTCTTGCCCTAAAATAACCACCTTCACAGAAGTGAGAGGTGTCAACTCAAAAGCGCGAAACCAGTGAGATGAGTGCGGGTAAATCACTTTTTTAGCTGATTTTTCTTGGGCCAAAAAAGCTTTCAGGGCTGACATATAGTCAGCCTGAAATTCTTGCCCAAGCCATTGATTCCAATCGTCGGGGAGTGGGTTAGCCATATTACTTCTTCAGTTGATCCGCCAACGGCTCAACATAAGCAATGCCCATATCCCACGGAAACTGGATCCAACACTGCTGAGCCACTTCGGTAAGGTATTGGTCAACCAGGGGGCGCCCTTCTGGCTTAGCATACATCGTCACAAAGTGCGCCTTAGGCAGCATTTCACGAACGGCACGCGCTGTTTTACCGGTATCCACCAAGTCGTCTACCAGCAGCCAGCCATCACCATCGTGATCAACGCCTTTCATGATGTCTAAGCCGCCTTGATCCATATGATCATAACTTTTGATACAAACGGTATCGATCAGGCGGATATTCAGTTCACGGGCGATAAGCGCAGCAGGTATCAGTCCACCGCGGGTAATGGCCACGATGCCTTTAAAATCCCGTTCGATTAGCTGATGGCACAGCTGACGCGCATCGCGGTGCAATTGATCCCAGGAAATAGTGAAGTGCTGATGATAGCGTTCGCTGCTCATAAGAGGCGTTACTCGTTTTCGGTGAATGAACATACCGCGAATACGCTATAGCCAGCATCGCGAATTTTCTGGGAGCCGCCCAGCTCAGGCAGGTCAATAATAGTCGCAGTTTCCACCACGCGCCCACCAGAGCGTTGAATCAAATTTGCTGCGGCAAGCATAGTGCCACCCGTAGCAATCAAGTCATCCATCAACAGGATACGATCGTCTTTCTGAAAAGCATCAGAGTGAAGCTCAACTTCAGAATGACCGTATTCAAGCGTGTAGGTCTCACTGATCGTCTTGAAGGGCAATTTGCCTTTCTTACGAACAGGAACAAAGCTGCAGCCTAACTCGTAGGCCAACGGCGCACCAATGATGAAGCCACGCGCGTCGATAGCCGCGATGGCATCTAAGTTCATTTCCTGGTAGCGGTGCACGAAGCTGTCAATCAGCTTACGAAAGGCAGCACTATTTTGCAGTAGTGGGGTGATATCACGAAAATTCACGCCCTTCTCTGGCCAGTCAGGAACCGTGCGAATAACGGACTTAATATAGTCGCCGTAGATGCTCATCGCGTCTCTCATTGATTAAAAAATAAAGCGGGTAATTAACCCAGGAAAAGAAACTTTGCTGCAAATAACAGTGCCAGCGTTATGACAGCAGGGTTCAAATCGCCGAACCGTCCTGAAAGTGCCTTGATCGCCACATAGCTAATAAAACCAAGCGCAATTCCCTCAGCAATTGAGAAAGTTAGCGGCATAGCCAAAGCAGCGATCAGCACTGGTGCCGCGTCGGTTGGGTCATCCCAATTCGCGTGAGCCAAGCTACCTGCCATCAAAACAGCCACGTACAGCAGCGCCCCTGCTGTTGCGTAAGCAGGAATAGACCCCGCTAACGGCGCAAAGAAAAGGCTAATCAAAAACAACAAACCGACCACAACAGCTGTTAAACCGGTACGACCGCCTGCAGCGATACCTGCGGTTGATTCGATATAGCTGGTTGTTGTCGAAGTACCCAATGCGGCACCCGCCATGGAAGCGGTACTATCGGCCATCATGGCGCGACCAATGCGTGGCAGCTTGCCATTTTCATCCAGCAGTTTGCCACGATGCGCTACACCTACCAACGTGCCTGAGGTATCAAACAGGTCCACAAACAAGAAGGCAAAAATAACGCTTAGCATCGCCACATCCAGCGCCCCCATCAGATCCATCGCCATGAAGGTAGGCGCAATAGAAGGAGGCATCGACATAATACCGCCATACTGATTATGACCGAACAGCATCGCTAGGATAGTGACACCCAAAATGCCAATCATTACTGCGCCGGTCACGCGCAGGTAAGAAAGCGCTGTAATAACGAAAAAGCCCAGCAACGCGTAAAGTGCGGGAGGCTGAGACAAATCACCAAGCGCTACATAAGTAGCTGGATTTGCGACAACAATACCGGCATTTTTAAGTGCAATCATCGCAAGAAACAAGCCAATACCCGCAGCAATGCCCAAGCGCAGCGACAGCGGTATTGAGTTGATAATCCACTCACGGATTTTAAAAATACTTAACAAAAAAAACGTCAAGCCAGAAAAGAAGACGGCACCCAATGCCGCTTCCCAGGTATAGCCCATCCCCAGTACAACACCGTAAGTAAAGAAGGCATTCAGCCCCATGCCTGGTGCTTGCGCGATCGGATAATTTGCCCAAAGCCCCATAACAAAACAGCCGATGGCAGCTGCGAGACAGGTAGCAACGAACACCGCGCCGTAATCCATTCCCGCTTCCGAGAGGATGCTCGGGTTAACGAAAATAATATAAGCCATCGTAAGGAACGTGGTGAATCCAGCGATCACCTCGGTCTTTACATTGGTCTTCTGCTCAGTGAGCTTGAAGTAATTGTCCAGAAGTTTCATGTCGTTTTTTATCCTTCGCGCTTACGCTGAATGCGTCCCTTGATGCGAGAAAAGCCGCACATACTACCGAAAGGCTCTACGCGTTGCGAGTGCCCCTGTGCTGCTAGCGTTGGTGAGAAGTCACCCACCTATCTATTATCAATAGCAAACTTCAGGCCATAAGCTAACCGATCGGTCAACGATAAGACCAATCACACCTAAAGACGACTCTCTAATACCCTTTCGACTGTTTCAACAATTACCTGAGTTTGTGGGTCAATCTCGATATTAACCCAGTCGCCTAGTGGCCGATCTTTTAAAACCGTGCGCGCCAGTGTCTCTGGTATTAGATTGACACTAAACTCAACACCTGCCCCATCCCCCGCAGAACGCACGCTGCCTACCGTTAAGCTAATACCATCAACGCCAATGTAACCCTTCTCGAATACAAACTTAGCGACTTTCTCTGGCAGTGAAAACCACAGCCGACGATTGTTGGGTGCTTCTTCTATCGCCACCACTTTGGCCATACAAATAATGTGGCCTGACATGGAGTGCCCGCCAATTTCGTCACCAAAGCGCGCCGCACGCTCTATATTGACGCACTGCCCTGTCGCAATTGCACCAAGATTCGTCAAACGCAACGTTTCACGCATCAGGTCAAAGCTGACATTTTCACCCTCGATCGCCGTTACCGTTAGGCAAACACCGTTATGGGCTACCGACGCGCCAATAGTAAGCCCTTGGCGCAACCCCTCCGGCAATGCGACTACATGGGTGCGAAACTCTTCCAATTCTCTAACAGCGACGACTTTAGCGACGCCTTGCACGATGCCTGTAAACATATTGCTACGCCCTCTTTCTTTACGTATTAAAGCCAAAACAGGATCTAAAATTTTGTGCAAGCTTACTACTAATGCCCAGGCCTTGTGCAGCCAAACGGCTTGATATAAGCGTTGAAACGGTTTTTTTCTAATATTGATCGGTTGAAATTTAACTCATTAGAATTAATCACCGCCAAACATTACTAAATCAGCAAATAACCCTAATTCTTTGCATTAAAACATGAAATAGAGTGGTTCTAATTGACATAGCACTCGCCACTCTTTAGACTTTCGCCGCAAATGTAATGACGCCGATTTGTACCCAGATTGCGGGCGTCCACCAAGCTGATTGTTTGGTGAAGTGCAGCTAAAAGGGTGTGTCCAGCGTTGATGGCCACCCGCGAGGGTGGCCTTTTTTTATTTCGCGCCCTACGCTTGCTCCCCCCGCACTCCGTCTTCGGCCTACCATTAAGGCAGACGCTATGATTGAAATTAGCAACGTTAGTAAAACCTATGGCACCGGCAGTAATGCTGTTCATGCCCTAAAAGACGTTAATTTAACGATCCCCAAAGGCACTATCCACGGCGTTATTGGTCTTTCAGGCGCAGGTAAATCGACCCTTATACGGTGTGTCAACCTATTAGAACGGCCAAGCACTGGCAGCGTATCGGTTGATGGCCAGGAAATGACCCGCCTTAGTCGCGGGGAGTTAAACCGCGCCAGACACCGCATTGGAATGATTTTCCAGCATTTTAATCTGCTCACCACCCGCACAGTATTTGATAACGTGGCGCTCCCCCTTGAGTTAATGGGCGAAGATCGCCGTGCTATAAAGGATCGCGTAATACCGCTGCTGGAGCTGGTGGGTTTATCTGATAAAGCCAAACAATACCCAGCTCAGCTTTCTGGCGGTCAAAAACAACGTGTCGCCATCGCCCGGGCATTGGCCAGCAAACCCAACGTTTTGCTTTGCGATGAAGCCACTTCAGCGCTGGACCCACAGACTACTAGCTCCATCCTTGAGCTGCTGAGAGAAATTAATCATCAGCTTGGTATCACCATTTTATTGATTACTCACGAAATGGAAGTCGTGAAATCTATTTGCCACCGAGTCAGCCTCATTTCCGATGGAGAGCTGGTTGAAGACGCTGAGGTCGGTGATTTTTTCACCGCGCCTAACACGCAACTTGGCAGAGAATTTCTGAATGACTTTTTGCAACTAACGCCGCCTAAAGAGCTGATAGAGCGCTTGAGCGAAACGCCGAGCGAGCATACTCATCCCGTTGTTCGGTTAACCTTCTCTGGCGATGCCGTCTCCACACCCCTTATTTCCCGACTAGCGCGGAAATGCAGCGTTGACGTCAGCATACTTCAGGCAAAGGTAGAGTCGATTCAAGACCGCACACTTGGATTAATGATTGCCGAGTTGCTCGGCAGCCCTGCTCAAACCCAGGAAGCAATGGCTTATTTAGAAGCACATCAACTACAGGTAGAGGTACTTGGTCATGTCCAGCGCAATGTTTGATCTTGTTTTACAAGCCACGCTGGATACGCTTTACATGGTGGCGGTTTCAGGTGTAATTGCCACCCTGCTTGGCTTGCCACTTGGCGTAATGCTTTACGTGACACGCCCTCGCCAAATATTAGCGATGCCCGTACTCAACCAAGTGCTCGGCATTGTTACCAATGTTGGCCGTTCAATCCCCTTTATCATCTTAATGGTGGCAATCATTCCGTTCACGCGCATGCTAGTGGGTACTTCTATTGGCATTAATGCCGCTTCAGTGCCGTTAACCATTGCCGCTATTCCATTTGTAGCCCGTTTGATCGAAGGTGCGCTCAACGAGATTTCACCTGGACTAATTGAATCCGCGCAATCCATGGGCGCCACGCCCTGGCAAGTCATTACCAAAGTACTGATTCCTGAAGCCAGGGGCGGCATCATCACAGGGCTAACGATTACATTAGTGACGCTGGTAAGTTACTCAGCCATGGCGGGAGCCGTAGGCGGCGGTGGTCTGGGAGATTTAGGAATTCGCTATGGTTATAACCGCTTTAACCCCACCATTATGCTGATTACTGTCGTTATTCTGGTGGTGATGGTTCAAGGCTTCCAGAGCCTGGGTGACTATTTGGTGCGTAAAAGTGATCGCAAGTGATGATAGTTGCGCCTGTTATCGGCATATCTTAATATAACTAAAACGCATTATAATTTTGTTTTTTATTGCTTCATAATTACATCCAATCGTTACTGTGCCACAGGAGTGACACCATGCAAAAACTACTAATCGGCAGCCTGACTGCCCTAGCACTGGCCGTTAATGTTGCCAACGCAGAAACACGCACCATCAAAATGGGCACCGTAGCAGGCCCGGAAACCGAAGTCATGGAAGTGGCGGCTCGAATTGCCAAAGATGAGTACGATCTAATCGTCGAGATTATTGAGTTCACTGACTACGTCACCCCGAACGCTGCCCTCGCCGATGGCAGCTTAGATGCTAACGCTTACCAGCATGAACCCTACCTACAAGCCATGGTTAACGATCGTGGCTATGATCTTGCCATTGCCGGTTACACCTTTGTTTACCCGATTGGCGCCTACTCTGAGAAATACGACAGCATCGACGAGCTGCCCGAAGACGCTCTAATCGCACTGCCCAACGACCCATCCAATGAAGGGCGTGCGCTCATTCTGATGCACAACCAGGGCCTCATTACACTTAATGACCCGAGCAACCTAGAAGCCACCCCCATCGACATTGCTGAAAATCCGCGCAACTTCCGTTTTCGCGAAATTGAAGCAGCACAGCTACCCCGCGTGCTACCCGACGTTGATATGGCGTTCATTAACAACACGTTCGCCCAACCGGCTGGTTTGAGCCTGAATGACGCACTAATTAAAGAAGGCCCTGAATCTCCTTACGTCAATTTAATTGCAGTGCGCGGCGGCGATGAAGATCGCGAAGAAATTCGCCAACTGGTTGACGCTTACCAGCGTGACGAAGTCATCGAAAAAGCAGAAGAACTGTTTAAGGGTGCAGCAGTACCCGGCTGGATTGAATAAGCAGAACGGCTTTCTATCAATTCAATCAGGCCAGCCTTAGGGCTGGCCTGTTGTGTTTAACCCCATGAGGAATTCGTATGCATAGCGTTGATTATGCGCTACTAAACCGCCAGCTAGAGGCACTGCTAGACACACGTGACTGGCTAACTAACAGCGCACAAACCTGTGCCTTTATTCAGCACGCACTGTACGACATCAACTGGGTGGGGTTCTATTTGCAGCGCCAGCTCAATCAGCTCTGCCTTGGACCATTTCAGGGCAAGCCTGCCTGCCATCCAATCCCCTTCAACAAAGGTGTTTGCGGGGCTGCTGCTCGCCAACAAGCAACCCAACGCGTTGATGACGTTCACACTATTGCTGACCATATCGCCTGTGATACTGACTCGCGCTCAGAGCTCGTCGCTCCCATTGTTATCGACGGCCACCTCTGGGGAGTACTCGACTTGGACAGCCCACAGCATGCACGCTTTAGCCAAGAAGATCAGAATGGCATTGAGACACTCGTCGCAACGTTTATTCGCCAAACAGATCTCCCCCACCTAATCGACCAATAATAAAAAAGCCCCATGCAAGCATGGGGCTTTTAAGTATCTGGTAGGACCAGGCGGATTTGAACCGCCGACCTCCACGATGTCAACGTGGCGCTCTAACCAACTGAGCTATGGTCCTAAATAGAAGTATATAAATAACTAGCTGCACACAAATGAGATGGTAGGACCAGGCGGATTTGAACCGCCGACCTCCACGATGTCAACGTGGCGCTCTAACCAACTGAGCTATGGTCCTACTGTGCAACGGATGCGTATTTTACGTTTTCATAGCTGAATTGCAAGCAGTTTTTAGCTCGTTGAAATAGAGCAAATGAACCAACTCATCTCAATTGCAAAGTGAGATCGACACTTATCCCTCCTTGCCGCTAAGCTGATCACAGATTAATACCTATTGACGGTTAGACCAGGAGGTAAACCTTGCTTGGGCCTTTGCTAGGATGCATCGCCATCTCATTGTTACTCGCCACATTCATTGCCCGCGTGCCTTTACGCTGGTGGTGGGTGCGAAGTTTTGAATTTCCCCGCCTGCAAATTGCCGTATTGGCGTTAGCGTGTGGCTCAGTAAGCCTGTGGTTATTAGCCCCGGGGCCTTGGCGCGTTACAGCGGTACTTATCTCACTCGTCACGCTAGCGCTTCAACTCCGCTACATCTTGCCGTGGACAAAACTATGGCCTGTACAGGTAAAAACCGCACATAACGCACCTGAAGACCAAATGATTACGCTGTTAATCGCCAACGTTTTGACACCAAACCGTCAATCAAACAAGCTCCTAAGGTTAATAACGCGCCACCAGCCCGATATGGTTCTCACGTTGGAATCCGATCAATGGTGGCAAGATCAACTTGACCCTGCACTGGACGAACAGTGGCCCCATAGCGTTAAGATCCCTCTCGATAACCTTTATGGTATGCACCTCTATTCTCGCCTAGCACTGAAAAACACAGAGGTTAAGTGGCTTATTCAGGACGACATACCTTCGATTCACACCCAGGTAGAACTTAAAAGCGGTCAGCACATCCGCTTATTTGCTGTTCATCCAAGACCGCCAGCACCCAGTGAAAGTGAAAAATCTCTATGGCGAGACGCAGAACTTTTATGGATTGGAAAAGAAATTCACCGAAACCCCAAGGCCACTCTCGTTGCCGGAGATCTAAATGATGTCGCTTGGTCACGTACAACGCGACGTTTTTGTCACATAGGGGGGATGCTCGACCCACGACGGGGTCGCGGCCTGTTCAGTACCTTTCATGCTAACTACCCCATCCTACGCTGGCCTCTCGATCACGTGTTTGTAAGCGAGCATTTCACGCTCGTAAACATGCAGCGCTTAGGCGCATTCGGGTCGGATCACTTTCCTATATTAGCAACGTTCTGCTATCGGCCTTCTCGCCAAGATGAACACGAAACGCCCGACGCCAGTGCGGAAGAACGCCAAGAGGCGAGCGAAACCATTCAGAAAGGCAAAACGGAAAAGCAAGAAACGTAACTGCCTGCCTTTCTTAACAACCCTTTTTTTAGCAACCTCTTTTTTAGCAACCCTATTTTAACAGTCGCGCTTATTAACAACCGCTAATTGTTAAAAGTCACACATCGCTAGGAAGCGCTGATCGTCATAAACCTATCGAGGCTACTCTGGTATCCCTCCTTGTGTTAGCACAACAGGGTCTAGCAATCGCTCAAGCGTTGAGCGATCTAGATTCGTTTCTTCTTCTGCGACTTCGATGATGGGGCGCCCAGTTTGATAAGCCTTTTTAGCCACCGCAGCAGCGGCGTTATAGCCAATCACACTATTGAGGGCAGTGACTAAGATAGGATTGCGAGCGAGAGGTCCCTGCAAATTATCATCACGCACTTTAAAGGTGGCGATAGCGCGCTCACCCAGCAAAACAGCAGTGTTGCTCATTAATGTAATAGAGGTGAGAAGGTTCGAGGCCACCAACGGCAACATCACATTGAGCTGGAAATTACCACTCTGTCCAGCCACCGTTACTGCGGTATCCAGGCCGATGACTTGAGCAGCCGCTTGAGCGGCCGACTCAGGAATCACTGGATTTACCTTACCCGGCATAATGGAACTACCAGGTTGTAGCGCCTCAAGCTCTATCTCACCCAACCCTGCCAACGGCCCTGAATTCATCCAACGCAAATCGTTAGCGATCTTCATAACAACACATGCCAACCCCTTTAACTGACCCGATAACTCTACGGCCGCATCCTGGGATGCCAAACTGGCAAAAAAGCTATCGTTTGGTACAAAAGGAAGACCCGTTTGGTGACTTAAGTCACGGGCAATTAGCTCAGCAAACCCCTCGGGCGCGTTAATGCCGGTTCCCACCGCCGTGCCACCTTGCGCCAATCGACAAAGTCGTGACATAGCACTATCGAAACGCTCAATAGCTTGCCCTACTTGGCTTGACCACGCCCCTAGCTCTTGATCCATACGCAGCGGCATGGCATCCATCAGGTGTGTACGGCCAGTTTTAACTACGTGGGCCAACTCACTAGCCCTGTGGTCAATGGTTGCCTGCAGCGCAACCAATGCAGGACGAAGCATTTCATTAACAGCAATCGCCGCCGACAGATGAATGGCCGTGGGGATAACGTCATTACTCGACTGCCCCATATTGACGTGGTCGTTTGGCGCCACTTCAACGCCTTCACGACTCGCAAGTGTCGCCAGCACTTCATTGACGTTCATATTTGTCGACGTACCCGACCCTGTTTGAAAGACATCGATTGGAAAATGCCCATCATGGTGGCCATCAATTACCGCCTGAGCCGCATTTTCAATCGCCTCTGCACGGGGCTTATCTAGCAAACCTAACGCATGATTACTTCGCGCGGCGGCAAGCTTTATTCGCGCGACAGCATGAATAAATGCCACAGGCATTGGTGTGTGCGAAACAGGAAAGTTGTTGATAGCTCGTTGGGTTTGAGCGCCATAGAGCGCACTTGCAGGCACCTCAAGCTCACCCATGCTATCCCGCTCAATACGTGTGTCCATTCTTACTCTCCTTTTTAAAACGACTTAGCTAACGCCGCTAACACCTCTAACGTCACGTTTCCCACTCGTTACTTTAGTGATGAACGTTATCTATACGTTTAAGCCTAGCCCCGCCGACGCATTAGGTAAATCTGCGCATATCATCTATCTCTTCGATTATCTTTGCGCCACCTATCCCTTCATCCAACAAACACGGACGTTAAATTCATTCAACTTTGATGTTGCACTGCACAAAAAGCCCTGTTATGCTGCAACGCAAGATAACTAGATATCAGATATCAGCCGCGGTGAATGCTTAACGAAACCGTTGCTGATCAACCAACACTGACGGCACCGCCAATTGATGGGCCGATCAGTGGGCAATGGAACAGGAGTTTTTACCATGCAAACATTTAACACCAACGAAATGACTCAGCAATTTGACAACATGTTTGTTGCGCCTATGCGTGCATACATGACATTAAGCATCGACTATTCTGAGAAGATGCTTAATGCACAGCTTGATGCCAACAAATCTTACGTAGACACTGGCATTGCCCAAATGCGTGAGCTGATGAGCGTTAAAGACGCTACTGGCCTTCGCAGCTACATGGAAGACCAGCAGAAAGTTGCTAAAGAATTTGCTGAGCGTGTAAAAGGCGATGCTGATAAAGTCGTTGCTCTTCAGCAGGACTTTCTTCAGAAAGGCCAAAAGCTAACTGAAGATAATGTTAAGCAAGCACAAACTGCTGCTAGCAAAATGAGCAAAACTGCTTAATTTGTAACAGTTATTGATTTGCTTACGTTAAAACGCCCCTGCCGGTTAAACACTGGCAGGGGCGTTTTTTTGCTGTGTCTTACCAGTTGAGCGCAGACTTGACGAAAGGAATCGTTAGTTTTCGCTTAGCAGATAGTGACGCTTGATCAAGCGTCTCAATTGCACGACACAAATCCCCCAACTCCCGCGGCCCGCGATGCAATATGTAGCGCCCTACGTCATCAGGCAGCTGCATTCCTCTTACATTGGCGCGAAGCTTTAACGCCGCTAGTCGCTCATCATCATCTAACGGGTGCAGATGAAACGTCACCCCCCAGGATAATCGTGATGCTAAGTCGGGTAATGCAACGCCTAATTGGCGCGGAGATGTGTTGGCGGCGATTACCAATGCTTTACCCGCATCACGCAGCCGATTAAAAGCGTGAAACAGCGCTTCTTCCCAACGCTTACGCCCTATTACATATTCAAGATCATCAATAGCAACGAGATCCAGGCGTTCAACGTCCTCCAGCATCAGCGGCGGAAAATGACCTAGATCTGCCAGAGGAAGATAAAGTGCCCGCTTGTCTGCATCTGAAGCAGCGTGACACGCCGCCTGTAAAAGGTGGCTACGACCACTGCCCGGCGCGCCCCATAAATATAAGAACGGCTCAGCATCAGACTTGAGCTGTCGGCTTAATGACTCTGTCAGTGGCGCATTTGCTTGTGTGGCATAGTAATTATTAAACGTCGCGTCGTCTCGCAACCCTACCCCAAGCGGTAGCTGTGCCGGTAATCGGCTCATGGTGACTCCCTTTCGTCGTGACGACCCTGCCCTTCACTGTGATGTTGCTGTTCTGTTGGACGTTGCTCATCATCATAGAGAGCACTGTCTTTATAACGGTCTTTAATTTCCCTTAAAAGCACCATAATAACCGCTGCGGCCGGCAGTGCTAATAATACGCCCGTTAAGCCGAAAAGATTGCCCCCGGCAAGTACCGCAAAAATAACGGCAACGGGATGTAGACCGATCTTATCGCCTAATAATTTAGGCTGGAGTATGACACTTTCTGCCGCTTGGCCGATACCGAATACCGCGACCACACCCAGCACCGCCCACCACGTATCAAATTGGAATAACGCCACGATGAGCGCTATTACTAATCCCACAATAAACCCAAGAAACGGCACAATACTGACAAACCCAGATACAACACCAATCAGTAAGCCAAAATTTAACCCCATTATTGTTAAGCCAGCTGCATAAATAATGCCCAAACACAACATGACCAGTAGCTGCCCACGTAAGAAAGCTGAAAGAACCTCATCACAGCGCGCAGCCAATCGGGAAACATCGTTTGTCCATTGGCGAGGAACCAAGTCAGCAAGGCTAGAAATCAGCCTGTCCCAATCAAGTAATAAATAAAACGTCACCACAGGAATCAGTGCAACGTAGGTAACCCAAGAAACAAATGCCATCCCAGAACGGCCAATTTGACTTAGCGCCTGAGCTGCATAGCTACCAGCATCCCGCCAATTTTCAATCAATGTTTCTCTAACGTTCGTTAACTCCGCCCCTAGGTCGTAACCCGTCCACTCTTGGACTTGCGGTGCCAATATGTTTTCAACCCAGTTAAAAACACTCGGCAACGCCTCTCCCAGCTGTTTTGTCTGCTGAACAACCAGCGGGATTAAAATAAGCAGGCTTAAGATAAGTATCAGCAACAGGACTAAAAATACGCTGCTGACTGCCCAGGTTCGTTTCATGCCCAAACGCTGGAAATAATTGGTAAGCGGGTCAGCCAAATAAGCCAAAATTAAACCAGCAATAAATGGCATCAATACCGCATCTAATAAGTAGAGGCAGCCCACCAGCAATACCAAAAACACAACGCCCCACCATGAATGTCGCATGCTTTCTATATCCCTCCTGGAAAGATGGTTAGCGCATTAGCGTACTGAATAGTAACAAAAGTAGCGTAATGAACATCGGTTAACGCCGCACATCGATGCGACTTACGTCTCTGGGTGTTACAATCCATCCCGTTATTGCCCCAGCACTGGCCAATTCGCCAGCACTACCCGTACTGCTATAGGCTTCACAGGATCTGTCATGACCGATACCTCCACTTCTCAGGCCACTCCTTCACTCAGCTATAAAGACGCAGGTGTCGACATTGATGCCGGCAACGCGCTGGTTAACCGCATCAAACACGTTGCCAAACGCACGACACGCCCTGAAGTCCTGGGTGGCCTTGGCGGATTTGGCGCACTGTGTGAGCTTCCCGCAGGTTATAAACAGCCTGTCCTGGTATCCGGCACGGATGGTGTCGGCACGAAACTACGGCTTGCCATGGACCTTGGTAAGCATGACACCATTGGCATTGACCTTGTCGCTATGTGTGTCAACGATTTGATCGTTGCAGGCGCCGAGCCACTGTTATTCCTGGACTACTATGCCACGGGTAAGCTAGATGTGGATATCGCTACTGATGTTGTAACAGGCATTGGTGCTGGTTGCGAGCAGGCAGGTTGCGCACTAGTAGGCGGCGAAACAGCAGAAATGCCTGGCATGTATGAAGGCAATGATTACGATTTGGCAGGCTTCTGCGTTGGCATTGTTGAAAAAGCCGAGATTTTAGACGGCAGCAAAGTAGCCGAGGGCGACGTACTGCTAGGTCTGGCTTCTTCTGGTCCACATTCCAATGGCTACTCGCTGATTCGCAAAATCCTAGAAGTCAGCAACGCATCCCTCAACGATAGCGTGGATGGCCAGCCGCTTGGCGACGCATTAATGGCGCCAACGCGTATTTACGTAAAATCACTGCTATCGATGATGCGCGGTACTGATATTCCTGTGCATGCGCTTTCTCATATCACAGGTGGCGGTTTACTGGAAAATATTCCCCGTGTGCTACCCGACACGCTTGCTGCCCACGTTGACCTTTCTACTTGGCAGCGCCCAGAGGTATTTAACTGGCTACAAGCCCAGGGCAACGTCAGTGAAACTGAAATGCACCGCGTGTTGAATTGCGGTATCGGCATGGTTGTCGTAGTACCTCAGGCCCATGCCGATAGGGCCATGACGCATCTAAAAGCTCAGGGAGAGACCGTTTATCAAATTGGTCAGATTATTCAGCGCCAGGAGGAAGCGGTCGTTTTGGAGAACCTTCGCGCATGAGCAGCACTGACTTCAATAGCGGCCCTTTTAACGACACCATAAACGACATGGCGCCAGAACCAGCAGCGGCACGGCGGATTGTGGTGTTGATATCTGGCAGTGGCAGTAATTTACAGGCGCTGATTGATGCACAACGCCATGATCGACTTTGCGGGGAAATCGTCGCTGTTATTTCCAATGAGCCAGATGCTTATGGTTTGAAGCGCGCTTTAGAAGCAGACATTGAAGCCGTCGCGCTACCTCATCGCGAATACGATAGCCGCGATGCCTACGACGGAGCGCTCATCAAAGTCATCGATCGTCATGAGCCTGATTTGATTGTCTTAGCAGGGTTTATGCGCATTCTTACGCCGCGCTTTGTGCAGCGCTTTTTAGGCAAAATGCTCAATATTCATCCCTCACTACTACCGGCTTACCAAGGTTTAAATACTCACGCTCGGGCGCTAGCAGATGGTGTCAAACAACATGGCTGTAGCGTGCACTTTGTGACTGAAGAGCTAGATGGCGGCCCCGTTGTGCTACAGGCCGAGCTGAACGTCTCCAGCGACGATACCGTTGATACGCTTAAAGAAAAAGTTCACGCTCGCGAACACCTCATCTACCCCATCGCCGTTCAGTGGTTCTTACAAGGCCGTCTAAAATATAGCACTGAAAGCGCCACCATGGATGGCCATCCTCTGCCTCCCCATGGTATGCGGCTCTCTCACACTGATGCTGCGGAAGAATTAGACGAAGAGATCGACGAAAACCCACAAACACCATCGTTTTGACTAAAATGATCTGATCAAAAAAAACGCCCTACCGCCATTAATGTTTAGGGCGTTTGATGTGTAGGGCGTTTTTTCTTAGCTTGCAGATATTAAGTGCGAGGCAGCGTGACTCCTCGCTGCCCCATATATTTGCCACCGCGATCTTTATAAGATGTTTCACACACCTCATCAGATTCAAGGAACAACATCTGAGCTACCCCTTCGTGAGCATAAATCTTGGCCGGCAGATTCGTGGTATTCGAGAACTCGAGAGTCACGTGCCCTTCCCACTCTGGCTCAAGGGGCGTTACGTTGACAATAATACCGCAGCGCGCGTAGGTGGATTTACCAAGACAAATCGTCAGAACACTGCGCGGAATACGAAAATACTCAACCGTACGAGCTAATGCGAAGGAATTTGGCGGAATAATACACACATCGCCCTTAATATCGACAAAGCTTTTGTCGTCAAACGCTTTAGGATCGACAATAGCGGAATGTATGTTGGTAAACACTTTAAATTCATCGGCACAACGAACATCGTAACCGTAGCTCGACGTGCCATAAGAAATCACGCGCTGGTCATTCACATAGCGCACCTGCTCAGCTTCAAACGGTTCAATCATGGCATCGCTTTGTGCCATGCGACGAATCCACTTGTCAGATTTAATGCTCATTTGTTACGTCATCACTCGCTAAAAGAAATAGTTGGGCCGTCGCTTTGGCTAGCATTTACCGATTGCGCCACTTGGCTGGCAATCTCTGCAAACGTGCGGCTTACTGAGCTATCTGGCTCGGAAATTACGCTGGGACGACCAGAATCAGCTAGCTCACGAATAGATAGCGTTAACGGTAACCTCCCGAGAACTGTCGTATCGTACTCCTCTGCGATGCGGTCACCGCCGCCGGTACCAAAAATTGACGCTTCATGGCCGCAGTTTTCACAATGGTAAAGGCTCATGTTTTCTACCACACCCAGCACTGGAACATTAACCTTACGGAACATCTCTATGCCTTTGCGGGCATCTAGTAACGCAATATCCTGGGGGGTAGTGACAATCACGGCACCTGAGACGGGCACTTTTTGCGCCAGCGTCAGTTGGATATCACCAGTACCTGGCGGCATATCAATCAACAGAAAATCCAAATTATCCCATTGAGTTTGTGTCAACATTTGCTGAAACGCACCCACCACCATCGGGCCACGCCAAACCATCGCCTCACGGGTATTAACCATAAAGGCCATCGACATCGCTTGAAGGCCGTGCGCCTCTAGCGGCAGAAACTTGTTGTCGCCCGTCGCCTGAGGCCTTACACCTTCTTTAACACCCAACATTTGCGCTTGGCTGGGGCCGTAAATATCGGCGTCCAGTACGCCCACACGATACCCTTGGGCAGAAAGCGCTAGTGCCAGATTAACTGTAACGGTCGATTTACCGACCCCACCTTTCCCAGATGCCACTGCTACTATATGTTTTACACCGTCCATCAATGGCACTCCTGTCTTTTGCGACCAATTTTTACGTGGCTTGAATGATACTCCTCGGCGGCCTATTTCTAAACCGACACGTAAAAAGCGGATGCAGGGGCTGCCTACATCCGCTTCCTTACGCAATCAATCAGCGCTTAAAGGTGTCTCAATCAGTTGCTGTTTTGTTGATCTTGGTCTTCAGAGCTAGCTTCTTCGGCTTGCTCAGCGCTGTCAGAATCAGAACCGTCAGAATCGGAAGCGTCGGAATCAGAGCCAGACGTCGCGTTAACACTCTGCTCATCTATCAAAGATGGAACTTCGTCATTCGCCGCATCGTTTACATGTAAACGAGTCTCCAACGAAGATAGCTCATCACGCCACTCACTAAGCTGGGTTTCCAGGCGCGCAAGTTGCTCTTCACGAGTTTCAATATCGCTTTCAACATTAGCGACTTCTTCACGGCCAATATCAAGCGCGACCATGAGATCGTCCATTTCAGTGCGCACTTGATCGAGGCTCTGCTGTTCTTCTTCGCGCAATTGCGTTAACGAATCAACCTCGTTCTGTAACTCATCTCGCTCACTAATGAGTGAATCGCGTTCGCTGTTTAAATTATCCAGTTCACTTTGAACAGATGAGATTTCTTCCTCGATACCTGATAGCTGTTCGTTAGCGTCACTCACCTGAGTCTCTAGACCAGACAACGCTTCTTGCGCAGCGTTAAGCTCTTCGACGGCCTCCTGGCGCTCTTGTTCAGCTTGCTGACGTGCTGACTCAGCTTCTTGGCGAGCCTCTTCTGCACTTTGACGGGCTTCTTCTGCTTCTTGGCGAGCAGACTCAGCCTCGTCGCGCGCGCTTGCGACTTGGTCACGTTCTTCTTTAAGCGCCTGCAAGGCGGTTTCAGCGCTGGCTACTTGCTCGCTTAACGTATCAACTTCTTGCTGAAGGGTATCGCGCTGGGTTTCTAACTCGCCAAGGCGCGCCTGAATTGCACTTGTATCGCGCTGGGCTGACTCAAGCTCACTCACCGCTTGGGCTTGTTGCTCTTCCAGTGTCGCCATTTCATCACGCATTGCACTCAAGTCGCTCTCAGCTTGCTCCACTTCTGCAATTCGTTGGCTGAGCTGACTATTATCTTGCTCAACGCTGGCTAGCTGACTTTCTAATGTTTCGACCCGCTCTTGCCGAGTGCCTGAATTAGATTGCGCCATGATTGCCCAGATAACGGCGATAGCAGCAATACCAGCAATGCCTTTGACACGGTTATCTTTGAAAAGCGTTTTCATATCCGGCTTGCTTGCCGGCGTTTGATTATTCGAGTGGTTTGCTTCTGACATACTGCGTCCCTCTCTTTTTTTTAGGCTACCGATATCAGCAGCGTTAATCAGTATTCATTACATGACATTATTTTACTAGCATACACATTCAGCTACATCTAGCCAGCAATCAACGTTATAGCAAACGATTCGTACTATTGATTCGTACTATTCTCGGCTTTTTGATGCTTTCGCATCTTGGTGAAGTTGATGTTTACCTTCATCAAAGCCTACCGCATCCGCACCGTTCGCCTCAAACCAAGATAGCGTAGCGTGGAGCGACACAACACTGCCAATAATCACTAATGAAGGTGGCTTAATCACACCCTGTCGAAATGCCTCGGGCAACTGTTGCAAAGAACCAATATGCGTACGTTGGTGCTGTGTTGTCCCCTGCTCAATCAGCGCCAAAGGTGTGTTGGGTGCAAGTCCGTGGTCTATCAACGCCTGACAAATGGCCTCTAAATTACTCAACCCCATATAAAACACTAAGGTTTGGCCAGAGCAAGTTAACGCTTGCCAGTCAAGTTTGCACTCTCCATGCTGCAAGTGGCCCGTTACAAAGCGAACCGACTGCGCATGATCTCGGTGTGTTAGCGGTATGCCCGCATAGGCTGCACAGCCAGATGCCGCAGTAATACCTGGAATGACTTCTACCACCACTTTTTCAGCTACCAGGGTCTCGAGTTCTTCCCCTCCACGGCCAAAGATAAAAGGGTCTCCCCCCTTGAGGCGCACAACTCGCTTACCTTGCTTAGCCCAAGTAACCAGCGTTTGATTGATTTCAGTTTGAGGAACACTGTGTGACGACTTCGCCTTACCAACATAAAATCGTTCGGCCTGTGGCCCAATCAAGGCTAACACTTCATCACTAACGAGCCGATCGTAGAGCACCACGTCTGCTGTCAGAAGTCGCTTGTAAGCTTTCAACGTCAATAACTCTGGGTCACCTGGGCCGGCACCAACCAAACTCACTAAACCCCCACTCAATTCGTGAGCACTAGCCGAAGAGTCCGGCGAAGAAATAGTGGCCTCCTTTGCAGTGACCTCTTTTGTTGCGTTCAAAAAAATACCTCAATAATAGAAAACAATTCAATATGCCGAAAGCAATAGCTTCCGCCTGTTTAGGGCCAATATTTCAACAGGAGTTTCTCAAACGCTTTAATAACTCTAAGCTATATATAAATACTATTTAATTTGAAAAAAACTCGATTTGTAAGCGATAGCTTACATATTAGTGACGCTTTTAAGGCTAATCTTTACGATTAATTTTTATTTGGCATATCCTTTGGAGCTTCACGCATGCCCGTGAATAATATAGTCCCAGTACTGCAGAGTGCTGACAGCCTTATATCCCGAATACCCGGGGTTATTTTTCAATTCTATCGAACACATTGCGGCCGTATGCACTTTCCTTATCTTGAAGGAGGAGGCGAAGCGCTAGTGCACATCGACAGGCAACAACTAGCGCATGATGCTGGTCAACTCATTGAACATTTAACCGGTTGTGATTATCCCAAAATAATGTCTTCCATTGAGCGCTCTGCACGCTGGATGCTACCGCTGACCACCCGCTTCCGACTCCCCTTCCCAAAAGGAAACCCACACTGGATTGCGGTGAGCGCTAACCCCTCCCCATTACCCAATGGTGTACGCTGGGACGGCATCATGATGGATATCTCTGATCAAGTCGCTGAAGAAGAACGCCTAAGAAAGCTCAGCAACACCGACCCTTTGACGGGATTACCCAACCGCCGCAAACTTATGATGCATTTAACGCATCTAACCTCGCTAAGCACCCGGCACGGGACACCGCTGTCTATCATGATGGTAGATATTGATCATTTTAAACAACTCAATGATCGCTGGGGGCATTTACAGGGCGATAGCGTACTCGAACAACTTGCTGTTCACACTCAGAAGCTCTTGCGCTGCGAAGATATGGTGGCAAGGCTTGGCGGAGAAGAGTTTATGGTCGTGTTGCCGCTTACACCGCTGCAACAATGCCATAAACTTGCTGACCGGCTCCGGCATGCCATCGCAAACTACGATTTTGGAATTGGTACAGGCAACGTGACTATAAGTATCGGTATCGCCGAGTTTCGCTGCGGCGAGCCACTAGTCAGCTTAATTAAACGTGCTGATCAAGCGCTATACGGTGCGAAAGAAATTGGTCGCGACTGTGTATGCCATCTACCCTGATAAGAGCGATGTTTATAAAAGCGATGTCTATAAGAACAATGTCTATAAGAGTATGTTTATAAAAGCAATATTAAAAGGAGACAATCCATGACAACGCTTGCTCAAACAGTCTGCGAACCCTGCAGTAGCAATGCCATACCGCTGACTTATAGTGCATGCAAACCTCATCTTGAAGCGCTTTCAGAGTGGCAGATTGTCGACCACGATGGCATTATGAAGCTGACGAGACAATTTACGTTTCGCAATTTTGTCGATGCCTTGGCATTTACCCAGCGCGTTGGCAATATAGCAGAGCAGGCTGGGCACCACCCCGTCATTGTTACAGAATGGGGTAAAACCACTGTGACGTGGTGGTCCCATTCAATAAAGGGCCTGCATCTTAACGATTTCATTCTAGCCGCCAGAACCGACGAGGTAGCCGAATAAATGTTTGAGCAAATTGAGCGAGTCCCAGGAGATGCCATTCTCGGGCTGATCGAAGCTTTCAAAAAAGACACCAATCCCCAGAAAGTCGATTTAGGGGTTGGTGTATACCGCGATGCAAATGGCAATACGCCGATCATGCGCGCTGTCAAGGAAGCAGAAGCTCGTCTGCTCAAGAATGAAACCACCAAGACTTATATTGGCTCTCACGGTGCCCCTGCTTACGGTGAAGCTTTACTGCCTATGGTATTAGGTGCAGATTCTTCCGTACTTAAAGCTAACCGAGCGAGCGCTACCCAGTCTCCCGGTGGAACTGGTGCACTGCGCTTAGCAGCTGACTTCATTGCCAACCAGCTTCCTGGAAAAGGAATCTGGGTCTCTGATCCTACTTGGCCAAACCATCACGGCATTTTCACTGCTGCCGGCGTGGAGCTACACAAATACCCCTACGTTGATGCTGACAACCGCCTTGATTTCGATGGCATGTTAGCAGCCCTGAAAAAGATTCCTGAAGGCGACGTCGTTGTGCTTCACGCCTGCTGCCACAACCCGACAGGTTTTGATCTATCTAAAGATCAATGGCAAGAAGTGATGGCGGTACTAAGCGAACGCAAACTGCTGCCCCTGGTTGACTTCGCCTATCAGGGCTTCGGGGAAGGTTTAGACGAAGACGCCTATGGTGTTCGTCTGCTGGCCGAGAACCTTGATGAAGTCATCATTACCAGTTCCTGCTCGAAAAACTTTGGCATCTACTGCGAACGCACTGGCTGCTTGATCCTGATTGCAAAAGACGCCGAGCAGATGGAAAACGTACGCTCTCAAGCGGCGATTGTTGCCCGTGAGAACTACTCTAATCCTCCTGCCCACGGCGGTGCAATTGTCAGCGAAATTCTTCACGACGCCGAACTGTCTGCGATGTGGCATGAAGAGCTAACCGAAATGCGTGATCGCATCAACACACTGCGCCGCGATTTTGTTGAGGCCCTCAAGCCGTATGGCCTTGACCAAAAGTACGCATGCGTAGCAGAACAGCGTGGCATGTTCTCTTACACCGGCTTAACACCGGAGCAAGTTGATCGCCTACGTGACGAGTTTGGTATTTATATGGTGCGCTCTGGCCGCGCTAACGTTGCTGGCTTCTCCCATGAGAATCTCCCATATCTGGCTAAAGCCATCGCTGCCGTCAACGAATAATGCCAAACAGTTAATGATGTTATTAGTGTTAACTGCAAAAACGCCCAGACATATCGTCTGGGCGTTTTTGTTGATGGATTGATGTTAAGCAACTGAACACACAAGCAATTGTTATGTACAATTACGCGCTTGCCGCCAGAGCCTGGGGCGCCCGTGCGGCGTTCGCTGCAACGCGACGCTTGACCGATTAGTCAAATATTCGGCACACTCAGCATCGCCTTGTATACAACACACCATAACTAAGAGGCCTATCATGGCGGCTGCCGGCACTCACTACCCGTGGTACAAAAAAGAAGATACCGACGCGTTTTTCGCGTTGTTTCAAAACAATATTGCCAACTTTGTCATTATCGCAATCACCATGCTTGGTATGGGGTTCCCCACCTCCATTGTCTACGGGCAGGTGTTACCTGGTGCTGCGGTGGCTGTTATGGCAGGCAACTTTTATTACGCATGGAGTGCTGCAAGGCTCGCGCGGAAAGAAAACCGCAGTGATGTCACCGCACTCTCCTACGGCATTTCTACCCCAGTTATGTTCGTATTTCTATTCGGCGTATTGCTTCCCGCCAAGCAGTTGACCGGTGATGCAGAATTAGCCTGGAAAGTTGCTGTGGCCGCCTGCTTTATCAGCGGTGCGATTGAAGCATTGATTAGTGTTATTGGTCGCTGGGTTCAGTATCACCTTCCACGCGCCGCAATGCTCGGTGCCGTTGCGGGCGTAGCGCTGACCTTTATTGCCGGTGAAATGTTGTTTAAAACCTTAGAAATGCCGGTGGTAGGCCTCCTAGTATTAGGCATCATCATTGTTGGCTTAGTCGCACGCGTCAGCATGCCATTTAAGCTCCCGACATCGCTGTTTGCCATTGTGATTGGTACTGCTATGGCTTATTTGATTGGCGATGCGGGCAGCGAGCGCTTTAGCGATGCATTTACGCATCTAGGGTTCTATCCTTTGCTACCTAATTTGGCATGGTATGAAGGGCTCGGCTTACTATTTACCGGCATGTTGGCTGTGCTTACCGTGGTGCTTCCCATCACACTGTATAACGCCATTGAAACAATGAACAACGTCGAAGCGATGGAAGCCGCTGGCGATAAGTACGATGTACGCGAATGCCAAGCAGTGGATGGGGCAGGCACCATGATCGGCGCCCTGTTTGGCGGCGTATTTCCAACAACGGTCTATATCGCAACAGTAGGCGCGAAATGGATGGGCGCAGGTAGAGGCTACAGCATTCTAAACGGGGCGGTTTATGCGCTCGCCACTATGTTTGGTCTGATCGCTGCCTTAGCGGCTATTATTCCGGTATCGGTAGTAGCCCCTATCTTGGTATTTGTCGGCATGTCGATGATTGCCACTGCGTTTCAAGCAAACGACACCCGCTACTATCCGGCCATTGCGCTGGCGATGCTACCCTACTTCGCCAACTATGTGATGACGCGCTTCAACCGAGGCGCCGGTGATGTCGTCAGCGATATTTCCAGTGCCATTGTTGTCATGGGGCAAGGTGCGATGTTTATGGCCATTTTTCTAGGCGCAATGACCGTGTCGGTGATCGATCATCAGTTCCGGCGGGCAGCCGCGTTTGCCGCTATCGCCGCAGGCTTCTCTTTCGTGGGACTGATGCACGCTCCTAAGCTCGCCTTAAACGCAGCGCCTGAATTTGTCATGGGCTATTTGGGCATGGCGCTACTGTTTATGTATTTCTCCTTCCAGGAAGCCCCAAAGAAACATTAAGCTGCATTACTTACTAAACCCCGCCTGCCGATGTGGGCGGGACAAAATGCGCCTAAGCACTACCCATGCAAAAATGCCCGCCAACACGTTACCCACGGCTGCGCCAGCGGCTAAACCCGTCCAGCCAAATAGATGCGCTCCCAACCACAAGCAAGGTAGATAACAAATAAACAATCGCGCACTCGAAAGCAGCATAGCCCTTAGGGGCCAGCCAAGCGCGTTACCTGCAGAAACCACCAGCATACAGACACCCAGCGCGGCATAACTAGGCAACAAAAAACGAATAAGAAGTGCAAGTTCACTTTGCACCTCCTGGTTCCCGGCCAACGCCATGGCTACCCACGGTGAAGCCAGTGCCAGCAACACACCCAAACTGAGCTGCCATATCACCGCGACGCTTACTGCCAAGCGCACTAACTGCTGAATCTGCCCCCAGTCACCTGCACCATAGCAACGTCCAAGCCATGGTGGCAGTGACATCGTCAACGCCAATATCACCATCAATGATAGTGTTTCAAGACGGCTGGCAAGCCCCCATGCCGCGACTTGGGTGTCCCCCAAACCAGCAACAGCCGTAATTGCTAGCATCGCGGCCAATGGCGGCATCAATTGGCTAACCATCGCGGGAGCGGCAATACCAGCAAAAGGCCGCCATGAGCGTCCGGCTTCTTGCCAAATTGCGGTATTCGTCGTCCATTGTCGACGCGTTAGTTTAATACTGCTGAATAAAAGCCCGACCGAAAAAGCAATGGCGGTCGCCCACGCCGCGCCGGGCAGCCCCCACCCTTGCCAAGAACCAACACCAAAAATAAACAGCGGGTCCAAGCCTAAGTTGATAAGGCTGCTGAGCACCATCATCTTGCCTGGCAACCGTGTATCGCCGTGGGCGCGAAACACGCTATAGATAAAATAGAGCAGCGCGCCGAGCCAAGCTGACAATAGCTGAGGCCCCCAATAGGCGCGAATATAGACCAACGCATTATCATCGGCGCCTATTAGGCTAAATATTGGCACTTGAAGAAACCAAAGTGCTACTACCAACACACCAATAACAAGCCCACCAGCAATCAGCACCAAGCTGCTTAGCCGCTTTGCTCTAACGTCCTCTCCAGCCCCTAACGCGCGTGAAATGAGCGCCGCAATCGCGATCCCCATTCCCACCTGAATGCCAATAATTAGAAATGACAAAGGAAAAGTGAATGATTGGGCGGCCAAGGGCGCTGTTCCCAAACGGGCTATAAAAGCACTATCTACAAGCTGAAAACCCAATAACGCCAGCACCCCAATGGCCATTGGCCACGTTTGACGCCATAAGGTTATTGCCAACTCGCGTTGCTGCATAACGACTACTGCCAAAGAAAACCTCTCAGAAAAAGTGTGTAGCGCTACACGCTACGTCATTAAGGAAACCTTCTATTCGACTAGATGGGTGCAGCCTGCAATAAGTCCCAACGCAAAAGCGCCATCACCCGTGAAAAGATGATGGCGCTTTCCTGAATGCGCTAGTTTACTGACGAATGCCTTCAAACGTCACGTAAAGCTCCAGCTCATGCATGGATTCTGGGAAATCACTCATATCGATACCGAAGTCACCCAGCGTCAGCATAGCACTACCTTCAAAGCCTGCACGGTAGTTGCCCCAGGGGTCGTCGCCTTCGCCCATTAAAGTAACAGGCATTTCAATTTCTTGTGTCTCACCGTGAAGCGTTAACTCGCCGGTTACGACACCTTGATTATCACCAGTTGGTTCAAAACCCGTTGAAGTAAACGTTGCCGTAGGATACTCGCTGGCATCAAGAAAGTCGCTGCTCAAGAAGTGACGATCCCGCTCGGCATGGTTTGTGTTCAGGCTACTCACCTGCACTTCCATTTCGACAGAAGAGGCTTCTAAATCTTCTGGGTCATAAGAGAATTGACCATCAAATTCTTCGAAAGCACCTAAAATATAAGAGAAACCAAGGTGACTAATTTTAAATTGAACAAAGGAATGCTGACCTTCAATATCAATTTGATAGTCTGCTGCTTGCGCTTGGCTGAACGTTACTAGCGAAGCGGCGGCGATTGCAGTAGCAAAAGCGGTTTTCTTTAACATCGTGGAAATCTCCTTTCTTTTCCTAAAAACACTGCGATTAAACTACCTACGCAGTGGACAAAAAATTCCGTTATCGCTTTTGGCTATGAGCAGGATTAACCATTCGCACGAGCGTTGAATGACGATCCCACCAATGATGCTTCATCGCGGCTAGGGCGTGCCCAGCGGCCAATACGATAAGTGTCAAAGCACTATACCAGTGAACATCGCCCGCTAGACTGGCTTGGTTGGGAAGCCCGTGCAGCAGCGCAGGCACTTCAAACCAACCGAATACGCTAATACCGCGCCCGTTGGCGGTAGAAATCAAATAGCCACTCACAAGAACCAACAACAACAAAACATAAAACATTAAATGGCCAGCATGGGCGGCTAAACGTTCAAAGCGACTCCCTTGCGCATCGGGGGTCGGCTGAATAAGCCGCCATCCTAAACGAGCAAAGGTAACAATTAACAGCAAGATACCTATGGATCGATGCACCCATGGCGCTTGGTTATACCAAGTATCGTAGTAGCCAAGATCTGTCATCCACCAGCCTAAAACAAACAGCCCAACAATCGTTAGTGCACTTAACCAGTGAAGCGCGATACTAATGACTCCCCAACCACTCCGAGTGTTCCGCCACATCCTTGATTTCCTCATTCTTTACGGCGATAGAACATGTCTACCGTAAGCAATCTTCCTATAGAGCATACCGCCTAAATGATCGAAACACCGCTGAAAAAAGCAGGACACACCATTCGTAATAATCGTTTGTGGTAGGAGTTTCGTTAGATCACCGCCATCCAAACAGGCAACAAAAAACCGGCCACGGATGGCCGGCTTGTCAAATGACAGCTTAATCGTTCAGCTAGCCGCCAAAGTATCTAACCCACAGGCAAGATCGCGCTGAATATCAGCTTGGCTTTCCAGTCCTACCGCGACGCGGATTAACCCTGGTGTTATGCCCGCGGCTTCTTTCTGCGCATCCGAAAGACGCCCATGCGTTGTGGTGGCAGGATGGGTAATCGTAGTTTTAACATCCCCTAAGTTACCCGTAATAGACAACATCTTGGTGGCATCAATCACCTGCCAAGCGCCCGTTTGGCCACCTTTCACTTCGAAGCCTAGCACGGCACCAAACCCTTGTTGCTGATGCTTGGCAAGCGCATGCTGCGGGTGCGTTTCCAGGCCACTATAGTACACTTTATTAACAGCTGGATGCTGATCTAGCCAACGTGCTAAGGTCAGCGCATTTTCGCAATGGGCTTTCATACGCAGCGATAAGGTTTCAAGACCCTTGGTAAAAATCCACGCATTGAAAGGGCTAAGGCAAGGCCCACAGGTGCGCACCACCCCAAACACTTCTTCTAACACATCGTGTTTACCAACAACTGCTCCGCCAACAGCACGTCCCTGGCCATCCAAATACTTCGTTGCGGAATGGATGACCAAATCGGCCCCTAGTGCAATTGGCCGCTGAAGCGCGGGTGTTAAAAAGCAGTTATCAATCGCTAAAAATGCGCCGCTCCGTTTAGCCAGTTCGGCTAATGCTGGAATATCGGCAACTTCCGATAATGGGTTGGAAGGCGTCTCCGCAAACAGCAGTTTAGTGTTTGGGCCGATAGCCTGTTCCCAGGCAGAAACATTAGACAACTCGACATAGCGAGTCGTGATGCCAAATTTGCCCAAGTACTTGTCAAACAAACTAACGGTAGAACCAAATAGCGAGCGTGATGCAACGATTTCATCGCCAGCACTTAACAGCCCCAATGCCGTCGACAAAATAGCCGACATACCCGAACTCGTCGCCACACACCGTTCGCCACCTTCAAGCGCCGCCAAACGTCGCTCGAATGTATGAACGGTGGGGTTAGTAAAGCGCGAGTAGACATTGCCCGGCTCTTGTCCCCCAAACTTGCGTGCGGCCTCAGCCGCGCTTTCGTAAACAAAGCTTGAGGTGGGAAAAATGGGCTCGGCGTGCTCTTGCTCAAACGTACGGTGATGGCCCGCGCGAATAGCAAGGGTCTCTAACGACCACTCATCCTGGTGACTATCATCATGCATGGCTGAGCACCTTGTTGAAAACGTCAATATAAATCGTAATACAAGCCGTCAATACGCGGCGCTAGTCATCAAGATCGTCATCATCCTGGTTATGCATATCGACTAACGCATGGTCGCCCGCACTTTGGTCTTTCGCCGCGTCATTTCGGCTTGCTTCAAGTACCGCCAAATAGGCATCGTCAATATCACCAGTCACGTAGTTGCCGTCGAATACAGAGCAATCAAACTCTTCCATTTCAGGGTTCACATCACGGCAAGCCGCTTTCAAATCTTCTATATCTTGATAGAAAATTCGATCCGCACCAATCAGTTGACCAACCTCTTCTTCTGTGCGGCCGTGGGCGATCAGCTCAGTCGCCGCTGGCATATCAATGCCATAAACATTGGGGTAACGAACGGGCGGCGCTGCAGAAGCAAAATACACTTTACGAGCACCCGCATCGCGAGCCATCTGAATAATCTGCTTACAGGTGGTTCCGCGGACAATCGAATCATCCACCAGCAGTACATTCTTACCTTTGAACTCAACATCAATGGCGTTCAATTTTTGACGCACCGATTTTTTACGTTGCGTCTGGCCCGGCATAATAAACGTGCGGCCTATATAGCGATTTTTCATAAACCCTTCGCGATAGGTCACACCCAAATGCTGCGCCATCTCAAGAGCAGAGGTACGTGACGTATCGGGGATAGGAATAACAACATCAATATCGTGATCAGGCCACTCATTAAGAATGCGGTCACCAAGCTTGCGCCCCATTTGCATGCGCGTGCCATACACATAGGCACCATCGAGAATAGAATCAGGGCGAGCCAAGTAGACGTGCTCGAAAATGCATGAGCGCAGCACAGGTCGATCGGCACACACCTGGGTATGAATCTGCCCCTGCATATCAACAAAAATTGCTTCGCCTGGTGAAAGATCGCGCTCCAGCTCAAAGCCACCTACATCTAGCGCAACGGATTCCGAGGCAATCATCACATCCTGGCCCTCGTCGCCTTGGCGAGTACCAAAAACAACAGGACGAATACCATGCGGGTCTCGAAAAGCTACCATACCAAAACCGTTAATGATCGCGACCGCCGCGTAGCCGCCTTTGCAGCGCCGGTGCACTCTACGAACGGCGTCAAAAATATCCTCGGCTTCCAGGTGAAGGCCCTGCTTACCCAGCTCGTGGGCAAATACGTTTAGCAGCACTTCAGAGTCAGAACTGGTGTTGATGTGACGAAGGTCCGTCGAGAAAAGCTCTTGCTTTAACTGCTCGGAATTCGTCAGGTTACCATTGTGAGCAAGCGCAATACCGTAGGGCGAGTTGACATAAAACGGCTGAGACTCAGCTTCACTAGAAGAACCTGCGGTTGGATAACGTACGTGACCAATGCCAAGGTTACCTTTTAGGCGAGCCATGTGGCGGGTATGAAATACATCACGAACCAGCCCGTTACTCTTGCGCAGTAGGAAGCGTCCCTCGCTCCAAGTCATCATGCCGGCAGCGTCCTGGCCCCGATGCTGAAGTACGGTCAGAGCATCATAGATTCCCTGATTTACCGCCTGCTTGGCCAGAAGGCCCACTATACCGCACATTCAAGTTACCTCGCTTTAGTGCCATGGTTTACCGCAGCAAACCCGTACGTTCATCAAAAAAAAGTGAGCCACTCTCTATTTCTTGCCAGCAAGAGCGGGCAGTAGTAGAAAGCGGCTAACCATATTGTTAACTAAACATCACGTAGCGCTGAGCCAACCTGAGCAGCACGCTGCTCACTGACCACCATTTTCAGATGTTCGCGTAAAAGGCTGTGGAACCGGCTCTTGTTGAGCGCGGAAATCTGGTAGCGATATGTCGCGAAGCGAATCAGGCGCTTGCGGCAGCTCGCGCTCCCACTGATCTAGCTGGCTTACCGCCCAATCGCGCAGCTCAATAAATGTTGGCCGTAGCTGGGCTCCCTGCCAAGCCTGTAGCTCAGCTAGGGGCGTTAGCGTGATAAGAACAGTTGCCACCAATAAAATAACGGCGCCGCGAGCAAGCCCAAAAGCTGCGCCGGCAAAGCGATTAAGCAAGCCCATACCAACCCACTCTACCGCTGCGTGTACGAGGCGAATGACAATCCCGCAAAGTAAAATGACAGCAAAAATCACTAAAATAAATGCCAACACTAAACGCGCATCGAAACTGTCGATGACCCCGCTCATTAGATCCGCCACCGGCTCTGCCAGTACGCGCGCCACCATCAACGCGACTACCCACGCCGCCAGACCCAGTGCTTCCCTGACAAACCCACGCGTAAAACCCGCTAGCATGGAAAGTGCTAGCACCGCCAGGAACAACGCATCTATCCAAGTAAGCGCCATAGATTAATCTCTTACCCGCACTAACAGACCCTGAACATTAACACGTTGCTTAATAATCGCCATCGCAGACTCGCCGTCTTCAGACGTCGCATAAGGGCCAACATAAACAGAGGTAAGGTTGTTGTCACGTTCGCGTAGATAAGTGCTAAATCCTGCTTGGGTTAGCCGATCACTTAATCGTTGAGCGTTACCCGCTTCACCAAAGCTTCCCACTTGAACGGCCCACTCGCCTTGCGAAGAAGACGCAGGCGTAGAGGCATTCGACGATGCATTAGAAGAACTGTTACGGTTATTGGCAGCCATGAACTCAGCGATCGGATCATTTACTTCACCGCTCTGAGCATTTGAACTACTGACTTGATCTGTTTGCGGCTGTCTCGGATTGGCGTCAATTGGCACACTATTAATCGAACCATTTCCTGTACCCGCTTCACTCGAAGATGAGGATGTGGCGATAGATGGCGGCATTTCGGGAATCGGGACATCCTGGCGCGTTGCATCGACGGGCTGTTCTATAACAAACGTTGGCTGAGGGCGCTCTTCTCGGGGAGCAGGATCACTCATTAACCACGGCACGAAAATCGCCAGCAGCGCGAGTAGAATGACAATACCACTGATGCGTTCCGTTTTTCCGTATTTCATATCCCTCTCCATCAAGCTTAGCGAGCACAACGGTTAGGCCGATTAAGCTTGCGGCAGTGTCATTTCCAACAGGGCCGCAACTGTATAAAACGAGCCGGTTACTAATACTCGATCGGTCGGTGCCAGCTGTTCAGCCATTGTTTGCACACCGGCCTCTGGGGAACTGGCGCAATGATGCACATGCCCACCGAGAGACGTAATACGAGACGCTAGCTCGGCTGCTGACCGACCACGCTCACCCTCCAGTGTCACGCACACCCAATCAGTAATGCGTGGTAACAAAGCGCTAATAACACCATCAGCATCTTTGTCGTTTAACATGCCGATTAATGCCCACTGCCGACCACCCTCAGGCACACATGGGAGTCGCTTGGCCACATAAGCGGCTGCGTGTGGGTTATGCCCGACATCCAAGCACCACTGACCGATCCACTGCATACGCCCTGGCACGAGCACCTTGTTTAAAGCACGACGGCAGGCATCTTCATTTACCGCCATCCCGCTAAGTATCAGAGCCTGGAGGGCTGCTGCCGCATTATCAATCGGCAAGCCGGGATCAGGAAGATTTGTCAAAGAAATAACGTCAGCTTGACAGGTCAGCCCGCTCCAATTCCATTCAGGCTGAGTATTACCGCATAAAGGGTTGGCAGCGTCATCAGCAACAGAATGGCTAAACGCTTCACCAAGGCAGTAAACGGGTGCGTTAATTGCATTAGCAGACTCTGCTACGCTGACAGGCAGACATCGACTGCCAAGCACCGCGGGCTTTCCCGCACGAAAGACACCCGCTTTCTCTCGACCAATTTGCATAATATCAGTTCCGAGAAAGTTGGCGTGGTCCTGAGCGATGGTGGTGACGATAGCAACGTCCGCATCAATGATATTAACGGCATCTAACCGCCCACCAAGACCAACTTCGAGCAGCGCTAGGTCAAGGTTTTCCTGCGCTAGGCACCAAAGGGCGCACAGCGTTCCTGCTTCGAAATAGGTTAAACTAACAACAGGTAATTGTAGCCGCGCGTCCTCTACACGAGAAAAGCCCGTTACTAGCTGCTGGTCGTCGGCATCATCACCATTGATAGTGACACGTTCGTTGTAGCGCACTAAGTGGGGTGAAGTATAAGTACCCACACGCAAACCGTGAGCCCGCGCGACAGCATCCATCATGGCAAGAGTGGACCCCTTGCCATTGGTACCTGCCACCGTAATGACCTGCGTTGCAATCGGGCGGTTTAGCAACCCCATGCGCTTAGCGACTTCTGAAACTCGCTCAAGCCTCATATCAATCCCTACAGGGTGCAGGGTTTCAAGATGGTGCAACCATTCGGCTAAAGACCTGGGTGCCGAAGACCTGGGTGCCGAAGACCTAGAGGCCGGAGATTTAGGGGCTGAAGACTTAGACATTGCGGGTAGAATCATCACTCTTGACGGTGCTGGTTCCAATATTGTCGTTACTAAGAGTTTCAGGTGTAGCCATGTCTGCCGCATCTGCTATTGGCGCTTCATCAACCAACGGCTCGTCAACAGATGCGTTTTCACTGACACCACCTTCGGTAGGCAGAGCAATATTGTGGGTCAGTTTACGCAGTATCCCACCAACGCGATTACGCATATCATGGCGATGCACGATCATGTCTACGGTGCCGTGTTCAAGCAAAAACTCACTGCGCTGAAAGCCTTCCGGCAGCGTTTCCCGCACAGTTTGCTCAATGACACGCGGGCCGGCAAAACCAATTAAGGCATTGGGCTCGGCGATATTTAGATCGCCCAACATCGCTAGCGACGCTGATACACCACCAAATACCGGGTCCGTCAGAACGGAGATGTAAGGCACGCCCGACTGTTTAAGCTTTTCAAGCGCTGCTGACGTTTTAGCCATTTGCATCAGTGAAAACAGCGCTTCCTGCATCCGTGCACCGCCAGAGGCGGCAAAGCAGATTAGTGGAACTCGCTCTTCAAGGGCAATAGCTGCGGCGCGGACAAATTTCTCGCCCACCACTGCCCCCATTGAGCCGCCCATGAAGGTAAATTCAAAGGCCACAGCAACAACAGGCAGCCCGTCTAGCTCACCACGCATAGCGACAAGTGCATCTTTCTCGCCGGTTTCTTTTTGAGCAGCCGTCAAGCGGTCTTTGTATTTTTTAGAGTCGCGGAATTTCAACCGATCGTTAGGCTCAAGCTCAGCCGAGATTTCTTGTCGACCCTGCTTATCCAAAAACCAGTCCAAGCGTTTTCGCGCGGTCAACCGCAAATGGTGGTCGCACTTAGGACACACACTGTGATGCTTCTCGAGCTCAGGGAGATAGAGAACCGCTTCGCATTTGGGACATTTACGCCAGAGGCCATCGGGCACGCTGGCGCGACGGTCTTTACGCTGGATACGCCCCATGGAGGGCACAATCTTGTCTAACCAGCTCATATTAAAAAATTTCCGTATACGTCAATGCTTAGCAACGCCAAGCTTGATGAGTGTCGTCAATCAAATCAGTGTAGACGATGAGGGAATGCACTTAGGCATCCATCGCGGTGCGCATTTCGCCCAACACGCTTTTAAGTTGACCGGCAATGGTCTCAGGCGCGTCGACGCTTTCTGCAATGCGGTTGACTAACGCACTTCCTACAATCACACCATCAGCGACTTTCGCTACTTCGGCAGCGGTTACGCCATCGCGAATACCAAAGCCAACACAAAGCGGTAAATCGGTCATTTCACGCAATGGCGCGAGATGCTCAGCCACATCGTCAGCGTTTAGTGTAGCAGCACCGGTGACGCCTTTAAGCGAAACATAGTAGAGATAGCCCTCACCGTGGGCGCATATTGTAGCTGCACGAGCATTGGAAGTGGTAGGCGCAACCAAGAAAATCGCCGCTAAACCGCGGGCTTTTAACAGCGGGCCGAATTCGTCAGCCTCTTCAGGCGGCATATCGACTACCAGCACTCCATCGACGCCGACGCTTGCTGCTTTATCAGCAAACGTTTCATAGCCAATCCGTTCTACCGGATTGAGGTACCCCATCAGCACGATCGGTGTTTTAGTATCCACCTGGCGGAACTCAGCAACCATATCCAGCAGGTCTACCAAGCGAGTGCCCTGCTTAAGTGCACGCTCACAGGCTTTTTGAATTACCGGGCCATCAGCCATCGGGTCTGAGAACGGCACGCCAAGTTCAATAATATCCGCACCCGCTTCAACCAGAGCATGCATAAAGCCCACGGTATACTGAGGCGCTGGATCACCGGCTGTGATATAAGGAATCAGAGCCTTACGACCCTGCTCTTTTAGTTCGGAAAAACGCTGGTCAATACGGTTCATGCTAGCCCTTAAAACTCAATGCCATCAATGTTCGCAACGGTCATGATATCTTTATCACCACGACCAGAAAGGTTGACCACGATATGTTGGTCCGGGCGCATGGTAGGTGCTAGCACCTTCGCATGAGCAAGCGCATGGGCAGATTCCAACGCTGGCATAATACCCTCCATGTGCGTTAGCTCACGGAACGCTTCCAGCACCTCTTTATCGTTTGCTGCTACATAGCTAACGCGGCCAACATCTTTCCATAGCGCGTGCTCAGGGCCAACACCTGGGTAGTCAAGCCCAGCAGAAATCGAGTGAGTATCCGACACCTGCCCTGCTTCATCAGACATCAAATAGGTGCGGTTGCCGTGTAAAACACCACGTGGCGCATTCGTCGAAAGCGGCGCAGCATGTCGGCCTGTTTCGATACCATCGCCACCGGCTTCAACACCGTACATAGCCACCGCATCATCTTCGACAAAGGGGTAAAATAGGCCTAGGGCGTTAGAACCACCGCCCACACAGGCAATTAGCGCGTCTGGCAGACGCCCAATTTGTGCTAATGACTGTTGACGCGCTTCACGCCCCACCACTGAATTGAAGTCGCGCACCAGTTGCGGATAAGGGTGCGGGCCAGCCACAGTACCAATGATATAGAACGTGTTATCAACGTTGGTGACCCAGTCACGCAACGCTTCATTCATCGCGTCTTTAAGCGTACGCGTGCCCGATTCCACTGGAATTACTCGCGCACCCAGCAGGCGCATACGATAAACATTGAGCTTCTGGCGCTGAACGTCTGCTGCGCCCATATAAACGTCGCATTCAAGACCTAAGCGGGCAGCCACTGTCGCGGTGGCAACACCATGCTGGCCTGCCCCGGTTTCAGCAATAACCCTGGGCTTGCCGGTCTTTTTCGCTAGCAACGCTTGGCCAATGGTGTTGTTAACCTTATGGGCGCCGGTGTGATTCAAGTCCTCACGCTTTAACCAAATTTGCGCGCCACCTAGCGACTGAGACCATCGCTCCGCATGATAAAGCGGCGATGGACGCCCCACATAATGGGCAAGATCACGGTCAAATTCTGCCTGGAAAGCGGGATCATCACGCAGACTCAGGTAGGTCTGCTCCAACTCTTCCAGAGCAAAGCTCAGGGTTTCCGACACAAACCGGCCGCCGTAGGGGCCAAAATGACCACGGGCATCCGGCATTCGGGTCAGGTCGCTGAACTTGGTTTCAGTCGCTGAGACAGTCACAGTCATACCTCACAAGATCGCCAGAACAGGCAAACAATAAATGAACAAACAATGTGGCGTAGTTGCTTCTGAGCATGCTACGCAATGAGCTTAATGGGCGCTGCTTAAGGCCACATTTTTAACAAAAGACGCCATTAACTTGGCATCTTTAATGCCATGGGATATTTCTATACCACCAGAAACATCAACGGCATAAGGCATTACTTGGTTAACCGCTGAAACCACATTATCAGCCGACAACCCACCAGCCAGGATAACAGGTTTTTCAATAGTTGCGGGGATTCTAGACCAATCAAAGGTCTCTCCCGTCCCCCCAGGCGTTCCAGGTCGATAGGCATCTAAAAGCAATGCTTGAGCATGTGAATAATCAACCGCCGCCTGATGCAAATCGATATCGTCACGCATGCGCAGCGCTTTAATCCAAGGCCTCCCGAACTGCTCGCAGAATGCCGGTGCCTCATCACCATGAAACTGGATTAAATCCAAGTAAGGCAAACACTGCTCAATAAGTTCGGCGGGCTGATTAACAAATAACCCCACCCGTGTTACAAATGCTGGCACTTGCACAGCCAATTCTTTTAGTAATTCTGGCGTTATGCTGCGAGCGCTCTTGGGCCACATCACAAAGCCCAGCGCATCAACGCCAAGCGACGCCGCCAGCGCTACGTCCTCATGGCGGGTTAAGCCACAAAATTTGATTCGCGTGCGGGCTGAATATACCTTCATGACGACGCTTCCTTCTGCTCTAAAGGTTCCGGCTTCTTAAATGTTAACTTGCGCCTAGCAGCAATGCGCGGGTTATCCGGCAGCGCACGCTCACCGGTCCATTCACCGGTAAATGCGAGCAGATTAGGGCCTAGCGGCTCTTTGGGCAGGTCAAATCGTTCATCATAAAGTGAGTCTACAAAATGCAGGCCACACGCAGGTGCGGTGACATCACCTTTGCGGCGATTTCTCAGCGCAAGCAAACGTTCGATATGCCCTTCGTCCTGGGCTCCGCGCCCTACACTAGCCAAAGCGCCTGCAATATTGCGAATCATATGGTGCAAAAAAGCATTACCCTGAATATCAATGACCACTATTGGCCCATAGCGTTTCACTTCTACAAAGTGCATTTGCCGCCAGGGCGTTTTGGACTGGCAGCCCGCTGCACGAAAGCTGCTAAAGTCATGCTCGCCCACTAAGGCCTGTGCCGCGCGGTGCATGACGTCGGCATCTAACGGGTCTCGGCACCAGGTTACGTTGTGGCGTTCTAGCACCGGACGGCTGATTTGATTCAATAAAATATAACGATAGCGACGCCCGAGCGCACCTAGGCGGGAATGGAAGTCGTCGGACACTGGTTTCACCCAGCGCACAGCAACATCTCTGGGAAGATAGGTGTTACTGCCAAAAATCCAGGCTTTTTCAGAACGCTGAACAGGCGGATCAAAATGGATAACCTGACGCGTGGCATGAACGCCAGAGTCGGTTCGACCACTGGCATGAATACGCACTGGCGCACTGGCCACTTTCTCCAGAGCGTCTTCCACCGCTTGTTGAACAGAAGCGGCGTGCTTCAAACGCTGAAAGCCGCTAAAGCGCGTACCATCATATTCAATGCCCATTGCTAGGCGTCCCACTAGGGGCCTTGTTTCGTCAAAATGGTAAAACAGCGTCATGAAGCCACGTCACATAGAAGATAGTTAATGAGCGCCATTATCCCGACGTCGCGGCTCGAATGCCACCTCTTCGATTTCCCATTCATCTTCAGCCGCTTTTCGCTGTTGCTCTGCAGCTGCTTTAGCCGCCTCACCTTCTTGCTCAGAAGAAACATAATCCCAGGTAAAGTCTACCGTTGGCTGCATGGGAGTCTCTGCCGGCTGCTCATGAGGTTCGATAGAAGGCGGTTCATAATCAATCGTACCTGTTTGTGGCTCCTCGACGCTTTTTAAAGGCTCTGCGACGGGTTCAGGCGAGTCTAAAAAAGCGTTTTCAAGCGCCTGCTCTTCATCATCAACCTGCCCCGTCGCGTCTTGCTCATCTTGCTCTTGTTTTTCTTGATTTTGCATCTCGTTCAGCGGCGTCAACGATTCTGGTGCTGACTCGTCTTGTTCAACGGGCTCAGTCTTTTTAACAGGCTCAGTTTCAACAGTCTCTGGTTCCGGGACGCTTCGCTCTGAGGTTTGAAGTGGTACGCTAGGCTCAATGGTGTCAGCAGCGGCATCAGGTCGAGGCGTATCTGCAGGCGTATACGAAGAAGCTAGAGGAACGTCTTCCCACTGCCGTTCACGCCGCTTGCGCGACCATACTAGCGCTCCTAACAAAAGCGCCAGGACGATGCTGGCAAGCGGCCATTGATACGCCGCAAGGCGCTCTACGATAGTGTCAGAGGCGCCCTGTAAGCGATTAAGGTTAGATACCTCACCAGATGCATAATTGCCTGCATTGCTAGCCGTGAGCGCAGCACTCCCCGCCAATATCTTAGACATTTCAGTGGCTTGCTGAAGTTCACGCTGAGTAACGCTCAATGCTTGCGTTAGCGAAGCCACCTCTTGACGCAGCGTGGCTAATTCTTCATGCATTTGCTCACGCTCATCCAGTGCAGCTTGCAACCTAATCTGGCTCTCCAGTAGCTGTTCGGCTAGCGCTTGCTCTTCGACAACGGTGCCAGCATCAGGCATTTCCTGGGATTGATTAACACCCTGATCATTATCCGCGATGGCGGGCTCCTGGCTCGAATCACTTTGGATTTCAAATGTTTCTTGGGGTTCTTCAGCCACCTGCCGACTTGCGGGCTGACGCATCACCTGAATCGCCTGGGCGGCATTATTGGGCGTACGTAAGGTTATCTGCTGAAGACTGGGGACATTGAGCGTCTGGCCCGCGCGGAGTTCATTCACATTGCCAGTGGGAAAGGCGCCAGGATTAGCGTCTAAGAGCGCCATCATCATTTGTTGAATAGTGACGTCGGCTGGTTTCACCCTTGCGGCAACTCCCCACAGCGTATCGCCACTGGCTACGTAGGCAATATCGCGCACTGCTGGTGTAGTAGCGCCAGAAGTTCTAGTGGTCACTTCAGGCGTGCCAATGACCTCAACAGGGCCACCCATCGCGTATTCAGGCGGATCAAACAGCAGCGTCAAGGCGCGCGTCTGACGCCCCTCTGGTGAGGTGATCGTTAGCAACAAATCCAACCACGGCTCATGAACTGCCTGAGAAGAGCGCAGCACCAGCCGATGCCCGCCAGATTGCGCTTGAATCTGAACATTGACACTTGCCGTAAGTGGTGTCCACTCCAAACCTAGCGCCTGAAACGCCGATTCACTTGCCACATCAACACGTAAGTCACTCAGCGCGAAACGCTCGCTTTGCTGAAGTGGCACAGTTGCTTCAAGCGGCGCATCTAACGGGGAATTCACCGTTGCTTGGCCCAAGCTGAGAGCCAACGCTGGCGGGCTAACCGCACTAAGCAGTAGCCACAACAACCCTGCCAACTTCTTTTTCATTCACGCCTCTGCTGTCTTTTGTTGTTAGCGTCACGTTCATACAAACGAATCAGGCCACAACATCATCGAGTAGTCCGTTTTACCACATGCCGACTACCACCATCTATCTAATGATCTATCTCCACTAATTCATCACAACGCATGAGTCAATTTGAGCATACAAAAACGGGAAGCTGCGGACAGCTTCCCGTTTATTTTCAACGCTTATACTAAATGCAAGGCTTGCTTACTGCTCGCGCAGGATTTTCAACATACGCTTAAGCGGCTCGGCAGCCCCCCATAACAACTGATCGCCCACACTGAATGCAGACAAATACTCGCCGCCCATATTAAGTTTGCGTAAGCGACCAACCGGTACCTGCAGCGTGCCAGTCACAGCAGAGGGCGTTAGCCCAGCAATCGTCGCGTCCTTGTCATTCGGGATCAGCTTGACCCACTCGTTATGCTTGGCGATACGATCTTCGATCTCATCAAGCGGCACATCTTGCTTCAGCTTGATAGTGAATGCTTGGCTGTGAGAGCGCATTGCGCCAATGCGCACGCAAAGGCCATCGATAGGAATCGGATTGTTTTCAAGACCTAAAATCTTGTTGGTCTCAACGCTGCCTTTCCACTCTTCCCGGCTTTGGCCGTTATCAAGTTTAGTATCAATCCATGGCAACAGGCTACCCGCTAGCGGTGCACCGAAGTTATCCGTGGGGAAGTCACCGCTGCGCATGGCGGCAGTCACTTTACGGTCGATGTCTAGAATCGCGCTAGAGGTATCCTTAAGCTCCTCACCCACACTGTCGCGCAGTTGACCCATTTGGTTCAGCAGTTCGCGCATGTGTTTAGCGCCTGAACCGGAAGCTGCTTGGTAGGTCATGGAAGTCATCCACTCGACCATGTCAGCTTCAAACAAGCCACCCAGGCCCATCAGCATTAAGCTGACTGTGCAGTTACCGCCAACAAAGGTTTTAGCACCCTTCGCTAGCTGGGCATCAATCACCTTGCGGTTAACCGGATCTAGCACGATAGTGGCGTCGTCTTCCATACGCAGCGTGCTGGCAGCATCGATCCAATAGCCTTTCCAGCCCGCCTCGCGCAAATCTTTGTAAACCGGCTTGGTGTAATCGCCGCCTTGACAGGTCACTACCACGTCCAGTGCTTTCAACGCATCGATGTCGAACGCATCTTTTAGCGGAGGCACGTCCACGCCGATATCGGGGCCTGGCTGACCAACTTGGGAGGTGGTGAAAAATACCGGCTCAATGCCGCTAAAATCACCATCTTCCTGCATGCGCTGCATCAGCACTGAGCCAACCATGCCACGCCATCCCACGAAACCGACTTTCAACATGTATAGTCCTCCAGCTAAGAATAGAATTCGTATTATACACAAATATTAGAGACGACGTCGGCCACCCCAGGGTGGCCGACCGCTAATGCCTTTCAGCATCAGTTAGTTAGCGTTCTCTATACATAATTTAATAATTCGCGAACGCTGCCAACACTGCATCGCCCATCTCAGCAGTAGATACGCGGCGCGTTCCCTCTGAGGCGATATCAGCAGTACGCAAACCATCATCCAACACGCTGCCCACAGCAGCTTCAATGCGCTCAGCCATAGCGGTTTCATTTAGTGAATAGCGCAACATCATCGCGACAGAAAGCATCATCGCCAGCGGGTTAGCAATATTTTGCCCAGCGATATCCGGCGCGCTGCCGTGGCAAGGCTCGTACATGCCCTGTCCGCTTTCGTTTAGTGACGCTGACGGCAACATACCAATAGAGCCAGTAAGCATAGCAGCGGCATCAGAAAGAATATCGCCAAACATGTTGCCCGTCACTACCACATCAAACTGTTTCGGCGCACGCACCAGCTGCATGGCGGCGTTATCCACATACATGTGGGAAAGCTCAACATCCGGATATTCCGGTGCCAAACGCTCCATCACTTCACGCCACAAAATAGTGACTTCCAGTACGTTGGCTTTATCGACCGAGCACAGCTTTTTGCTGCGCTTCTGGGCCATTTCAAAGGCGACGCGGCCAATGCGCTCAATTTCGCTTTCAGAATAGATGTACGTGTTAAAGCCTACCCGCTCGCCGTTACGCTCTTCAATACCACGCGGTTGGCCGAAATAAATACCACCGGTAAGCTCACGGACAATCATAATATCCAACCCAGCAACTAGCTCCGGCTTCAAGCTAGAGGCGCTAGCCAACTGCGGATAAAGCATGGCCGGGCGTAGGTTACCGAACAAACCCAAATTTTTACGCAGACCTAACAGGCCTTTTTCTGGACGCTTGGAAAGATCTTCAAGCTTGTCCCACTTAGGGCCACCCACGGCTCCCAGCAAAATAGCGCTGGCCGCTTTCGCTTTTTCAAGCGTTTCAGTAGGTAATGGCTCACCGTGAACATCGTAGGCAGAGCCACCAACAAGACCTTCTTCAACCTCGATATCCAAACCAGCTTCCTGGCAGGCCTTCAGCAGGCGAGCCGCCTGGGCCGCAATTTCAGGGCCAATACCATCACCCGGCAGCAGTAATACCTTATGAGTCATGCAATATCCTTAGCATTTCAAACGTTAAAGGTGAATTAACACTTACGCAGGCTGACGGAACAACCACGGACGTTGCTGGCGATGCTTTTCTTCAAACGTGCGAATAGCATCTTCGTCCTGCAGCGTAATACCAATATCGTCCAAGCCATTCAGCAGGCAGTGCTTACGGAACTCGTCGACCTCAAACTCGAGGATTTCTCCACCGGGCGTGATCACCCGCTGATTTTCAAGATCAATGTCGAGTTGATAGCCTTCACGGCTTTCCACTTCCGCAAACAGACGGTCAACGACGTTTTCTTCCAACGTAATGAGCAGGATGCCGTTTTTGAAGGCGTTATTGTAAAAGATATCGGCAAAACTTGGCGCGATCACCGCTTTAAAACCAAAATCTTCCAGTGCCCAAGGGGCATGCTCGCGGGAACTACCACAGCCAAAGTTGCGGCGCGCCAGCAGCACTTCAGCGCCTTGGTAACGCGGCTGGTTCAACACAAAATCAGGGTTCAGCGGGCGCTGCGAACAGTCTTGTCCCGGCTGGCCTTCATCCAAATAGCGCAGTTCATCAAACAGGTTTACGCCAAAGCCAGTGCGCTTTATCGACTTCAAAAACTGCTTAGGAATAATCAGATCGGTATCGACGTTAGCACGATCAAGCGGCGCTACAATTCCTTCTAAACGTTCAAACTTTTTCATGGCTTAGGCCTCCTGCGCGTTGCTAGCATCGTTAGCGGGTAAGGTACGTACATCAACAAAGTTGCCAGCAATCGCGGCCGCCGCAGCCATTGCGGGGCTCACCAAATGCGTACGACCACCGTAACCCTGACGACCTTCGAAATTGCGGTTAGATGTCGATGCACAGTGCTCACCGGCACCCAGTTTGTCGGCGTTCATTGCCAAACACATCGAGCAACCTGGCTCGCGCCACTCAAAGCCTGCTTCAATAAAGATTTTATCTAAGCCTTCTGCTTCTGCTTGGCGTTTCACCAAGCCAGAACCTGGCACTACCATGGCAAGCTTAATAGAGTCAGCGACTTTATTGCCTTTAGCGACCTTGGCGGCTTCACGTAAATCTTCAATGCGCGAGTTAGTGCAGGAACCGATAAACACTTTATCGAGTTTGATATCGGTAATTTTCTGGTTCGCCTGCAAGCCCATGTATTCAAGCGCCCGCATATAGCTGCGCTGCACGGTGTCATCCAGCGCGGCTTGGGGGTCTGGCACTTGGCCAGAAATCCCGGTGACCATTTCAGGGCTGGTACCCCAACTAACCTGCGGCTCTATCTTTTCAGCCTCAAGCGTAACCACTTTATCGAACTGGGCATCTGCATCAGAAACAAGCGTGCGCCAGTCAGCCACGGCGCCTTCCCACTGCTCAGCGGTTGGCGCAAACGGGCGCTCAGCAAGGTAATTAATCGTCGTATCATCGACGGCAATCAGGCCAACGCGCGCACCGGCTTCAATCGCCATATTACACACGGTCATGCGGCCTTCCATCGAGAGCGATTCAATCGCACTGCCCGCAAACTCAATGGCATAGCCCGTGCCACCAGCGGTGCCAATCTGACCAATTATTGCCAACACCACGTCTTTCGCGGTCACGCCCAGGCCAAGTTCACCTTCCACGCGCACCTGCATGTTCTTCATTTTCTGCGCCAGCAAACACTGGGTCGCCATAACGTGCTCGACTTCTGACGTGCCAATACCGTGGGCCAAGGCACCAAAGGCACCGTGGGTCGCGGTGTGTGAATCGCCACATACCACGGTCATACCTGGCAAGGTTGCGCCTTGCTCTGGGCCTACCACGTGCACGATGCCCTGGCGCGGGTCGTTAATTTTGAACTCTTCAATACCGTACTCAAGACAATTATCGTCCAGAGTTTGCACTTGGATTAACGACACCGGGTCTTTGATACCGCTATTGCCTTCAGCGCGCTCTTTTACCGTCGTGGGCACGTTGTGGTCAGGCGTTGCCAGGTTAGCATCTAAACGCCAGGGCTTGCGGTTAGCCAAGCGTAGGCCTTCAAACGCCTGGGGCGAGGTGACTTCGTGCAGCAGTTGGCGGTCGATATAAATCAACGCCGTGCCGTCGTCACGCTGTTTCACCAAGTGCTGATTCCAGAGTTTGTCGTAAAGCGTTTGACCTGACATGTTGCTCTCCTGGGCATTGCCCTGCTAGTTCGGTATGGCAGCCTCTGCGTGCTGCTTATATGGCTATACAAGCAGTGTCACGCGAGTCGCGCATAAAAGCAATTCATGTTATTCATAGATTAAATTCCAAAATGGAATAGCAATCGAGAGAACTGACCGTGGATACCCAAAGCCTACAAGCCTTTTTAGCTGTGGCAGAAACCCAAAGTTTCTCACGCGCGGCGGAGCAGTTGTATTTAACGCAACCCGCCGTCAGCAAACGCATTGCGACTCTGGAAGATCAACTTGGCACGCGGTTGTTTGACCGCATTGGGCGGCGAATCGCGCTCACCGAGGCAGGAAATGTATTGCTTCCCAAAGCCCAGCACATACTGTTCACCGTGGAAGACAGCCGCCGCGCATTAGCCAACCTTTCCGGCCAAGTAGGCGGCAAGCTGACGCTGGCTACCAGCCATCACATTGGCCTGCACCGTCTGCCACCGTTATTAAAGCAGTACACCAAGCGGCATCCAGAAGTGGCGCTAGACCTACACTTTCTGGATTCCGAGCTAGCTTACCAAGGTGTCGTCGACGGCACATTAGAAATGGCAATTGTCACCCTCGCCCCTCATCCCGTTGGGCAGCTGCACGTGGTAGAGCTATGGCGCGACCGGCTGTGTTTTGTGTGCGCCACCGACCACCCACTGGCCCAGCGCCCCCGTCACAACCGCACCCTGCTCAGCTTAGCTGAATTATGTAAATTCGATTGTGTACTGCCAGGCGCAAAAACCTTCACCCGAACGCTGATCGGCCAGCGTTTTGCCGAAGCAGGCCTAACGCTTCCGGTTAGCATGGCAACGAATTATTTAGAAACGTTGAAAATGATGTGCAACGTGGGACTCGGCTGGAGCCTGTTACCTGAAAACATGATCGATGGCGAACTGATCGAACTCAACGTAGACACCGCCCCCATCCACCGCCCGCTGGGTTACTTGGTGCACACCAACCGCACGCTTTCCAATGCCGCTAAAAAAATGGTTGAAGAGCTGGAAGGTTCTCGTGAAAATTCTCTTACCTCACAGTGAACACTTCAAGAATGTCATACACTGCAATACAAAGAGTTAGCTCGTGGTTGTCGATAGGCCACCATCCCTAAGGTCAGCCAAAGTACGAGCAGTAATGCGTTACAAGACCCGACAGTGGATAAAGCGCTGGCAGTTACTATTGGCTGCGGCGGTAGCCTTCAGTTCAGCGATTGTGCCCAAGGTTCACGCTTCAGAACAACACTATCGTGCTTTCTTTGAAAATAGTGCCCTTCCTCTCTCTGAACCAACGCACTTGGCTCCTCTGTATGATGCTAGACGTCGCTGTACCTGGTCTTGTTGTAGTGGTGCGCCTGGTTAAATTCATTGCTCATAGCAAACCAGTTCGGATACCTCTTCTGGGCTACGTTAAGCAGAAAATACATTTTGACATTACTCAGTTTTCTTCAACATATCAGAACCCTTTCGCAGTGCCTCATTGCTCGTTCCTCAAAGATTCGTTACCACGCGCTACAAAAATGTCCCTTTTTTTTCGGCAAATGCCCTCCTCGTTTCTCTTCCGCTGGCCTTCTTCCGTAAATCCTATTAGCCTGCTAACTCAACCAGTAAGGGATTGAGATGCAAGAAACAACGACGCGGCAGCGGCTGGCGGGTTTTTTGATACTGCTTGGGCTGGTTGCTCAAATTATTGGCTTTATCGGCGTGGTGCCAACGGCACAGGCGGTGAGCTATTTACTGTGGGCGGCGGTGGCGCTGCTGTGGCGGGATATTCCAAGGCGTTCACGCATTCAGGCGGGGGTATTGATTGCCCTTGGGGTGCTGATGCTAGTGGTGGCGCAGGTCGCTTACAGTGCCGATATAAATTGGCCTGCCATGCTACAAGGCAATGTGTTTGTGGCCACAATGCTGGTGGGCGTTAGCTTTATTTCATTGATTGGCACCCAAGGCAATAAGCGACCGCCGGGTAAACGGGTGACCGGGGCCGATGGCGTGCTGCGCACCTGGCTAGGGGTGCACTTTCTCGGCACGATTTTGAATCTTTCGACAGTATTTATGGTGGGCGACCGTTTAGCCAGACGCTCGCCTTTAACCACTCCCCAACTGCTAGCGCTGAACCGTGGCTTGAGTAGTGCGGCGTTGTGGTCGCCCTTCTTTGCCTCGATGGGGGTGGTGATTGCGCTAGTGCCAGAGGTGCAGTACGGGCAAATTGCGTTAATTGGCTTTCCGCTGGCAATGCTGTCAGGGCTGCTAACCACCTTAGAGCTTCGGCGGCGGTTTGATTTAGCCGAGGTGGACGGCTTTTCGCTTTCACCGCGCAGCCTGCTAATGCCGGCAGGCATGGCGGCGCTGGTAATGCTGTTTCATTTTTGGCTGACGCCGTCGCTCACCATTGTCAGCATTATTACCTTTTTATTGCCGAGCGTAGCGTTGCTAAGCAACCTGCGAGAAGGTGCACACTATACCCTGCGGCGCGTTCGCCAGCACACCGCCACACGACTACCCGCTATGCGTGGGGAAATTTCGCTATTTTTGGCGGCGGGTTTATTAACGCTGGGGCTTTCAACCCTGGTAACGTCCGCAGCTGGTGAAGACTGGACGCTATTCGCTACCTTCGGCATGTGGCAGGCCATGGTGAGTTTTGCGGGCATTACGTTAAGTGCGCTGGTGGGCTTGCACCCGATCATTGGCGTTTCCGTGCTGGCGTCTATTTTAAATTTAACCAGTGGTGAGCAAACGCTATTTGCCTTTGTCGCGCTGAGCGCTTGGGCGGTGGGTACCAGCGTCGGGCCGTTATCCGGCATTAATCTTTCGCTGCAGGGGCGTTATGGCGTCAGCGGTTATCGCATGATGAAAAACAATTTGTTGTATGCGGCGATTATGAGCCTGCTCTCGCTTGGTGCGATTGCAGGCCTCAGCATATGGGTCAGTTAAATCGTTAGCGCGTTAGTCACTCAGGTCTCGATAATTTTACTGGGAAAACGATAGAAATAGCGGTGGCCACACTGGTGGCATGGCTCTAAGCGAGAGACACCTTCTAGCATGACTTGGGCATCGCAGTGAACGCATGCCATCAAGCCTGGCGCAGCCACTTCGCCTTCGCAGTAGTCTGCACGAGCGGCTTCCAAATCATCTTCGAAGCGCTCTCGATCGACCACACTGCGGTCGGCGATTGAAAGCAGCGATTCTGCTACCCGCCGCGAGAGGTTTTCAATATCGATGCCCAACCAGCTAGCCAACTGTTTACCGGTATCCGCCATGTAGTAGCGCATATCTTTCAGGTCACGTTCTACCCAGGCACGCAGCAGTGCTAGCTCGTCTTTGGTGTACTCTTCAAGTTCCGCTTCGAAAGCAACGGCGTCGTCCAAATCCTTTTGTAGATTATCCCAAGTAAGGTCATTTGCCCCGTCCTGCATGCGTTCTAGCAGGCGCTCGTAGCCTTCGCGCAAGCGGTGATCGTTATTTTGTTCCATGGTACCTCTCCTTTTGTCGACCCAAGGTGCGGCCTATCATCGGCTAACCGTTCAAGGATACACCTGCATAGGATACAATCGACGTTACTTATCTGACAGCCGTCATACACTATTCACTTTGCGCCCTTTTTGGGCGAATTACCCCAAGGCATTGAAAACACCGATGGACGCACATTACAGCCCCCGTGATATTGAACGTGACGCTCAGCAGTACTGGGACAAACACCAGTGCTTCAAAGCAGTAGAAGATGCTAACCGCGAAAAGTTCTACTGCTTATCCATGTTCCCTTACCCCAGCGGCAAGCTGCATATGGGGCACGTGCGTAACTACACTATCGGTGACGTTGTGTCTCGTTTCCAACGCATGCGAGGTAAAAATGTCATGCAGCCCATGGGGTGGGATGCGTTTGGCATGCCTGCGGAAAATGCTGCGATTCAAAACCAAGTGCCGCCCGCTAAGTGGACTTATCAAAATATTGATTACATGCGCAACCAGTTGAAGGCGCTTGGTTTTGCCTATGATTGGAGCCGTGAATTCGCCACCTGTGATACCAGCTACTACCGCTGGGAGCAGTGGTTCTTTACCAAGCTAGTCGAAAAAGGTTTGGTTTATAAGAAAATGTCCACGGTGAACTGGGACCCGGTTGATCAAACTGTACTGGCCAACGAGCAAGTCATCGACGGTTGTGGCTGGCGTTCCGGCGCTCCGGTAGAGCGTAAAGAAATTCCACTGTGGTTCTTGAAGATTACCGACTACGCCGATGAGTTGTTGGCGGACCTGGAAAACGTCGAGTGGCCCGAGCAGGTCAAAACCATGCAGCGCAACTGGATTGGTAAATCCCGTGGCGTTGAAATGACCTTTGAAATTCAGGCACAAGATGGCAGCGCCTGCGAACCGCTGGCGGTATACACCACGCGCCCGGATACGCTGATGGGCGTTACCTACATGGCGGTTGCCGCTGGCCACCCGCTGGCCAAGCAAGCCGCTAAACAAAATAGTGAGTTGGCAGCATTCTGCGACGAGTGTGCGAAAGGTGGCACGTCGGAAGCCGAAATGGCCACCAAAGAGAAGCTGGGCATGCTCACTGGGCACAAAGCGATTCACCCGTTAACCGGGGATGAAGTGCCCGTATTTGTGGCCAACTTCGTGTTAATGGAGTTTGGTACCGGTGCGGTGATGGCAGTCCCTGCCCACGACCAACGTGACTGGGAATTTGCGACCAAGTACGGCATTGAGCTTAAGCCTGTAGTGGCCGACGCCAACGGCAACCAGCCGGATATTACCGAAGGTGCTTACGTTGAGCACGGCACGCTGATTAACTCTGGCGAGTTTGATGGCCTAGAATTCCAACCGGCGTTTGATGCGATAGCCGCCAAGCTTGCTGAGCTTGGCCGTGGCGAGGTAAAAACCAACTACCGCCTGCGTGACTGGGGTATTGCTCGTCAGCGTTATTGGGGCGCGCCGATTCCCGTGAAGTATGGCCCCGAAGGCCAAACCGTGCCGCTATCTGATGACGAACTGCCCGTGGCGCTACCCATGGAAGTGACCGTCGATGCATCCGGCTCACCACTGAAAAGAATGCCCGAATTTTCTGAACTGGGAGACGGCTGGGTGCGTGAAACGGATACCTTCGACACCTTTATGGAGTCTTCCTGGTACTTCGCCCGCTTCTGCTGTGCGGATAATCACGATGCCATGCTGGACGAGCGTGCCAATTACTGGCTACCCGTTGATTTGTACATTGGCGGTATCGAGCACGCGATTCTGCACCTGCTTTATGCCCGCTTCTTCCACAAGCTGCTGCGCGATTTCGGCATGCTGGATTCTGATGAGCCGTTTCAGCAATTGCTAACCCAGGGCATGGTTATCGCAGAAACGTTCTACCGCTTTAAAGATAACGGCGGCAAGGAGTGGTTCAACCCCGTCGATGTCGAAGTAAAACGCGATGAAAAAGGCCGCCCGTTAAGCGCTACGCTGATGAGTGACGGCCAGCCCGTGGAGATGGGCGGCATCGAGAAGATGTCTAAGTCGAAAAACAACGGTGTCGACCCTCAGTCAATGATCGACAAGTTTGGTGCCGACACCGTCCGCCTGTTTATGATGTTTGCCGCCCCGCCTGAACAGTCGTTGGAGTGGTCGGATTCTGGTGTTGAAGGTGCCCATCGTTTTTTGAAGCGGATTTGGCGTCAGGTCACCGAGCATCTTGATGCAGGCACACCCTGCGAATTGGCCGTTGAAGAATTAAACCTCGACCAAAAAGCACTGCGTCGTAAAACCCATGAAACCATCAAAAAAGCCAGTGACGACATCGGTCGCCGCACTACCTTTAATACCGCTATTGCCGCGGTAATGGAGCTTTCTAATGCAGTGGCTAAGTTCGATGATACGTCTGAGTTGGGCTTGGCAGTCACTCGCGAAGCCCTAGAGGCGTGTGTCCTTCTGCTGGCGCCCATTACACCGCACCTATGCCACGCACTATGGCAACAGCTAGGCTATGAGCAGCCCGCCATTGAAGCCCAGTGGCCGAAGGTGGATGAAGCCGCGCTAGCCCGCGACAGTATTGAGCTAGTGGTGCAAGTTAACGGTAAACTGCGCGCGCGCCTGGAAGCTCCAGCCAGTGCAGATAAAGCGGCCATCGAGACGCTTGCGATGGAAAACGAAAACGTCCAGCGCCATCTGGAAGGTAAAACGGTGCGTAAAGTGATCGTAGTGCCCGGCAAGCTGGTTAACATTGTGGTGAGTGGATGAAACCATCCCAACACGTTACACGCCGTCGTTTTCTTACGTACAGCATCGCCGCGACTGCGGCGATGTTGCTCAGTGGCTGTGGGTTTCGCCTGCGCGGTCTTGATTCAATGCCACGCTTGCCCGCCCTTTCCCTTGAGGGTGACGACACTAGCGCTTTGGCCCAACAGCTTCGCATAAGGTTGTTGCAACAAAGCACAGAAGTATCGGGTGGCGCCCCCTGGCGGGTCACGCTAGGCTCGCCGGTACTTCGCCAGCACCGTATCGGTAGTGAAGGGCGTGCCAGCCAAGAACATGAACTGACGCTAAGCACATCTCTCTCCGTGCAACAGCGAGAGAATAACGCTTATGTGCTTAATAATGCGACAGTAACCACCAATACGCGTATTCGAGTCAGCGACGATGACCTGCTCAATCGTGAAACAATTTTTCAAGAAGCCGAACAAACGCTAACGCGGCAGCTAGCAGAGCGCATTATTGAAAAGCTAGCGAATCTTGAGGCCATTCAGTGAAAGTCTTTTCGGACCAGCTTCCTGCAGCTTTAGCAAAAAAGTTGCCTAAGGTTGTGATTGTAGCCGGTGATGAACCACTGCAACATCGCGATGCCTGCGACGCCGTCCGCTTGGCTGCTAGACAAGCCGGCGTCGAAGAACGGGAAGTGCTCGATGTAGAGCCCAACTTTGCTTGGGGACGCCTTCTGGAAACCGCCAGCAACCTCTCTTTGTTCGCCTCTAATAAGCTCTTGGAACTACGGCTAGGTGCCCACAAGCTGGGCCAAGATGGCAGTAAAGCACTGACACAATATGCTGAAATGATGGCTGGCAACGATGACCTGCTGCTGATTAGTATGGGAAAACTGGATGCCAAACAACAAAAGAGCGCATGGTTCAAGGCGCTCGATAAACAAGGTGTATTTGTGCCCGTATGGCCCGTCGATGCCTCGCGCTTAGGCTACTGGCTGCGGGATCGCGCATCGCTGCATGGGTTGCAAATTGACCTAGAAGCAGCACGTTTATTGGGCGAGCGCACGGAGGGTAACTTACTGGCTGCCGATCAAGAGCTACAAAAACTCGCGCTTATTCATCCACCTAATACCCGCCTTAATGTCGAAAGCATTGCTCAAGGCGTGGAAGACAGCACTCGATTTGATGTGTTTAATTTGGCTGATGCCTGCTTGAAAGGTGAGCCAAGCCGGACTTCGCGTATCGTCCATGGGCTGCGCAGTGAAGGTGTTGAAGCGCCCATTGTGTTATGGGCACTTAGTCGTGAGCTACGTACCCTGCTATCACTGCATCAACACCTCGATCAGGGTCAAAGCTTTGAACACGCCTGCAAAACCCAGAAACCGATGATTTTTGATAAACGCCGCCCCGCTTACCAAAAGGCGATCAGCCGCCTCTCGATGAAACGTTTACATAAACTGCTATTAATGGCCCAACGCTTAGACCTTGCAGTAAAAGGAGCTTCGACAGTGCCTTTATGGCCCGGACTTCATGACCTCGCCATGACCATGGCCGGTGGCAAAGGTCTTTTGGCTGAAAGCCCATGGACTTATCGCATTAGTGCAAACAATTAGCACTTTGCGCTTGCCCCTTAAATCCGCCGCTGTTTGTTTCTATACTATTAAATCAAGTTACTGATCAACTTGCTCCCCAAGACGTCTAAGGATGAAGACAATGAAAAAAGTGCGTGCTTACCTCTCAAGCTTACTAATCGCTGCGTTAGTCATTACCAGTCTCCCCGTTGCTGCTGCGCCCACAGCTTCGCAAGGTATGGACATGGCCTCTGTAGAATTAACTCCTACAGAGTTAGCTTCTAAAGAATTAGCTTCTAAAGAATTAGTCTCTACCCAATCTGTTTTAGCAGGTGACCGTGCTGGTGCCGACCGCGAGCGTATCAATGAAATTCTTGCCAGTGCAGACGTACAAGACCAGCTACTCAAGCAGGGTGTGAGTTTAGATGAGGTCGAAGCCCGCGTAGCAGCCCTAAGCGACGCTGAAGCACAGCAAATGGCCGAACAACTGGAACAACTGCCTGCCGGTGCAGGTGTGATTGGCGCGCTGTTTGCAGTATTTGTGATTCTACTAGTGACTGACATTCTTGGCCTGACCGATGTTTATCCGTTCACTCGCTGATTTGTCTGCTGTGATGAAATACTTACTAAATGCCCGCTTTGCGGGCGTTTTACTGTTTACTCTGCTGTTCGCTATGCTTAGTGGCTGTGCTCGAAGCCCAGTGTTGCTAGAAAGCACTAAAGCTAGCCTAGCACCCCAAACAGAGCTTACAGAGGTGCCTTTTTACGCACAGACAGAGTACCAGTGTGGTCCAGCGACATTGGCGATGGTGCTTAACCATCAGGGAGTAGATGCAGAGCTTAACAATTTGATCCCTCAGGTATTTTTACCCGGACGAGGAGGTAGCGTTCAACCCGAAATGCTAGCCACTGTTCGCCGTTATAAGCAGCTGGCAATTCCAATTCGCGGCACCATGGATGCGTTGCTTGGCCACCTGGAAGCTGGTGACCCGGTAGCAGTAATGCAAAACCTCTCCTTGCCGGCATTTCCAATGTGGCATTACGCAGTGGCCATTGGCTTTGATCTTCCAAACGAAACGCTGATCTTGCGCAGCGGCGAAATCGAACGACATACGATGTCTTTTAGCCGTTTTGATGCTACGTGGGCGCGCTCTGAACGCTGGGGATTTGTGGTTAGTGAACCTGGCAGCCTGCCCGAAGGTGTTTCCATTCGCAACGCGCTAGAGGCCATTAGCGCCTATGAGGAACAGCATGGCTCTATAGCAACGCTTTCCAGCTGGCAAGCCTTTGCAGATCGCTTTCCTGACAACGCACTAGGCCAATTCGCGCTTGGGAACGCGCACTATGCCAATAAACAACCTCAAGCAGCGTTGGAAGCCTTTGAGTCAGCGACACAGCTTGACCCTGCTATGGGTGCCGCATGGTTGAATTTAGCCATCTTGAGGCTACAACAAGAAAATAGTGACGGCGCCCGCGAAGCACTCGCACAAGCTGTTACTTTAAACGGGGATTGGCAACCTCGCGCTCAGCGACTGCTGGAAGGTTTGTGAGGTATGAGGTAAACATAAGGGGGTTCTACCCCCCCCACTTGTGGCGTTTTAAAATACCCGGTTTAAACCGTTTTGCGCTGCTACCCGGTACGCTTCTGCCATTGTTGGATAGTTGAAGGTGGTGTTAACAAAGTACTTCACAGTATTCGCTTTACCTTCCTGCTGCATAATTGCCTGACCAATGTGTAGAATTTCCGAAGCCTGGTCACCAAAACAATGGATTCCTAATATTTCCAACGTGTCTTGGTGGAATAAGATCTTCAACATTCCCACTGTATCGCCGGTAATTTGCGCACGAGCAGTATCTTTAAAGAAGGCTTTACCCACTTCATAGGGCACTTTAGCTTCAGTTAGCTCACGTTCATTAGGGCCAAAAGAACTGATTTCGGGAATGGTATAGATCCCTGTCGGTACATCGCTTACAAAGCGGTACTCTTTGTCCAGCAGCTCATTACAAGAATTTAATCCCTGGTCATAAGCGGCACTGGCGAGACTCGGCCAACCAATCACATCGCCTGCCGCATAAATGTGCGGAATCGCGGTGCGGTAGTGCTCATCAACGCTGAGCTGACCTCGATCATTCGGTTCTAAACCAATGTTCTCAAGCCCAAGACTGTCGGTGTTGCCGGTACGCCCGTTCGCCCAAAGAAATGCATCGGCGCGGATCTTTTTGCCCGATTTTAGGCTCACAACTACCCCGGCATCGTCACCTTCAACACTTTCGTAGTCTTCGTTATGACGAATCAGCACCCCATGTTTACGTAGGTGGTAGGAAAGCGCATCGCTAATTTCATCATCCAGAAACGATAGCAGGCTGTCTCGGTTATTAATCAAATCAACCTTTACGCCAAGGCCCGAAAAGATGGAGGCATACTCGCAGCCGATAACACCCGCCCCAAAAATTACCAATGTCCGCGGGGTGTGGGAAAGGCTGAGAATCGTATCAGAGCAGTAGATGCGCGGATGACGGAAGTTAATATCCGCCGGACGGTAAGGCCGAGAGCCGGTAGAAATGACGATTTTCTTGGCTGTCAGCTCTTCCACGCCTTCCTGTCGGTCTCGTACCACTACCGTATGCTCATCTTTGAAACGAGCCACACCATGAAACAGATCAATTCGGTTCCGCGCGTAGAACGTGGTGCGCATTTCTACCTGTTTATCAATGGTGCCACGGGAACGCTCCATTACTTTAGGAAAAGAAAACCAGCGAGGCTCACCGATATCGCGGAACATGCGGTTGGTATTGAACGCCATGATCTGTTTGACCTGATGACGCAGCGCTTTTGAAGGAATTGTGCCCCAGTGGGTGCAGTTGCCACCTACTTGGGCTTGCTTCTCAATAATCGCCACTCGTTTGCCGTGCTTAGCAGCATTGATGGCAGCGCTTTCCCCAGCTGGGCCAGTACCTATCACCACGACATCGTAATTGTGAACTGCCATACGACTTGTATCTCCTTATTCCTGACTTAAAAGCGCTTCAAGGGCATTACATAAACGCTCGCCATTAGCGAGCGTTTACGAAGCAAAAAACCAAATTAACGACGCGTTGCGTCATAACCCAGGTCAGCCCCACGACTCTCGTCGCTACGACGGCGAACACTTCCACGCTTGCGATTTTCTTCTTCGCAAACCTCATCTTTGCCGCCGCAGATGTCACAGCCTTCTTTTAGCCCCAATTGATTTAAGCCACCACAGGAACCAGCAATAGGCTTGCGGCCCATTAATACGCCGACAGCCATCGCGGTCATCACCAGCGCCATAAAACCAAATACCAGTAGCCAGATTGTCATATTCACCTCCGAGCATTGCATTAGCTGCTCACCTGCCGACAACATTCATGTCGTCAGGTGCCCTAAAATTTTAATGTCTATTGTACCTCAGCTACTGCACCATTGATCAGGTTGCTCATCGTTTTATAAGCGTTTACATAAAAAACGGGGCTGACCAAAAGGCCAGCCCCGCTCATACCCGCAGGCAATTTACACAACCACGTCATTAACCGCCGAAGTCATCTAATAGGATGTTTTCCGGCTCAACACCCAGGTCAAGCAGAAGCTTGATCACAGAGGCATTCATCATGGGCGGTCCACACATGTAGTACTCACAATCTTCAGGCGCAGGGTGATCCTTCAGATAGTTTTCATACAGTACGTTATGAATAAAGCCTGACGGCCCTTCCCAGTTATCTTCTGGCTGCGGATCAGAAAGCGCCAAGTGCCACTCAAAGTTCGGGAATTCTTCCGCTAGCTTGTCATACTCTTCATTGTAGAAGGTTTCACGCCAAGAGCGCGCGCCATACCAGAAAGATATCTTACGATCCGACTTCAAGCGTTTCAGCTGATCGAAAATGTGGCTACGCATGGGTGCCATACCCGCACCACCACCTACGAAGACCATTTCCGCATCAGTGTCTCTGGCAAAGAACTCACCGAACGGCCCCATCACAGTTACCTTGTCACCGGGCTTAAGACTGAAGACATAGGTAGACATCAGGCCAGGGGGATGACTGGTACCAGGAGGTGGCGTTGCAATGCGGATATTAAACTTAAGCAAGCCTTTCTCATCAGGATAGTTTGCCATCGAATACGCACGAATGATTTCTTCTTCATTCTTATGCGAGATATCGAATAGACCAAACTTTTCCCAGTCACCACGGTACTCTTCATCAATATCGAAATCAGAGAATTTGATGTCATAAGGCGGCGCGACCAGCTGAACATAGCCACCTGCGCGGAAGGCAACTTCTTCACCTTCAGGCAACTTCAAGTTCAGCTCTTTAATAAAGGTAGCCACATTGGGGTTTGCGGTAACCTCGGTTTCCCACTTTTTAACACCAAAGACTTCTTCAGGCACTTCTACTTTCATGTCCTGTTTCACAGGAACCTGACAAGACAGACGCCAGCCATCTTTCTTTTCGCGCATAGTAAAGTGAGATTCTTCCGTCGGCAAAATAGAGCCGCCGCCCTCTTCTACTCGGCATTTACACTGTGCGCATGATCCGCCGCCGCCGCAGGCGGAAGAAAGGAAGATGCCGTTTGCAGCTAAGGTGTTAAGCAACTTACCACCAGCCTGAGTCTGCAAGGTATGCTCGGGGTCACCGTTGACTTCAATTGTCACGTCCCCGCTACTCACTAGCTTGCTGCGCGCTGCCAGAATGATCGCCGTTAAGCTAATAACGATGATCGTAAACATGACAACACCGAGCAAGATGACAGATGTATCAACCATGTCGGTTTCCTATTGCTGAAGGTTTTCTGTACCTCGGCAACCTGAGTTGCCGAGAAAACCGGCTCCGATTAAAGCTGAATGCCTGAGAAGGACATAAAGCCCAACGACATTAAGCCAACGGTAATAAACGTGATGCCAAGACCCTGAAGGCCGCCAGGCACGTCGCTATACTTCAGCTTCTCGCGGATACCAGCCAGTGCTGTAATAGCGAGCGCCCAGCCGACACCAGAACCAAATCCGTAGATTACGGATTCGCCAAAGTTGTAGTTACGCTCAACCATAAACAGTACGCCACCGAGAATCGCGCAGTTAACAGTAATCAGCGGTAGGAATACGCCCAGTGCGTTATAAAGCGCCGGAACATATTTATCGAGAAACATTTCCAGAATCTGAACAAGTGCGGCAATAACGCCGATATAGCTCAGAAGCCCGAGGAATGAAAGATCGATGTTTTCAGTACCGCTTACGCCAGTCCAGGACAATGCGCCTTCAGCCAGCAGCAGGTTGAAGACAAGATTATTGACCGGAACCGAGATTGTCAGTACGACAATAACAGCAATTCCAAGGCCAAATGCAGCAGAAACCTTCTTAGATACCGCCAGGAACGTACACATCCCTAAAAAGAAGGCTAATGCCAAGTTCTCAACGAATACCGAAGCGACGAATAGGCTTAGATAGTGTTCCATATTACACGGCCTCCTTCGGCTTGGTGTTGTGCTTCATTTTGAACTCACTCTCTTCTACCTGCTCAGGATTAACTGAGCGCAGTACCCAAATCAGCAAACCGATAATGAAGAAGGCAGAAGGCGGCAGTAACATCATACCGTTAGGTACATACCAACCACCGTTTTGGACCGTGGGCAGGATCGTGAGGCCAAAAACACTCCCAGAACCCAGTAACTCACGGAAAAAGCCAACCACCATCAGGACAAAGCCATAGCCAAGGCCGTTACCAATACCGTCAAGGAACGACATACCCGGTGTATTGGTCATAGCAAAGCCTTCCGCACGGCCCATTACGATACAGTTAGTAATGATTAGGCCTACGAAGACCGATAGCTGCTTAGACATTTCATACGCATAGGCTTTAAGGATCTGGTCGACGACGATAACCAGTGATGCGATGATCGTCATCTGAACAATAATACGAATCGAAGATGGAATCTGATTACGGATCAACGATACGAACATGCTTGAGAACGATGTTACGAAGATGACTGCCAGCGCCATTACCAGCGAAACGCTCATGCTGGTCGTCACCGCTAGTGCCGAACAAATTCCCAAAATCTGTAGCGCAATAGGATTGTTCTTAAAGATCGGCGCCGTTAAGACGCTTTTTGCATTTGCATCCGCCATGATCAGGCCCCCTCAACGTCGTCGAAGTTAGTGTCGGTGTCTTCGGCGTCTGATGGCTCGGTACCGCTGCGGAACCTGGCTAAGTAAAGGGCAAAGGCCTCTTCACTTAACCAGAACTGCAACATGTTGGTAACACCGTTACTAGTGAGCGTTGCGCCAGACAGAGCGTCCACTTCATACTGGTTGCTTGCACCGCCCTTGGTCAGGTGGATTTCTGGAGAGAGATCACCCTCTTCTTCGTAAATCTTTTTACCTTCCCACTGGGCTTGCCAACGCGGATTATTCACCTCAGCACCAAGACCAGGTGTTTCGCTGTGGTCGTAATAGGTGATACTAACGATGGTATTACCGTCACCTTCAACAGCTAAGAAGCCCATCATACGACCCCAAAGCCCTTGCCCACGAATAGGCAGGACAATTTGATCTGGGTTCTCTTCGTCGCCGATCAGATAGATAGTCGCAAAATTCTCAACCCGCGACAAACCTGCAATGTCGCGGTCGCCGGAAAGTGTACGACCCGTTGCTGGATCGCGAGACGCTTCGAAACCATCGAAGGTATCGGGGTTGAACTGATCGGTATACTCACCGGTATCAAGCTCTACTACACGTGCAGTGATTTGGGTGCGGAACGCTTCCTCAACATCCATACCGGGCTCATAAAGATTTGCCACGTTAAGAATATTGGTTTTACGATCCAGTTCCTGATTCAACTGCTGTGCGGGGCGAAGGGCTACAGCGGCCGTCGACACAATCACCGAACACACGATACACAGCGAGAACGCTACGATTAGGACCTTTTTGATTGAGTTGTTACCTTGTGCCATTAGGCAGTCTCCTCGGCCGGTACGCCAGTCCGCTTGAGACGGCGTTTAACATTGGCCTGGACGAACATGTGATCAATCAGCGGTGCAAACAGGTTGGCAAACAAAATGGCCAACATGATGCCTTCCGGGAAAGCCGGGTTCACTACGCGAATCAGCACGGTCATCACACCAATTAGCGCACCAAACACTAAGCGACCTTGGTTAGTCATGGCGGCAGACACAGGGTCCGTTGCCATAAACACCATGCCGAAAGCGAAGCCACCAATGACTAAGTGCCAGTACCAGGGCATTGCAAACATCGGGTTGCTGTCAGAACCGATTAGGTTAAACAGCGTGCTGGTAATGACCATACCCAAGAAAACGCCCAGCATAATTCGCCAGTTTGCGATCTTAGTCCACAGCAGTACGGCAGCACCGATCAGGATTGCTAGCGTTGATACTTCACCCACTGAGCCCGGTACGAAGCCTAAAAAGGCATCCCACCAGCTATACGTGTTGGTCAACGCAGACATGCCGTCTTGGAAGGCCATAGAAAGTGCCGTTGCGCCTGTATAACCATCTGCGGCTACCCATACTGCGTCACCCGAAATTTGTGCTGGATAAGCAAAGTATAAGAAAGCTCGGCCAGTCAACGCGGGGTTCAGGAAGTTCTTACCCGTTCCACCGAAGATTTCTTTACCAATCACAACGCCGAAGGTAATACCTAAAGCAACCTGCCATAGCGGAATAGTTGCCGGAAGAATCAAAGCAAATAGTACAGAAGTTACGAAGAAGCCTTCGTTGACTTCATGCCCACGCTTAATGGCAAACATAACTTCCCAAAAACCACCTACCACGAACGTAACGAGATAGATTGGCAAGAAATAAGTTGCACCGAGTACGAAGTTAGCCCATAGGCTGCTGGGATCATGACCACCCGCAAGAGTCATCATGATTGCTTCACGCCAGCCATTCATCGAAGCGTAACCCGCTTCGATCGCGGTGTTTGCTTGCCAACCAGCATTCCACATGCCGAATAACATCGCAGGGAAGGTACACATCCACACAGTTATCATAATGCGCTTAAGGTCAACACCATCACGCACGTGGGACGTGGTTTTCGCAACGCTAGGCGGCGAATAAAAAACGGTATCTATCGCTTCGTAGAGCGGATAGAACTTTTCGTACCTACCACCTTTATGGAAGTGCGGCTCGATATTATCGAGTGTTTGTCGAATACCCATCATCAGGCCTCTTTCTCGATCATGGTGAGATTGTCACGCAGGATAGGACCGTACTCATATTTGCCTGGGCAAACATAGGTACACAGCGCCAGATCCTCTTCGTCCAGCTCAAGACACCCAAGCTGCATGGCAACCTCAATGTCGCCCACAATCAGCGAACGCAGCAGCTGTGTTGGCATTACATCCAACGGCATAATGCGTTCGTAATTACCCACCGGCACCATGGCGCGTTCAGAGCCATTAGTAGAAGTTGTCGGTGCGTAGTTACTCAGGCCTTTAATCTTGGAAATGTAGATGCCCATAATTGAGTGGCGATTTGCGCCAGTGGACAGCCACCCCATAAAGGTGCGCTTATTGCCTTCTTCCAGCAAGCTCACCTGATTATGGAAACGCCCCAGATAGGTAAGATTACCTTCAGCAGAAGCGCCACAGAAGACAGAGCCTGAAATTACACGGGTGTCATCAGGTTTGATGACTTCACCAGCTAAGAGTTCCTCAGTACTGGCACCAACACGGGTACGCAATAAACGAGGATTCTCAGCACGCGGGCCACCTACAGCAATGATACGGCTCGTATCAAGTTTGCCTTCAACAAACAGTTTACCGAATGCAATCACGTCCTGATAACCGATGTGCCACACTTTTTTATGCAGGGCTACCGGCGAAAGGTAGTGAATGTGCGTGCCTACTAAACCTGCTGGATGCGGGCCAGCAAAACTCTCAGTTTTTACGCCAGCGACGTCACCACCAGGAAGGGAAGCATTAGCACCCGTACATAGAAAAACGTTGCCCTCGGTCAGGCGGGTTAGCACCTTGAGGCCGTCTTCAAATGCTTGTGGGTTTTCGTTGATCACTACCGCAGGGTCAGCGCTAAGTGGATGCGTATCCACGGCAGTAACAAAAATATCGGTGGGAGTACTGTCGATGGCTGGGGTGCGAGAGAAAGGTCGGGTGCGCAAGGCAGTCCAAAGGCCTGATTCTAGCAATTGATCGACAACAGACTGGCGCTCGAGCTGCCCTAAAGCGCCACGATCATGAGAAGCGAATGTCATCGCTTCTTCATTTTCATCGACTTTAATTACGACAGACAACAAGCGTCGCTTTTCGCCACGGTTAATAGCAACTATTTCACCGCTAGCGGGCGCTGTAAAACGCACACCATCAATTTTCTTATCGGTGAAAAGTAATTGGCCCAGTTTGACCTTATCCCCTTCCTGAACTTCCATCGTTGGCTTCATGCCAACGTAGTCGGTGCCCAGGATTGCCACGTGGCGCACAGGTCGCGCATCTTCAATACGCTGCTCGGGCGCTCCCGTGATGGGGAGATCCAGGCCTTTTTTGACTTCGATCATAGTCTCGCCCAGTTGATGGATCGGATATACGAAGGTAAGGGGTTCGAATGCTTATTTCTGCTCAGTGAATTTTTATTGTCTGTTCAGATTGTTGCCAGTCAGGCCCAAGCAAGCTTGAACCACCCCGAAAAATCTATCGTATTATAAAGACAAGCGCGGCCAATGACCACATCCCTAACAGCCTCCTAAGGTGCTATGTGCGCTTTAGACACACTTGTTTTCAACAAAAAAACCACCCGAAGGTGGCTTTTCTGTACATCTTCGCGCTTAAAAGCGCTTTAACGGCCGCTTAAATGCCACTAAGGCTCAAATTGTTTGATGTGGCAGCTTCAAAAACTTTACATTAGACATATGCTGAAGAATACGAATAACTTGGCAGCTGTAGCCAAATTCATTGTCATACCACACATAAACAACCGCGTGCTTGCCATTTGCGATGGTAGCTTTGGCATCGACAATACCCGCATGTCGATTTCCAACAAAATCTGAGGACACAACTTCTGCTGAGTCTACAAAATCAATCTGCTTCTGATTAGAAGAATCAATCGACATGCGACGCAGGTAGTCATTTAACGCCTCGGCGTCTGTGGCTTTTTCCAAGGTCAGGTTCAAAATCGCCATGGAAACGTTCGGCGTTGGTACGCGAATGGCATTACCCGTCAGCTTACCCTCAAGTTCGGGCAGCGCTTTTGCAACAGCTTTTGCCGCGCCTGTTTCGGTCAGCACCATATTTAGCGCCGCACTACGACCACGACGGTCGCCTTTATGGTAATTATCGATAAGGTTTTGGTCGTTGGTGTAGGCGTGTACGGTTTCTACGTGCCCTGTTACTACGCCATATTCATCATTGAGTGCTTTCAGCACGGGTACAATAGCGTTTGTGGTGCAGGAGGCTGCCGACACAATACGGTCATTATCACCAATTGTTTCATGATTAATGCCGAACACGATATTTTTGATATCACCTTTACCAGGCGCTGTTAACAGTGCTTTCTTAGCACCCTTACACTCCAGATGCTGCCCCAGACCAGCTTCATCACGCCAGATACCGGTATTATCAACAATGACGGCATTGTCGATACCATAGGCTGTGTAATCGATCTCACTTGGAGAGTCTGCGTAAATAACTTGAATTACGTTGCCGTTAACAATAAGTGTGCGCGCTTCAACATCAACGGTAATCGTGCCATCAAAAGGCCCGTGCACCGAATCACGACGCAGTAGGCTGGCGCGTTTTTCAAGGTCTTTAGCAACATCGCCACGGCCACGAACAACAATGGCTCGCAAACGCAGTAGGTTACCACCGCCCGCTTTTTCGATCATTACCCGCGCAAGCAAACGACCAATACGGCCAAAACCATAAAGCACTACGTCTTGAGGCTCGCCTTTGCTGCCGTTCGGCTGGAAGCCGTCAATTATCTCAGCAAGCTCTTTACGCAGGAAGGCATCAAGGTAACCACCGCCCTGGCGCTTAAAGTTAACCGCCAGCTTCCCAACGTCAACATGGGCTGGACCGAGATTCATTTCACTCATCGCTTTCACGATGGGGAACGTGTCTTCAACGGACAGCTCGGTACCTTCAATTTTGCGAACAAAACGGTGATCTTTGAGGATGCGAATCACTGACCGCTTAATCAGGGAACGACCAAACATGGTGGCAACCACATTATTCTGGCGGTACAGCTGACCCACCAATGGAATTATTTGCTCAGCCAGAGCTTCATTGCTTTGCCATTCCTGAAAAACGTTTTCGAGAGCTTGCTGACTCACGTGCGGCCTCATTGGGTAGATAAGAAAAAAATACTGGAAACATTATCCTGAGCTTACCCACATGCCGCAATGAATGGATAGTCGCACTACATGTAGGGGTATTACAGAAAGAGCGGATTGACTACAAGCCGCAATAATGCCTCGAAGTAATATAGTAACACTTTTGACGTTGGAGCAGCCCCCTTAACGAGTGACTTAACCTATCGTTGCTTTGCTCAGGCCTCTGCCTGAAAGTACTGATCGTGTATGATCCAGATTCCGTTTCAGCACAAAACGATACCGTAACTATGCCTTCTTTCTCTCTGCTCGAACCGCCCCAACCAAAAGGGATTCGCGAAACGCTTTACCTAACAGCGCCGCCGGGCAGTGCGACTGCCCTGGCACTGGCTCAGGTTGCGTCAAACGCACCATTACTAGTTATTACGCCGAATACTGCCAGCGCACAGCGCCTGGAACAGGATCTAGCGTTCTACAGCAACGTTCCCGTTTTGCCTTTCCCGGACTGGGAAACGCTACCTTACGACAGCTTTTCTCCCCATCAGGATATAATTTCATCACGCCTGCGCACGCTGCGTCTGTTGCAAGATGGTGTGCGCGGCATTGTGCTGGTACCAATCAATACGCTGATGCAGCGATTGCCTCCCGTGTCATACATCGCCGGGCGCGTCATGACATTAAAAGCAGGTGCCACGCTTAAACGTGATGCCTTTCGCGAGTCGCTATCCCGCGCGGGCTATCGCGCCGTCGAGACGGTCTATGAGCCAGGTGAATACGCCATGCGCGGCGCCATCATCGATCTTTTTGCAATGGGCATGGATGAGCCCATCCGCATTGATTTATTTGATGACGAGATTGATACGCTGCGCCATTTCGATCCTGGCAATCAGCGCTCTACTAAAAAAGTCGATGTAATTGAGCTACTACCCGCCCATGAGTACTCGCTAAGTCGCAGTGCCATTGCCTGCTTTCGAGAGCAGTTTGAAACGCTGTTTGATGTTGATCCACGCCAATGCCCCCTCTATAACGACGCACTGAAAGCAATACCCTCACCAGGCTTGGAACAATACCTACCGCTATTCTTCGACGAGACCGCCTCGTTATTTGAGCACGTTACCGATGACACCCGCGTGGCGCTGCTGCCTGGCGTATACGAAGCAGCAGAGCAACACTGGCAGTCGATTGAATCACGCTACGAAAATTTGGGTGTTGACCCAACACGCCCACTATTACCTCCTCTTCGGGCGTTTATTCCCGTCAATGACGTTTTCTCAGCAATTAAAGCTCGTCCACGCATTGAACTAACCGAAGATGACACGCAACGACATGCTTTGACACCAAAAGCCCAGGCTCTACCTTCACTTGCGATTAACGCTCGCGCCAAGCAACCCCTTAACGAATTGGCTACCTTTCTGGATGCCCAACAAGCTACTCGAATACTGTTTGTTGCCGAGTCACGGGGGCGCAGAGAAGCATTAGAAGAAATATTGGCACCGCTTAAGCTAAAACTGCCTCACAGCGACAGCTTCCAAGACTTTCTAACCAGCACCGACCGCATTGCCATCACTGAAAGCCTAGTGGGTAGCGGCTTATGGCTTACCGAGCCTGATATTGCAGTCATCAGCGAAACCGAATTATTTGGGGATGTGGTGCGCCAAAGTCGTCGGCGGGAAAAAGCCACCGACGACAACGAACTGGCCGTGCGTCATCTATCCGAGCTACGAGAAGGCGCACCGGTTGTACACCAAGCGCATGGTGTAGGCCGCTACCTAGGGTTAGAAACCCTTGAAGCTGGCGGTCAGGCAAACGAATTCTTGGCTCTTTCCTATGCCGACGGCGCTAAACTTTACGTTCCTGTGGATAGCCTGCATCTTATTTCGCGTTATAGCGGCGCTGATGACGAACTAGCCCCACTGCATAAACTAGGCTCAGATCAGTGGGAAAAAGCCCGTCGCAAAGCGGCTGAGAAAATCCGCGACACTGCCGCCGAGCTACTCGACATCTACGCACGACGTGAGGCTCAGGAAGGATTTGTCTACGACACGCCTGGGGATGAGTACATTCGCTTCTCTGCCAGCTTCCCGTTTGAAGAGACCCCCGACCAGCAGGCAGCCATTGAAGCGGTTATTAACGACATGGTTTCCCCACAGCCAATGGATCGCGTCGTATGCGGGGATGTAGGGTTTGGCAAGACCGAAGTCGCCATGCGTGCTGCATTCCTAGCCGTGCAAACAGGCCGCCAAGTAGTCGTGCTTGTGCCTACGACGCTGCTCGCTCGCCAGCATTTTGAAAACTTCCGCGACCGCTTTGCCGACACCGCTGTCAACATTAGCCTTATCTCACGCTTCACCAGTGGTAAAGAGATGACGCAAACTCTAGAAAGCATCAAAAATGGCCAAACCGACATCGTGATCGGCACCCATAAATTGCTTTCTAAAAGCGTTGAGCTGCCTAAGATGGGGCTTTTAATTATCGATGAAGAACATCGCTTCGGGGTCGCGCAAAAAGAGAAACTCAAAACACTGCGTGCCGAAATCGATATTCTGACGCTAACGGCAACGCCGATTCCCCGCACCTTGAATATGGCCATGAGTGGCATCCGAGACCTTTCGATTATCGCCACCCCACCAGCGCGACGCTTATCGGTCAAAACATTTGTGCAACAGAGAGACAGCAGCATTATTAAAGAGGCGCTGCTACGGGAAATATTGCGCGGCGGACAAGTCTATTTTTTGCATAATGAAGTCAAAACAATCGAAAACGCTGCTGAACAAATTCGCGAGCTGGTGCCCGAAGCACGGGTAGCTGTTGCCCATGGCCAGTTACCAGAGCGCAGCCTAGAGCGGGTAATGTCCAACTTCTACCACCGTCGCTTTAACGTGCTGGTATGCTCAACCATTATAGAAACCGGCATTGACGTGCCTAGCGCCAATACAATTTTAATTGAGCGCGCAGACAAGTTTGGTTTGGCCCAGCTCCACCAACTACGGGGGCGTGTTGGACGCAGCCACCATCAAGCATATGCTTACCTGCTAACACCGCCACCCAAAGCAATGACAAGAGATGCAGTCAAGCGCCTGGAAGCGATTAGCGCATCTGATGACCTCGGTGCCGGTTTTACCCTAGCAAGCCACGACATGGAGATTCGCGGCGCAGGCGAACTGTTAGGCGACGAGCAAAGCGGTCAAATGGAAACCATCGGCTACACGCTTTACATGGAAATGCTGGATCGCGCAGTGAAAGCTATCCGGGCGGGCAAAACGCCTAACATCGATGCCCCGTTCAACACCGGCGTCGAAATCAGTCTTAACCTGTCAGCGCTGATTCCGGACGACTATATTCACGACGTACAGCAGCGCCTCGTTATGTACAAGCGCATCGCCAACACCCAAAGCGATGCTGAGCTTAAAGAGCTACAAGTCGAGCTTATCGATCGCTTTGGGTTACTGCCTCAACCCTTGAAAAACCTGATTCGTCAAACCAGGCTGCGACACCGCGCTGAACAGCTGGGTGTGGCGCGCATTGAAGCTGGAGAAAGCCGTGGACGAGTGCTTTTTAATAGCGCCACTCAGGTCGATCCATTAACACTGGTGACACTCATTCAAAAATCGCCACAGCATTACCGCTTGGATGGCTCAGACACCTTACGATTTGAATTTCCAATGGAAACTGCCGAACAGCGTTTTGATAAGATCGAAGCGCTACTGACTACACTCAATCAAAAACTAGCGGCGGCGTGAACCTTGGGGCAAACTTGCTTGAAAACCCAATACTCGGTCCTCTAACCGCTGCCCATGGCAACGCTAGCTTGCAGTTATCAGCGCATCATTTAATTAGGAATCTTCATGAATATTCGTCAGCTTTATAATGTTTGGGGCCCGACTAGCCTCGCTGTCTTACTGGCAGCAAGCCTTGCTAGCCCCGTTTATGCACAGCAGTCAGCCGACACGGCTGAGGGCGCAGCCATCCTTGCCGAAGAAGCACTAGCCAGTGCTGACCAGCTTGAAGAGCAAAAGGAATTGCCCCGCGGTCATTTCCGTCTTCCTGAGACGGGTGACATTATTGGAGAACACTACACCGTTGTTGTAGAAGATCCTGAAGAGACACTCATCGACATAGCACGACGCCACAACATTGGTTATGAAGAAATTCGCATGGCCAATCCAGACGTCAGCCTGTGGGTACCTGGCGAAGGAACAGAAGTCGTTATTCCTACGCGCTACATTCTTCCGCCTGCACCACGTGAAGGAGTGGTCGTTAATCTATCTGAATTACGACTTTACTATTACCCAGCTGACAATCCCGGCATTGTTGAAACCTATCCTGTCAGCGTTGGGCGTGAAGAATTTGCCACGCCCATCGGCATAACCCGCACGACAGTGAAAGTGAAAGATCCCGCCTGGGCGCCTCCGGCTTCTATGCGTCGTGAAGCAGCAGCACGTGGCGAGCCAGCGCCCTCTATTGTGCCAGCTGGCCCCGATAACCCCCTGGGTCGTCATGCTATTTTGCTCGCCATGCCTAGTTACCTGATTCATGGCACCAACCGCCCTGAAGGCGTTGGCATGCGGGTAAGCCGTGGCTGCATCCGGATGTACCCGGAAGATATCGAATCACTCTATGAGCGTCTGCCTAGCGGCACTCAGGTCAACTTGATGGATGCACCATTTAAAGCAGGCTGGGCAGCTGACGGTACCTTGTTTGTGCAATCTTACCCTCAGCTTGAAGAGAACGTCGGCGACTTCGAGCCATTGCTGAACGCTATAGAGCGAGTAAGCAAGCTCACTGAAGATCAGGCAGACGTTGACTATGCTCAGGTGAAACTAGCGGTAGAAAATCCAAATGGTCGCTTTGTGGCGCTTTATGGCCCCCAAGCACCGGCACCAGCGCCCGCTGAAGAACCTGTAAAACTTGATGGTTTATTAGAAGAAATTGAGTTGACGACAGCAGATCAGGCCGAGGAAAAGGCGTAATCAAATCAAAGGTATAAAAAAACCCCGCCAAAGCGGGGTTTTTTTACATCAACAGCAACCCTAAGCTTTAACACTTAGAGCCCAAGCAGAATTACTTCTGCATGGAACGCTGGAACATACGGTTCATTTCTTCACGGTTCTGCTGAGACATCTGCAGAGCAGCTTGCGCGTCGCGCTGAGCTTGGTTAGCAGTGTTCATTGCTTGTGAAGCCATGCTGCGTGCTTCTGCGGCATCAGCCTGTGCAGATTCAGCAGTCATGCGAACTTCTTCCAGAGCGCTGGTAGAAGCACAGCCAGCTAGGATTGCCAGTGAAGCGGCAGCGGCAGTCATCTTCAGAGCAGTCTTCAGAGTCATAGTGTTCTCCTTGAGTCTTCCTTGGGTACAACATTAAGGGTATGACAAATTTGAGGCTAATGCGTTAGCTAAATTTGTCTACCTGCGGTGCAGGTTCTTTATAGCGACTTGTACCATGGCTTTACACCAAAGAACGCAAGTCAAACGCTGTTTTATAATAGTCCACAGCGGTTGTCTATAGCCACGTATTCAAAACCATAAACTTCCTTCAACGGCATAGCCTAGCGGATCACCACGCGAGTGCCAACACCTACCAGCGAAGCGACACGCTCAATTTGCTCATTAGTAACGGCAACACAACCCTGGGTCCAGTGATACTGGCCATGAATATCAGGATCACCACTGCCAATGCCATGTATGCCAATGGCGCCGCCCAGTGCCGTATTCTGAGGCGGAGAGCCGTGACGCCGATAGTGATCAAAATAAGCATCGTAATCCGCCTGGGAATAAATGCCTTTTTCGAGCGCCATCCTTGCATGAGGTGGCGTAGGATAATCGATACCAATAAAGATATGCCACTGACTTTCGTAATTAAATCGATTAATTCGAAACTCGCCAAGCGGTGTTACATTATCTCCACGGATCCGCTGGGTCTTCGCTCCACCTCGCCCAAGTGATACAGGCGCGTAGTGCTCAACCAACGTATCACCACGGTAAACACTCAACGTAGCGTCTTTATCATCGATTAACACCCAGAGCTCATTGGTGTGACGCGGAATACTTGCTCGGGAAAGCAGCGACTCAACAAGGTCTGTAGGCTCGTAATTATTTAGGGTACTAGAAGAAGCACTGGAAGCCGCTGCGCTGGCCACAACAGGCCATCCCAGCGCCAACGCTAAAAAACGGCGACGGTTTACGGGCATCATTATTGCTCTCTATACAGGCTAGAACTGCCAGCCAACAAAGCATTTGTTGGGAACGTTATACCCTATTCTCATACCAATTGTCAGTGCCTGAACAAGCCAATTAATACGACGATTCTTCAGTGTTGGCAACCGCGCCATTGTGAAACGCCATCTTGATAACACTAAATTCCTACTTAAATGTCTTCAAATTCTTGCATACTTACGACTAGTTTACGCGCTTCTGCATTATGTCCTTCTGCCAAAGAGTTAAAGAAAGTCTCTTCTGGCTCTATTTTTGAGCGTGATGCACGATGCTCATAAAGACTCTGCAACTTACTGTGCGACTCAACCGCTGCGTGAGTTAGCTCATCAATAGAATCTGCCACTGTTTGTTGAACAAGTGCCTCGAGCATCGGAGGTTGAGGAAAATCACTAGGATCATCAAACCAAATTTCCAACACTTCTTTGTGGTCAGAGCCATCATTGAAAAGCGCTTCCAGACCGGTTTTCATCCGTAGTTCACTGTCAGCTAAATAGGTTAATGCCATCGCAAGACGCTGAGATTCGCTTGAATCGGCGGCCGCGCGATACTGACGCGCCATGTGCCCATGGTAGCCCGCGGCCCATTCAACTAAGTCTTTGACTTGGTTATAGCGCATCTATATCTCCTTTTGCGATTCATCTTCACTAAGCAGTGGGTTTATGTCGATGACTACCACTCTTGGCTAGTTTCTCGTAATGATGCAATGTCGCGTTTTGCGGCATGAAGGTTAGTTAACAGCTGATCAGCAACGCTCATCTGACTGCCAACAGCAATCATAGCGGGATTTTGCACAACGCGCTTACCCGCTCCTTCATCACTATGCAGCTTATCAACTTGCTCTATTAGCCAATGTAACCAGCTATCCGATTGATACCTCATGTCTCTTAAGCGCTGTAGCTCAGCAACAGCAGGGCCTTCTTCGTTGAGAAGCACCTGCCAACCATGTTCGTTAAGACGTGCGTGCTCGGTCACTTCTTTGAGTAGCGAATTTAATGCCAGCTCGAAGAGCGCCAGAGCGCTCTCCTCAATCGCCATTTGCCGAGCCGGGGTGTGCTCGTCACTACCTGTTGGAAGACCAATCAAAAGCTCAGCTTGATACAGCAACTGATTAGTGCGCGAACGTGGGCTCACTTACGTTTATCCTCTACGTGCCATTTGCCTGCTTCAAATGTCGCTTTCCACCCGGTGGCTTTGCCCTCTTCATCGGTCATCACGTACTGCTCTTTATTTTTCCGTGAGTAACGAATCTGCGCAGGACGTCCATCCGGATCCTCGCTGGGCGCCTTCAGAATAAAATGATACTTTTCCGGCAGTTCGTCAGCATGGGCTTTTAGCTCTTTTACCAGCGGCGGCCGTGTTTCACGATTTTTAGGAAACTTACTGGCCGCAAGGAATAAGCCGCTAGCACCATCACGCAGCACATAGTGGTCGTCTACCTTTTGACAGGCCAGTTCCGGCATAGAGATAGGATCCATTTTAGGCGGCGCCACGTCACCACTGCGAAGTAACTTGCGGGTATTTTTACACTCACTGTTGGTGCAGCCAAAGTATTTTCCAAATCGCCCCGACTTAAGCTGCATCTCGGCACCACATTTATCACATTCGATAATGGGACCATCGTACCCTTTGATTTTAAATTTACCTGTTTCCACTTCATAACCATCACAATCAGGGCTGTTACCACAAATATGCAGTTTTCGACCCTCATCGATTAGATAATTATCCATGGCAGTACCACACTTCTGACAACGGCGCTTCGCACGCAGTGCGTTGGTTTCTGCTTCTTCACCTGCGTCTTCTGCAACGGCTTCTTCGCCAGGAATTAAGTCAATGGTTGTTTTGCAGCGCTCTTTTGGGGGCAGGTTATAACCACTGCATCCCAAAAACACGCCAGTAGAGGCGGTCCGAATCTGCATTTTTCGACCGCAGCTTGGGCAGTCAATGTCTGTAGGAACAGGCTGGTTAGGACGCATTCCTTCATCGCTTTCCGCTTTGCTAAGCTCTTGGCTGAATTCGCCGTAGAACGCATCCAGCAGGGCTTGCCAGTTGCGCTCACCTTCTGCAACTTCATCCAAGCTATCTTCCATGCGAGCTGTAAACGAGTAATCCATCAAGTCTGGGAAAGACTCTTTCAATCTTTCGGTGACGATATCACCCAACTTCTCAGCATAAAAACGACGACTTTCTAATTTCACATAGCCACGATCCTGAATCGTGGAAATAATAGACGCATAGGTAGAAGGACGACCAATGCCTTGCTTCTCGAGCTCTTTTACTAAGCTGGCTTCCGTGTAACGTGGAGCAGGCTTAGTAAAGTGCTGTTGCGGGTCAAGATTCTCAAGCGCCATTGCCGTGCCCTTTGGCAAATCAGGCAGGCTTTGATCTTCATTTTTACCCGATGGTTTCATTACCCGTGTGTAACCATCAAACTTAAGCACTCGTCCTTTGGCGCGCAAATCGTAGCCGTCCACCTCAACACTCAGCGTACTGGAAAGATACTCGGCGGGTGTCATCTGACAGGCTACAAATTGACGCCAAATCAGCTCGTAAAGGCGTTCTGCGTCTCGCTCCATACCAGAAAGATCATTTGCATTTCGCTCAACACTAGAGGGTCTGATTGCCTCGTGAGCTTCTTGAGCACTCTCTTTGCTGCTGTAACGGTTAGGCGATTCCGGCAAATAGCGTGCGCCGTACTCATCGTCAATAAACGAACGAACACTTTCCACCGCATCCTTTGAAAGATTGGTGGAATCGGTACGCATATAAGTAATGTAGCCGGCCTCGTAGAGGCGCTGGGCCATGGTCATGGTTTTCTTAACGGAAAAACCTAATCGGCCACTGGCGGCTTGCTGCAATGTAGAAGTGATAAACGGCGCAGTAGGCTTGGAACTCGTCGGCTTATCTTCACGGGAGGTAATCGCAAGCTTGGCTTTAAGCAGCTGTTCAATACGCGCAAGCGTGTCTTTTTCGGAAGTGGGACGGAAGGGCTTGCCATCTTGACGCACCAGCGCAAATCTAACGAGCTCGCCGTCCGGAGAAGCGAGATCCGCATGCACATCCCAAAACTCTTCTGGAATAAACGCACGGATTTCTCGCTCACGCTCAACGATTAGGCGAACCGCAACAGATTGGACACGGCCCGCAGATAAGCCCCTAGCAATCTTGGCCCACAATAACGGGGAAAGCATAAAACCGACGACGCGATCCAAAAAGCGGCGCGCTTGCTGCGCCTCCACGCGGGGAATATTGAGCGCCCCAGGCGATTTGAAAGCGTCCTGAATGGCATTTTTGGTAATTTCATTAAATACGACACGCTTGTAGCGACTGTCATCGCCACCGATGGTCTCGCGCAGGTGCCAAGCAATCGCCTCCCCTTCGCGATCCAAATCCGTTGCGAGATAAACGGCATCCGCTTTTTCGGCTAGCTTCTTTAGTTCCGCAACAACTTTTTCTTTGCCCGGCAACACTTCATAGCGCGCTTCCCAACCATTCCCCGGATCAATCCCCATCCGCCTTATTAATTGATCATGAGCCTTACGTTTCTTGTACTCTACTTTTTCTTCCGCCGACATCTTGCGTGTTGCCGCAGCCTGGCGAGCGCGCTCCTTCGGGTCGGAGGCTGCCTTACCTGAGCCGCTGGTCGGCAGGTCACGGATATGACCCACGCTCGACTTTACGATGAAATCGTTGCCGAGATATTTATTGATCGTCTTCGCTTTCGCAGGCGACTCGACGATGACCAGTGACTTGCCCATAGTGCTCCACTTTCCTAATGCTTAGGCGCTATCGCCCATGCTCTGAATACGTTGTCGCCTGTCGTTACCACTTGACGACCATGAGAAAAATGCGCCTACCCTACCCCAGGCCTGCAACAAGCGCCAGTAACAACCGACGTTCAGCTAACAAACTAATGCTGAACCAAGAGGTGTTTAACACCACTATTTTTCGTAATGAAGTAGCTAGACACTAGACTGCCAATATGCAAACGGCAACCCAAAATACGCAAACAAAAAAACGCCCCTGGATGAAAACAGGGGCGTAGATAGGCATTACAACTCTTAGCGTTTGCGCGGTGGTTTCCTACGCGATGCCGCTCTTGACGGTGACTTACTTGCTTCCTTGGGCGCCTCTGCCTTTACGCTGCTAGAAGCATTTTCCGCCGAAGCAACCTCTGCTGACGCGCCTTCAACTGAAGAACTTACAGCCGCCTGAGTATCAACTGCGGCGCTTTCAGCCACCACTTTTTTAGCATCTTTAGCTTCAGCGTCTGGCTTACTCTCTATTGCCTTCGGCTGAGCAGCTTTCGGCGGCCGCGCCTTGTCAAATAACGCGGTTACCTGATCAAAGCGCTCTGCTGCGTGCTCTGACAACTCTCCGCTCGCGGCGAACACATGTTTAAGGTGCTCGATATGACCGTCAATATCGCTATCACTTTGCCCTTTTAACAGCTCAGGCAATGACGATAGTGCAAGCTCACGATCTAATTTCAGGATAAAGAACTGGTCGCGCACCAACCGCTTGAATTCACTCAGCGTTGAACTAGGCTCCAGTTCCGCACGGGAAGCACGTAACCGTTTGAAATTACGTTCATCAGTTGCAGGTGCACCGCCCAACACATAGATAACCGAGCGCATGACAGCTTCATGAGCACCACCCTGAGCAATTTTATTACGCAGCTCGTTTTTGCGGTTCTCAACGAAACGTTTATGCTCTGGCTCTGCCCCAGGGCGACGACGGTGCACATGGGCATCGCCATGCAGGCCTACCGCTGCTTGCAAAAGAGGCTGTCCGTAAATATCCATAAACAGTCTTTCTGTCGTGCTATCGCGCAAATCCCGTACTGCATTGAGGTTGGCAACTATTTGATCGGAGCACATGGTTTCTAGCGCTTTGAAAACATTATCCTGGCCCACTTGCTGACGATTGCGACGAACGGCTTCAGCCATGACCGGCAGTGGAACTGACAGTGGATTACGATCAGATAGGAGCTTGTAGCCTAACCGAATAGGATGCATCCGACGAATCCAGCGCGCTGCCTCTGGCGTCATCGTGGCTTGCAACCAGGGTTGGACGTACAGTCGATAGAAACCAAGATTGATCTCAGAAATACGTGCAACAGTAGCGAATCGACGATCATCTTCAGGATTATGCATCACATCCTGATCAAGCTCATCAAAGTTACGCGCTGTAAATTCAAGCAAATAGTCGCGCTCAATTAACTCCGCATCATCCCGTTCACTGACATGCGAGACCGTTGTTTCATACAGCCCAGGCGGCATAACATCGATATAGTCCATGTTTGCCGTGAATTCTGTATGCTCCTTGCGAGATACACTGCCGGAAACAAATATTCCTAAATGCCCCGTTGTATCGTGCATGCAGTAAACGATCGTCTGTTCGTTGGCGATAATATCTTCCTCGCCTTCGTATAAATCACGAATCCAACCTAGCGCCTGTGGCGGCGGCGTTATGTCGTCACCGCGCGAGCAAAATACGACAACAGGCGAGCGCACATTTCGCAGATCAACACGACGACCATCGCGGGTCACTAACTGAGCGGTCGAGAGGCGATTGCCGACAAATAGATTATCAACAATATATTGGATCTCTTGGCCACCTAAAACGACGTGACCACCCCACCACCGTTCAAACTCTAAATAACGTTTAGATTCGGTATCGATGTTGTCGTACAGGTGATACTGCTTTTTCCAGTAGGTATTAGCTGGGTTGAGACGCTCAAAGTTTTGCACTAGCCACGCGCCGTCGAAAAGACCATTACCAATGTCACTAGTTAAGGCCGTAATCCAGCTTCCACCGGCCATACCACCGGTATAGCGCATAGGGGCTTTGCCGTGCTCTCCCGCCCAATAAGAAAGCGGCGCGCCCGCAATAAGAATCGGGCCGAACACATCCGGCTCAAGCGCCGCCGCCATCATTATTTGCCAACCCGCCTGGCAGTTGCCCACGACCATCGGTTTTTCAGTTGTTTCTGGATGCAAAGCGATAACATGGCGTAAAAACGCAATTTCCGCTTCTATCACATCCTCAACGGTTTGGCCGTGCTCAGGAAAAGGTAAGAAACCAATAAAATAACAAGGATGACCAGCTTTTAAAGCAACCCCAAGTTCACTATCAGGCTTGAAACCGCCAATCCCCGGGCCATGCCCTGCCCTGGGGTCCACGACCACAAATGGGCGCATTTCAGGGTCAATCTGAATGTGGCTAGGGGGAAGCACTCTCAGCAGTTCATAGTTAGTCGGATGCGGCAGCGTGCGTCCATCAACGAGCACTTCCGTCTCAAACCCAAGTACGTTGGGCTTGGTTTGTTCCATATGCTCAAGGTATTGGTTTCCGCGTTCGCGCATAACATCCCAATACAGGACGCTACGCTCAAAACTGTCGCGCCAATAGCTCGCTGCAGCCCGTCCGAATCCGAACGGGTCTACCATACTCGCAAGGGCCTCGCCGCCCGGCAGTGGCGTCATTTGATCAGACATTCCTGGCCACAGGCTTTTCAGCGCATTGCCAGGCAACATAGGATGAGCGAGAAAGTTCATAAATTCTCCCATTGGGTTGATGCAAAGCATCTGTCCCGAAGCGATGATGCTGCAATGCAATATAGTTTAGGCCACTCACTGCCTAACGTCGATGCTTACCTTTGCAAATTCATCATTGTTGTCATAAAGACGCCGCACATTATCGGTGATAGCATTTCCGGCGTAATGCTGAGGCTTTTTGTTTTTTGGCACTTTCTATCTTCGGAGGGTGTATACCTAGAGGTTGTTATGTCATCCCTTACACTACTCAACCGTTTGACCTTCCGGCAATTACAGGTATTCCAGGCAGTCCACCACCAGCGCTCCTACTCACGCGCAGCCGAGCAGCTAGGATTAACACAGCCTGCAGTTAGCGCACAAATTCGCCAATTAGAACTCGCTCTTGGTCAGCCGCTGTTTAAATATGCCGGTAAAACCCTTCACGTACTACCTGCTGCGGATACCCTATCACTTTCTACACGCGAAATTTTTGGGCAGCTTTCTAGACTGCAAATGAATCTCTCGGAGATTAATGGCCATATCAGCGGCGAACTGAACATCGCAGCAGTATCCTCAGCGCAATATGTGGTGCCTTACTTACTAGCGCGGTTTCGAGCACGCTATCCAGACGTACGAATTCGCTTAAGGGTATGCAACCGCAGTCAAGCGTTGGAGAGGCTGGCTGAACAAAAAGATGATGTCGTGATTATGGCCATGGTGCCTGATGACGACGATTTGGTAGTGATGCCCATTCTTGAAAATGAGCTCATCGCTCTAGTATGGCCAGACCACCCACTACTTCATATGGAAGCACCGACATTAGCCGACTTTGCCCGCCATTATGTATTGATGCGCGAGCCAGGCTCTGGAGTGCGTGCCGCGTTTGAACAGCTGGCTGTTGACCAAGAAGTAGGCCTTCCCCACCGCATTGAACTAGGCACCAATGAAGCGATTAAACAAGGCATCATGGCCCACCTGGGCGTTGCCGTTTTGCCCCGCATGGCGGTTCAACTTGAACTAGGCCAGGAACTGCTATCGGAGCTCCCTTTACCTAACTTCCCCATTCGGCGCTCATGGTGCACGGTGTATCGTCGTGATCACTTCCCAACGCCAGTCGCTGATCTTTTTATACGTTTTATAAGAGAAAACCTGACGGATTTTCGTCGCTATTTCCAAGCTCCTTCTAGCCCTTTGCCTAGCCACGGCGTTTCCTGCCTACCTTTATTGCCAGTACAGTAAGTTATCGATTTAGAGATCTGTTGGTTGGTGGGCGGCTATATAGTGGTTTGATAAACAGGGCGACAAATAGGGCTTAGTGTCTTGCTAACCAACAGATATGTTACATTAGGCCATCATCTACGTATCATTCAGACTATTCAGGATTTGGCATGTATTCGCGCAGGCGATCCAACTGTCAACGCCATGGCATTAAAGCGCCATCGCCATCGCATATGGTTAGACGCCACATCGTTTGGGCATTGCCTGCCGCACAGTAGAGAGGCTCCCTCCTATGAGCAAAAACCCCACAACGCGTATCCCTAGCGGCGAAAAGTTCCGCAACGAGCATGGCATGTCGGTCATTAAAGACGGCATGAAGCAGCGTAAAACACTGCCAGACGAGGCGCCTCCTAGTCTTGATCGTAAACCCAAATGGTTGCGCGCGCAGATCCCAGGAGGCGACCGCTTTGAGGCCGTCAAAAAAAATGTCTCTACGCACCGTCTCAGCACTGTTTGCGCAGAATCGCACTGCCCTAACATGGGTGAATGTTGGAGTAATGGCACTGCCACCATCATGTTGATGGGGTCTGTTTGCACTCGTGCATGTCGGTTCTGTGCAGTGGACACAGGCAATCCAAAAGGATGGCTGGATCACGATGAACCGGAAAACACTGCAAAATCGGTCGAATTGATGGGGCTGAGATACATCGTACTGACTTCGGTTGACCGTGATGATCTCGACGACGGCGGTGCCACTCACTATGCCAACTGTATCAAAGCTATCAAATCCCGGACGCCAGAAGTGGTTGTCGAAGCACTAACGCCTGATTTTGACGCTGATAAAGCTGCCATTGAGCGAGTAGTCGACTCAGGCTTAGAAGTGTTTGCACAAAACGTTGAGACTGTAGAGCGCCTGACAAGCAAGGTGCGCGACCCGCGTGCCGGTTATCGTAAAACGCTAGACGTCTTGGCCCATGCAAAACGGTATCGTCCGGACATTATTACCAAGACAAGCCTGATGCTTGGTTTAGGTGAAACAGAGGAAGAGATTCTTAAAACTTTCGATGATCTGAGAGAGATTGGCGTTGATATTGTGACACTTGGTCAATATTTGCGTCCAACCAAAAACCATCTAGCAGTAGAGCGCTGGGTCACTCCTGAAGAATTTGACCGCTATCGCCTACTTGGCCTTGAAAAAGGCTTTATCGAAGTACCTTCCGGGCCGCTGGTTCGCTCTAGCTATCGCGCAGATCGCGTCTTTGAGAAAAACAACCTCGGTCTCGCTTCACCCGCTGCGGTGCCTGGTCAAGAGCCCGACACTAATCGCATTCCTGCGTTTAACGTCGGATAAAACGATAAACCAACTACCTGCACGCAATTGACATAGCTTACAATTGACACAGCTAGTTCAGTACTAACAAGTGCATTGCGTGTAGGAAGCTCATTTTTATTCAACAAACGTCCGCGTTTACCAATTGGCGACCCAGCCGCTCGGCTAAAGCATATGCGAGCTGTTCGCCCACGCTGTGAACTGTGGGCAATACCACTAAATCAGCTAATCGCGTTACTTGCATACCCGCGTAGCCACAGGGGTTGATCCGTCCAAAGGGGGATAAGTCACCGTCTACATTGAGTGCAACCCCGTGATAGCTTGCGCCCCGCCGAATACGTAGCCCGAGCGAAGCAATTTTCGCCTCACCAAGTTGCGTATCAACGTATACACCTGGCGCATCGGGCCTCGCCCTGGCAGAGACACCATAAAGCGCAAGCACGTCAATCACTGAATTTTCCAGCGCAGTCACCAGCTCACGAACCCCAATATTGCCACGCCGCACATCCAGCAATGGATACAACACAACTTGGCCTGGGCCATGGTAGGTTACTTGCCCGCCCCGATCCGTTTTCACTACAGGAATATCACCAGGCATTAACAGGTGCTCTGGTTTACCCGCCTGACCTTGCGTGAAAACAGGATCGTGCTCAACTAACCAGAACTGATCAGGCGTTGCATGATCCCGCGTATCAGTGAGTTCGCGCATCGCGCTCCACACAGGCAAATAGGCACGATGGCCAAGCTGATGCAGCTCGATTGATTGACTAGCCATGGTCATACCACCATGTGTACGCGACCCGTAGCCTTCAGATCATCGTAGAGCTGGCGTAACTGCTGTTCGCCAGTGGCAACAATGGTGACGCGCACAGACTGAAAACGGCCGTTACGACTATCGACAACTTGAAGTGACGTCTCGTCAAAATCCGGCGAATGCCTAACGATCACTTGACACACACAAGCTGGAAAATCGTCAGCAGCATCGCCAACGACTTTCAATGAGTAATCACAGGGAAAGGTGATTTTAGGTGGCTCGTTTACTTCAGGCTGACGTAAATCTCTTAGCCCATTTTTCGCGCCTTTTTTCATGGCTCACCTTACCTTTTGCACAGAATATAAATGCTTCTTTTCAAAATACGAATGCAGAACTGACATAAGAATTAGTAAGTTAAGCGCAAAATATTAAAAATCCTGCGCTTAAGCTCGCTACTATTAATCTGTAAAGTTGCTGATCAAGCCACTGAAGAAACGCCTTACTTGGTCAAACAGCCGCTTAAACAAGCCACCTTCTTCAACATTTTCAAGGGCGACGAGTTGACGCTCGCCGACCATTTCTTCACCTAAGTACACTTCTAGTGTACCTACATCGTCACCTACGGCCATCGGCGCTTTAAGGTCAGCATCAAGGTTTAAGCGAGCGCGCAATTCCTCATTGCGGTTGCGTGGAAGCGTCATAAACACTTCTCCGTCAACGCCAACACGCAGCTCATTACTTTCACCGCCCCAAATGCGCGGGGTTGCAAGCACGGCACCACGCTCATAGAGCTTCATCGTTTCATAAAAACGGAAGCCATAGCTAAGCAACTTCTGGGTTTCCTGCGCCCTTGACTCTTCCGAGCTAGTGCCCATCACGACTGAAATTAAACGCATGCCATCGCGCTGAGCCGAAGAGACAAGACAATAACCCGCTTCCGTTGTCCAACCGGTTTTTAAGCCATCGACACTCGGGTCACGCCATAACAAACGATTACGGTTTGGCTGATCTATACCGCCAAACGAGAAGTTGCGCTGGGAGTAAATAGCGTAGTGCTCAGGATAGTCACTGATAATATGCTGGGACAATAGCGCCATATCACGGGCTGTTGAGTAGTGATTGTCGCCAGGTAAACCCGTCGCATTTTGGAAATTAGTGTTTTGCATTCCCAAGCGCGTAGCATGCTGATTCATCAAATCAGCAAATGGCGTTTCGCCTCCTGCAAGATGCTCTGCCATTGCCACACTGGCATCATTGCCCGATACAATAATAATACCATGCAGTAGGTCATCGACAGAGACTCGATCACCTACCTCAATGAACATCTTGGAGCCGCCGGTACGCCAAGCTTTTTCACTAATATTGATCATGTCCGTCAGGCTAATAGTGCCCCGATCTAACTCACGCTCTACCAAATAAGCAGTCATAAGTTTGGTCAGGCTCGCTGGCGGCAAGCGTTCATCAGAATTATGCTCGGCAAGAATCCGACCGCTGTTGGCATCCATCAAAATCCACGAACTCGCCGCCAACTGAGGAGCAGCGGGGATAATCGTTTGTGGCTGTGGGATTACCTGAGCCACAGCCGGTGAAGCAACCACAGCAAAAGCTGCCATCAAACAAAGCCCGGCGGTACGGCGAATAGACATCATTACATTCATCTCTTACTTCTCACAACAAAGAAAAAAACGTCAACAAAGCACGTAATTTTAGCTAATAAACGGGGTAAACTATCTCACGATAAATACTTGTGGGAAGCCCGCCCGACGGAGTTCTTCACGCGCTTGGGTTTCCTGCATAGGGGTTACTGGCCCAACTTGCACACGGTGCACATCGGTATCACTCATCACCCTTACTTTATGCGGGAGTTCACTGACCAAGCGCTGTTGCAACTGCTGGGCTCCTTCTTCACTGCCCAATGCCGCAATTTGAAGATAAATGGCATCATCCGATGCCATTGATAGCTGAACAGGCATATCTTGAGCAGGCCGTGCATTGACAGTAGGCGATACCGAAGAAACCGCATTGGTTAGTCCAGCACCTCGGCTGCTCCTTCCCTGCTGCGCCAGCCATTGTTCAGGCTCAATAGCCTCAACACGAACCGCGCCAGTGCCATTATCAAGAAAGCCTAGCCGCGCAGCCGCTGCATAGGAAAGATCAATTTCACGGTCACTATGAAAAGGCCCTCGATCATTGACGCGTACAATAACCGATTGGCCGTTGTCTAAACTGGTAACGCGGGCAAAGGTTGGCAATGGCAGCGAACGATGAGCAGCCGACATTTTATACATGTCATAAATTTCACCGTTTGAGGTGGCATAGCCATGAAATTTTTCACCGTACCAAGAGGCTGTTCCCTGCTTCACATAGCCTGTTGCATCCGGCAGCACACGATAGGTTTCACCCCACACCTCATAAGTGGAACGATTGCCGGCACGCGATAAAGGCTCTATGCGAGGCTCAGCGTTTGGCACTTTGCTCACATCCGGTGGCTCTAGTGGATACGCATCGCCAGTCATTGCATAGCGCTCACCCGTAGACAGGCTACTACGTTGCCCGCCTACACTCGTTCCACTGCCGCTCGATCCATTCGTACTTGCGGCAGTAGGCCCGCTTATTGGCTGGTTCGCACTGGCGCTATCTTGCTTGACTTCATGACTAGCACAACCGCTAACCAACGCCATGATGACGACCGCACCGCCAATACAGCGAGCCTCAGAAAGCACTGTGCTCATGTGTCGCCCTCAACCTGCCGCTTAATAGCTTCTGATAGCTCCGCCACCGCCATTGCATAGAGGTGGCTGTGGTTATAGCGGGTAATAACGTAAAAATTATACTCACCCAAGCGATATTGGATACTTTCATCGGCAAGCTCGAGCCTCAATGGCACCACAAGCAACTCTGGGTCAAGCGTACCTTGTGGCTCAATGCCCGCCTCGATCGCTTCAGAGGCAGTCACGACAGGTTTACTGGTTTGATTAATAGCAAGCGTTTCGGGTGCTAGTTCAGGGCCGTTAGCCTCATGGTAAATTGCCCCATCACGCTGCCAGCCATGTACTGCAAAGTAATTCGCCACGCTGCCAATGGCATCAACCGGATTCTCCCATAAGTCTCGTTTACGATCATCGTCAAAATCGACGGCATATGCTTGATAACTAGTGGGAATGAACTGGGGATACCCCATGGCACCGGCATACGAGCCATAAAGCTCGTCAGCCTCGACGCCTTGCTCATGAGCGATTTTCAAGAAAGCGGCCAGTTCGCCTCGAAAGAAACTACCGCGGACAGGATGGTAAAACGCTAACGTTGCTAATGAGTCTAGGACGCGATGCCGCCCTTTATGCTTACCATAGTAGGTTTCGACACCAATAATCGCGGCGATGACCTCTGGCGGAACGCCATACACATTTTCGGCCCTAACGAGCGCATCTTCATGCTCATTAATGAATTCCGCGCCTTCCTCAATACGTTGTTGCGTTAGGAATATATTTCGATATTCATGCCAACGTAAGCGACGTTCAGCCGCGCCTTCCATAGCGTCCAGGACAGATTGGCTAAAGCTGGCTTGATTCATGGTATCTGTTAGCCACTGCCGAGGAATGCCTTGGGCGGCTAACTCATCAACTAACTGTTGAGTACCTTCGTGCTGCTGCGGATCAAAAGGCGACGCGTCGTCAGCCCACGTTACCGTGTAAGAACACGCCAATAACACGGCTGCTAAACAACCGCCTGCTTTATTTCGGGCCCAGTTCATTAACTCACCACTCCTTTGAAAAAGCACCGTCACTTATCCATTCGATATTAGCGCGGCAACAACCGCCGATGGGCATGTATTGACATGAGAATACCGAACCCTGCCATCAAGGTCACGCTGGAAGTACCGCCATAGCTTACTAACGGCAGCGGTACGCCAACAACGGGCAAAATACCGCTCACCATGCCGACATTGACGAACACATATATAAAAAATGTCAGGATAATACTGCCCGCAAGGAGCCGCCCAAAGGTATCCTGAGAAGACGTCGCTAGCCAAAGACCTCTCCCCACAATCACAACATATAGGAATAGCAGTACCAGCATTCCTACTAAACCAAACTCTTCACCTAGCACGGCGATAATAAAATCCGTATGGCGTTCAGGTAAGAATTCTAATTGAGACTGGGTACCTTTTAGCCACCCCTTCCCCCATAAGCCACCACTGCCTATCGCCGTCGTCGATTGGATAATATTCCAACCCGACCCCAAAGGGTCGCTATCCGGATCCAGGAACGTTAAGACCCGTTGACGCTGGTAGTTTTGCATGTTCATCCATAGCAAAGGCAGCCCTGCCGCTATTAAAGCACTAACTAAACCGATCAACCGCCAGGACAAACCTGCCAGAAGCACCACGATAACCGCCGCACTAGCCACCAAAAGTGATGTCCCAAGATCTGGTTGAATAGCGGTGAGCACCACTGGCACACCTATTATCACCGCGCATACCAAAATATGCCTAAACCGCGGCGGTAATTGGCAACGGTTCAAGTAGGCAGCCACCATTAACGGCACCGCTAACTTCATCATTTCAGATGGCTGAAAACGAATAACACCCGGTATCTCAAGCCACCGTTTTGCCCCCATTCCCACATCACCAACGATTTCAACTGCCACCAACATTGCCAGCCCCACACCGTAAGCAAAGGGCGCCCAACGAAGAAACGTGGAAGGCGATAATTGGGCAATAACCACCATAACCACAATGGCAACGCCAAAGCGGATAGCTTGAGCAATCACAGTATCAATACGTTGCCCTGAAGCACTGTAAAGCACTAGTAATCCACCACCCATCAGCAACAACAGCAAACCTAATAACCATGGGTCAAGGTGAATCCGCTCCCAAATACTTTTGCGTCTTTTGATACCGCTATCTGGCGGCCGCACGGGGTAACGACGTAACGGGCGGGAGAGCGTTTGCCATGGCCTCATTAGTTACCCTCCACATTGGCAGTATCTTCTTCCAATACTTCCTTAACCTCTTCAACGTCCGGCGCATCGTCGTTTAACAGCCATGCGTCGGTCATCGCGCGTGCCAAATGGGCAGCGTGGGTACTGCCACCGCCAGCGTTTTCAACAATCACTGATACCGCAATTTGTGGGTCTTCAAGCGGTGCAAACGCCATGAAAAGAGCGTGATCGCGCAGGCGTTCTTCAAGCTCATCAGCGTTATAGCGCTGATCCTGCCCAAGCGAAAACACCTGCGCTGTGCCTGATTTTCCGCCCATTCGATACTCGAGCCCCACCCCCGTTCGTCGCGCCGTGCCTTCATTACCGCTAATAACTTTTTCCATGCCACTGAAAACCCGGTTCCACCAATTTTCATTATCCAGCTGAATATCGGGCGGTGTATCAGGCAAGTCTAGTGCCAAGGGTTCTTCGCCTATCTCTAACGCGAGACGCGGCTTTACCCAATGACCGCGATTAGCTAGTGTCGCGGTCGCGCTAGCTAGCTGTAACGGGGTTACCTGCCAATAGCCCTGACCTATACCTACCGAAAGTGTCTCACCGGGGTACCAAGGCTGATTGAAACGCGCCCGCTTCCAATCACGAGAAGGCATCAGGCCAGTGCTTTCACCCTGGACGTCATGAGCAACCCGCTGGCCAAAACCAAAATTGGACATTTGTTCATGCAGATTATCGATACCCAAATCATGGGCTAGGGTGTAGTAATAGGTGTTGTTTGAAACAGCGATGGAACGCTCCATATCCACCCGGCCATGCCCCCAGCGCAACCAGTTACGATAACGACGAGAGTCGTTAGGCAGCTGATAAAAGCCAGGGTCGTTAATCGTGCTATCGGGGGTGATAACTCCCTTGACTAATCCCGCCAGCGCTAAAAAAGGTTTAATCGTTGAACCTGGCGGATAATGGCCGCGAATGGCGCGGTTAAACAGAGGTAGATCGATATTTTCCTGCAGACCGCGATAGGAGGCGACGTCAATTCCCGTCACAAACTGATTACTATCAAAGCCTGGCGTTGATACCATGGCGAGGATTTCACCTGTGCTAGGCACGATAGCGACGATAGATCCCCGCCTTCCACTCATCAACTCGTAAGCCAGCATTTGCATCGACTTATCAAGCGTTAAAGTTAGCGTTTCTCCAGGAATTGGGTCCGTACGGCCAAGTTCTCTCAGCACTCGCCCACGCGCATTTGTTTCAACTTTACGCAGCCCAGCCTGGCCGTGCAGCTCCGTTTCGTAAAAACGCTCAACACCCGTTTTACCAATGAAGTGCGTCCCCGCATAACGTCCCGTATCCAGAGTTTCCATCTCTTGTGCATTGATACGCCCAACGTAACCTAATGCATGGGCCATCATTTCAGCGTCGGGGTAGTAGCGGAGCAGTTGCGCTTCGACTTCAACCCCTGGCAGGCGGTGTCGATTCACCGCTAGTCGTGCGATTTGGCTTTCACTCAAATCACTCATTAACAGCGCAGGCTGAAACGGGCGTTGGCGTTGCCGCGAACGAACATTGAATGCGTCAATATCGTTTTCAGGTAAATCTAGAATCTCAACTAAAAGCGCTAACGTTTCATCTAAATCATCAACGCGTTCGCGCACCAGCGTAAGGTTGTAGGTAGGACGATTTTCGGCGAGGAGAACGCCGTTGCGATCGTAAATCAGCCCTCGATTGGGGGGTAACGGTTCGACACGAACACGGTTTTTTTCGGAGCGAGTACTGTATAAATCGTGCTGAACGATTTGCAGGTATGCTAATCGCCCAGTCAATAGTCCCGTCAAAATGGTTACTACTAAGACGGCAAGCAGCGCCCTGACACGAAAAATACGTAATTCTTGCTCAGGGTTTTTAAGCGTGTCACGGCGCTTAGGCATGGGTAACGATGACTCTCAAATCAGACAAAAAGCAATTATCGATGATAGGGATGACCTACTAGCAGAGTCCACGCCCGGTATAGCTGTTCGGCCAACATGATGCGTACTAGTGGGTGTGGTAGTGTAAGGGGCGACAAAGACCATGTTTTATTAGCCATTGCAGAAAGGGACGGCTCCAAGCCATCAGGCCCACCTACCAACAGCACCACATCTTTGCCTAACATGCGCCATGCATCAGCCTCGTCAGCAAGTTGCTCTGTACTCCAGGTTTTACCCTTAACCTCAAGTGCCACGATGTATTCATCACCCCGTAGCTTGTCACGGATACGTTGGGCTTCCTGGGCACGCGCCTTAGCTATATCAGCATTTTTGCCACGCTGACCCAGAGAAATCTCTTCAATGTCGAGCATAAAATCCCGAGGTAGCCGTTTGCGGTAGGTTTCAATGCCCTCTTCAACCCACGCAGGCATTTTGGTGCCCACCGCTAACAGCCGGATCTTCATGACATTGTGGCTCGCTCTTCAAACCGTTTGAGCGACTCACTTATAGCGCCAGCATCATTGGGTAAGTCTGCCCATAAACGCTCAAGATCATAGAGCGCTCGCGCTTCAGGCAGCATAATATGGACAACCACATCACCCAAATCTACCAGCACCCAATCAGCGTTATCGCCGCCTTCAACACCCCGTGGCGAAAGACCGGACGCTTTGGCTTTTTCCACAACATTTTGCGCTAAAGCAGCCACATGGCGAGTGGATGTACCACTGGCAATCAGCATCAAGTCGGTAACTTCAGTCAACTTGGAAACGTCTAGCTGCGTAATATCTCGTGCTTTCAATTCTTCTAGGGCATCAACCGCTAGATTTTTCAGTGTATCGATGTGCATAGCTCCTAAAGGCAACCCCTTGTTGTCGTAAGCTCAGCAAAAGCAAGCTCAGTGATATTCAGTAAATAAGCCGGACATTGTAACGGCTTCTTTCCCGACTGCCAGCGCTATTCGTCAGAATGATAGAAACCATGCCGCAGAATGGCGTCTTCGACTGCCTCAGGCAGTAAATAACGAACGCTTCTGCCCTCTTTTAAACGCTCTCTTATATAAGTAGCCGAGATCGCCATCATAGAAGGCAATGCCAGCATAAGAACTTTGCCATTCGGGCATTGCTTCAGTTCATCTGCACTATCGACTTCACGATCACCCACCAGTTCCCTTAACGCGTCAGGCCAAGGAACGTTATAGCCAGGCCGGTCAATGACCACGAGGTGCGCCAAGGAGAATATCTGTTTAACGTTGTGCCATTTAGTTAACTTCAGAAAGGCATCAAACCCGATAATCATCACCAGCGAAGCGCTATTGCCATACATTTGACGAAGCTCGATAAGTGTATGCACGCTATAAGAGCGCCCTTCTCGGCGTAGCTCACGGTCATCTGCCACTATGCTTGGCGTGTCGCTAATGCCTAACCTCAACAACTCGAAACGCTGTTCCGGTGATACCTGAGGCGTATCGCGCAGAGGCGGCTGAGGCGCGGGAATCATGTGCAGGCGATCAAGCCCCAGGGCTTCACGAACCTCAACAGCACTTCGTAAATGCCCTAGATGCACAGGGTCAAAGGTGCCTCCTAACATACCTATTTGCATGGGTGTTGAACTCATTGCCTGACTTGTCCGTCTCCAAATACGATATATTTTTGCGTTGTGAGGCCCTCCAAACCAACCGGCCCCCGTGCGTGAAGCTTATCGGTTGAAATGCCTATTTCTGCCCCTAACCCATACTCGAAGCCATCTGCAAAGCGCGTAGACGCATTGACGATAACCGAACTCGAGTCGACCTCAGCCATGAAACGCCTCGCTAGACTGATGTCTTGAGTCACAATGGCATCGGTATGGTGGGAGCCGTATTGTTCGATATGCTGGATTGCTTCATCCATACCATCGACGACTCTAATCGCTAAAATAGGCGCAAGGTATTCAGCACCCCAATCTTCTTCAGTCGCCAACGCTGCGTGAGGCAGTAACGCCCGTGTACGCTCACAACCCCGCAGCTCGACACGGTGTTCAGCATACACACGCGCCAGCTCTGGCAGCACGATATCAGCAATCGGTGCGTCTACCAGTAGCGTTTCCATCGTATTGCAAGTGCCATAACGATGCGTCTTCGCGTTCACCGCGATGGCCATCGCTTTAGCGGGGTCTGCCGTGGTGTCGATATAAACATGGCAAACGCCATCGAGGTGTTTAATAACCGGCACCGTTGCCTCGCGGGAAATGCGCTCGATCAGAGACTTTCCCCCTCTTGGAATAATGACATCGACGTACTCAGGCATGCTAATCATCGCACCCACTGCAGCTCGGTCTGTAGTGGCAACAACTTGTACAGATTCAGGCGGCAAGCCCACATCGGCTAACCCCTCCTGGATACAGCTACTAATGGCAGCGTTTGACGCACTCGCCTCAGAGCCTCCGCGTAGCATACAAGCATTACCAGATTTTAAGCACAGGCTCGCAGCCTCAAGGGTAACGTTGGGGCGAGATTCATAGATGATGCCAATGACCCCTAACGGCACGCGCATTTTGCCAACTTGAATCCCGCTTGGCCGATAGCGCATATCGTCAATTTCACCAACAGGATCTGGCAAAGCAGCCACTTGATGCAGGCCTTCGATCATGGCATCAATTCGCGCATCGTTAAGCGCCAAACGGTCTAATAACGCATTGTCTAAGCCGGTCTCTTTACCCCGCTGCACATCAAGCGCATTAGCTTCTAGTAGTCGTTGTCTAGATGCCGCTAAGCGTGATGCCATTGCTTCCAGGGCACGATTTTTTAATCCCGTATCAGCACGGCGCAATTCCCGGGCAGCTGAACGAGCGCCTTGACCGAGCGCCTGGATATAAGCGGGCACATTCCCCGCAGCTAATTGCTGTTGGGCTACGTTTTGGCGTGGGTTTGAACCGCTCATACTTTCTCCCTGTGATATCGCGTGTGCAAGGCAAGTTGCATTCTATGGTAGTGGTACTGAGTGTTTGGCAGTATGTTACGTCATTAGGACGTTATAATGATGTTGTTAGTAACTACAATTTTGACGCCCGCGCGTTTAACAACGGCTCTATGGGCAACCGCGAATTTAAGGGTGAATAGTAAGCCACCATGCAAAGCAAGTACAAAATACGCCTACTAAGAGCCAATCTGATCACAGCGGCGATAGTATTAGCACTTTGGACATATACGGCGCAGCCAGTGGCTGCGTTGGCGCTATGGTTGTCAGCTGGCTGGCTACTTGTAACTGCGCTACTGCTCGATTTTAGCCACCGTCGCTCTAAAGGCCTATCTTGGCAAATGCTCACCGGCGTGCTGTTATTGAGTCTTATTGCCGCTGCTCCAGAACGTCATAGCTTTTTAATATGGGCCTGGCCGGCAATGTTTATGTTGCCCCAAAACCGCTGGGTAGCTACTTTTAACGCATTCGCTGCCCTGCTCAGCTGGTTATTAATCGCCCCGCTTCTTACCTTGCCCGAAGGGCTGTTACTTTTGGCTGCTCTGATTACGCTGGGCGTACTATCAAGCGCTAAAGCATGCCAGTTAATCGATATTAACGGCTCAGTTCGCAAACGCCTTCGTCTTATCCCTGGATTTAACCTGTGGCCAAGCGGGCAACTATTGAGAGACCTAAGTCGCGAACAAACCCGCTCTGAACGTGAAGCTATCTATGCAGAGTTATTAATTATCCAAGTGAAACGTCATCAGCTTTGGTCGTCAGCACAAAAATTATGCAACCTCACACATAGCTTCGAACACGTTTATCGCTTAGACAATCAAACGCTTGCCGCCTTAATGTTGTCGAATAATTCAAAAGAAGCTACCCACCGCCGCACGCTTCTATGTGCTGGACTCCCAGAAAAACAGCACACTTATCACCAACCACTAATGGACATAGAGCTGTCTGGCCTCTCCGTCGAAGCACTAGTCCAACTCCCGCCTCAACAACGGGAAGATAAAGATGATTGACCAACCACTGCATCGGCACCTGATGACCTTTGCTTACACCGCCAGCGTCATCCTAGTAGCAGGCTATACGTACTGGCTGTATGGCCTGGGAAATTATCACGATCTTTTAGTGCCAATGTTTGTGGCACTGCTGTTACTTGCTGCGTTATTGATGCATTACAGTCAGGCGTTAAATCCTGTTCTACCCCGCGCTATTTTGCTGGGCAGTAGTTATGTCATTACCTTGTCCGCCTACTATTACCATCCTGACATCCCTGCTGTTTGGATCGGCCTTCCCACTGCTGCTGCGTTTTTTTTATTACCACTATTAAGTGCATTATTATTAACCGCATTTTCTGGCCCTTTGTGGTGGTTACTAACTCACCAAAACAATGCTTCCACAGAGATTGTGATCGCTTACAGCGCTCTCATTCTTCTGCTGGCATTACCACCCTGGGAGCACGCACGTCAGCGGGCCTTGTTAAGAGCAACAGATCCGAACGACAATGATTGCGACGCTTATCATATCGATATGCTAATAGAGCGACTACACAATGAGTACCAACGAGCAGCGATGCTCGATAAACGCTTAGCGGTATTAGTCATGCATCTACCCCAGCTTGATATGGCGGAAGAGCAATTTGGCCCTCGCGCACAAACTGCGCTATTGGGCGCTTTGTGCAACGAAGTCAATAGCCGTTGCCGTGACCACGACCTGTTAGGCCGCTCAAACAACGCTACTTTCTGGCTAGTGCTGCCCGACACAAGCGAAAGCGGAGCTATGTTGGTGCGCGAGCGGCTGCAACGCGCATTATCGCAACGTGTTTTAGTCGAAACGGGACAATTAGAAACCCGAATTGCTGTATGCCTACCACGCCAAAATGAGAGTTTTGAGCGCTACATAAATCGCTTGGAAGCACGCGCAAAAGCGTTATCTATCGTCTGATGCTTATTGATTGGAGCAGTATTTTTCATGGCAGATATGCTTTTTTCCCTATCACTCTCACCTGCCATGTTACTCCTGATGGTTGCACTGATTTCACTGCTAGAATCCCTCGCGCTGATAGGCCTTTTAGTGCCTGGAGTCGTGCTAATCACAGCAGCCGCCTCTTTGGCGGGACACCAAGCCATTGCTTTGCCCTGGCTAATCAGTGCTGCATTGCTGGGCGCTATTTTAGGTGATGGCATTAGCTACCAGCTTGGCTATCATCACCGCGAACAAGTGACCAACCGCTGGCCGCTATCCATGCATCCTGAATGGCTCGAGCGCGGCGTACGTTTTTTTGAACGTTATGGTGTTCATTCGGTATTTATTGGTCGGTTTGTAGGCCCCGTCCGTCCTATTATTCCGCTGATTGCAGGCATGATGCGAATGCCACCCCGCACTTTTTTATGGGCTAACGTTACCTCAGCAGCCCTATGGGCACCCGCTTACGTGTTACCTGGCTACTTACTAGGTAGAACCTGGCAACAACATCTCAATCTTCCCGCCAATATAGAAACGGCGGTGATTACGCTAGGCGTATGCGTTGTCATAGTCGCGGTTATTTTTTCATGGGGAAGAGCACAGACTAGCCGACACGGCTTCGTCTACTTCACAATAGCGCGTCTTATTCGTCGAGTTCCGTTCATTCGCCGTTCGTGGCTCTCGATGAGCCTGAATGATGAAGTGCCGTTAGCCTCGCTACTCCTCTTCGTTATCACACTGGCAAGCGTTTCAGCCTGGACGCTGCTCGTCATGAATCATCAAGGCCCGCTGTCAATAGATCTACAAGCTCAGCGCCTGTTTTACTGGTTAAGCAATGAGCCACTTCAGTTGATTAGTGTGGGCTTGGCTAAAATAGGGGACTCAGCTGGAATTACCGCCTTGCTTTTACCGTTGGCTGTTTGGCTGATACGTCACAAACGAATGGATGCTCTCTTTCATTTGGCGGTAGCAATCGGAGGCATTGCGCTGCTCAACACGATAGGAAAAATGGTTTTCGGACGTATACGACCAGAAACACCAGATTACCTAACAGGTTCATTTTCATACCCAAGTGCCCACACCTCCACAATTGTTGTTGTTGTTGGGTTAGCAGCTGCTTTCATTGCAGCAGAAGTACACCGCAAACAACGCATTTGGGTTTATTGGCTAGCCATTATTTTAGTCACGCCCATGGCGTTATCACGCCTGATATTAGGCGTCCATTGGCTAAGTGATTTGATTGGCGGCATACTTTTGGGCCTTCTGGTATGCGCGCTCATTCGTTTGAATTGGCAGCGACGCAGCAGAGCTCCTTTACCCCATTGCCCGTGGGGCAAACTGTTAACAGCCACCCTTGTGCTGGTAAGCCTGCGGGTTTTCCTGCTGCCACCTGTTTAGTAAATCAACGCAAAACCTATCCTAGGGCCAGCCAAACACCTACGCCTATCATTAATGTTCCCGCTATGCGGTTAAGCAACCTGACGTTGCCGCTTTTACCCAGCGCATTACGCAGCGTTTTACCACCGGTCGCATAGACCAACATACTGGCGAACTCGATCACTAAAATAACGGCAATCAGAAGCGTTAGCTGAGGGGCTAGTGGCCGCCCGCCATCTAAAAACGGCGGCAGCAGCACCATGAAAAAGGCCCATCCTTTGGGGTTGGCCACTGCCGTAACCAACCCCTGAATGGCTAGCTGCATCCGCCCAGCGGCAGGCCCCGCATTAAGCTCGTCAGGGATAGCCATGCGCCCCCTAGAGCGCCACATCATAATGCCCAGATACGCCAAGTACGCACCACCTACCCACTTAAACGCAACAAACAGCTCTGGCTGACGCAGCATTAACGCTGCCACACCAGCGCCCGCGGCGGCGGCCACAATGCCAACGCCAATTAGCTCGCCTATCATCATCCACAGCGTTCGCTTCACCCCCTGGGTCATACCCAGCACCATGGCCAGTGTCATACACATCCCTGGCGTTAATGAAACAAACAAAAACGTGGGAACAAACACTGACAGCGTAGCCCATGACATCATCATTACTCTTCCGTGTTGTTATCGCTCTCAATATTGCTGGACGCGGTTTCATCTTTTTCCCCCCAGCGCGGCACAAGGCGATGGGGTATATCTAACTGGTTGAGTATCCTTGCAACCACAAAGTCGATTAAATCTTCTATCCGTTCTGGGCGATGATAAAAACCGGGAGCCGCAGGCAAAATCACCACTCCCAAACGACTTAACGCCAGCATGTGCTCTAAGTGAATGGGTGAAAATGGGCTTTCACGCGGCACCATAACTAATGTCCGCCGCTCTTTGATAGCAACGTCAGCGGCACGCTCAATTAAGTTATTGCTTGCGCCAGTCGCAACCGCTGACAGCGTGCCTGTTGAGCAAGGACAGATGACCATGGCAGAGGGAGCACCGGAACCCGATGCGACGGGCGCCATCCAGTCTTCACGACCAAAACAGCGGATTTGACCGGGTTTAGCGCCACTTTTCTCGGTAAGTGCTTCTACTAAGCGTTTAGGCTGAGCAGGTAGCGATAGATCCGTCTCCGTGGCGATGACCATATGCGCTGCTTTAGAAATCATTACCCATACTTCGTGCCCAGCCGCCACTAATACGTCAATCAAACGAAGGCCATATTGCGCGCCTGAAGCACCTGTCAGCGCCACCGTTACCGGGGGGTTAAAATCGTTCACTCAGCTTGCTCCTTAGCAGATAGCGCACTCAACAGCCGCTGATGAACGCCCTCAAAACCACCGTTGGACATCACAACGATACGGTCGAGTGGTGACGCTTGAGTAACAACCGCTTGAACGAGCGCATCAATGTCGCCAAATAGTTCGGCACGCTCACCTTGTTCAGCCACCAATGCCTCCATTGACCAGTCAAGTCCTGCCGGTTGAAACCAGAACACAGCATCCGCATCGACAACGCTGTCGTTCAGCCGAGCGCGTAGTGCGCCTAACCGCATGGTATTGGAACGCGGCTCAATCACCGCCAGCAACCGCCCTTTGGTAGTAGCTGCACGTAACCCTTTTAAGGTGGCCGCAATCGCAGTTGGATGGTGGGCAAAGTCATCGATGACTTGTACCCCATCAACTTCTCCGATGACTTCCTGACGGCGGCGAGGCGTTTGAAAACGGGATAGCGCGGCGCAAGCGCGAGCAAGATTCACGCCGCAACGGCTCGCAGCGGCAAGGGCCGCAAGGGCATTACGCGCGTTATGTTCGCCGGTTAAGGTCCACTCGACCACGGCGTCCTCTTCGCCGTTTTCACCGATATGTAGCACCTGAAAGCGGCTGCCATCAGCGCGTTCCAAGCGAAGCTGCCACTCGCTATTTTCTAACGTACCGAAATGCTCGACTGGCGACCACGCCCCCATTTTTAGAACGCGCGCCAACGCAGGCTGTTGATCAGCGACTAGCAGACAACCTTGGCTAGGTACGGTTCGCACCAAGTGGTGAAATTGGCGTTCAATCGCAGCAAGGTCAGGAAATATATCGGCATGATCGAACTCTAAATTATTCATCACCGCAATCTGAGGACGGTAATGAACAAATTTAGAGCGCTTGTCAAAAAACGCTGTGTCGTACTCGTCAGCCTCTACAATAAAGGGGCTTTCGTGATTACCTAAGCGTGCAGATACGCCAAAATTACGTGGCACGCCGCCAATCAAAAATCCAGGCGTTAAGCCAGCGCTTTCCAACAGCCATGCTAAAAGGCTGGCAGTGGTGGTTTTGCCATGAGTGCCTGCAACGGCAATAACTTGCCTGCCAGGTAGTACGTGCTCCGCCAGCCATTGAGCGCCTGAAGTATAGGGCAAACCGCTATTTAGCAGCGCCTCAACTTCTGGATTACCCCGGGATAGTGCATTACCCACAATGACCAGTTCAGGTTCATCAGCAAGATTTTCGGCGCGATATCCTTCCATCAAGGTTATCCCCGCCTCCTCCAATTGGGTGCTCATGGGAGGATACACATTCGTATCTGAACCGCTTACCTGATGTCCTAACTCCCGCGCTAGTAACGCCAAGCTCCCCATAAAAGTGCCGCAGATGCCAATAATATGCAGACGCATAGGTGAAGCGCTCCTTACTTAACGAGTTAACTAGGCTGCTGAGACTAGCATGCAACGCTAACTTGCTCATCTAGTTCAACATCCCTATTGGCCACAAAGCTCAAGCCTAAGCTCCCCCAGAAGTGACAAAACGCACAGTTTGATGCAGGATGCAGCTACCTTTTTGCTCACGATCTTTTCAATACGATCTTTCATACACACACTATCGCCGACCAATCTCAGTGTCGCCGTGGGAGCTTACGATGCGTGTTTTAATTCGCTATTTCTTCAGAGGTGTCCGCCTGATTCTAGCCCCTGTCATGTTGATCTCGGAGAAGCTTTCAACCCCTAAATCCGTAGAGCGCACCGAGGAAGAACAAGCTAAAGTCGATGCCGCCTGCCAAGATCTTGCCCTTTATCAATTCCGAACATGTCCCTTTTGCATCAAAGTCCGTAAAGAGATTGCCCGTCTAGGCCTTAATATCGAGTTGCGCGACGCTCAGCTAGATCCCGCCCATAAAAAAGCGCTTCAAGAAGGTGGTGGCAAGGTCAAGGTTCCCTGCTTAAAGATTAACCACGAAGACGGTCGGGAAGAGTGGCTTTACGAATCAGATGCTATTAACCGCTGGTTACACCAACATTTTGCTTAACTATTTCGCTTAAACAACATTGATACAACTGCCGCTATTAAACTGAACAGCTAAATAGCGGCCTCCACCCCCCTACCTTCGTCTAACCACCTCTCTTTCTAAGACCGTACCCAGCCTTGTCATTCAGCAGATGAATGATCCCTCTCATTATTTCGATTGTATGACGCAACCCGTACTCTCTATGTTTATAAAGAACCTCTATGTTTATAAAGAACATAGTGCTCTAAAAATAGCTGACAAGCTGAACATGTCTGGTTTGCTGGTTTTCAAACGCACCTGGTTTTTAATCACACTAGGTTTGATCAGTGAAGTGAACAATAAACAATACAAAGGGAACAATTATGACGTTTAAGAAAACGCTACTGGCTTCTGTCATTGGTGCTGCGGTTGTGGGCACGACGATGTTGCCGATGACCGCTAGCGCAGAAACCCTGCGCATTGGTTACTCTGCCGACCCCGAAACTCTCGATATTCACGAGCAGTTATCTGGCGGCATGCTGCGCCTTTCACACTTAGCGTTTGACCCGCTGGTACGTTGGACAAAAGATTTTCAGTTCGAGCCGCGCCTAGCGACAGAATGGGAGCAAGTAGACGAAACCACCACACGCATGACCCTGCGTGAAGGCGTCACTTTTCACTCCGGCAACGAATTCACTGCCAAAGATGTGGTATGGACTATTGAGCGCCTAAAAGAGAGCCCTGATTATCGCGCTATCTTTGAGCCCGTCGCCAGCGCAGCAGCGGTTGACGATTACACCGTCGAAATTACGACCACTGAGCCTTACCCGCTGTTGCTCAACCTTGCTACGTACATTTTCCCTATGGATAGCGAGTTCTATACGGGCGAAACTGAGGATGGCAACGAAAAAGCAGAAATCGTAAAAGCGGGCAACTCATTTGCATCGCGTAATGTATCCGGCACAGGTCCGTTTATTGTCACTGATCGTCGCCAGGGCGTCCGTGTTGATTTCGAACGTTTTGAAGACTATTGGGATACTGAGAGCGAAGGTAACGTCTCAAAGATTGTTCTGACACCCATTGCTGAAAATGCGTCACGCGTGGCTGCCCTGCTATCAGGCGGCGTTGACTTTATCGATGCAGTGCCACCTAACGACCTGGATCGTGTTCGCGAAGCCGATAACGCCAGCCTAGTAGAGGTAGACGGCACACGTATCATTGGCTTCCAAATGAACGAAGAGCGCGTTGAAGCCTTCCAGGATGCACGAGTTCGTCAAGCGGTTGATCTGGCCATTAACCAAGAAGGCATTGCCGACCGATTAATGCGCGGTTTCGCCACGCCAGCAGGTCAATTCTCTCCAGAAGGCTATTCTGGCCACAATCCTGACCTAGTACCACGTTACGACGTTGAACGTGCTAAGGCGTTAATGGCAGAAGCTGGCTACGAAGAGGGATTCAGCGTTGACATGATCGCGCCGAATAACCGCTATGTGAACGACGCTCAGATTGCTCAAGCAGTAGCCAACATGCTGGCACAAATTAACATTAACGTTAATTTGCGTACGATGCCGCTTGCCCAGTACTGGCCTGAATACGATACTCGCGAATCTGATATGGCCATGATTGGCTGGCATGCTGACACCGAAGATACCGCAAACTTCTTTCAGTACCTGTCTTTCTGCATAGATGAAGAAACCGGTGTAGGTCAATACAACTACGGCAGCTATTGCAACGAAGAAATTGATGCGCTGGTGACTGCCGCAGATAGCGAAACCGATCTAGAAAAGCGTAATGAGATGCTGAGCGAAGCGGAAGCTATGCTTTATGAAGACGTGGGCTACATCACGCTGCATTGGCAAAACCTCGCCTACGGTGCAGCTAATGGCATCGAAATCGAGCCTGTCGTTAACGCCCTCGACTTCCCCTACCTAGGTGATCTGGTAATTAATCGCTAATTTCCACACTTATTTTTACATGCGCAAGGACGCTTCGTTCTTCAGAATTCTGGAGGACGAAGTGTTTTATGTGGTTAACAGCCTTGCTACAGGCTTCGTCATTACTTGCAACTGTTCCTCTATTAAACCTATGACATAGGTGGCGTACGCCATGATTGCTTTTTTAATCAAACGCTTGATGCACGCGGTATTGGTGATGTTTGTCATCAGTGTGCTGGCCTTCGCCATCCAGGATAACCTGGGTGACCCTGTACAGCAGATGGTCGGCCAGTCGGTCCCCGAAAGCGAACGTGAAGCCATTCGCGAGCGCCTGGGCTTGAATGATTCGTTTTTAGTGCAATATGTACGTTTTGCTAAAAACGCCGTGCAAGGCGATTTTGGCGACTCGTATTTTTATCGTGAACCCGCGCTGGAAGTTATCGCAAGGCACTTGCCTGCAACCCTCGAACTGGTGTTCGCCGCGACACTCATTATTGTAATTTTCTCAGTGCCGATTGGCGTTTACAGCGCGATAAAGCCTCGTTCACCTCTCTCTCGATTATTTATGGGTGCATCGATCATCGGCATTTCGATACCGGTGTTTTTGACCGCCATTTTATTGATTCAGATTTTTTCGATTGGCATCACCATTACCCTGTTTCCTGAAAGTACCAGTTGGGGAGCTTGGCTAAATGGACTGCTGTCGACGGAAGGCAACATGCCATCGTTTGGCCGTGGCTATAATTTAGTCCATGTTGTCGGCCACTGGGATACCAATCTAGCAACGTGGAATGGTTTACAGCATCTGGTACTACCGGCTGTTTCACTAGCGTCTATTATGTTGCCGCTGTTTATCCGCCTGATACGCGCGGAAATGATGGAAGTGCTGCAGTCAGAGTACGTTAAATATGCCCGTGCCAAAGGCATTTCAATGCGCCGGGTCTACTTTGTGCACGCGCTTAAAAACACCATGCTGCCGGTGATCACCGTTGGCGGTGTTCAGATCGGCACCATGGTGGCCTACACCATTTTGACCGAGACCGTTTTTCAATGGCCAGGCATGGGGCTGATGTTCCTTGATGCCATTAACCGTGCCGACATACCGCTGATTGTTACTTATCTGATGATTGTCGGCGTCATTTTCGTGGTGACGAACACCATTGTGGATTTGATCTACGGCTTCGTGAACCCCACTGTAAAACTGACAGGTAAGCCCGCATGACAACGCCTACAACAACGACAGCCCCCAGCCGCTGGGAACGCCTGCGTGACTCCTACTTATGGTATAGCTTCAAGCGCGACCGCACGGCTCAACTGTGTTTCGCGGTATTTATTTGCCTAGTCATTGCGGCGTTTTCTGCGCCTTTGCTGGCACCCACTAATCCTTATGATCTCGCTCAGATCGACATTATGTCGTCTGAGCTACCGCCCTTCTGGGTTGAGGGTGCCGATGAGCGCTTCGGCTTAGGCACCGATGCCCAGGGTCGCGATTTATTGTCGATTATTCTTTACGGCACACGCGTATCCTTACTGATCGGTTTTGGCGCGGTCATACTTCAAGCGTTGCTCGGCGTCACGTTCGGCCTAATGGCAGGCTATTTAGGTGGGCGCGTTGATGCTTTTTTGATGCGCTTAGCCGATATCCAGCTATCGTTTTCCACCCTGATGGTCGCTATTGTGGTCGGAGCGGTAGTGAAAGCTACAATGGGCAGCGCATTTTATAGTCAATATGCCGTGTTAATGCTTGTTTTGATTATCGGTTTAGCCGAGTGGCCTCAGTATGCACGTACAGTGCGTGCTTCGGTGTTGGCTGAGAAAAACAAAGAGTATGTCGATGCCGCTCGAGTGATGGGGCTGCGTAGCAAACGCATTATGTTCCGCCATGTGCTGCCCAATACTATGTCACCGATTTTTGTTATCTCAACGGTGCAAATTGCCAATGCCATTATTTCAGAGGCGGCGTTATCGTTCTTAGGCCTCGGGATGCCAGAAACTCACCCATCTCTTGGATCGCTGATTAAAGCTGGCTTTGACTATATTCAATCAGGCTCTTGGTGGATCACCCTGATTCCTGGTGCGGTACTGATTGTGCTGGTGCTTTCTATCAATCTACTGGGCGATTGGCTGCGCGATGTCATGAATCCACGACTCTATAAAGGCTGAGGACACCATGGCATTACTTGAAGTCTCTCATCTCGACGTACGTTTTGCGCTCCGCCAAGGTGAAGTGCGCGCGCTACGCGATATCAATTTCACCCTGGAGCGCGGCGAGCGTCTAGGCATCGTAGGCGAGTCTGGCGCTGGTAAATCCGTGGCCGCCTTCTCATTACTTAACCTAATTGCCAAACCTGGCTATATAGCAGGCGGCAGCATTAAATTTGAAGGTCAAACACTTAATACCATGTCTGAGCGCGGTCTGCGTAAAGTGCGCGGCAACCGCATCTCGATGATCTTCCAAGACCCAATGATGACGCTGAACCCCGTGCTCTCGATTGGTGAGCAAATGGTCGAGTGTTTAAAAGCTCATCGACGTATTTCTACTAAAGAAGCCCGCGCGATCTCACTGGATAAGCTTCGCCAGGTTCAGATTCCGTCACCAGAAACACGCTTAGATCAATACCCCCACGAGCTCTCAGGCGGCATGCGCCAGCGCATTATTATCGCTATTGCACTGCTGCTCGACCCCGACATCATCATTGCCGACGAGCCTACCACCGCCTTGGATGTGACCATTCAAGCGGAAATCATGGCGCTGCTGCTTGAGCTATGCGAACAGCACAACGTCGGGCTTATTCTCATCACCCACGACCTGGGTGTAGTGAGCCAAGTCACCCAACGTATGCTGGTCATGTACGCAGGCCGCGTTATCGAACAAGGCCTGACACGGGAAATCATCAACGACCCGCAGCATCCCTATACCCAAGGGCTAATTAACGCATTACCGCAGATGGCGACCCCCGGAGAGAAACTCAATCAGATACGCGGCAGCATGCCGTCACTGTCTAACTTACCTAGCGGCTGCGCGTTCCATCCTCGCTGCGACTTTATCAATAGAGCAGATGGTCAACCGCGCCCTGCCTGCACCCAACAAGTGCCTGAGTTTGTTGAATCCGGCAATTGTCGTGTCGCCTGCCATATGGTGGCTGAAATGCTTGAAGATCGTCGCCTGAAGGAGGAAACACGATGAGTGATCAGGTCGAAACGATGCAAAGAACTACGCCCGCTCAAACAACGCCCACTCAAAACGAAGAAAGCAGCGAATCGCTACTGCAGATTCGTGGCCTGAAAAAGCGTTTTTCGTTATCAGGGGATTTTTTGGATCAGCTGCGCTTTAAGGGCGGCAAGCTAGTTCGTCATCAAGAGCACGTACACGCCATTAACGGTGTTAACCTCGATATAAAACGTGGTGAAGCGCTCTGTGTGGTTGGTGAATCTGGCTGCGGTAAGTCTACCGTGGCACGCACGGTAATGGGCTTGCTCACGCCTACAGAGGGCACGATCCATTATGACGGGCAGCGTATCGATAATTTAAGCGGTCGCCAGCTATTGCCTTATCGCAAGCGCATGCAGATGATTTTCCAAAACCCTTACGCATCGCTTAATCCTCGGATGACAATTCAACAAACGCTGGAAGAACCCTTGCGTTTGCACCACCCCGACTGGAGCCGTGAAAAGATACTCGACAAGGTTCAAGACGTCATGGGCTCAGTGGGAATTGACCCAGATTGGGGCAAGCGATTTGGACACGAGTTTTCCGGCGGCCAGCGCCAGCGGATCGCCATTGCCCGCGCGCTAGCCGTAGACCCTGAGTTTATAGTTGCCGACGAGCCCATTTCGGCATTAGATGTATCCATTCAGGCACAAGTGCTCAACCTGCTAATGGAAGCGCAACAAGAACGTAACCTGACCTATCTGTTCATCACCCACGACTTAGCGGTTGTTGAACATTTTGGCACCCGTGTAGCGGTCATGTATTTAGGCACAGTTTGTGAAGTAGCAACGACCGCGACATTGTTTGCTAAGCCGCGCCACCCCTATACTCAGGCATTGCTATCGGCTATTCCACGTTTAAAAGATGACCGTCCTCAGCATATTCGTCTTACAGGTGAAGTGCCTACGCCCGTTAATTTACCCAGCGGCTGCGTCTTCCATGGCCGCTGCCCCTATGCCAACGCCCGTTGCCATCAGGAAATTCCTGCCTTACAAACGCAGGATGATGGCACACGCGTTGCGTGCCACGCTGTTGAAGAAGGCCGCCTATGACGTCAGTTTCAACAACAGCATTACATTTGGCAGCACTGCGAGGTAAGGCATGGAAATTCGCTGGCTAGAAGACTTTATTGCCCTGGCCAGAACGCGACACTTTTCTCGCGCAGCAGACGAACAGCACGTCACCCAACCCACCTTTTCACGGCGCATTAAGTTGCTAGAAGAAGAGATGGGCGTGACGTTAATCAACCGGCAAACATTGCCGCTTTCGCTAACCCCAGCGGGAGAGGAGTTCCTGACGCTTTGCGAGCAAGTCACTGATCGCGTGCGCTTAACGCGCGACCGCGTGAGAGAAATCAGCGCCGGACAACAGCGCCGAATTATGGTGGCGGCTCCGCAAAGTTTACTCCCGCAGTTTTTGCCAGAATGGCTTTCTTCTACGGGCTGGCAAGATCGCATCCAACCCTACTTGCGCGCAACAGGCTGGGTGGCAAGCGATTATTTTCAAGCGCTTGGCCGAGCAGAGTGCGATCTTGCTATTTGCTACTGGCCAATCGGACGTTGCGATTTAGATATCGATACCAGTGCCTGCACGTATCGGGTCATTGGCCACGAACGCCTGATACCAGTCACAGGTCTGGATGCGAATGGCTCACCCTGCGCGTCATTGCCCGGCTCGCGGCAACACCCCGTGCCCTGGCTGGCTTACCCGAAGCGCGGCTTATTAGGCTCAGCGGTAAAGGCGCATCTCGCCCGCCTACCGCAGAGTACATACCTCACGGCACAAAGTGAAAACCTCTACGCGGCGGGTATTAAAGAATTGGTGCTTTTAGGCTATGGAATGAGCTGGTTACCCGAACGCAACATAGCCGCTGAACTCTCCAACGGCACGTTAATCAGAGCGGGCGACAGCCGCTGGGATGTCCCGATGGAACTGCGACTATATCGCCACCAAGACCAGCATCACGCTGAGCTGGATAGCCTATGGAGTGAACTCGCCCCGCCGCGCAGTTAAAAACGCAATTAAGATGCTGCAAAACTCAGCCTGATACCGTAATGAGATTCTAGCCAAGCGTCATTGAAAAAAGGACACTACTTGCATGTCAGCTTCTTTATTTAACCTGCAGCGCGAGCACTTAACATATTTACAGCAAGCCTATACAGACCTGCTAGCGAGTCACGATCTCGATAGCATCGCTATTTATAGCGGCCACGCTAGCCCTCACTTTGGCGACGACCACACGCCAACTTTTCAGACTTACGGCCATTTTATGCACTGGGTGGGCATGGCTGATATTCAACACAGTTGGCTGGTGATTCAACCAAACAAACGCCCACAACTGTACCTGTATGCCCCGGCTGATTTCTGGCATTTGCCTACCCAACTACCTGAAGAACCGTGGGTCACTGAATTTGAACTTCATTTATGTAGCGAAAAGATCACTCCAACGTTGGCGGGTCGCGCTGCCGTAATTGGTAATATTGAAGCCACCACGCGCTTAGCATTAGATGCACAATACCAGCCCGACCCGTTGGTTAAAGCCCTGGATGAACTGCGCATGTTTAAAACGGCTTATGAAATAGCATGTTTAGGGGAAGCTAACCGACTCGCCATGGCAGGACATCAAGCCGCGCAGGCTGCTTTTATTGGCGCATCGGCTGAGTTAGATATTCAACTGGCCTACCTGGGCGCCAGCAGACAACGGGAATCCGATGTTCCCTATCAAAACATTATTGGGCTAAATGAACATGCAGGTGTACTACATTACCAACATTATGACCTAAACAGCCCAACACAACGCCATAGCCTGCTGGTTGACGCTGGTCGACGTTTTCGCGGCTACTGCGCTGATATTACACGCACGTATGCAGGCCCTGATGCACCAACTATCTACCGCGATTTAATTGATAGTATCCACCAGTTAAAAGACACGCTTGTGGAAAGCGTCGCGCCAGGCGTAGAGTTTATTTCGCTACATAAACAGATGCATTTTTTACTGGCAGATATTCTTATTGCCAATGACCTTTTCCAGGGCAGTGCCCAAGAGGCGGTAGATGAAGGTATTACACGAGCCTTTTGTCCACACGGATTGGGGCATTCATTAGGTCTACAAGTTCATGATGTGGCAGGTCTTCGTCAGCCAGATGGAACGCCCTTACCCGCTCCGGAACAGCATCCCGCGCTACGATTAACTCGTACGCTGCGCCCCGGCATGGTGGTAACGATAGAACCTGGGTTCTACTATATCCCGATGTTACTGGAACCATTGCGGGACAAAGCGCTGCCAATTAACTGGAGACGTGTTGATTCATTAGCCAACTGTGGCGGCATCCGTATTGAAGATAATGTCGTCGTGACAGAAAGCGGCTTCAAAAACCTAACCCCCTGACTCGCCTAATTAACCCCCTGACTCGCCTAAAAAAACGCCCGGCCCTAAGGAGTAATTCCCTGGGCCGGGCGATGATCAAATCACGGGCAAGAACACCCGCTTTACTTCTCGTTAGAAGCGGTAGGTGATACCGCCGCCAACGGTGACTGGCTCTATGTCGACTTCACCGACTTTGTTGCCTGCCGCATTAATGTCTGCATTCACGTCTGCGTAGTTAACGTAACCATTTAACATGATGTTATGGGTAACGGCTAAATCTACGCCCGCCTGACCGATCGCGCCGTAGCTTTCATCAACGCTTAAGCCAGTGGGCTCGCCTGAGAAACGCGTGTAGTTCAAACCAACCCCAACATAGGGCTGAACTTTAGAGTCCAAACCGCCCATCGGATAGTAGTTGACCAACAAGTTGATTGGCATGCGATCTACGCTACCTGCGCTGCCACCAGGGCGGGTGTTTAAGTCGTGTTCAAACTTTTCAGAGCTGTTAAGTTCAGCGCCAAACTTATCGTTGAACAAGTAACCCGCGCCAAAAGTAAACCCGCGCGCGCTTTGCACGTTTAAATCTGCTGCGCCCACGTTGCCATTTCCAGAACCCGTATCCGTTTGGGCGACACCACCACGTACGAAAACGTCACCTGCTTCGTAAGCAAGTGCTGCTTGGCTGGCGATCAGTACGCTAGCGGTAATTACAGCAGCAGAAACTAATTTTAATTTGCTCATCAGGATCATCCTCTTACATCTTGCTTGGGATTGGTGCCGGTAATTCCAGCTACCTGTACAATATATACCAATCGAACAGCGTTTCCAAACTTATTGTAATATTTTAATATAAGTTTTATAAATCACGTACTTTCTAAAATAAGTCTCATCCAAAAACACCAGACATTAACGCCAGACATTAACGCCAGACATTAACGACAGGCAAAAAAAAAGTCCCCCGAAGGGGACCCAGGTGGAGCACGCCAGCTCACTCGGTGTATCGCTTACCAATCTACGTTGGGGCGATATAGCAAAGAAGGAAGAGAACTCTATCTATTGCCTGGAACTCTGTTCATTTGCTTCTTACCTTTAATATTGCGAACTGCGTGCCATATTTTTTAAAATCATTAAAAAACAGATATTTAATCAAAATCCGTTGGTTTTTAGCTTATTTATAACGCATTGCAGCAAATAAAATGCACCAGTGCTGCGCGTTTCAGGGTGCCTTTGCTTCACAATGCATCAACGCAGTGCTGCTAAAGCAGTAATAGCTAGGGAGTTACGATTATTTTCACCTGCGCCTTGTCACTTAACAGCGCTTCAAACCCCTCTTCAACAATATCCGCTAGCGGAATTCGCTGAGTCACCATGTCTTCAGCACGGAAATAGCCTCGCTGCATTAACGCCAACACCGCCGGATAGACATGTCGATAGGCAATAATGCCTTTCATGGTGCGTTCTTTAATAACGAGGTCGTTGGGTTGGAAGCTTGCTTCCCCTTCCCAAATACTGACCACGACCACTTCGCCGCCTTCGTGAGTGCTATGTAATGACTGATTCAGCACTGCCGCAATTCCCGTCACCTCGAACGCAACGTCAACACCGCCATTGCTTAACGCTTGCAGCTTCGCCACGGCGTCTTCTTGCTGCGGGTCAACCACAATCGCGCCGAGCGCTTCAGCCTTAGCTTTGCGTGCAGGAGCCACCTCGACGGCGTAAATTTGAGCGGCGCCTGCCGCTTTTAGTGCCTCGATGGTCATTAAGCCAATCGGGCCTGCTCCAAAGACTGCTGCGCTATCTCCTGCTTTCAAGCTACTTTGGCGAACGGCATGTAAAGCAACCGCCGCCGGCTCCACCAATGCTCCTTGCTCGAAGCTAAGATCATCTGGCAGTTTATGCACCATGTGCTCACCCATCACGGTGAACTCTGAAAACCCACCGCCGCCACCAGACAGGCCGTGGAAACCCAACAGCGGAGTTAGGTTATAGCGCTCCATTAGATAAGCGCCATCTTTGTTAGGCGAAAGAATTGGCTCTATGGCAACGCGGTCGCCCACTTTCACCCGCGTTACCTTATCGCCCACTTCAACCACTTCACCGGCGAATTCATGCCCCATGATAATTGGCGCTTGCTCGCCACTAATTGGGTGCGGCTTATCGACCGGAATAAATATCGGCCCGGCCGCATACTCATGCAAATCGCTGCCACAAATACCACACGCTGCCACCTTAACTTTTACCTCATGGGGGTCGTTAATCGTCGGTATCGGCATTTGCTCAACACGAAGGTCTTTCGCTGCGTACCACACCGCTGCCTGCATCGTTGATTTGTTCATTAGCTGCCCCTTAGGTTACTTTTATGCTCTGTGATGGACTGGCTGCAGGCCATAGACAGGGGTGTCTAGCCCTTCCATGCGTGCTTTTAACTGCAGTGCCAAATAACGTGAATAGTGCCGCGACTGGTGCAGGTTGCCGCCATGGAACCAAAGCGCCTCTTGCTGAGTGGGCTTCCACATATTGCGTAGCTCGCCTTCCCAAGGGCCTGGGTCTTTGGTGGTGTCGGAACCCAGTCCCCAACACTTGCCGACTTTATCGGCTACTTCTTGCGAAATAAGCCGTGCTGCCCAACCGTTCATCGAGCCATAGCCAGTTGCATAAACAATCAAGTCAGCGTCAAGCTCGCTACCATCGGTAAGCGTGATGGAGTGTGGGTTAATATGCTCGATACCCACGCCGCTGCGCAGCTTGATATCACCACTGGCCACCAGATCACAGGCGCCCACATCGATGTAATAACCAGAACCGCGGCGCAGATACTTCAAAAACAGCCCAGATTCATCGTCACCGAAATCGAGCATAAAGCCTGCGTCCTCAAGCTTCTGATAAAACTCGGCGTCGCGCTTTTTAATCGCCTCAAAGGCGGGGCGCTGAAAATCCGGTAATACTTTGTATGGGATCGAAGCAAACACCAGATCGGCTTTTTCATGAGTTAACCCACTTGCCACAGCCTCTTCGGAATAAAGCGGCCCTAGCACCTCTTCCATCAGCGAATCCGACTTCACAATATGGGTAGATGAGCGCTGCAGCATGGTGACATCGGCATCGTGCTCCCATAGCGCAGCAGCAATATCGTGCGCCGAATTATTCGAGCCCACGATGACGCATTTCTTACCTTTATAGGCATCCGGCCCTGAATGCTGGCTAGAATGCTGCTGCTCACCTTCGAAGTTTTCCGCCCCTGGGAATGTCGGCACATTCGGCATACCCGACATTCCGGTGGCCATTACTAGTTGCTTGGGTCGTAGCGTGACTTCTTCGCCGTGGCGCTTAACCTTAACCACCCACTCCCCTGCGGCCTCGTCATAGCTAGCATTCTGACACTCGGTGGAACTCCAATAATTGAGCTCCATCACTTTTGTGTACATCTCCAGCCAATCGCCTACTTTGTCTTTTGGGGTGAATACCGGCCAGTTGTCAGGAAAGGGAATATAGGGCAAGTGGTCGTACCACACCGGATCATGCAAGCAAAGTGACTTATAGCGATTACGCCAGGAGTCTCCCGCGCGCTCGTTTCGCTCAATGATGATCGTTGGCACCCCCAACTGCCTTAGCCGTGCGCCTAAGCCAATGCCGCCTTGGCCACCGCCAATAATCACGCAGTAAGGCTGCTGGGTATAGCCCAGCTCAGCCTCTTCACGCTCTCTTGCCTCCAACCACGTTTCACGCTGCTTATTGGCACCGTGCTCAGCCCCTTTCGGGCGGTGATGATTGCACTGCTCAGGATAGTCGTTCAGCGCTTGCATCGTGGTTAACAACGTCCAGCACTTGCCTTCTTTCAGACGCAAATAGCCTTTACCGCTGGCAACCGCTGTTTCAAAAGTAAACCACGCATCGTAGACATCGCCGTTTTGAGTAGCCTCGCCTTCTAACTGCCAGTTCGAAGGCTGTATGTTAGTGAGTGTGGCATTGAGCATGTCCTGAATATCATCTTTACCTTCGCAGGTTTTTAAATTCCAGGTGAAGGTAAGGAAATCGCGCCAGTAGCATTCATCTCCGAACAGAGACAGCACTCGCTCTATATCCTGAGCCTGAAGGGCAGCATCGAAATCGCGAAGCCACTCTTGAACGCTAGCCGTGGCGGTTTGCTGGGCTTGTGTGGGTATATGTGACATAGCAGGTACTCCATGTGCATTTGTTATTGTTGAATTGTCTTTAAGACACACAACCCTAAGCACCCGCCGTGCCAAATAACCTGAACAACACATCAACAAGCTGAAAAATAAACAAAAAATAAAGCCATAATGAAGTACAAGGCAGGGATAAGGCGTAGTGAGTTTCTTTTGCCATGGCCGGAAAGTGTTCCCAACAATTCCGGCATTTCCGCCATCCATAGCGGTCAGATGGCAAAAGTAGCTCCCAGGGAAGGGGTTACAGCGCCATCGCCTAGCCTTATCACCTACTGAGTAGTCAATAGAGCCATGTACACCTGTCACGCCGTTTACAGCTTTGCGTTACAGGTGTAACGCACGACTAACGGCGTAAGAAGCTCACGTTGACTCTAGGGGCAAAGCGCATAGGCTGAAAGAACAATAACAACAGCGCCCAACGAGTACCGCCATGCGTCATCACACGCCCCCAGCCAAACGGCTTCAGTCTGAACAGCGTCGGCATATCGAACATATTTTTCAGCTCGGAGAAGGGCTAGAGACACCTTGTTTGCCTGCGCAGGCCACCATTCGTCGCTCCTGGCTGCGCTGCCTAAATGAATATCAGCTGGACCCTACGCGGCCACGCCCTGCCCGCGTAGTGCCCCAGCAAACCTTGATTGAACACCGCGAATCTGTTGACGAGTTACTGCATGTTGCCCGCGCTGGGGTCGATCAGCTCTATGGGCAAATAGCGCAGCTTGGCTACGTACTACTCGTCACCGACCACCGCGGCATTACCGTAGAGTTTCGCGGCGACCCCAACCAGAATCAGCAATTACGCAAAGCCGGCCTCTACCTGGGGGCTGACTGGGATGAACGCTTTGCTGGCACCTGCGCCGTCGGCACCTGTTTACATGATCGCCAAGCCATCATTTGCCATCGCCAAGAACACTTCGATGCATCACATATTTCTCTGACCTGCACCGCCGCTCCCATTGCTGACCCTCAGGGTAACGTGATGGCCGTGTTAGATATCTCCGCATTGCAGTCGCCTGCCCAACACGAAAGTCAGAATTTCAGCCTCTCGCTGGTAACGCTTTATGCACGCATGATTGAGGATGCCTATTTTCTTCAGTGCTATCGCGACTGCCTAATGGTGCGTCTGGATACCTCAAGGGAATTTGTCCACGTTAACGGGCGCGGTTTAATCGCCATCGAAGAGAATGGACAGGTGATCGCTGCCAACGCCGTGGGCCGCGAGCTCATCGCCGAACACCGGCATCGTTGGCCACCGTGGTCCGCGAATCACGCCCCAATGCTCGCTGAACTATTTGAGTGTGAGATCGCCGATATACTCAGCATTAATAGTGGCACCGATGATCAACTGCGCGCCTTTCGCGCCCGCGCCAGCAATACCATCCACTTTATTAGCCTGCTGGAGCCCCGCCGCCCTCGCATGGCCCATCAGGCAGTGACACCTACATCTGAGTTACCAGACCCCCTGGCCCGACTAGGCGCCGATGATCCCGCCATGCGCAAAGTACAAAAACTAGCCGACCGCCTGCGCAATGAAGCAAGCGTTAACGTACTGATTAGCGGCGAAACTGGCACCGGAAAAGAGGTGGTTGCAAGGGCGCTGCACGAAAGCGGCAATCGCGCTAAACAACCGTTTATTGCCGTCAACTGTGCGGCCATTCCCGAGTCACTGATCGAAAGCGAATTGTTTGGCTACGAACCAGGCGCGTTTACCGGTGGCCGCTCGAAAGGAATGCGTGGGCTTATTCCTCAAGCACACAAAGGCACGCTGTTTTTAGATGAAATCGGCGATATGCCATTAGCGCTGCAAACCCGACTGTTGCGGGTGCTGGCCGAGCGCGAAGTCATGCCGCTAGGGGCTAATACACCGGTAAAGATCGATATTCGTGTTATTACCGCGACCCACCGACATATCGAAAAAATGATTCAGCAAGGAGAATTTCGCGAAGACCTTTATTACCGGCTAAACGGCGCCCAGCTGCGCCTGCCCGCACTACGCGAACGCGCCGATAAACTGTATGTTATTCGCCGTGTATTTGAAGATATTGCCAACGAACGCGCCACGCACGCATCACCACGCCTGCGGGCAGATGCCATTAGTGCGCTGCTGGCGTATTCCTGGCCCGGCAATATCCGCCAGCTTAAAAACGCCCTCGCCTTTGCCCTGGCCACCTCGGAAAGTGACGAAATAACCGTTCACGACCTGCCGGAACAGTGCCTAAGCCAGCGTATTACCCGCAACGCGGCGGTGCTTGAAACCAATACCGGTGAAGTTCCTTCAGGCTCACTTAGCGACCTGCTCAAGCAACATCACTGGAATATAAGCGCGGTTGCCCGTGAGCTAGGTGTTTCAAGGCCCACGATCTATCGGCAAATGCAGCGCCAAGGGATAGTACCCCCCAACTGGCAGGGCTAATAGCCACGCTCTCTATCTGCTAGTTGGCCTTCAGGTTTACCCTCACGTACACTTGTTTGAATCTTCTTTTAAAAACTCGTTTCGACAAGCCGAGGCACTCCCCATGGCGTTTGATTCTACTTCCTCATACATCGCAACTGATGCGCTCAAACAAGCGGTCAATGCTGCTGTTGTATTGCAGCGCCCACTGCTCATCAAAGGCGAACCCGGTACCGGCAAAACACTGCTGGCCGAGGAACTCGCCGAATCCCTTGGCACTAAGCTGATCACCTGGCATATCAAGTCCAGCACAAAAGCTGCCCAGGGGCTTTATGAGTATGATGCGGTCAGCCGCCTGCGCGATTCCCAGCTAGGCGTTGAAGGGGTGGAAAACGTCGGCAACTACATCAAGCCTGGTAAGCTGTGGGACGCTTTCACCGCGGGAGAGCGAGTAGTACTGCTGATTGATGAAATTGACAAAGCGGATATCGAGTTTCCCAACGACCTGTTGCAAGAGCTGGATCGCATGGAGTTTCATGTGTATGAAACCGGCGAAACCATTCGCGCCGAACAACGCCCCATTATCGTCATCACCTCGAATAACGAAAAAGAGTTGCCCGACGCTTTCCTGCGTCGCTGCTTTTTCCATTACATTGAATTCCCCGACCGCGAGACTATGCAGGCGATTGTTGATGTCCATTTTCCGGATATCGCCCCCAGGCTGGTCGGCGAAGCTTTGGAAGTGTTTTTCGATCTTCGTAACGCCCCTGGGCTAAAGAAAAAGCCCTCTACTTCAGAGCTGGTGGATTGGCTCAAACTGCTAATGGCCGACGAACTGGCCCAGGAAGCGCTGTATAACCGCGACCCAGCCAAAGCACTGCCGCCGATGGCCGGCGCACTGGTTAAAAACGAGCAGGATACTCACCTGTTGGAGCGCTTGGCGTTCATGATGCGTCGCCAAAAGAGTACGGGGCGTTAAGCCATGTTTATTGGTCTGTTTGATGCCCTTAAACGTGCTGGTGTGCCTGTTTCGCTGCGCGAATTGCTCGACCTTCACGCTGTGGTTGAACGTGGCGTCGTGTTTGCCGATATGGAAGCGTTTTATCAAGTAGCGCGTACCGTCATGGTCAAAGACGAGCGCTACTTTGACCGCTTCGACCGTGCCTTTGCCGCCTGGTTTAAAGGCCTTGAAGACATGGATTCCGCCATCGAGGCGCTCATTCCCGATGAGTGGCTGCGCCGGGAATTTGAAAAGCAGCTCAGCGACGAAGAGAAAGCCAAGATTGAATCGTTAGGTGGTCTTGAAGCGCTGATTGAGACGTTTAAAAAGCGCCTGGAAGAGCAAAAAGAGCGCCACGCCGGCGGCAACAAGTGGATTGGCACCGGTGGCACCAGCCCTTTTGGGGCGTATGGCTACAATCCAGAAGGCATACGCATTGGCCAGGATGGCTCACGCCATCGTCGCGCCACCAAGGTCTGGGACGAGCGGCGTTTTCGCGATTACGATGATTCGTTAGAACTAGGCACCCGCAATATCAAAATGGCCTTACGGCGGCTGCGCAAGTTCGCCCGTCAAGGGGCGCTAGACGAGTTTGATGTGGACAGCACCATCCGTGAAACCGCTCGGGATGCGGGGCTGCTCAATATTCAAATGCGCCCCGAACGTCATAATGCGGTTAAAGTGCTGCTGTTTTTAGACGTTGGCGGGTCAATGGATGACCACATTCGCGTCTGCGAAGAGTTGTTCTCAGCGGCCCGTTCCGAATTCAAGCACCTGGAGCATTACTACTTTCATAACTGCCTTTACGAAGGCGTTTGGCGCAATAACATGCGCCGCAATAACGAACGTATTCCTACCATGGAGGTGCTTCACACCTACAGCGCCGATTATCAGGTCGTGATTGTTGGCGATGCCGCCATGTCGCCCTACGAAGTTACCCACCCTGGCGGTAGCGTGGAACACTTTAATGACGAACCTGGTGGCGTGTGGCTGAAACGCTTAGCGGAGTCATTCCCACGTTTGGCATGGCTAAACCCCATGCCACCCCGTACCTGGGAATACACCTATTCGACCCAGTTAATTCGTGAGGTCATTGATGACCGCATGTACCCCATGACCATGGAAGGCCTGGAGACAGCTATGCGCGAGCTAGCTAAGTAGCAACGATCCAAACCAAATGACTGCCTTACCCAATATGCTAGCCAAGAAAAAGCGGCGCGTTTGATTGAACGCGCCGCTTTTTTTGGCATACGAACAGAAACGCTATATCCCCATCCAACGCCACTGACGTGGAGATATTGATGCTCTTTTACTCAGAAAAAAGACATCAACCTGCAAGTTCGTTACATAAAATGAAGCGCTTCGCTGTTTCAAGCCTAAAGCGTTGCTGGAAAGTTATTCAAACCTGACAAAAAGGCTTCTTTAGCCTCAGTAAATGCTGTGAGGTCATGCTTAAACCGGCGCAATATTAGCGCTTCATCAAGACTGAGCGTGGGCGTCAGATCATCATTATGCTTGGCAGGGTGACGCGCACCTAAGCCAACACGCTGCCCATTCGCGCCATCAAACCAGCGCTTAAACCCGCACTGCTGATAGAACGCTTCTTGGCTGGCATCACTTACTTCAACACGCAGCGGGGCTTTAAGACTTAGCTCACTGATTAAGCGCGCTTTAGCGCCATCAACAAACTCGCAAGCGTGGGTTACCGTCATTCCTTCGCCAGCCTCATCTAATACCAGCAGTACTAGCGCCAGGGGCTTGCCATCACCATCGACACCCGCCAGCAAACGAGCCGCCTCTTGATCGAACAGCACGTTTTTCGTACCGGTAAAAACCACGAGGGGTGTTAACCCGGCTTGCTGGCCATATACCTTCGCACACAGGGTTGCCAAACACGCATCACGCGGGGCGCTCTGGCTAATAGGGACTACCTTCATTACGCTCTCTCATGAGGATTTAAAATCACACCAACGTCTGGCAAACCTTAAAAGCTCGCAAGCCTAGAGCAAAGCTTTCTCTTGCACCACCCTCTTTTCCCAAAGGAACTACACTCTAGTGGCAGAGTCGCATTAATCGCGACCCGTTTATTTGTCGCTAAGGAGAGCCAATGCCACAGTTTATTAACGACCCAACGCTACCTCAGCCATCGTTTCCCGGTAGCCATATGGTGATCGACGAACACTATATGTTTATTTCTGGCTTAACCGTTGCTGACCTATCTAACGGCAAAGCTGCCCGTGGCGATGTAAAAGAGGAAACACGCCTCGTGATGCGCGAGCTTGAACGCATGCTAGCGCAAGAAGGCGGCACCTTAACCGATATTGTTCGTGTCGACATTCATCTTTCTGACTTAAAGCAGATCAATGCGCTAGACAGTATCTACGCAGAATTTTTTGAGCCAGGTCGCTATCCGGCTCGTACCTGCACAGAGTCTCCTAACATCTGCGGAGGCAGCAACGTCGAAATCACCTTAATGGCAAAACGACCACCGCAAGAATAGCCACTCAGCGTTTAGGGCGTTTAATACGCCCTAACCATCGCCAAAATCGCTTCAATATCACTGTATTCATATGGCTGAGTTTACGTCACCGAATTTATATAACTGGGGAACCACTACGGCGGCTTGTGCCCGAAGCGCACTAGAACGACCAATTTCAACGCCGCTATGTAACACACCTTTCGCAACGGGCCGGTCTCTCAACAGCGAGTACAGTGCCTGACATTTTGGCATCTTTCGCAAGCAGACAAGCGCACTAATTTCCGCTAGGGTAGCGCCTCACGCTGCCAAACGAAGTCGTCTTACATGCAAGAGTTACTCAATAAGATTGCTGCCGAGATTGCCCTGGAAACCGAGCGGGGCAAAGTAGCCGACTATATTCCTCAGCTGGCCCATGTGGACCCCAGTCAATTTGCTATCAGTTTGTCTACGGTAGACGGTCAGCGCTTCTCCGCTGGCTGCGCCACTACGCCGTTCTCGATCCAGAGTATTTCCAAAGTTTTCACCCTAACCATTGCGCTGGGCAAATGGGGCGATGGATTGTGGTCACGGGTTGGGCGAGAGCCTTCTGGCGACCCGTTCAACTCTATCGTGCAGCTTGAGCATGAAAGCGGTAAACCACGTAACCCCTTTATCAATGCCGGGGCAATTGCGATTGTCGATGCCATCATGATGGGTCACGAGCCGAAAGAGACGCTGGCGGAAATTCTTAGTTTTGTGCGTTACATTGCTGACGATAATAATATCTGTTTTGACCATCAGGTAGCGGCTTCCGAAATGCAGCACAAAGATCGCAACGCATCGCTGGCACATTTCATGAAAGCCTTCGGCCGCCTGCGCCATGATGTCGATAAAGTGCTGGGCACTTACTTCCACCAATGCGCTATTGCCATGAGCTGCGACCAGCTGGCTCACGCTGGGTTGTTTCTGGCCTCCGATGGTGTCAATCAACCGAGCGATTTACGCGTGGTATCACCTCAGCGCGCCCGCCGAATCAACTCGTTGATGATGATGTGTGGCCACTATGACGCGTCGGGAGAGTTCGCTTTCCGCGTTGGTTTACCGGGCAAAAGTGGCGTTGGCGGCGGCATTCTGGCTGTTGCACCCGGCCGCGGTTCGCTGGCAGTGTGGTCGCCGGGGCTGGATCATTATGGCAATAGCCTGCTCGGCACGCGTGCGCTGGAAATGTTTGTCCAAGACACTGGTTGGTCGGTATTTGGACACTAGTTCATTACTCTGACGCAAGCAAAGGAGAATGCTGGGCGGCTTCCCACGCCTGTACCTGCTGTTTGGTTTTAATGCCCCAGCGATAGCCGCCCAGCGCCCCGCTTTGTTGAATTACCCGGTGGCAGGGAATCCACATTGCAATGGGGTTAGCCCCTACGGCATTACCCACCGCGCGCGATGATTTCGGCGTGCCAAGTGCCTGAGCAATCTGCGAGTAGCTCGCCAACTGGCCTTCAGGAATAGTGAGCAGCGCGCGCCATACGGCAATCTGGAAATTAGTACCGCTCACGTGAAGCGACAGCGCAGCAGGCGCCGCGATAGAAGCAGGCGTCTCAGCAGGTTTCGTGAACAGAGCCTTTACCGCGTAACGGGTGGCGTCAGGGCGATGGCAGAGCGTACTGCGAGGCCACTGTTTCGTTAGCTCCGCCAGCAGTGCTTCCTGGCGGACAGACGCCACAAAGGCCATTCGGCAAATTCCCCTTGGCGTCATCGCCACTAACATCTCGCCAAAAGGCGTGGGATGCACGCCGTAGGCAATCTCAACGCCTTCTCCTTGGCGCTTAAACTCGCCCGGTGTCACCGCTTCTAACTGCACAAAGTGATCATAAAGCCGCGAACCACCACTAAGCCCTAGCGCGTGCACAGTGTTGGTGAGGCTTTCCGATGAGGCAATCAACTGTTTGCCACGTTCTAAGGTGAGCGCCTGTAAAAAACGCTTGGGGCTGATGCCCGCAAAACGACAAAATAGCCGCTGAAAATGGTAAGCGCTCAAATGCACTTGGGCCGCCACTGTTTCCAAGCTTGGCTGGTTGGCGGCATTGGCCGTCATATAGGCCATCGCTTTTTCGATACGGGCATAGTCATTCATGCGGATGTTCTCACCGGAGCAAAATAAGGAAAAGCATAGAGCCGAAACATAAGGCTCAGAACACAGAACAAGCTTAACCACCCCATGTCACTAGGCCTACCCGAATCTTGCGCAATATTATGGCACCGCAATTTTGTTTAATAAGTGTTATCCAAATACATAGCGAATAGCCTGATTACTTGGCCTACGCTGGACAAGTAGTGCGTTGGAAAACTAGCGCGCTGGACAGTAACACAGTACGTGCACAGCATGAGCCGCCAGAAACGCGCTATATAAATTAGATTGCATAGGAATTCGCAACGCCATTAACGTCAGGAGGACTCCATGGCCAATCGTATGAGAAACACCGATCATCGTGATGCGATTACCCTTTTCGCTCGTATGGGCTACGCTTCTCGCGGCATCGTTTATGTATTAATAGGTGGGCTCGCGGCCCTCGCAGCCTTTGGGCAGGGTGGCCAAACGGAAGGCAGCCGCGGCGCATTAGAAAGAGTACTTACCGCCCCCTTCGGTAAAAGTATGCTAGGCCTCATTGCCGTTGGTTTGGTCGGCTACGCTATGTGGCGCACGATCCAAGCCGTTAAAGACACTGACCACCACGGTAATGGAGGCAAAGGTTTAACGATCCGTGCGGGCTTATTGGCGAGTGCCATTACGCATATTCTCCTGGCATTTTTTGCCGCCACACTTATCTTCCAATTCGCAGGCTCTTCAGGAGGCTCCGGCGGCGGCTCGAAGGGTGTGGCAAGCTGGTTAATGCAGCAACCTTTCGGGCGCTGGTTAGTTGGTGGGGTTGGCTTAACCTTGATTAGTGTCGGTATCGCCCACGCAATCAAAGGCTATAAATCCAAATTCGACAAGCACTTCTCGATGCCAATACAAACTCAACGATGGGCCTATCCCATCTGTCGTTTCGGCTTAGTGATTCGAGGCCTCGTCTTCGCCATCGTGGGTAGCTTTTTTATCATCGCCGCTTACCAAATCAACCCCAATGAAGCAGGTGGCATGAGAGAAGTGTTCAGCACGCTGCGAAGCCAGCCCTTTGGTCAATGGCTGCTTGCCTTTGTCGCCCTGGGGCTCTTCGCATTTGGCCTCTACAGCCTACTTGCAGCCGTTTATCGCCGCATTAATACCGAAATGTAGAGACCATAAAATGCTTTCAAAAACGCGGACTAAACAGTGGCTCGAGCGTCTTAACGGCTCGAAAAACATGTTGTGGCTACTCGGCTCCCTATCTTTTTTAGAGACCATTATTTTGCCAATCCCCATTGAGCTCGTGCTGATACCGCTCATGGCGATTAACAAACAGCGCATTTGGGCTATCGCCACCGCGACAACTCTAGGCTGCTTAGTCGCCTCCATTTTAGGCTATGCGGTCGGCATGGTGCTGTATCAATCCATAGGTACGTGGTTTATTGAATTTATGGGGATGGAGCAGAGCTATCAGGCATTTCAGCACTTCTTTAACCGGTACGGCTTTGCCGCAATTCTGGCCATTGGCATTTTGCCGATTCCATTTCAGGTCGCGATGATTACGGCGGGCCTTTCTGGCTACCCCATTCTACTCTTCGCTCTGGCGGCGGTTATTGCCCGCGGGCTGCGCTATTTTGGCCTTGCCTGGCTGGTGCACCGATTTGGCAACCGAGTAGAAACGATGTGGAAGCGCCATGCGCTTAAAACCAGTCTGGCGCTGGGCAGCGTGGTACTACTCTTAGTGCTAGGGATGCAGGCATTGGCGGGATTAGTAATCTAGCGTTAAGCACTTAATCGTGAGTTAGCACGAGATTAGAGGCTGCTAGCAACGTAACGTTCGCCGCTAGCAGTGAGGCATTAGCCGTTAGTGATCATCTTGCTGTGGGGTAGGTGCTGAGGCTTTATGCTTGGTCTTCATGTCCCTAAACGCTTCCATAATATCCATGGGTAACGGGAAGAAAATAGTCGAGGCGTTTTTGTTACTCATATCGCTCATGGTTTGCAGGTAGCGTAGCTGCAGAGCCGCCGAGTTTTCCTTCATCACATTGGCTGCTTCAACTAATTTCCTTGATGCCTGAAGCTCCCCTTCCGCATGGATGACCTTAGCGCGACGTTCACGTTCAGCTTCCGCTTGACGGGCAATGGCCCGAATCATGCTCTCGTCTAGATCAACGTGTTTGATCTCTACGTTCGCGACTTTAATTCCCCATGCTTCGGTCTGGGTGTCGATGATCCCTTGAATATCATCGTTAAGTTTATCCCTTTCAGAAAGCATCTCATCAAGATCATGCTTACCCAGCACTGAGCGAAGGGTTGTTTGCGCCAGCTGACTGGTGGCCTGAGTGAAGTTTTCCACTTGAATAATCGCTTTTTCAGGGTCTACGACACGGAAGTAAAGCACTGCATTCACTTTCACCGTCACGTTATCCCGAGAAATAACGTCCTGCTCTGGCACATCCATGGTAATAACGCGCAAATCGACAACTTCCATCTTTTGAACGCCAGGAATAATGATCACCAATCCTGGCCCTTTCACCGTTTGGAACCGCCCAAGGAAAAACACTACCCCGCGTTTATACTCCGGCAAAATACGAATAGAGGCAGCGAATAGCAACACTACCAACACAACGGGAACCAAGTAAGAAAGCATCATTGCACACCTCGTTTAGCCGTTAGTTTTGATCAATTGGGCGCCACATGAACGGTTAGCCCATCAAGCCTTACCACCGTTAAAGTATCGCCTTGCTTGACGGGCACATCACACACCGCATTCCAGCGCTCGCCGTGCAGGCGCACGTGACCTTGGGTATGAAAATCATCTAAAGCCACCGCTTGCGCGCCAATCAATTGTTCTGCCCCACTGTGCACGGGCGCTCTTCTTAGGGTGGCAAACCGAGTGAGTGCCCATAGCATAAAACTTGCTGAAATTAGCGCTACACCGCCAATCAGGGGTAACGAGATGGCCAAGTATTCAGCGTCCATCAGCATCACCGAGCCAAGCACAAAAGCCACAATGCCCCCTACTCCCAATATGCCAAAACTGGGTAGCAGTGTTTCTCCCACCATTAACGCTAGCCCTACCACCACCAGTGCAAGCCCCGCGTAATTGATGGGCAGTACCTGGAAAGCGAAGAGCGCTAGTAGAAGCGAAATAACGCCGATAGTGCCGGGAAATAAGCTACCTGGACTTGAGAGTTCAAAAATCAGCCCGTAAAAGCCAACAATCATTAAAAAGTAGGCAATATTAGGATTGGTGATTAAGGACAGCAGCTGGGTACGCCAATCAGGATCAAAGCGCTCAAGCGTTAAGTTTTCCGTGGCTAATGTGACATTGCCTCGCTCCATCACCACCGTTCTACCGTCCAACTGCGCTAATAAGTCATCAATGTCTCTAGCAACGACATCAATTACATTCTGCTCCAGTGCTTGATTAGCGGTGAGATTGACCGCATCGCGTACCGCTTCTTCTGCCCAATCTGCATTACGTCCGTGGCGTTCAGCTAAGCCACGAATAAAGCTAACGGCATCCTCCAGTAATTTTCGCTCCATCGCGCTGCCCTCGCGCGCTGACTCTGAAGTGCCGTCTTCGCCCGCATCTTCCTCGCCACCAGTCAAACCAGAGCCACCCATTTGAACCGGCGTAGCTGAGCCTAAATGGGTTGACGGAGACATGGCCGCCACATGGCTGCCATACAGCAAATAAGTGCCTGCGCTCGCCGCTCGCGCGCCGCTGGGTGACACATACATAACCACGGGGGTGTCGGAATTGAGCATGGTTTGAATCATGTCTCGGGTTGTCTCAACCAGCCCGCCTGGCGTATCTAGCTCAACGATAACGAGCTTGCTGTCTTGTTCTTGGGCACGACGGAGACCACGCTCAAAATAGTCTTTCGTTGCCGGGCCAATAGCGCCCTCAACGTTGAGTACCAGCGCTTTTCCATCACTATTTTGAGCCATCGCCTGCCACGCAAATGACAGCGTGGCCAGTGTGATGCCGACGAGAAGCATCCAAAGCCAATGCGATTTAAGAGAAAAGGCATGCATAATAACTCCCCGCGCTTCGCGTCAATACCTATACAACAGCGACCCTTAGAACACCACTTAGTTTCACAAAACTTGTACATAATGTGCAAATTGAAAAGCGATGATTAATAGTAGAGTCTCTGTTTAACGTAGCATCCTGCAGGGATTTTTATTGAATATAATAACCACTAACGCGCCAAGTGCCGTTTTCAAGGTGGGGCGTGACAACTTCGATGACATTGGGCTTATTTTCAAAACGTGTTTGAAAGGTAAACTCTGCGTAATCTCTTTTTGGCGCGCCGGGCATAGACGTGTACTGCGACACTCGCACACGACGACGCGCTTGCGCTGCGCCAAGACCGCGGCGCGAAAGTGAAACAGTGCGTTCAAGCATGGCTATTGAAAGCGGCGTTTTAAGCAACGGCGACGCGGCTTCCCAGGCTTGCTGGTACTCACCACTATCAATCGACGCTAGCCACGACAGCGCCGCCGCCTCTGCCGCTTGAACAGAAGCCTGAGCATGAGTCGTCAAGATAAGCAGTAACGTGGTAAGACAAAGGGCAAGTGTTTTGCGCATGACATGCTCTTGTGGCGGCATTAAGATTACTTATGTTTAAGAGGTTATCGGAAGATGGCTCGATTTCTTTAGTCATGATTCTGTACCCGCTTCTAAAACCTTTCTCGCTCGTTTACTATGCGCCACCTCTTTTATTTGCTCTTACCCTTAGGCGACCATGTCAGTCAACGCACTCTATACCGATCTTTCTGGCTATTACGATTTGATGTGTGTCGACATCGACTACCACGCCCAAAGCAACGCCATTCGTCGCCTGCACCAAATTTTTGGCAACAAAGGCAAACGCCACCTGGATTTGGCCTGTGGCACCGGCCCCCATGTGCGCCATTTCATTGATGAGGGTTACATCAGTAGTGGGCTGGATATTAATCAACCAATGCTGGATATCGCCGCCACCCGCTGCCCAGAAGCGCACTTCTCGCTGCAAGATATGAGCAGCTTTGAGGTTTGTGAACCGCTCGATTTAATCACTTGCTTCTTGTACTCCATTCACTACAACGATGGCCAAGAGAAGCTTAGTGCCTGCTTTGCCAGCGCCCACCGCGCGTTGAAAACAGGCGGCGTGTTCTATTTTAATGCTGTTGATAAAGACAAAATCGACAACGGCTTATTTGTTAAACATACCGCCAAGCAGGCAAACAATACCTTTACCTTTCGCTCTGGCTGGCATTACGGCGGGCACGGTGAAAGACAGTCACTCAGGCTGAGTATCGAAAAAACCAACGCGGAAACGACGCAAGTTTGGAACGACGAACACCCCATGGTGGCAGTCAGCTTTAGCGAACTTATCGCCTTGCTAGTGCCCACCTTCGAGGTGCACGTGTTTGAGCACGACTACGAAACAATCACTCCTTGGGACGCCCTATCAGGCAATGCGATTTTCGTGTGTGTAAAGCGCTAATGTGGCAGGTTTAGCCGTTATCGCCAGGGCGCAGCTGGCGCTGAATGCCCATCAGGAAATTGCGTAGCATTTGATCTTTGCACTCACGGTAATTCTTATGGCTGGGCTTGCGGAAAAACGCGCTAAGCTCATGGTGGCTTAACGGCAGCCCCACCTGCTCGAATACTTCTAACACGTCATCCGCTTTCATGTTTAAAGCGATACGCAGTTTCTGGAACACCATATTGTTGTTCAGCTGCGATTCTGGCGCAGGCTGCGGGCCTTCACGCTTACCTCGCTTAAAGCTGATAAAACCGTTCAAAAACGCAGCCAGCTCCCTGTTCTTCATCGTCACGAAGGCGTCGTCTTCGTCTTTTTTCAGCCACGCCGTCACCTGCGGCTGCGTAACGGGTATTTCTGCCAACGCGAAGATATCTACGATGGTGTTATCTTTTAAATCAAAGGTGTAGCGGATACGGCGAAAGATATCGTTATTGGTCAAAATAGGGTTCCTAGTCGGTCTTTAGTGTTTCAAGCAGCTGATCAATTTCTGCCTTCAGTTCATTATCTTCAATGCCATAAGCGCTGGCTTTTGCCTGTTCCAAGCTTTGGATAGCGTTATCCGTTTGGCCCAGTTCCACCTGCAACATCGCCATGGAAAAACCAATGGATGACATATGATCTTTCGATTGCTTGGCAACGGCCTTATCTAGCGCTTTTTGATAGATTGGCAGCGCATCCTCTAATTCTTCGGTAAAGTCAGCCAGGGTTTCCCACTGCTCCGGGTGATCTTTATCGGTATTTTCATTATCGATGCAGATAGCATTCAGCTCGGCAAAGAGGGCGTCGAAAGTTTCTCTATCATCTTTAGCGGCGGCTTTCATCAGCTTCTCAGCCAGCTCATAAACCGCTTTGTATACCTTGGTGTTAATCATTACCAACGACCCTTCCCGTGCCTATCAGGCAAAAAATTGGATTCACGCGCTCGCAAAAAAAAGGATTATACATGAATGTACCACGTCGGCTTGATACGCCCGAAGTCTCCGCGGATGTTGTTTGCAAGGGCTTTTTTCGGGTCCAGTACCACGCAAGCTTCGGGCAAGGGTTGTCGTTATCTTGGTCAGTTACACCACGCTGAAGCTCTCAATCCACTGATTTTGTTATTTTTAATGTATAACAATCGCTGCGCACCCACTGCTAGCCGGAGATCCTCACACTTCCCGCAAATGGCTATGTATGCTCAACACAGCCCTTAAGATTATAATCACGGACTAAGTCAACCCGACTCTGCTATTGAACGCCAAGCCTCAGGCCTATGACTGTGAACAACCTCCATCGAAGTGAAAAAGACCGAACCAAGCCTGTTCGCAAAGGCCTGCACCCAAAGAATCGACATAATCAAGGCTATGATTTCCCGGCGCTGGTAAAAAACCACCCAGCACTAGCCCCCCATGTAAAAACGAACGCTTATGGCGAACTTTCCATCGATTTTGCAGACCCGTTGGCAGTAAAAACGCTCAACGCCGCGTTATTAAACCGCTACTACAACATTGCCGACTGGGATATTCCAGAGGGCGCACTTTGTCCTCCCATCCCGGGCAGAGCCGACTATATCCATTACATGGCGGATTTAGTTGGGCTTGAACCTGGGCATGAAAAGCCCAACATCAAGCTGCTTGATATAGGGACGGGAGCCAATGGCATCTACCCGCTATTGGCCTGCCAAATTTACGGCTGGCAATGTGTCGGCAGTGACATTAACCTTCAGTCGCTTGAAAACATAGAAACGATTATCGCCAACAACCCCACGCTCAAAGATCGCTTCACGCTGCGCATGCAGCACGATAAAAACCATATCTTTGAAGGCATTATTCAAGCGGGGGAGTTTTTTGACGTCAGCGTATGCAACCCACCCTTCCACGCCTCGCTCGATGAAGCACTTAAAGGTAGCCAGCGTAAACTCAATAATCTTGCGCGTAGTCGTGGTGAGCAAAAAGCAGACACCCAATCTCCCACGCTGAATTTTGGCGGGATGGGGGCAGAGCTTTGGTGTAAGGGGGGCGAACAGCTGTTTCTTAAAAAGCTAATAAGAGAAAGCCAAGTCTATTCAACTCAATGCCGCTGGTTTAGCAGCCTGGTTTCAAAAGCTGACAATGTTAAGCCTGCCAAGAAACTGATTCGTAAGCTCGGCGCCGCTGATATAAGGGAAATAGAAATGAAGCAGGGAAATAAGGTCACGAGGATACTGGCCTGGACATTCATCTGAGCGCGCCTAACACTGACGCATGATCATTCAACACCATATAGCTATACAGAGCTATGAAGCTGATTACACAATTCGAGCTACCAACGGCTGATTTTACGCTATGCTGCATCACTTTTTATTTTCGACACACCTTACGACAATTTGTCAGAGCTACTAATGCCATTTTCAAAACTAGGCTTATCCAGTCCTCTTGTTCAAGCGATTAACGAACTCGGTTATAAAGCGCCAACGCCCATCCAGGAACAAGCGATTCCTGCCATTCTTACGGGTAACGACTTAATCGCCACCGCACAAACCGGAACAGGCAAAACCGCAGCCTTTGTGCTGCCTCTGCTGGAACGATTCAGCAAAGCGGAAACGTTACGCGGCAAACGCATACGTGCGCTGATCCTTGTGCCGACCCGTGAGTTAGCGGTTCAGGTCGAAGCCAGTGTCGCTCAATATGCGAAACACACGCCTTTAACCTCGATGGCCGTGTATGGCGGTGTGGATACCGACGCTCAAAAAGAGCGCCTAATCGAAGGGGTGGATATTCTGGTCGCCACGCCGGGCAGATTGCTCGATTTGGCACATCAGCGTGCGCTGCACTTTGATGAACTTGAAGCCATGGTATTGGACGAAGCGGACAGAATGGTCGACATGGGTTTTGTCGACGATATCCACAAAATCATCGTGCGCCTACCTGAAAACCGTCAGAACCTATTGTTTACGGCCACCATGACCGACGACGTTCGCGCCCTTGCCTACGATTTTTCTGATAGCAAGATGACCGATCTGGCGGCTGAAATATCCATTTCTCCCAACATCCGCGCCGCCGCTAATATTAAACAATGGCTAATCACGGTAGACAAAGACATCAAATCTGCCTTGTTGAGTCACTTGATCAATGAACAAGCGTGGGATCAAGCACTTATTTTTGTCGAGAAAAAGCACAGTGCGGCCAAGCTTGTTGCTCAGCTGGAAAAACGCGGCATCGTAGCAGATTCCATTCATGGCGGTAGAAGCCAGGCCATGCGCGAAAAGATTCTGGCTCAATTCAAAGCTGGTGAACTGAAATACCTGGTTGCCACGGGGGTGGCCGCTCGGGGGTTGGATATTGGTGAACTGAGCCGTGTGGTGAATTACGATTTACCTTTTCAGCCAGAAGAGTACATCCACCGCATTGGCCGAACAGGCCGTGCGGGTGCCTCAGGTGAAGCCATCTCTCTTGTCGACATCAGTGACTTTAAAAATCTTTGTGCTATTGAAAGGCGGTTGAAAACTATTATTGAACGCAAAGAAGTTGCAGGCTTTCCGGTTAAAAAAGCAGTACCCGCTTCCAACTTGAACTATGTTAAAAAAAGCAATCGTTAAGACTTAACTGTCAGGTTCCGAGTGATTAGTGACTTGGAACCTGACACCTAACCACTAGGCGGGTGAAAACGCATCTAACAGATCGGCATTAGTTGGGTATTTCTCTAATAGCTCAAGCAACTTCTGCGCGCCTTCCACTGGCTTAAGCGTTGTCAACGCTCGACGCAGTGTCCTTACTTTTTCAATATCTCTTTCATCAATCAAAATTTCTTCTCGACGAGTACTGCTTTTGGCAATATCTATCGCAGGGAAAATTCGTTGATTTGCCACGTCGCGTGATAGCACGAGTTCCATATTGCCCGTGCCTTTGAACTCCTCAAAAATCACCTGATCCATGCGGCTTCCGGTATCCACCAACACGGTGGCCAGAATGGTGAGCGACCCACCGTTCTCGATCTTTCTCGCAGCGCCAAACAGTTTTCGTGGTATTTCCATCGCTCGGGAATCCAGTCCACCCGACATGGTACGACCATTGCCTCGCTGCTCGGCATTATGAACGCGCGAGAGTCTGGTAAGAGAATCGATCACAATCATCACATTATGACCCTCGCCTGCTTGCTTACGCGCTGTCTCAAGAAGCTTATCTGCCAAATGCACATGGTGTGTGTAGCTTTCATCTGACGACGATGCATGTACGTCTGTCGATACACTGCGCTTAAAATCGGTCACTTCTTCAGGACGCTCATCAATCAGCAAGGCATACAGCTTTATGTCAGGATACGCTTCTGCCACGGCCTGACAGATGTGTTTTAAAATCGTCGTTTTGCCAGAGCCTGGCGGCGCAACAATTAAGCCACGTTGCCCCATCCCAATAGGCGTAATCAGATCCATCGCACGCACCGTCAGCTGCTTAGAACCATGCTCTAAAACAATGCGTGGGGAAGGATAAATAGCGACGCCATTTAAAAAACGTTTTTCGGGATCATTAGAAAATTGATCTTCAGCTTCGTCAGCGGGCTTGGCATCTGGCTGCCTTTTCGCCTTCAGACTTAGTGTTTTTCTCGTCATAGTATCGATGGATCGCTTTGAATAGCCTGAGTTCATAGAATAACTGCATCTGAGCGCTTCTTCACTGAATGGCGCATTGGGTGGTAGCTTACGCTAAGGCTCTCAAGACAGCTTGTGGCTCTTTGGCGACGACATGCAACAGCGCCAAGGCTGGCCCATGCGGCGTCCTATCACCACGTTCCCAGTGCCTTAACGTGGCGACGCTAATACAAAGCTTGGCTGAAAATTCCATTTGGGTCATGCCCAATTTCTTACGCAAAGCAGCAACGTCAACCAGTTCTGGCCGATGTGTTTTGGCCGCAACGTTGCGCCCTTGATTAAGGTCGATGGCTTCTTGCAAGCCCTGGGCAATACTTTCATAGGCACTAGCCATGATGTTTCTCCAATGCGGCATGAACAAGGATATTGACCAACTTGGAAAGCGCATTTCTATCAGCTTTTGAGAGATTCTCGCGCTCGCCTTTACCAAATATTGTTAGCAAATACAGAGGAATACGCTGGTCATGGTAGTAGTAAATGACACGCACCCCGCCGCTTTTTCCCTTGTTGCCTCGACTCCAGCGAAGTTTGCGAATACCGCCTGTACCCTCCATCACATCTCCCGCCTGTGGGTGCTCCGCAAAATAGTCGATAACCGCTTTGCGCTCGAAGTCAGTGAGCAGCGTATCCGCACGCTTCATATACTCTGGGAGTTCTGTAATGGTCGTGAGCATTTAAACAGAGTAATCCAATGGATTACCACAGGCAAGCTGCTTCAGGGAAATCAGTACTTAGCCAGGGTTTGGGCAGATGCCTTTCGGTTCGCTCCTCGCCAAGCGTTACGCCGCGCTACGTGGCGGCTCGATTGTTTATGTGGCTGGGTCTTCGCGAACTAAAGCTCCCTTCCACAGAACTAGTGAAGAAGACCAGTGCAGTGACGGGATCATGCAAGGCGCTGTGTAGTTATGCCTTGAAGACGTAGCGCAGGGTTAGCGACTTGATCAGTAGCCGTGACTTGGCCAGCGCTGAACCGGTTATTGCCACTCAAGTTTGAGGTCTTTATGTGACTGTGCACGATTTGCCTTGCGCGCAGAGATAATTCGAATTGTTTCGCTATCTCTCACGCAATGGCACGCCACCAGTAAATGGGAATGAATGCTCGTTCCGATGAGTATAAACCGATCCTCCTCTTCAGAATGATCGGGATCTGATATAAGCCTGCCGAATTCGTCCGTTAAGGCAGTTTTTGCCTCTTTAAAAGAATCGCCGTGCTTCTGGCGATTAGCGCCTTCCCACAACACCGGGTCAACACTACTAATGCAGTGACTGGGGTGTGGGAGGCGCTCGGGCTTAGGCTTTCAGAACGTAACGCAGGGTTTCAACCACTTGGTCGGTGGTGGTGCACCAAGCTTGAGCTTGGGCATCAACCTCTTTCAGCGGGTGAACAATGTCTTCGCTATGCAAGGTGATGTAGGGCTTGGCGAGTGCCGCGCAGTAACCCGCATCAAAGGCGGCATTCCACTGCTTATACTGTTCGCCAAAACGCACAACCACCAGATCGGCTTGTTCGATCATGGTGCGGGTACGAATGGCATTGACCTTAGAGGACTGGTGGTCGCGCCAGAAGCCATCGGCGGGTTTGCCAAGGTGGTCGCCTGCCGCATCACTGGCACCGTGGTCGGTGACCGGTGCGGTGAAAACAATATCCAGCCCGGCGGCGTCTGCGCCCTGTTGAATTTCTTCACGCCAGTCAGTGTGAATCTCGCCGGAAAGGTAAACGTAAAAGCTCATAGTGGCTCCTTTATTGCGTGGTTCTATGGAAGATATTTTCATTTTAGTAACAAAGATGGCTGTGCGATATCAACACGACGCATCAACACAACGCATCAACACAACGCATCAACACAACGCATCAACACAACGCATCAACACAATGCCAGGGTCATGAAACCGGCACAAACACCGGAGCGCCGTTCACCTCGACGGTCGCCAGACGCTGCTGATAAAGCCGCTCTAAGGCACTCGGCACTAGCATGCTGTCGCGTGGGCCCCAGCAGGCTTCGCCACTGGGGTAAAGCAGCAAAATATGGTCGCACCAGCGGGCAGCAAGGTTTAAATCGTGCAAGCACATCATTATCGCACTGCCCTGGGCAGCTTGCTGGGCCATCAGCGCCATCACCGCGCTTTGATGATGTAAGTCGAGGTGATTGGTGGGTTCGTCGGCCAGCCAAATACCCGGGGCTTGGGTCAATACAGTGGCCACCGCAACACGCTGGCGTTCGCCGCCGGAAAGCGTGCTAACAAGCCGATGGCGCAGGTGCGCGACGTCTAGCTGCTCAAGCGCTGACTCAGCCTGGGCGTAGTCGTCTGCACCTTCCATCTGCCATAGCGAAAGATAGGGATGGCGTCCAATCAACGCTGTTTCCAACACCGTCGCGGGAAAACCATCTAAGCGCTCTTGAAAGACCATCCCTAGAATTTGAGCAATTTTCCGCCTGCGCAGTGTCTCAAGTGGTTGATCATCCAACAAAACATGCCCGGAACGTGGCGCGTTAAGCCCTGCCAGGGTATGCAGCAACGTGGTTTTACCGGCACCGTTAGGGCCTAGTACGCCCCATATCTGTCCCGGTTCGAGGGCAATATTCAGCGCTGTACCATCGCACCGGTCCGGCACATTGATAATGAGGTCTTGCGTAATCAAGCGACTCATCATCGGCTCCGGTAAAGCAGAAAGAGGAACGTAGGCACCCCCAGCAGCGCGGTAATCACCCCTACCGGTAGCTGTTCAGGCGCAATGATGGTGCGGGCCAGCGTATCCGCCAGCACCAGCAAGGTGCCCCCGGCCAGGGCGCAGGCAGGTAAAATTAACCGCTGGTCGTTGCCTAGCAACAGGCGCAGCAAGTGCGGCACGACCAGCCCGACAAAGCCAATGCTGCCCGCCGTAGTGACGGCAGCGGCAGTCAGCAGGCTGGCGGCAACGTAGATACCCCACTCTAGCGGTCGCACATCCACCCCCAACGCTGCCGCTTGCTGTGGGCCTCTGGCCAGCACATTCAAGCTACGTCCCAACGGCATCAAGACAATGCAAGTGAGCAATAACAGCAGCAGCGGCGGCCAAGGCGCGCGCGCGTAAGAAAGATCGCCCATCAGCCAATACAGCATGCCCGGCAACCGCTCGGCAGGGCTTAGTGCCAACATCAGGGTAATCACCGCGCCCCAGCCAGCCGCGACTACTACGCCGGTGAGTAACAGCCGCGAGGGCGTCCAGCCGCCGCTGCCATGAGCAAGGCCAAACACCAGAAACGTAGACAGCAACGCACCTAAAAACGCCGACCCTGACATCAGCACGCCTCCCACACCCGCGAGCATGGCCGCCAGCGCACCAATAGACGCACCGCCGGAAAGCCCGAGCACATAAGGGTCGGCTAATGGGTTTCGCAGCAGCACCTGCATTAGCGCGCCCGCCACGGCTAAAAGCCCGCCTACCGCAAACGCGGAAAGTGCGCGGGGAAGGCGTAAATCAATCACCATGGTACGCGCCAGCGCATCGCCCTGCCCTTGCATCACTGCCCAAAGTTGGGCAGCAGATAATTGAGCACTGCCCACCGCTAGGGAAAACAGCAGCGTTGCAATGGCCATTACTGCCAGCAAGCTAAGGGGTTGCCACAGGCGCATTGCCATTAAGAGCTCCTGTTCATAGAAAATGCTCTCGCGCGCTTTTGGCGGGTTTGTTCCAACTTTTCACACAGCAATTGGGCACCTTCTAACAGGCGTGGCGTAGGCCGCTGAATAAGGGAAGGAGGCACAAAATAGAGGCTATCATCTGACACGGCGGCCAGATGAGGGTATTGCTCCCAGTGGGTCAGCCAGTGGCGGCTCTCTTCCCCCATACCGCCAGCAATAATCGCTTCAGGATTGGCCGCCAATACGGCTTCGTCATCCAGCCTGGGCACTAGGCGTTGCTGGTCACCAAACACGTTTTCACCGCTGCAAAGCTGCACCACTTGGCCGATGAGGTGCTCATCGTTCACGCTCATCAGGGGTTGATCCCATACCTGGTAAAAGGTGCGCACAGGCGCACGACCACTGTAGCGACTTGCTAACTCAGCCATGCCCTTTCTAAAATCGTTAGCCACTTGCTGCCCCGCAGGCTCCGTTCCTGCTAAACGCGCCAGCCGTTCGACGGTATAAGCAACGTCTTCAAACGTGCGCGGCTCAATGTAGAACACTGGCATTCCCAGTGCTTCAAGAGTTTCCATTTGCTCAGCAGGGTTTCCAGTGACCCAACCGATTACTAAATCCGGGGCCAGCCCTACTAGAGCCTCTAAATCAATGCGCGTGTGGCTGCCAACAGACGCCACGTTTTTGGCTTCTGGTGGATAGTCACTATAAGAAACGACAGCAACAACGTGCTCCCCGGCGCCTGCCGCGTAGGTAAGTTCCGTCGCCCCTGGCGAGAGCGTGGCAATACGCTGGGCCGAAGCGGGCAGACAAACGTCACGGCCCCAATCATCTACCGCGCAGCGTGAATGGTCGTGGCCTTGTACATGTAGGGTCATGAGCAAAAACGCGAGGCCCAAGGCCCCGCGCATCAACCCACGTTTGTTACTGACCGAAGTGAACACTTAAGAACCCTGCTCGGCCTGCATTGATATAGTCAAACGGCATACTCGCAAAGGTCACTGGGTCAAACTCCGTACCAAGCGCCGTGATGTAGGTCTTGTCGGTGACGTTTTCAAGCGTGGCACGCAACGACCACATGGGTGCGAACTGCCAGCCAGCGCGCAAGTTAACAATGCCATAGCCCGGCAATTGCTGCTGGTTGGCTGCGTCATTGTAGCGATGGTTTTGTGCAATCCACGAGCCGCCCAACGTCAAGTCACCTACTTCTCGGTCGAGATCAAAACGCAGGCTATGGCTGGCACGGCGTGCGAGCTGAGTGCCGGTCTTACGATCTTCAGGGTCGGTGTAAGTTAACGCAGCGGCTAACGTCCATTTATCTATTTCTACCCCGGCGGAAAGCTCAGCGCCGCGAATGCGCGCTTTATCGACATTAACAGGGCGGAACGTTGCATCTAGCGCAATCAGGTCGTCCACATCGGTCTGATAAGCCGCGAAATCCCAGAACCAGTTGGTGTACTGTCCACGAATGCCCATTTCTACCGATTCAGATGTTTCCGCTTTCAGATCAGGGTTGCTGGAACCCACAAAAGGAAAATAAAGCTCGTTGAAGGTGGGGGCGCGAAAGGCCGTGCCGTAGCTCAATCGAGCCGTATGGTGCTCGTCTAGCGCGTAGCCAAGTGCTAGGCTGCCGGTTAGTTCGTCACCAAAAGCCTGATTATGGTCGTGGCGAAGGCTTAGCTGGGTTGTCAGCGGGGCAAAATCTAACAACCCTTGGGCAAACACGGCACGGTTGTAGCGGCGGTCTTCATCAAATGAAAGCCCCGATGTTTCACTGTCTCCTAGATCATCCTCAGCATATTCTGCGCCCAGCGATAGCTCATGATGACCTAGCGTCAAGGTATTCAGCCACTGCGCCGTTCGCGTTCGCGTCTCAAAAAGTGAGCTGTACGTTGGTGCAACGGTCTCACGCTCGTCCCTCGCTTCGCTCAGCGTGAAGCGGCTTGTCCACTGCTCGGTTACCGGCAACTCAGCATAAACGCCCGCTACTTGCTGAACAAAATCATCATTTGCTGGGCCGCTTGCATCAAATTCGGTGCTACCTTTCGCGCGCAGCGCCAGCACACCGACCTCGCCCCCTCCTTCAAAGGTATGCGAAAGCTGCACTAAACCGCTGGTATTGTCGTGACCTTTATCGTCACCCCCACGGCGAACCGGCTGGCCATCGGTATCGAAATAGCTACTGGCAAAACTATAACGGGTGCCGCCTTCTTTACCGCTAATACCGGCGCTCAGGCGCTGAGTATTAAACGAACCACTACCAACAGAAATGCGGGGTTGCGGGCCGTCTTCTTTCCCTTGAGGGGTAAACAGCTGAATAACCCCACCAATGGCATCAGCGCCGTAAAGGCTGCCGCGTGGGCCGCGCACGATTTCGGCACGATCAAACATTCGTGGGTCAAGAAACTCCCAGGCAGGCGCACCGCTGGTCGCTGATTTCAGACGAATGCCGTCAATCATCAGTACGTTGGCGTTGCTGCCGGTACCGCGCATAAACAGGCTGCTCTGCTTACCAAAACTGCCGTTGCCAGTGATATCAACCCCCGGCTGGCCGCGCAGAAGGTCGGTTAAGCTAGTGGGGTCTTGGCGGCGAAACGTCGCTTCGTCCAGCACGGTTACCGAAGATAAGCTTTCGTTAGCCGTAAGCGGTGCAAGTGCTGCGGTAACGACAACAGGATTTAACGTATTCGCAGTGGGCTGAACGCCTGACTGGGCTTGAACGGCCATAGGCAACGCGGCCATCGCAAACGCCGCCAGCGTAGCGGTGGAATGAAAACGGTAGGACATGAAGAGTTCCCTTGCTCACTGTGCTCACCCGCACAGCGTGTTTTTTTGACCGAGAGGAAAAAAGCCAAGGGAAATCAGTGGCCTGAAAGCCACTAACATAGCCCTGAGCCGCCCTCCGCGTCTCGGTATGGAGTGGTTCTTTAGAACCATCACTCTTAGGCCGGTCTCCGGGCTGACGAGCGAAAGGCGTAAAACAAAGCCCATGCCTTTCCGAACGACTTCCTTCCCATGCGAAAGCACAGTGGCGTCTTTAGCCGTTCTTATCTCGATCACCGTTGCGGGGGCAGCGCTGGATTTACACAACTCATTTACACAGCTATGTTCACCAACTTCCCGTTTAACTGATGGTGGCAACCACCATCAGCACCTGAGAGTGCGCGTAAGCTAGCAACTTGCTAAAAGGAGGTCAATTGGAAGAGGCGGTCAATTTTGCCGCGAGCCCTTCAACAGCTGCACCAGCCCATGCTTTACCTGCCAAATCTGTTCTGATTGGGCGGCTGCTATACTTGCGCTACAACTCGCTTTCATCCAATCGAGGAGCGGATTGCCTTTTTATCGTTGCTGTTCACGGAAGCATCAGCATTTACGACGATAGTCGTTATTAATTAATGGGTAATAAAACTACAAATATGGTTTTTATTGCCGTAAAGTCTCTTACATCGACGAACAAATATGTAAAATAACTACAAATTTGACTCACCGTCTCTATCCTGCAGAGGTCACTATGCCGAGTTCAACACCCGCTACTTTAAATTCTACCGTCGCTGAAGTTACCCAACGCATTCGCGAGCGCTCTGCCGAGCGGCGTGCTCTTTATGAGCAACGCATGGCGAACCAGCACAAGCGTGGTGTGCATCGTGCTGAGCTATCCTGCGGTAACCTGGCCCACGGCTTTGCCGCCTGCAACCCGCGGGATAAGGGCGAACTTAAGCTGATGAACAGCGCCAACCTAGGGATCATCTCAGCCTACAACGACATGCTCTCGGCCCATCAGCCGTTTGAAACCTTCCCAGAAACCATCAAAGCCGCGGCCAGTGCAATGGGCTCCACCGCCCAGTTTGCCGGTGGTGTTCCCGCCATGTGCGACGGCGTTACTCAGGGGCAACCGGGCATGGAACTGTCGCTGTTTTCCCGCGACGTGATTGCAATGGCTGCCGCGGTGGGGCTTTCCCACAACATGTTTGATGCTGCCCTTTATCTGGGTGTATGCGACAAAATCATCCCTGGTTTATTTATCGCTGCTGCACGGTTTGGCCATCTACCGGCCATGTTCGTACCCGCCGGCCCAATGCCTAGCGGCCTGCCAAACAAAGAGAAAGCCCGCATTCGCCAGCTTTATGCTGAAGGCAAAGTAGGTCGCGATGAACTGCTCCAAGCGGAGTCTGATTCCTATCACAGCCCTGGCACGTGTACCTTCTATGGCACTGCCAACTCGAACCAGCTAATGATGGAAGTGATGGGCCTTCACCTGCCGGGCACTTCGTTTGTGAACCCTGGCACGGAAATGCGCGAAGCGCTGACCCGTTACGCAACTGAGCAGGCTATTCGTAATACCGAACCTGGCGGCGACTACCGCCCTTTCTACAAACAAATTGATGAACGCGCGATCGTCAACGCGGTGGTTGGCTTGCTAGCATCCGGTGGCTCCACCAACCACACGCTGCATTTGATTGCCATGGCGGCGGCTTCGGGTATCACGTTGAACTGGGATGACTTCACCGACCTTTCCGCCGTAACGCCCAGCCTGATGAAGGTGTACCCAAACGGCCAAGCGGATATTAACCACTTCCAAGCGGCGGGCGGCATGAGCTACTTGTTCCGCGAACTACTGGGTGCGGGCTTGCTGCACGGTGATATTCCGACGGTATTCGGTACCGACCTCACGGCCTATACCCAAGAGCCGTTCTTGGAAAATGGCAAAGTAGTATGGCGCGAAGGCCCTGAAAACAGCCTGGACGAAGACGTGCTGCGTCCCGCAGCCTCCCCCTTTGCCCCGACGGGCGGCCTGACCGTTATGAAAGGCAATCTGGGACGCGGCGTGATCAAGGTGTCCGCCGTTGCCGACGAGCATCGCGTGGTCGAAGCGCCGGTCAAGATCTTCGAAGATCAGAACGAAATGAAAGCCGCGTTTGAATCTGGCGATCTGGACCGTGACGTGATTGTCGTCGTGCGCTTCCAAGGGCCAAAAGCTAACGGCATGCCGGAACTACATAAGCTAACGCCGTTCCTGGGCGTACTGCAGGACCGTGGCTTCAAAGTAGCACTGGTGACCGATGGACGTATGTCCGGCGCGTCGGGCAAAGTGCCCGCAGCGATTCATATCAGCCCTGAAGCACTGGACGGCGGCCCGCTATCGAAACTGCGCGATGGCGACATTATCCGCCTGGATGCCAACGCAGGCACGTTAGAAGCCAAAGTCAATGCAGCCACCTGGGCAGATCGCGAACGCGTAGTCGCAAGCCTGGACCACTATCACGTTGGCCTTGGCCGCGAACTGTTTAGCGGCTTTCGCCACTTGGCCATGCGCGGCGAAGAGGGCGCAGGCGTGTTTGGTGGTTTTGAAGCAGATGATCTCGCCCGCCAACAGGGGCAAATTTCACAAGAGGATGCCTGATGCGACCGGCATTAATTGGTGATATTGGTGGCACCAATGCCCGCCTGGCGCTCGTCACGCCAGGCGAGGTAACGCCCCACGATATTATTAATCTTCCCTGCGCTGACTACCCTGGCGTGATCGACGCAATCCAGGATTATCTGGAGCGCGTTGGGGCCACCGGTGAAAATGCACCGGTGGAAGCTTGTTTGGCATTTGCCTGTCCGGTTCACGCCGAGCGGGTCAAGATGACCAACAATCACTGGGATTTTATGAAAAGCGATGTTCAGCAAACGTTGAACCTGTCGCTGTTCAAGGTGATTAACGACTTTACTGCCCAGGCATTGGGTGTGCCCCATGTCGACACCGATAATTTGGTGGAAGTACAAGCAGGCGCAGCTCAGTCCCACTCTACCCGCCTGGTGATTGGCCCCGGCACAGGGTTAGGGGTTGCCGGCGTTTTCCCCAGCCAGCACGCCTGGATACCACTACCCACCGAAGGTGGCCACGTAACGTTTGCCCCCACCGACAGCACCGAGCGTGCGCTGTTGGATGTCTTTCTGCAGCGCTACCAACGGGTTAGCGTTGAACGCATTTTATGTGGCCAGGGTCTTTTGGAGCTGTACCAGGCGCAGTGTGTGCTGAATGATCAAACGCCTAACTGTATGACGCCAGCAGAGGTTACCCAAGCCGCCAACCAGGGCGATGCAGTTGCCACCGCCACTCTACTGCGCTTTTTAAAAATTCTTGGCGATGTGTGCGGCGACGCAACCTTAACGATGGGAGCCAGAGGCGGTGTTTATCTCTGCGGTGGGATTCTACCGCGCCTGCTGGAATGGCTGCCCAAATCCGAACTGCGTGATAGCTTTGTGAACAAAGGCCGGATGGGCGCTTATAACGCCGATATTCCAGTATGGATCGTTACCCACCCGTGGACAGGGCTGCTAGGCGCTGCTGAAGCGCTGCATAACGAAGAAGTCTTTTAACTTATTAGGAATACCCATGCCTGCTCACACCTTCGATGTGCCCTTTGTGCTCGGCATGATGCGCCTGCATGAAGCACCAGAAATGCACCAGACAACTCACCTTGCCGACTGGATCGAAGCCCGCATTGAGCAGGGGTTGCACTGGTTCGACCACGCCGACATTTACGGAAACGGTGTTTGCGAAACGCTATTTGGCCAAGCGCTGCGCGCCCGTCCTAACTTGGCTAAGCGGCTTCGCGTGGTGACAAAAGCGAGCATTGCCAACGACAACCCCGCCGTCAACGTCGGGAAGGCAAAGCACTGTTCAATAAAGCACTATAACGCCAGCCCTGCTTATTTAAACAAGGCGATTGATAACGCGCTGGAGCGCCTGGGTGTCGAGCGAATCGAGCACTTTTTAATTCATCGCCCCGACTTATTAATGAACGCAGAAACCACTGGCCGCGTGCTGGATGATGCGATTGAGGCAGGCAAAATTGGCGCTGCGGGTATTTCCAACCATTTACCGAGCCAGTGGCGCAGGCTGCAAAACGCCATGCACCACCCTTTACGCGCCAACCAAATCGAACTTTCCATTAGCCATAACGCCCCGCTGTTTGATGGCAGCTTTGATGACTTGTGCACCGACTGCCATTCGCCGATGGCCTGGTCACCACTGGCGGGCGGCAAGTTAATGCAAGGTGACGTAAGTAACGTCCTAAACCGTATGGCAACCGAGCAAAATAGCACGCCCAATGCCCTAGCGCTGGCGTGGCTGCGCACACTACCTAATCGCCCCACGCCGGTGGTGGGCAGTGTAAAGCAAGAGCGCATTACCGAGATGCTCAACGGGCCTGAGGCCCTTCCAAGAGAGACATGGTACGCGTTGTTAGAAGCCGCGCGAGGCCACTGCGTCGCGTAAGCCCTTTTCAACATTAATAATGACAAGGATTAATTTATGACGCCGGTGATTGCGTTTGGTGAAGCCCTGGTTGATATGCTGTCTAGCCGCTTAGGTGATGACACTGGGCAGGAAACATTTACGCCTTACGCGGGCGGCGCGCCTGCCAATGTCGCGGTTGCCTGCGCCCGGCTTAACGTGCCCAGCCAATTTTTAGGCATGGTTGGCGACGATACGTTTGGCCACTTTCTAATTCGCGAACTGAAAAGCCACGGCGTGGATACCCAGGGCGTGATGCTGACCAAAGAAGCACGCACAGCGTTGGCATTTGTCTCCAGGGACACTAGCGGCGAGCGCACGTTTGATTTTTATCGACCACCGGCAGCCGACCTGCTTTACCGCCTGGAGCACCTGCCCCACGGCGTATTTGAACAACCAGCGATTGTTCACTTGTGCAGCAATAGCTTGACCGATTCAGAAATTGCCGGCACAACCTTAGCCATTGCTTCTATGGCGAAGCGCGCGGGCTGTTTAGTGAGCGTGGATGCCAACCTACGCCACAATTTATGGGCCGAGGGGACAGCCGACCTTTGGCTAGTGACCGAGCTATTAGATAGCGCGGATCTCGTCAAGGTATCACTGGAGGAGCTTGATTATCTTCGTGGCGGACATTCTCAGGAAGCGTGGCTATCTGAGCGACTTGCCGCGGGAGTGAAAGTGATTGTAATCACCGACGGCCCCAACAATGTCGTGCTGAAAGGCGTCGGTATTGATCAAACCGTCATTCCACCCCAGGTTAACGCCGTCGATACAACAGCGGGTGGCGATGCCTTTATTGGTGGGTTGCTAGCGGAACTTTCCCAGCATGGAATTGATGAGAACTGGCATCAAGATAGTGCCTTTCTTACCCGCGCAGTGGATATTGCCTGCCGCTGTGGCGCTCATGCCGTGACACGCCCCGGGGCCTATGCCGCACTGCCGACCCATAGCGATATTGACGCTCTGCGTAATGCGTAAGATTTGCTGCTAATCGCTGCGAGTTATTACATATCCTTTACCTTTTCAGCGAGCCACACCATTAAACAAAAAAGCCCGAGCATGGCAATATGCTCGGGCAAATCACTTACTCACATGTTCCGATATCAGTGAGGCAAGTAACGAGAGTGCTCGTGTCGATTTACATCGTATTCGTTAGTGGTGAAAACGCTCGGCGGCCTGACGGGCCAACTCGCGAATACCGTCCCAATCTTCCGCTTCGACCATGGCTTTCGGCGTTAACCAAGAACCACCCACACACATCACGTTAGGCAGTGAAAGGTAGGTTTCAGCGTTATCGACAGTAATGCCACCGGTGGGACAAAAACGTGCTTCAGGAATCGGCGCACCGAAGGCTTTAAGCGCTTTTGCACCACCACTGGATTCAGCCGGGAAGAACTTGAAGCGCCGATAGCCGTACTGCCAGCCGGTCATCAGCTCAGAAATGGTCGATACGCCGGGTAACATCGGTACCGGGCTTTCTACGCCATAGCGATAAAGCGCCTCTGTCGCGCCGGGTGTCACCACAAAATCAGCGCCTATCTGCTCAGCTTGGCGGTATTGCGCAGGCGTTAACACAGTACCTACACCAATGCTGGCACCCGGCAGCGCTTCTTTCATGCGCTTGATGGCTTCCAGCGCGCAATCGGTGCGCAAGGTAATTTCCAGAACAGTTAAGCCACCTTCGACTAAAGCACGACCCAGCGGTACCGCATCTTCAAGACGGTCAATGGTAATAACCGGAATGACCTCAGCTTTTAAGCAAATACTGTCTAGCTCGGCAGTGCGCGTTGAGGGTAGCTGTTTATCGATTGTCATCAGTGAGTCTCCAAGCAGTTTTTATTGGCAAACGCTTTATTGGCGAAAGCCAAGCGTTACGGCGCCCAGTAAATCGCTAACGGGCAAGATAAAAACGCGCGAATTGGCAGCTTTAGGACGTCATCGCCTTGCATGGCGTTTGCCAATACGCTGCGCTTATCATCGCCGGTAATATGCAAAATATGCCGATGCGCCTGATGAAGGCGGCCAGCTGAGAACGTGATACGCGGCTGTGGTTGACTAGGCGTGCGAACAGCGACTAGCGGCTCATCGGTGGAAAGTGCCAAACCAAGCTCTAGGCTATCGGGGAACAACGACGCCGTGTGGCCATCGCCTCCCATCCCCAAGATCACTACGCTGGCTGGCCAAGGCAAAGATGCCGTGCGCTTGGCAACTTCTTCAACGCCCTCTTCCGGGGTCGAGGCATCAGAGGTCAGCGGTACAAAGTTGGCGTTCGCAGCCGCGCCTTGAAGCAGGTTCTCGCGCACCAATCTGGCATTGCTATCATTGCTTTGCTCATCTACCCAGCGCTCGTCAGCCAGGGTGATATCGATGCGCTCCCAAGGCAGCGATTTGGTTGCCAGGGCTTTAAAAAAGGGCACCGGGGTAGAGCCACCCGATACGACTAACAATGCGCGCTCTTGGCGGCTCAAGTCATCAACCAATGCCTGAAAGACCGCTTCTGCCAGCTGTTCTGCTAGCGCTTGACGTGCTCCGCTCATATCAATAATCCTCGTACCAACTACGGCCATCTTGGGTAATCATGGCGATGGAGGCCACCGGCCCCCAGGAGCCTGCCGGGTAACGACGCGGCGGTGTTTCACGCGTCTTCCAACCGTCGATGAGTTGGTCGCACCACCGCCATGCGTGCTCGACTTCGTCGCGGCGCACAAACAGATACTGTTGGCCTTTCATAACTTCCAGCAACAGACGCTCGTAGGCATCGGGGATACGCGATTTGGGAAACGCGCTATTAAAATCCAGGTGCAGCGGGCCAGGACGCAAGCGCATACCCTTATCCAAGCCGCTGTCTTTCGTCAGCACCTGAAGCGCAATACCTTCATCCGGCTGCAGACGAATGATCAGCTTGTTAGACGCAATTCCCCGCTGGTCAGGATCAAAAATATAGTGCGGCTGCTGACGGAAGTGGATCACGATCTGGGACAGCTTTTCAGGCATCCGTTTACCGGTACGCAAGTAGAACGGAACGCCCGCCCAACGCCAGTTAGAAACCTCGGTTTTCATTGCCACAAATGTTTCGGTCTGGCTTTGGGTATTCGCACCCTCTTCCTCCAGGTAGCCTGGTACCGGCTGTCCATCATTGGTGCCCGCGGTGTATTGGCCACGCACCACATCACGACCTAGCGCTTCACCTGCGAAAGGCTTTAAAGCTTTAAGCACTTTTACTTTTTCATCACGAATGGCATCGGCATCTAAGTTGGAAGGCGGGTCCATGGCGATCAAACAAAGCAACTGCAGCAAGTGGTTTTGCACCATATCGCGCAGCTGCCCCGCATCGTCGAAGTAACCCCAGCGCCCTTCAATGCCGACTTTTTCCGCAACGGTAATTTCTACATGGGAAATATTATTCTGATTCCATTGCGTTCCGAAAAGCGGATTAGCAAAGCGCAGCGCAATCAGATTTTGTACGGTTTCTTTACCCAAGTAATGATCAATACGGTAAATACGTGACTCGGGAAAAACCGCGCCAATAGCATCGTTGATCTCTTCTGAGGAGGCTAAATCGTGGCCAATCGGCTTCTCGACGACCACCCGCGTTTGCTCATCCAGGCTGCCACTTGCCTCAAGGTGGCGGCAAATATCGCCATAGATCATTGCGGCAACCGATAAATAGACGACCATCGGGCGGTCAGAGCCTTCGCGCCATTCGCGTACTTGTTCAAAGCCCTCGATTTTTGTGAAATCTAGCTGCAAATAGTCAAGTCGATTTAAAAAGCGCTCGAGGCTCTCTTTATCTTGTTCCTCTTTTTTCAGCCGCTTTTGCAACGCGCCGCTGACTAACTGACGAAATGCAGCGGTGTCGTGCGCTTGGCGCGCCAGCCCCATAATCCGCGTGCTTTTGGGCATTAAGCCCTCACGGTCAAGGTGATATAGCGCAGGAAATAGCTTGCGCATCGCAAGATCGCCCAGCGCCCCAAACAACGCTAAATCAATAGCGTGATTCTGATCGCCCAGCGAGGAATGTGACTGGCTCATCTTAGCTCCTATTTATAATTAGACGACCTAATGTAGTTAGATTACCTAAAATTTATCTGATACAGGGCATTATGCGCAACATTTAATGTAATTTTACTACAAAAAATCAACGCTGCCTTCCCATTTACGTCGTTTACTGCCTATTGCCAAGCGCGATACCTATCGTTCTACCTATCGTTCTATCTCTTTATTGTTACTTTTTGGTTCACTCTACGCCCCTTAGATACGCCATCGCTACGCACCCCTATGGAAGAGATAACCTTGAGTATAAATGACCACGATAACAATGAGATTCTTACTTAATGGCATAGCTAGGCTATTTTACCCGACCGCCACTTACCACCACGCTGGCAGCTGCCGCTACCCTGTCCGACGTCAGTATTTGAAGGTGATCGCTTAACCATCTGAATGGGGTGATAACAAGTGACATAAGCTCTCCCCTAGACAGCTCTGTAGCCGTTCACGAAGGCTGTTAAATTTCTACAAAAAAGCCCGCGACGTATCGCGGGCAATCAGCATTGGAGAAACAGTTTTCGCTAGAAAGCAGCGGCTTGCGCTTAGAACCACACTTCGGTTTGCACGCCGAAGGTAAACTCACCACCTGTGAAGCCATCGCTACCTAAGGGGCTAGCGCCATAGCTATTAAGGCTGTCATCCCAGTCGCTGTAAGTAGTGAACAGACGAATCTCAGGACGCTTCCAGAAGCCACCGACTTCCGGCTTGAAGGTAGGTGCAACAGTGAACTTCATGTAGTCACCATCGACTGCATTGCGGTCGCTGTAACCTTGCGGATCTAAATCCATCCATTGATAGCTAGCTTCGTACTGCATTTCGAAGCTCTGATTAATTTCATTCGCTAGGCGAACGTTCAATGTTGCCCAATCATAGCTGTCGCCATTAGCGAAACGGTCCTCACTGGTTTCCGCCAGTATCGACGGCGCAATACGCCACTTCGGCGCAATGTAGGTCGTTCCATATAACGCTAAACGCGTGGCGGTGGCGTCATCCGTCAGGTTGCCGTTACTGCCCAACCCTTTCACTTCAGCCCCTAAGCCTTGGCCGTGTAATACAGCGGCTTTGAAGTTACCTTCACCCATGCCGAAGAAGCTGTCGCCGTGGTAAGCCACCATGGTGTGCCAACCCGTATCCGCTGCGGTTTGGCCTGCGCCAATGTCACGTTCATCATTATCAGCAGCAGACATGCCGTTAACCATGACCTGCCAGTTGCCAAAGTAGTTATTGGAGGTCAGGACAAGGTTATCTGTGTCGCTATTTTCGCCATCTAAACCAGGATTTTCACGGTTGACGACCGGATAGTCGCTGAAACTGCGGCCATAGAGGGAAAAGTTACTTTTCCAGTTATCAGCAAGCTGAATATCGTAAACACCGCCACCAGTACCGGCGAGGAAGACGACATCGCTGTCGAGCCAGTGGATATCAAAATTATCACGGTCAAAACGTTTACCAGCCCAGATAGACGCGTTTTCAAATGCGCCGGTGAAGCTGGGCAGGTCACTGAATTCTGCATAGGCTTGGCGAACGTTTAAGTTGGTGTCATCACCCACCCAATCGTTACTGGAGCTGGTGCCATGAGCCAACATTGTGGTGTAACGGGCTTTGGCACCGTTATCAAACTGCATGCGATAGTTCAAAATGGCTTCAGAGTAGGTATCCGGTTCATTACCCAAACGACCCACTGCACCACCATTTCCACCTGCAGGCGTAAGATAAGGACCACCCGGCGCACTTTTACCGTCTTCGCCAATCAACAGACCAGAGCGGGCGTAAACGTTAAAAGAGAACCCTTCGTCTCCACTGGCTTGCCGCTCTACGCGGGCAAGGCGCTCTTCAATCTCGGCGTTGTTCGTCACTACCGCCGGTGCGCTGGAGGCAGGCGAGTTGCCACGACCTTGTTCAGCCAGTTCAGCACGACGTTCAGCAGCATCTGCGCGCTGCTCAGCAGCCGCAATGCGTGCCTCTAATGCCGCAAACCGCTCTTCTAATGTTGTATTTGCGCTTGCAGTACCACAAAGCCCAAAGCTGGCCGCGGCAATGGCAATAGCGAGAGGTGTTTTAAATGTCATTTTGTGCATTGTTTTAAACCCTGTGCATTTAGATGCTGCAATTTTTAAAGGCCCGGTTTCAAAAGTTTGTTTAAAAAGCTCTGTTTAAAAAGCTCTGTTTAAAAACCTGGCTTTACATCTTTTATTTTTAAAAGGTTGTTAGAAACGTGAGCTTGCGGCGCGCCTGCTTCAAATTTCCCTGGCTTGAGGCCAAGAGCATCTGTCTGACGCCTTACTGCACGGGTAGAACTAATCTGATCGACGCTCTTATTGACGCGCTCATCAGCACCCCCATTCAGTAGCACCGAACGCTTTGCCGTGAAGCCTTTTTTGAAGGATTATGTTGCAAAGCAACTACGCATGACCCCGTTAAATAACGCAAGACAGAACTTAATCGATTAAGAGCTAGTAAACAAACAAGAAATTACCGATTATCGACCAATGTCTAAACTAACTATTAGGTTAGAAAAAAGTGATGCACCGGCATTAGACAAAAGTCGCTATTGAACTTGTCGCGATGAAACGGCTAACTGGCAATCGACTTAATCGTTTAAGTAGGCGCTAACAGCGCCTCGAACACCCATCACCCACAACAATAAATGCCGAGGAACGCCCTATGAAAAAGACACTACTTACTTCTGCCATTGCGTTGGCTAGCATTGCTAGTGCAACAAGCTCTGCCCAGGCGGCCGAATTAACCATTTCTTGTGGAGCGGTTGGCGCCGAGCTTACCCTTTGCCAGGAAGGCGTAAGCGCTTGGGAAGAAAAAACTGGCCACAGTGTCGATGTAGTTTCAACGCCGAACTCGTCTACCGAACGTTTATCGCTTTACCAGCAAATTCTATCCGCCAATTCAAGCGACATTGATGTCATGCAGATTGATGTTGTCTGGCCTGGCTTACTGGCTAATCACCTGCTCGACCTGCGCGAAGTGCTCGGTGAGGATGCTGCGGCGGGTCATTTCGACACCATTGTTACCAACAACACTATCGAGGGCCGCCTCGTCGCGATGCCCTGGTTTACGGATGCGGGTGTTCTGTATTACCGCGAAGACTTGTTAGAAAAACATGGCCATGACGTGCCGACTACATGGCAAGAACTAACCGACATCGCACGTGACATCAAAGATGCCGAGCGCGCGGAAGGTGATGATCGCATGCAGGGCTTTGTCTTCCAGGGTCGTGCTTATGAAGGTCTTACTGTCAATGCACTGGAGTGGGTATCAAGCTTTGGTGGGGGCAGCGTAGTAGATCAAGATGGCGAAGTGACCATCAATAACGAAAAAGCTGCTGAAGCGCTCGACCTAGCTGCTTCTTGGATAGGTGATATCTCTCCAGTAGGTGTGCTGAATTATACGGAAGAAGAAGCACGGGGCGTTTTCCAAGGCGGCAATGCAGTGTTTATGCGCAACTGGCCATACGCTTGGTCACTGGCACAAAGCGAAGATAGTGATGTACGCGATAAAGTCGGCGTTACCCAGTTGCCTGCTGGGGGAGAAGATGGCCAAAGTGCAGCGGGGTTAGGCGGCTGGAATTTAGCCGTATCGCGTTACAGCGAACATCCCGAGATAGCCGCTGATCTGGTCGCTTTCTTAGCTGGTGAAGAAGAGCAGAAACGTCGTGCCATCCAAGCATCTTATAACCCCACCATTGATGCGCTTTATCAAGACGAAGAAGTACTGGAAGCCGTTCCTTTCTTCGGCACCCTGTACGACACCTTTACCAATGCCGTCGCCCGCCCTTCCGCACCGACGGGTGATGCCTATGGCCGTGTGAGCAATGCTTTCTTCAGCGCTTCCCACGATGTGCTTTCAGGCAATAAAGATGGCGCTCAAGCCGTCGCTGACCTCGAAGGCGATCTACTCCGTCTGAAGCGTCGCAACTGGTAACCGCGGAGACACCTATGTCGACCTCTTCCAACAACAGCGCGCCCCTGGGGGCGCGCTCAGCCGTGGCGCCTGCACGTCGGCATCGCGGCACTAAAGTTCGCCGCCAACGGGTTAAAGCGGCGTGGCTGTTCTTGGCCCCCATGCTCATTGCATTAACACTGGTCGCTGGTTGGCCGTTAATGCGAACCTTTTTCCTCAGTTTTACCGATGCTTCTCTATCTGATTTAGGTGCGGCTAACTTCATCGGATTCGAAAACTATCTGGTCTCCGAAAACGGCCGCTGGTTCGGAATACTGGCCGATCCGGTGTGGTGGCAATCTGTTTGGAACACTGTTTACTTCTCAGTGGTTTCGGTTTCGTTAGAAGTCGTTTTCGGTGTCATTGTGGCGCTGATTCTTAATGCGGAGTTTAAGGGGCGAACCATTGTTCGCGCGTCCGTGCTGATTCCCTGGGCAATCCCCACCATCGTATCCGCACAAATGTGGGCGTGGATGCTTAACGACCAGTTCGGCATCATCAACCACTTATTAATGACCGTTGGAATTATCGACAATCCTATTGCTTGGACTGCAAGCGCCACCTACTCGATGTGGGCAGTCATCATGGTCGACGTCTGGAAAACAATTCCGTTTGTCGCCCTGTTGGTGCTAGCCGCCCTGCAAATGCTGCCGAAAGATTGTTACGAAGCCGCAGAAGTCGACGGCATTCACCCCGTGCGTGTGTTCTTCAAAGTTACTTTGCCGCTCATTACGCCGGCCCTAATGGTCGCGGTGATTTTTCGCCTGCTCGACGCCCTACGGGTGTTCGACGTGATCTACGTGTTGACCTCTAACTCGACAAGCACGATGTCGATGTCGGTCTATGCACGCCAGCAACTGGTTGAGTTCCAGGATGTAGGCTATGGCAGCGCCGCCTCGACATTGTTGTTCTTGATTATTGCCCTGGCCACCGTTGCTTACCTTTATTTAGGTCGTAATAAAATACAACTAGGAGGTGACTGATGAAACAACGTCAGTTAGCCAAAATTGCTAAGCGCGTTGGCTTCTGGGCCTTAATCGCGCTGATTATGGTATATGCCGTCTTCCCGTTTTATTACGCGGTAATTACCTCGCTCAAACCTTCTAGTGACTTATTCCAGGTTGAGCTTTGGCCTTCGAACTGGAATTTGGACAACTACGCTCAGATCTTTAGCCAGTCGAGCTTTATACGCGCGATTTTTAACTCGGTTGTCGTGGCATTTAGCGTTGTTTTTATCGCGCTGCTTCTGGGCATCACTGCCTCGTATGCATTGGGCCGGGTTCGCTTCCGTGGTCGCTCCACCGTCATGCTGGTCATCCTTGGGGTGTCTATGTTCCCTCAAGTAGCGGTGCTTTCTGGCTTGTTTGAAGTGATTCGCGCATTAAATCTCTACAATAATCCGCTCGGTCTTATTCTGAGCTACACCATTTTCACGCTGCCCTTCACTGTGTGGGTGCTTACCACCTTCATGAAAGAGTTACCCATGGAGCTGGAAGAAGCCGCCATCATGGATGGGGCAACGCCTTGGATTACGATTACTAAAGTTTTCCTACCGCTAATGTGGCCTGCCATGGCAACCACCGGCCTGCTTGCCTTTATTGCTGCCTGGAATGAGTTCCTGTTTGCCCTGACCTTCACACTGACGGATGCCCAACGCACCGTTCCCGTTGCCATTGCCCTACTGTCGGGCGGTAGCGCCTACGAGCTGCCTTGGGGACCAATCATGGCCGCGTCGGTAGTTGTCACCGTGCCATTGGTTATTTTGGTCATCATTTTCCAACGTCGCATTGTTTCAGGCTTAACTGCAGGTGCAGTTAAAGGCTAAGCATGGCTGTTATTAACGTTTTACTAAGGATTGATTCATGCAAGACAAACTGACCTGGTGGCGCGGCGGCGTTATTTATCAAATTTACCCGCGCAGCTTTTTAGACAGCCGTGGTGACGGTATTGGTGACCTGAAAGGCATTACCGCAAAGCTCGATTATGTGGCCTCTTTGAACGTTGATGGTGTCTGGCTTTCGCCTTTCTTCACGTCACCCATGCTTGATTTTGGCTACGACGTTAGCGATTACCGAGACGTCGACCCTATGTTCGGCACGCTGGATGATTTCAAGGCGCTACTTGAAAAGGCTCATTCGCTCGGTCTAAAAGTGATGATCGACCAGGTCATCAGCCATACATCTGAACAGCACGCGTGGTTTAAAGAGAGCCGTCAGAATAGAACCAACCCCAAAGCCGATTGGTTTGTGTGGGCAGACCCAAAACCCGATGGCACACCCCCTAATAACTGGCTGTCTATTTTTGGCGGCCCTGCCTGGACGTTTGATTCTCGCCGCCAGCAGTATTATCTGCACAATTTTTTGACCAGCCAGCCGGATGTCAACTTTCACAACCCGGAAGCCCGTCAGGCACAGCTGGACAACATGCGCTTTTGGCTGGATCTTGGCGTTGATGGTTTCCGCTTGGATACGGTCAACTTCTACTTCCACGACGCCGAGCTACGTGACAATCCCCCGGTACCGAAAGGCGAATCCAAGACCCTGGGCGCACCGGAGGCTAACCCGTACACGTGGCAGCGCCATGTCTACGATATTAGCCGCCCTGAAAACGTATCGTTTTTGAAAGATTTACGCGCATTGATGGATGAGTATCCTGGCACAACAACCGTGGGCGAAATCGGCGATGACAATCCGCTTGAGCGCATGGCCGAATACACGGCGGGTGGCGATAAGCTGCATATGGCCTACACCTTCGACTTACTCAACAAGCCGCGCTCTGCCAGCTACCTTCGTCATGTCATCGAGCGTTTTCAGCATTTAGCGGGCGATGCCTGGCCCTGCTGGGCAACGTCTAACCATGATGTTGAGCGTAGCGCGTCACGCTGGGGAGCTGAGGAAGATCCTATTGCTTACCCCAACGTAATGCTCGCTATGCTGTTTTCCCTACGCGGCAGCGTCTGCCTTTATCAAGGGGAAGAGTTAGGGCTTCCGGAAGCTGACGTGCCCTTCGAGCGTATTCAAGATCCTTACGGCAAAGTGCTATGGCCAGAGTTTAAGGGCCGAGATGGCTGTCGCACGCCAATGCCGTGGACAGATGGCATACAGGCAGGCTTCTCCCCGGTTGAACCATGGCTTCCCGTGGAATCACGTCACCTGGACTTATCTGTTAGCCGTCAACAAGAGAACCCCGATTCAACACTTAATAGAGTGCGCCGGATGCTAGCCTTCCGCCAAACGCACTCCGCGCTGTTCGACGGTGATTTGAACTTGGTTGACGTTGGCGAAGAGCTACTGGGCTTTATTCGTCAAAATGACCAAGAGAAAGTGCTGTGTGTCTTTAACTTGACGGGGAATGAGCAACAAACAACGCTCTCTGCAGACGTCATCCGTGACCTAGATGAACACGGCTTTAATACGGCGCGCGAGGGCAATGTACTGACGCTTCCCGCTTATCAAGCCGCCTTTATGCACATTGCTTAGTCAAACCAATAACAACATTCAATAACGATAGTCGGCCCAATACAAGGAATCCTGCATTGAGGCCGACAAGGAGCTAACCATGGCAAGTGTTACGCTTGAAAAGATCAACAAAGTATTTGGCCGTGATCACATTATTAAAGATGTTGATCTAACCATTGGCGACGGTGAGTTTGTCGTCTTTGTTGGCCCATCCGGCTGTGGCAAATCCACGCTGCTGCGCCTTATCGCAGGGCTAGAGTCGATCACTGACGGTGACTTAAACATTGGTGACACGCTAGTCAACGACCTTCCCCCGCGTGAGCGTGGTGTGGGCATGGTGTTCCAATCGTATGCCCTTTACCCGCATATGACGGTGTATGACAACATGGCCTTTGGCTTAAAGCTGGCCAAAGCGGATAAAGAAACGGTACATGAGCGGGTAATGAGCACCGCTAAAATCTTGCAACTCGAAGAACTGCTGCACCGCAAACCGAAAGCGCTTTCGGGCGGTCAGCGTCAGCGTGTTGCAATGGGCCGCGCGATGGCACGCGAGCCGCGCATCCTACTGTTCGATGAGCCGCTCTCTAACCTGGATGCTTCACTGCGCGTACAAATGCGTAACGAAATCGCTAGGCTGCACAATCGCTTAGGTTCTACCATGATTTACGTAACCCATGATCAAGTCGAAGCCATGACGCTGGCAGATAAAATCGTGGTGCTCAAAGGCGGCCAAATCGAGCAGGTGGGTAGCCCGCATGAACTTTACCAGCGCCCAGCCACCAAGTTTGTTGCGGGCTTCATGGGTTCTCCTACCATGAACTTTATGCCTGCAGAACTCACTAGTGGCTCAAAAGAGGGTTGCCGGGTGACTGCAAAAGGAGTGGGAGAAGTCGCCCTTCCTCAAGCGGCAGATACCTATCGCACAGGCAGCGCTCTCACGTTAGGCGTCCGCCCTGAGCACCTTCGCCTAGAAGCACCAACAGACGAAAACTGCTTTGAGATTTTCAATGTCGAATACTTAGGTAATGAGGTCTATGTCTACCTAGAACCCAAGGAGGGCGATACATTACTCATTCACCGTAGCGAAGCCCCAAGCCAGTGGAAAGAAGGACAGAAAGTATCCTTGGTACCTGATAATGCACATGTGCATCTATTTGATGAAAGCGGTGCAGCACTGATGCTTGCTGAGACTCGCTCCGCAGCCTAATTAACGGCGGTTAGTGATACTGCTTAACATTAATAGTTGGTGCTGACGACCATTAATGTTCAACTGAGCCCACAGCGGCCTTTGATGAAATTCCCACCCTGTGTAATGGTGGTAAGAATAACGTCAAGGCCGTTATTTTGTGCGTGTGATTTATGTAGTTAACCTGCGCTGTAAAATAATAGTTAACCATTAGACAGGATAGGAAGCCCGTGACCGCCCATCGTCGAATGACTCTCAAGGATCTAGCCACAGAAATCGGCGTTTCTACCGCGACAATATCGAATGCATTTAACCGCCCCGACCAGCTTTCCCCTCTTCTGCGTGATCGCATTTTAAGTGAGGCCAAGCGCATGGGGTATAACGGCCCAGATGCCAAGGCGCGGAGCCTGCGCACCGGGCGATCAAGCATTGTGGCGGTTATTCTCGCTGAGAGCCTGACCTACAGCCTTAATGATGCTGTCGCCAGTGAGTTTTTATCAGGTGTCGCTGAAGTGCTCGATGCCCATGGTCATACCATGCTGTTACTGCCTGGCCGAGGCCATGCTTCCCAGCCACCAGGATCTGCCAACATTGCTGATGGCTTTATCGTCTACGGCCTAATGCCCAATAACAAGCTACTCAGCGAGCTTCCTTCGCAGCGCCCCCTGGTATCCGTCGATTTTGATATTGATGGCAGCCCGACTGTCCATATTGATGACCAGGATGCAAGCTACCATATTGCCCAGCACGCGTTAAAAACGCGACCAAAGCGGCCAGCGGTGATTAATCTTCGCCTGACAAAAGAGCATTGCAACGGGCGGGTTACCGCTGAACATACACTGTTACCCAATAGCAGCACCATTAGCCGTGCTCGCTTAGCAGGCTTTCACGCAGCGCTCAGTGAGTGGGGGTACGACACGGCGCAGATACCGCTTTGGAATATCGAAGAAAACGTGTTTGATATTTGCGCTCCGGTTATCACACAGATCCTCGACGCACCGGCTGACCAGCGGCCCGACCTGCTTTTGTGCATGTCCGACCGAATCGCACTGACTGCGTTAACCCTAGCGGAACAGCGACAGATTAACGTACCGGAAGCGTTGAGAATTACCGGATTTGACGGCATTGCGGAGGGGCAATACAGGTCGCCACGATTAACCACCGTTCGCCAGGATAGCGCCGATAAAGGCCGTGTCGCAGCGCAGATTATTTTGGGCCGTTTACCCAAACAACCACAACTGCTCAAAACAGAACTGATCGTGGGAGAAACTTGCCCATAGCCGCTAACGGTTTGTCGATAAAGCCCGGTCATCGCGTCTTGTTCATCACGTCTGGGTTATTACGTCTGGGTTATCACGTCTCGGATAGCACCTTGGGCAATACTTCTTTGGCGCGTCCCTGCGCCAGCGCAATAGAAAAATATGGCTGCTTACTGAGCAGATTTCTGCATAGCAATGGCGGTATCCAGCATACGGTTGGAGAACCCCCATTCATTGTCGTACCAGGCCATAATTTTCACCAAACGGCCATTCACCCGGGTGTGATTAGTGTCAAAAGTAGACGAATGCGCATCATGGTTGAAATCGATAGACACCAGCGGCTGTGCGTTTACGGCTAACACAGACGAAGTCGCCGCCGCTTTTTCAACAACCGCGTTGATCTCTTCAGCGGTAGTGTCACGGCCAGCGGTGAAGGTCAGATCCACCAACGAGACGTTGATCACCGGCACGCGAACCGCCAGGCCATCAAACTTACCCGCCAATTCCGGCAACACCTTGCCGACGGCAGCCGCAGCACCCGTCTTGGTCGGAATCATCGACTGTGTCGCACTGCGCGCCCGGTAGGGGTCAGTGTGATAAACATCCGACAGGTTTTGATCATTGGTGTAGGCATGGATCGTTGTCATCAGGCCATTTTCAATCCCTACGGCATCGTTTATAGCTTTCGCCACCGGTGCCAAACAGTTGGTAGTGCAGGAAGCGTTAGAGACAACGGTATCCTCAGCGGTCAACACACCTTCATTGACGCCATAAACGATCATCGCATCGGCGTCCGGGCTGGGCGCAGAAATCAACACGCGCTTTGCACCCGCTTCAATATGCTTGGCAGCCGCCTCGCGCTTGGTAAAAAGGCCGGTGCATTCCATGACGATATCGATGTTCATGGATGCCCAAGGCAAGTTGGCAGGATCTCGCTCGGAGGAAATCGCAATGCGGTCACCATCAACACGGATGCTCTCAGCATCGTGTTCAACAGCAAAGGGAAAGTGGCCGTGAACCGTATCGTGACGCAGCAGGTGCGAATTAAGCGAAGGATCGCCTAAATCGTTAATCGCAACCACTTGGACGCGATCCCGATAGCTATTTTCGTAAAGCGCACGCAGTACGTTGCGACCAATCCGTCCAAATCCGTTAATGGCAACTCTTATTGTCATGATGGCACCTCGATCAAGCAGTGGTAGTAAATGGCGTACCTGGTAAAAAAATTACTAAAAATACGTATTTATTCGCTCTAAAGTCGATAAAAGACTAATTAAACCGACTGTAAGGGCTTATAACGCTCCAATATGTAGTAAAATTACTATATAAAGGCTACCGTAGTCCAATAAATAATCACTGCCAAGATACTCAACAGGAGAAACCTTTATGACTCGCTCACCCTCTCCCTCCCCCCTTCGCCGCACCAAAATTGTCGCGACGCTTGGCCCAGCCAGTGACCGCCCGGGCGTATTGGAAGCCATGCTGAAGGCGGGCGTTGATGTCGTGCGGCTCAATTTCTCCCATGGGGCAGCCGATGATCACCGCCGCCGCCTCGAGGACGTTCGCGAAATCGCCCAGCGCCTTAATCGCAGCGTTGCCGCACTGGGTGATCTGCAAGGCCCAAAAATTCGTATCGCACGCTTTGCCGAAGGCGCCGTTCATCTGGAAATCGGCCAAGCGTTTGTGCTCGATATGGCACTGGATGCCAACAACGGCACCGCCGAGCGCGTCGGCTGTGATTACACATCGCTGATTGACGATGTCGCGCCGGGTGACCGCCTGTTGCTGGATGACGGACGTGTGGTGCTGGATGTTATCTCCATTGCTGGACAAGAAGTGCATACCCGCGTTCACGTGGGTGGCAAGCTTTCCAACAACAAGGGCATTAACAAGCAAGGCGGTGGGCTGTCGGCGCCTGCGCTGACGGAAAAAGACAGACAGGACCTGAAAACCGCGATTGATATCGGCGTTGACTACCTGGCGGTGTCATTCCCGCGCAGCGCCGCTGATATGCAGGAAGCCCGCGACCTGCTAGGCGAAGCAGGCAAGGAAATCGGCCTCGTAGCCAAACTTGAGCGCGCCGAAGCGGTGGCCAACGATGAGACCCTCGACGCCATTATCGAAGCCTCTGAAGCCGTGATGGTTGCACGGGGCGACCTGGGCGTGGAAATTGGCGATGCCGCACTTATCGGCACGCAAAAACGTATCATCAAGCATGCTCGCACCCTTAACCGCGCGGTGATTACCGCTACACAAATGATGGAATCGATGATCGAGTCGCCGCTGCCTACTCGCGCCGAAGTCTTCGACGTGGCTAACGCCGTACTGGATGCCACCGACGCGGTGATGCTCTCGGCGGAAACGGCCGCGGGCGACTACCCCGTCGAAACCATTCAAGCGATGGACAGGGTGTGCCTGGGTGCCGAGCGTGAACGTATTGCCCAGGAATCTGGCCACCGCATCCATGAAGGCTTTGCGCGTATTGATGAAACGATTGCGCTTTCTGCCATGTACGCCGCCAACCACTTGACCGGCGTTTGTGCCATTGCGTGCATGACCTCAACTGGCTACACGCCGTTGATTGCCTCACGCATCCGCTCTGGCCTGCCGATTGTCGGCCTTGCCCACAGCCCGATTGCCCAGCGCCGCATGGCACTGTATCGCGGCGTCGTATCGATCCCTTTCGACACCACTGACATGGACCCGAAAACGCTGAATAAAGAAGCCCTGAAGCTGCTGCATGCTCAGGGTTTGGCAGGCCCGGGCGAGCATGTCATTCTTACCCGTGGCGACCATATGAACGCCCACGGCGGCACCAACACCATGAAAGTACTGGCCGTTGACTCAGAATAAACGCACCCAATACCAAGAGAACCCAGCCATGACTGACGCACGCCCACCCCGTCAAGCCGTTCGCACCCTGCAAGCCCGCAAACGCATTGCATTGATTGCCCACGACGGCAAAAAAACCGAAATGCTGGAGTGGGCGACGCGTTGGCAGGACACGCTCGGCCAGCACACCCTGATTGGCACCGGCACCACCGCCGGGCGGCTTAAGAAGGCGCTGGGCCTTGAGGTCGAAGGGTTGATGAGCGGGCCACTGGGCGGCGACCAGCAAATTGGCGCACGCATTGCCGAACAGAAGCTGGACGTGCTGATTTTCTTCTGGGACCCGTTTGCCCCACAGCCCCACGACCCGGATGTCAAAGCACTGCTCCGGCTAGCCGCGCTATGGAATGTGCCAATCGCCAGCAATGCCGCCAGCGCGGATTTTCTGCTGTCATCGCCGTATCTCAACGAACGCTATGAGATGGCGATTCCCGATGCAGCGGCCTGGGCGCAGGCGCGTAGCCAATAAACCCAGTGGTCGACCCTACAATATCGAACAATAGCGAGCACTCCATGTTTCAACTCACCCGCAGCGTTACCTGGCAGGCACTCGAACGCCTGCGCGACACAACCGCCAACGACCGCATTCGTGATTATTTCACCCAGGATGCGCAGCGCTTTGAAAAAATGAGCCTTCGGGTGGGCGGCCTGTTTCTGGATTACTCCAAGCACCACGTCTCGGATGACGTGCTCAGCAAGCTGCTGGAGCTGGCCGACCATTCCGCCCTGGTTCAGCGCCGGGCGCAGATGTTCTCCGGCGACATTATCAACGTCACCGAAAACCGCCCGGTACTGCATACCGCTTTACGCAATTTAAGCGACGAGCCGGTGCATGTTGACGGCGATGACGTGATGCCGGAAATCAACCGCACCCGCGAGCAGATCAAGCAGTTCTCGGAAGCGGTAAGAAGCGGCGAATGGAAAGGCTATAACGGCCAGCGCATCAAGGACGTTGTCAATATTGGCATTGGCGGCTCGGACCTTGGCCCCAATATGGCGGTGCGTGCGCTGCTCAAATACCGCCACCCGGAACTCCACTTTCACTTCGTCTCCAACGTCGATGGCACCCATATCCAGAAGGTGCTATCGCGGCTCGACCCGGCGACCACGCTGTTTATCGTGTCGACCAAAACCTTCTCCACCCAGGAAACCCTGCTGAACGCGAAAACCGCACGACGCTGGTTCCTGGAAAATGCCGGCGAAGATGCCGACGTGGGTGCCCACTTTATTGCCGCTTCCACCAACCGCAAGGCAGCGATGGAATTCGGCATTCGTGAAGAGAACGTGTTCGAATTCTGGGCCTGGGTCGGTGGGCGCTATTCCATGTGGTCGTCTATCGGCCTGCCGATTGCGCTTTCGATTGGCTTTGACGGCTTTATCGAGCTGCTGGAAGGCGCCCATGAAATGGACCGCCACTTTATCGAAGCGCCCTTCTCGCAGAATATGCCGGTGCTGATGGCGTTGATCGGTATCTGGTACATCAACTTTATCGGTGCCGAAACCCAGGCCATCGTGCCCTACGACCAGGCGCTCAACCAGCTGCCTTCGTTCCTGCAGCAGCTGGATATGGAATCCAACGGCAAATCGGTGGATATTTTCGGCCATCCGGTCAACTACAAAACCGGCCCGATTGTGTGGGGCCAAACCGGCTCTAACGGCCAGCATGCGTTCTTCCAGCTGTTGCACCAGGGCACCCGCTACGTGCCGATTGATTTTATTGCCTCGCTGAAGCCCGAACCCGGCGTGGAAGACCACCACTTCGCGCTACTCACCAATATGCTCGCCCAGGCCAACGCCTTTATGGAAGGCAGCCAGGGCGACAGCAAGGAACTCAGCCAGCACGACCCCTACAGCTGCCCCGGTAACCGGCCTTCCAGCACGCTGCTGCTGGACGAGCTAACGCCGAAAAACCTCGGTGCGCTGATTGCCCTCTACGAGCACAAGGTGTTTGTGCAGGGTGTGATCTGGAACATCAACTCCTTTGACCAGTGGGGCGTTCAGCTGGGCAAACGCATTGCCGGTGAAATCAGCGAGCGCATCGACACCAACGCCGCCGACTTCGATGCCTCCACCCAGGGCCTACTGGAACTGGTGCGCGGGCATTTTCCCGATGGCGACAGCGAAAAACAAAGTTCTCCCTCCAATACTGACAAGAAGCCTGCCAGGAAGAAGCGCTAGGCTAGTTTTGTAAATGGGGGGAGTAATGAAAACAAACGCCTTGGCTGAAAAGCCAGGGCGTTTTGGAGCGCCTTCAGAACAGCGGCGTGATGTAATGGCCATTACGCCTTTTTAGTGAGGTTAAGTTCATTAAATAAGCAATCTCTGCCGGTGGAAAACCTCTCATCTGTTGCTGAACGAACTCGGATTGGTTTTAAAAGTGCCATTCCAGATTAAAGGTCATGGCATCGGTATCAACACCCGGTTGGCTGTGGTTACCGAACTTGTTGCGCCAATATTCATAACCGACGCCCATCCATAGGGAGTTTTCAGCGCCCCAGGCGACCTGCCCAACGTCTAGCATTAGCGAGGTGCGCATTAACTGCTCTGGCTTGGTCGCCTCCCCGAAGTAATCGGCTCCTTTTTCGCTGTTGTAGTTATAGAACCCTTGGAATTTTAACGGTAGCGCCGCCGCTTCAAACGGCAGCCCCCAGGCCAAGTTAATTTGGTAATAGGGATCAAACGAAATGCTGTTGTGGTTTTCTGGTAGCCCGCAGGGTGGCAAGCCGCAGTGGTTCCACTCACGGCTATAGAACAGGCTTAGATCCACAAAGCCTCTCGGCACATCAAATTTAAACGTTGGCCCCACCACTAACTGGCGTTTGCGTGGCGCAAAGCCGGTATTTTTGGTGTTTAGATCAAATCCAACGGTCAACGCCATGTCTTTGACAGGCCCAAAAGTGATGGGCTCATTGAATACCTCGCCCCCATGCAATTGATGACGATAGGCCAGATAGGCTTCGGTCGCTCCTGAATCACTGTTATTGGCGGGGTCTTGGCTACTGGACTGAAGGACATCCAAATTGAAAAAGTGTTGCCCCAATGAGTAACCACTTACATGGGTGAACTGAAGAATATGCTTTTCTACGTTCTCTGGGTTATTCGGCTCGGTAAACTGCGTTCCATAGCGATAGCCCACGAACGTATCGCTCCATGTCGCTGCCTGGGCACCTGTTGAGGCAGTGCCAAGAAAAGCGCCTATCGCCAGATACGCTGCCACCGCTTGATTGCTTTTCAGCATGCAAACCCCTTTGTTGTTTGATTTTGTTTTTAGAAATCTTTCTATAAAGGCTTTTTTATAAAGACCTTTTTATGAAGGGCTTTCTATAAAGCCCCTTCTAGTGCCGTTATGCCCGCTTCTCGCGGGTGCGATAGCGGTTTTCTTGCGAAAACGGCATATCTTAGAGTACATTTAGCCATAATTATTGTATACAATAAATAATATAAACAAATACAACAGGAGGATACAATGCCGCATTTTCTACACGCAGCCCGCCCCAGCCGCCTTGGCCTAGACGCTTTTCTTGAGCATTACGGGGATATTTTTGAACATTCGCCCTGGGTAGCAGAAACCGCTTGGAAACAGGGGTTTAGCGAAAAACACAACAACCCGGATGTGTTAGCTGACGGTATGGGTAGTGTGCTTAAGAGCGCTGATATTGATCAGCAAATTGCCGTTATTCGCGCTCACCCAGACCTTGCCGGGAAAGCAGCATTAGCGGGCGAGCTAACTGAGGATTCCACCCGTTAGCAGGCAGGTGCGGGGTTAGATCAGTGTTCAACCGAAGAGTTTGAGCGCTTTCAACGCCTCAATCAGGCCTATCAAGAGACGTTCGGCTTCCCCTTTGTGATTGCGGTTAAAGGGCTTGATCGACACACCATTCTTTATGCATTCGAAAAGCGCCTTGAAAACGACGCCGCTACCGAGCGTCAAACCGCTATTGAGCAAATCATTCAAATAGCGCGCTTCCGCCTGCACGCGCGTGCGGAGTCAGCGTAAATCCTTACGCGCTTAGCGCTTGCATTTCCCTTTTAGCCTGACCTTAGCTCGGCCCTTCAGGCTGTGAGACTTACCTTTTATCGTCATTCGGAGAGACCTCTATATGAGTCTGGAGACAAGAGAAGATCTCGATCCGCTCGAAACCACGGAGTGGCTGGAATCCCTGGAATCAGTACTGGATCGTGAGGGCGAAGATCGTGCTCGCTACCTGATGACCCGCTTGGCGGATCGCCTACGCCGGGATGGGATGAAGGTGCCCTTCTCGGTGACAACCCCGCACCGAAACACGATCCCTGTGCATCGTGAAGCACCGATGCCAGGCGACCTGTTTATGGAGCGCCGGATTCGGTCGTTGATCCGTTATAACGCGATTGCCCAGGTGATTCGTAATAACCGCGCCAACCCAGGGCTCGGCGGCCATATCGCCAGCTTTATGTCGTCGGCGACGCTGTATGATGTGGGCTTTAACCACTTCTTCCGCGCCCCGAAAGGCGATTTTGAAGGCGACTTGATTTACATCCAGGGCCACGTGGCCCCAGGGATTTACGCGCGTTCCTATTTGGAAGGCCGGTTGTCAGAAGAGCAGATGGACAGGTTCCGTCGTGAAGTTGATGGCGATGGTCTGTCTTCCTACCCGCACCCATGGCTAATGCCGGACTACTGGCAGTTCCCCACGGTGTCGATGGGCCTTGGCCCGATTCAAGCCATCTACCAAGCCCACGTGATGAAGTACCTGCATCACCGTGAGCTGAAAGACATGTACGACCGCAAAATCTGGTGCTTTATGGGCGACGGCGAGTGTGATGAGCCGGAATCCTTGGGCGCGATTTCCCTGGCGGGCCGTGAAAACCTCGATAACCTGATCTTCGTCATCAACTGCAACCTGCAGCGCTTGGACGGCCCGGTACGCGGCAACTCCCGCGTCATGGACGAGTTCGAAGGCGTGTTCCGCGGCGCCGGTTGGAACGTGATTAAGGTCGTTTGGGGCCGTCACTGGGATCCGCTGTTCGAGAAAGATAAGAAAGGCATCCTGCAAAAACGCATGGATGAAGCGGTCGACGGCGAGTACCAGAACTACAAGGCCAACGGTGGTGCTTACACCCGTGAGCACTTCTTCGGTAAGTACCCTGAAACCGAAGCGATGGTCAACGATCTGTCCGACGAAGACATCTGGAAGCTCAACCGCGGTGGCCACGACCCGTTCAAGGTTTACGCGGCCTACCATGAAGCGGTCAACCAGACCAACGGCAAGCCCACGGTCATTCTGGCGCACACCGTGAAAGGCTATGGCATGGGCAGTGGCGATGGTGAAGCCGCTAACGAAGCCCACCAGGTCAAGAGCATGGAATACGAAGCGCTGCGCACCTTCCGCGACCGCTTTGGCATTCCGATCACCGACGAGCAGCTCAAAGACGTGCCCTACTACAAGCCGGAAGAAGACTCCCCCGAGCTTAAGTACATGCACCTGCAGCGCGAACGCCTAAACGGCTACCTACCAAGCCGCCGCAGTGACTTTGAAGCGCTGGAGATTCCCAGCCTGGAAGACAAAACCTTTGCCTCGCAACTGGTCGGCTCCAAAGGGCGCGAAGTCTCGACCACCATGGCATTCGTGCGCATACTGAACGGCCTGGTGAAGGATAAAAAACTCGGCAAGCACGTGGTGCCGATTATTCCTGACGAAGCCCGTACCTTCGGCATGGAAGGCATGTTCCGCCAGCTCGGCATCTACACCTCCGAAGGCCAGAAGTATGAGCCGGTCGATAAAGGCCAGATCATGTACTACCGCGAGGACCAAAAAGGTCAGGTCCTTGAAGAGGGTATTTCAGAAGCCGGTGCCATGTCCGCGTGGATTGCCGCGGCGACCTCCTACAGCAACAACAACGTCACCCTGTTGCCGTTCTATATCTACTACTCGATGTTCGGCTTCCAGCGGATTGGCGATTTGGCCTGGGCGGCAGGCGACCTGCAAGCCCGCGGCTTTATGGTCGGCGGCACCGCCGGGCGCACCACGCTCAACGGCGAAGGCCTGCAGCACCAGGATGGCCACAGCCTGATTCAGGCCTCCACCATTCCTAACTGCCGCAGCTACGATCCGACCTACGCCCACGAAGTGGCGGTCATCGTGCAGGACGGTCTGAAGCGCATGTTCACCGATAAAGAGAACTGCTTCTACTACCTGACAGTGATGAACGAAAACTACGAGCACCCGGTCATCGACAACGTGCCCACCGACGATATCGTCAAAGGCATGTACCTGCTCAACGAAACGAAAGGCGACAAAGGCCGCGTGCAGCTGATGGGCTCTGGCACCATCCTGCGCGAAGTTGAAGCTGCCGCCGAGTTGTTGGCCAACGACTGGGGTATTGGCGCGGATATCTGGAGCGTGACCAGCTTTAACGAACTGCGCCGCGAAGCGCTACTGCTGGAGCGCGAAGCCTTCTTGAACCCCGACGTTGAGGGCAACAAGCCCCACGTCACCCAGTGCCTGGAAGGCCGTGACGGCCCGGTGATTGCCTCCACTGATTACATGAAGCTCTACGCCGATCAGGTGCGTGCCTGGGTGCCGAGCGAGTACACCGTGCTGGGCACGGACGGCTTTGGCCGTTCCGACACCCGCGAGAAGTTGCGCTACTTCTTTGAAGTAGACCGCTACTTCGTCACCGTGGCGGCGCTGCGTGCGCTGGCCGACCGCGGTGAGCTTGATCGTAAGCATGTCGGCGACGCGCTGAAGAAGTATGGCATCGACGCCAACAAGCCGAACCCGCTGACCAGCTAAACCGCTGCCCGGCGGGCAAACGCCCGCCGGCTCGATCCGATTTGGAAGGAGCGCGACCTTGAGTAGCGAAATCATCAAAGTTCCCGATATCGGTGGGGATACCGATGTCGAAATCATCGAGATTGCGGTGTCAGAAGGCGATGTCATTGAAGCGGAAGACACCCTAATCACCCTGGAATCCGACAAAGCCAGCATGGATGTGCCCGCCCCGAAAGGCGGCAAGGTCATCAAGGTGCTGGTCAAAGAAGGCGATACGGTCTCGGAAGGCGACGACATCGTTGAACTGGAGGTCGAAGGCGGCGGCGACGCATCAGCCCCCGC
>NZ_RZHG01000009.1:0-4900 GCF_003989795.1 Vreelandella andesensis
CGGTGATTTTCAACCCAGTTGTCCAAATGGCTGCCTCTAAGCAGCCTGTTTATTACGCTCGATTTCGTGCATTTTTCCAGGGTTGAGCGACACCGAACCGAGCACCTCCCAGTTTCGGGTGCTGCCCGACCAGCGTTGTGGATGCCGGCGCTTAGCCCTTTCGTAAACCGCTTTGCGGTGCTCAAGACGTTCTCGGTCGACACCTCGATGCCGATCAGCGGGTGTCACGTACCGAATGCCACTATGCAGGTGCTGTTCGTTATAAGCGCGTTCGAACGCCAGCATCCAGTCTCGTACCGCACTCAGCGATGCAAACCCCTTCGTAGGCCACGCGGGGCAATATTTGACGGTGCGGAACAACGCTTCCGAGTAAGGGTTGTCATTGCTCACTCTCGGCCGGCTGTAAGACATCAACATTCCCAGCTCTGTTAATCTTGCTTTAAGCGTATAAGACGTCATCGGCGCACCGTTATCTGAGTGCAGCACCGGGGGCTGATGCCAGCAGCCTTCTCGCAATAAGGCGCGTTCCAGCAGTTGTTTCGCTAACTCGCCTGATTCCGCCTCATGGACTTCCCACGCGATGATTTTGCGGCTGTAGATATCCATGATCAGATAGAGATACCAGTGCTGACCACGCACAACGGAAGAACAGTAGCTGATATCCCAACACCAGACCTGGTTCGGCCCAGTGGCCGTAAAGCTCGTCGGCTCAGGTACTGGTCGGCGTGGTTTCATTCGCCCTCGGTGGTGCTGCTGTTCGTGCTTTTTCAGCACCCGGTAGAACGACGATTCGGACGCCAAGTAGGCCCCTTGATCGGCCAGTAACGGCACGATTTGAGACGGCGGCAGGCTCTGATACTCGGGGCGATGGCAGGCGTTCAAAATGGCCTGTTTCTCCTCGTGAGTCAGTTGATGCGGCTGACGGCCTTGTACCGCGTGTGGACGCTGATCCTCAGCCACCGCGCCACACGCAGAACGCCAGCGTTTCAGTGTGCGCTCGCTCACGTCGATAATCGCCGCTGCTTGATAACGGGAAGCACCCCCCGTTATCGCTTCATCAAATAACGCAATGAGCCTTGCACGTTCCTCAAACGGCGTCAGTCGTCCTCGCCGCTGTTCGGGTCTTCGCTGTACAAGGCGTCGAGCTTTTTTGAGAGCACCAGCAACGACGTGGTTTCCGCTAGGGCTCTGTCTTTGCGGCGCACTTCCGCTTTGAGTTGTTTGATCGTCTTACGGTCTTGTTTACGCTGCTTTTGTGCCGTTTTTTGCTGGTCTTCTTGTTGGCCAGCGCCCTGGAGACAAGCGGCTTTCCACTGCTGGATTTGCTCGGGATAAAGGCCTTTTTCGCGGCAGTAAGCACCAAGCTCTGTTTCTGAGAGGGTGGCGGTTTCGATGACCACGGCAAGCTTGGCGTCAGGCGACCACTCGTTGTCGCTTTGGGTGTAACCCGGCACAGGCACTCCTTTTTCTCGACACTGTTTTAACCAACTATACAGCGTCGCGTCAGAGATGCCTTCTTCAGTGGCGACCGACACCACACTGCGATTATGGGGGGGCAACAACTTTTTCAGTACGGCGGCTTTACGCTCTGCAGAATAACGTGGCACACGTGCTCCATGCCGCTCCCTCTGGAATAGATTTGGGCAATATCGCCAACCGGACAACTAGGTTGACAGAGGGGGAACATTAAAAATGCTGTTGGGTAGTCTATTTATTGCAACCCCCGTATCTCTTTTGTCTTATTTTGTTGTTTATCGGCTAGCAAAATCAAATTTTATTATAAATAAAAGCATGACCTAATTAAGTGGCCATGCATAATAAGCTTTATATTTTGTGTCATCCGTTTAGTTATGATGTGGCCACTATTTAGTCCATTCAGGCAATTGCTCAATTTCTTCTCGGGTCATTGATATCGTCAGTTTTTGGCGATCAGCCTGAACACCAATCTGGTCAAGCCTCAGAACGACTTCGCGTTCAAAAAGATCGAGAAATCCGGTAGGTAAATCAAGTGCACGCGATGCGATATCTACTCCAGAATCTTGCGCTCGAATGCCTTTGAGCGACGCATGCTGGCATTGTCCAGCACTACCGCTGCGAAGTCATCGGGGTCTTTCTGATCCACAAACTGATCAAACGCCTGAATGAAGGCGGGTTTTACAGTATTGGTCATTTTACATCTCATCATTCAGGTGGGGTAAGTCACAGTATGTTGACAATGATCAGTGTGAACGTCGTGGTGAATATCAATACGGCAAGTAGCACCAACAATCCATCATGCACCACCAGTGCAAGTCCTAACAGTAATAGAGCGAAGCCAGCGGTCGAGGAGGAAAATGGCAACAACTCCATAAATGGCATGAATAATCCAATCACTACACTTAGCGAAGCAATACCGTAGCTACCGCCGTTGTTTACGAGGAATGTTAATCGAGGTTTTAGGAATCGATCTATGCCCCTTGCTGGCTTGCTTAGCCAGTTGAGCGCCTTCTGCAGCTTGCTGTGCTCAATTGAACGGTTGAGAATACAACGTGGTAACCAAAATTGTTCTCGGCCGATCAGCATTTGTACGGCTATCAGCATGATGAATGATCCCATGAAAACTGACATGCCAGGTATCCCGCTTAACGGTGAGAAAAGCGTGATACCAATAAGCATCAACAGCGGCCCAAAAGATCGGTTGCCAATCGACTCAACGACCATGCCGAGCGAGACTTTTTCGTTGTTGCGCGTCAATGTGCTAATGGTATCGAGCAGTTGTTCAAGGCTTTGCAGTGGCTGTTTCAATCCAATCTCCATGCAGAAGTCAGTCACCTGAAGCATTGTTTCCGGTGGTTGCGTGTTGTGAAAACCCAGTATGGCGTCAATACGCTAAGGATTTACTTGGTGAGATGAGTCAACAACGCTAAAATTTAAATTTTAGGTGCTGCATCCGCGTTTCAAAGATAAGTGCGTTTCCGCAAACCATTCGTCCCAGCCAGCCAGCTTTCGACTTCAGCACGACCTCGACTCTTCACTTTAATCTCTTCGAAATGGGTAACATCGTAGGTTTTAGCGTGGCTTATCACGTCATCAAGGCGCTCTAACGGTTGATTATCCGCTTGAGCGATGCCAGCTTCTTACGCCAGTAGCAAGACGGAAACAGGAATAAGCCACATTTTCTTCGTCATCTTCATCATCATAGACTCCTGCAAAAGGTTACCGATTGACTCTCCTATCGCTAAGTCAATATATAATGAAGGTGGCCAGCATATTATAAACCCTATGAGCTTTCCCTAAGCTGACCGTGTCGTTCATTTAACGTTCATGTGGCATTTGGCATCCTAAGTGTATGCAAACAGCGTAACAATCTTTCCGTTTTGGCCTGTTACTCGTCGTTTTGATGGGGCTTTTTGCAACGCAAGCCGACGATGATGCGCCCTGGTAATCGCTACACGGCGAAGTGCACTGTGGTGAAGTTGTGCTTTTGGAATCGATTTTAGATTGGCTGGCGGCACACTATATGGCGGAGGTGTTGGAAGTCGAGGTTGAGCGCGATGGCAGGAGGGGGGGCATTGCACTATCGTGACGCCGCCACACGTGCGTTCGAGGAGCGCTTGCAGTCTATTTTGAAGGTGGTGATTACCGGGGCGACCGCGCTTGGGCAGCTTTCGTCATTGGGTTACCATGCCGCTTGTTTTTTTATCTCCTTACCAGCAGGCTTTCCTCGCTGCTGGTCAGTCGTTTGTTCAGGGTACCTTTGATGATCGCGAACCTTTTCTCTCATTGGCGCTGGCTTGGAGCCTGGACGTTCGCCAACCTGCTGATAGCCTGGCTAATCGCCAGTCGCTATATTCCCTATATCGACCCAGATGGAATAACGCAGTGGGGCTATCTCTTATTGGTGTTTCTTGGACATTTGGCCCTGCTGGTATGGCTGGGAGCGCTGCCGCTATTTTTGCTGGCAACTGTTATCCGGGGCAGGTGGCTATGGTTGGTAACCACTCTCTGGGCTAGCGCCCTGCAGCTGTTGTTGCTGCTCGATACCTTCATCTACGCCCAGTATCGCTTCCATTTGAGCGGTTTCATTCTTGATTTGCTGCTCAATGCCGGTGGTGATGTGTTCAGCTTCTCCTGGGTAGTTTGGTGCCTGGCCATCGGAGGCGTCTTGGGCATGCTGGTGGTCCAGGGGATGCTGGGGAAGGCTCTGAGGCGACGCTCACGGTTCATACCCGTATGGTCGACGCTGGTATCCAGTTTCGTAGCCCTGCTTTGCGTACATGGCTGGCATGCTTGGGCGGATGCCCATTACGACCGCGAGATTACCAGCATGACCCGCCATGTGCCCGTCTTCTATCCCGCTACCGCTAAGCGATTTTTTGTCGAACAAGGCTGGGTAGATGCTCAGGCGGTGCGCGATGCCGTGGATCTGGAAGCAGCGCCAGGGGATGAACAGGACCTTAACTATCCCATCACCCCGCTGTCGTGCCAGCCGCCGGACTCCCCGGACAACGTTATGCTAGTCGTGCTGGATACGCTGCGTCACGACATGCTGAATCCCGAGGTAATGCCGAACCTCTATCGTTATGCCAACCAGCCGGGCTGGATTAACGCGAGCGAGCATATCAGCGGGGGCAACTCTACTAAAGCTGGCGTTTTCAGCCTTTTCTACGGGCTGCCGGTCACTTACTGGGACGCTTTTACCGCCAGCCAGACGCCACCGGTGCTAATGGAAACCTTGGAGGCTCAGGATTATCGCTTCAAGGTGCTCTCCTCGGCGACGCTAGTGAGTCCTGCATTCGATCGCAATGTTTTCGCTGGTCTCGAAAACGTTTCGTTAGAACCGGCTCAAGGCTCCCCCTGGGAGCGAGATCGCCAGATCACCGAGAGTTGGCTGGCATGGTCTGAAGAGGAGAGCCGGGGG
>NZ_RZHG01000009.1:4950-36268 GCF_003989795.1 Vreelandella andesensis
AGACCATCAAGCGAGGCAGCGTGAAGGTTTCTCCCTTCTGTGAGGGTGGTATCTCGTGCTGGTATTTAGCGTGGTGCTCGTTGATGCTTTGCTGAAGCTGCGGCTTAAGCGATTCAGGGGCATAGCTGATCAACGTGTTGGTTTCTTCGGGTTTGAGGAAGCCCTTTACTTCCACGTGGCTCTTGCCGCTCTCATCAAAAGTCACTTGTACTTTCGATGGCACCGCCGTGTTCATCTTGCTGGCTTCTTCCTGGCTGGCCTGAATGGCGACTTTCATCGTCGGGGTGGGCCTAGGCTGCCGCCCAAACACCCCATTATCAAGGCCGAGCTGTTCGGCTTCGATATTGTCCTCTGCCTCACTCTCCTCAAAGCCCATATCAATGAGTTTATCGCGCAGGTTGTGGGCGGCATCCATAAAGCGTTTTGAAACCAGCTTGGCGTAGGATTTATTCAGCGCTTTTTCTTTACGTTTCTGGGCGTAAGGCATTCGTAGTACGCGGCCAAGGAGCTGCTCAGCATCGGTAGAACTACGAATATTGGCCACCGAGCAAAAAACATAAGCGAAAGAGCAGTCCCAGCCTTCCTTGAGCGCTTCGATTGTGATGACGTACTCGATAGGGCAATCAGGCTTGAATAGGTTGATGCCGTCTAATTCGCGTTGCGCGCCAGTGGCCACTGCAATTTTATTTGGATCAATATTTTCATTGTCGATCAGGTGCTGCTTCAGCACCTCCACGGTGACCTCTTCGCCTTTTTTTTGTGCCTGAAAGAGCACGATAGGGCGAATATAAGCTTCTCGGTCGCGTTCAGCGTGCTCTTGTAGCTCGGCGCGCTTCAAAATGGCCGAGTTAACCGCCCCTTGCCATGTCTCAGCTTCGCCCAACACCACAGGCATCTTGATCATCTCTTCATCTTTCAGCTCCTGAGCAGTTACGGAGTGAAGCAGATTATTAAATCCCTTGGGCGTGGCGGTAAATTCGATGAGTGCTATCGGGTTGATACGCTCATAAACTTCTTGGCTGAGCTTGGAGCCTGCCTTATGGGCTTCATCCATGATCACCAATGGCTGGTACAGGTGCATCAGGTTAGCAAAGCTGAATTTAATATTGCCCTTCTCGGTGCGCTCTAGCTCCGGTGTTTGAGGAGAAACTGCTGAAAAGTGTGGTTCCATCTCTTCGTTATGCGCATACACTTTGCGCCCATCGGTATTGCTTACGCGCAGCGTTTGTACCGTACCCACAACCACGCAGAGATTGGAGCGAAGGTCGTGAGGCTTGATATGGGTGAAATCGCCGATATCAAAAATGCGCACGCGCCCACCAAAAGCCTCATCCAGGGCTTTTCGGTAGGGGTGGCGAGGGTTCTTAAGAGCCTCAGCCGTTTGAATACGAATGGTGTTGGTGGGTACTAGCCAGAGCACCAAGGGGAAGTCTTTTTCTACCCAAGCATCTTTGGCCACCGCAATTGAGTGAGCGGCGAGAATCGTCTTTCCGCCGCCGGTGGGTAGGCGTAGGCAAACATAAGGTGTGTCTGGCAGCGTTTTGACTGGTGTGTACTTAGTCTGATAACCACGTAGTCGTGCGGCTACCTCGGGCTTTTCGGTAATTTTTTTGTATGCCTCTTGTGGGCCAATTACCCTCGCCTCTTCCAGGTAGGTTTTTAACGTATCGAGCGAGGCGTGTTGGTAATCCTTTAACTTCATGTGCGCGCCTTAACATCGTAAGGGGTTTGCTTGAACTCGATCTGCTCAGCGTTAAGCGTTGCCTCTGACAGCATGGTGCGCTCGCCGTAAATGGTCATAGGCCCTTCAAAGTGTGAAGCGCGAATCACGGCTAGCGTCTTGCGAGTGAGCACGTTCCCGTTGGAAGCTGCTTTATCACCTAAAATACCGTTATACAGAAGGGCATACCCATGGCCATTATGGCTGCCAAGAAACGGCGTTTGATCATTCGGCTTCGCCCACGAGGTACTCGTCTCGGTAAACCAGATATGAGCGGCCAATACTGGGAATTTAATATCGGGCTGAATTTGGCCGTCTTCTGTAAACACGGGGGGGCCAAGCCGATAGAAGCGGAAACCTCCTCCTCCCTGCCAGCTTTGCTCCTCAGAAATACCACCTTGCTCGCCATCAATAACTTTTTTGAGCCTGGGGACGCATTGCGTGACGGCGTGCTCGCCCATTTCGATACCAATATATCGACGGCCCATTTTGTGGGCAACAGCGGTAGTAGTGGCTGAGCCAAGGAAGCTATCAAGAATGAGATCGCCAGGGTTTGATGCTATCTGTAGTACACGCTGTATCAGCCGTTCTGGTTTTGGAGTGTCAGCAGTATTGCTGCCACCAAATATTCTTATGCTCTCTTTTTTTGACTCGTCTGTATGACCGGCATCATCGTGTGGCCACCATGTCCAGGGCACGACTCCAGAAACTTCCGACAGATAGCGGATTACACTCGGTGCTGCATCTCCATTTTTACCCCAGTATATTTGATTGTTAGCCAGTTTTTTTTTGAATTCACTTTCAACCATTGACCAACAGCGCCCCTCTGGTGGGTAATGAACTTTCCCATTAGGTGCGACTATTTTGTACATCTGGTTTGGCCGATAGCCTTGCGCAGTCATTGGAAGCCCACGCCACCTCTTCGTAGGATCAGTTTCACGTGCGTTTTCAGGATTTCTATAAACTTTAGACTGCCTTTCATCTAAGGGTATTCTGTTGGCTCTAGCTCTAAACAGTGTTTCGTTTTTTACGTAAACAAGTATGTGCTCATGTGCATCACCCAAAACACCCCGATTTTCACGCGAGTAGCGCTTTTGCCACACTACATTCGCGAGAAAACACTTTCGTCCAAAAACTTCATCCATGATGACTTTGAGGTAATGGCTTTCTCGGTCATCAATGCTTATCCAGATAGAACCATCTTCAGCTAACAGCTCCTGAAGTAACTCCAACCGGGGCCACATCATAGCCAGCCATTTGGAATGCTCTAGGTTGTCATCGTAGTGTTCAAAGGCAGAGCCGGTGTTGTAGGGCGGATCGATATAGATGCACTTAATCTGCCCAGCGTAATAGGGCAGCAGTGCCTTGAGGGCGTCGAGGTTATCGCCCTGGATGAGCATGTTTCCTGAATTTTTGTCACCGTAGCTAAACTCGGGCGCTTCTTCCATCAAGCGATAGGGCACCTTTTCAGCGGCGCGCACGTCTTCATCTCGGGTCAGCCATCGCAGTATGGGCATATGCTCGTATGTTCCTTAGCAACGTATTGTCTTCTTGAAGTTGCCCATTATTCTTGGACAAAATCATTCACCAACGGCTAGATCAGCGATGCTGAGCCTCGCTTTTGCCTTTGCTGAGGTAATAACTCAACCATCGATTCCAAGGCTTCCTTGAAGGCATCAGGTAGAACAGATGCCAGGCCGGAATGTGTCTTTACAATAATGAACTAAAACACATTAACAATTATGTATTAATTCACAAAAGTACAAATGTACATTAGTGCTTTTTTATTTCTCTAATTTGATACGTACTCATCGACCCATTCTCGTATCAAGGTCGTGACGTTCGTATCGTTCTCCAGCGCTTTTTTCTTTAGCGCCTTATAAGTCGATGTTGGTATCTGAGCACCAATACGCTTTAGTGGCTCATGAGGAACTGCGTTGCCACTGCCATCTGATTTTGCGCCTGAAATGATTTTATCCATATCAGCGGGTCTACTCTCGATATCAGCAGCGCTACGCTTCCGGTTTTTTAGCAAATCGCTATATTCACCCTTACTCATTCAACCTTCCTCAATGCTTCCAATATTTCATTGAATACAGCCCGGGCATCGTCTCCCGCCTTATGATCTCCCGCATACTCAAGTACGGAGCAGCCTGACTCTTCAGCATCATCCCAACTGTTCAGATTTCGTGTTGTATGGATAAGTGGATTCAAACCGAGTTCTTGAAGCAGCTTCTTGGCGTTCTGAATTCGATAGCCCTGATTGGGTAACGTGGGCGTCTGAGTTACCACACTGCGCACCATCAATCCCGGGTTACCTGCCTGCATGGTTTCACATAGCTCGGCCATCGAAGGTGCGACCTTCAAATCGCGACGCTTAGGCCGGAAGGGGATCAGTACGATATCGGCGACGGAAAGCGTTGAACGCATGGCTTTAGAGTCGGTGCCTGCGGTATCAACAACAATAACGCTATAGCGCTCTTGTAAGCCCAAAAGGTCTTTGGTGATATTGCCACTGAGCTGAACACAAGGAAGGGGGGCAAGGCCTGTTTCAGATCGCTCCGAGGCCCAATCAGCTGTTGTTCGCTGTGGGTCAGCATCTACCAGTAATACGTCAACATCTTGCTCTGTCAGTAGATACGTCGCGAAAGATTGGGCAAGCGAACTCTTACCAGTTCCTCCTTTTTCACAACATAGCCCGATAATCAATGTAAGCTCCTTGGATCTCTGGGTAGTACTAACGTACAAAAGTCACTATGCACTTTATTACATGTGTACATTATTGCATGAATCTTTTTTGTTTTTGTACTTATGAGTTTTTGTACATAAACACATTTGTAGCTTTGCTTATACGACGAGAAACTCCAAAAGTTTGCCCCCGTCCAAAGAACTTAAAACATTGCCCAAAGATACAGAGGATCTGGCACAGCCATTTTGTCCGCTCATTATTAATCTCCAGCTGGAATTTTCCGGCTCTAACCTGAAGAACGCTTGGATCGAAGACGTCTAGCAACCTGCTCATAGGTCTCCCCAGGGCGTGCTGAGTTATCCAGCAGGTATTTAGGATAGCCAAACATGAAAGGCTCGCCATTGGGCCGGTTACCTTCTTGGGAATGCTCAGTGGAAAGCGCCGCATCTTTTTTTGGACAGAATTTGAGCTGTATATGGGTGACCTTCCGACCAGTTTTACGTTGGCCTAAGCTAACACTGAGGTCACTATGCTCGTTGACGTCCTCTACGGCTGGGCTAAGAACGCGTCTCTTTAAATCACGGATAGAAGGGTATTTATCTTCTATTTGAAGGATATGACGGAGCCAACCAATTTCTACCTCGCGTTCACCACGGCTTCGCCACTGCACCAAAAGCTCATATAAGCGGACACCGTAACTACTAGTCATGCCGGAGACATTCTGAAGACGATACTGACTAAATTCCGCAGTCAGCTGATTTAGATAAGGAATAATGTCTTTGGCAAAACGAATCTCGACAGCTCCCTCATCTTCCCGATAGATAATGCTCTGTACCCATCGAGTAAGCAAAATGCGAGGTCTAGCTCCTTTCCCATTAGGGTACTCAGTGATCCGTATTGTCTGCTCCCAGAGGCGCGCTGAGGCTTGCTTTAACGCTCGGTACTCGTGATTAGCCTTAAACCCACCCATATCTGCCAGTGCGTTTGCAGTAACAATGTAGCGAACTTCATCCGTAATAGACTCATCCCTTCGTACCTGAGCAATGGCGGCTAGGATTAATTTACTTTCCGCTACCGTCAAGCTGTGAGCAGCTTCAATAAGGGCATTTGATTTGACGATCAGCTCTGCGCTAGAGGCACCATTTTTGGACATAGAAAACTGCTCGTTAATTAATGTGACATAACTATAGGACATGACCACTATTGATGTCACACTTCACTGCCATTCTGTCCCTTTTATGGCAGCCATTTTGTCCGCTTTTAACAGCCATTTTGTCCGCTTTTAACAGCCATTTTGTCCCTTTATTAACTCATTACCCTTTATATTTCAATAACTTGAAAAGACTAAAAGGTTAAAAGGGAAAAGGACATAAAAGGAAAACCCTGCATTTTGCTTGATCAAAGCCCTACCTCAAGCAACCACAAATCTATCCCCTTTTGAGATTCTCAATGAAATCAAAGACGGCATAGATTGGCTGCACCTCAAGGGCACAGCCAAAGTGATTGCTGGTAACCGGGTTTAAGAAGCGAGAAATAGCACAGAAACAAAAAACCCCCTGTCTGACAGAATAGGGTGGGGATGCGAGCTGAAACGCTTCCTATAGGCCTTAGAGGCCGTTCTAGCGGCAGGGGCGTGATCAGTTTACCGCGCTCACTGCGTGGCATAACCCCACCTCAAAACACTCACGATATGACGGACAATCCTGAAAATCGGCCTTTTTAAGTACAAAAAAACCACTCACCGTGGGATCAGTCAGAGCCAAGTAGTGAAATCATCATAGTCTGGAAGTAGGGTACCAACACGCCACTGAGTTGCCATCTGTCGCGCCTCAGCCTCAGCGTAATTTCGCGTAACACCTTAGCCGCCAAAATACTTGTTTCCTAAGTTGTTTTGAGCACCTGCATCTCCCTGCGCAGCAGCAAGCCTGTACCAATAAGCAGTCTCAGTATAGTTTTGTATGACACCTTGACCACGAGCATACATTACCCTCAAGTTGTACTGGGCATTTGCATATCCGTGCTCAGCGGAAAGGCAATACCAGGTAGCAGCTTCGGTATAACTTTGGATAACGCTTTCGCCACGAGCATACATTATCCCAAGGTTGTACTGAGTAACTGTATCTCCCTGTTCAGCTAAAGGTCGCCAGTTTTCTAAAACCGTTGCATAATCACCACTACTGGCAGCCTCTAAACCTACTTCAAAAGATTGCCCAAAAGCTGGAAAAGCTAAAAGTGCGGTGATCCATGTAACTAGGTTGGCTTTACTCAATTTTTTCATTATTTCAACTTACTCTAAAAAAGTAATATTGAATTGTAAAAATTATACTAATAGAAATTATCTAAAAAATTAAGATGCGGATAAAAATGGAAAGTTTAAAAAATATATTATTAAAAATTTACATTAGCTTAACTTCTTTCAACCGTTATACATCTGAAGAATATGGGCATAAAGCGTATAACAACAAAAATTATGAACTTGCAGCCGATATGTTATTTATTCCTGCAGAAAATGGTGATATTCAATCTCAGATAACTCTTGGAATCATGTATGAAAATGGTCAAGGTGTACCACAGAACCATGCGGAAGCTGCAAAATGGTATAAAAAAGCTGCTGTTCAAGGTAGCTCAAATGGACAGTTTTACCTCAGCCTTTTATATAAATCTGGCTTAGGAGTTCCCTTTAGTCCGACAATGGCTTACGTTTTAGAAAGCTTATCAGCAGCACAAGGACATAAAATTGCCTGTAAAAACAGGAATTTAAGTTTAGAAAAATTGGAGCGTAATCAAGTTTCGGAGGGACAGAAAATAACATTAAGCTGGCACGTTGGTGAAGATTTTCCAACTTGTAGTGATTTTAATCATTTTGAAGAGTGACTATACCCCAGCCGATAAGGTTTTGACGGCCTGAACCTCTTTTTTTAAGCGAGGGGCAGGCCGTTTTTCGTAGCGGTAAATCTTCATTATTTTAATTAATACAGCGTCGTTCGTTGGTTATGCCCGCTGTTAAGGGAATTTTGCATTTGTGGACTGACTATGACGTCCTTGATAAGGCGAATAATCTTGAATTTTTGGCGTTTTAGGCCATTTTATAGCCAATTATTTCCGCGTCTATAATTGACGAATGACCCACTAGGGGCCATTCAAATGCCTCCTGGCTCGCCGATACACCTCCTACGTTACCTTTTGGCTCTCTAGGGCCTCCATACGGGCAGCTAACGCTTTGGCCTGCATTTCCCGCTTTGGTTTTACTTTGCGGTGCTAGAGAAATTCCTGGCCTGGTCAAAGAAAAGAAGATCAGATCATCCTAATCGATATTAGAAACTAAAGATTAAGGAAGTAGTTTGAATACAAGGAATAAAGAAGGGTGGCGTAGATTGTGGGTGGCAGCCAACATGATATGGGTTATTGGCGGAATCATAGTTGGTATCGTCTTTATCACAGTTAAGGTCTATCCGGAATTCATACGGTACGGATACGATACGGAGGTCACTCTCATTCTTTTGGCCGTACTGGCCTGGATAGTTCTTCCGCCAGTCGGGCTAAGAATCGCTTTTCACATCGGCCAATGGATTTACGAAGGATTCAGGGGTGGTCGTCCCGTTATGAGTGCTGAGCTTTCATCTCAAAGTTCAGCTGCTCAGATTGAAGGGGCCGGGAAGGCCGAGGATTGTGAAGCTGCTGGCCTCGATCAGACGCAGGATGACGATGTCATCAAAAGATCATTTAGCGATATTATGGGGAATAAATCTTTCCAATACTGCCTGATTGAGCTTTACAAACAAAAGCGGAAGTATGTCCACCGTTTGCCGCTATTATTCGTTCTTCTTGAAGTAGCCACTTTATTTTCATTTACAACTTTGAGCTATCGATATGAGCCTGGAGATAGCGAGCTGCTAAGGAATTTGTTTTTTTTGGGGATGCTAGTCCCGCCGCTTGCTCTAATCGTGTATGTATGTTTGGTATACATTTACCTAGGTTACTCAGTATTTAAGGGGAGACTATCAAAGTTTACTTTAATTATGGCTCTCTTATTGCCAGCTATTGGAGTCTTCGTCGCAGCGGCCGCCACGTTATCTGAAATGGCAGGAAGATTTGAGTTTGGATTATTTGTACTAGCGTCAGAGCAGGATGTCCTTTTCAATATTTTGTCTGAGGGTGCTGGCAGGGTCGGCCTACCTTTTGTGGTTATTCACTTGGCGCTCTTTTCGCTCTTTGAGAAGAAAAGGAATCCAGAGTCCATGGCGAATGTGTTGTTAGGATGGTCGTTAGCGGGCTTGGTCATAACTTTTTCAACTATATTATTGACGTAAAGGATTGGCAATCTCACCTCGTGCGAGTTTAGGTCTTAGTATTCTATGGAATCTTTTTTTAAGAAAGCCCTCACAATTATTGGCATTATTGTTTCTATCAATGTCATCTTCTTTTTCGTCATGCTGTCCAGTTCCGACAAAATTTTAATGGATGAAGACGACCGATCTTTGACCGCAGTTGCGGTAAGAGAAAAACAGCAAGCGGACTATGTAGCTGATATGCGGGGACGTCTTCAGGAGAATATCGATGGCATGCGCTCAACTCTCCCAAGGATGGCAAATGCAGATGAGACAATTCGCCTTGATAATGTTGTGCTCGGGGAAGGGCTTACGATACGCAGCTCTTACACATTCCTCAACCAGACTTCTCAGGACATTCAGGCACTGGGGGGTAGAGAAGAGGTACTAGAAAACATTATAAGCAATCAACATACTATCAAGTGCAATAACCCAGATATTCGTCAAACACTTGAACTTGGTAAACTACGCTACGTTGATACTTATCACTCAAATGATGGCAGTCAAATCGGTGAAGTGGTGACTGCTGAGCAAGACTGTGTTGATGCTGGCTTGTAGCAAAAGCTTATACTCCCTACCAATACAGCTATGATGGCCTGGATCATCTGCTTTTGGGCAAGAACTAGGCCGTTTTTCGTATCAGTAACTCTAGGGTATCCAAAACAGCACAGATGATAAGGCGCGTAATCCTGAAGAACCTGACTGTCAGGCATACAAAAGCCCACTTACAGTGGGCTCTTTGATCGTTCGTCAGGTGGCTTAAGGCCAGGTGGTGAAGTCATCGTAGTATGGGAGCGGAGTACCAACACGCCATTCAGTTGCCATACGTTGAGCTTCAGCTATTTGCTCGCGCGACAATAGCTCTAATTTAATGTCGCGGTTTGTCTTAGCATTTTCTATTCCTTGGGCTGCCGCTAAAATTTCTAGCATGTGACTCATAACAGGGTTACTGGTAACGCCTTCACCATCCCAATACAAAACCGATAAATTGAACTGAGCACTGGCATACCCTTGTTCAGCGGCAAGGCGATACCAAGAAGCTGCCTTACTGTCATCTTGAGGAACGCCATGGCTGTTGCCATAAATGGTCCCCAAGTTGTACTGAGCCTTAGCATACCCTTGTTCAGCGGCAAGGCGTAACCAAGAGATGGCCTCACTGTAATTTTGAGGAACGCCCTTGCCATCCCGATACATGCTCCCCAGATTGTACTGAGATAAGTCATGTCCTTGTTCAGCAGCACGACGATACCAAGAGACGGCCTCACTGTAATTTTGCGGGATGCCTTGACCGTTCTCATACATAATCCCCAAATTGTATTGAGCTAAGTCGTATCCTTGTTCAGCGGCAAGGCGGTACCAAGAGACGGCCTCACTGTAATTTTGCGGAACCCCTTGGCCATAATTGTACATGTTTCCAAGATTGAGTTGAGCTGAGGCATATTCTTGTTCAGCAGCGCGGCGGTACCATTCAGCGGCTTCGCTGTAATTTTGGGGAACCCCTTGGCCACGACTGTACATGATTCCGATATCTAGTTGAGCTGAGGCATATCCTTGCTCAGCGGCAAGGCGGAACCAAGAGACGGCCTCACTGTAATTTTGCGGAACACCCCATCCACCCTGATACATCATCCCCAAATTGTGTTGAGCTAAGACATATCCTTGTTCAGCAGCATGGCGATACCATTCAGCGGCTTCGCTGTAATCTTGCGGAACGCCCCTGCCGTTGTCATACATATTTCCCAGACTATTCTGGGCTAAAGAACTTCCCTGTTCAGCGGCAAGGTGGAACCAAGAGACGGCCTCATTGTCATTTTGCGGGACGCCTTGGCCATCTTTATACATTTTTCCCAGAATGTACTGAGCTAAAGCGCTTCCCTGCTCAGCAGCACGGCGGAACCATTTAGCGGCTTCGCTGTAATCTTGGGCAACTCCTTGGCCATCTTTATATATTTTTCCCAAATAGTACTGAGCTGAGGTATTTCCCTGCTCAGCAGCACGGCGGAACCATTCAGAGGCTGCGTTGTAATTTTGGGGAACCCCTTGGCCTTCGCTGTACATGTACCCCAAGTTGAATTGAGCTTTGGCATCTCCCAGCTCTGCTAAAGGTTTCCAGTTTTTTAAAGCAGTTGCATAGTCACCGCTATTGGCAGCCTCCCAGCCTGCTTCAAATGATTGTCCAAACGCCGGAAAAGTTACAAGGGCAGTGAGCCCTGCAATGATTATGGTTTTGCTCAGCTGTTTCATTAATCCAACTCATTTTGCGTATATCTCACTAAGATATAGAGTAGTAAGTATGAAAGTAAGCAACCTAAATAAAACTATGATGGCTACGTCCTCCACCGGATCCAAATCCTGAAATCCCGCCAACAAGGGCTTTTTGCGTTGTTGAGCAAGGAAGATGCCCCCAAGGGTGCCCCCATCAGGCCGAAGTTTTGCCCAATGACGAGGCAAATTGCTGTCCCTCAGTCCAGCCGTATGCCCAGGCATCTCGGGATACGGTGCCCGGTGTATAGCGGTAGTAGTCTTCGTCAGTATCTGGTCTTCCAGCGAGGTGCCATGCCACCGCATCGAGGTAGCCTCGCCGGTAGGTGTCTCTATGGGAATCAGTACTGGGGTGGTGTTTTCCCAGCAACCTAGTCCCTGCTTCGTAGTGTTGTTCTGTTATACCCATGTTCGCTTGTCGCCTTTTTCTAAACTTCCTTTAAACCTGTTTACCGCAAGTGCTGAATGATGGGCGAAGACCATCGCCACAGAGCTTTCCAGCACCGTTTGTTAACGTTCAGATGACGGTGGAGAAGCTACAGCCGCCAGTTCCCTCTCCAGCGTTTCGGCCCTCTCCTTTTCATCAGTGTAGGCTTGCTCGATTTTCTGGATGGTCTGTCGCACTGAATTGAGATCGGTCTGCATGGAAGAAAGCTGTTCTTGGTACTGGGTTTCCTGCGCTTTCACTGTCGCGTTAAGCTGGGCAACCTCTTCTTGGTGACGTGCTACCTCAGTACGTAAGGCCTCTGCTCGTTCATCAGTCCGTGCCTCAGCGGTCGCGATCTTTGTCTCAGCTTCCGCGAGCCGATCACGCAGTGCTTCTAACTTATCATCACGCGCTGTTAACTTCTCGTTGGCTGCCACTTCCCGTTGCTCAGCCGCTTTACGTGCTTCAATAGCATCAGTCAGGCGTTGCTCTAAGCCGGCGATGCGTTCTTCCAACTGTGCTTTCGTGCTATCGAGTTGCTGTTGTGCTTCGCGTTTCCCTGATAACGCGTCTTTCGCTACCGCCTCAGCGGTCTCTACCTGTGTTTGTAGGCGTCGAACATCCGTATCTTTTTGTTCAGCTTCCGTTTCGAGTGTGTTGACCGCCTCCTGGGCTTCGTGAACCGCTGCTTGGGCAGATGCCTGAGATTCGTTAAGGGCCGCCCGTTCGGCGGAAAGGCGTCGCTCGGCTTCTTCCATCGCCGTTCGCCAAGCCGCTGCCTGCAGTTGCTGAAGACGTTCTGTCACTGCCTCAGGGACACGGATTTCGGCTAAGGCATGCTCTTTTTGCTGCTGCTGACGCCAACTCTGCATCGCTTCTGAAATGGTAGTGAACGAACCGCCACCAAGTGCTTTGCGTATTGACGCCAAGGTTGGTTTCTCGCCCTGAGCGGCGATCTGATCAGCGGTCGAGTGAACCTGCTCGTGTGTCAGTGCCATGGTCATTTCTCCTCGTGCATATTTATTGTATGTAGCATAATACAACATACAATAAATTCTGAAGTGTCTCCGATTTCCCCCCCGCATTGGAGCGGGGTGATATGCCGTGTTGTTTAACACCTTGCCCCCGATTGGCGTACTAAACCTCGCACGAGCTGGCGCTCTAAGGCACCGCCAAGCCACAACACTGGGTGACCCTATTGCCAGAATGTGGCCGTCGTTGGCGTTTGGTGGGTTGCTCACCGTCGTTAAGGGTGCTATCACTATCCGGGTTTTGACTAGAAGCCGGACAGTTGGCAAAACAAAGCAAGGAGAACGCCATGAATGACGCGGCATCGGGTAACGTGGTCACACTGCACCCAACCACTGAAAGCCGGACAGTGCGCACCCGCTCGGATAACGATGAAGCGCGCGGGCGGAAATTCCTGACGCGCGAGGAAGTCCACCAGCTCATTAAGGCGGCCAGGAAAAGCCGGCACGGGCCACGAGACGCCCTGATGATTCGCCTGGCGTTTGAGCATGGGTTGCGTATCAGCGAGTTGGTGGCGCTCAAGTGGCAGCATTTCGACCTAAACAGCGGGCACACCGTCACGGTGCAGCGCGCCAAGGGATCGCTGGACGGCACGCACCCCCTCCAGGGCGACACCATCCGGGCACTCAAGCGTTACCGGGACGCCAGCGGGCGCCAGCATGGGTACGTGTTCGTCAATGAGCGCGGCGCGCCGGTCAGCATCGACGGGTTTAGGAAGATGTTTCACCGCCTTAGCGAGAAAGCCCTGGGGATGAAGTGGAATCCCCACGCCTTGCGCCATGCCTGCGGGGTTCACCTGATTAATAGCGGGACGGATATTCGCACGGTGCAGCAGTACATGGGCCACGCGAACATCCAAAACACCGTGCTGTACACGGCGCTTTCTGGTAAGCAGTTCGAACGGTTAGCCTTCTAGGGCAAGTATACCGTTATTTTGTTCAAGCGACGCAGGATAACGGTATACGTTTAGCAGGGGGGGGCTAGTGCCGGGTGCGAGTCTCAAAGCGAGCGAGCAGATCGCTAAAATCTTTCGGTGGTTGGCGCCGGGTTTCGCTATCCGCTGGCACTTGGAGTGGGACACTTTGCGCCGTTTCCGTGGTGGGCTCGGTTTCGTGGGTGTCCGCCGGTGGCGTTGGCTCGGCTGGCGCTGGCAGTCGCAGCAAGGCCGCTTCCAGGCGCTCGATGCGTTCTGCCATGCGCTCGATCACTGCCGTTTGCTTACGCATTTCGTCTAGCAACTGACTATCGTGGGGCGTCGCGTTGCCTGTCGCATGGGGTGTTGCATCACCTGTCGCATCCTGTCGCACGCATTCCGGCTGGTTAAGCGGCTCCCCATAACAGCGTATCAACTCAGACAAGTCCAGAGCGCGGCTACCGTCAGGCTGAAAGACGTATGACAAGCGGCCTGCTTTGATATGCCGGTGCAGGGTGGCGCGGTGAATACCATAGAGCCGGGCAGCGGCGCTTATCGTTAATCGCATGGGTGTCGCAACCTGTCGCATGAGGTGTTGCATAGGGTGTCGCACAGTGCGACAAGTCTAGCCGCGCGCTACCCATCAGTGCCAGCGGTATCAAGGTCAGTGAAGCACTTTTTGGATGCTCTTATGCAGTACTGTAGACTCAAGCACAACATTTCCACCGATTAAGGATGATCCCATCTGGGCAAAATATTCCAACACTGTTCTGGTCCTGGTCTATCTAGTGACTGTGGGTATCTATGGTACCTGGTTCTTCCCGGAGCCAGGAATGACGCTGCCTCACCGTCTGGCGGCCACGGCAGGGCTGCTATTCTTTCCGGTGGGCTGCGGCGTATTTGTCATGGATGTGCTGCTACGAAAGGAACCCGACAAGCAGACCGATGCCGGCCTGTTTACCTTCATCTTGGTAGGTGGGCTGATCCTATGGTCGTTTGGTAACGGAGCCACCTAGTCAATCGCACAGCAGGAACTCAAGATTAAGCCTTATCACTACCAGATTCAGGAACGCAGAGTATGTCTTTACCTATCTACAAGCTCTCAATCGCCGGTTTGATAATAACCCTCGCAGGGTGTGCCGCATCTCAGCCACGCTGGTACAAAGAAGGCGTATCGCGTGAGCAAACGCGCACCGCTTACGCTGAATGCCGCTATGAAATTGGCATGTCCGATCAATCCAAGGCAGACGGTCAGGAAATGCTTCGCTATTGCATGGAGCGTCAGGACTTCCGGTTACGCCGGTAGCTAATCAAACGTGAAACCAAGCGGTTTAGCGTTGCGGCGGGCCTGCTCCTGGGCTTGCTGGCGCTCAATCTCACGCGCGCGGTGAATAACTGACTCGCTAATCATGGCTGGCTTACGCGGGCGCTCAGGCAACTCTACGGGCTGGCGCGGCGCGTCGATCAACACGTCCGCTATGTCCGCTGGATCGTCAAAATTGTGCGCAAGCGCGCGGCGCAAAATGGGCCGGGTCACGAGGTCGGTTAGAGCGAAGTCAAAGCCTAGTATCTCGCCATGCTCGTTGCGGGCAAGCGTAAAACGGTAATCGCCAGGCTCAAGCCCCACCACCAGGGCGCGAACAATCCTGCCTTCCGTAGTAGCCAGGGTTTGCAGACTCGCCACGGCGGCGCCGTTGCTATCAACTTCCAGGCCGGTTAGCACCAGGGCAGGCGGCGAATCGGTCAAGGCGTCCCGGTCGCCTGCAATGTAGCCCAGCGTTTCCCGCAGGCGTAGTGACTCGCGGAAACGTGCCGATTGAACGGCGCGGCGGGTCGATTCGATGGCAGGCCGGGGAATGTTGAAGCGGTGGGTAAACATAGGCGTTTTTCCGGTGGTAACGATGCCTGTATTTTACCATTTTGAGGTCAGTCATAACGATGTTAAACCACCCTATTATGAGCCGCCTACACAATGACAAGTAATGTTAATTACTTGACTTATAAGAGATTTTAAACGAAGCAATGCGGGCTAGGGGGGTTAGTGACCACTGGGGCAGGGTGCCATGGCGTCAGTTTTGTATTGAACAAAAAGCCCGCTCGATGGCGTAATGCTGTTCACTTAAGCGGCGCAGCCTTGCGATTCACCGGATAGCGGGTTTTGGATATTTTTACCGTCCTCGGCCTTGAGGGGCGAGGACGGTCATCTAAGAAGAGACTTGCTACGCCAGCTCTCAACTCTGAGAGCCGTGCCTCCGTTCTTGATAGCGGTTGTGCTGCTGCCATGACGATCAGTTGGGCCGCAATATACTGGTAGGCCGATTTAAAACGGATTTGATACGGCGCGCGACCATGACTCACTGCGGCCTGACTCGCCTCCCGCCGCACCACGTTATACGCCAAGAGCAAGCCCCACACTTCCTGATAGATCAACTCGACTTTCTTGCTACGCAGCGTCACTGCATTATTTTGCGGCGGCTGATTAATATGAGTAATCAGGAAATTCATTGACCTTATTCACTCCGATACTCCGGAGCTACATTGTTCAGCACAGTAAGCAAAAACCTGTGCGCCGCATCAACACTAAAATTGCGTTCGCCACACCGCTCATTTATGCACAATGTGATATGGCTGGTAGGGCCACCGCGAAAAACCTCTGCTTCATACCCAGCAAGACGGAGTCCCCCTTGAATAACTTTTTCCATGCTTTCAGATATATCATCTCCAAAATGTAGGACGATACCGTTCGCAGATGCTAGACGTGCTTCCTGGGCAGTAACGCTTTGGGTGGGCGCCTGCATCGCGGCCTCAGTACCATTCTCGTTAGTACGCACGTCCTGCGGGGTGGCCAATGACGCGCCGCTTGCAAGTAGTCCAACCATCAATGTCGTAGCAATAAGCTTCGCTTGGACATTCTCTTCAAATATCATTCCTCTAGCTCCATACTGTTACTGCACTGATCGTTTCAGTAACCTCTCCGGGTAGTCATGAGCACATCCCGAGGGCTTTGGCCCGCAACATACCAGTGCTCCATGCTTCCAGATCAGAACGTTCAACCTTTCTCTTGGGTCAAATCCGTTTGGCACATCCGGGGATGGTTGCTAGAACAAGGGTATGAGTGGCACGCCATGCTTCACATCCGTTGCGCCCGAAGATGGTGTTCCGGCCCCCTGAGCTTGCGCCTCCGGCACCTGAAGAATGGCCCCCACGGACAGCTCATCGAGCTCTACGCGGCGAGTCTCGTCAAGGACGGACTAGCTCGCCAAGGCACGTGGCGATGTCTGAACTTGGTCGACGGTCTCCTAAGTTGGCTTACAAGAAGCCGCTCCTATTTCAAGACACCCAAGTAACATCTGGGTCCGCGTCAGGGTCGCTTCGATATCACACTCCTCCTTGCGGAGCTCGTAGTGGCCTTCGATAAAAAAGTAGGCCGAGATCAGGCAGAGCGCAACGGTTTTCTCGCTATCGCTTTTAAACGCAGTGTCTGTTGAATAGGCACAAAAAATCCGGTATCCAATGGAGAATACCGGATTTTCTTAGAGCTTTCTGGAGACGGCAAGTCTTAACCGAACAGCATTACGCTCGATGGCGGGCATTTCAAAGTATCTATTAGATACAGTATATATAACTTACCCCGCTGGGATGGGGTTCAAACAATCATCATATTTTTCATTTTCGCTTTAACTCCCAGCCAGCAAGCCACACAAGTCGGGTGATGTTTTCTCCTTCACCACCAGGTTCGTTCAACTCTTCATCACTCCACACACCGGACTCTACTAGGGTGTCGATTATCATACTGTACCGTATGCGATTAATCTCAGGCTCTATAACCTCAGCAAGCACCTCGGCTCCTGGCTCATGTGGCACAGCACCTGGCTGCGACAAACATTCAGCTAGCTTTAATGGAATGTTGAGGGCAATAGAACCTCTCTTGTTTTCCCAAGTTTCCACTGCCCCATATTTAGGCTCAAGGCTATCAAAGTAATCATCCATCGCTCCGTCATATGCGCTATAGAGAGCCGCCATAGTAGCCGCTATATCCTCCCCGCTAGCATCAGGTATTTCACTGTCTATAAAGGCTAATACGTTGGCTTCCCTCCATCGCATATGGTCTTCTGGATCTTCTAAGGCATACTCCATGCCTCCACTATCACTACCCTCATTGCCCGCCAAATTAAATGCAAGAGTGCTCATTTGCATGGTGGCAAGACTGTTAAGTATTTCCTCATTGAGTAATACACGGCCAGACAACATCTCTTGTAAAACGTCACGGCCTGTTTCCTTCCCGCTATCCCAACCAGCCAGCCACGCGTCACACGAAGCGCTTCCCGGCTCATGTGGGCAAGTGTCAGCTGATCCTTGAGGGCGATCAGCTAATATCCACGCTAAAGCGCACTTTTTACCAGTTTGATACTCAGGCGAGCGCGGCATTGCATGGAGTAATACACGGTCACGGATAATAGCAGCCGCTGCTTCGTAATGGTGTTGCTCAATCATGATGCTCCCTCTCCTACTAATTCACAGCAAGCCACCAGCACCAAGCGCTCATAGTCGCCACGGTTGCCCGCGTATTTAGCGCCCAACACGCCTTTCAGGATGCTAGGCGCTATTCGTTCAAGCTGGGGTAACAGTAGGCCGGTAAGTGTGCGCAGCTCAATATCACGCTTGGCACCATAGGCACGGCTAACACTGGCAACAAACACCGTTGGCACGTCCAGCGCAATGTAGCCACCATCGCAACGCCAGGTAGCTAGCTCACCATGGTCACGCTTTAACTTGGCAATGCTCTTAGCGATCCGTTCTAAGCACGCATCATCGGCGGCGTCTAGTAACTCATCCATCCAGGCTATGAGCGAATCACGGGCATTGTTCTGCTGGCCAACCGGGTAATCGGCTATCTCAGCAGCGGCCACCTTGGCCGCTGCTTGCAAGTGTAGCGGCGTCACCTCGGCGTAAATGCCAGCGCCCTCTAGCGCGACTCTTATATCGGCAGCGTCTATGGTGTCGTCAGTCACAACAGCGTGTAGGTTCATTCCGTGGCCTCCTTGCGGGCAAGCTGAAGTGCTAGGCCCATAATAGCGGGCATTATGCGTTCCTGCCGATATAGTGCCAGCACAGCCACTAGGGCAGCCAAAGTCGCGGGTAGGTTAATATGGTGCTTCATGGTCGTCGCTCCTATTCAGCGTCGATTGTGTAGCTCAAGGGTCAGGTTGCCGCCTGCCCTTGGGCGCTCTAAATTCTTACGCGGCTTTCTCGCCTTTTTGGTCTAGCGCTAGCTGCGCATCCTCCTCTGCGCCAAGCGCCGTTTCGCTCATAGCTTCTTCCAAAAGCGATTTTCCCACCCCTGTCAGGTCATCATGCTCGATACTGCAAATTTTTCTGTAAGAAGAACCGTTAAGCACTCAAAACGGTCTTGTTGCTGCTCCATTACTGCTCCCTTTTATCGTTATTTGCGTGTTTCTGTACATAATCAGCGACCGCAGCGCGAATCACGTCAGATGTGCTTACCGTAAACCCCGTTATTTCTCGCTGCTGCTGCGCAATCTTCTCAAGAGCTTCGTGCTCATCGTCGTTAATTCTCACCGTTACGCGCTTTGATTTATTCATGGGTATCTCTTTGTCTGCCAATGTCTGACATGTTAGCAAGGTAATAGGCAAACGCAAATTAAGACAAAAACTCACTCTGTGGAGCTTAAGTAAAATTGATATGATGAAAGTCTTTTAGAACAAAAGGATTCGCTTTTATGCGCTTTCTCGGAAAGATCATCCTGCTCACCGGGGCCCTTACTCTCGGGCCTCTTCCAGCTTTTGGCCAGTCATTTGATAAGGCGTCTCAGGCCTATATTAAAGGTGATTATGCTGTTGCTGTAGAGCATCTAAAGACACTTTCTGACCTGGGATATGCTACTGCCCAGTTCAATTTAGGAACCATGTATAACGATGGTCTCGGAGTTGCTCAAAATTATAGTGAGGCTGTCCAGTGGTATAGCCTTGCCGCTGAACAGGGAAATGCTCTCGCTCAGTCAAATTTAGGGTTTATGTATCAAGACGGTCTCGGAGTTGCCCAAAATTACAATGAGGCTGTCCAGTGGTATAGCCTTGCCGCTGAACAAGGAAATGCTCCCGCTCAGTCAAATTTAGGGTTTATGTACTACGAGGGGCTCGGCATTCCCCAGAATTATAGCGAAGCCGCCCAGTGGTATAGTCGTGCCGCTGAGCAGGGACATGGTTCCGCTCATCACCAACTGGGGCTCATGTACTACAAAGGCGAAGGTGTAAGCCAAAATCCAGTCATGGCTTACATGCTTAACATTCTGGCGGCAGCTCAAGGCCATGAAGGTGGTCGTAACAATCGCGATATTATCTTGAAAGTGCTATCACGCGAACAGGTGGCCGAAGGTCAGCAATTAGCCACTGAATGGCGTGTAGGTACACCACTGCCGTCCTTTGACGATTTCAGTACTTGGCCATAATGCTATCGACTTTAACGGGTCGATCTGGCTATTTTTCATGCTTATAACTCATTCTCACAAAACTCAAGATAAAACAGAAAATATGAAATCTTTTACACTCTCTCTATGTTTGCTTTTGGCTGTGATATCAAGTCCGGCTGAAGCTATGACCAAGATGATTGGAAAAGGCTACTGCTCTATTCGGCATCCTGTAGAGTCTTTAACCACCACAAGAACAGTATCCTGTGAATCTCAGCATGTCATCCAGCGACAGTCTGGTGGCAGTGATATAAAAAATACGATTTGGATCAGTGCCACCGAGCATCATTACCTGGATAGGTCCATTGACAAGCCTTGGGATAAAGAACGTCCTTGGTTCAATATTGGTAATAGCAGCCTTGAAAGAGCCTATATGCAAGGTGTCTATGCCCGTGGTTTTCACTTCATCACCTATGACCATCATGCTAATGGCGTGCCAACACTGTGGGCTTGGGATGGAGCCTCTCACCTTACTTATGCGGTGGGAGCCACCTTCAATGTAATTACCAAAGAACTTAGTTACCTGGGTTATCAAATTGAGCGTATGAAAAAAGGACAAGAGACTCAGTTTGCCGATGCTCTAATTGGTATTATATTCAATCTAATGGAGTTAGGAATTGGAATCGCATACAGTATTTTAGGCATCATTGTAGGTACGATTTTTAATCCTATAGACACCGTTCTCAACATCCCCGGCGCTGTGCTGCTATCAGCTGAGGCTATGGTGGAAGGTGTTGCAAATACAATCAGTGATCTTATTGCCATAGTGACACTGGGTTTTGTAGTCCTTTAACTGTCGCCAAGCAGAAAGGAAAAGCCCGCCCACAAAGGTCGGGCTTTTCTTTGTCTGTCATAACTATTCGTCTGCTCTGAGAGCCACGGAGAACGAGGGTTTTAGCGGATTTCCCGTTTCGTGATTTCCCGTATGGGGCGCCTTTTTTAACGGGTCAGGCAGCAGTAAGTGAGCGTACAACAGCGCGATGAAAAGCTGGCAGCGTCTCGTGCATCTCGCGTTCTAGCGCTGTCGAGGTAGTGCCTGTGCGTGGTGCGATATTCACAGAAACGACTTTGCGGGCCGCGTTGCGACTGTCTGCCCATTATTGCATTTCGATAAGACTCCCGGCGATAGGTTGGTAGACTCGAATAATGGGGTTTCCCTTGGCCTTCTTGCCAGGCCTTCCATTGCCACTAGGTATGACACATTCGGTATTATCCCCTAAGGGGTTATGGGGGGATGTGTCACACCCTGGTGACTTCGCTCGCATCCGCTTAGCCTGCATCTTGAGTCCCATTCGCTCCATCATGGCCACGACTTCACGTACCGGGTAGGCAGGACAGGTGCTTCGGATATGAACTCCATCGTCAATAATAACGAGATTAACCCCGCGACCGGGCTACCGATGGTCGATGGTACTACAGGTGGCGTTGATATCGCAGGTAACCACTACGGCACTAGGCATGATGACTGGAGCGGTGGCATGGGGAGTGATAGCGTTGGAGGGGGTGGCTTCGATAACTGGTAAACGTCCATGGTGACGTTTCTGATCGCGCCGATCGGTACTTTGGACGTTATGCTATTACCCAAAAAGCCCGCTTAATGGCAGGCTTTGACAACTGACTATAACGTCTATTATATCTAATTCTGGTGCCGGAAGATCTCACGACACGCAAGCGCAACAAGCCTTTCATAGTCACTACGATCGCCAGAGCATTCAACACCTATGACACCTTGCAGGATACTTGGCGCAATCCGTTCAAGCTGGGGTAACAGCAGATCAGTAAGCTCGCGTATGCGTATCAGGCGGTACGCATCATTAGAAGTAAGACCAACTGCGTTAGTAATCCCTAGCGGCATATCAAGCACGATATAACCGCCAGGGCAGCGCCACGTCACTAATTCCCCATGGTCACGCTTTAGCCTTTCAATATTGTCAGTGATTCGCTTCAAACGGGCATCGTCGGCAGCGTCCAGCGCTTCATCCATCCACGCGATTAATATGTCCCGTGCGTGGCCTTGCTCACCTGGAGGATACTCTGCGATAACCTCAGCCGACACCTGGGCGGCCCGCTGTAGGTGCAAGGGCTTTACCTGAGCCTCTATACCTGCCACTTCAAGGGCAGCAAGTAAGGCAGCGTCGTCTATGGTGTCATCGGTGACAACTACGTATAGGTTCATTATGCGGACTCCAAGCGGGTAACGCGCGCCAAGCGTAGCGCTAAGTCGATAGTTGCCTGGTTCAGCGGTGCGTCGAGATAACTCGCCAAGATTTCGAGTACACGACGAAGCTCATAAGTAGTAAATCTCATAGGAGTACCTCCACCAGTGCAGCCCCAATAATAATCGGCAGCGTTACTATGCCGCTATCCTGCGCAAAGCGGTAAACTCCAACCAGGGCGCGGTGAGTCAATGATATGTTAGTCTTATGTTGCATCGCGTTTTCCTCAAAATTTGTGCGGTGCATGCCTTGCCACGGGTTCCAGCCGTGGCAAGGCACTCTATTCTCTTCTTACGCGGCTTTTTCGCCCGCTTTATCAAGCGCAATTTGCGCATCCTCAGCACCAAGCGCAGCTTCGGTCAGTGCTTCTTCCAACAGCACTTTGGCCACTGTGCTCAAACGGTCATGCTCATACCGACACATCGCTTGTAACAGCTCAGTCAGTCGCTCAAAACGGCCTTGTTGCTGCTCCATATGTTGCTATCAGCATTACGATCCCTTTTTGTCGTCGTTTGTGTGTTTCTGAACGTAATCAGCGACCGCCGCGCGAATAACGTCAGACGTGCTCACCATAAAACCCGTTCTCTCGCTGCTGGTGCGCGATTTTCTCAAGAGCTTCGTGCTCATCGTCGTTAAGTCGCACAGTTACGCGCTTTGATTTATTCATGTGGCTTCTCTTTGTCTGCCAATGTCCGACATAATAGCAGAGTAATTGGCAAACGTAAGTTAATAAAGTATGGGCTCGGCCATTCACTAGGGCCAAGCTTCACCCACTGTAAAACTCAACATAAAACAGAAAAAATATCGCAGTATACTTAAGTTAAATTGATAGCATGAGCGACTTCTAGAACAAAAGGATTCGCGTTTATGCGCCCAATAAGTAAGGTTATTCTATTTGTCGGAGCCCTCTTTCTGGGGACTATTCCAGCGTTTGGTCAGTCATTTAACAAAGGACTTGATGCTTATGAAAGTGGTGATTACGCCACTGCTTTGGAGCATTTCGAGCCACTGGCTGAACAGGAAAATGCCAACGCTGAGTATCACCTCGGTATGATGTATATAGGTGGTAAAGGTATTCCTAGGAGCTCAAGTGAAGGTATTCGTTGGACTCGCCGTGCCGCTGAGCAAGGACATGCTGACGCTCAGAGCAGAATGGGGCTCGCATATCTGGTTGGTATGGGAGTTATATTGAATTTACAGGAAGGTTTTACTTGGTATCAGCAAGCTGCTGAGCAGGGACATGATCGGCATGCGCCCACGGAATGAACAGAACGCATGTAAAAAGGAAGAATATTCGTTTCATGCTGAGGCCTTGTAGGTTGCATGGTCCCTAGATCAGGACGTTTGAGCAGTAGGTTCGTTAGCGTGGAAATGCTGGCTTGCCAACAAGGGCACTGACGTACCTCTTTGGCACGTGAAACGCATCTTGATAAGAAAGCAGGTCTCGTGCTGCATTAGCATCAAACTCGGGATTATCGTGTTCGGCGTCACCTTCGTGATACGGCATCACGGCGAACCTGTAGTATTTCACTAATTTGGTTAATTGTTGGTTTCTGCGTTATTAACCATCCTTTTATCAAATGTCGTAGCTAGGTAATGAATTACCTACACGCCAACTTTTAGCTATAGCAAAAGCTTTTAAGGTTTGATCAAGAGATAATTTATTACAGCTATCTTGGAGGTTCATTTCATGGTTTCCATGACTTGAGCATAGAACCTCAAATATATAGGCCATTACAATGTTCTTTTTAACACCTACAGCATTTTTATAAATTTTACTCAAACGAAAATGAGAATCAGGATTTCCTTGGATAGCAGCCCGGCGATACCAGTAAATCGCTTCATGATGATCTCTCTCTACACCTACACCGGATGAATACATATTTCCTAGTTGATTCTCCGCAGCTGCATTTTCTTGAACAGCAGAACGATAAAATAAATTAAATGCTATACGGTGGTTAATAGTCTGAGGGGTTGTTAGCATACAATCATACTTTGAATACATAAGTCCCAAACGCAATTGAGCTTCGGCACTTCCTAACTCGGCAGCAGATCTATACCAACAAACTGCTTTACTATAATCATTAGGTAGTCCAATTCCCTTTTCATAGAGATACCCTAATTCATAATGTGCTCTAGGATCACCTTTTTCAATTAAATTTCTTAAAATTTCTAAATCAGTCTCATAAGTGGCACACTCAAAGGGTTCATTAAATGATTTAACATAAGAAGAACCATATTGCATCATACCTACTACCCGTTTGCTCTAATATTAAGGAAACACTAATTGAATATTTTTAACGCACCAATAATTAGCGATACATATAAAATATAATCATTAAATAGTACAACGGAGAAATAGAGAAAATCCAGAATTTTTTAAAAAAATATGAGAATTTTTATAACTCTTATAATATATATGGTAGTTTAAATAATTTTCTTTTTAACAAGATCTTTAATTATAAAAAATCTAATATCTACTTACCATATAGATTGAAGTGGAATCCGAAAATTGGACGAGTGCCTAAGCTATAGTTCATCATCTCCATAAGAAGGAGGATTGGTAGATGTCGAGTTGACATCATTGATATCCTACGTGCCTGCTGGTGAGAATACCCCGAGGGCGGTCTCTGAGCCCTTCTCAGGAGGTCGAAGCTGTCATCCCAGTAACACACATACCAATAATGCGTATTTCAAACCCCTGCGGCATTGGGGTGATAGAAAAGGCGGCAGAAACCCACCACTGTTACAGCTCAAAAGCCCAAAAATAGGTTTATGGGGCCGGTGAGCTTTAAAAATGGCAACTCAAACCCCGGGTTAAGGGGGAGAGAGAATAAAGTGGCAGAAAATCAGCCGATCTGGGTCGAGGCGGCCACGTCCAGGATCCTGGTTGCGGGGTCAGTTGCCGTTCTGCATCTGAGCAAATACATAATTATTCTAATGTCGTTACAGCTCATAGGCCTACAAAGACGGGTTATTGGGGTGGTTAAAGTTTTGTTAAAACCCAGATTAACGGGATGGGAGATGAAGTGGCAGAAAAGATTTTTCTTAAATACTGAGAAAGTCTGCACATCCAGAGAGTTCCCTACAGCTCATGGCAATGCCAAAAGGTCGTTTTATGCATGTTGCATCGCAGTAAAAGACCGAAATTATACCTAAAAATTAAAAAATAGAAATATCTTAATAATCAATAAGTTAGTAACCACCTTTAACATGTATTAAATGCAGTTATAAACCTGCCATCACACCTAAACCACCCTTTAAAAAGCCCAATCAATCTGCAGGTACCGCTAGAAACATCACATGGGTTCTTGGGGTACCGTATATATAAAACCTCTCAGAAGCGCTCTCTGGCAGCTCAGTTGGATTTCAGTGGAGCCCGACGAATGCTGATTTTCCAGAATCTTGCCTCAATGAGACACAAATTAATGGTGTTTTAAGCCTTTTTTAAAGATTGAATGTGGATTCCAGGTAATAGACACAACAAAATTACCCCGGCCTTTGAGTACCTGCGGTTGTACTACAACACTACGAGCATGAGGTGTTCAGCGTGCTGTTTCTGGATAGCCAGCACCGCGTGATTCTGTTCGAGGAGCTATTCCGGGGTACGATTGATGCTGCCAGTGTTTATCCACGGGAAGTGCTGAAGGCAGCGCTGACCTATAACACCGGTGCTGTCATCCTGGTTCACAACCACCCTAGTGGTAACACCTGTCCCAGCGATTCCTATCAACGCATCACCCAGCATCTCAAGGGAGCCTTGGGCTTGATGAAGATCCGGGTGATCGATCACGTTGTGGTGAGCAGTGAGGGTTGTATCTCGTTTGCGAAACTGGGAATTCTCTGAAATAAGTAAGTTTTTAACCCGAGCGTTAGCTAATCGTCTGCAATAAGTTTTGGTTGCCGAGTCTGCATAGCGGATGACACTATATACTTAGAGTCATCCGCTATGCAGATCATTAGGATGTGAGCTATAGGGTATATCATAGTCGAGTTGGACGTTCAGAGGTCAGAAATCTACTAGGGAACCAGTATTTTGAGTATATTGAACGAAAGTGAAATTTTAGAATTAACGATAGAAAGAATGATCTTCCATGTGGTAGATCCTGAATCAGATAATCCCGTTTTTTTAGCAGAAGTTAGCCCTCCTAAATGTGCAGAATTTTTTATAGAAAGAATAAAGGAGACCTTAAGAGGAGCACAATATCTGTTCTTACCAGGAGCTGGTGTTCCTAGTTTACTTCGCCGAGCACTACCTGGCAGCAGCAATGTCGATGAGTTTGTGAAAGTGTCCCATGAGCTTTCAGAAAGATTTAAGGAGAAGGTGAAGCAAGATAAAAGACTTGCTTCAGGTGTGTTAATGTTTTTTTTGGTTAAAACTACTAATAATGAAAGATTAGTAGCTATAGTTAAGTATGAACACCAGCAGGTGGTTTCCTATTCTTATGCTTTGGATAAAAAAGGCGATGTTGTTTTAGATGATGAAGGTAATCCCGTTCCAGATTTAGAGACGTTGATAGAGACTTTTACGCAAGATCGTAAAGCAATGCAAAAATCTGCAGTTGTTCGATTTTCAAATATTAATGATGTGAATCAAGAAGTTGAAAGAGATCGCGTTGTTGTAGTCGATCACTCATCTAGAAAATATAGAGATGCTACACAACATTTTTCTAACTTTCTTGATATAAGACGTTTGCTAGAGCCCAAGGAGCTAACAAAGCGGCTAGAAGAAGCTACTGTCAAAACTATTAAAGCTCACATCGATGAAGTTCCTGCTGAAGTGGCAAAAGCCCCAAAAAGATTTGTTCGAGAAACTTTTTCTAGGCTAGATGGATTCGATTTTGAAAAGCCAGAAGAGTTTATTGGGTCAATCATCCATGGTGTGAGTTCTGGCTCACCAATTCTCAAAACTTTTGAAAAAAATACGAAAAAGCATGGGATTAGTACAGAGGCATTTGAGTTTTCAGGAGCGGTGCCTCCCCCGGCAGAGTATAGAAGAATAGTGACAAATGAGGGTGTTTCAATTTTGTTCTCTTCAAGTCATGAGGCTGATGGTAAAGTAAAAAAACATCCTGAGGAGAATGGGGGGTTTACAATTACCGTGAAATCAACTGGATTATATCGCGATGATGAACTCGAAAAAATGCCTCGCATTCCTGATTGATAACATAGACTCAGGCAACAATGTCAAAGAGACTCTAGAAGAGCTAAGTATTTTTATTGGCGCAAATTCTTTTTCTGTTGAAAGCATTAGAAATGCTTTGTCCGAGTTTGATAATAGTGAAAATTCAGGATGGTCGATATACATTCGCGATGGAGAATATTCAGAAATTTCTCTAGCGGATATCGATGGGGAAGACTTGAATATATTAATAAAAAAACCTGTAGGGGGAAGGCTCTTTTTTGCGACTTTAAATGGCTTTCTGTATGAGTTGGATAGAGAGGATTTTTTATATGTAAAAGAGATTTTAGTGCTACAAAATTTTTCTGAATTTTGTACACGTAGATACTGTATTAAACCTTGGGATGGTGAGTTGATACCTAGCTTGCCTCGACAAGATAATGGTTCTGACGAAGTAGATCCAAGAATAGGGCTAGTTCGTGATTTGACAGCTAAAAAAGTTCCCGCTGATCCATACCGTTGGCTTTTAACCGGCCCGATTAGTGAGGGGGATTTGTGGTCTAAGTGGCAGAAAATAGCCGTACTGAAATTGTCTACAGTTTTGGTTTCAGAGGTTTGGGCTGAAGACGTAAAAACAAAAGTGTCAATTAATGGCTCACGTAAAATTGTATTTAATCTTGATGATTCTTTAGATGATCCTACCTTTTACAGACAACTGAAAGAAGCGGTTGAGTGGCTGCTAGTACGGCAAGATGCAGATGCAAGGCATGAGGTTTTGATACGACGTTTAGCTACACTTCTTTGGCAGGATGAAGATAATAACTCTAGTTGGATTGTAGCTGCTAAAAAAGTATTAAAAGAAGCTCTTGATGGGGCGCGTCTCGATCATAAAGCTTATATACGGTTTAAATCAACTGAGGCTGTTAAAGCTGTTGCCGATTTAAGAAAAGCTGTGGGTGAAGATATTTCTAAAATAACTTCTAGAATCCATAGGTTAGCAAACGGTTTTATTGTAGGGTTAGCTGCTCTTGCCGCAGGGTTAGGTGTTCGCCTTACTTTGATAACATCAAATGGTAGCTGGGAATGGTCTGGTTTAGTATTTTGTATAGTCGTTTTGAGTGTGACTTGGACTGGAATATTGCTGCAACGATATATAAGCTCAAGTTCACTTGTAAGTGACCTTTGTCACATGCGGAGCTGGCATAGGAGCGTGCATGTTGCTTTAAGCAGGGCTGAATATAAAGATCTTGCTTTACGACCAATTCTTGATGCAATACAGCTTTACAAACGCACCATAAAATTGATGCATATTGGGCTGGTGGTTTCTTCAATAATATTCTTTTTGGGGTTTATAGGTTTACCTGCCATTCATAGCGGAGGCCAAGAAGATGCTAGCAGTCAACAAGAGCATTCTGAGTCTATAAAAAAAGAAGAGTAAGAAGTTTATATTGAACTTACCCCTCCCCCTTTAGCAAAACTTATTCGGGGGAGGGAGTGCTTTTACAAAGCGTTATCAATCGCCACGCGCACTTCCTTCGGATCACCCTTCTCAATAGTGGCCATTACAAAGACAGCCTTACCATCGGAAGCTTTTGCCCACTGCTGGCCAATGAGGTTTTTCTCACGTGAATCGCGGCTTTCCTCGGGCGTTCGGTCTTTGCCTTTGTATTCCACGACAAGCAGACGGCCATCCTCAAGTAGGGCGGCAAAATCTGGATAGAATTTATCTGTGGAGGTCGGTAGTGAGAACGAATTTGGGTGCCTACTGACGTTACGTGTCCAGTATTTTACCCTCGGGTGCGAATCAATCATGAATGCACACTGTTCTTCTTCACCATTAACCTTTTTGGAGTCAAAGACGGGCACCTCGTCAGGCCCCATGAAGTGCTTTTTGAACTGGTAAGTACCGCGATATTTCGGAACGCCAGCATACATCTCATCGAAGAAGGTAAAGCCTTGGTTGAAGGAAACTTCAATATGGGCGTCAGATCCGAATAGGTTGGCTTGGTAGACCTTCTCGCGCTCCGCTTGGCGGAAGCCATGTATTTTTTCAGACAGCTTGCGAGCGAGAATAAATTTGCAGCGCATCAGTTGCGACAAGCTTAACTCGCGGTCACGTGTTAGGTAGGTCACGACGTCACTTAGCCAGGCCAGTAATTCAGCTTGGCTGAGCCACGGTGTACGTATTTTGCGATCTAGCCATTGCACTAGGCTGGTTGGCGTCCAGTCGTCTACTTCGATGTTCATGGTGAGCTGTTCAGCGGCTTCGCCAGAGCCAATGGTCACGCGATTGCCGTCCAAATCAATTTCAAATGTATTTGTGGTATCCACGATCTTGAATTCGGACGCTTCCAGGCGAGCAGGGTGGTCAGCAAGCGACCACTCATGTTGCTCCATGAGAATGTCCGGGTCTCCAAATACCAGCTCTCCCTGCACGTAGACCGGTGATTTTCAACCCAGTTGTCCAAATGGCTGCCTCTAAGCAGCCTGTTTATTACGCTCGATTTCGTGCATTTTTCCAGGGTTGAGCGACACCGAACCGAGCACCTCCCAGTTTCGGGTGCTGCCCGACCAGCGTTGTGGATGCCGGCGCTTAGCCCTTTCGTAAACCGCTTTGCGGTGCTCAAGACGTTCTCGGTCGACACCTCGATGCCGATCAGCGGGTGTCACGTACCGAATGCCACTATGCAGGTGCTGTTCGTTATAAGCGCGTTCGAACGCCAGCATCCAGTCTCGTACCGCACTCAGCGATGCAAACCCCTTCGTAGGCCACGCGGGGCAATATTTGACGGTGCGGAACAACGCTTCCGAGTAAGGGTTGTCATTGCTCACTCTCGGCCGGCTGTAAGACATCAACATTCCCAGCTCTGTTAATCTTGCTTTAAGCGTATAAGACGTCATCGGCGCACCGTTATCTGAGTGCAGCACCGGGGGCTGATGCCAGCAGCCTTCTCGCAATAAGGCGCGTTCCAGCAGTTGTTTCGCTAACTCGCCTGATTCCGCCTCATGGACTTCCCACGCGATGATTTTGCGGCTGTAGATATCCATGATCAGATAGAGATACCAGTGCTGACCACGCACAACGGAAGAACAGTAGCTGATATCCCAACACCAGACCTGGTTCGGCCCAGTGGCCGTAAAGCTCGTCGGCTCAGGTACTGGTCGGCGTGGTTTCATTCGCCCTCGGTGGTGCTGCTGTTCGTGCTTTTTCAGCACCCGGTAGAACGACGATTCGGACGCCAAGTAGGCCCCTTGATCGGCCAGTAACGGCACGATTTGAGACGGCGGCAGGCTCTGATACTCGGGGCGATGGCAGGCGTTCAAAATGGCCTGTTTCTCCTCGTGAGTCAGTTGATGCGGCTGACGGCCTTGTACCGCGTGTGGACGCTGATCCTCAGCCACCGCGCCACACGCAGAACGCCAGCGTTTCAGTGTGCGCTCGCTCACGTCGATAATCGCCGCTGCTTGATAACGGGAAGCACCCCCCGTTATCGCTTCATCAAATAACGCAATGAGCCTTGCACGTTCCTCAAACGGCGTCAGTCGTCCTCGCCGCTGTTCGGGTCTTCGCTGTACAAGGCGTCGAGCTTTTTTGAGAGCACCAGCAACGACGTGGTTTCCGCTAGGGCTCTGTCTTTGCGGCGCACTTCCGCTTTGAGTTGTTTGATCGTCTTACGGTCTTGTTTACGCTGCTTTTGTGCCGTTTTTTGCTGGTCTTCTTGTTGGCCAGCGCCCTGGAGACAAGCGGCTTTCCACTGCTGGATTTGCTCGGGATAAAGGCCTTTTTCGCGGCAGTAAGCACCAAGCTCTGTTTCTGAGAGGGTGGCGGTTTCGATGACCACGGCAAGCTTGGCGTCAGGCGACCACTCGTTGTCGCTTTGGGTGTAACCCGGCACAGGCACTCCTTTTTCTCGACACTGTTTTAACCAACTATACAGCGTCGCGTCAGAGATGCCTTCTTCAGTGGCGACCGACACCACACTGCGATTATGGGGGGGCAACAACTTTTTCAGTACGGCGGCTTTACGCTCTGCAGAATAACGTGGCACACGTGCTCCATGCCGCTCCCTCTGGAATAGATTTGGGCAATATCGCCAACCGGACAACTAGGTTGACAGAGGGGG